>NZ_CP104205.1:0-1170000 GCF_025244665.1 Maribacter litopenaei | reverse complement strand
AGGCGTATGGTTTCAGGATCTCTTTCACTCCGTTGTTCACGGTTCTTTTCACCTTTCCCTCACGGTACTGGTTCACTATCGGTCTCTCAGGAGTATTTAGCCTTGGCGGATGGTCCCGCCGGATTCATACAGGGTTTCACGTGCCCCGCACTACTCAGGATACCACTATCTAAATGTTCTTTGCCTATACCGGGCTATCACCGTCTATGGCCGCTCTTTCCAAAGCGTTCTAGTTCATCACATCTCGAACAGCGTGGTCCTACAACCCCGTTATTGCCGAAACAACAACGGTTTGGGCTAATCCGATTTCGCTCGCCGCTACTATCGGAATCACTTTTGTTTTCTCTTCCTCCGGCTACTTAGATGTTTCAGTTCACCGGGTTCGCTTGCCTTACGGCATGACATGTCTTCAACATGCCGGGTTGCCCCATTCGGATATCCGCGGATCATATCGTATGTGCCGATCCCCGCGGCTTTTCGCAGCTTATCACGTCCTTCTTCGCCTCTGAGAGCCTAGGCATTCCCCATACGCCCTTTTCCAGCTTGTCGCCTTTCCTTTTGTTCTATTCTACTTGTACTCTTTACTTTATAAAGATTCGTGTTTCTTTCTTTTTAGGTATATACATCGGCACAAAAGTACCTCTGTATTCCCTGTTCCAATATGTCAATGAACCTGTCGCCCCTCAAGGGCATGTGGAGAATATCGGAGTCGAACCGATGACCTCCTGCGTGCAAGGCAGGCGCTCTAGCCAGCTGAGCTAATCCCCCATTTCTTTAGTCATGAGTCATTAGCCGGTAGTTATCAGCGATAACCCTGTAACTCAACCTCTAAAATTTCCAATACTTCATCCTCAATGAACGTTCCCCCAAAACGGGGCTCGTAGTCCCAGGCAGACTCGAACTGCCGACCTCTACATTATCAGTGTAGCGCTCTAACCAGCTGAGCTATGGGACTGTCCCTACTTCCAGGGCAGCGCCCCTTCCGTATTTGTTATATATCATGATTGCGGAGATTTTCTTTCCAAGAACATAAATAAATCGAAAAAACGGGACTGAAGGACCTTCGAAGGCCGCCGGGGATCGTCCCTTGAAGGGACAATCTCTAGAAAGGAGGTGTTCCAGCCGCACCTTCCGGTACGGCTACCTTGTTACGACTTAGCCCTAGTTACCGATCTTGCCCTAGGCCGCTCCTTGCGGTGACGGACTTCAGGCACTCCCGGCTTCCATGGCTTGACGGGCGGTGTGTACAAGGCCCGGGAACGTATTCACCGGATCATGGCTGATATCCGATTACTAGCGATTCCAGCTTCACGGGGTCGAGTTGCAGACCCCGATCCGAACTGTGACAGGTTTTATAGATTCGCTCCGCCTTGCGACGTGGCTGCTCTCTGTACCTGCCATTGTAGCACGTGTGTGGCCCAGGACGTAAGGGCCGTGATGATTTGACGTCATCCCCACCTTCCTCGCGGTTTGCACCGGCAGTCCCGTTAGAGTCCCCATCTTGACATGCTGGCAACTAACGGTAGGGGTTGCGCTCGTTATAGGACTTAACCTGACACCTCACGGCACGAGCTGACGACAACCATGCAGCACCTTGCAATCCGTCCGAAGAAAAGTCCATCTCCGGACCTGTCGAACTGCATTTAAGCCCTGGTAAGGTTCCTCGCGTATCATCGAATTAAACCACATGCTCCACCGCTTGTGCGGGCCCCCGTCAATTCCTTTGAGTTTCATTCTTGCGAACGTACTCCCCAGGTGGGATACTTATCACTTTCGCTTGGCCGCCCAGGCCTCAAGGGCCCGGACAGCTAGTATCCATCGTTTACGGCGTGGACTACCAGGGTATCTAATCCTGTTCGCTCCCCACGCTTTCGTCCATCAGCGTCAGTACATGGTTAGTCACCTGCCTTCGCAATCGGTGTTCTATGTGATATCTATGCATTTCACCGCTACACCACATATTCCGGCAACTTCACCATGACTCAAGACCAGCAGTATCAAAGGCAATTCTATAGTTGAGCTACAGACTTTCACCCCTGACTTACCGGCCCGCCTACGGACCCTTTAAACCCAATAATTCCGGATAACGCTCGGATCCTCCGTATTACCGCGGCTGCTGGCACGGAGTTAGCCGGTCCTTATTCTTACGGTACCGTCAGTGGGGCACACGTGCCCCTTTTTCTTCCCGTATAAAAGCAGTTTACTACCCATAGGGCATTCTTCCTGCACGCGGCATGGCTGGATCAGGCCCTCGCCCATTGTCCAATATTCCTCACTGCTGCCTCCCGTAGGAGTCTCGATCCGTGTCTCAGTACCAGTGTGGGGGATCCCCCTCTCAGGGCCCCTACCCATCGCGGTCTTGGTAAGCCGTTACCTTACCAACTAACTAATGGGACGCATGGCCATCTTCTACCGCCCGAAGGCTTTAACCACGTCCCGATGCCAGGTCGTGGTACCACGGGGCATTAATCCAAGTTTCCCTGGGCTATTCCCCTGTAGAAGGCAGGTTCCATACGCGGTGCGCACCCGTGCGCCGGTCGTCAGCGGAGCAAGCTCCCTGTTACCCCTCGACTTGCATGTGTTAGGCCTGCCGCTAGCGTTCATCCTGAGCCAGGATCAAACTCTTCATCGTTGTTCTTTATATACTCGTCCCAACGACCTCCGAAATATGACTCCCCGGCCCCGATTCTCTCGATCTAATTCTTTATGTTATCTACCATCGCAAAACTTCCTAAAAAGCTCGCGATTCTCTCCACAATATTTCAATGAACAATTCTGTAACAAGGCCGGTCACCCGACCCAATCATCGCCCAGTGTCTCACTAAGCGGGTGCAAATATACAACTGTTTTTTTACCTGACAACTTTTTTAAAAAGAAAAAAATATTTTTTTCAAACCATCAGAAAAACAAAAAAACAATGAACGTTTTGCACTTTAATGTCATTAATCTTACTTGAAAAATCCTGCTCGATTAACGGGCTGCAAATGTAAGCCTGTTTTTTAAATAACAAAGAAAAAATGCAGCTTTTTTAAACTTTTTCACCCCTAAACACACAACAATCTTGAAATGAGACACTTGTGAAGTTTAAAAGAAAAAGGGCATTGAATTTAATTAAAAAATCGATTCAAAACAAAGAAAAAAGAGGAATGTTTCCGCCAATTATGCTCCTATATAAACACAACCGACACTTCTTAATTACTTTTATACATAGGGAGGGATACCTCAAAAGCATTAAAACATATTATATGATACTATTGCGGACATAACCACAAGATATTATCTTTGCTCCCCGCATAAAATTAGATTATGATAGAAATTACATTGCCAGATGGCTCCATTAAGGAATTTGAAAAGGGCGCCACTCCTATGGAAGTGGCAAAAAGCATAAGCGAAGGACTTGCCAGGAACGTAATTTCCGCAAAATTTAATGACACCATCATTGAAAGCACTACACCCTTAACCACAAACGGATCTCTTACCTTATATACTTGGAACGATAAAGAAGGTAAAAAAGCTTTTTGGCACTCTACCTCACATATAGTAGCCCAAGCTCTCGGAAGAGTTATACCCGGGTGTTAAACTAACCATAGGTCCAGCGATAGAAAATGGGTTCTATTATGATGTTGATTTACCTGAGGGAAATATATCCGAAAAGGATTTTTCCAAGATTGAACAAAAAGCCCTAGAAATTGCGCGTGGCAAGCATGATTATAGGATGAGGGAAGTATCAAAATCCGATGCTTTAAAATTCTATAAAGAACAAGGGAACGAATATAAGGTGGAATTGATTGAAAACTTGGAAGATGGCTCCATTACCTTTTGTGACCACGATACTTTTACAGACTTATGCCGTGGTGGCCATATTCCAAATACCGGAATTGTCAAAGCAATTAAAATATTAAGTGTGGCCGGAGCCTATTGGAGAGGTGATGAAAACAAACCCCAATTGACCAGGGTCTATGGTATATCCTTCCCAAAGCAGAAAGACCTTACCGAATATTTAGAATTATTGGAAGAGGCCAAAAAGAGAGACCACAGAAAATTAGGAAAAGAGTTGGAGCTTTTTACTTTTTCACAGAAAGTGGGCCAAGGACTTCCCCTATGGTTACCTAAAGGTGCAGCACTGAAGGAGCGACTCGAACAATTTCTAAAAAAGGCCCAAAAGAAAGCAGGTTATGAAATGGTCGTTACCCCACACATTGGTCAAAAGGAACTATATGTAACATCGGGTCATTATGCTAAATATGGCGAGGATAGTTTTCAACCCATACATACTCCCAAAGAGGACGAAGAGTTTCTATTAAAACCTATGAACTGTCCACATCATTGCGAAATTTACAACACCCGTCCCTTTAGTTACAAAGAACTGCCTAAAAGGTATGCGGAATTTGGTACGGTATATAGATATGAACAAAGTGGTGAACTTCATGGACTAACCAGGGTGAGGGGTTTTACCCAAGATGATGCCCACATATTCTGTACTCCTGACCAGCTAGACCAAGAGTTTAAGGAAGTAATTGATTTATCATTATACGTACTTGGCTCATTAGGTTTTGAAGATTTCACCGCTCAGGTATCCGTTAGGGATTTGGATAGCCCTGAAAAATATATCGGGTCTGTTGAAAATTGGGAAAAAGCCGAACAAGCTATCATAAATGCCGCGAAGGAAAAGGGACTCGACTTCGTAATTGAAAGTGGGGAGGCTGCCTTTTATGGCCCAAAATTAGATTTTATGGTAAAGGATGCCCTTGGAAGACAGTGGCAGCTAGGGACTATACAGGTGGATTACAATTTACCCGAGAGATTTGAACTAACCTACAAGGGAAGTGACAACGAATTGCATAGACCGGTTATGATACACCGTGCTCCTTTTGGTAGCATGGAGCGTTTCATCGCCCTATTGCTGGAACATACTGGCGGTAATTTTCCTCTGTGGTTAATCCCAGATCAAGCAATCCTATTGCCGGTAAGCGAGAAACATGAAAAATATGCGGAAAAAGTTTTAAAATCGCTAGAAAATAACGAAATTCGCGCCCTTGTTGACCGTAGAAATGAGACGGTTGGCAAAAAAATACGGGAAGCAGAGATGAATAAGATTCCATTTATGCTTATCGTAGGTGAAAATGATGAAAGCTCCAACACCGTTTCTGTTAGAAGGCACGGAGGCGAGGATTTAGGAGCCATAAGCGTTGAAGCGTTTACCGACTTGGTATCTAAAGAAATAAATAGTACCTTAAAGTCGTTCAAAAATTAAAGTTTAATTAAAAATAGTAAGTCATAGCAATACGTAAAAGATTCAGGCCTCAACCAAGAAGGGAAAACAAAAACCCTCATAATATTAATGAACAAATACTGGCTCCGAAGTAAGGTTAGTTGGTGATAATGTAGAAGTTGGAGTTTATCCAATTCGTAAAGCCCTTGAAATTTCAAGGGAATTGGAATTGGATTTGGTGGAAATTTCACCTAAGGCGGATCCTCCTGTTTGTAAAATTATTGATTACAAAAAGTTTTTATACGAACAGAAGAAAAGGGAGAAGGCCATGAAGGCCAAAGCAACCAAAGTTGTTGTTAAGGAAATTAGGTTTGGGCCAAATACGGATGACCATGACTATGAATTTAAAAAGAAACATGCCGAAAAATTCCTGAAAGATGGAGCTAAGTTAAAGGCCTATGTTTTTTTTAAAGGACGTTCAATAGTTTATAAAGATCAAGGAGAAATTCTACTCTTAAAACTAGCTTCAGAATTGGAGGAACTGGGAAAGGTGGAACAGATGCCCAAATTAGAAGGTAAGCGAATGACAATGTTCATCGCACCAAAGACAAAGAAATAAGTAGTTAGGTTTTCATGGAGAAACCAAACGAATGAATAAAATACTGAACGCTATTGGTTATTCAACTGGTAGCGTTTAGCATGAAAGTGAGATTTTAATTAAATAAATAGGAGAAAATGCCTAAACAAAAAACAAAATCCAGTGCCAAAAAGCGTTTTAAGCTAACAGGTACCGGTAAAATCAAAAGAAAGCATGCGTTTAAGAGTCATATTCTTACGAAAAAGTCCAAAAAACGTAAGCTTGCGTTAACACATGACACTTTGGTACACCAACATGATGTTAACAGCATTAAGGAACAATTACGTTTAAAGTAAAAGTTCAAAAGGTAGAATTATTAACCATGGAGTTGGGCCAATAAAAGTTCCTTAGAATAAATAAGGGCGCCCACTACAAAAAAACAAAAAGAAATGCCAAGATCAGTAAATGCAGTTGCCTCAAGAGCCAGAAGAAAAAAGGTAATGAAGCAAGCCAAAGGTTACTTCGGAAGACGTAAAAACGTTTGGACAGTAGCCAAGAATGCGGTTGAAAAAGCAATGTTATATGCTTATAGAGACCGTAAAAACAAGAAAAGAACATTCCGGTCCCTATGGATAACCCGTATTAATGCAGGTGCCGAGACAACATGGAATGTCCTATTCTCAATTTATGGGGAAAATCAAAGCCAATGGTATTGAACTTAACAGAAAAGTTCTAGCCGATTTGGCAATGAATCATCCGAGATGCTTTTAAAGCAATTGTAGAACAGGTAAAATAGTTAAAACAGAATCTCACTTAAAAAAATCCGGCCCAAATAGGCCGGATTTTTGTTTTTAAATGATCATCGCTTAATCCTGGCAATGGCAGCCTTAAATTCTTCCCAATCAATTAGCTCATTACCATTTTTATCATACCCCTCTATCAGTTTTGTCGAAACTATTCCTCTTAAAAACCCACTGATTTCAGCATCCTTCAACAATTTAACAATCTCCCCTTTGGTAAGCTTTCCATCACTATCGGCATCAAAAAATTCAAAAGCTTTCTGAGGTGTATCAAAATGGTTGGTAATTAAAATCTGGATTTTATTTAAAATGGATTCTTCTGTAGTCATATTGTATTATTTAATTTATTTAGATATGAAGCTAATTCCCGAAAATGGTAACCACCAACTTTCTACCCGAAGCGTGATTCCTGTGCTCACAAAGATATATCCCCTGCCATATTCCCAAATTTAGTCTACCCTTAGTAATAGGTATTTGTACCGAAGAACCCATTAAAGAAGATTTAATATGGGCCGGCATATCATCCGCTCCTTCATAGGTATGAATATAATAAGGTGCATTCTCAGGTACCATGGTATTTAAATGGCTTTCAAAATCTGTTCTAACTGTCGGGTCTGCATTTTCATTTATCGTTAGGCTTGCGGAGGTATGTTTAATAAAAACCTGACACATTCCAATCTTTATATTCCCAATCTCCGGGCATTTGGCAAGTATTCTATCCGTTATTAAATGGAAGCCCCTTGAATAAGAAGGCAATGTAAACTCCTTTTGAAACCAATCCATGCTAAAATCTTATTAAATAAAGGTAAAACTTCAGGCTTTACTTACTTAATACAACCTGTTGAAATATCTTTGTTGCTTACTTAAAAATATGGATTTATCTACTATTAAGATGGTCGTTACCGATATGGACGGCACTCTATTGAATTCAAATCACGAAGTAAGTGATGAATTTTTCAAACTATTTGAAAGCCTAAAATCCAAGGGTATTCTATTTGTTGCAGCCAGTGGCAGGCAATATAACAGTATCATTGATAAGTTACACCCAATAAAGGATGATATCATCGTAATCGCAGAGAACGGTGGCTTTGCAAAACAAAGAGATCATGAAATTTTATCTACTCCTTTAAATACCCAGTTTGTTTCAGAGATTTTGAACAAATTGAGCAAAGTACCCAACACCCATCCTGTTCTTTGTGGCAAACATATGGCCTATATTTCCGGAGAGTCCGATGCCTTCGTTCAAAAACTTAAAGAATATTATACAAAGTTTGAAATCCTTGAAGAACTTAAGATTGTAGATTCAGAAGTCATTAAGATTGCCATTTACCATTTTGATGATTCCGAAAAATACATATACCCCTATGTAAAACATTTTGAAGATAAACTTAAAGTAAAAGTTTCGGTGAAAATTGGGTGGATATATCCAGTCCTAATGCGCATAAGGGGTTTGCTTTGGAAAAAGTGATGCACACTTACGGGATAAAGTCTCATGAAATCATGGTATTTGGCGACTATAACAACGACTTGGAAATGTTGGCACTTTCTGATTATAGTTTTGCCATGGAAAATGCGCACCCCAACATTAAAAAAGTAGCCAGGTACACCACCCTGAGTAACGACAAAATGGGCGTAGAACATCAGTTGAAAAAACTGGTTGCCCTATAATTAATTATGTTTTCTGCTTTTTCTTTCTAGCCGCAGGGAACAGCACATTATTTAAAATTAACCGATACCCTGGTGATGTTGGGTGCAATTCCAATTCGGTTTTCGGATCCCCTACCCTATGCTGATAGTCTTCAGGATCATGGCCGCCGTAAAAAGTGAAGAAACCTTTTCCCTTTATACCATGGATGTAACGGGCCTCACCGTTTAATTTGTTTTCCCCTAGCACCAATACCGTAGGTTTAATTTCTGACCGATTAAAGGCCGTTGTTTGCCCCATGAAACCTTTTACCAAGGATGTGTGGTTTTGGCATAACATTGTTGGAACGGCATCCCATTTTGCCGAGAAATCCATCAGGGAAAAATAGTCTTGTTCTTTTGGAACATTGCCCCTTTTTGAAGTCATGTCTATAGTGGAAAATTCATACTTTACAGGGCTTCTTTCCAATGTGAAATCCGTAAAGGCAAAGGTCTTGTCAAAATCTAAACTTGCCTGATAATTAGGGTCGGATGAGTCCCCATCGAACATGGGTTCACAAATATCCACACCATCGGCCGCAAGGGCGATGTCAAAACTGTCCGTCGCAGAGCACATGGCAAACATAAAACCGCCACCAATTACATAATTTCTAATTTTCAAGGCAACTGCCAGTTTCTCATCAGAAACTTTATCATATCCCAATTTACGGGCCAATTTCTCCGCCTCTTTCTTCCCTTCAATATACCAAGGTGTTGCCCTGTAAGCCCCATAAAATTTGCCATATTGCCCTGTAAAATCTTCATGATGCAAATGCAGCCAATCATAAAGAGCCAATTTGTCTTCCAAGACATCCTCATCGTAGACCGTTACATAAGGAATTTCCGCATAGGTAAGTGCCATGGTAACCGCATCGTCCCATGGTTGATTCTCCTTGGGCGAATAGACTGCAATCTTGGGAGCTTTCTCCAATATTACGGCATCCTGATTTTTGGATGGACTACTTATCTCATCCAAAATGGAATTTGACTGATCATCAGAAAGGATTTCAAAAGAAACCCCCCTAATTTGGCACTCCTTACGTATAACCTCTCCATCCGGCAATAGAAAGGAACCGCCCCTAAAGTTGAGTAACCATTGTACCTTTTGTTGTTTGGAAAGTACCCAATAGGTTATTCCATAGGCCTTTAAATGGTTTTTTTGATTTTCCGCATCCATTGGTATTAAAATGGAGGAGGCAAACCCAAGATGAGAAATCAGACTTACTACGAATAATAACAGAATTCTGTTCATACTACATAATTCAATTGGCACTCTCTCAAAAATAAACGAAAAAAAACGCTCCTGTATTTCCAGGAGCGTTAAAGATTTTAAAATAAGACCGATTAAAACTCAAAATTAGTCCACTTCTCCATTAAAATGGTACATCGTCGTCGTCCTCAGGATCTAAACCTTGATTCATTGAGCTACCAAAAGCGTCATCCGCACTTGGTAGGTTTTTTGTGATAAAAGGATTCTCCTCATTATCGTTCATTTTGGACTGAAACTCGAATGGAGAGTCAAAATCATCCAAATTGTCGAACTTCCCTTGGCTTCCGATAAATTTAAGCCTAATATTATCAAGACCACCATTTCTATGCTTTGCCACGATAAACTCGGCCTGTCCTTGTGTAGGGGTACGTTCCTCATCATCCCATTCTTCAATTTTATAGTATTCGGGCCTATATATGAAGGAAACAATATCCGCATCTTGCTCTATGGCCCCGGACTCCCTCAAATCAGAAAGGATTGGTCTTTTGCTACCACCCCTTGTCTCTACTGCCCTGGAAAGCTGCGAAAGCGCGATCACAGGAACGTTAAGTTCCTTTGCCAAGGCTTTTAAGTTTCTTGATATCGTAGAAATTTCCTGTTCCCTATTTCCTCCTTTTTGGCTACCGCCAGCCGTCATTAACTGCAAATAATCAATCATGATCATTTTAATTCCATGCTGGGAGGCCAATCTTCTAGCTTTGGCCCGTAAATCAAAAATGGATAATGAAGGAGTATCATCAATAAATAAAGGTGCCTTTTCCAAGGTTTTTACCTTTACGTTCAATTGCTCCCATTCATGTTTTTCAAGTTTTCCTGTTCTTAGTTTCTCCGATGACAGACCAGTTTCCGAAGAAATTAAACGGGTAATCAACTGAACCGAAGACATTTCCAAAGAAAAGAAAGCTACAGGAGTATTCGAATTCACTGCCATATTTCCGGCCATCGACAAGGTCAGTGCTGTTTTACCCATACCAGGACGGGCCGCTACGATGATCAAATCACTGGGTTGCCATCCGGAGGTCAACTTATCCAATTTATCAAAACCGGAAGGTATTCCGCTCAGACCTTCCCTGTTGGCAATTTCCTCGATTTTTTTCTTGGCCTGGATTACCAAATTCTGTGCTGTTTCTGCGGACCTCTTTAGATTTCCCTGGGTAACATCATATAATTTGGCTTCCGCATTGTCCAATAGGTCAAAAACGTCCGTACTTTCATCGTAGGCATCTTCGATAATTTCGTTCGATATTTTGATAAGACTACGCTGAATATATTTTTGTAGGATGATACGGGCATGAAACTCAATATGAGCTGAAGATGCCACTTTTTGGGTCAACTTTATAAGGTAAAAATCCCCTCCAACGGCCTCCAATTTCCCCGCCTTCTTCAATTGCGAAGAAACGGTTAATAAATCCACTGGTTGCGATTCTTCGAACAATACAAATATGGCTTCGTATATAAATCTATGGGCATCCTTGTAGAACACATCAGGATGTAGGATATCAATAACTTCATCGACACCCTTTTTATCAATCATCATTGCTCCAAGCACAACTTCTTCTAAATCAACTGCTTGTGGTGGTATTTTTCCTCTTTCGAGGCTAATAATCGTGGATTTGTCAATCTTACGACCAACAAAAGGTTGTGTGTTCTCCATACTGCGAAAATATACAATTAACCTTTAGTTAACTTTACTTAAATGGAATCCGATGTTCACAGTTAACTAACAATTTGCCTGTTAATAAAATACGATTTTATGTTGATAACATAAAAAAACCGAAGATGAAAATCTTCGGTTCGATCGTACGTTAGTAAAACGGTAGTTTATCCATTAAAAACGCCCATGTTTGCATATTTTTCCATCCGCTGTTTCACCAATTCTTTTGGTGATAACTTTTGTAGCTCCTCATAATGCGAGGCAATTTTATTTTTTAGGATTTCAAAAGTTTTTTCTCGATTGGTGTGTGCCCCCCCAGCCGGTTCCTTTACAATTTCATCAATCAATTTTAATTTTTTCATATCACTTGCCGTAAGTTTTAAGGCTTCGGCAGCTCTCTCCTTGTATTCCCAACTTCTCCAAAGGATAGAGGAACATGACTCAGGCGAAATAACCGAATACCAAGTATTCTCCAACATTAAAACCTTATCACCTACTCCAATTCCCAATGCTCCACCGGAAGCCCCTTCACCAATAATGGCCACGATAATGGGTACTTCCAATCGTGTCATTTCTAAAATATTCCTTGCTATGGCTTCCCCTTGACCCCGTTCCTCGGCTTCAATACCTGGATAGGCACCTGGAGTATCTATAAGGCATACTACGGGTATACCAAATTTTTCGGCGGACTTCATCAAACGCAAGGCCTTTCGATACCCTTCCGGATTGGCCATCCCAAAATTTCTGTACTGTCTCGTTTTGGTATTGTAACCTTTTTGCTGTCCGATGAACATATAACTCTGATCACCTATTTTGCCAAGCCCACCTATCATGGCCTTATCGTCCTTTACGTTACGATCACCATGCAATTCAAGAAACGTGTCCCCACAAATTGCCCTTATGTAATCAAGCGTATACGGTCTATTTGGATGCCTTGATAGCTGAACCCGTTGCCAAGGGGTAAGGTTTTTGTAGATTTCCTTCCTTGTCTCGTCTAATTTCTTCTCTATTTGTTTACAGGTTTCGGATACATCTACATCGCTTTCCTCACCAATAATCATACACTTGTCCAATTGCTCTTCCAACTCTTTAATTGGAAGTTCAAAATCCAAATACTCCATAGTTTTCAATAAGATTTCGTTAGTTGCGTAGGCAAAGATAAAACTTTAATGGGTAATTTGCCCATAGTCATTTGCTAGACAAATTGGATTTAAATGCTTCCGGGTCTTCCCGGGCTTTTGAGTTTTGTTTCCTTGGTCTGCTCCCTTAGTTTTCTGAAAGGGAATTTATTTTTACTCGCCTTATTCTTTAAAATTCCGTTTAGAATAACCGTACTTAAAATAAGAATGGCGCCTATATAAAATAACGGATTCATTTGTTCTTCCGAACCAAAAATGAACCAAGCCAAAAGGATGCCGTACACGGGTTCTAAATTTGTGGTAAGCATTACTGTATAAGGGGTCAATATCCTCATTACCTTTATGGAAGCTATAAACGCATAAGCGGTGCAAATCAGGGCGCGAATGCTCAAATAAAGCCAATCCATATTGTTGAGCTGAAAAAACTCCATTGAAAAACTACCTTGAACTCCCAATATTAACGAAAGAAACAATACACCGATACCGAGCTCGTAAAAGGAAATTACGGATGGTTTATGCTGTTTGACCAGTTTTCCGTTAACTAAGGAAAATATGGAAGCCAAAAATGATGAGCCCAAGGCAACCAACATCCCATAGGCATAATTCGACTCTACCCGGAAAATCAAAATCAGACCCACAATCACCAAAAGCCCGAACAACAATTCATATCCTATTACTTTTCGCTTGAAGAAAAAAGGCTCCATTACTGCGGTAAAAAAAGCACCCGTAGACATCATAGCGAGCGCAATGGAAACAGTAGAAATTTTTATAGCGTAGAAAAAAGTAACCCAATGACTAGCAACCACAATGCCTCCAAAGATGAGCCAAGACAACGTTCTTTTGTCCACTTGTAAACGAAAGCGTACCAACCTAATGTATATAAATATAAACACAGCGGCCAATAACATCCGATACCAAACCAACGGTAGCGAATCAATGGAAATCAATTTTCCCAATATTGCGGTAAAGCCCCATATGAAAACAATAAAATGTAAATGGAGCAGGTTGAGAATTCTATCTTTTGGCATTCTGCAGCAAATAAAAGGCCAAAAGCCCAAAGAGCACATTGGGGATAATTACTGCCAATAACGGCGAAAATCCGGATTGCTCCGCAAGCGTTCCAAATACCTTATCAAAAAAGATAAACACAAAGGCCACCAAAATTCCAAAGGCCAGGTTTACACCCATACCACCTCTTCTTTTTACAGAGGAAACAGCTACTGCAATAATCGTAAGAATAAAAGCTGTCAACGGTAAGGCCCAGCGTTTGTATTTGACCGTGAATATAGGTATTGATGTTCGATGCACCTTTTCTTTTTTAGTCCGCAATAAATTGATCGAGTTCGAATAAATTCTTTGTTTCGGCTACATAAGAGACTGGGGTAAGGTCATCAATTTTAAAAGAAAATATGGTATCCAACCTACGCTTACTGTCTAAAATGGCAGAATCCCCAACCATTTTCCGTTTAACATAGGAAGTGAGTCTGTAATTGCTATCCTTTTCAACCCACCGAATGTTTACAGCTGAAATTTTAAAATCAAGCTTATTGTCACTATTAAACCTTTCATAGGTGAAATTATGACCTAACTGCCGCGCCGGATCAAAACTGCTTACATAGATAAAATCCGTTTCGTTGAGCTGATTGAAGATGTTATTTGTTATCCGATCCTGCTTACCGCGCTTCAAGTATTTAAACTTGAATTCATTAAAACCAATACTGGCCTGTGGCACAATGAACATGGTCATAAAGAACATAATAATTGCTATGATAGTCGCCCCAATCAAATACGGCCTTAGGAATCTACCATAGGAAACCCCTGAACTTAAAATGGCCACAATTTCCGTATTATTCGCCAATTTTGAGGTAAAAAAGATAACCGATAAAAAGAGAAAAATAGGAAACAGCAAGCTGCCGATGTAAATGGTAAAGTTCAGATAATAGATCAATATTTCATTCAATGGGGCCTCATTATCTATCATCTTTCCAATTTGCTCCGCCAAATTTACCATTATCCCTATGGGGATAAATAAAAGGAGCATCATAGCGAAAGTGGCCAAGTACCTCTTTAAAATATATTTGTCTATAATCGATAGCACTCTTATAGTCTTTTGTCCATTTGTTTTACCATTGCGCTTTTCCAAGCATAAAAATCCCCTTCCAAAATGTGCTTTCTTGCCTCACGTACCAGCCAAAGATAAAACCCTAGATTGTGAATTGTAGCGATTTGTTTTCCCAAAAATTCATTGGCCGCAAACAAGTGTCGCAAATAGGCCTTGGAATATTCCCTATCCACAAAAGTAGTTCCCATCTCATCTATGGGAGAAAAGTCATCCTCCCATTTTTTATTTTTAATGTTGATGGTTCCATGGGCGGTAAAAAGCATACCATTTCTTGCGTTTACGGTGGGCATTACACAATCGAACATATCAATTCCCAAGGCAATGTTTTCCAATATATTAATGGGAGTACCTACCCCCATAAGATATCTTGGTTTGTCCTCCGGAAGAATTTCACAAACCACCTCCGTCATACCATACATTTCCTCGGCAGGCTCCCCCACGGATAGACCTCCAATAGCATTACCTTTGGCACCAGTGTTCGCTATATATTCCGCCGACTGTCTTCTCAAATCTTTATATGTGGATCCTGAACTATTGGAAAAAAGCTTTGGGTATAGTCATACTCAAAAGGTGTTTTTTCCAAATGATTGATACATCGGTCCAGCCATCGATGCGTCATATGCATGGATCGCTTTGCATAATTATAATCACAAGGGTATGGTGTGCATTCATCAAATGCCATAATAATATCCGCTCCTATTACCCTTTGGATTTCCATGACATTTTCCTGGTGTGAACATGTGAAGGGAACCATCAATATGTGATTTGAACTTCACCCCTTCTTCCTTAATCTTACGATTTCCGAGACAAAGAATATACTTGGTATCCACCACTATCCGTAAGGATATTTCAGTCCCATCCCATAAATTTATGTAGGCCACCAGCGGCTTTTAATATATCCGTTTTCGGACGTAAAAAAAGGTGATACGTGTTCCCCAAAATTATATCCGGGTTTATTTCCTCCCTCAATTCCCTTTGATGTACTCCCTTTACCGATGCCACCGTACCAACTGGCATAAAAATAGGCGTTTCAATACTCCCGTGATCCGTTACTATTGTGCCTGCCCTTGCCTTACTTTGGACATCCGTTTTGTGTAATGTAAATTTCAATATGCTTAGATAAGGGTGCAAAGATAATGAACTCAGTGTCTATAAAACTTAATAAAAACCAAAGATGGTCTTAAGGGATAAACCGGATACAATACTACTTCACTTACTCATAAATTAAACATCGGTTATTTATAAGAAATGTGTTTCTACATAGGCTGTATACTTTTTAAGTCAATCTTAATAACCTATGCGACCATATAAACCGAACAGCCATTCTATTTTTACGGAACAATAAAAGAACTTTACCTACCGTTCTGATGGTATAACGAGAAAGGAAACGATTGGTATTGTTCTTGATACTAATGTTTCAATAAAATAAAACTATTATGAAAAAAACACTTTTTCTTACTGTCATGTTATTGACCGGTTTAACGGCAATGGCACAGAGCGGTTCCGGTTTTGGAATCAAGGGAGGTTTAAATTACGCTGGTAATGGAGACTATTTTGATTCAGTAGGTGATGCCTACGAGAATCCGGACAAAAACTTGGGATACCATCCGGGTATTTATGGTAAACTAGGAGGTAAAATATATGTAAGACCCGAATTGGTGTACACCAGTATAAAGTCCGACTATAATGATGGTGACTTTAAGATGAAAAAATTAGATGCGCCTGTACTTTTGGGAGTTAATGTTATTGATTCACTTAATGTCTTTGCAGGATCTGCATTCCAATATATTCGGACACCGATTTTGACGGCGTTACCTTGGGTGATGTGGAGAACGATTTTACGGTTGGTCTTAATATTGGTGCCGGCGTGAATTTGGGTAAGTTGGGAATTGACCTTAGATATGAAAGGGGATTTAGTGAAAACGAGGTGAATTTCATTAATACTACCGGAGGAATTCCAACAGGCGACCGTATCGATACCGAGACCGGATCAACTTATTTTAAGTTTATCCCTTAAAATTTGAAAAGATATAGAATAAGGCATAAAAAAGGCTTCCAATTTTTGGAAGCCTTTTTTTTGCTGTGCTTATAATTAAGAATCCCTATCCGGATAGTCGGTGTACCATCGCCATCCGTATCTTTAAAATCCACAAAATTACCTTCCTCATCCAATAAAATTTCTTCTCTCGTTGGTATTCCATCCGCGTCATCATCTGTATCATTATAATTGGCCAAAAACACATTAAACTCGGTATCCCTGTCAGTGTTATCATTATTCAAATTTCCGTCCCCATCAATATCCTCCAAAATAGAGGGAATTCCATCACCATCGAAATCAGTATCCTTTTCATATGTAAATGAGTCTACCTTGAAAATTAATGGAGTATACGCTGCGATTGTAGAACCGTGAACCGCGATTAAAGTAGGCCAGCCCTGATGGGATAAAAATGGCCCCTATGCCATAATCAGAGTAAGTTACAGTACCGTCATCATTCACAATTAGATTTGTACCAGTTTTCAAATATTCCATACCATTACCAAATCCTCGAACAACTCCGGAAAGATTAAAAGTCACCGGTTGATTGCTTGATGCATCGAACAAAGTTCCGTCCAATAAGGTACCTTCGTATCTTAATACGACATTATCCCCTATGGTTGGCATTTCTTCAGCACCACCTTGTCTCACAACCAAATAATATAGTGTATGATCAGAAACTTCCTCATCTGTAACACCAAAAGAAGAAGACTCTACGGTAATGGTCTCCATACCAAATTCAAAATTAGCACCCGAAATGGTATCACTGAACATGATAGGTGTTTTCTGACTATTATCTCCCGCTATGGTATCAAATCTGATTTTATAATCGAAATCCGATGGAGGATTTATAAATTCATCATAATTGAAGAAATGGGTACTTAAAAACTCACGAATCTCCGCATCATCCTCAGCAGCAACCTCAATGATCGATCTAGGTGGCACCAATTCACCTATAGGATCGTCATCCTTTTTACAGGATCAAATACTCATAAAAACAACAATAAGGACTACTATGTTCTTTAATTTCATCAACAATAATTTAAGCGCGCAAGATACAATTTTCCCCTATTTTTGTGGAATACCTTAACAAAGATTTTAGTTGCCATGCGCATTGACAAGTACCTTTGGAGTACACGCTATTTTAAGACAAGGAACATTGCCACGACCGCCTGCAAAAAAGGTCATGTTAAAATCAACGGCCAAACAGCCAAACCAGGAAGGGAAGTTTTTCCTTTGGACAAAATTGTCCTACGCAAAAATCAAATAGACTATGAACTTACCGTTTTGGATATTCCGGAGAACCGAGTTGGAGCCAAACTCGTGGATATCTATAGAAAGGACACCACTCCAAAAGAAGCATTCGACCATCACGAACTTTTACAGTACTCCAAAGACTATTATCGAAAAAAGGGAACGGGAAGGCCGACTAAAAAAGATCGACGGGAAATCGATGACTATTTAGATACCAATGAAGAAAACGACGGGTGAAAATAAAAAACTCAAATAAGCATCTTCAGTTCGGCCAACAACCAATAACGAATAGGGAATAGCGAATTTTACCTCTATATTTACACTAGATAATTTCAGGTTATGCAACAACAGATTTTAACCCATCAACAGATTCAACATAAAATTGAAAGAATAGCCTATCAAATATATGAGGCCAATGTTTCCGAAAAGGAAATCGTAGTAGCAGGAATAGAGGGTGGTGGGTTGCTTTTTGCCAAAAAAATAATGATTGTTCTAAAGAAAATTACGGATGCCGAGATAATCCTATGTCAAGTCATGATGGACAAAAGTGACCCTCTTAAAAGTGGTGTATCCACTTCGTTACCTGAAAGCGATTACGCCAATAAATCTGTTGTTCTCGGTCGATGATGTTCTTAATTCAGGCACTACCTTGATATATGAGATTCATCACTTTCTTAAAACTCCGCTTAAACAATTAAAAACAGCTGTATTGGTCAATAGGAACCATAAAAAATATCCTGTAAAGGCGGATTATAAAGGTATTTCCCTTTCAACTTCCTTGCAGGAACACGTAAACGTTCTCTTTGAACCCAAAAAAAATAGGGTATTTTTAGACTAGAATTTTTTGAATTTCCATCACCACATCCTCGACGGATTTATTTTGATTATGAATCTTGTGGTGCGCTTGGTTGTAAAAAAAACTTCGTTCAAAAAGATGTTTTGCTATAAAATCAGGTAACTCTTCCTTAGAGAGTTTTGTAATTAATGGACGCTCATCCTTTTCCTTTAAAAGTCTTTCGTACAAGACCTGTAAATCCGTTCGAACATAGACTGAATTAGGACTCGCTTCATTTATAAGTTGCATGTTATTACCAAAACAAGGTGTTCCACCCCCTACAGATAGTATATATTCCTGATCTGATTGAAGTACCTCCTTCAAATAGTCAGTTTCCTTTTTCCTAAAATAAACTTCACCTTTATCCTTGAAAATCTGCCCAATGGACATTCCCTCAGCTTCCTCAATATATTGGTCAAGGTCTAAAAAATTATAGTTCAATTGTTTAGCCAATGCCCTACCTATTGTTGTCTTCCCGCTCCCCATATAACCTATTAGAATAATTTTCACAGCTTCTATTTTTTTGTAAAAATCCGTTAAAATCGACCGATTTCAAAAAAAAATAAATTTCTCCCCATTTAGTCTTGGTAAATAAATAATAGACCTTATATTTGCACCCGCAAACGAGGAATCTTTGTAGATTAATTTTGACCTGGTAGCTCAGTTGGTAGAGCATCTCCCTTTTAAGGAGAGGTTCGCAGGTTCGAGCCCCAGCCCGGTCACCTAAAAACCTTGACTTTTCGGTCAAGGTTTTTTTATGATTAAAATTCACGGATATTCTGTTTCTTACGTCTTGAATTTTATTCCGGATTAAAGATTTATCAATGGAAATTCGGTTATTCGTAAAGTAGTACAACCATAGGGTATCAAAGTAATCTCATCCAATTCTAAGCGCCTTGAATTTTGCTTTCCAATCGAATCAGTAGACTCCGGAAAAATCGGAGCACCACCTACTAGCTTCCATTCCGGAAACTTTGTTGCTTTAATCCTTATTTCAATAGGAGCTTTTTCTAAATTCCAGGGGTAACTACCGTCCCACGGTTTTTTGATTATTCTAGCCGAACTGGGTAACTGGTTTAACTCGGATTTTAACAAGTTAAAATTCCAATCTTCATTTGTGCTAATTTCAGTAAATTCCCCGAAACCATCATTCCGATTTTTTACCTTTTCATTACCTTCTAACTTTAGGGAATAGACCAAAGGCCCCCTCTCTATACTTACAGCACCTTGATGCCATTTAGATGTTATGATATGCATAGGTAGTGTAATGGTAACCTCATCTCCGTTATTCCATGTCCTGTTTATGATGAAAATCTGTCTATCCAACCTACCCTTTACTATTTGTCCGTTAACTTTTACGATGGGATTTTTGATCCATGCTGGGATACGGAGATGAAAGGGAAAAGTAGCTGATTTAGAAAGAGCAAAACTAAAATTGACATTATCTTCAAATGGGAAACCAGTTGTTTCAGTTATGGTCAGGTCTACATTATCGGCAACCTTGATATCAACTTCACTAGGAGCATATAATAAAGCTGCAACACCAGCATCGGCAGTGGAATAAAAAAGGTTCTGTACATATTTAGGCCACGATTGGTGCATGTTTGTAGTACAGCATGGGTACCCCGTCAAAACACCATACACAAAATCTATCCCCTTATGGTTTTGAGCCTCGAACGAGTTTTCTAGGCGGTCTGAAAGTTCTATTTGATTTGCAGCCTGAAAATATTGGCGTGACGAAAAATCATCGGAAGCCTGTGCCGGAAGTGCATTATAAGCAATACGCTCCAGCAAGTCTGCAAACTCAGTATCCCCTGTTATCTTTAAGAGGGTTTCCAATGAAAACATTTTCTCAGATATAGAACAGAATTCAACTCCCTGCACAGGATTGGTTCCATGTAAAGGTTCATCACCACCATACATTCCTTTGTGGCTGTCCATGATACTTTTTGATGTCCTGAAGAGCGTTTCTTATCGCATAGATATATTTTTCATCTGGTTCCTTTTGGTACCGTATCCCAGGTTGCTTTAGCCCTTGGGCAAAGTTTACGGTATGTATACCCCCTATTTGCGAAAGAGAGGTGTTTTTGATCTCTACAGAATCGAAAGGATATCTTTTTGATTGAAAATAACCGTAAGGCACTACAGAATCATTTTTGTTAGGCTTATTCAAAAAAACGGTGAATCACGGATAGGTCTGCTCATGAATAATCTCCCCTAAGTCAAGTAAAAAAGTATCACCGGTAATATTATAAAGCCAGTATACTACTTGTAAATTATCTGCTCCCCTTCTATTGGCCCAAAATGTCAGGTCATCAAGTGGTCGATTTGGAAGTTCTTTTAATTGATATCTAAAATAGTTTGTAAGTACCTTAATTACACGTTCATCCCCAGTCGCATTGTAATGCTGTTGCAATACCTTTAGCATTACCATTTTGGGCCACCAATCCTTACGATTCGAACGTTGTACCCCTGGCATAATTTCGGGTTTCGTATTAAAAGGAACCGGGCCGATATAGCCATCTTCTGTTTGGTGGGTTAAGGTCCACTCAACCCAGGGTGAAACTTTGGCCTTCAAATCGGCATCATCCAAAATATATGCCAAAGGCAACAACCCGTCCACCCAATAGGGTCCTCGTTCCCAACCGTCTCCATCACCGCCTAGCCATCCGTTGCTGGGACCTAAAACTTGTGGATATATTTCATCCAAATGTCCGGTCATCCCGTCCGCCATTCTTTGTAGTTGTTCTTTTAGCCAACTTTTGGGTCTAATAGCACCCGGAGGAAGTTCTAGATATGGCATCTCACGTAACGGTAAGCGATTCTGTAGATAGTTAGTTTGATTGACTTCCGATTTTAAATCGCTACATTTAAAATTCTTACAACCTAAAAGTACCAGCAAAATCCGAGAAAATATAGTATGCCCTTTTAAAAAAATCGACCATGTCACATGTGTTTATACTCAATGAATTTCCCTCATTCTTACAACAAACTTCCAATTCGACACTATTTTGATTTTTAGAGCGAATATTAAGTCCTAGTTAGATTGGAATTCTTCAATTACTTCTTGGTTTGCCTTTTTTACAACTGGAACATTCATTTTATCGACTTTACGATCATAAGTCATGAAACCGTTCACCTCTCCTTCCACATCGGTGGTCCGGGTATAGATTGCACCAGAAAAGCCTGCCTTCACCAATTTCTTTAATTGCTCGGCGTATTCCACATACTGTTCTGTTGTTTCTTTTGAGTTTTTGAATTTTACGTAGCCCCAATTGTTATCGGGCTTCCAAAGGTGATTTTCAACCGGTAAACCAATACCTCCATATTCGCCCAACACATTGACCCGTTGCGCATCGTATAAGTACATCGCCGGAGCAGGATAATTGTGTAAGTCCACGATATCTCCGGTTCTGTAAAAATTTCCGCCGCTGGCAGCGTTTACCAATCTACTTGGATCATATGTTTTGGTCCATTCCGCAATCTCCTCTGTCTTAAATTGACCCCAGGCTTCATTAAAGGGAACCCACACAACAATACTGGGCACGGAAAAGAGATAATCCATAATATCCTTCCATTCGGTTCTATATATTTCTTCCGATTGTGGGCTTCTTTGAAATTCCGAACCGTTGAAATAGTCATGGTTCTGCCATTGCGAATCCTTATCACCGTTTGGCATATCTTGCCGCGACCAAAATACCCAATTTGTCACAATGGGCATACCATCCGGCCGGTTCAACCTTGACATGTTTCCGTATCATGTTAAAACCGAGTTCCTTGGTTTTTATTATGTCATATTTAAGTGCCTCATCTGTTGGGGCCGTGTAAAGTCCATCTCGCCACCAGCCTTGATTCAATGGGCCAAACTGAAAATAATCCTTATTGTTCAATTGCATCCGTACTATCCCAAATTCATCCTTTTTCATACTGATTTTCCGCATGCCAAAGTAACTACCCACCTTATCTACTTCTTTTTCATTAGACAGTAACCTTATTTCTAAATCATACAAAAAAGGAGATTCGGTGACCATAATTTTGAG
The DNA here is from genome assembly GCF_025244665.1 of Maribacter litopenaei. Lineage (GTDB taxonomy): Bacteria > Bacteroidota > Bacteroidia > Flavobacteriales > Flavobacteriaceae > Maribacter > Maribacter litopenaei. The sequence continues at coordinate 1,147,379 of NZ_CP104205.1, read as the reverse complement.
TTCCCTACCGGCAGTACCATTTCTAAACCATTCTTTGCCATGGCATTAGAAACTAGAGTTCCCTTGTCAAAAACGGATACCTCAACGATATCCCCGAAGTCACTACCTTTAATTTCTGGAATTACGGTAACAGTATTGTTATCAACATTTGGAATTGTCTTTATATTCAAAATCCGCTTTTTTGGAACGGGTTCCAACCAAACGGTTTGCCAAATACCTGTAACCGGGGTATACCAAATACCCTCAGGTTTCTTAACCTGTTTTCCCCTAGGTTGTGGGCCATCATTGGTGGGGTCCCAAACCTTTACCGTAATTATTTGATTTCCTTCCTTTAAAAACGGAGTGATGTCAAAGTGAAAAGGAGTGTATCCTCCAGTGTGGGAACCAATTAGAATATCATTTAGCCAAACATCGGCCTTCCAATCTACAGCTCCAAAATGGAGTAGAATATCCTTGTCCGATCCAATCCTCTCGGTATATCAAATGTTGTTTTGTACCATAACTCCTTATAGCTGCCTACTTCTTTCATAACACCTGACAAGCTTGATTCAACAGCGAAGGGTACAAGTACTTGCCCCTCAAAATTAGTGGGAACGGAGCTTCCCTTTTCCATGATCGCATAATCCCAAAGACCATTCAAATTTTTCCAACTTTCCCTGACCATTAGGGGTCTTGGATATTCCCCGAGAACATTGGCCGGATTAACCTCGGTAGCCCATTTTGACTTGATTTTGTTCCCAGCGGGTTTCCACTGACCAAAGGATATAGAAATAGAACTTATAAAAATGGATAAGACGAAATAATTAATAGCGATGTTTCTTCTGTACATGTAATTGTCATTTAGGTGAGTATGAGATAACAATTTATAAATATTTTCCTCAGAAACTTGAGATTGACAAAAAGGAGCATCCTAAATTCATGAATTTTTAAGGTTGGATTTCGAATAAGTTATTTTTATCCTCCAATAACTAAAACTCGCAATGGATATGCTTTGAAATACACAATACCTTTTTATCTTTACGCCTTGTTATAAAACGCCCACGTGGTGAAATTGGTAGACACGCTACCTTGAGGGGGTAGTGTTCGTAAGGACGTGCTAGTTCGAATCTAGTCGTGGGCACAAAGGCCAGGTACAATATACCTGGCCTTTTTATTTAGCGAGATTTTAACTTCTTTTCCAACCAACTTTGCATTCAATTTCATAAGTTTGTTTAACGTTTTTCCTAAAATTATGAACAACGTAAAAAAGATTTTTAGCATTCGAGATCTTGAGAACCTGTCTCGGTATCAAGGCACACACCATTCGTATCTCGGGAAAAAAGATACAATTTACTTTCTCCGGAAAGAACGGATACCAATATCAGAACTTACAGTCTGTCAAGTTTACAGAAGCTTTTAAATATTACCCTTCTCTATGACAATGGGTATAAGATATCGAAGATTGCCAAAATTCCCGAGGCTGATATCCCGAACGCGGTAAAAGAGGTAGTTTCAAATAAAACAAATAAGTCAAAAAATCTGAACGCCTTCAAATTGGCCATGATGAATTTTGACCAAACTATTTTCTTCGATACCTATGATAAACTCTTAAAAACGAAATCTTTCCGGGAAGTTTTCAAAGAGGTTTTCATTCCATTGTTAAACGAAATTGGTCTTTTATGGCAAACGGACACTATCAGTCCAGCACATGAGCATTTCATTACCAGCTTAATCAAACAAAAAATATTAGTGAATACAGAACGTATTCAACACCAAAAACCTATAAAGGATAACAAGGTATTTGTTTCTTTTCTGCCTGAAAATGAGATTCACGACATTGGCTTACTTTACCTTAATTATGAAATTCTTCTAAAAGGATATAAAGTAATTTATTTGGGGCAAACCATACCCATAGAAAGCTTAGTTGATTTAAAAAAGTATTTCGACAATATTTATTTTTTATCTTACTTCACTGTAAAACCCGATAAATCCGGAATAAACGATTATATAAGTGATTTTGAAAAGTTTTTGGAAGATTATGCAAATCCCAATTTATGGATTCTAGGCCGTCAAACTCAATATTTAGAAAAACCAAATCTCCCAAAATTTTTAAAAATATTTACTTCAATTGAGGAGGTAGTTCAAAATTTATAAGAATGGGAAAAAATATAGCCATTATAGGATCTGGTTTCTCCTCTCTATCGGCAGCTTGTTATCTCGCCAAGGCCGGCCATGATGTGGGTATATACGAAAAAAATGATACCATAGGTGGCAGAGCAGCTCAATTCATCAAAGATGGATTTACCTTTGACATGGGTGCAAGTTGGTATTGGATGCCCGATATCTTTGAAAAATTTTTCAGGGATTTTGGCAAATCCACATCTGACTATTACAAATTGGACAAATTAAATCCAGCTTATAAAATTTTCTTTGCAGACGATGTAATCACCGTAGGTGACTCCATGGATAAAATATGTCCGGAATTTGAGCGTATTGAAAAGGGAAGTTCCGCGGAACTTAAAAAATTTATCGCCCTCGCTCAGGAGAATTACAATGTTGCCATTAATAAAATTGTTTTGAGACCTGGCGTATCTCCTTTTGAGTTGGTTACAAAAGAAACCATACTTAAAGTAGACCAGTTTTTTAAGACCATAAGTTCTGAGGTAAGAAAAAGGTTCAAAAATCCGAAGCTTATTGCTACCTTAGAGTTTCCCGTACTTTTTCTTGGTGCAAAGCCAAGCGATACCCCATCCTTTTACAGTTTCATGAATTTTGCAGATTTCGGACTCGGTACTTGGCACCCCCAAGGTGGTATGTACCAAATTATTGAGGCAATGGGTAATCCGGCCAAAGAACTTGGTGTTAAAATCCATGTTGGTTCAGAAGTCGAAAAAATATTGGTTTCAAAAGGCAATTGCAATGGTATCGTTTGCAAAGGCCAAGAAATCTTGGCGGATATTGTGGTTAGTGGGGCGGACTATCATCATTCCGAAGGTTTATTAGATCAAGAATATAGACAGTATAGTGAGATGTATTGGAACAAGAAGACGTTTGCGCCATCATCTTTGTTGTTCTATATCGCCTTTAATAGTAAAATGAGAAATGTTGAGCACCATAATTTATTCTTTGATACAGATTTTGAAAGGCATGCAGAAGAAATTTATGATAATCCTCAATGGCCAACCAGCCCTCTTTTCTATGCCAACTTCCCCTCAATTACGGATGACAGCATGGCTCCCGAGGGTTGTGAAACAGGCTTTTTTCGGTTCCTATAGCACCGGGATTGGAGGACACCGAAGAACTTAGAGAGCAATATTTTGACTTGATTATGGATAGGTTCGAGCAAAAAACCAATCAAAAAGTTTTGGATAAGATACTTTTTAGGAAAACGTTTTGCGTCAATGACTTTGTTGAAAGATATAATTCGTACAAAGGAAATGCCTATGGAATGGCTAATACACTATCACAAACCGCATTTTTAAGGCCAAAATTAAAAAGCAGTAAAGTCAAAAACCTTTATTTTACAGGACAACTAACAGTTCCAGGGCCAGGAGTACCTCCTTCGCTCATTTCAGGGAAATTAGTTTCCGAACTTCTAACTAAAAATAACTAACTTAAAACTATGAAAATTACTTTTGACAAGGTATCCTACGAGTGTAGTAAAATAGTTACCGAAAAATATAGTACGTCGTTTGCCTTGGCAACAAAAATGCTTCATAGTTCAATTAGAGGAGATATCTATAATATCTACGGCTTTGTAAGGTTTGCCGATGAAATCGTGGATACCTTCCATGACTACGACAAAAACACTCTATTTATTAAATTTGAAGAGGAACTTGCCGCGGCCATTGACAACAAAATCAGTCTTAATCCTATTCTTAATTCCTTTCAACATACATTTCACAAGTATAAAATACCCATGCACTTGGTCGACTCATTTATGAAAAGTATGCGAGCAGACTTGACCAAAAGCATATATAAAACAGATGCAGAATATAAAGAGTACATTTATGGTTCTGCCGATGTAGTTGGTTTAATGTGTTTGAAAGTCTTCGTAAAGGGATGTGATGACTCCTACGAGGATCTAAAGGAATCCGCCATGGCCCTTGGATCGGCATTTCAAAAGGTTAACTTTCTAAGGGACGTAAAAGCGGATTTTGAGGAGTTGAATCGATCCTACTTTCCAAATGCCAATTTAGCCGCATTAGATGAAATTTCTAAAAAGGAGATCGTTGATGAAATAAGGAAAGATTTTCAAGAAGGTTATAAGGGCATCGTAAAATTACCCATCGAAGCGAAATTTGGGGTTTATACAGCCTATAGATATTATTCTAGATTACTTAAAAAACTACAGGATACGCCATCCATGGAGATAAAAAGTACGCGAATTCGTGTACCGGATTATGAAAAATTTGGCCTATTGGCAAGATCCTACGTTAAATATAAAATGAATTTGGTTTGATGAACGCTTTTCTTTGGATACTAATATTTTTAGGCACATTTGCCTTTATGGAATTTATGGCATGGTTTACCCATAAATATATTATGCATGGATTTTTATGGTCTTTACACAAAGATCACCATCATAAAGACCATGACTCTTGGTTTGAAAGAAATGATGCCTTTTTCATTTTCTATGCCATCGTGAGTATGCTACTGTTTTATTCCGGAGCCAATGGATTTTGGTATGGTTGGCCATTAGGTTTTGGAATTCTAGCCTATGGTATCGCCTATTTTTTTGTACATGACATCTTTATTCACCAGCGTTTTAAATTGTTTAGGAATGCAAACAATTGGTATGCCAAGGGAGTAAGACGTGCCCACAAAATCCATCACAAACATTTGGGTAAAAATGATGGGGAATGCTTTGGAATGCTCCTTGTCCCATTTAAGTATTTTAGAAATGCCAAATAAGAAGGACTATTCGTTGACCAGTTTTTCCAATAATTGGTCCACTTTTGAATTATCCCAGTCAGCTACGGCATTTTGGTGCACGACCACATAGCCGTTTTTATCCAAAATGTACGATCCGGGTGGATTTAAAATAGTTATTGGACTATTTTCTCCAACAATACGATATGTTACTGGAAAATTATACCCATGTTTCTCCATAAAAAGTTCTACAGGACCCTTTCTTCATTGGTAATGATATAGAATTTTACCTTTCCCTTGTATTTGTCATATAGATTTTGAATGTCCTTTAACTGTGCTTGTGATGGCATATGCCATGAGGTCCAAAATGAAATAAAAACAACTTTTCCTTTAGCTTCTTCAAAATTGAAAAAATTCCACTTTTCATCCTTTAGGATCCAATCGTAACTCGCAATTTTACCTCGCTTCTCGGGACTAATAACGGTAGGTGCGGTGGCCAACCACCTATTTAAAAGAATCTTGCTATAATCACCAAGAGGGGTTACAAAGAAAGACAACACAAATGCTATGACCAAAAGCGTGTAAAAAGTTTGTTTCTTCATTTTAAGTTTATGGAATATCCAAAACTAAAAAACTCCCAAATAGTATTGGGAGTTTTCCTAATTTATTTTAAAATTATGTTAAGACGCGTTTTGCCTTTTGATTACGTTCAAAGCAGAACCTTCCCTAAACCAGCCAATTTGCGCATCGTTATAGGTATGGTTTGCCTTAATAGTATCCTTTGAACCGTCAGCATGAACAATTTCAATTGTCAATGGTTTATCCGGAGCAAAATCAGCGATGTCCACAAAGTTGAACGTATCATCTTCCATTATCAAATCATAGTCCTTCTCATTGGCAAAAGTCAATGCTAACATCCCTTGTTTTTTTAAGTTCGTTTCATGTATACGCGCAAAGGATTTAACCAAAACTGCCGCCACGCCAAGATGTCTTGGTTGCATTGCAGCATGTTCCCTAGAAGAACCCTCACCATAGTTATGGTCACCTACTACAATGGACTTTATCCCCTTGGCCTTATAGGCTCGTTGTGTATCGGGTACTCCTTCATATTCACCGGTCAACTGATTTTTCACCAAATTTGTTTTTTGGTTGTAAGCGTTTACAGCTCCAATTAAGGTGTTATTAGCGATATTGTCCAAATGTCCCCTAAATCGCAACCATGATCCCGCCATGGAAATGTGATCCGTAGTACACTTTCCATAGGCCTTAATCAATAATTTGGCCCCTTGAAGTTCCTCGTTCTTAATGGGTTCAAATGGCTCCAACAATTGGAGTCTTTCCGAAGTTGGGTCTACCACGACCTTCACACTGGACCCATCTTCTTTAGGCGCTAGGTATCCAGCATCCTCTACCTCAAAACCTTTTGGTGGTAATTCCCATCCTGTTGGTTCATCGAACTTTACTTCTTGCCCTTCTTCATTGATCAGGGTATCCGTCATTGGGTTAAAATCCAATCTTCCGGCGATGGCTATAGCAGCCGTAATCTCCGGTGAAGCTACAAAGGCATGGGTATTTGGATTACCATCTGCGCGTTTTGCAAAGTTTCTATTAAAAGAATGTACAATACTGTTCTTTGGAGCGTTCTTTGGATCATTGTAACGGGCCCACTGACCAATACATGGTGCACAAGCATTCGTGAAAATCTTGGCATCCAATTTTTCAAAGATTCCAAGGATTCCATCACGTTCCGCCGTATATCGAACCTGCTCAGAACCTGGGTTTATTCCAAACTCCGCTTTCGTCTTTAGTTTTTTATCCAATGCCTGTTGCGCAATGGAAGAAGCTCGGATAAATCTTCATAGGAAGAGTTGGTACAAGATCCTATAAGACCCCATTCCACTTGCATTGGCCAATCGTTTTTTGTAGCCTTTTCGGTCATTTCCTTTCCTACTGACGTAGACAAATCAGGAGTAAAAGGACCATTCAATAATGGGTTTAATTTAGAAAGGTCAATATCGATAACTTGATCAAAATATTGTTCCGGATTGGTATAAACCTCTGCATCTGCAGTAAGGTGTTCTTTCACTTTATTAGCCGCATCGGCTACATCTGCTCTATCTGTGGCCCTAAGATATCTTTCCATAGACTCGTCATAGCCAAAGGTAGAAGTAGTGGCCCCGATTTCCGCACCCATATTACAAATGGTTCCTTTTCCTGTACAGGATAGGGCCTTAGCACCAGATCCAAAATATTCAACAATGGCTCCCGTTCCTCCTTTTACCGTAAGGATTTCAGCAACTTTAAGTATAACATCCTTAGGAGCGATTCAACCGAAATCTCACCAGTCAATCGAACACCGATCAACTTGGGAAATTTAAGTTCCCATGCCATACCAGCCATAACGTCCACAGCATCAGCTCCACCTACACCTATGGCTACCATTCCCAAACCACCGGCGTTAACGGTGTGGGAATCGGTTCCAATCATCATTCCTCCAGGAAAGGCATAATTTTCCAAAACTACTTGATGAATTATCCCAGCACCGGGTTTCCAAAATCCTATTCCATATTTATTAGAAACGGACTCCAAAAAGTCGAATACCTCGGCACTCGTCGAGTTGGCCGACTTTAAATCTGCAGCAGCACCGCTTTTCGCCTGAATCAGGTGATCACAATGTACGGTTGTTGGAACCGCCACTTTAGGTTTACCGGCCTGCATAAATTGTAATAATGCCATTTGGGCGGTTGCATCCTGACAAGCAATACGATCTGGAGCAAAATCAACATAATCCTTACCTCTGACAAAGGCTTTGGATGGAGTACCATCCCATAGGTGAGAATATAAAATCTTCTCCGAAAGGGTTAGTGGCTTGCCCACTATCTCACGAGCCTTATCCACGCGCTCCGCCATATTGGCGTACACCCCTTTAATCATATCAATATCAAATGCCATATTTATCTATTTAATGTTAAAGCAATTCCGTAAAATTAAGAAAATCTAAGGCGCAATTAAAATTTTAGACAAAGGAATAAAACCTTTTTTAGCATTCGTTACATTTTAAACGTAGCCCTTTCTAAAAAAAAGAAAATATGGGATTCTTAAAACGGAAATAAAGACTATTGAACCTAGATAATTACAAAAGCTGCTTAATGATATCTTCTTCGGATATACCCTCGGCCTCTGCTTTGTAATTTTTAATAATCCTATGTTTGAGTATCCCATTTGCAACCTTTTGGACATCCTCAAAATCGGGTGAAAATTTTCCATTGACAGCGGCGTTCGCTTTTGCTGCCAAAATAAGATTTTGTGAAGCCCTTGGACCAGCTCCCCAATCTACATATTGTTTTACATAATCTGTAGCGGTTTCCAAATTTGGTCCGGTCTTATTAACCAATTTTACGGCGTATTCGACTACATTGTCGGGAACGGGAATTCTTCTAACCAACTCCTGAATTTCTAAAATCTGATTGGCATTGAACTGAGGTTCCACTTGATACTTGGTAGTGGAAGTTGTATTTTTTACGACCTTAACTTCCTCCTCTACACTTGGATATTTTAACTCTATTGCGAACATAAAGCAGTTCAACTGGGCCTCCGGTAAGGGGTACGTACCTTCTTGTTCAATGGGGTTTTGAGTGGCAAGTACAAAATAAGGCAAATCCAATTTGTATTGATGTCCTGCTATGGTAACTGCTCTTTCCTGCATGGCCTCCGTGAAGTGCAGCCTGTGTTTTGGGAGGGGTTCTATTAATTTCATCAGCCAAGATAATGTTGGAAAAAACGGGATCCTTAATAAATTTAAAATTCCTGTTCTGATCCAAAACTTCACTACCCGAATATCGCTAGGCATTAAATCGGCGTAAACTGAATTCTCTTGAAATCCAATCCAAGTGCTTGGGCAATTGTGTTTACCATCAAGGTTTTGGCAAGACCGGGAACTCCAATCAACAAGGAATGCCCCCCCGTATAGATAGAAAGCAATATTTGGTCTATAACGTCTTCTTGACCAACAATTACTTTGGCAATTTCTTTTTTTAATGCATTGTGTTTTTGGATCAATACTTTAACAGCGGCAACATCTGACATACTTAGTTCTTTACCCAATTATTAGCAAAATCGCAATCCCTGTTGGCATCGCTAACGCTAATATAAGTATCTTCTATATGGTCTTCCATCCACTCCTTAATAGCATTGTATTGCTTTTCTGTAAGGGCAAGCTGTTGAATTTTAGTGTAGTCCTTAGAAAAATCAGCTACATGTTCATCATAGCGATTTGTAACTTTGAGAATCTTGTATTTTGAAGGCCCTCCCCTTGGGTCTCGGTTCCAAAATGGGATAGGATATTTGATCATCCTTTAAATCACGGACTTGATTATATAAGGTAGGATCCATCTTGGTCAACTCAAATCGTGAACTAAAATCTTGTGGATTTCTGAGCAAGCCACCATCAAATTTGGTTTCCTTCTCATCCGAAAAATTAAGTGCAGCTTCCGCAAAGGTGAATTTACCATCAATGATATTCTTACGAATACTATCCAATTCAGACTTCGCTTCGTCCAATGCATCTTGCGAAATTTCACGGTTGAATCAAAATATGTCTTAAATCAAGTTCCTGACCCCTGATTTTTTCAATATATATGATATGAAATCCGAAGATGGTCTCAAAAGGCTCCGAAACCTCACCTTCCCGAAGACTGAAAGCCACGTCCTTAAATGTTTTGTCAAAACCAGTTTCCTTGGTAATACTATAAAAACCACCTTTTGATTTAGAACCGGGATCCTGGGAATATAAAATCGCCTTTACACTAAAGCTGGCATCATTATCCTCTACATCAGCCTTAATTTCATTGAGCTTATCTATAACCTTTTGTTTTTCAGCCTCGGATGGCTCAGGAGCCTTTACTATCCGGGCGATTTCCAATTCAGCGCCAAAAACCGGTCTTTCATTTTCAGGAATCTTATTGAAGAACTGACGAACTTCCTCAGGTGTGATTTCAATTTCTGAAATAATATCCTGCTGCATTTTTTCGGATAACATTCTAAGCTTATTAATTTTATAAAGCTCCTCCCTAAAACTTTGCTCGTCCTCTTTATTGTAATATTTCAGCACCTTTTCCATAGAGCCGATTTGCTGAACCAAAGATTGCAACTGGCGGTCTCCGGTTGCATTCACTTCGTCATCTGAAACCAAAATACTATCCTGTACGGCCTGGTGGGCATATAGACGATCCTCCATTAATTTACCAAGAAGACTGCAGTGAGTAATGTCCTCCGTAGAGGCTCCTTGGCTTTTTAAATCGATCAAAGTCTTTTCTATATCGGAATCCAAAATCACATAATCACCAACTACAGCCGCAATACCGTCCAACTTAATTCTTTTGAAATTGGTAGAGTCCTTTTTTGTAGGGGTTTCCACAACCGCCGTTTCGTCGGGAGAATCGCCAGTGGTAGATTCTTGGGCACCTAAAGTGGTACAAAGTATACTTGCCAAAAGGACAAACCCCAGTTTATTCATTGTCGTTGTAAACCTCAAATTCTTTTTCTCTAATTGCTTCATCTATGATTTCAGTTTCTAATTTTCGCAGGTAGTCTATTTTTCTACGACTTAATAAAACCTGTTTAATGGTAGGCGTTATATAGGAAAGAGGAGCAATATCATTAACCTCCTTTACTTCCTCAATTTTTCCCAAATATACCCCGATTGAATCCTGTAATTCAAAAAATTGTGAATTTTTTAAGTATCTATCCTGATTATCAAAGGTTATGGGTGGAATTTCCTCAAAAATTCTTGAGGAACTGACCCAAATAGAATCGTTAAAATTCAATTTCTTGAATTGTACCCCAATAGAATCCAAATAGACCAAATCTTCTTCATTAAAACTCCTTAGCCTCCTTTCAACTTCGTCCTGGTTGAGAAAATTTAGTGGTAACTGTACAAAACGAATTCGAACGATTCGCTCCTTTAACTTAAAATTTTCCTGCTGTCGATCGTAAAATTCCTGTAGTTGAGTATCCGTAATTACGGAATCGGCTCCTTGGGAGACCAAAGCTTCCTGATAGGCCCTGGTATAGAGATCCGTTCTATAAGTATCGACCAATGCATCAAATTCAGAAAGCTTTTCCTCCGGCAAATTAATTTTCGACTTTGAAAGCAACAGTTGTTTTGAGGCCCAATTGTTAATGTAATTGGTAACGAAAGATGCGCTATCCCCAGCGGACATTCCATCTTTAATAAATGGTGCTAGGTCTTCCTTATAAAGATAAGATTCACCTACCCGGGCCAAAGGTTTCTTTTCTACCTCTTTGTTGAAGTATGCATCACAGGATGCCATGCTCAATAAAGCCCCTATTCCCAATAACAAAAAAATGATTTTGCGTCGTATCATTTGAGAATCACACATCATGCAAAAATAGCAAATACATAATCCCGACCAAACGCTATGGGTTTTCCTTAACAGAATTCAAATCGATTTGCATCAAAATTATAATCCAAAAGCTTGAACGTACAAAACAAAAACTACGAAATCCATTGAAAAACAATACTCAAACATTAATTTTGAAATTCACATTTTAAGGTTTTGGAAAGACAAATAAAACTAATTTGGGATTTTAGAGGTCCGGCGGCCCTTAGGACGGCGGAACACCATGAAGTACATCTCAAGGAATTTATTTCCATGGAAAAGGTGGATGTTATTACTACAGGCTTTACAGAATTGAACGATGTTCATAGCATCGCCTATATGGTCGTTAACGAAATCAATATGATTGCCATGAGAGATAAATTAAAACCGCACAGAGGAGAAGTGTATGCCGAAAATTAACTTACGTACAAGTATATTCTTAAAGATTTTATCCTCTACCATTTTAGGAATGTTCTTTTCCTGTTCCAACCCACCAATTCATGACAACATTTTGGAAACTGCCCTAAGGTCTAACAATCCAAAAATAAAAAGGGTAATGGATAGCCTAGATCAGTTTGAAGTACAGATTAGATACACAAAAATTGATAGAAAAAATGATAGTGTTTTCTTTACAGATTATGATTTCCAAGTTGATGAAAGTAATTATTTCTATCCTGCCAGTACCGTTAAGTTTCCTATCGCCGTACTAGCATTAGAGCACTTGAACAAAACCGACACTTTGAATAGGGAAGTTCGATATTATGTTGAGGGAGATACCCTAGAGTCGACATTTTCCAAGGACATTCTACAAATTTTTACAGTAAGTGACAATTTGGCCAATAACCGTTTGGTGGAACTTTTAGGTCAGGACGCAATTAATAAATCTCTCGTCGAAAAGGGAATAGGCCCACTTCGTATTTCACATCGATTAGGATATCTTTCGGAAGATTTAGAAACAAAGCCTTTGATCATCTATCTCAATGATAGCTCGACCGCAATGACAGTGCCTACCTTAAACAGTCCTCCGAAACCTTTGGATTTAAATAAGGTCAAAAAAGGCAGCGGGTATTATGAAGACGGTAACCTGATTGAGGAGCCTTTTGATTTTTCATTAAAAAACTACTACTCCATAAAGGCACAGCATGATGTTTTGAAAAGGGTGATTTTTCCTGAACATTTTATTCCTAATCAACAATTTGAGCTTTCCCAGGAGCAAAAAGCATTTCTACTTAAAGCAATGAAAACCTTACCTAGGAATGCCGGTTATGACCCTGAGGAGTTTTATGATGGCTACTGCAAATTTTTTATCTATGGGGACACTAAGGAAACCATTCCCTCAACTATGGAAATCTACAATAAAGTGGGGTTTGCTTATGGTACTCTGACCGATTGCGCCTATATAAAGGATACGAAAAACAAGGTGGATTTTATGCTAACCGCTACTATTTTGGTAAACAAGGACGGAATATTTAATGATGATGCCTATGAATATGAAGAAATTGGTATTCCTTTTTTGGCCGAATTAGGGAGGGAAATTTATAAATTGGAGTTGCAAAGAACTAGATAAATGTCTGAAGAGGCCAAACAAACAAGAATTAACAAGTACCTCAGCGAAGTCGGATATTGCTCCCGAAGGGAGGCCGATAAGCTCATAGAACAGGGGCGTGTGACCATCAATGGAAAAGTTCCTGAAATGGGCACCAAGATTTCCGAAGGGGATTTGGTACAGGTCGATGGTGAAAGCATATCGGGAACCAACGATAAGCCAGTATATCTCGCCTTTAATAAACCCGTTGGGATTGTTTGTACAACAGATACGGGAGTGGAAAAGGACAATATCATTGACTTTATCAACTATCCAAAAAGGATTTTCCCTATTGGAAGATTGGATAAACCTAGCGAAGGATTGATATTTCTCACAAACGACGGCGATATAGTAAATAAGATCTTAAGGGCGCGCAACAATCATGAAAAGGAATACTTGGTTACCGTTGACAAGCCTATAACGCCGTAATTTTTAAAAAAATGAGAAACGGGGTTCCGATTTTGGATACCGTCACCCGAAAATGTGAAGTGCATCAGGTTAGTAAATATCAATTTAGGATAATCCTGACTCAGGGACTCAATCGCCAAATTAGACGTATGTGCGAATACCTGGACTATCGGGTCAAAAAATTGAAACGCATCAGAATTATGAACGTTACCTTGGATGTGCCCGTGGGAAAATGGCGAGATCTTACTAATTCGGAATTAAAGGAAATACAAAGATTGGTCAGTCATTCTTCCAAGACTCACAAAGGATAATAGCCGCCTTATTCTAAATTCAGTAAAATTTCCACACCTTCTATTTTAACTATAATTAATTTTATATCACTCTTAATATCACTATCTTAGGTAAGAAAAAGGGAATTAATCCCAAAGGTTGCTTAAAATTAAATTGATATGAACAGGAAAATTAACCTCCAAAAAATAAATAGCCCTTTCAATCTTAGGATTGTCTCGGCTTTTTACATGTATGATTTTGAGTTTTGGTCTTTTTGCTCAAGAAGAAGGCTTTAAGGAATATTTAGGGGAAGTATATGACAGCGAAACCAAAAAACCATTAGTATTTGCCACGCTTACTTTGGAAAACACCAATATAAGTACAATTACGAATACCGAAGGGGAGTTTTCACTGAAGGTGCCCGAATCCAATACCAGTGAAAATGTTATCGTGTCGTTTTTAGGTTATAGGACCAAGAGAATCCCTATGTTGCAATTTAAGGCCGAAAGAAATGAAATTGTAATGACTGAACTGGTTACCCAATTATCAGAGGTTAACCTTAGCATACCAAAGGATGCAAGGGCCTTAGTTAGAGAAACCTTAAAAAAACGGGGAGAGAATTATATCAACAATCCTACAGTGATGACCGCTTTTTACAGGGAAACAATAAAAAGAAGAAGGCAAAATGTCAGTCTTTCCGAAGCGGTCGTTAATATTTACAAAGCCCCTTACACTAGTAACAGAACAGATGCACTTAAGCTTTTTAAAGCTAGAAAGAGTACGGATTACAGCAAATTAGACACGCTGGCCCTAAAGCTTCAAGGTGGCCCTTTCAATGCATTGTTTGTGGATATGGTAAAATATCCTGACTACATTTTTGCAGATGATCTCTTTGAATATTACGACTTTTCTTTCTCCAACTCTACTAGGGTGGACGACAAATTAATTTATGTAATAAATTTTGAGCAAAAACCTGGAATTATTGATCCGTTATACACGGGTAAGCTTTATATAGATGTTGAGAATAAAATTCTAACCAGTGCCATTTATTCCTTGAATATTACCAATAGAAATTTGGCGGCGCAAATGTTCGTTAGGAAAAAACCAAGAAATGCGGATGTGTGGCCTACAGAAGTAGCGTATAGGGTAGATTATAGGGAAAGGGATGGTAAATGGTACTACGGTTACAGTAATGTTTTGATGGAATTTAAAATTAACTGGGACAAAAAACTGTTCAATTCCGTCTATAGTATGAGCTGTGAAATGGCTATTACGGATTGGGAAGAAAACTTGAGCAATGATATACCAAAATATAAAGACCGAATTAAATCTGACATTATCTTAACGGATGAAGCCATTGGTTTTGCAGACCCAGTTGCAGGGAGAATACAACATCATCGAACCTGAAAAATCCATAGAATCTGCCATTCGAAAAATTCAACGACAATTGAAAAGAGGGAAAATAGATGGCGGCACTTCGGCCGCATCCCAATAAGAGAAATTAGTATTAAGAAAAAAAGCCGTTGCAATAATTTGCAACGGCTTTTTTTGTAGGGCAAGATAACCTTATTTAGGCATTACAAGGCCATCAATGGCATGTACAACTCCATTTGTGGCATCAACATCGGACATTACAACTTTGGCCATGCCACCCTTGGCATCTTTCAACATCACATTTCCATCTGACAAAGACAACGTAATGTCGCCTCCGGCAACCGTTTTAACATTGAATTCGCCATTGTTATCATTAATTGCCTTAATCACATCCTTGGCCATATACTCACCTGAAACGACATGGTAGGTCAATATTCCCTGTAAAATAGACTTGTTCTCTCGGCTTCAAAAGGCTTTCAACCGTACCATCAGGTAAGGCACCAAAGGCACTGTTTACAGGAGCAAATACCGTAAATGGCCCTTCAGCACTTAAAGTTCCTACCAAATCTGCAGATTTCACAGCGGTAACCAAAGTCGTAAAATTCTCGTTTCCAGCGGCTACTCCTACTATATTGTCCGATTGTGAGAACCCTATAGTCAAACAGAGCATAAAAGCGCATAATGTGGTAATTTTTAAATTTTTCATAGTTCTTTTTTTTAGATTTATCCAAATGTATGAGAATGATACATAGCATAATCTTAATTTTTGTTTAATTAATTTTTAAAATAGTTAAACATTATTAAATTCCTTTAATACCTAGCCGATGTTGCCCGAAGAAAGTTCCTAACCGCCGTATTGAGCCTATCCATCTATCAAATTGTATCCGGAAAAGGATTTTCCAAAACTGGGGAACCGGTCAAACTCACAGATAAATTGTATCCGAAGCCCCTGAAAAAAGGAGCGACCATTGGATTGATAGCTCCAGGATACCGTTTTTCTGAGGAAACATTGACCAAGGCCAAGTCGGTCTTGCAAGAAATGGGATACGGCGTTTATTATACGGAAAGGCTTTCCAAGCCAAATGGCTATTTCAGCAATACCGATGAAGAACGGGCAACCGACCTAAACCATATGTTCGAAAATAAAGATGTGGACGGTATACTTTGTATACGGGGCGGATATGGCTGCACTCGGATAATGAATCTTATTGATTACACCTTAATAGCATCAAACCCAAAGCCCCTAATCGGTTTTAGCGATGTTACAGCTCTTTTGAACGGCATTCATCAAATGACTGGTCTTATCACTTTTCATGGCCCGGTAGGAAGTACCCTTGATGATAGCTATTCCCAAAAAGCCCTTAACAGCATCGTTCGAAAACCCAAAGAAAATAGGGTGATACGAAATGCGAAACTTACGGAGGAACAGCTATCAAATCCGGAATATGAACGCTATACCATAAACCCGGGCGAGGCTACAGGTGAACTTTGCGGCGGAAGCCTTACCTTGATCAATGCCCTCATTGGAACGCCTCATGAAATTGATTTTACGGATAAGATCTTTTGTATAGAAGATGTGGAAGAGGCTCCGTATCGAATCGATAGGATGCTAACCCAATTAATAGATGGAAAAACGTTCAAAAAAGCTTCGGGGATACTGTTTGGTGTTTGCAAGGGATGTAATTCAAGTACCAATCCTAACTCCTTCACTTTAAAGCAAGTGGTCATGGATAGAATTAAACCACTGGGTATACCAGCGGCTTACGGATTCAGTTTTGGGCACGTTGATCAGAACTTTACCTTACCAATTGGGGCCAAAGCCCATTTTGATGCTGATAAACTGCTATTAAAACTTATTGAAAAACCGGTTTCCTGAAAATATACCTAATTAGCCACCTCACTAATAAATTTGAGTCGGTATAACCTTAATTCTTCATCCTCATATTCACCATCAAACTCCTTCATCGCCTCTTCCGGATTATCACTTTCGGCCTCCAGGAAATATTCATGAATTTCTTCTTGTTGGTCTTCATCCAACACTTCGTCTATCCAGTAGTCCAAGTTTAGCTTGGTACCGCTATAGACAATCTGTTCCATTTCCTTGATTAGTTCAGGTATTTCCAATCCCTTTGCGGAAGCTATATCATCCAATGGGAGTTTTCTATCTATATTTTGGATGATGTACAACTTTAAACCTGAGTTGGCCCCGGTACTTTTCACTACAAGGTCGTCCGGACGTATTACGTCATTTTCTTCTACATACGATGCTATAAAAGAAACGAAAGGTTTACCATACTTCTTTGCCTTTCCTTCCCCTACTCCGTGGACATTTAAAAGTTCTTCCAAAGTTATGGGATATTTGAGGGCCATGTCCTCTAGCGAGGGGTCTTGAAAGACCACAAATGGAGGAACACCCAACTTATTTGCCTGGGATTTTCTTAAATCCTTTAATTGTTTGAGAAGTTTTTCATCTGTGACACCGCCACTCTTTGCCGCTCCTACAATGGCATTATCATTTTCAGCATTGTACACATGGTCCTTTGTCATCATGAAAGAATGTGGCTTTTTCAAAAAGTCATGTCCCTTTTCAGTCAAACGCAACACACCATACTGTTCAATATCCTTTTTAAGGAAGCCAGCGACCAGCATCTGCCTTTTCAAGGCCATCCAATGACTTTTGTCCTTATCCGAGCCAATTCCAAAAAAATCCTTCTCATTGGTTTTATGTGAACTGATCAGGGCATTGTTTTTCCCTCGTAGGGTACTTACAATTTCCTTGGACTTAAATTTTTCGCTAGTGCCTTTGACCACTTTCAATAATTTGATGGCATCGTCCATGGCTTCCACCTTTTCTTTTGGGTTTCCGGTATTGTCATCCATATCGGCACCCTCACCATTTACCTCATCGAACTCTTCCCCAAAATAATGAAGCATGAACTTTCTTCGCGACATAGAGGTTTCTGCATAGGCTACTACCTCTTGCAAAAGAGCATTTCCTATTTCCTGTTCCGCCACCGGTTTCCCGGACATGAATTTTTCCAATTTTTCTACATCTTTGTAGGAATAAAAGGCCAAGCAGTGGCCTTCTCCACCGTCCCGTCCGGCTCTACCCGTTTCCTGATAGTAGCTTTCAATGCTTTTAGGAATATCATGATGTATTACATATCGAACATCAGGTTTATCTATACCCATACCAAAAGCAATGGTGGCCACCACCACATTAACATCCTCCATAAGGAACATGTCCTGATATTTAGATCTGGTCTTAGCATCAAAGCCGGCATGATAAGGAACCGCACTTATACCATTCACTTGGAGCACTTGCGCCAATTCCTCTACTTTTTTGCGGCTTAGACAATAAACAATTCCGGATTTACCTTCATTCTGTTTTATAAATCGAATGATATCCGCATCTACGTTTTCTGTTTTGGTCCTTACCTCATAAAACAAATTAGGCCTGTTGAACGACGCTTTAAAAACAGTAGCATCAGATATGCCAAGATTTTTGATGATATCTTCCTGAACTTTTGGGGTTGCAGTTGCTGTCAAACCTATTATCGGAATATTTTCTCCCAATCTGGATACAATAGATTTTAGATTTCTGTATTCCGGTCTAAAATCATGTCCCCATTCAGAAATACAATGAGCTTCGTCCACGGCTACAAATGATATCTTAACAGAACGTAAAAACTCCACGTTTTCATCCTTGGTCAAGGATTCGGAGCTACATA
The DNA here is from genome assembly GCF_025244665.1 of Maribacter litopenaei. Classification (GTDB taxonomy): domain Bacteria; phylum Bacteroidota; class Bacteroidia; order Flavobacteriales; family Flavobacteriaceae; genus Maribacter; species Maribacter litopenaei. Next base: position 1,128,759 of record NZ_CP104205.1, on the reverse strand, counting down.
TAGCAATTTGGTAGTGCCCTCTTTAATATCCTTTTTTACCTGCTTTATTTCTGTTTTGTTCAGGGAAGAATTAAGTACATGGGCAATGCCCATCTCTGCGGAGACACCTCTAATGGCATCCACCTGATTTTTCATCAAGGCTATCAAAGGAGAAACAATAATGGCCGTACCTTCCTGCATCAATGAAGGTAGTTGGTAGCACAATGACTTACCACCACCTGTAGGCATAATAACGAACGTATTATTGCCTTTTAAAATATTCTTTACAACGCCTTCTTGAAGTCCTTTAAACTGAGAAAAACCAAAATATTTTTTTAACGCAGCATGTATATCAATTTCATTCAAATCTATAAAGTATTTCTAGAATTTTAAGGGTAATTGAACCGTAAGCTCGCAAAACCCGAACGGAAATCAGTTATTAAATTTGGCCAAAACAGTAGTACCAAATTATTCAAGGATTACCATCCTATAAAATTAAGTTTACGTAATTTTGTACTCTTAAAGATAACATATCTTTATAAGAATACCATTGATAAAATTAAATAATACTTTGACATCCGATAGCACAATTCTTGAACTGGCGAAAAGAACTATTGAAAAGGAACGGGACGCTATTGGACACCTTGCTAGCCTATTGGATGAAGACTTTTCCAAGACGGTCAATTGCATACTAAACTCCAAAGGACGTGTTATTATTTCGGGTATTGGAAAGAGTGCCATTATTGCATCCAAAATTGTGGCTACCCTTAACTCCACTGGAACCCCGGCCATATTCATGCATGCTGCAGATGCCATACATGGGGATTTGGGAACCATTCAAGATGACGATGTTGTTATTTGCATTTCAAAAAGTGGCAGTACTCCTGAGATAAAAATGTTGATCCCCTTAATTAAAAGAGGGAATAACACCTTAATTGGAATGACGGGAAACTCCGATTCTTTTTTAGCTAAGCAAGCCGACTTCATTTTAAACACCTATGTAGACAAGGAAGCCTGTCCCAATGATTTGGCCCCTACCACTAGCACCACGGCCCAGTTAGTTATGGGCGATGCCCTCGCCATAGTTTTGTTGGAGTTGAGAGGCTTCAGTAGTGCCGACTTTGCCAAATACCACCCGGGAGGCGCACTTGGCAAGAGACTGTATCTACGGGTGGCCGATATCGCCAAAAACAATCAAATACCAGCTGTTCAGGTAAACACCGAGGTAAAACAGGTCATCAGTGGAAATATCCAAAAAAATGTTGGGCGTGACCGCCGTACTTGATGGCAAAAAAGTGGTAGGAATCGTTACCGATGGAGATATTCGTAGAATGCTGAACAATCATGACAATATAAAGGGACTGACGGCCGCCGATATAATGACGACCGAACCAAAAACAATAGAAATGGATACTTTGGCCATTAAGGCTCGGAATTAATGCAAAAGAAGGGCATTTCCCAATTACTGGCCATGGACAATGGTGATTACACCGGAGTAATTCATTTACATAACCTCATAAACGAAGGTATTTTATAATGGCAAAGAGCAAGACTTCCCGGATGAGATGTCGTTTCTGGATCATCTTGAGGAATTGAGATGGCATTTGATAAGATCTACCCTGGCGGTAGTTATTATTGGTATTGTAGCTTTTGTATTTAGTAGGTTCATTTTTGATGTCATTATTTTTGATCCATCTCAAATGGATTTTCCAACCTATGAATTCTTTTGCAGGGCTGCCACCTATATAGGAATTGAATCCGACTTCTGTAAAGACCAATTACCTTTTACTATTCAAAGTAGGACTATGTCCGGACAGTTCTCCGCGGATATTTGGACAGCGATATGGGTGGGTGTCATAGTAGGTTTTCCATATGTGCTTTATGAATTATGGAAATTCATCAGCCCTGGACTATACGAGAAGGAACGTAAGCATTCAAAGGGTTTCATTTTTATCGCATCTTTCTTGTTCTTCCTAGGAGTTTTATTTGGATACTACATCGTTGCTCCTTTGTCCATTAATTTTTTGGGTACCTATCAAGTGAGCGAAAGAGTGCTTAATGAATTTGATCTAGACTCCTATATCGGAACGGTAAGATCTGCCGTACTAGCTTGTGGTGTCCTATTCGAACTACCAATAATTATTTACTTTTTGACGAAAGTGGGATTAGTAACCCCTGAAATCATGAAGAAATATAGAAAAATTGCTTTAGTAATTGTGTTGATACTTTCCGCAGTAATTACACCACCCGATGTGGCTAGTCAAATTATTGTCGCCATACCTGTACTAATTCTATACCAAGTAAGTATTTACATCTCTGCCGAGTTTTGAAAAATGAAGCAAGACGAGAAGCAAAAAGAGCCAAAAGAAATGTCAAATCCAGTTGAGGAATTTAATGCCTATCGTTCTAAAATGAACGAGAAGCTACTAGCCGATAACAATAAGGTCATCAAACGTATCTTTAATTTGGACACCAACGCCTATGCACCTGGTGTTTTGGACGTAAAGACCAAAGAACTTTTGGGCTTGGTCGCCTCTGCTGTTTTGCGTTGTGATGACTGCGTAAAATATCATTTGGAAAGCTCCTTTAAGGAAGGTGCTTCCAAAGAGGAGGTCATGGAAACTTTGAGCATTGCCACCTTGGTAGGTGGAACCATAGTACTTCCCCATCTTAGAAGAGCCTATGAATATTGGGAAGTATTGGAAGAAAGTGGTCAAGGTTAAAGATTTGATAATTGCTTTTTTCTCGGCAACTATAAGGGTTAGATTTGAAAAAATGAAGTTAAGAGCAGAAAATATAATGAAATCCTACCGAGGCCGTCGTGTGGTCAAGGGTATTTCATTAGAAGTAAACCAAGGGGAAATTGTAGGCCTTTTAGGGCCCAATGGAGCCGGTAAGACGACTTCGTTCTATATGATAGTAGGGCTCATTAAGCCCAACGGAGGCAACATCTATCTCGGACGATATGGAAATTACAAATTTCCCTATGTACAAGCGTGCCCGTGAACGGTATTGGTTATTTGGCCCAAGAAGCTTCAGTTTTCAGAAAATTAAGCATTGAAAAAAATATCTTAAGCGTGCTTCAGCTTACCAATTTAAGCAAGAAGGAGCAACATATGAAGATGGAATCCCTTATCGAGGAATTTGGCTTGGGACACATTCGCAAAAACCGGGGTGACCTTTTATCAGGTGGGGAACGGAGGCGTACGGAAATTGCCCGAGCCTTGGCCACCGACCCTAAATTCATCTTGTTGGACGAACCCTTTGCGGGCGTTGACCCCGTGGCTGTGGAGGATATTCAGCGAATCGTGGCCCAACTTAAAAATAAGAACATTGGTATTTTAATTACCGACCATAACGTACAAGAGACCTTGGCTATTACAGAACGTTCATACCTGATGTTCGAAGGGGGCATCCTCAAATCCGGTATACCAGAAGACTTGGCCGCCGATGAAATGGTTCGTAAGGTATATTTGGGGCAGAATTTTGAGCTTCGTAAGAAGAAGCTGGATTTTTAATCAGGTTTGATACTTACTTCTTGTTTAAAGTTGTTACTTCTAATCAGCCATGCTTTCTCAAAACATTTTTCTGAAAAAGACCAATCAGGTTTAAAATCCATTTACACCACTTTAGAAAAAACATAGTACAATTGGGAGGCTATCTCCAAGCTTCGCTCTTTATACTTCTCTGTTTGCAGGTCAGTCCCATCAAATTCCTTGGGGTCGTCAAAAGTGAAAGCGATACGCTTTTCCGCCCCTGGAATATATGGACAATTTTCATCAGCATGTCCACAGGTCATTATAGCTGCAAAATTAGATTCCGGATTAAAGGTATCATCGTAGGTCTTTGAAAAACCAACTATGGGTTGACTATTAGATCCATATTTAATGGCGTAGACAGGATTGTTCCCTTCCGACAATTTGCCAATTTTAAAGCCGTAACTTTTTAGGGTTTCCATAACTTTTGGATACAGCGCGGTAGCCTCGGTACCACCTGAATAACAATACACTTTTGGGATATCAAAATAAGCAGCTATGGTTTGCGCCCAAATCTGAGACAAATGACTTCTTCTAGAATTGTGGGTACAAATAAAATTTAGATTGATGTTTTCACCTTCGTCCCTTTTCTCTTGAATAAAATCAATTAGCGAATGTAAAATAGGCAAGCGATCTGCATCAAGCTTATATCCTTTAATTTCCTTTATGCATACTTTTAAATCCTTGAACATAAATACTACATAAAATTCAAGGACAATATTACGACCCTACAATTAAAAAATAACGCCATAACTAAAACCTAACGATTATTTAATCTCAAAGGTCAAGGTCGCCCAATTGGATTCATAGTCTACCACATCACCCTCCTTATTTTCCATATGTATCGTAGCTACATACCATTTACCGGTTGAAGTTGGTTGTATGCTCACCAAACCAAGGGCGTTGGACTTTACGGAGTTTTCACCGTCATGAGCATCCTGTCCAGGTACAGAAGTACTATAATGAACTGTATGGTTGGCCAAAGGCTTTCCGTCTCGCAATAATTTAAACGCAATCCTATCCCCCAATGTTATCTCGAAAGGATTGTTTAAAGGAACAAACTCAATGGGATAGCCTAAAGGCTTCATAAAGTCGATGGAGGTATTTTCGCCAACCTGCAGCAATGCCTTTACATGTTTTGAATACCGCTCCTTAGCTCCTTTGTTGATAATGCCTGATGCTCTTCTTTCGGCAATTGTGTTATCCAAACCCTCATGTTCCAAGTATTCATTGAAATCCTCTGCATTCATTTCCAACACCCTTGGTAAGGTGGAGATACCGGCTACGTACGTTCCGGATTCACCAGTAGAATACTTGAGATATGTAATATTTTCCTCTCCATAGTAATCGTTCTCTGATGGCTTAAACTCATAACCTGGCCCCAAAATCTTTGCATTTACAATACGGTCTCTGGTAATTTCATTTTCACTGCTATCAAACGTACCATTGAACAAATACAAAAGACCCGAAGTGTTGGGCTCCAAAAAATGACTATCCGTTTTTAAAAATAGCTCGTGGGATGAAAAAAGGACAACTACTGCCAACAAAAAAAGGAAACGACTTGCAATTTTCATGAGTATATATTTTGCTTTATGATATTTACGAAGTTATGACATAAAGGGTTTTATTTTAGGCCGAATGATGAATTATAAACTTTCAAATTATAAAATCCCCATATCATAAATATCAATTCCAAAATCATAGCAATGAAGAAATTGAGATGAAAACCGTCCAAGCCCAAACTTATAAATCTACCCGAAGCGATTCCCCCCATAAATAGCACATTACTAAGGGTAGCAGATTTCCATAAAGTTGGACGGAAAGCGCCTAAAAGCCAAAAGATACCTAGTCCCATATAAATGCCCATAATGGCTCTGAAAATATGCTTTAAAGCCAGGGCTTCAACTTCAATGTTAAGGGTCAACGGCATAACATATGACGGATTGAGACCATACACCAACCCTGCCATTATTACAATTATTCCGAGATAGGACTAAATGCAAATTACTAGAAAATCTTCCTGCCATCCCTTCTATACAATTTATAGTACCAATAAGCAGCAATGCCCCCAATAAAGGAAAAGCCGGCTATCATATAAAACACCTGTTGATGACCCTTCAAACCGGGACTTGAATCCAATAAGAAGCCCATGGCGGTTCCGGCAAAAATATCAGGGGTATATCCGATGACCGATATAAGTCCTACCGCCGTTCCTGTTAGAACCAAAGGTATCTTACCACTTTCCATGACCGCAAAATACAGGGCCCTTGCGGCATAAATCCCGGAAGTGACAATTAAAATCGAAATAAGAAACATAAATACCGTTGTGTCCACCACGAATCCAAGGGCGAATAATATAGCACCAATGAATGATAAGATAAAACTCACGAATAGCCAATAGCTGGGTAGGGAACGATTCGCGATTATTCCGATGCAGATTCCCACCACGGGTCTCACATAAAATAAAAATGCCCCGGTTTTGGCGGCATCAACCTCGTCGTACAACATGATTTCGCTGGCATACAGGGAAAAGACATCAGTAAGTTTATAGCCAACATAGGCGCACAGTATTATGACCATTAATAGCAAAACAGAAGGCAGTTTAAGCACCTGTCCTATTTGGGAAATAGATATTTTTTCAAGTACGATTTCCTTTTCCCGGTTACTAGGCAATTTCATATAAAACCGGACTAAAAAGCCCACCGGAACTACCATTGCGGAGGACACCAAGATTACCTTTCTAAAAGCAAACCTGCTTTCGACCATATCGGCCATTTCCAAATTACCCACCATAAACCAAGAAAAAACGACCACTCCTAGTGTTCCAAAAAGCGCACCGACCAACCCTCTCCCGCCGTCCAAAAATCCATATGCCTTTCCTTGGGAATGTCTTCCGCCCCAAACACGGGTTGCCTTGATCATAGGAGACCAAAAAAGGAAAATGGTGGTAAAACCCCAATACCCATATAACACCTGTAATAATCTATATTCAGGAAAGGTGGCAAAGTATACCCCCCCAGCTGCCGTTGTCCGAGAGACCCAGGGCAATTAGTTTTCTAGGCGGATATTTATCTGCCAATGATTCCCAAAGAAATATGAAACCAAGGCTACCACTCCATATACCGAAAAGCAAAGACCCAATTCAACATTGCTCAATTCGAACACTTTTAAAACGGTGGGTCTAAATACCCGCTGTAACACGAAGGGTAAAATGAAAACGCTTTCTCCAGCCGAGAATGAGCAAGGCCAAATAATACCAAGGGGGGCGTTTCTCGATATCCATTAAAAAAGATCTATTGGAATCCAAATCTCCTCTTCGGAATTGGGATCGTTGTTTTTATACTTCTCCCCGAGGACTTCAAAATGGGGTCGATGGCCCAATCGATACAAAGATTGAGGCAACCATTCGTTATAGATATATTGGAATATTCCTGAGTCATTACTGGGCCCTTTATATTCAAAAACCGCATACCGGCCGGCCGGTACTTTTAGGCATTGCATACCCTTTGGGATATCGGTTTCTTTAGAAACTTCTACAGCAGCCCACTTTACAAAATTTCTTCTTGGGTCAAAATAAGTGAAATAGTCTTCAGGGTAGTATTGGAGTGAAATAGAATCAGAAGAAACCATATGGGAAATTTCAGAAACCCTTTGCCTAAACCCTTTCCAAAGTTTCCCTGTTTTGTTATTGGAAATGCTCATGTGGCAAGACACACCAATTAATTTCTTTTCTTTTATTTCTTCAATTCTTGGTGTAATCTTCACAGCTTTTTAAATCAATTAATTCATCTTTCCGCGTTGGGATTTTAACACACTAGATGTTACCAGCAATTGTCCTATATGACGCTGACTATGCTCAGCGGCATGAAAAAGCAGCCCTAAAACCGTGGAGGGTATAATTTTTTTCTTCCAACTGTCCTTTTTTCTTTCAAGGTTTCTTCTGTATGTCCCTTAAAATATTGTAGCGCATCTTCCACTCTTTTGGAAAAAGCTGCTTTTAAACTATTAATGTCCAAACCACCATTTGGCACACCTTCGTTTTTTAAATATTCAAATTGTGCATCAGTGAGCGACTTACCTTCCGCGTAAGTCATCATTCTATCCAATACGCCCGTCATGTGCTGCATATGAAATCCTATGGAGGCTTTGCCTTCCAATTTTTCCCAAAGTAATTCCTCCGGAAAATCTTCAAGATACTCATTCAATTCTTTGCTGGATTGAAGCAAGGCATGTGCGGCCGGTTGCAAAACCGCGGGTATATCCTTCACGGGACCCCGCAACCAATATTCCGTAGTATCTTTTCTTGGTGCTTCCGCCATTTTGCTGATTCTAAAATTTTTCTTGTACAAAGGAGCTCAGAATATAAAATAGGATGATAAATGGGATGGCCAGAAATTTCATGGTGACGACCATTACCAAACTTGTTATCAAGAAAATATAGCGCAGCGCATTGTCCTTAAAGCTCAAATTTTTGAACTTCAAGGCAAAAAGTGGAAGGCTGCAATTAAGTAAATATGCGCTTAAAACAGTTAGGAGCACTAAAAACCATGGATTTAAAATAATGGTATTTATCGTGTCGCTACCATTATAGAAGAGAATTAAGGGCAAGGAAATAATGAGCAGGGCATTGGCGGGCGTTGGCAACCCAATAAAGGAGGATACCTGATTTTCATCCAAGTTAAACTTGGCCAAACGATATGCAGATGCCATAGTAATCAAAAAACCGAAAAAGGGTAAATAGGAAAACCAATCAACCCCAGCTTCGTCCAAAAACGAAGCTTTGCCAAGATTCCATCCGCCGCTCTGCGACATACCTAATAATTGAAACATAACCACACCGGGAACCAGTCCGCTCGTAATGACATCTGCCAGGGAATCCAATTGTAGACCCAATTCACTTTTAACATCCAAAACTCGAGCAGCTAGACCGTCAAAAAAATCGAAAAAGATACCCAAGGCCACAAATAGTGCGGCCATTTCCAACTTGTTCAACACAGCAAAAACAGTGGCCACACAGCCACAAAAGACATTCAATAGTGTTATAAAATTGGGAATGTGTTTTTGCATGTTGTTTGGAATCAATATTAGTAAACTCACTGGTCATCCCGATAATTTTCAGGAGCAAGGTACCTAGACCTTATTTCGAAGTATGCTTTGAAGCATTAACACTTCGATTTGAAGTAAAAATAAGATAAATTGGTTATTATTCGCATCTTTGCGCAAGCATCTACCCTTTTAAATATGTTTGGAAGAACCACTATTTTTCTTCTCGTTTTGATTTTTGGCTTTATGGGGTTTTCCCGAAAAACCAACTTTCCCCTCAATCCAAAATCAGTTTGTTGACCGTAGGTACAGGGGAAGAGCTAGCGGCCAAATTTGGGCATAGCGCTATTCGGTTCCAAGATTCCTCCTTGGGAATTGATGAAGTGTACGGCTATGGCACTTATGATTTTGAGGACTCCAAACTTTTATTTAAATTTTACCGGAGGCAAACTGGCATATACAATTTCCGAATTCCATTCACATATTTTAAAAGAAGCTACGAAATTGAACAACGCTGGGTACGGGAACAGGAGCTGGATTTAGACTTGGAACAAAAAACAGCTATTGTGGCCTTTTTGGAAAACAACCTCTTGCCCGAGAACAGAAAGTACCAATATGATTTTCTTTTTGACAACTGTGCTACCGTAATACCACAAGTCTTTGAAAAAACCTTGGGAAATTCCCTTCAGCTCAACTATGACCATTTAGAGGAAGAATTCACCTTTAGGGAATTGATACATCAAAACTTAGAACTCAACTCGTGGTCGAATTTTGGAATCGACTTGGCCTTGGGTGCCGTTATCGATAGAAAAGCTACGCCTTACGAGCTTATGTTTTTGCCCCTTTATGTATATGAGCAAATGAAACATACAACAGTAGATGGAAAGCCCATAGTAAAAACCGAATCGGTATTGGTAGATATACCCGCGCAATCCTACCCTACCCCATTTTTGCTATCACCGGTTTTTTGGCTCTTGATACTATTATTAACTGTAGCTTTTATGACGTATAAAGACCATCGGGCTAAAAAGAGAACAAAGTGGCTCGACTTTCTATTGTTCTTCATTACCGGTTTGGCAGGACAACTTATTCTATTTCTTTGGTTCTTTACAGATCATGATGCCACCAAAATGAACTTCAATTTATTATGGGCTTTTGCCCCCAATTTATTTGTAGCTTTCCTTTTAGCCAAAAGCAGTTTGCCCAAATGGATAAGAACCTATGTTTTTATTCTATTATGCTTTATAGGTCTTACCATCTTATTGTGGCTGATAAAATTCCAGGTTTTTTCTGTACTCCTGATTTTTATTTTACTGAGTTTGTCTCTTAGATATCTATTTTTACGGAATCATTTGAGAAAAACAGCTTAATTCAAAAATCCTAATACCTAATACTTAGCTCCTAGATAATGAACCTACTGACCGTTGAAAATATTTCTAAATCCTACGGAGAGCTCGTACTATTTCAAGAGTTATCCTTTGGCATCAATAAGGATCAAAAAATAGCCCTTATTGCCAAAAACGGTACCGGAAAGACTTCGATATTGAATATTCTTTCGGGGGCCGATCAACCAGATTCTGGTCAGGTGAACTATCGTAAAAGTATTCGAGTTTCATTTTTGGATCAGGAACCTATAATGAACGCAGATTTGACGGTAGAGGAAACCATCTTTGCATCCGACAATGAAATCCTTAAGGTAATTGCCAATTACGAAAAAGCATTGACCAACCCTGAGGATATAGATGCCTATCAAAAGGCATTTGAGGCCATGGATCGTTTTGAAGCATGGGACTTTGAAACCCAATACAAACAAATACTTTTTAAGCTAAAACTTGAGGATTTAAATGCCAAGGTGGGAAAACTTTCGGGAGGGCAGAAAAAGAGATTGGCCCTGGCCAACGCGCTAATCAATAGACCTGATTTGCTTATTCTAGACGAGCCTACCAACCATTTAGATCTGGAGATGATAGAATGGCTCGAGGAATATTTCGCCAAAGAAAACCTAACCCTTTTCATGGTAACACACGACCGTTATTTTCTAGAGAGGGTATGTAACGAAATCCTTGAACTGGAAAATGGAAAACTGTATCCATATAAGGGCAATTACTCTTACTATTTAGAGAAAAAAAGAGGCTCGTTTGGAGCTGGAAGCCGTTGAACAACATAAAACGGAAATCCTTTATAAAAAAGAACTTTCCTGGATGCGTAGGCAGCCCAAGGCAAGGACAACAAAATCCAAATCTAGGATAGACGACTTTCAGGTCATAAAGGAAAAAGCAAGTCAAAGAAGAAAGGAGCACGAGGTGCAATTGGAGCTGAATATGGAAAGGATGGGAAATAAAATCATCGAAATCCATAAAATTTCCAAGTCCTTTCCCAACAAGATAATCCTGGACAAGTTCGACTATTCCTTTACCAAAGGGGAGCGTGTTGGAATCATAGGAAAGAATGGAACGGGTAAATCCACCTTTTTGAATATTCTTACTGGGCGAGACAAACCGGACAGCGGTAAAGTGGTTATTGGCGACACCATTAAATTTGGTTATTATACTCAAAAAGGCATTCAAATAAAAGAAGGCCAAAAGGTTATTGATGTTATACGGGAATTTGGGGATTATATACCCTTGATGAAAGGAAGACAAATATCGGCCCAGCAATTATTGGAACGTTTTCTGTTTGACAGAAAGAAACAATATGACTTCGTTGAAAAATTGAGTGGCGGGGAACGGAAACGCCTATACCTCTGTACGGTTTTAATCCAAAACCCCAACTTCTTAATATTGGACGAACCAACCAACGATTTAGATATCGTCACCCTAAATGTACTGGAAAGTTTCTTGCTGGATTTTCCAGGCTGTCTCATTGTTGTGTCCCATGACCGATATTTCATGGACAAAATCGTAGACCACCTTTTTGTATTCAGGGGTGAAGGCGTCATTGAAGACTTTCCTGGAAATTATTCAGATTATAGGGTCTATGAAGATAGTAAGGTGATTGAGCAACGAGAACAAAAGGAAAAATCAGAACCGACCAAGAACACATGGAAGGAACCTCAAGAGAACAAACTTTCCTATCTGGAACAAAAGGAATACAAGAATTTGGAAAAGGAAATAAAACAGTTGGAATCCAAAAAGGTTGAACTACAGGACAAGTTTACGGATACTTCTTTAACAGGCGAGGAAATTGAGTCCTTATCAATTGAGCTTGGAGAACTCTCAGATACCATAGACCAAAAAACAGAACGTTGGTTTGAACTTGCCGACCAAATGGGCTGATATTTCCCAAAAATTCAAAAAAACAATCTTACTCCTAAACAGAATCCCTCGATTAAAAACACCTTTTCTCGGTGACCTGTTTTTAGGGTAATATCCTTTCGTCGATTGAATTTTACACTTTATCCCGATTGTTGCCGGATAACGAGAAACCGTTGTTTTTCAACGAATCGGCACCCCCTGAAATACGCTTGCGCAAGTTATAACAATGTAACAAACGCAAGTCATGAGAACAGTAGCAACCATCTTCTTCATCATCTTCATAGGAACCGCGGCAAGCGCACAGGATACGAATGAAACCGTAAAGGTTGACACTATCGAGATGGGCATCGTTACCCAAACCTCTCCTTCGGTAATAAAGGAAAGGACGCAAGAAGTGGCCCGTTTGTACAAGTTCAAAAATTCAAGGATCAAAAAGGAGCTTTCCTTTACTACCAAAGCGAACAGCCCTAAAATGGCTTAACCAATACCAGTATCCCCTCGGTATCCCTACCTGCCCAAGGGCAGGTTTGGGACTACCCCTTAAAAAGTTGCTTATATCCTAACCTAGGATGAAATAATCAGAAAAATAAAAGGTATTAGTACATTTGAAAAATTTTGTAAACCTTAGGTGTTCCAATTTCTTTCCTATTTTAAATTTCTAATTTTTTCAACCAATCAACATGGGGTACATTCCCCTTTTGTTTACAATTTTGTGACCAAAGGACTTTATAGGAAAAGAGAAAAGAACATAAGCCTTAAGGAACACGTGCTTATTACGGCAATTTCATATTTTAATTATAAAAGTATTGCATTTGTCAGTGCAGACGATTATATTAAAATCAAGATGGAAGCTACTTTTGACCAATTGAAGTATGATAGTTTGCCATATGATTTAATTTATATGGAAAACAATAGTACTTTATTTACATCCATTTCCAAGGAAAATTACCATAATAATACCATGGTGTTTTTAAATGGAATGTATAAAAGCAGGGAGCGCAAATCCACTTGGGAAAAAATAAAAAAACTACCGAAGTGACAGTTACTATAGATTTATTTTATTGTGGCTTAATATTCTTTAGAAGGGAACAAGCTAAGGAACACTTTAAAATTAGAATTTAACATGCTTAATTGCCAATTATGGATAATACGATTTACATAGTCTTAGGGGTTGTTTTCGCCATCTATTTGGTAATAACCATTACCCACAAAAGAAAAGCTAGAGAGAGAAAGTCTCGCAAGTTTATGGGAGATTATAAACGTCGTAAGACAGAAGAATAATAACTTATGGTTATTTTCTAATCACTCAGTATTAAAAAATTACAACAGTCGAAAATAGCATGAAAATCTATACCAAAACAGGAGATGATGGTAGTACCTCACTTTTTGGAGGCACGAGGGTTCCCAAACATCATATTAGGATAGACAGCTACGGTACCGTAGATGAGTTGAACTCTTGGCTGGGTCTAATTGCAGACCAAAATATTGCAGAGAATTATAAAAACGTACTGCAAACCATTCAAAAAAAACTCTTTACAGCTGGGGCTATCTTGGCTACGGAACCGCAAAAAGCCATCTTAAAAAATGGCGAGGAAAGATTGAATATAGAAAGAATAAATAATAATGACATTTTGTTTCTTGAAAAGGAGATGGATACAATGGACGAAGTTTTGCCACAAATGACCCATTTTGTTTTACCTGGTGGGCATACTGCCGTGTCATACTGTCATATAGCACGAACAGTTTGTAGAAGAGCCGAAAGAAAATCGACCATTTTATACGAAAATGAGCCCTTTGATGATACCGTTCTCACCTATTTAAACAGGCTCTCAGACTACCTTTTTGTACTGGCACGAAAGTTGTCAATGGATTTGGGAGTTGAGGAAATAAAGTGGATTCCCGAGAAGAGGGACTAATAAATTCACAATTTAAGCGTTATCAATTTATCAATGCAAAAAATATGTTGATAACTCGGCCGAAATAAACACAAATTAGCTTGGTCGTTTCCAATTAAAAATTATTTTTGCAAAAATTTTAAAATCAAACAATTACCATGTATTGGACATTAGAATTAGCATCTTATTTGAGTGATGCACCTTGGCCGGCAAGTAAGGATGAGTTAATAGATTACTCCATCAGAACCGGTGCTCCCTTGGAGGTTGTGGAGAATTTACAGTCCATGGAGGAAGAAGGTGGTGAAATCTATGAATCTATCGAAGAGATTTGGCCGGATTATCCAACAGAAGAAGATTACCTCCGGAACGAGGACGAATATTAATATTTCCATATCACAATAACTACTTAAAAGTCTCCTTGGAGGCTTTTTTTTTATGTAATTTTGGCAGTCTAAAAAAGAAAACAAGCTTCATTTCCATACTGGAACAGCTTTTGAACAAGTTCAATGTGGAATAAAATTTCGCTAATAGCTAGCAACCCTGTGGGCATTGTTTTCAAATCAAATTACAAACACATATTATGAGTATCATAAATTCTATACTGAAGGCCTTTGTTGGTGATAAGTCCAAGAAAGATGTTAAGGAACTTCAGCCTTTAGTTGACCAAATAAAATCCTTTGAGAGCGAATTTGAGAAATTAAGCCATGATGAACTAAGGAACAAGACGTTATATTTTAAACAGACCATAAAAGATTCCTACAAGGATATTACCGATAAAATTACTGAACTTGAAATGGAAGTACAGGAATCCAATGATATCGACAAAAATGAGGATATCTACACCGAAATAGACAAATTAAAGGAAGAAGCCTATAAGCTATCCGAAGAAACGTTGAACAAAATATTACCGGAGGCATTTGCCGTGGTCAAGGAGACCGCAAAAAGATTTGCGGCCAATGAAACCTTGACGGTAGCAGCGACGGAAAATGACCGGAAACTATCGGGCGAAAAGGACTACGTATCGCTAGAAGGAGACAACGCCGTTTGGAAAAACTCTTGGGATGCTGCTGGGAAGCAGGTTACCTGGGATATGGTGCACTACGATGTCCAGTTAATTGGAGGTATTGCACTGCACCAGGGTAAAATTGCGGAAATGCAAACAGGTGAAGGTAAAACCTTGGTAGCTACCCTACCTTTATATCTGAACGCCCTTACAGGCAATGGTGCACATTTGGTAACCGTAAACGATTATCTTGCCAAAAGGGATAGTGCGTGGATGGCTCCAATTTTTGAATTCCATGGCCTATCAGTAGATTGTATAGACCACCACAGACCAAATTCAGATGGTAGAAGGGCCGCTTATAATGCCGATATTACCTATGGAACCAACAACGAATTCGGTTTTGATTACCTTAGGGATAATATGGCCCATACACCCAAAGATTTGGTTCAACGTCCGCACAATTATGCCATCGTGGATGAGGTGGATTCAGTATTGGTGGATGACGCTCGTACCCCGTTGATTATTTCTAGATCCGTTCCTGAGGGTGACAGGCATGAGTTCAACGAACTTAAACCTAAGGTAAGCGAGATAGTACAAAAGCAAAGACAGCATTTGACCGGAGTATTGGCCGAAGCCAAAAAACTAATTGCAGAAGGCAACTCCAAAGAAGGTGGATTCCTTTTATTGCGTGTATACAGGGGACTTCCAAAAAATAAGGCATTTATCAAATTCTTGAGTGAGGAAGGCGTAAAACAATTGCTTCAAAAAACGGAGAATTTTTACATGCAGGACAACAATCGCGAAATGCCAAAAGTAGATGAGGATTTACTTTTCGTGATTGATGAAAAAAACAACCGAGATAGAGCTTACTGATAAAGGGGTCAACTATATTTCAGGGGAGCAAAATAGGGATTTCTTTGTGATGCCTGACATTGGAGCAGAAATAGCCAAAATAGAGCAACAGAATCCGGAAATTGAGGAGGAAGCGGAACTAAAGGAAGAACTTTTTAAGGATTTTACGGTAAAAAGTGAGCGGATACATACCATGAGCCAATTATTAAAGGCATATACCTTGTTCGAAAAGGATGTGGAATATGTGGTAATTGACAATAAGGTGATGATTGTAGATGAACAGACTGGTCGTATAATGGATGGCCGCAGATATTCAGATGGTCTACATCAAGCTATTGAAGCAAAGGAAAACGTAAAAATTGAAGCGTTGACACAAACCTTTGCCACCGTTACGTTACAGAACTATTTTAGAATGTACAGCAAATTGGCCGGTATGACGGGTACCGCCATTACGGAAGCAGGCGAGTTTTGGGAAATCTACAAATTGGATGTTGTTGAAATTCCCACAAATAGACCAATAGCTAGAGACGATAGAAATGACTTGATTTACAAGACCAAACGGGAAAAATATAATGCCATCATAGACGAAGTAACCAAATTAAGTCAGGCTGGCAGACCGGTGCTAATTGGTACGACCTCGGTTGAAATTTCAGAGTTACTATCAAAATTATTGAGTGTACGCAAGGTTCCACATAACGTGTTGAACGCTAAATTGCATAAAAAAGAAGCGGATGTTGTTGCCGATGCCGGTAATCCTGGAGTGGTTACCATTGCCACCAATATGGCAGGTCGTGGTACGGATATTAAACTGACCCCGGATGTTAAAAAAGCAGGTGGATTGGCCATCATCGGCACCGAGAGACATGATTCTAGACGAGTCGACAGACAGTTAAGAGGACGCTCCGGTCGTCAAGGAGACCCAGGAAGCTCACAATTCTATGTGTCCCTTGAAGATAACTTAATGCGACTTTTCGGTTCGGATAGAGTTGCAAAGATGATGGACAAAATGGGATTGGAAGAAGGTGAGGTCATTCAGCATAGTATGATGACCAAATCCATTGAGAGGGCCCGTGAAAAAGTTGAGGAAAATAACTTTGGCGTTCGTAAGCGTTTGTTGGAATATGATGACGTAATGAATGCGCAACGTGAGGTTGTCTATAAAAGAAGGCGCCACGCCCTTCAAGGAGAACGTCTTAAGGTGGATATTGCCAATATGGTATATGATACCTGTGAGGTTATCGTAGAGGGCAATAAGGCTGCCAACGATTATAAAAACTTTGAGTTCGAGCTAATCAAATATTTCTCCATGACATCACCGGTAAGCGAGGAAGAATTTGGTAAGCTAAGTGCCCAGGAAATTACTGGCAGGGTTTATAAGGCAGGTTATGACCATTACAAGGAAAAAATGGAACGGAATGCCGCTACCGCACTTCCAGTAATTAAAAAAGTATATGAGGACAACGCAAACAATTTTGAACGTATCGTTGTTCCATTCACGGACGGAGTTAAAACCTTAAATGTCGTTACCAACCTACAAGAAGCCTATGAAAGTGATGGTAAGCAATTGGTGACGGATTTTGAAAAGAATATCTCCTTAGCCATAATTGATGACTCTTGGAAAACGCATCTACGAAAAATGGATGAATTAAAACAATCCGTTCAATTGGCAGTTCACGAACAGAAAGATCCTTTATTGATTTACAAGTTCGAAGCATTTGAGCTTTTCAAGGCAATGATCGAAAAGGTAAACAAGGAAATCGTATCCTTCTTATTTAAGGGTGAATTGCCATCGGGTAATCCAAATGACATCCGAGAGGCCAGAAACGTACCCCGAAAAAAAGAAAACATACAAACTTCCAAAGAGGAAATACCCAATAGCGACGAACTGGCCGCCCGGAACAGGGCTGCCGGACAGACACAGCGTCAGCGTCCTGCCGTAACCGAGACTATTGTAAGGGAGCAACCCAAAATAGGCAGAAATGAAAAGGTCACCATTAAAAATGTAATGTCCGGAGAAAGTAAAACTCTTAAATATAAACAAGCGGAGCCTTTAATTTCCAAAGGGGATTGGGTTCTAATACAGGACTAACATTTTTAAATCTATAAAAAAGGCGCTCAATGTAGCGTCTTTTTTATTTCATGTAACCTACTTCTCTTCCTAATAAAAAAGTAAAGCCATAATCCCCAGCACATTGTAAATTTTAAATATCTTTAAAAGGATAGTTAAATACTCATTATGAAAAATTCCGGAAGAGAATTTATTTTCTCCATAAGTATGCTCGCCGCAAGCAGTGCCATTCCCATAAAAGCCTTTTCTTTTGACAAAGAAAAGAAACTAAAGGTAGCCCTCGTAGGTACTGGAATTCGTGGTATTACGTTTTGGGGAAAACGTCTAGTAGACGAATACTCTGAAATTTTAGAATTTGTAGGCCTTAGTGATATCAACCCAAGCCGATTGGAATACGGCAAACAATATATAGGAGTTAGCTGTCCTACTTTTACTTCCTTCAAAGAAATGGTTACTACTTCCGAACCGGATTTAATAATCGTAACCACAAAGGATTCTACCCATCATGAATTTATCATAAAGGGTCCGGAAATGGGTTGCGATGTTTTAACAGAAAAACCAATGACAATTGATGAAGTAAAATGTCAGCAAATATTGGACGCCGAAAGAGTATCTAGCAAAAATCTAATCGTAGGATTTAATTACAGATGGAAACCCTATGATACAAAAATAAAGGAATTGCTCTCCAAAAAAGCTATCGGAGATTTAGTCTCCGTAGATTTTAATTGGTATCTGAACACCTATCATGGCGCTTCCTATTTCAGAAGATGGCATGGTGAAATGGAAAGTAGCGGTTCTCTTTGGGTACATAAGGCTACCCATCATTTTGATTTACTCAACTGGTGGATCAATTCTGAACCCAATGAAGTTTTTGCCTATGGGGATTTAGAGTTTTATGGAAAAAATGGCCCTTATAGGGGAGATAATTGCAGATCTTGTGACCATAAAAATGTGTGTGATTTTTATTGGGACATCCATAAGGATGAATTTGCCAAAAAACTGTATGTTGATCATGAGCACGAAGACGGATACATACGTGACAACTGTCTTTTTAGGGAAGACATCAATATTTACGATAAGATGTCCGCTCAAGTGAAATATACAGACAATACAATTCTGAATTACTCATTAACGACCTATTCCCCATTTGAAGGATGGAGGGTCTCATTTAATGGCACAAAAGGAAGGATAGATGCGTGGATGGATATTCCCTATTTTGAAAAAACCACAACTAACGAAGCGGAAAAACACGCTAGTGAAATGACACAAAATAGTGAAGCAAATACTTCCTTTAAACCCATAGTAGTTCATAAACTTTGGAAAGAGTTTGAAACAGTTTATGTAGATATGGAGAAAAGTGGCCATGGAGGTGGGGACAAGCGTTTACAAGATAAAATATTTCTACATCCTGAAGTACCAGATCCCTATGGTAGAATGGCTGGTGTTAGGGATGGGGCCATGGCCATTTTAATTGGAATCGCCGCAAGAAAAAGTATCCAGTCCGGGAAACCCATGAAAATATCAGAATTAACCGATTTAAAACCATTAGTAAAGAGAGCTTAGGGAGCTGAATTGAATTACTAGGAGAAAACAAAAAATCTTAGTATTATGTTAAAAACATAATTAGATTTACAGTGGAAACATTGAAGAACAAATATCTAATATTGATATTATGCCGGATTCTCATATAGAGCAAGAATACATAAGGGAAAAAATAAAACTAGTATTAAAGGTTAATTACATTACCAGCATACTAGCGATTGCTATGGGGGTTGCGTGCCTTGTTTTATTGGACATTACAAGGGTAATTCCCCATGTGCTTATTCTTTATGGTGTGGCCAATCTTATCAATACCTTTCTATATAAAACCACTAAAAATATAAGCCTTACATACCATGTTTCGTCCTTATTGGCACTTATTAGTGCTTTGTTGGTGACATTATATAGTGGCGGAATCAATAGTTCCTTTATTTTCATGTTGGCATTGGTGGTCTTTGCAGGTTATGTGAATACACATAAACATGGAAGGGTCTACCTGTATTTTACCTTTGCCATCATTTTGTTCGTATTTTCTCAAAGTTTTCCGAGTTAAGTTTTACGGAGAACCTTGTTCCCATGGAATCCGAGAAACATTTTTAGCCTTTTATCGGTATCCTTCTCTCTCTATTTGCTTGGCAGTATCTTTGGTAAAGACCTATTAAAATCCCATAATGCCCTTTACAAATCCAAAAAGGCATTAACGCGCCAAATGCACGAAAAAGAAATGCTTTTAAAAGAAGTCCATCATAGGGTAAAGAACAATCTTCAAACGGTCTCAAGTCTTTTAAGCCTCCGGAGTAGAAGTGTTCAAGAAAACAAAATGAAGAATCTTCTAAAAAGTACTCAAAACCGGGTAATCTCCATGGCCATGGTGCATGAAATGTTGTACATGCGTAAAGACATTAGTCAAATCGAATACCGATCCTATGTCCAGGAACTCAGTGAGTATTTGATTCGGTCTATAAAAGGTCTAGATAGTAAAGTTCATCTAAAAATCGATATTCCGTAAATCAAATTGGGAATCGATACCGCAATACCTTTGGGGCTTTTGATCAATGAAGCAGTAACCAACGCATTAAAGTATGGGTTTGCCGATGATCAGGAAGGGGAGATTTACATTGCTTTAAAAAAGGAGATTGACAAGCATTATGTATTGAACATAGGTGATAATGGAATAGGTTTTCCCGATACCATTAATCACAAAAACTCAAAGTCCTTAGGCCTTAAATTGATTCATAACCTTACCAGGACAACTTAAGGGTTCCATTCAAAAAGATACCAGTAAAAAAGGAACCAATTATATTATCAAGTTCCAAGAAATCAAACAGCAATTATCGCCAGTTGCTTAATTTTATCCCTCCCGATTAACTACTTCACAATTCCACTTTAATCTATTTATCTCCCTACTTGGTTTACCTTGTTATTTCCTATATTTAGAAAGTCATTTAAGATTTTAAGCTTTCACCAACCTAAACCAGATGAAAAAGTTATTTCTCCCGATTATTCTACTAGTTTTTTCCTTTAACAATTCATTTTCTCAATCTTTGGAAGGTGATGATTCATATCCCCAATTGATTATTAGAGGAGTCATGTTAATCAATGGAAATGGTGCACCCCCACAGGACCTATTGATATTGTGGTAGAAAATAACATAATAAAGAATATACAAGTGGTCGGCTATCCTGGGGTTAAAATAAAGGATTCTGATAGGCCGCAATTAAAATCCGGTGGCAAGGAATTAGATTGTACGGGAATGTACCTTATGCCCGGTCTAATCGATATGCACGGCCATATTGGAGGCAAAGCCCAAGGTGCGGAACCCGATTATGTATTCAAACTTTGGATGGCCCATGGCATCACTACGGTGCGCGAACCTAGCGGTAGGGGCGTTGACTACACCATGGATCTAAAGAAAAAAGTGAAAAGAATGAAATTATTGCACCTCGTATTATGGCCTACACGGGATTCGGACAAACAAGTAAGTCCTTCAATCCTCTCAATGACATACCTATTACAACACCGAGAACAAGCGAGGGAATGGGTACGTGCCAATGCGAAAAAAGGGGCGGATGGTATAAAGTTTTTTGGTGCGGAACCTGAAATTATGGCCGCTGCTTTAGATGAGAATAAAAAATTGGGGCTGGGCTCCGCTTGCCATCATGCTCAATTGAGCGTAGCAAGGTGGAACGTATTGCACTCGGCGCGTGCCGGGCTTACCTCCATGGAACATTGGTACGGTCTTCCGGAGGCCCTATTCGATGATAGAACAGTACAGGATTATCCGTTGGACTATAACTATCAAAACGAACAGCATCGCTTTGAAAATGCAGGCAATCTCTCGGTCACAGGCGGCAGCACCGCATTCCGAGCATTGGAACAACGTAATGAACGAGTTGTTGGAACTGGACTTTACCTTAGACCCTACATTCAACATTTATGAGGCCAGTAGGGATTTGCAAAGGGCTAGACGTGCAGAGTGGCATGAGGACTATACCCTACCCTCATTATGGGAATTCTATCAGCCAAGTAAAATATCACATGGCTCTTATTGGCACGATTGGGGAACGGAACAGGAAGTCGCATGGAAGAAAAACTATAAACTATGGATGACCTTTGTAAATGAATACAAAAATAGAGGTGGACGGGTAACTACCGGATCAGATTCCGGTTTCATATTTCAACTATATGGTTTTGCGTATATACGAGAGTTGGAATTGTTACGAGAGGCGGGATTCCATCCATTGGAAATTATTAGATCCGCCACCTTGAACGGCGCCGAAGCTCTTGGCATGGACGACAAAATTGGTAGTGTGGCCATCGGGAAATTGGCCGACTTCGCGGTCGTTGCCGAAAATCCACTTAAAAATCTAAAAGTACTATACGGAACAGGTGCCATAAAGCTTACAGAAGACAATGAAGTAGTCCGTGTTGGTGGGGTAAAATATACCATCAAAGATGGTATTATTTATGATTCAAAAGCTTTATTGGCCGATGTTAAGCGCCAAGTCGATGAAGCCAAGGCCAAAAACAATTATACCATAAAGCAACCCGGAATAAAGCAGTAAGGATGAATATGAAATATATTAAAGAGGTCTTAAACCGCTTTCCTATCTTTTATTTCGGTCTACAGGTATTTTAATCGGCTTTAAAGTTCCTTTTGATTTTGGGAAGATTATCAAATAAGAAGCGATCAATAATCCCGCAATAAGTGTAATAGATACTAACATAGCATTGTGTTTTAAGTATATGGTACAAAAAAGTACAGTTTATTAAGTAGGTCAAATTTTATGCCAATTTAGGCTTATCCTTTTTAGTAGTAAAAAACAAAGCACTTTTAACCCTGGAATTCTTGTAGCGATATAATCTTGCAATTCCAGTTTGTTTACCCTCACCAAAGATTGTTACATTTTCAGTTTCGAAATTGTTTTCAATCAAAAGAACATCAGCTTGTACCGCATCTACTTTTTGATTGACTTTAGCGTCTTGTGCCAAAGAAATTCCTCCGAAAAAAAGAACTAAGGATAAGGTTAAAATAGCTTTCATAACATCGATTTGGGTTATATAAAGCTAACTCGGCTAGTACATTGATATCCTTATACCTCGCTGAAATACACTGTTTTTCGGTCATTGAAATTTTGTTGGATTAAGTGCACAAAAAGCTCGGTAAACGTAATAAAAGATAAAATCACATTACCGATGAAAATGGTCCTTAGACGACTATTTTAATGCTAATAAAGTATTTCTTAATTCAAGAAATAAATGATTTCTAGCTATTTTCTCTTCTAAGTACCTGAAGAGGCGGACTTTTTAAAACCGAAAGATTATTGAAAAGACCTATTATCAAAACTAAAAGCGTAATGCCGGGCAATACTACCGGAAATGGTATCCAAGAAGGCACAAAAGGAGTTTCAAAAATAAAGTACGCCAATAACTGACTACCAAGAAGGGATAACAGCACACCGATACCGCTACCTAATATTCCCAAATATAAATATTCCAAGGCCGTAATTTTAAGAATTTGGTTGCTTTTCGCACCAATGGTCCTCAAAAGAACACTCTCTCTAATACGCTGGTATTTACTGTTACGCACAGAGCCAATCAACACAATAATACCTGTTAGGATACTGAAGAAGGCCATAAAACTTACCACCCAGGATATTTTGTCCAAAATACTTTCTATAAGGGTAAGAACCTGTCTCAAATCCAAAATGGAAACATTGGGGAATTTCTGTACCAATTCACGCTGTAAATTGGCCGATGTGGATTTGTCCGGCACATTGGTTGTGAGAACATGGAATTGTGGTGCATTTTCAAGAATTCCTGTTGGGAAGACTATTGAAAAATTAAGTTGCATCCTACCCCAGTCAACCTCGCGGATACTGGCAACAACTGTCTCCATAAGCATCCCCTGCACGTTAAATAGTAGGGTGTCGCCTACCACTACCTGTGCGTCCCTGGCCACATTGTCCGCCAAAGACATGGGAACCGGTCCATTTTTTGGCACCTCTGTAGTAAACTGTCCTGAAACCAACTTTTCGGAACCAATGAGGGAATCCCTATACGTTACCCTAAACTCATGGTTAAGTATCCATTTATTGATACTTGTAGTGGTATCCAAACGAATTTCATTGACACTACGATCCTTAATCCGTTCCATACGCATGGTAACGATAGGAATGTTGTCCAAAATGGGCAATCCTTTAGGAGAAACAGTATTTATAATATCTTGCTTCTGACCTGTTTGAACATCGAACATGATGATGTTGGGGCTTTCTTCATTAGCTTCTACTACTGCTTTTGCCAACAAAAAATCTTTGGTAAAATATAGGGTACTGATTAAAAAAGTGCCAATTCCAATAGCCAGTATCAAAACAGCGGTTTGGTTATTCGGTCGGAACAAGTTTAAAAGACTCTGCCTTGAGGTAAAACTCCAAGATTTTGGAAAATATCGCTTAACCAATCCCATAAACAATATGGAAATACCCGCTAGGATAGAAAAAGTAATTATAATTCCAACAACAAAACTCAACGCATATTTTAAATTGTTCAAGAGCCATAAAGCGAATAAAAAGACAAAGAGTACAATGGCCAAAACTACCCAAATCCGGGCCTTTCTGGATTTTACCCCCACATTCTCCTGCACTCTCAACACTTGCAAAGGAGATACGAACCAAGTATTTAGTAACGGAGAAAGAGCAAACAAAACTGACATTAGAATCCCCAAAATCAACCCTACGGCAATCGCAGCATACGAAGTTGATATTTCCACTTCAAATGGTAAAAATTCCTGTAATATTAAAGGAAATGTCTGTTGCAATAATAGTCCGATAATCGTACCAACGAATCCACCCAACAATCCCATTCCGGCAATTTGTAAAAGGTAAATTAAAAAAGTTTGTTTTCTTGTGGCCCCTAAACATTTAAGGACGGCCACCGCCCGTAATTTTTCCTTAATATAAATGTGTACGGAACTTGCGATACCAACACATCCAAGTAGCAGGGCAATAAAAGCTACCGGATTTAAAAATCTGCCCACATTGTCGTATCTGCGTCCCAGTCGGTCACTTGTGGAGGTATGCGTATCCAAATCGGCATTTTGTTCGTCCAACATAGGATCTACTTCTTCATCAAGCTGTTCCAAGTCCGCATCTCGGAGACTTAAAATAATAGGCATATTCCAATCGGCTTCCCTTTTGCAAAAGCCCACTAGGCTCCATAAATTCAAAAGGAACCATTATTGGGGGAGCTACGGATGTACCAATGCCAGTACTTCCCGGAGCCGTAATTAAGGATCCAATAATTGGGAAAGTAGTATTACCCAACTTAACACTATCCCCCACCGATAAATCGAACTGAATCATAACCGTGGCATCAACCAAGGCCCCTCCTTTCTCTTGATAAGTCGAAGCTGCATCTACGGGTTCGGTTTCCAACTCACCATAAAACGGGAAATCACCCTCCACCCCTCTTACTTGAACCAATTTGGTTTCCCCACTCTTCACGAAAGCGGCCATAGAAGCAAATTTCACCTCTTTGGCTCCCGCCCCGCCTAGAGAATCCATTATTTCAAGAACACGTTCATTTGCGGGTTCGTTACTATCAATTAGGAAATCGGCTCCCATCAAAGCCTTGGACTGCCCTCCGATATTCTCTTTAAGGTTTTGACTAAAAGATTGTATGGACACTACCGCGGCAATTCCCAATATTATACTGCCCATAAACAGGAACAGTCTCTTACCACTGGCTTTGCCATCACGCCAAGCCATTTTAAGCAACCATGAAAATGGGGTTTTTGAGTTTGTATTTAAAGTATTCAAGCGAATGTTTTGGTTTGATTGGAAATGATTTTACCACCTTTCAATCTAATAATCTTCCGGGTCAATTGGGCCAAATCCAAATCATGGGTAACGATGACCAAGGTGGTTCCCATTTCTTTATTAAGATCGAACAAAAGTTGAATTACCTTTTCGCCGGTCTCCTCGTCCAAATTGCCAGTGGGCTCATCAGCGAATAAAATATCCGGGGTTGTGGAAAAGGCTCTTGCCAAGGCAACACGTTGCTGCTCCCCGCCGAGATAATTGGGAAGGATAATGGTCATACCTATCTCCTAGCCCTACTTTGTCCAACAATTCCTTGGCTATGTTTTGGGCATTAGGCTTTCCTTGTAGTTCCAATGGAACACTTACGTTCTCCAAAGCAGTGAGCGTAGGCAGTAATTGAAAATCTTGGAAAATAAAACCGACTTTTTGATTTCTCAATAAGGCCAATTCGTCCTCATTCAACTTACTCAATTCCACTCCACAGAGTACTATACTTCCCTCATCCACATGGTCCAATCCTGCACATAATCCTAAAAGAGTGGTTTTGCCGCTTCCGAGACAGATATACAATGGAAAAAGTTTCTCCTGAATTAATGTCAAAGGAAATACCGTCCAAAACGGTTAAATCTTTGGAACCGCTTTTATAGGTTTTCCTTAGATTGCTTACGTTTAATATCTTTGTCATAAATCGTTTGGTACAAGCTAACAAAGTAAACAAATGATTTCTACTTATAGAAGAATCCATGATGCACAAAGTATTAAAGTTTAGTTATTTTTTGGCCTTTTTGCTGGTATTTGCCTGTGGTGAGGAACCAAAACAATCGAATAATGAGGCGAAGAACCCTGAAACATCCCCAAATGTTGTCGATGACGATACTACATCCGATGAAAAAGTAATTCTATTTTTTGGAAATAGCCTTACGGCGGCCTATGGGTTGGAAACGGAACAGGGATTTCCAAACCTGATCCAAAAACGGATTGACTCTTTAGGTCTAAATTATACCGTTATCAACTCGGACTTAGTGGAGAGACTACCTCCGGGGGTCTCAACAGATTGGATTGGATCCTAAACCAAGAGGTAGATATTTTTGTACTTGAGCTTGGTGCCAATGACGGACTCAGAGGTATTCCGTTGGAAAAATCAAGGGAAAACCTTCAAAAAATAATCGATGCCGTTCACAAAAAAAATGAGGAAACCACCATCATTCTTGCGGGAATGCAGATTCCTCCCAATATGGGAGTGGAATACACGTCAGAATTCAAAAGTATGTACCCTGAATTGGCCCAAAAGAACGATGTTCTATTGATTCCATTTCTTTTGGAAGGTGTAGCTGGAGAACCTGAACTCAATCTAGAAGATGGCATCCATCCAACAGCAGAAGGCCAAAAAATAGTTGCGGAAAATGTTTGGGATATTTTGGGACCTGAAGTCCTAAATGAAAAGGGAGTTGAAATAATAACGGATTAAGCCAGTTTTTCAATTTTCTCCTCTACTACAAAAGACAAAGCCCTTTTCACTCTCGAATGCTTTAGAACAAAAATACCGGTTATCGCAGGAAGCTTTTCACCCAAATTAGTTTGATCCATGGGTTCAGCAATAGGCATTGAAATGGTACTCACTTTCATTTCAAGTTCCTGTTTCTGAGCTTGGGCAAAAGCTCCCATGCAGATAACAAGTATAAAAAATAGAATAGTTTTCATTAGTAGGTCGATTTGGTCTGTATATAACTCTTCGATTACAGATTTAGAATTTGAGTTTCGATGAAATGTTCAATTTTACCGATGAAATTCAATCTTTTCGATGAACAACAATCCTTAGTAAGTCAATTCCTACATTATATTTTTACTTTTATCGATGTTTTTTAGCCTTTCACCGATAAAAATGATCGATTCCTACAAGTATTAATCCAAATAAATTTTCAAAAAGGTCACAAAAAAGGAGAAGATTAAAACAATTATAAGCAACTTTTTAAGGGGTAGTCCCAAACCTGCCTTTCGGCAGGCCGGGTTACCGGGGGGATAGTATTGTAGGTTAAGCCATCTTGGGACTGTTCCTTTTAGTGGCAAAGGAAAGCTCCTTTTTGATCCTTGAATTTTTGAACTTGTACAAACGGGCCACTTCTTGCATCCTTTCCTTTATTACCGAAGGAGTGGTTTGGGTAACGATGCCCATCTCGATAGTGTCAACCTTTACGGTTTCATTCGTATCCTGTGCGCTTGCCGCGGTTCCTATGAAGATGATGAAGAAGATGGTCGCTACTGTTTTCATGACTTGCGTTTGTTACATTATTATAACTTTAGCAAGCGTATTTCAGGGGGTGCCGATTCGTTGAAAAACAACGGTTTCTCGTTATCCGGCAACAATCGGGATAAAGTGTAAAATTCAATCGACGAAAAGATATAACACTAAAAACCGATCACCGAGAAAAGGTGTTTTTAATCGAGAAGCATTACGTTATTTTCAAAAGTAAATTAGGATCTGGGCAATTATCCTTATAAAAATCCAAGCGATCCTTAGCACATACACCAGGGTAATCTCCCCAATTTCCTTCTAAATCATGAATTATTTGAAAATGTAGGTGGGGAGCATAATTAACATTGATATCAGGAGTACCTAAAGTCGCAAGAACAGTACCGGCCTTGAACTTCTTACCGGTCTTCATTCCTCTTAAAGACTCAAGACTTAAATGACCGTACAAGGAATAAAAGACAATTGCATTGAGTTGATGTTCTAAAATAATGGTTGGGCCGTAGTCCCCTATCACATTATTATTTTTAAAACTATGCACTGTTCCATCTAAAGGAGCAATGACTGCGGTACCTGAAGGTGCCCAATAATCGATTCCTAAATGAATATTTCTTGGATGACTATTTTTATCATTGAAACTGGCCTTATCCGCATAAAGATTTCTATGCTCCAAATATCCTCCATATGCCACATGACCCGAATTTTGTTCCAAAACCGCATCAATATAGGATTGACATCCTGTAGGACTCGAAATATCCCTTTTTTTTAATTCTACATTATCGACAGATAAATCCAAAGGGACATAGCATGATAGGGGAATTGAACTATCTAAAATAGGAATAGTCTTTTCCGAATATGAAAAAAGCAATTGCTCCAATACATTCATGGGATAAAAATAAGATGGCAAATCCTATACTTAACATATTTTAACCTTTTAAAGGGTAAGTACTTTGTATTTTTCCTACTAACTCTACAAAACCAATTACAATGAGATATATACAACATCTATTTATGGCTGTGGCGATCTTATTGGCTACAAGCT
Organism: Maribacter litopenaei; assembly: GCF_025244665.1. GTDB lineage: Bacteria > Bacteroidota > Bacteroidia > Flavobacteriales > Flavobacteriaceae > Maribacter > Maribacter litopenaei. The sequence continues at coordinate 1,099,980 of NZ_CP104205.1, read as the reverse complement.
GCCAATCCAAAACCAAACAGGACAAATTATCCGAAAATACCTCAGAGAAAACGAAAACACCTGAGATGTTGGAAAAATTAAGTCCTCAAGACCTTAGCAAGTATGAAACGGCCTATTTTGCAAGTGGCTGCTTTTGGTGCGTAGAAGCCATCTTTGAGAGCGTTAGAGGCGTAAAGGAGGTTATATCCGGGTATTCCGGGGGAACCGAAAAAAATCCTACCTATGAAATGGTAGGCGGTGGACAAACTTCCCATGCCGAGGCGGTAGAAGTCTATTATGACCCAAAGGAAATTTCCTTTGTGGAATTGGTACAAGTCTTTTTTGGGTCGCACGACCCCACCACTTTGAATCGCCAGGGTCCTGACCGTGGAACGCAGTATCGCTCTATAGCTTTTTATAAAAATGATGATGAAAAAAAGATTATTGAAAGTTATATCCAAGCATTAAAAGATCAGGATGTTTATAGTGGCGCTCTCATTACCACAGAAGTTACTGCCTTTACAAAATTCTATGAGGCAGAGGACTATCACCAGGACTACGAGAAAAAACATCCCAACAATTCCTATATACGAAATGTATCCATTCCACGATTAAATCGGTTCAAAGCTAATTTTGGGGATTATTTAAAGGAAGGAGCCCACTAAAGAATTTACTTACGAAAAAGAAATAATTCCTTATCTTAAGGGATGTAAACACTTCGTTATGAAAAATTTACGTCCCTTTTGGTTTTTGGCATCCCTTGCGATGCTGGCACTGCTGTCCTTCAACGGGCCGGTACAGGAAAGCCTGCAGCTAGACAACATCCTGGGCAAGCTGATGCTATACAACAATAACGAAAGGCCGGAGAAGACCTACCTGCAGACGGACAAGGACTTCTATACCAACGGCGAGACCATCTGGTTCAAGACCTACCTGGTGGACGGTATAGACCACAGGGCCAGCAACAGGAGCAGGGTCGTACATGTGGAACTTGTGGGACCGGACGGACAGGTCGTGGAACGAAGGAAACAGTTCGTCTTGGGGCCGGGGGCCGAGGGCGAAATCAGGTTAGACCAAGAACTCCAACAGGGCGAATATACCCTTAGGGCCTATACAAAATACATGCTCAACGAGGACGAGCCCGTACTCTTCGAAAAGAAAATCCCCATCCGGATGCAGAGCATGGCCACATCCGATATTCCCGAAACTCCTCAGGAATTTGGCCGTTCCATTAAAAATGATGATGATGACGATGATATTTCGGAGCTGGCATCCCGGATCATCGTACGCTTCTTCCCGGAGGGGGGCAGCTCGTTAACGGGATGCCCACAAAACTCGGTATCGAGGTGACCGATGGGCTAGGAAACGGTCTTGCCGTTAGGGGAAGTATCCTGGACGGGGAGGGCAACACCATTACCGATTTCGAAAGTAGGGAGTTCGGCCTGGGGGCGATTAACTTTAAACCGCTGCCCGGAAAGACCTATTTCGCCGGACTTGGAACCGGGGGTTCCCCACGTGACTTCGAATTGCCACAGGTGTACGATAAAGGGTACGTACTCAACGTCACCGACCGGGAGGAATATATCCTGGTGCAGGTCGCTACCAGCGAGGACAGGGGGCTACAAGGCGCCGTGCTCCTAGGGCACCTTAGGGGAGAGGTATTCCTAAAACAGGTACTGGACGGAAATGGGAAGGCCGACCATGCCGTAAAGGTATACCCGGAACGGCTCAAGGAGGGCGTGGCGCAGTTCACCCTGTTCACCGCAAAGGGCAAGCCCGTTTGCGAGCGGCTCTTCTTTGTGGAGAACCCCAATAACAGGGCATCGCTCGACATCCGAACGGACCATGAAAGCTACGGCACACGGGACCGGGTACAACTGGACCTTGCCCTTAGGAATCCCAAGGGAAGTCCGGTGGAAGGCGAGTTCTCCATGAGCGTGGTCTCGGACAACGGCATATCCCCCAAGGGCGACGGGGATATCCGCAGCTGGCTCCTGTTGGATTCCGACGTGGGGGCCACCGTTCCCGATGCAGGGTACTTCTTCGGGGAAAATTCTACTGAAAGGAAACAGCTGCTCGACGCGCTGATGCTCACCCACGGGTGGAGAAGGTTCCAATGGTCACAGCTCCTGGAGAAGAAGACGGGAGACAAACCAAGGTTCGAACCTGAAAAGGGCATCGCCATCAGCGGTAGGACCGTAAGCTTCCACGACAACGAAAAGCCCAGGCAGAGCGTGGCATCCCTCACCCTCATGGGAGAGGACTCGATCTATGAAAAGGACTCGACCGACATCGATGGAAGGTTCAGTTTCGGCAACTTTTTCTTTCAGGATAGTATGGACGCCATACTACAGGCGGAAAGCATCTCCAAGAAACCAAGATCCATCGATTTTGTCCTTGACCCGGAACTCCCCATAGAACTGCCGGCGCCTAGGAATAGTTTGCCCAAGTCCACCGGATACTTCTCACCGAGATAACGACTACCTTCTAAACGCTTTCAAAAAAAAGTTGACCGATTTTAAATATGACCCAAAGGAAGTGACCCAATTGGATGAGGTGGTTGTTACAGAAAAGAAAAAATCAAGGACAGAAATGATAAATGAAGCATATAATGCAACACTATCGTCAAGTCCTTTTTCAAAACGGGTGTATCGCGATTCTATTACTGGAGGTGAAACTTTCAGCGCAATTGAACTATTAACAAGAATTCCAGGTGTATGGGTGACAGGAACCTATCCTAATCAAAAAGTTAGCCTTCCAGGTGATCCCAAATCCACTGCGGGTGGCACCAATGCCGCTGTCCTTGTAGATGGCATATGGTCTGATTTCACATTTTTACAAAGCCTAAGGGCCGCAGAGGTTAGTTTTATTGATGTCACTTGGGGATCTGATGGCGCTATATTTGGTTCAAGAGGAGGTGCAGGTGTTATCTCCATATATACTGAAAAAGGTTTAAGGATTGATGGTATACCCGAAGATTACCCGGGTGTAATTAATACCAAAATACCCGGTTTCAACAAGGTACCGGAATTCTATGCACCTAATTATTCCATACAACAAAAGGAACATGAAAAACCGGATTACCGCTCCACCCTATTTTGGGAACCTGTTATACTCCTTAAAAATAATGGTAGCAACCAGCTCGAATTCTTTACTGGGGACAACCCGGGCAAATACCTCATACAGGTAGAGGGACTCACCGATGACGGGATTCCGGTCAGCAAAATAATTGAAATGGAAGTCAATGCTTCTAATTAATAGAATTAAAAATCACTATCTTCAAGCGTCTTTTTTTAAGACGCTTTTTTATTTCAACCATTTTAATAACAACAATCAATAACATGACAAAATCCAGATTGATAATTTCGGTAGTTGCAACAATTGCCATTTTCATTCTTAGTTGCAAACAAGAACCAGCCGATACCACTCCTTGGGTATCCCTTTTTGATGGGGAGTCCCTCAATGGATGGACACAAAAAGGGGGAACGGCCAATTATTCCATTCGGGATAACAGCATCGTTGGAAGTACCGTACATGATACCCCAAATTCCTTTTTAACAACGGACAAAATGTACGGGGATTTTATAATGGAATTGGATTATAAAGTGGATTCTACCATGAATTCCGGCATTCAAATTAGAAGCAACAGTTTTTCCCATTACATGGACGGACGGATTCATGGATATCAAATTGAAATAGATCCTTCGGATAGAGCTTGGAGTGCAGGTATTTATGACGAGGCCCGTAGAGGTTGGTTAAACCCCATGACCGGGAATCCTGATGCGCAAAAAGCTTTCAAACAAAATGATTGGAACCATTATAGGATTGAAGCTATCGGCGATACTATAAAGACATGGATCAACGATGTCCCAGCTGCACATCTCATCGACGATAAAACTTCAAAAGGATTTATAGCATTACAGGTGCATAGTATTGGAGATGAACAACAGGAGGGAACAGAAATAATTTGGAAAGATATTAAGATACTCACCGACAGTCTGTCCAAATACAGCAAAAAAACTCCCGTAAAACCCATAATTACTAAAAACAGCCTTGGTGTAGATGAGGAAAAAAATGGGTGGCAAATGCTCGGGATGGTAAAACTACGGATGGCTGGCGTGGCGCCCGATTGGATGAATTTCCGAGAAAAAGGTTGGGAAATCAACGATGGTATATTGACAGTACTCTCTTCAGGTGGTGAGGAATCTGCTGCGGGTGGTGATATTGTGACCAAGGAGACCTTTGGTGATTTTGAATTAAAGATGGATTTTAAAATTACCGAGGGCGCCAATAGCGGTATCAAATACTATGTGGATACAGACCTCAACAAAGGCCCTGGTTCCTCAATTGGTTTGGAATATCAAATATTGGACGATGAACGGCATCCCGATGCCAAATTGGGCAATCATGAAGGAAGTAGAACGGTTGCTTCACTTTATGACCTTATCAAAGCGGATGAAAACAAGCCCATCAACCCAATCGGAGAATGGAACACCGCCCATATCGTATCCAAAGACGGACATGTAGAACACTGGTTAAATGGGATGAAAGTTTTGGAATACGAACGGGGAAGCGATGCATATAGAAAATTGGTATCTGAAAGCAAGTATGTAACCTGGCCCAACTTTGGGGAAGCGGAAAAAGGCCACATCCTTTTGCAAGATCATGGGAATCGGGTTTCCTTCAAAAACATAAAAATAAAACCAACTACAAACGAATAGGCAATGACAACAAGAAGAAACTTTATAAAGAAGACGAGCGCCGGAACGGCAGGTTTAACCTTAGGGGGAATACTTTTTTCATCTGCCTCTTACGCGAATATTTTAGGTGCTAACGATAAAATAAACTGTGCTGTTATTGGGGTACGAAGTAGGGCCAAAGCTCATGTAAAGGCCATCCATGCAGACCCAAATGCCACCATTCTATATAGTTGTGACGTGGATGATGTTATTATTGAGGAGCACAATGCATGGTGCCAACAAAATATTGGCTATGTACCCAAGGTAGAGAAGGACTTTCGTAAAGTATTGGAGGATAAAAAAGTGGATGCCGTTTTTATTGCCACTCCGGAACATTGGCATGCTCCAATGGCCATTTTGGCGTTGCAAGCAGGTAAACATGTGTATGTGGAAAAACCTTGTAGCCACAATCCCCATGAAAATGATTTGTTGACGGCCGCACAAAGAAAATATGGTAAAAAAGTTCAAATGGGGAACCAGCAACGCTCAGCAGTAACGTCTATTAGTGCCATCAAGGATATTAGGGAAGGAATTATTGGCGATGTTTATAAAGGCGAGGCCTATTACTCCAATAACCGTGGCAGTATTGGCAAAGGCAACATAATTGATGTGCCAAAGACCTTGGACTGGGAGCTTTGGCAAGGATATGCCCTTAGAAAAAAATATAAGGATAACGTACACCCTTATAATTGGCATTGGTTCCGGAATTGGGGAACCGGTGAAATCCACAACAATGGAACCCATGAAATTGATATCTGTAGATGGGCACTAGGTGTTGACCTACCCCAAAGTGTGACTTCCTTCGGTGGAAAATACACCTATGATGATGATTGGGAATTTGTGGATAATCAACAGGTCACATTTTCATTTGACAATGATAAATTTATTACCTGGACAGGACACAGCCGTGGTATTATGAAACCGGAACGACCGGGAAGGGGTATTACCATCTATGGAAGCAAAGGTTCCATCATGCTGGATCGTAATTTCTACCAATTATATGACCTTCAGGGAAATTTACTAAAAGAAGAAAAAGAAGGCGGATCCAGTGAAACTACCAATACTCGTGGGGAAGGCCAATTGGACGTGAACCATGTGGGCAACTTCTTCAATGCCATTAGACAGGACGAAAGTCTACATTCGGATATCCAGGATGCCAGTATAACAACAATGTTATGCCATTTAGGGAATATGGCACAGGATGCCGGGGAGACCTTAAAAATTGATACGGCTACAGGAAAGGTATTGAATAATGAAATGGCAATGAATTTCCGGAAGAGGGAATATGCGCCGGGCTGGGAACCTAAGCTATAAGAAAAAAGGGCTGAGCTACTTATTGGATGGACACTTCACTATAATCTGAAGTGATGACAATGGAACGGTTGCTATTATCGGATAGGTGATACCCTTTTAAAATCTTGGTATTACCGTTCTTGGTTTCTTTCAGGTTTAAACTTTTGGGTAAAACTAGTTCCGAGGAAGTCCCCTTAACATAGACCGTTGTGGCTGTTGTTGGCAGCTTACAATTCAGTTCCGCATTTTTTAAAGATACATCCATCTCTTCAAAGTCATTGGATATCGAGATAATTTTTAAGGGGCCAAAATCATTCTTGATAAAAGCCTTTTTAAGCAATTTATTGATAGTAACATCTGAAGAGTTTGCCTGTAACTGCAAGCTTCCTACCTCGGTCAATTCTATATCCTTGGAATAGTTGGTCTTTAATTGCCCGTAGTTCCAATTACGAACTGAGACCGGAGAGTAGGATACGGATACCTGTGTTTCGTCACCATCAATGGTCGTGGCCCAAAGGCTTGAATGCGACAAAGTCGCATTCAAGTTTCTTGTATTCTCCGCTAACTTTACCTCTCCGTGCCTCACGTTCATTTTTATCTTGGTCGATTTTGGCATTTTAATTTTTATGGTCTTTTTAATCTTGAAGTTCTTGTTCTCACCATCTGTGGAAAAGTAGAAAATATTAGGACCTTCATGTCTTCTTTTCAACATTAACTCCTCTTGTCTTGCCTTTCGCTCCTCCTGCCTTACCTTTTGGAGTTCCTCTCTTTTTTCGATACGCTGCTCCATAAGTTCCTCGCGCCTTTTCTCCATTTCTTCTCGTCGTTTCTCACGCTCTTCCATTCGTTCTTCTAATTCCTTTCCTCGTTCCTCCATACGTTTTGCCCATTCCTCCAATTTTTTCTGATGCTTTTCATCAAAGCTTTTTTTAAACTCCTCTTGCCATTTTTTCATATACTTTTCTCCGTCCTTTTGATACGCTTTATAGTCAAACTCATAGGCCTCGGTAAGTGGTAACGGTGGCACGCGAGGCATTTCAACAATTTCGGGAAAAGGTGCAATTTCAGGTATTTCCACCACAAAGGGTGCAATTTCGGGAATCTCAATATCCAAATCCCCAAATTCGAACTCAAAATTCTGAGGACCAAAAAGACCGAATTTACTGGAACCAGAGGTGATTTCGATTCTTGAGCTATTTCCCAAAATCTTAATGGGGTCGTTCTCAAAGTAATTTTCCGCTTCCTCCTTTTCCGCTCCTTCCAATTCGATTACGGCTTCCACTTCAACGGTGTTCTTGTTCCAAGTTTCGAACTCAATATCGGCATAACTCGTATTGATATCCAAAACGGCATCCTGGTTGACATTAAAACTTTCCTTGTAGATCCTACTTTGCTTTTGTGCAAAAGTCCCAAGGGTACTGATACAAAAACCTAAAGCAATGATGAGTTGTTTAGATACTATTTTCGGTGATCTGTTCATTTTTTGATGATTTTAATTGATTTAACTTCTTTTTTAACTTCTGTAATAACTGCAGTCTAAGCTGCAAGTTTTCTATAAGCGCCCCAATAGTCCGGTCATTTGGGCCCAATTCGTTCAATTCCTTGTTTAGGCTTTCATACTCTGAATTGAGTTCGGCCGGACGCTCCATAAAACTGTCCACGAGCTCCTTATTGGATTCCGAAACCTCCAATTGCGAAAGCTCCATGTTGATATTGGCTACATAGAAGTTTTCCACCTTTTTCAAATCGGGCGAAAGGTCTCCAAAGGAAAAGCTTTTGTCTTCTTCATTAATTGCACCTTTATCCACTATAGTTTCCGGAATATCCCCATCATTGTTCAATTGTAAAAAGGTAACAAGTCCAACTCCTATTAGTATTACAATGGAAGCTGCAATCCTCCAAGTATTCCAAAAGGAAGTACGTTCTTTTGGCAGGGCCTCCTCCAACTTGGACATGAATCGGTCTTCATGTCCATACTTCATTTTGAACTTTAGTTCTTCTCGTTCCTTATCGAACAATTTTTTAAGATCCCGTGCCATATCCTTTTGTTTTTAATAGCTCCTTTAACTGTCCTTTTCCTCTTAGTAACCTTGTCCTACAGGCCGTTCCGGAAATATTTAGGACCTCTGAAATCTCCTTATGATCAAATCCTTCCACCAAATACATCATGACCACATACTTATACTTACTGGGCAATTGACCAATAGCTTCTTTAACTTCCTCAAGATTAATATGTTCCTCTACCGTCCAATCATCGTCTTCTACCGGCCTCATATAGATTTCATCCAATGCTATAGTATGTTCTTTTTTAGTCTTTAAAAAATCGATGCATTTGTTCACAACAATCCTCTTCAACCAAGCCCCAAATGTTACCTCACCCTTAAATTGGTGTATTTTCTGAAAGGCCTTTATAAAAGCCTCCTGTAATACATCTTCCGCATCGTCCGCATTTTTTAAAAAACGCATTGCCACACAGTACATTCCGTCACAATATTGTCTATACAGTTGTAACTGTGCAGAACGGTCGTTTGCCTTACATTTTTCCACAATGTCAATTTGAAACATTGGTCGGTTTGGTGTTTGTTTTTAGTTGTTGTTACTTTAAGGACGAAAGAAAAAAAGAGGTGTTGCAAAAAACTTCTATTTTTACGAATCTTTTTTAAATTTTTCGCTTGAAACAAGTTACGATTTCCAACGATTATTTGACGTTGATGGTCCTGGACTATGGGGCTATAATCCAAAAACTACTAGTCAAAGGAAAGGACGGAAACTACACCAACGTGGTGGTAGGTTACAACCACCCTAGCAGGTATCGGTTGGACGATAATTGTTTGGGAGCCTGTATAGGCCGCTATGCGGGCCGAATTTCTAAAGGAAGTTTTGTTTTGGATCGTGAGAAATTTTTGCTGTATCATGAAGATGGGGTTCATCTACACGGTGGAAAAGAAGGTTTTCATCAGAAATATTGGAATATAGAGGAGGTATCCTACTCAAACGACCCGATGGTAAAACTCTCCTACAGAAGTAAACATTTGGAAGAAGGCTATCCTGGAAACTTGACCGTAAATGTAACATACAGATTGGTGAACAATGCCCTTCAGATTATTCATGAGGCCGTGACGGATCGAAGCACCGTAGTCAATTTAACCAACCATTCCTATTTTAAACTGGATGATAGCCCATATATAGATAATTACGAATTACAGCTCAATTGTCCATATATTTTGGAAACAGACGAGAACTTGCTACCTACCGGCGATATGATTCCCGTAAGAAAGACCAAATATGATTTTCTATTGCCCAAAGAAATTGGTGTATTGCGCTTGAATACTCCTTTTATTAAAGACGAGGGAAACGAGAAAGTTGCGGAATTACACTCGGCCAAATCCGGTATTTCAATGCATGTATTTACCAATCAGCCAGCCATGGTGGTCTATGCTCCCTTGGACTTTCCTGGAATTTGTTTTGAAACACAAAATTACCCGGATGCACCCAACCAGCCGGACTTTCCAAATAGCGTTTTAAGACCTGGGGAAACCTATAACAACATTACCATCTTTAAGTTTGATTTAGTACCTTAGAACTACTAAACCCCATATCCCATGAAATTTTTGAAAAGACTGATAGCGGTACTTTTAGTACTATTTGGCCTGTTTTACTTTGTGGGCCTACCCTATTTACGGAATCAGACCAAAAAATATAGTCCCGAAAAAACGAGCACCTATAATCTAAAAGGGGCCGAATTGGCTGTACACTATTCCAGTCCTTCTAAAAAAGGAAGGGAAATTTTCGGTCAGCTTGTTCCCTTTGATAAAGTTTGGCGTACCGGAGCCAATGAACCTACCACCTTTACCACCTCAGAAACCATAAAAATAATCGATAAACCCTTATCTGCTGGAACCTATTCCCTGTGGACAATACCTAATAAGGAAAGTTGGAATGTAATTTTCAATAAGGAAGTACCTTCTTGGGGTGTATCCGTTATGGGGGATGGCACCCGGACCACAAGGGACGCCAGTGAAGATGTAATCAACGTAGAGGTACCATCTAGGGAGGTACCTGAACCCATAGAAAACTTTACAATTGACTTTACAAATAAAGATCAGCTATATCTTAGTCTTTCTTGGGACGACACTATTGTAAATGTTCCCATAAGCAAATAGTTAACCTATAAAGCCCAAGCCATAGCACCTCCGAAAAATAGTTCTGATACTGCTTCCTCTGCAGACTATATCGAAAACTTGACCAAAAATGTTTTCTCTAACGATCCTACTGCCTTAGGTAAGGCCATCACCCTTATTGAAAGTACCAAAAAAGAACACCAGGTATTGGCGGATAACCTGCTAAGAAATTGTCTTGGGAATAAAACTGAATCTGTTCGGATTGGTATCACAGGAATACCGGGAGTTGGAAAGAGTACTTTTATTGAAAATTTCGGGAAGTTATTGGTAAACAAAGGGATGAGGGTAGCAGTACTTACGGTCGACCCGTCGAGCAACGAGACCAAGGGCAGTATTTTAGGGGACAAGGTTCGAATGGAAACCTTATCAAAAGAAAAAAATGCCTTTATTAGACCTACTCCAACTAGTGGCTCACTTGGTGGGGTAGCAAGAAAAACAAGAGAAACCATAATTCTTTTGGAAGCTGCCGGGTACGATGTTATTTTGATAGAAACCGTAGGTGTCGGTCAAAATGAAACTACTGTAAGGGAAATGACCGACTTTTTTCTACTATTAAAATTACCCGGTGCGGGCGATGAGTTGCAAGGAATCAAGAGAGGGGTCATGGAAATGGCCGATGCCATTGCAATCAATAAAGCAGATGGTCATAACATAAATACTGCCGAAACTGCTAAAGTTGAGTTTACTACAGCCTTACATCTTTTTGCCCCAAAAGACAATGGATGGTCACCAAAGGTACTCACCTGCTCAGCCTTGGAGAACAAAGGATTGCAACCTATTTGATCCTGTATTGAGAAATTCGTTTCCCGGACAAAGGACAATGGTTATTTTACTTTGAACAGAAAAATTCAAAGCAAAAAGTGGCTTAGACAACATATAAATCATAGCCTGCTTCAGGATTTTTATGACGACCCAAAAATTTCCAAATCACTTTTAGTCATGGAGGAAAAAGTTATGAATGGGGAAGTCACCGCTTTTATAGCCGCAGAAGACTTATTGAAAGAGTTTAAGAATTCTTAGATTGGAAATTCGTTTTTTACCAGTGTGGGGATAAAAACTTAACTTTGCCCAATAATCCAAAAGCTGCTTAATGGATATCGTTACTCCTTCCCTACTCTCTGTGGTGGTACCTCTGTATAACGAGGAAGAAAATGTGGTTTTGTTGACGCAAAAAATCCATGAGAGCCTTCCAGGTTATAATTATCAAATTATTTACATCGACGATTTTTCTACTGATAATACGAAAAAGGTCGTGAAGGGAATGGAAGACCCAAAAGTCCATCTGATTGAACTTAAGAAAAATTACGGTCAAAGTTTGGCACTGGCCGCCGGTATAGATTACGCCGAAGGGGATTACATTATTACTATGGACGGGGACTTACAAAACGACCCTAGTGACATCCCTCAAATGCTCTCATACTCGATTCATAAAGACTATGATCTGGTAACAGGTATTAGGCAAAAGCGAAAGGATTCCTTAATTAAAAAAATACCCTCCAAAATAGCCAATTATATGGTAAGACGAGTTACCAAATTGGATATCAAGGATAACGGATGCGCATTAAAAGTGTTTACAAAGGATATTGCCAAAGACTTAAATCTTTATGGTGAAATGCATCGCTTTATTACTCTTTTGGCACATTTGGAAGGTGCCCAGATTAAGCAGGTGCCCGTTAAGCACCATGCCGGACATGCAGGGGTTTCGAAATATGGTCCGGAGCGTGTATTCAAAGTGGTGGCAGATATGATGTTGTTGTTGTTCATACGCAAATACTTTCAACGTCCCATTCACCTTTTTGGAATTTTTGGTTTTTTACTAATCATTTTAGGTGTTCTAATAAATATCTACTTATTGATTGTGAAGTTTGGCCTAGGTGAGGACATAGGCAACAGGCCTTTGCTTACTTTCGGGCTGATGTTCATTTTGGGTGGAATCCAATTATTCACAATAGGTATTGTCATGGAGTTGTTGATAAGAACCTACTACGAATCCCAGCAAAAAAGACCATATCGAATTAAAAAAGTAAGCATTGGTGGCCAATCCACGTAAGACCCTTACCACCCTACTTAAGTTAATGATAAGCTTTGCGCTTGTCTACTTTATCTTTACGAAGATTGACCTTTCGCAGGTGGCAGACACTTTAAAAAGAAGCAATCCGATTTATTTATTGGCCGCCATCCTATTATTTACGGTTTCCAAAATCATCGCCTCGGTTAGGCTAAACGCTTATTTTCATCAACTAGAAATTCCTTTGACTCAAATAAGCAATTTAAAGCTCTATTTATTGGGCATGTTCTATAACTTATTCTTACCGGGAGGAATTGGAGGTGACGCCTACAAGGGGTATCTAATAAAAAAGACATTCGAAGTACCTACCAAACGTGTGGTGAGTATTACGGTATTGGATAGACTTAGTGGCTTGCTTTTACTTTTTATTTATGCCTGTGGTCTTTTATGGGTATTGGAAAGTGAACCTTTCAATACCTATAAGTGGGTGTTCTTGATTTTAATACCGTTATCGATGGGCGTCTTTTACTTCTTAAATAAGAAATTTTTCAAGTATGTCCTCCCTATTTTTTGGAAATCCCTAGGTTATTCAGCATTGGTGCAATTCGCCCGAGATGCTTTCCGTACTTTGCATCATGAAAGCACTGTCCATTGAGGGAAATACCATTGCTTACTTGGTTATATTTTTAGTTTCTTCAATCGTATCCGTAATTCCATTGACCATTGGTGGACTTGGAAGTAGAGAGGTTACTTTTTTCTATGGGGCGGCCCTTCTAAACTTAAACGAGGGCACATCGGTAGGGATAAGTGTGGTCTTCTTCTTAATTACCGCTTTGGTGTCGCTTATGGGGTTGCCATATCATTTTAAGAAAGTGACCTTAAAAACTACCGTACCATCAAAATCAAGTAAAACTCCTTAGTTTTCAAACGATCCTTTATTTAAGAACCTTCTGATTTATTTGGTTGATATGCCGATAAAAAAATCCCCACGGCTGAACGTCTATTTAACTTTCATCCGCGGGGAATCGAATAAAGAAAGAGAACAAAAAAACTGACAGTCCAAGACCATTTTTATAATGGATTCCAAACAAGTTAATTGTTCAGCCTTTCAAGTATCATTGAGGAAAAATAAGTAACACCTATTCTAATACATTCCTCATCAACTTCAAAATTTGGAGTATGTGGCATGGCAATGATTCCCTTCTCATAGTTAGATCCACCTAAGAAATAATAGACACCGGGCACTTGTTTTTGAAAGAAGACAAAATCGTCTCCAAAGCTACCTGGAGCTACACCAAACATAGGCAGTACGTTATGTTTTCCGTAAATCCCTGAAATACTGTTCATGGTTTCATTTGCCAGCACCTTATCATTCATGGGCGATTTATTTACCCCTAAAGCATATGAAAAATCAACTGATTGTAAGTCCTTTGAAAATTCAGAACGATTAATCTCCCCTCTTATAGATTCTAAAAAAGTATGTAAGGCATTCAAATTACTGGAATCAACATAAGCACCTATTCTCAAGTCGGCCTCAGATTCATCCACATAAAAATCACTTCTAACCGCTATGTAGTTTTTGTAAAGAGTAGTTGGGCTGTTTACGCCCCATTCGGGCTCAAAATATTTCTTTCATCCCAAAATGCGCTCGTGGAATCATAAGTCTGTAATCTAGCCACCAACTCTTTTGTGTAATTGACTACTGCATCCTTAGAATTGGGATGTTTATACGAAACTTCAATTTTTACCCTATGTGCATAGATGTTATCTCGGCTTGGTTAAAATTGTTCCTAATGGCGAAGGAGATAGATGTAGACCATAAATTTCGTCCGGTTTAATAATATCGAATAATCCATCGTTCATCATCGCTTTAGCTCCCGTAAATTTTTCTTCCGCAGGTTGGAAAATAAAATAGACCGTACCATTTAAGTATTCTTTTAAACCAGTCAGTACATCTGCAATACCGAGTCCAATAGTAGTGTGTACATCGTGGCCACAGATATGTCTGACCCCATCGTTTTTAGAGTTAAACTCCACAACATCCGGCATATTTGTAGCTATGGCATCCATATCTGCGCGCCATGCGATATGTTTTCCTGGCCTTCCTGTATCTAAAATTCCCACTAAACCATATCCCCCAATACCTTTTTTGACTTCAAGACCCAATGATTCAAGATATGAGGCTACCTTCATTGAAGTTCTTTTTTCTTCCTCAGACAATTCTCGGATACCTATGAAAATCCCTACGAATCTTAACAAGGCTGTCGAAAATTTTATTTGCTCTCTCCTGTACGTTGCTATGGATACTTAATACATTTTCCTTCAGGTTAGGTAAAGTCCCAATACTGTTCTGACAAAACGCTTGGATTCCCACAAGTACAACTACTATGCTTACAATAAATTTTTGTCTCTTCATGATATTACATTTTAAATGTTTATTGGTGCAATATCATTTTTAACATCAGGAAGGAGAAGTCGCAATTATTGAACTATCGTAATAAATGGCTGAATTGTTAGAATTACATCTAATTATTCAACCATTCCTTAAAATCGCTGGTTTTTGGGCGACTGACAATGAATTCTTGATCACGTGGGTTTGTAATGGAAAGTTTCACCCGGTGATTAAAATAGGAATCTATTTTTTCAATGGAATTTTTGGAGACTATTTGACTTCGGTTTATTTTGAAGAATCTGTTCTGATCCAAAGATTCAAACAGTTCGTCAAGCGTTTCATTGATGATGAAACGTTTGCCGAAGTCACACCAAAAGTGACACTTTCCTCGGAATAACAGTACAAAAGTTCCGACACCTTTACCTGAAGAAAACCACTGCCTTCTTTTACCAGGATACTTTCCCGTTTGGGTGTTATTTGAAAACTGTTTAGGAGTTGTTTTAATACACTTGGGTCAACGGAGTTTGATTTATTGGACTTTTTAAATTTATCCAAGGCCCTTTTCAAATCATCCTCTTGAATAGGTTTTAGCAGGTAGTCAACACTATTCACCTTAAAGGCCTGTATAGCGTATTTATCGAAAGCTGTTGTAAAAATAATGGGTGACCCTATATCGATGTTCTGAAAAATCTCAAAACTTAATCCATCCGCCAATTGAATATCCATAAACACCAAATCCGGTGTGGCATTCTCTTGAAACCAGCGTACTGCATCCTCAACGGAATCGATTACGGCCAATAATTCGTGTTCAAAATCGCAAGCCTTCAGCAAACGCTGCAATTGACCTGCGGCCCTGGCTTCATCTTCAATAATTACTATTTTCATGACTAATCATTTGTTCTGAAAGTGTTATCAAAGGGAGGGTAACACTAAATCGATTTCCTTCAGTATTGATTTCAACCGAGGTATCGGAAATCAACGCATATCGTTTTTGGATGTTAGCGAGTCCCAACTTTGTGGAGGGTAGTTGTGTGGATTTTGGTTGCTTTTTATTTTCCACTGTCAATTTATTATCTTTAACTACTACGTCTATTTGAAGGGGTTTTGCTTTGGATATGACATTGTGCTTTATAGCATTTTCCAATAATAATTGAAGGCTCATTGGCACTATCATTAGTTCAAGTGAAGTTTCGGGAATATCCCAATTTACTATCATATTTGTCCCGAATCGTTCTGATTGAATATGGATATAGGCCTTTGCGAACTTCAGTTCATCTCGAAGCGAAATAAGGTTTGCATTACCTGCTTCCAGCAAAAACCGATACATTTCTGATAACTTGTCCACAAATTCCTTGGCATCCTCCTTTGGATTTTGGTCAATGATATCACGTAACGTGTTTAAGGTATTAAAGAAAAAGTGCGGTTGGGCCTGATTCCTTAAAACGTCCAGTTGCGCCTGTACAATGGCTTGTTTAGACCGTTCCTCCTGCCTGATGGATTTCCGGAGCCGAATGTTATAATAAATGGCTTCGTATATCGCCATGGTCATTATCGTGATTAATATAATCGGTAGGAGCACTTTAATTCTAGACTCCGGATAGTTGTAACTAAAGCCCGGTATTAAGGATAACAACGTACCACCTATAAAATCTACCAAAACAACTGTGCAAGTTATAGCAAGAAAAAACAAAACAATACGCTTAAAATCATCGCTAAATGCAGGGTATTTACGCCGTAAATAAATCATTATTCCTCGATTGATCACCCAGTCAATTGTGGAAAAGAGCAAAGATACCGCCCAACTCGAGACCGCTTCCAAAGGAGATATAACCGCTGTTGAATTACTGAAAAGGTATGCAGTAACTACGCTTAAAATAAAGATACCAATAACAGAAAACCAAAAGTCATCAAATCCCGAGATATTTTATGCGTTTCTCTTTATTAAGTATCACAGTAAATTGATTAAGATGCTATGAACGGAATACCCTGTTTTGCTTGATAAAAAACATACCCGATCATCATGGCAAATACGAAAGCAAACAAGGTCACAATCAATAGCTGTTTACGCTGCGAATGCTTCCATTTCTTGGTGACCCACATAGCGAATAACGGAATTATCTGAATACTATGCAATGCGAAGAAGTGGGCTACTCTTAAATCACCTCCGTTTACACTCCAGTTGACCAAAGGCAATCCTTCCTGTCCGTCAGGCACAGCAACACTATGACTCAATTGACTTATCATCTGTCCACCCACCCAACTTCCAAAAAGTACTATTAGCCAACCTAGAAAAATGGCCCATTGAACGGATTTTGCCACCTTAAGTTTTAATCGAAGTGTATCTACTACAAATAAAACCATCGTCAAAACATTGATTCCCACAAATATCCCCATGAACATGAACAAAATGCCATCAAGAGGAGTAGCTATATTATAATGACTTTGAACACCTCCGGAACCCTGAAAGAAAATGACTAGAAACTCTAACAACAAGGTCCAGGCCGTAATATGGTTAATAATAGCCTTCTTTTTTCGGGAATATGGATATTTCGTAATTAAATAACCCACTGTAATCAAATAAATGGAAATGGAAACGGAGAACTTAAGTGGCTTTAGCCAAACACTCACTCCCATTAATGTTCTTTCATCACTTAAAATTCCCAAAATACATACCAAGCCTAACAGAGAGATGATCATGGTAACCCAATACAAAATGGGGCTTTCGCTTCTTATAATTGAAAATAGGTTTTTAAGCCTCAGTTTAAAATTGGAATAGATGCTTGTGCTTTCCGGCAAGGAATGAGTGCTCTCAATGAAGGTTGATGTAAGATGTTCCATGATCGATACTTTTAATGTGAGTTTTTGGATACTATGTTTTTAAAATTTATATGCGTTTGGACTTTATTGCCTTTAGCGCTGTAAACAACATAAATCCCAAGGGGCCGAACATAAATGTTAGGAAAAGGCAAGGTGCCATCAATACGCTATGAATGTTGATTTCCTTGTTTTGGTTTACCATCCACATGCCAATCAATAGATCAAAGGCCAAATAGTGAATCCATCCTGCCGCAGCTGCATTTTGCACGGTAAACAATTCCATCACGCTTTCAAGACTTCCAAAGTCCATCATGCCGTTTCCAATAATTGCCTGTAGGATATAAAAAACATATACTACCGAAAGAACTATGGGTATGATCTTGAAATCAATTAGAAATCTAGTCAGCTTCCATTTAGGTAAGAAAATCATCAATATCCACATGGGTAATACAAGAATGTTTGCCAGTGAGAAAACAGTTGATGGTGCCATTATTAGTAATTTTTAGGATTATTTTGATGTTCCAAAGATGAACACAAAAGGCGCCCATAAAAATGACTTTATTTTGAATCGTCTTAAAAGAGGGTTGAATTGTCAAAATCTCCATTCGATACTGGAGATGGGTAAATTGCCATTGTACAAGAGGAGAATTTCTTGATAGGAATTCCAACTCCATGATTGAAAAACTTAAGGCAAAAGTCTATGGAAATGAAAAGAGAAACGCTAAAAGAGCTATGGGGCTATTTACGAATCAAATGAACAAGATGCATCTTATTAACCACTTTGTTTCTTGTATTTGGATTAAGAAATTTACCCTGTAGTCGGGTAATCCTAAACTGATCAACCGTCAATTGTTCATCCCAATCCAATTCCGATTGCCTTATTGTCTCCAATTCAGCATCGTTCACATAGACCCAAATATCCTTTTTACTTATCAGGTTTTCCAAGGAAGACATCTGAACTGGAAATTTATTGTAAAAGTCTAGAGCCCAGGTATGATCCTCCCCTATTTTGTATATACGGTCTACAGGTATCTCTTTTGCCTCAATCAATTTGGCCAAATTGGAGCCTCCCTGATATTTAAGTAAGTTCGGATAAAAGTGAAGGTTCAAAACCGCATTTAAAAGTAAAGATGCCATTACCGAAACCGTAATCAATCTTACATAGTTGTTCTCCGTTTTCAGGGCAAAGTATACGATTACCAAACCGGCCCCACAAAGAAGTATGGGAATCAAAACACCATCAAACTTAAAGACAAAAAAGCATATTAAGGCGGTGGCAATGAATACAATGGACAAAATGAAAAATTGGGCGCCCATTAGAAATTTGGTCATCTTTTTTTTATCAAACCGATACAAATCGTACATATAAGAAGCGGTAAGTACCGCAAACAATGGTATAGTTACATTAAGGTAGTGCGGTAATTTGAATTGAGCGAAGCTTATTAAAATAAAGACCAGCGAGATTCCCCCCGAGTCAAAAATTCATATTTTGGATTGTAGACAAACCTCAATTTTATAAAGGTTTTGATCCGACACCAAAAGGCCGTTAGGGCCAAGATGATTCATGGGAGAAAAACCCATAAAAACGTATGAAAGAAGAAAAAGTAATCACTGCTGTTCTTTCCAATTCCTTCACCACTCATTCGCTCAAAACTCTGTTCCCGAGAAAATGAAAAAGATGCCACTTCGGTTCGCCCTTCCACGAATTACCTTTTCAGGGTGCAAATCAAATTGCAAATAATAGGCATAAAGCATAGGGGCGATGGTCAAGCCAAAAACTGTTATGGCCAGTAAAACTTTCCAGCTTAGAAATCGGTACCATTTTCTAGTATAGGCAAGATGACACAAAATGGGCAGTCCTATTACCACTAATGCAATTTGGCCCTTGGTGGAAAAAGCCATTCCAGCACCAAAACCTCCCAATAGTATTGCCAATAAGTTTCCTTTTTCAATATAAGCCGTTAGTTGCCAAATAGCGAAAATGGTGAAGCCGGTCAAAACGGCATCCGTTCGAACATCGATGGCTCCTAAAACGATTGTTTGTGCCGTCATAAATACCAAGGCTGCCAACTTCCCGGTATGTGGGTTATAAAGAAGTTTTCCCAGTCCATAACAGCTATATGCCCCTAATAAGGTGGCCAATATGCCGGGAATCCTGTATGCCCAATCATGGATACCAAATATTTTAAAGGAAATAGCCGCCAACCAATAATGCATATGGGGCTTGTCCAAATACTCATTGGGACCTTTGAACAGATTCACAAAATCGTTCTCATTGACCATTCGCATGGCCATCACAGCAAATTGGGCGGAATCGTTTTCAAAGAGGGTCACGAAGCTTCCGGCGATATACACCAGAACGATTAGAAGTATTAAAAACCAATACCTTAGGTTGGATATCATACCAAGAATTTCCGATGTGCAAATATATACAACTTTGCAAACAACCATCCCAAGAAACTCCCTATTAGGGCTCCGGTCAACACATCTAATGGAAAATGTACCCCGATATATATCCGACTATAGGCAACCAAAAAAGCCCATAACACTAGGGCCAAACCTAGGTGTCTTAAACTTGACTTCAAGAGAATACCAAAAAACAGGGCAATGGCAAAAGAGTTGGACGCGTGAGCTGAATAATATCCAAACTTTCCACCACAATAGCTTTTTACCAACCGCATCAAAGAAGAAATTTCAGAATCATGACAGGGCCTAAACCTTCCTACCCCATATTTAAAAAAATTGCTCAGTTGGTCGGATACGGTAACTAACAAGCCAACGGACACTACCAAAACCAAGATTCCTTTCCATCCAAATTTTCTATAGGATAGAATCAGCAAGAAAAGATATAAGGGAAGTGTACTGAACTTATGGGAAATGAATTGCCAAAAAGTATCCCAAGTTGGGGTACCCAAACCATTCAGGTAAATAAAAATATCCTTGTCTAACTGAAGTAGCTGGTCCAGCATCCCTATTCCTCGTATCTCGGACACTTCCCTGTCATAAAAGGCGGTGGCCGCCTCGATTAGGTTTTCGGCCTCGGACTCCAACTCCTTTTCGTCCTCCTTGGAGAACTCTTCCAACCATTCCACCTCATCGTCCTCTAGATTAATAACAAATGCGGGATAATCAGTATGTATAACATATATGGCGTTAGGATAATCCGTATTATCGCCTAATAAAAATTTGGGTAATTCCATTGCTATGCTTTTACTTAATTAGGATAAAGGTACATTCAAAAAATTATGCGATCCGAATCAATTTTTTTGTCAAATAGTTAAATCGAATATACAACATAATCGCTGAAGCCGTTAGCCCTGTTAGAAGTCCGATCCAAATACCTACGCTCGCCAATGTAGTATGCAAACCTAGGTAATAGGAAATGGGAAAACCAATCAACCAGTACGCCACAAACGTAATGAACGTTGGTATCCTTACATCCTGTAAACCTCTCAAGGCTCCCAAAACCACCACTTGTACACCATCCGATATTTGAAAAAAAGCAGCTACTAAAAGTAACTGGGAAGCCATTAGAATCACCTCAGTATTATCTTCAAAATTCATCATATCATCTACATCCAAATATAATGTGGGAAACCAGTGCCTACAGATGACAAACAAAGCAGCAAAGGCTACTTCCAACAACAGTGTAAGAAAGAAAATAGACTGGGCAATACGACGCAATTCCTTAAAATTCTTAAGTCCTTTTTGGTTGCCTACCCTAATCATGGCCGCTACCCCTAGCCCAATTCCAAACATATAGGTCATACTACTCAAATTCAAGGCGATTTGATTGGCAGCCTGAGGATTCTTACCCAAAACACCGCTTAGCCATATGGCCCCAGTAAAAATCGCTACCTCAAAAAACATTTGTAAAGCAGAAGGAAATCCAAGCGAGATAATCTTTTTTAGGACACTGTTCTCAATATTTTTCAGATTGAAACCAGTCACATAGTCATGAAATTTTTTCTTGTTCTTAAGAAGCATCCACAAATAAAGGACCATCACTAAACGTGCAATTAGTGTTCCTAATGCCGCACCCACAATTCCCAACTTTGGAAAACCCAAAGAACCAAATATCAAAAGATAATTGAGCGTTATGTTCACAATATTAGCAATGACTGTAGCATACATGGGATATCTAGTCTGTGACAACCCTTCTGAAAATTGCTTAAAAGCCTGAAAAACTATGAGCGGTACCAACGAAAATGCAACCAGATCCAAATAGGGCATGGCAAGTTCAACTACTTCTTCGGGTTGCTCCATAAAATACATTAATGGCTTTGCAAGCAGTATCAACAGGAATAGGGAAAATCCCAAGATGGTACAGAGTACCAATCCATGTTTTAATGCACTTTTGGCATTTTGCTTTTTCCCTGCCCCATCGGCTTCGGCGACCAAAGGCGTAATGGCCGTTGAAAAACCGATGCCCAAGGACATGGCAATAAATACAAAACTATTTCCTAAGGAAACTGCTGCAAGTTCCGCAGTACCCAATTGTCCCACCATAATATTATCGGCGAATTGGACAAACGTGTGCCCTAGCATTCCCAAAATTACGGGCACAGATAGTTTAATATTATATGAGAATTCTTTTGAGTATTTGGAGAACACCTATGGAAATTTAAACTTTCAAAATTAGCTTTATAAAACGATTTTAGAGGAATGACTTAATCCATTTCCTTGGCCTTGTCCCAATAAGTGTCCATCTCGGCCAAGCTCATATCCTTTAATGCTTTACCTTGCTTTTCAGCCTCATTTTCCAAAAACTGAAACCGCTTGGAGAATTTTTTATTGGTTCGTTCCAAGGCATTCTCAGGATTTATGCCCAAAAACCGGGCATAATTGATCAAAGAGAAAAGCACGTCCCCAAATTCGGATTCTATCCTTTCTTTGTTGCCATGGGTTATTTCCTCCTGTAGTTCCCCCAATTCTTCTTGTAACTTTTCAAACACCTGCTCCGGTTGTTCCCAATCAAAGCCAACCCCTGCCACCTTATCCTGAATACGATTGGCCTTTACCATTGCGGGAAGACTTTTTGGCACCCCTTGCAGTACACTTTTCTTCCCTTCCTTGAGCTTTATTTTCTCCCAATTTTGCTTTACCTCTTCATCATTTTCCACCTTTACATCACCATAAATGTGGGGATGCCTATTAATCAACTTTTCACAAATACCATTGGCCACATCGGCAATATCAAAACTATTCGTTTCAGAACCTATCTTGGCATAAAAAACAATGTGAAGCAGCAAATCGCCTAGCTCCCCTTTTATTTCGGCCAAATCATTATCCAAAATGGCATCGCCCAACTCATAGGTCTCTTCAATGGTTAAATGCCTAAGGCTCTCCATAGTCTGCTTTCGATCCCATGGGCACTGTTCGCGCAAATCTTCCATTATGGTAAGCAAACGATCAAACGCCTTAAGCTTTTCTTCCTTGGTATTCATTTCAAAAGTTTTTGCAAAAGTACAAATCTAAGGGTAGAGGCCATGTTGTTATATTTAGTAACTTGGGAAATTGTGATGCTAGCTTTGCATCGCATCGTTAACAATATCAAGAACTCATGAAAAGAAGAAATTTTTTAGTGCGCTCCTCCCTATTTTCGGCAGGCACGGTTTTATTGCCTTCCTTTAGTTTTGCTTCGGAAACTTCGCAAAGGTTTGGGGTACAATTATATAGTTTCCGTGATGAAATGGCCAAGAATCCTTTAGGCACTTTAGAGCAGATAGCATCAATCGGTATTAAAGAAATAGAATCTGCCAAAAGCAGCAAGGGTCATTATTATGGTCTATCCCCAAAAAGTATGAAACAGGCCTGCGAAGATTTGGGCTTGAAATTGGTGAGCGGCCACGTACATCTTGATTCCGATTTTGATAGAACAATGGAAGAGGCGGCTGCATCCGGACAGGACTACTTAATTTGCTCGTCTATGCCGTCGGATGGTCAAACGATAGAAAACTATAAAAAGGTGGCCGAGGAATTCAACAAAGCAGGGGAAGCTTGTCAAAAAATGGGTATCAAATTCGGCTACCATAACCATGAATATGAATTTGAATCGGATCAAGGTAAAGTATTGTACGATGTACTTATGGATCATACCGACCCTGCATTGGTGCATATGGAACTAGATTTAGGTTGGGTAGTAGTAGCAGGAAAGGACCCGTTGGACTATTTTAAAAAGTACCCTGGTAGATTCCCACTTTGGCACCTGAAGGACATGAACATGACCGAAAAGGAAAGCACGGAATTCGGCAAGGGTGGTTTGGACATCCAGGCCATGATGAACCATCAGGAAGCCTCCGGAGTAAAACACATACTCATAGAACAGGAAGAATACGCCAGTACTCCATTGGAAAGCATGAAACATAATATGGATTTTCTAAATAATCTTTAGATGAAAAGGTCTCTTATTCCAATCCTGCTTTTTTTGTTTACCATCTTCCTTTCCTGCCAAAATCAGAAAAAAACCATCTACGATATGGTGATACGCAACGGCCGGATTTTGGATGGATCGGGGAAGACATCTTATGTGGGTGACATTGCCATTAATGCCGATACTATTGCCGCCATAGGATCTCGGAATATGTGTTGGGCAAAGAGGAAATTGATGCTACCGGACTTTCAGTTGCACCAGGTTTCATCAATATGTTAAGCTGGGCCAATGTCGCTCTATTGGAGGATGGTCGTTCTCAAGGGGATATCCGTCAGGGTGTTACCTTGGAAGTGATGGGCGAAGGTTCTTCTATGGGACCTTTAAGTGCCAAAATGAAGCAGGAGATGAAAGAAGGACAGGGCGATATCAAGTATGATATCCCGTGGACATCTTTGGGTGAATACCTTACCTATTTGGAAGAAAAAGGAATTTCCGCTAATGTCGCCTCCTTCGTAGGTAATGCCACCTTACGGGAGTATGCCATCGGCATCGAAAAAAGACCTCCTTCACCGGAAGAAATGGAAACCATGAAAAACCTATTGCGCCAAGGTATGGAAGAGGGAGCCGTAGGATTGTCCACTTCCTTGATCTATGTGCCCAGTGGCCATGCCGAAACAGAAGAAATCATAGAACTGGCAAAGGTTGTTGCCGAGTATGACGGCATGTATATTTCCCATATTAGGGACGAAGAGGGCGGCCTCTTAGAAGCCGTGGACGAACTCATTAGCATTTCCAAAGAAGCGAAACTCCCTGCTGAAATTTATCATTTTAAAGCATCAGGAAATGCCAATTGGCACTTATTGGACAGTGCCATCCGAAAGGTAAATGCCGCTCGTGCCGAAGGTCTAGCGATCACTACGGATATGTACATGTACAACGCCAGTTCCACGGGACTGAACGTGGTATTGCCCTCATGGGCCAAGGAAGGCGGGCATAAATCCACGAT
Organism: Maribacter litopenaei; assembly: GCF_025244665.1. GTDB lineage: Bacteria > Bacteroidota > Bacteroidia > Flavobacteriales > Flavobacteriaceae > Maribacter > Maribacter litopenaei. The sequence continues at coordinate 1,075,192 of NZ_CP104205.1, read as the reverse complement.
TTCATTGATGGAAAATCCCACCACCCGAAAAAAGATGATGGACGAAATCGACTTCCATGTACCGCCGTGAAAATATTCTACTCGTTGGCTTTAGAAACAAAGAGTTGCGGTATTTAATAGGAAAGACCCTGGCAGAAGTAGCCGAGGAGCGCCAAAAATCGGCCAATGAAACCTTGGTAGATCTTATCTACGAGGATGATAGCAGGATTCAGGTGGTTTATTTTTCCATGTCCGAAGAAAACGTAAAAAAGAAATTAAAACTGCCCTACATGAGTATTTGTTCCGATGCCGGTTCGTATACCAAAGAGGGTGTATTTTTGGAGCAGAGCACCCATCCAAGGGCCTATGGCTCCTTTGCCCGACTATTGGGCCATTTTGTGCGTGATGAAAAGGTGATTTCCTTGGAAGAGGCCATCTATAAATTAACAACTTTACCGGCTACAAACCTTAAATTGAAGAAAAGGGGGGCTCTTAAGGAAGGTTATTTTGCCGATGTGGTCGTCTTCGACCCAAACACCATTAAGGCCAATGCCACTTTTGAAGAACCCCATCAGTATGCCACGGGCATGCAACACGTGTTCGTAAATGGCGGTCATGTCTTAAAGAATGGGGAACATACGGGAACTTTCTCCGGCCGGTTTGTAAAAGGTCCGGGAGCATCTAAATAAATAATGCACTAACAAAATTAATAATGAAAGTACGATACACTTTTTTACTTGCAGTTCTTCTACACTCTTACATGCAAGCTCAGGATATCATTGAGGAAGGGGCAAGCCTTCAATTAATTTCCGAAACGTTTGAGTTTACGGAAGGACCGGCGAGGGATTCACATGGAAATGTATATTTCACGGATCAGCCCAACGACCGCATCGTTAAATGGGACGCGACCACAAATACGGTTTCGGACTGGATGCAACCCAGTGGCCGTTCCAACGGACTTTACTTTGATGCCGATGGAAACCTCATCTCTTGTGCCGACAATAAAAATGAACTCCGGAAAATTGGATCTGACAAGAACGTGACGGTATTAATTGACAACTACCAAGGCAAACTGTTGGGTGGCCCCAATGACCTATGGATAGATAAAGAAGGAGGTATTTACATTACAGATCCGTTGTACAAAAGGGATTGGTGGGTAACTAGAGAACCTGAGGTAGAAAAAAGAAGGGTCTATTATTTGGCTCCGGGTAGCAAGGAACTTAAAATCGTAGCTGAAGACTTTGTGATGCCCAATGGCATCATAGGTTCCAAAAACGGCAAGAAATTGTATGTAGCGGATATTGGTGATAAAAAAACATACGAGTTTACCATAAACAAGGACGGGAGTCTATCGGAAAGAAAACTGTTCTGTGAACTGGGGTCTGATGGGATGACTGTCGACCATAAAGGAAATGTGTACCTGACCGGACAGGGGGTCACCGTTTTTGACAAAAATGGAAAGCAAATAGAGCATATTGAAGTTCCGAGAAAATTGGACGGCGAACATCACTTTTGCCGGTCCCAAAAAAGACCTACTGTTCATAACAGCCATGGACGCCGTCTACACTTTAAAAATGAATGTAAAAGGAGCCCACTAAAACCAAAAGAAGATGACCTGGAAAAATCTATTCGACAAACAAGAATGCGAAGAAACTATAGTGCGTATCAGTAAGCTCACCCCTGAAACCCAGCCCAATTGGGGCAAAATGAACGTTTCACAGATGTTGGCGCATTGCAATGTCGCTTATGAGACTATCTATACGGACAAACATCCAAAGCCAAAGGGTATTAAAAAAATCCTTATCAAATTGTTGGCAAAAAACACCATTGTAGGCCCAAAACCCTACAAAAAAAACGGTCCCACCTCACCCGTATTTAAAATCAGTGACGAGAGGGATTTTGAAAAGGAAAAAAATAACTTGATTGCGAATATAAGGAAGACCCAAGAACTGGGAGCGGACTACTTTGATGGTAAGGAATCCTTTGCCATAGGTCCCCTCACCCATTCGGAATGGAATACGCTTTTTTCCAAACATTTGGATCATCACTTACAGCAATTTGGAGTCTAAGCATGAAATTGTAATTCTGTATCTTCAACCCACTTAAACCAACAGTATGACAGCTAATATTTTTGAAATTATCGGGATCGGTATGCTTATCCTTATCGGAAATGGGGTGGTCGCGAATCTTGTCCTAAAAGGAACCAAGGGTTCCGATAGCGGATGGGTGGGCATCTCCCTGGCCTGGGGAATTGCCGTATTTATTGGAGTCTTTATCTCGGCCGATGTCAGTGGCGCCCATTTGAATCCTGCAGTGACCATAGGATTGGCCGCCGCCGGAAAATTCTCCTGGTCCTGGTGCCAGGATATATTGTTTCACAAATTTTAGGGGCCATGTTGGGCAACTTTTTAGTATGGCTAGCCTATAAAAAACAATATGAGCTTTCCGAGGATAAAAGCGCAATTTTGGCCACTTTTAGCACAGCCCCGGCCATTAGAAGTTATGGATGGAATGTTGTGACAGAAGCCATTGGAACCTTCGCCCTAGTTTTTGGGGTATTCTATATTGCCGGTGGCGCGTTCGCCAATGAGCCTATATCCCTAGGGTCTTTGGATGCGCTTCCCGTAGCGCTATTGGTGATGGGAATCGGTTTTGGATTGGGCGGCCCTACGGGCTATGCAATCAATCCCGCCCGGGACCTAGGGCCACGAATCATGCATGCCCTTTTGCCCTTAAAAAATAAAGGGAAAAGTGATTGGGGATATGCGTGGGTTCCTGTTGTCAGTCCAATTATAGGAGCCCTTCCGGCCGCAGGTGTATTTTTGTTACTCAATTAATAAGATAGCTATGAAGAATATAATCAAAGTTTTAGTCCTCTGCTTTTCAAGCAGTCTTTTTGCCCAACAAATTATCGAACTGCCCTATGAAACGGCCGAAAATGTTCAATGGGAAGGAGGGGAAAAAGAATACTATTCCGAAATCCGGCAGACCCAAGTAGTCACCAACGTGTCTACCCCTACCATGGAGATATTTACTCCCAAAAATCCAAATGGTACCGCCGTTATCGTAGCGCCCGGGGGAGGCTTATATGCCTTGAGTATCGAAAGTGAAGGCAATCAGGTGGCAAAATGGTTGGCCGAGAGGGGCATTACGGCCTTTGTATTGAAATACCGACTGGTCCCCACTGGAGAGGACGGTGTACAGGAAATCACCCAAGAAGGAGCAACCAATCCCATGCAAATTATGCAACGGGTAGCACCAGTGCTTCCTTTTTCGGTTCAAGATGGACTCAACGCCATTAACTACGTGCGAACCAACGCAGAATACTATAAACTGGAACCAAATAAAATTGGATTTATGGGCTTTTCCGCAGGGGGTGCCGTCACCATGGGCGTGGCCTACAACTACAATGAAAAAAACAGACCTGACTTTCTAGTACCCGTATATCCCTGAATCACGGCCCAACCCGTACAGGCGGTACCACAGGATGCCCCACCTATGTTGGTTATTTGTGCCACAGACGACCCCTTGGGATTGGCAACTGGGAGCATTGAACTATATTCTTCATGGCTAAAGGAAAACAAAACCGTTGGCCTTCACATGTATTCAAAAGGTGGACATGGTTTTGGTATGAAAGAACAAAACTTACCTTCAGATGATTGGATTCAACGTTTTTATGATTGGTGGGAAATAGAAATTAACGATTAAGAGAAATAACATGTAGAACACGTAAGGTTAAAAACTCTCAAATACCTAAAATGCAATTCACTAAAAAAATCACCCAACTAACAATTTTACTTCTATTCACCTCTACTAGTTTTCTAGCCCAGGATAGTGAACGTTTTGAAAAGGAAGTACAGGGAGTGACTCAAAAAAACGATTCCCTTTGGAATCAAAACAAAGAAACTATTGTTTTTACGGGAAGTTCCAGTATACGTAAATGGGATAACTTGCAACAATCATTTCCAAATCATCAGGTCTTAAATGCCGGTTTTGGAGGTTCGCAAGCAAATGACCTCTTATACTATTTGGACACCTTGGTAATACGATACAATCCTACAAAAGTTTTTATTTATGAAGGTGATAATGACATTTCGGCCAAAAAGAGCCCACGGGAGATTATAGGCACCACGCAAACAATTATAGGCAAGCTCAAAGCAAAGAACCCGGAAATGAAAATTGTATTGATTTCCGCCAAACCAAGTATCAGCAGATGGAACCTGCGAAGAAAGTATAAGCGGCTCAATAGAAAATTCCGAAGATTGGCCAAAAAGGATAATTCCCTACTATTTGTGGATGTCTCGGTACCCCATGTTGAACGGTAAGGAAGTCAAAAAAGATATCTTTGTTTCGGATGGTCTTCATATGAATAAGAAAGGATATGATATTTGGTACAACGCCATGCAGCATTTAGTAAATAACCCCTAAACCATAACAATGATTAGAACAATTCTCATTCGAAGTCTTTTTTTTCTTTCGCTGGGATTGGTCGTTTTGGCCTGCCAAAGCGAGCCGAAAAAGCCCAGGATAAAAATGCCCGATACCGATTTGACGATGTCGAGCCTCATCCCGAAACCTGTAAAAATCATTCCGACAAACTCAGCCTTTGCCCTAGATCAGTTTACGGCCATTTATACCTCCAAAAGCGCCACAGGTTTTGACAAAGTGGGCGAATTTTTAGCTGAAAAGCTAAAGGCAAAAATCGATTTGGATATCCCTGTGAACCAAGAGGGGACCCATACTATTGACCGGGTTATATATATTAACCAATCGGATAGTCCGGGATTGGATACTCCGAAGCCTACCAACTATATATTAACCAAGATTCCATCATCATCAATGCAAACACCGCGGAAGGTGCCTTTAGAGGTATCCGAGACCTTACGCCAGTTGGTTCCGGATGTAAGCAATGATACACTCGCTGCACAAAGGATTTGGCCCATTCCTTCCGGTAAGATAACGGATCATCCTAATTTTGGGTATCGTGGGGCCATGTTGGATGTAGCGAGACATTTCTTTAGCGTGGAGGATGTAAAGAAATACATTGACCTTTTGTCCTACTACAAATTCAATGGACTGCATTTACATCTCTCCGATGACCAAGGGTGGCGTATTGAAATAAAATCATGGCCCAAACTTACCGAAGTGGGTGGAAGCACTGAAGTAGGTGGAGGTGAAGGAGGTTTCTACACTCAAGAGGACTACAAAGAAATTGTACGCTATGCCCAAGAACGCTATATGACCATCATTCCGAGAAATAGATATGCCAGGGCATACCAACTCTGCATCCGTTTCGTATCCCTTTTTAAATGGCAATGGAAAGACCCCAAAATTGTACACGGGTATGCAGGTAGGCTTTAGCACCTTTGATACAAGAAAGGATACAGTGTATGCCTTTATCGATGACGTAGTGCGAGAGATTTCTGAAATGACCCCTGGATCTTATTTCCATATGGGGGGCGATGAAAGCCACGTGACCAAAAAAAACGACTATATACATTTTGTAAATAACGTAGAGAAAATTGTTCAAAAACACGGAAAGCGCATGATAGGCTGGGACGAGATCGCCAATGCCGATATTGATTCCAATGCCATTGCGCAATGGTGGGCCAGTGAAGAAAATGCGAAGAAAGCGGTAGCAAAAAATATGAAGGTCATAGTTTCACCGGCCAAAAAATCCTATTTAGATATGCAATATGATTCGCTCACCAAACTAGGACTTCATTGGGCAGGTTACATTCCCGTAGATACGGCGTATCAATGGACTCCAGAAGAGTATGGAATTCCCAAAGCGAACATTTTGGGAACGGAAGCACCTTTATGGTCCGAAACCATAACTAATTTAAGTGAATTGGAATATTTGGCCTTTCCCCGAATCATTGGGTATTCCGAGTTGGCTTGGACCCAACCGGAACATAGGGACTGGGAGGAGTACAAAGGGAGATTGGCCGACCAAGCCCCATTTTTGGAGCGGAACAATGTTAACTATTACCCTTCCGAACTCATTGATTGGAAGAAGAGTAAGTTTACGTATGAAACTATTGAAAAGGATTAGCGGTTATTTAATTCCTAAAAAAAAGGCCCTGATCAGGGCCTTTTTTTTATTCATCGATTCCCGGTACGTTCACCGGACCTTTGTTGTTCCATTCAAATGGTTCGGCTTTTATTTCTTTGGGCCAAACAACATCCAATGTCCCGGCCTCATAGACCTTACCATTTTTTATGACATGGGAAACCGTGTTGGTATTTCTTAAATCCTCTAAAGGGTTCTTGTCCAATATCACAATATCGGCCAATTTGCCCGATTCCAAACTACCCGGATCACCATCCAGGCCTATGGCCTCCGCCCCAATAATCGTAGCGACTTTTAGTGCATCCATAGGTTTCATTCCCCCACTGGCCACTGACCAAAGCTCCCAATGAAATCCAAGCCCTTGTAATTGACCATGACTACCAATCCCGGCCAAGCCGCCAGCTTCCACCAAAGATGTCATGAATTCGGCATGCTTTTTAAAGATATGTTCCTCATCCATGAACCAACCTGGTCTCCTCCTACTCTTACTAGCCAATTCTTTGTATGGGGTAAAATGCTGTAGTTTTTCATCGCCCCATACATTTTCCCGGGAGTAGTAGTAATTCTCTGCCCAAGGCCCACCATAGGAGACCAACAACGTTGGGGTAACGGCCATTTTAGATTCGGCTATGGTTTTGACCACATCCTCATAAATGGGATAAATGGGTAAAGAATGTTCATGGCCAGGATAACCATCAATTAACTGGGTCATATTCAATTTAAAATCGAGACCACCTTCTGTTGTAGGCATCAGTTTTAATTCTTTACAGGCCTCAATCACCCATTGACGTTGTTGCCTGTTTCCCACCAAATACATTTTAATGGTCTTGGTGTCAAAATAATCACTGTATTGTTTTAAAACATCCTTGGTATGTTCCGAGACTTTCCAACTGATATCCCCAATACCCCAAACCTGGATCTGTACTATAAATTCGGGGATCATCGATCATACCGGCATCTACCATATCCCCATAAGTAAGAACATCTGTGGTACCCGTTTGAGGATCCCTTGTAGTAGTCACCCCATAAGCCAAGTTGGCCGCGTACATCCATACCTGTTGTTTATGAATACCCCAGGCAGGCCTTAAATGGGCGTGAGTATCCACGAAACCCGGTAATATGGTCTTGCCGGACATATCTATCTCTTTGGTACCATCAGGAACCGAAAGACTTCCGGAAGGTCCAACAGCCTTTATTCTATTATTTTCAATGAGTATATCCCCGTTCTCTAAAATTTCATCATCCTTCATTGAAATGACTCTAGCACCTTTGATCAACAGGGTGCCTTTGGGGATGTCCTTTTCATAACTCACCTTTATTTTATATTCTTCGGCCTTGAATTCCGAAAGGTCCTTTTCATCTTCCTTTTTATCCAAGGAGTCCTTTTTAACCCCGTCTTTTTTGTTCTTTTTAACCTCCGCAATACTATCCTTATATTTTTTTCCTGCGGGGACATCATATACAAAATGACTTGCACCCAAAGACCAGTGAACTTTCTTACCGGTGTTGGATCAAACAGGAAACTCCCCACCGATCTTGGTCAATTTCATGGCCGGAAATGCAGCTTTTTCAGCCTTTGCTACTGACACCATGGGCGTCTTGCCATATTTTGGGATGGTCGCTATGTAGATATCATTATTGATTTTAGCTAAGGCGGATGTGCCATCCGGGGAAATTAGAATCTCATCAGGTTTTGAGGATTTATCGTTATCATCTGCTTCAATGGAATTTGGTAACGCAGCATGGTCATGGAAAATATCTTGAGATCCATAAGTAACGATTCCCTTCAATTTTAAATGTTCCTTTTCGTCTGTACCATCCCACCTAATGGAAACAAGACCTTTTTCGGAGTCCGTTAAATAGATTCGGTCGTCCCCTTTCGTAAAATGCGGCACAGACCTTTTTTTGGATTTGTCAATAAATTGAATATCACCGCCCTCAGAAGAAATCCATACCAAATCTTCCATATTCCGACTGGAAAACAATCCCAATAAATCTTGAAATGACTGGGCAGACCCTCTATGAAAGGCAATACGATCTGAATTGAAAGACCAAGCCGGATAGGTATACAAACCTGGAACTGTAGTCAGTTTCTTAATTCTAGTTCTACCATTGAGATTTACAGTATATAAATGGCCTACATTCTTTTCCCATGTTGTATAAACCAAAGTAGAACCATCTCGGAGACCAAGCAGGCTGCGCTTCTATAAAGTCATTTTCGGTCACTCTTCTTGGTGTACCATTAGGAAAATCCATAACGTAAAGTCTGTTTAAAGCGGTAAAAGCCAATTTACTGCCATCCGGGGAAGGTTTTGCATCACGAATCTGCGTGGCAAAGGCTTCCTTTGAATCCTCAATAGGATATTTAAAGGAGAGCCTGGGCCCCATATCCAAAGCCACATCTACAGAAAAAGGAATTTCCTTGGCACTTTTTTCTTCAATTGAAATGGCATATATCTTTCCGCCGTATGAGGCAATCAATTGTTTACTGTCCGGCGTGAAGGACATGGCCGGAAGCACACCTAATGGCGCTATAGATTCTTGCTCATCCCTTTGCACAGGGTATGCCAACCATTCTTCATTCCCGGTCTCCAAATCACGAAGTATTAGACCCGTTTCCGTCTCGTATCTTGTTCCATATACCAACCATTTACCATCCGGGGAAAGGGTTGGCGTAAAAGCCGAACCGTATTTTGAGGTAATCACCGCCATTTCACCATCCTCCATATCATAGGTACCTATTTGATATTGTGGTAATTGGGCATTATAGTTCCAGGCACTTCTTCTTTGCGAAAAATACACCAGTTTTCCATTTGGACTTATTGCAGGGTCTATAAGCTTAATGTTTTCCGGTTCACCTACAAGTTGACTTCCGGAACCCCCATCTTTATGATAAATATGTGGCTTTATGTTCCTTCTTCCCTTTACCCCGATAATGTAGTCACCATCCGGAGTCCATTCTGCCGAAAAGAAATTGTGCTTTTTCTCCTCCGTTATTTGCTTTTCCTCCTTCGACAGTAGATTCAAGGTCCAAATATTGTCGGAACCGCTTTTATCTGATATAAAAACTATACTTTTACCATCCGGGCTGTACCGAGGATGTACATCATATTGCATGCCCTTGGTGATTCTAGTGGCCATTCCACCTGCGATAGGCATGGAGTAGATATCCCCCATCAGGTCAAACACAATAGTCTTCCCATCCGGGCTCACATCAAGGGAAATCCAAGTACCTCTATCCGTAGTAAAACTTATTTTTCTTTCAGGTTCCAAAGGAAGTTCCTTGGTTGCCAGTTTAGTCGAATCCTTGGAGTCCTGACCCTTGGTCGAGTAAGTATAAACCAAGCAACAAGCTAAGGCAATAAGGCGCAAACACATTTTCATATCTTTAAATTTAATTGAGCTTTCTAAATATACAGAATCATAAAATGGATTGCATAAAAAAGCCCCGATTTAAAATTCGGGGCTCTATTGTGTTGGAACAAAGAAAACTACTCCTTGGCTTTTGTTTCCTCTTCCATATCTTTTGGCTCTTCCTTGGAGAAATCCGCCAAATCCTTTTCCACTAAAATATTGTACCACTGAATGATTTTCTTTATATCACTACCATATACCCTATCCTCGTCATAGTTTGGTAATACCTCAAAGAAATACTCCTCAAGCTTGATTTTTTCGTCTTTGTGGCTTACCGAAGTTTTCTCTCCATTTTCCTTTTCTTGAATCTTTAAAAAAACCTCCCTTAAAGGTAATTCTTCATCCAAAGTGTAAATAGCTATCTCAGATAATACACTAACGTTACTTCGTAAACCTACACTGATTTTTTTTCCATCCAATAAGGACTCCGCTACAAAACCGGTCCTTGTTTGTGTTATTAATTTGTACAAGCCAGGTTTTCCGGCCACCGACAAAATTTTCTCCAAACCCATATATTTTTTTGCTTTTTGAGTGGGCAAAGATGCCACTTTTCTAATGATTAAAAAATCCTATCTACCTTTTTTCTGATTGGGAAAACGCATCCTGTAGTCCACATTTATTTTCCCCTTTGATATGTTGGCCAATCTACCTTTTAGCAATCGCTTTTTTAAAGTGGAGAGTTTATCCGTAAAAAGAATTCCCTCTATATGGTCGTACTCATGCTGAATGACCCTAGCCAAAAGTCCATCGTACGTTTCAACATGCTTTTTAAAATTCTCGTCCGAGATAGGTGATTTTTATACGTTCTTTACGTTGAACATCCTCCCTAACATCCGGTATACTTAGACAACCCTCGTTAAAGGGCCATTCCTCACCACTTTCTTCCTCGATTTGGGCATTGATGAATACCCTCTTGAAACCATTTAACTGGTCCTGTTCTTCTTTGGAGAGCTCCTCATCATCGGAAAAAGGTGTGGTATCCACGAGGAACAGACGTATAGGCAATCCAATCTGAGGTGCAGCCAAACCTACGCCACTTGCATTATACATGGTTTCCCACATATTGGAAATGAGCTCCTTTAAATTAGGGTACTCCTTGTCAATGTTATCCCCTACCTTTCTCAAAACCGGATCGCCATAGGCTATAATTGGTAATGTCATTTATATTCGCTTTAAATAATCTTGTAAAATAATTGTCGCGCTTATTTCATCAATCAAACCCTTGTTTCTGCGCTGCTTCTTTTTCAATCCACCATCCAACATACTTTGAAAGGCCATCTTTGAGGTGAAACGTTCATCTTGACGGATCACTTTCAAATTTGGAAAATTATCCGAAAGTTGTTTTAAAAATGGGGTGATGTGAGCTTCTGATTCCGATGGCTGATTGTTCATTTGTTTTGGTTCCCCTACCACTAGTTCATCAACATTTTCCTCCTTAAGATAATGGATCAAAAAAGGTATAAGTTCATTTGTAGGCACCGTAGTCAATCCCGATGCTATGATGCGCAGCTCATCTGTTACGGCAACACCCGTTCTCTTTTGACCAAAGTCCAACGCAAGAATCCTTCCCAATTTTAATTTTTGGCAAAAATAAAGGATAATTTGTTATATGAAGATGAACCCATAGCTAATTCCTAGGCTTCAGCTTATATTTGACAAAATTTTAATAGAAATGACAGATTTACGAGATACGATAGAAAAAGCTTGGGAAAACCGGGACCTTTTAAAAGAAACGGATACGCAAAAAGCCATTAGGGAAGTCATTGACCTTATAGATTCCGGTAAGTTACGCTGTGCAGAGCCTACCGAAGATGGATGGCAAATAAATGAATGGGTTAAAAAGGCCGTAGTGCTTTATTTTCCTATTCAAAAAATGGAGACTCGGAAGCAGGTATATTCGAATATCATGATAAAATGCCCCTAAAACGAGGCTATAAGGAAAAAGGAATCAGGGTTGTTCCCAATGCGGTGGCTAGACATGGAGCATATATATCCCCAGGAACCATTTTAATGCCCAGCTATGTAAATATTGGTGCCTATGTAGACGAAGGAACCATGGTAGATACTTGGGCCACCGTAGGTAGCTGTGCCCAAATAGGTAAAAACGTGCACCTAAGCGGCGGTGTAGGTATTGGAGGTGTCTTGGAACCTTTGCAAGCAGCTCCTGTTATCATAGAGGACAATGCATTTATTGGATCAAGATGTATCGTGGTGGAAGGCGTTCGTGTTGGAAAAGAAGCCGTACTGGGTGCCAATGTGATTCTTACCGGATCTACCAAAATAATTGACGTCACTGGAGAGAAACCCGTTGAGAACAAAGGTTTCGTTCCTCCAAGATCGGTAGTAATTCCCGGTAGCTATACCAAAAAATTTGCGGCAGGGGAATATCAGGTACCTTGTGCCCTTATCATTGGTCGACGTAAGGAAAGTACCAACAAAAAAACTTCATTGAACGATGCACTAAGGGAGTATGACGTAGCAGTTTAAGAAATATTGAATATAATTGAGAAGGTTGAAATTTTTGGATTTTACAATTCCTAAAATTTCAGCCTTTTTCATTGTGAAGACTTTAAAATTTAAGAAAGTTTTCCATACATGCGATATAAATGCACTTCAGTACGCAACCCCAAATGGGTAGTTACATCTCTATTTTCAAAAGGAGGTTATATAAATGAATTTGTAAGAAATTTACTAAGGATTACAATTTTTGCCTTTTTTTTTTGTTATACCTTTGTTAGCCCAATGCTATCGACCCTACTTATTCGGTAATTTATGAGTAATAGAGAAAAAATAACGGCCCTTATCATTACTTTCAATGAAATTGGTTACATTGAAAAGTGTTTAGAGTCCGTTTCCTTTGTTGATGAAATCATTGTGGTAGACTCCTTTAGTACGGATGGCACCTATGAATATCTTTTGAAACATCCCAAGGTAAAGGTCATTCAAAATCCCTTTGAAAATTTCACGGCCCAAAAATCCTTTGCCTTAAAACAGGCTACAAATGACTGGGTTCTTTTTTTAGATGCCGACGAAGTGGTTCCGGAACCTTTGAAGACCGAAATCTTAAACACAGTGGCAGCTGAAAACGATGTAGTTGCCTATTGGTTTTATAGACAATTCATGTTCCAAAATGAAAAATTGAGGTTCAGTGGATGGCAAACCGATAAAAACTATCGACTTTTTAGAAAAAGTAAGGCAAAATTTTCAGATAGAAGAATAGTGCATGAAACCTTGGACGTGGACGGGGCATCCGGCATATTAACCGAGAAGCTTACCCACTATTGCTATAAAAATTACGAGGACTACAAGTCTAAAATGCTAAAGTACGGACAACTAAAGGCTGTAGAGTGTTTTTACACAGAAAGAAAATTCAATTATTTGGCAATGTACTTAAAAACGGGATGGAAATTCTTTAACCATTACGTTCTCAGACTCGGATTTTTGGATGGTAAAAAAGGGTTTGCAATTTGTTATTTGAATGCCCTAGGCGTTTTGGAAAGGTTCAGAGAATTAAAACGGCTGGAGCAGAAGAACGAATTGGCCTATTACTTAGTAATGCCGTAAAAGATTCATACCCTCTTTTCTTTTTTTGTGTTTTTTCTTATCCCTTGATTTTTTGCAATGGATTCAGGAGTCTTATATCCTCGCTTGTGATCAAGGTGGACACATACTGCACTGTATCTTAGTTGTTTGGACTTTATTCCGAAGTTGAAAAGCCGTTCTCCCAATTCCCTGTCCTGTCCGCCATATTGCATCCTCTCATCGAAGCCATTTATATTAAGAATGTCTTTCTTCCAACCTGAAGAATTATGACCGTTCCAACTAGCGTTTGTAGGAGTAACCCAGTTCAGGACTTTAGAAATGAGGCCGCTGGCCGTCAACTTATTGTTTTTAAAGGTTTTTGGAATGCCTTTTTCCTTAAGCCAGTGGATGTCAAAACATCTTTGATTTTCAATATCCTCTAGGCTTATCAATTTGGAGATATTCATAGGTAACATATAATATCCTCCGTGAAATAAAATAGCCTGGTTCCTTATTGATGTAATGCACATGGACAAAATCCTCTCTTGGAATACAATCACCATCCGTCATTATAATATATTCCGTACGGCAAGCTACAACAGCTTTGTTCAATATTCGGATTTCTGAAATCCCTCATCCTCTTGCCATACATGGACAATGGGATAAAAAACTTCCCTGGACATTTGATCCAACAATTCCTTAGTTGACGGTTTCGAACCGTCATCAGCAATGACCACTTCAAAATTTTTGAAAGTTTGTTGATTGAAACCCCATAACACCTTTTTCAGCCACTCCTCAGCATTGTAGGTGCTAACAATTACACTTATTTTTAGGTCCTCTGATGTATCGGTCATAGTTTGGCAAAAATATAAAAGTCTTCCTGTATCTTTGGTTTTTTAAAGGGCATTGTTCAATATAATGTCAAATGCTACTGAAACCCTAAGGTTTTTCTAAGATGAAGTTAAAAGAATATCCTAGCTCAATTTACCATACCCTTAAGCTATTAACCAAGTCTACAAGAAAAATGAAGGATAGCAAAAAGGAGCAAATACCAGTAATTGTTTCCTTTACATCAATTCCCTCTAGAGTAAGAATATTGCACATTGTTGTTCGTAGTATTTTGAATCAAAGTGTCTTACCCGAAAAAGTAATTCTTTGGCTCCATGAAGACTTGAAAGATGAGCTACCTAAAAAACTTACGGTGTTGAAAGATGATCTTTTTTCTATCCACTATACAAATCAAAAAAGCTCTCATAGAAAATTAGTATTGGCATTGGAAAAATTACCAAATAAAACTATAGTAACATGTGATGACGATGTCATTTATCATCCAAAATGGCTTGAGTTGCTTTATAAAGACCATCAAAGATATCCTGATTGTATTTCCGCAAACCAAGTGAGGTACATAAAATATGATATAAATGGAAATCTTTTACCCTATAAGCAATGGGATTTAAAGAAGAATGAACCTTCTAATTCTAAAGCTATATTACCCATTGGGGTTGGGGGTGTTTTATATCCAGCCGAAAGTCTTTCAAAAGAAGTAAGTAATAAAGACCTATATCTGAAAATAACACCAAGGGCGGATGACTTATGGTTCAAGGCCATGTCTCTACTTAAAGGAACAAAATCCAAATTATCTGATTTTAACCCCAAAAAACCTATTCCCATCATTAATTCTCAAAAAGAATCCTTGAAAAGAGAAAATGTTGATGAAGATAAAAATAGAACCCAGTGGTTAGCGGTTACGGAATATTTTAAAATAGGTATAAATGAGGATGGACAGTTATGATGGATGAATTGAACAAATCAATTAAAGTTTTACAAAATGGGGGGCTTATTTTATACCCTACCGATACCCTATGGGGTATTGGATGTGACGCCACAAATGAAGCAGCAATAGAAAAAGTATACGCTTTAAAACAAAGGAAAGATACCAAAGCGCTTAGTTGTCTAGTCGCCAATGATGCCATGCTAGAAAGGCATGTTGAAAAGGTTCCGGATTTAGCATATGATATTATTGAAATGGCCACCAAACCAACTACCATTATTTATGATAATCCAAAAGGAATAGCTCCCAACTTGGTTACCAGTGACAATACCATGGCGATTAGGGTCGTGTCCGATAAATTTTCTCGGTACCTTATCGGAAAGTTTAAAAAACCCATCGTTTTTACCTCTGCGAACATGGCCGGCAAAAAGACTCCAGCTAATTATAAAGAAATTGACCAAGCCATTTTATCAGGTGTAGACTATGTGGTAAATTTGGAACCTGAAAATCAGAACGCAGTGCCCTCTTCAATTATAAAATTAGGCATGGATGGGCTTATAGAAGTGATCAGGGAATAATGCCAGTGAATATCTAATGGACTACAAAAAGGCCTTAAGCCAACCCATTTTTAAAATTATTGGTCAGACTGCAGACGACCTAAATTTAGAAACCTACGTCATAGGGGGTTATGTAAGGGATTATCTTTTGAAAAGAGGAACCCCAAAAGATATAGACGTAGTCGCTGTGGGCAGTGGGATTGAACTAGCTACAAAATTGTCATCTGACCTACCGGGAAAACCAAAAGTTTCCATTTTCAAAAATTTTGGTACCGCCATGGTAAAATATGGTGATATTGAATTGGAATTTGTTGGTGCAAGAAAAGAGAGTTATCATAGAGATAGCAGAAAACCTGTAGTTGAAGATGGCACCCTGGAAGAGGATCAGAAAAGAAGGGATTTTACCATAAATGCCTTGGCCATTTCCTTAAATCAAAGAAATTATGGCGCACTTTTAGACCCATTTAAAGGATTAAAGGACCTAGAAAACAAATTGATACGGACTCCTTTAGACCCCAATATAACCTATTCTGATGACCCTCTCCGAATGATGAGGGCCATCCGCTTTGCAACACAATTGGATTTTAGGATAGAAACCGAATCCTTGAAAGCCATAACCCAAAACAAGGATAGAATCAAGATTATATCTAAAGAGCGCATAGTTGAGGAACTTCATAAAATCATTTTAAGCAAGGTTCCCTCTAAAGGATTTTCATTACTTCATAAAACAGGACTTCTCGAAATAATTCTTCCGGAATTGACAGCCCTACAAGGTATCGAGGAAATTGAAGGACAGCGCCATAAAGATAATTTTTGGCACACTTTGGAAGTTGTGGACAATATAGCCGAAGAAACGGACGACCTTTGGTTGCGATGGGCGGCTCTTTTACATGATATTGGAAAAGCACCTACGAAGCGTTTTCATAAGAAAATTGGTTGGACCTTCCATGGTCATGAATTTGTAGGTTCCAAAATGGTGTACAAACTTTTCAAAAGACTTCGTATGCCATTGAATGACAAGATGAAACTCGTTCAAAAATTGGTCATGATGAGTTCTCGTCCAATTATTCTAGCGGAGGAACATGTAACAGATTCAGCAGTACGAAGATTGGTTTTTGATGCAGGTGATCGCGTAGATGATTTAATGACCTTGTGCGAAGCGGATATCACTACAAAGAATCCCAAAAAACAGCGAAAGTATAGGAACAATTTTAAATTGATCCGTGAAAAAATTAAAGAAGTAGAGGAAAGGGATCGTATTCGAAACTTTCAGCCACCAGTTTCCGGAGAGGAGATTATGGAAACATTCAATCTAAAACCTTCCAAAGAAATTGGAATAATTAAGGACGCTATTAAAGAGGCCATATTAGAGGGAGTTATTCCAAATGAATATGAGGCCGCAAAAGAATACATGATTGAGAAGGGTAAATCCATGGGGTTACACTTAGAGAATTAATTGTCATAGAACCTAAATTTATGGTTCTCTAGAATGAAAGTATTTTTTTACCTCATAGTCTACTCTGACCTTTTCTGAAAGAACGGTAATTTTACTTAAACACAGAGCCATGAAATTAACATTTAGAAAACTTGCCAAATTAACCCTGATATTGGTCTATCTGGTTATAGTTGCAGGTGCGGTAGTGCGAATGACGGGAAGTGGAATGGGGTGTCCTGACTGGCCAAAGTGTTTTGGATACTACATCCCGCCAACGGAAGACTCGGAACTAAAATGGCAGCCCGAACATGACTATAAAAAAGGCCAGGTGATAATTGTAGAGGAGACGTTACAGGTAGCAAGTAGCAGTTTTACCACCTCTTCAACATTTAACCCGGAAAATTGGAAATTATACACCAAACATGATTATGCCATTTTTAACCCTTGGCATACATGGATAGAGTATATCAACAGATTGTTTGGAGCTCGGCGGGATTGGCCACTCTAATATTGGCAATTGCATCCCTTTCATACTGGAGAATGAAAAAAAGAATTACCCTTTTATCCTGGTTGGTTGTTTTTGGAATGGGTTTTCAGGCGTGGTTGGGTGCCACAGTAGTGTATTCGGTATTGGAACCTGTTAAAATAACATTGCATATGCTAATGGCCTTATTAATTGTGGCCTTGCTACTCTACATAATTTATAGTGTCAACAATGAGGATAAAAGAATCTATTATGACCGGACTACACTTGTTTTGGCCTCATTTGCATTGATTTTGACACTCATTCAAATTGTCCTTGGCACGCAAGTTAGACAATTTGTAGACCACCAAATTGAACTGATAGGGGACGATACTAAGAGATTATGGTTGCAAGACCCTTCTATATCCTTTTATATTCACCGTAGCTTTTCTATAGTGGTACTAATAGTAAACTCGTTTTTGGCGTATAGAATTTTTAAACTGAATCTTGGACATATTAAAATAATTTGGATTCTCTTTCTACTTTTGGTAGAGGTATTCTCCGGAATGGCCATGTATTATTTAGATTTTCCATTCGCGAGTCAGCCATTACATCTAGTAATTGCTTCCATATTGTTCGGTGTACAATTCTATTTGGTTTTAGATGCGCTTAAGCCTAAAATAAGTGCTAATTCTTTGTAACTTTGCCTTCCCATAAAAAACGAGGTATGATCTATAAAATTAGAATAATACTTGATGCCGAGGAAGATATCTTCAGGGATTTGGAAGTGGAAGCCGATACTTCTTTAGAGGAATTTCATAATGGCATCACCCAAGCATTTGGCTTTTTGGGAAATGAAATGGCATCTTTTTACACCTGCGACGAAAATTGGAAACAGGACGAGGAAATTGCCTTATTCGATATGAGTGAAACGGGTTCTGACGTTCGTCTCATGAACGAAACATTTTTGGAGGATGTAATGACCGAAGATAGTCCAAAGATGATATACGTATACGATTTCTTGAACATGTGAACCTTTTTCGTAGAGTTGGCCGATATTGTGGAAAAAGAGGACGGGAGAGCCTATCCCAATGTACTTTTCAGTTTTGGTGAGTTGCCGGAATCACCTCCGGAAAGAAAGTTCGAATCGGAAAATAGCGCCTTTGATTTTGACGATACTTTTGAAAATTATGACGACTTGGACTTTGACGAAAATTGGAACTAAGTCCATACATCCACTATTCCTTACTTAATTTTTTAGAACACCTATGATCAACTTATATGCAACCCAAATTGAACATATTTCCATTCACAGAGTTGGAAATAAAAATAAGGGAGAAGGAGTATTCTTATCTGCAGAACCATTTGCATTAAACGATGAAACTACCGGACTGTTGAAGGAATACTTCTTTAAACCGTTTAGGGAAAAGGAAGAGAACTATTTTAAACTATCCAATGAAGTAGATGTGGAGTTCAATGAACTCTACAAATTGGCCAATTCCGTTTTTGAAGATACTTCCAATTCACATTTGGCTTCTAAAAAAATTGCCACTTTGTTATTTGAACAATCGAACCATCCCCATATCAAAAGTGGTGAAGTCTATGTTACGTATTTGACAGGAGTTCATTTGGACAACGAAAAGGTGGATGCCATTGGCATATTCAAAAGCGAGTTGAAACATGATTTCTTGCAGTTCAAGGAAAATGAATCCAATTTGGACATCATTGTTCAACAGGGAATCAATATCAATAAATTAGACAAAGGGTGCCTAATTTTTAATGTTAATAAGGAGGACGGATACAAAGTTTTATCTGTCGACAGCAACAAGTATGACACCAAATACTGGTTGGAAAATTTCTTGAGCGTAGTTCCTCTGTCGGATGATAATTTTAAGACCAAAAACTATTTGAAATTCTGCCGTAACTTTGCAAAGGATGTGGTTTTACCTGCTGAGGATAAACAACAAGAGGTATTGTTTATGAACAGGGCCGTAAATCATTTTGCTAAAAACGATGCCTTTGAGGAAACAAATTTCCTAAACGAAGTAATGGAGAATCCTGCCCTAATACCGGAGTTTAAACATTACAAGGTTGAAAAAGGTCCTAAATATAGCATTGAGGATGTTTCCAATTTCGACATTGCCAATAAGGCCGTTTCAGATGCCGAGAAGAAAATTAAGAATGTAATCAACTTGGATACCAATATCCAAATTAAGATGGATTTCATTAATCCCGAGTCTGCTGAGAAATTCGTAGAAAAAGGCTGGGACGAAGAACGTCAAATGTACTATTACTTGGTGTATTTCAACAAAGAGCAGAAAAGCTAAGATTGACCTATAACTTAAAACTAAATTTTAATATTCTGCTCAATAATCTGCTTCATACTAACATCCTCGTAGTTGCGGCGTACAAAATTTAGGGCTAGGTCCAATACCTCCCCCATTGTTCTGCATTTACTAAAATTAGAGTCCGAGGTTAAGGTCCCTATCTGATCCTTCAATAAAGCTATGTTTTCCTCCGTGGAAATGGTATCTTCCTTGCAAATCGCCCTTAGCTTCTTGATTCGATTACGCGAACTCAATATCCGTTTGGCCACCATAGAGCGCTCTTCAAGCTTATACTGGTCTACTGAATCCCTTAAAAGTTTGTTTCTTACCATTTCTACCATTTGATAATTTTCCTTGAAGAACTGTGGACGATATACTTTGAGTTTTCCTTCGAAGCACTGCTGGTCAAAATCTATCGCCCTAATTTTGTAGACTACATGGTCAAAATCATGTGTAGGTACGATTACATAATTATAAGAGCGCATATCCCCCAATAACCGAATCATACATCGTTCATTGAATTTTACAAACTCCTTTGCAAGCTGAGCTTTTTCCGGTTCCGAACATTTGGGGAGCATATTCCTAATGAACTCGTCCCCAGGAATACCAGCGATATGCTCTTCAATCAAGGTATCCTTATAGACTAAAAAATTCAAGTTATAGGGAGAAAGCATATGTTCCAATTCCAACCCGTAAATACGCGAAGCATCGGTACGTTTTATATAGAAATAAGTGAAGTTGTCGTTTAGGATATTTCTAATCTTTATCCTAAATGGTTTAGAATTTCCAAAGGTACAGAAGTCCACAGCATCCACATTTAGATATTGATGAATGTTATTACTACCATCTGAGTGAAGAATTGAATAGACTTTTTTTAAACTGTCATCAATTTCCTTTCTGTCAAATTCAGAATAATATACCCTAATCCAAAGTGTATCCTCATCATTATTGTCATATACCACAACAGAACCAGAAAACCGCAGTAGGTCGTCATAGAAAATAGGTATCTCACTTTTTCGATTGTAATGTTTAAGGTAGTCATCCAATGCCTTACTGACAGGATAGGCAGGTTTTTTCTTTGACATCAATCTTTCTTCCATAGCACTTCTTTACCAATTAAAGATACAATAAAGCCATTACATAAAGTCAAGTCTTAAAAGAATGAAAGGTCCCGTCCCATTAACCTTTAAGCTACTTCATAATACAAGAATACCATCTACGGTCATGCCTGGCGAGTATAAAATTCATTGACATCTAGACTTGTATCGATTGCCTATGTTGAAGCAATGGCCAGGATATTTTACTTTTAAAATTGTAACAATTTCTTAACTGCTTCGTCAAACCAGTACAATCAATCAAAAAACTCCTGCTTTGAGCACTATTCTTACCGTAAACAACCTCACCAAAAAATTTGGCTATTTAACCGCTGTAAAGGATTTATCCTTTTCCATAGAAAAAGGTAATGTTTATGGCATTCTTGGATCCAATGGAAGTGGAAAATCCACCACCTTGGGTATTGTTCTGAACGTTGTAAACAAAACCAGTGGGGACTTTTATTGGTTCGATGGTAATACTTCGACCCATGAGGCTTTGAAAAAAGTAGGCGCCATTATAGAACGTCCCAATTTCTACCCATACATGACGGCCGTTCAGAATTTAAAACTGGTTTGTAAAATCAAGGAAGTTGGTGCCGATAAAATTGATGAGAAACTTGAGTTAGTGGGGCTATTAGACCGAAAGAATAGTAAGTTTAGAACCTATTCACTAGGTATGAAACAGCGTTTGGCCATTGCCTCCGCCCTTCTTAATGACCCTGAAATTCTTATTCTAGATGAACCAACCAATGGATTAGATCCACAAGGAATCCATCAAATTAGGGAAATCATAAAAAAAATTGCATCGCAGGGAACAACTATTTTATTGGCTTCCCACCTATTGGACGAGGTAGAAAAGGTATGTAGCCATGTGATTATCCTAAGAAAAGGAGAGAAATTATATTCGGACTAGTCGATGGTATGATGGCTAGCCATGGCTTCTTTGAATTGAAATCCAATGACATGGAAAAATTGGCCATTACCCTTAAATCCAATCCAAATTTTGGCGAGATAAAATATGAAAATGGATTGATTACCGCATTCCTCTCCGAAGAAATGGATGCTAAGACCTTGAACGAATCCCTTTTTAAAAATGGCATAGTATTATCCCATCTCGTAAAAAGGAAGGAAAGTCTTGAGGAACAATTCCTGACACTCACCAAAAATCAATCAAACTAGCCAAAATCATGATACGATTATTACAAATAGAGTTCATCAAGCTATGGAACAATAGGGCAAGCAAGGTGCTTATTATTTCCTATTTTTTCATCCTAACATCTATAGCATTGGTGGCTGCCATTAAGTTCGATATTGGTCCTGTTAAGTTTCATTTGGCAGAGATTGGAATATTTAACTTTCCATATATATGGCACTTCAACACGTTTGTTACCGCCTTTTTTAAACTGTTCTTGGCCATCGTCATAGTGTCAATGATGTCCAACGAATACAGCAATAAAACCATCAAGCAGAACCTCATTGATGGACTTTCCAAAAAAGAATTCATACTCTCAAAATTTTTGACGGTCGTATCCTTTTCTGTAATCTCAACTCTATTTGTATTTGTGGTGTCCTTGATATTAGGACTTATATATTCTGATTACGATGAGTTGTCCATTATATTTTCAGATTTGGAATTTCTAGCGGCGTTCTTTTTTAAGTTAATGGGTTTTTTCTCATTCTGCCTTTTTTTGGGAATACTCGTGAAGCGTTCAGCCTTTGCTTTAGGATTTTTAATCCTATGGCAAATATTGGAGGGTATTATAAGAGGATTGATTCGTTGGAAGTTATTTGATGGAGATACTACGGACACGATTATGGGCTTTTTCCCTCTGCAATCCATGTTCAATTTGATAAAACAGCCTTTTGCACGGCTTGAAGCTGTTCAGACTGTAGCAAATCAAGTTGGAGAGGAAATCGGATTGAATTACCAAGTTCATTGGTATGAATTTATTATTGTCATTGCTTGGACGGCAATATTCATATACCTATCCTATATTTTGCTCAAAAAGCGCGATTTATAAAAAGCTCGGACCTTCATAGCTTTAGAATTTAGTCGTCGATATCAGCTATTTAACACTTATTAGCACAGACAAAATTCTTTTTTAATTATATTGTGTTGTTTATCAATACGCTATGAAAATCGTCGGATACAGTCAATCTGCTATACATCGTATAGCATTTGGTTTGGATTGGGCAAGAAGAAAAAAAGTCCTTGGTATTTTGACGAAAAGAAAGCTTCAATGAATACATGCTTTATTTCGACAAAAAACCAATTGCTGTGAGGAAAAGGATTATCCCTTTATTATTTATCGTGATTAGTTTTCTCACATTAAAGGGAAATGCCCAAGAATGCCCAACACTTATTTCTCCACTTGACGGTGCTACCGATGTACCCGTGGATAACCTAATAGAGTGGACAGCCGTTGATGGCATCATTGGTTACCTTGTATCCCTTGGAACCACGCCAGGTGGTGGGGAAATTATAAACAGAAGATCTTCCGGTCTCAATAATTTCTACCAACCTGAGGTGGGTTTACCTTCGAACACTGTGGTATATGTCACTATAAGTTTATTTCTTCCGGATGCCCCAATTAAAGTGTGCCCGTTAAAAATTTTCACTACGGAAACCATTACCACTCCTCCGAATGTACAAGGCTAGCCAATCCCCAAAATAATGAAACGGGGGTACGGGTAAACACCAATCTTAAATGGGAATATGCCCCAGGGGCAACCGATTACAGAATTTCAATTGGAACCTCCCCTGGTATTTATGACATTGTTGAAAATGAACTAACAGGAAATACAATTTTCTATGGATTAGATGAAAATTTGGAACTCAATCAAGAGTATTTTGTTTTAATAATACCACTAAATGAAAATGGTTCGGCGAGCGGATGTTTGGAAGAAAGCTTTACCACAGGGGTACCAACAGTTAGCTGCCAAGAATTCGACTACCCAATAATTTCAATTCCCGATAAGGTGGCCTTATGTGAAAACGAACCATTTGGAATTCTTAAATCTAACAATCCAGCTAGGGGATATCGATGGATATTCATTGAGGCCGATGGAAGCGAAACCATAATTTCAGAGGCACCCGAATTAAAATATGAAAAAGTTGGACAATATCGTTTGGAACTTTACAACACCATAAATGAATTTGGCGGAACTATAGAGTGTCCCGTATCTAAGAATTTTCAAGTAGTAAATTCCATAGTGCCAATCATAGAAGATGTAATCATAACTAGAGGAAATAGCGGGCTCACGATAACTGTAAGGGTTGAAGAATTAGGAGAGTTTGAATATGCCCTAGATAGTCCCGATAAGAATTTTCAAGACAGTCCTGTATTTACAAATGTCAAACCTGGGGAAAGAAAGGTATTTGTAAAAGACAGGCTTGGTTGTGGCATTACCGAGCGGCTTATAGAAAAGGAATTATCACTTCAGGACTTCCCTTCTTTTTTTACTCCAAATGGAGATGGTTATAATGACTATTGGCAGTATAGGAACCCAAACAACTCGAGCGAGATTTCGGTCGAAGTCATCCATATATTTGATAGGTATGGGAACTTCATTGCCCAAATAGATCCAAAATCGGTAGGATGGAATGGGATTTTTAACGGAAGGCTTATGCCTGCTTCGGATTATTGGTTCAGAGCCATTTCCTTTAACAAAAAGGAAATAAAGGGGCACTTTACACTTAAACGCTGAAATGATTACTAAGTCATTCCATGTTATCCGAGAAAAAATTAAATACCGAGTAAGAATTGTACTCCTTCCGTCAACAAAAGAAATTGTCTTTCGTACTTTTAGTTCATGAAATTTAATGTAGTATCAGAATTTAATCCCACTGGAGATCAGCCTAACGCTATAAAACAATTATCCAGCGGAATCAAGGACGGTGAAAAGTATCAAACCCTATTAGGTGTTACGGGATCAGGAAAGACATTTACTATTGCGAATGTTATTGAAGGGGTACAGCGACCCACCTTGGTTTTGGCCCATAACAAAACTCCGGCGGCACAACTATATTCAGAATTCAAACAATTTTTTCCAAAAAATGCCATAGAATATTTTGTTTCCTATTACGATTATTATCAACCGGAGGCATACATCCCAACTAGCGGTGTTTATATTGAAAAAGACCTATCCATAAACGAGGATATTGAAAAACTTAGGCTAAGTGCCACTTCTTCCCTATTGTCAGGAAGAAGGGATGTATTGGTTGTGGCCTCCGTTTCCTGTCTCTATGGAATTGGAAACCCGATCGAGTTTCAAAAGAATGTTATCTCGATCAAAAAAGACCAGGTCATATCCGGAACAAAGTTTCTTCATCAATTGGTACAAAGCCTTTATTCCGAACAACGGGAGATTTCAGAAATGGGAATTTCAGGGTCAAAGGAGATGTGGTAGATGTATTTCCTAGTTATGCGGATCATGCTTTTAGGATTCATTTTTTTGGGGATGAAATTGAGGAAATAGAAGCCTTCGACCCATTTAATAACAACGTATTGGAGATATACGAAAATCTGAATATCTACCCCGCCAATATGTTTGTGACTTCTCAAGATGTATTGCAAAACGCCATTCATGAAATACAGGATGATTTGGTGAAGCAAATTGAGTATTTCAAGGAAATAGGCAAACCTCTTGAGGCCAAAAGGTTGGAGGAAAGGACCAATTTTGACTTGGAAATGATTCGGGAATTAGGCTACTGCTCAGGTATAGAAAACTATTCTAGATATCTGGACGGCAGAAAACCGGGAACAAGACCCTTCTGCTTGTTGGACTATTTTCCGAGATGATTATCTAATGGTCATCGATGAGAGTCATGTTACCGTTCCGCAAGTACATGCAATGTATGGAGGGGACCGTTCTAGAAAAGTCAATCTGGTGGACTATGGTTTTAGACTGCCTGCAGCCATGGATAACAGACCCCTAAAATTCGAAGAGTTCGAGGCTTTACAAAACCAAGTCATTTATGTTAGTGCCACGCCAGCGGATTACGAATTGCAGCTAAGTCAAGGTGTGTACGTAGAGCAGGTCATACGTCCCACGGGATTGTTGGACCCTATTATTGAGGTGCGTCCCAGCCTGAATCAGATTGATGATCTAGTGGAAGAAATCCATCAACGAGTAGAACGCGATGAACGGATATTGGTTACCACGCTTACCAAAAGGATGGCAGAGGAACTTGCAAAGTATTTAGATCGAATTAGTGTTCGATGTAGATATATCCATAGTGACGTGGATACCTTGGAGCGTGTAGAGATTATGCAAGATCTTAGAAAGGGAATTTTTGATGTGCTGATTGGGGTCAATCTCCTTAGGGAGGGATTAGATCTTCCGAGAGGTTTCTTTGGTTGCTATCTTGGATGCGGACAAGGAAGGATTTTTACGTAATAATAGATCGTTGACTCAGACCGTTGGTAGAGCTGCCGAAACCTAAACGGAAAGGCAATTATGTATGCCGATAAGATCACAGAGAGCATGCAAAAAACCATTGATGAAACAAATTATCGTCGGGAAAAACAAATCAATTACAACACAGAAAACAACATTACTCCCAAGGCCCTCAACAAAAATTTGGACAGTGTACTTTCTAAAAATTCTGTCTCCACTTACCACTTTCAAAAAGAAGAATTAAGGGCTGCGGAACCTGACTTGGAATACATCACAAAAGATCAATTAGATAAGCTCATTAGAGAAAAAAGAAAGGCGATGGAAAAGGCAGCAAAGGAGTTGGATTTTATGCAAGCCGCTAAACTTAGGGATGAAATCAAGGCGCTTCAGGAGCAAGAAACTTAAAGGAAATATAAAATCTCTTTAAATAATACCCTATTGAATAATCAATTCATATAATAGTATATAAAAATACTGATAATCAATGAATAATAATAATTTTTAGATAAGTCTAAAAACCTATATTTCCTTTTATTATAAATGAAAAAGTGTATTTTTTTGTCAGTTTTTATCAGCTGTCTATTTGTTCAGAAAAGCTGGTCGCAAACTTTATCGGCCGAAAAAATTGAAGCAATGACAGATGAAAATTTCGTTGAATCAGTTTCCAATTTACGACAATTTTTAACACTTCCAAATGATGGTAATTTTCCCGAACAAATTGCTGTAAATCTGTCTTGGTGCGATAGTCTTTTTTCGGCATTAAAGTTCAAGACTCAGGTCATACATACAGAAGGAGCCCCCCTCCTATTCGCTGAAAAAATATATCGGAAAAAAAGTAAATCCGTATTTTTCTATTTACAAATCGATGGACAACCAGTGGATACCACAAAATGGTTTCAGCCTAGTCCATTTAGACCGATTCTAAAAGAAAAAATAAACGGTCAATGGGAGATTATCGAATTTGAAAAAATCAATCAAAAAATAGATCCGGACTGGAGAATTTTTGCCCGTTCATCTTCTGACTCTAAAGGGCCAGCTATGTCTTTGATATCCGCACTTCAGATTCTTCATTCCATAAACATCGAACCTGAATTTAATATCAAGGTTATCATGGATTTCCAGGAAGAATTGGGGTCTCCAGATCTTCCCAAAGCGGTTTTGGATAATAGGGAATTACTGGATGCCGAGATGTTGTTTATTATGGATGGCACACGACATTTGTCCAACTTGCCTACACTAACCTATGGAGCAAGAGG
Source organism: Maribacter litopenaei (assembly GCF_025244665.1). Classification (GTDB taxonomy): domain Bacteria; phylum Bacteroidota; class Bacteroidia; order Flavobacteriales; family Flavobacteriaceae; genus Maribacter; species Maribacter litopenaei. The sequence goes on along the minus strand of NZ_CP104205.1, from coordinate 1,047,901 downwards.
AATAGCAACAGCCAGTATAAGGATTTTTGGACCAAAATATGGGCTACATAGCGGACAGTATGGAAACTTTGCCCCTAATCCAGTCTTTGAGGCATCACGTCTCATAGCCAGTATGAAAGATGATACCGGAAAAGTAACCATTCCCGGATTTTACGATGGCGTGCAACTAACCTCTATGGACAAGAAAAGTTTAGACGCCATTCCCGAAAATTTAGATAGCACCTTGATTAACCTGGGAATTGCCAGCGCCGATAAAGTGGCACCCAACTATCAAGAATCATTACAGTATCCATCCTTAAACATTAGAGGACTTAGGGCTGCCTGGGTAGAAAAAGAGGTACGGACCATTATACCTTCTGACGTAATCATTGAAATTGATATGCGGTTAGTACCCGAAACGCCCGGAACTCGGCAGGTGGAACTTTTAAAAGACCATATCTCAAATTTCGGATACCATCTAGTAGATTCCATTCCCACAAATGAAGAGAGGGCCCAATTTCCAAAATTGGCATCTTTTAATTATCGTTTGGGGTCACAGCCCTTTAGAACGGATATGGACAGTCCAATTGGAGAGTTCCTAAATAGGGCAATGAATAAAGTTTTTGGAGAGAATATAGTAAATATGCGTACCACCGGAGGTTCGCAACCCATTGCGCCATTCATTAAAACTTTGGAAATACCGGCAGTATCCATTCGTATTCCAAATCCCGATAATGCCATTCATGATCCCAATGAGAATTTACGTTTGGGGAATTATAAGGAAGGTATAATGAGCTGTTTGGCCATTCTTACAGAGAAACTGGATTAGTTTAGCCCATGGTTGTAGTCTCTAGCTTTAGTAAATCTCAAGAAGACCTATAAAAAAGTGCCCCAATTTCTCAGGACACTTTCTAACTAACCAACTCAACCAAACATCATGAAATCCATTGAAGGATTACACAATTCTTTTAAGACAATTCAATCATTCTTTTAGGCTTAGGTAACGCCTCTTCCCTTTTTGGTAATGTAAACCTCAAGATGCCATTTTCATATGAAGCATCAATTTTATCCTCATCAACGGACTCCGGTAGCGTGAACGACCTTTTGAAAGAAGAAAAACCGAACTCCCTTCTCGTATAATTCTCTTCCTTGGTTTCATTTTCGGTCTTCACCTCAGAGGATATTGTTAATAGACTATCGTCTATCTCAATATTAAAGTCCTCCTTTTTTCTACCTGGAACCGATAATTCAAGCTCAAAACCGGTTTCGCTTTCTTTAATGTTAACAGCAGGAACATTTCCGTTATAGTTTTCCATACCACCAAACCAATCAGGTTTGAAAATTTCGTTCATTAGTGAAGGAAACAGTACGTCATTTCTTTTGATTAAACTCATAACTATGTATTTTTTTTGATTAAACTTTATTACGCTTACCAAGAGACAAATCTTATACCATCAATATTTTTGTGTCAATATGTCCTAATTTTTACTTTGTTTAGTGACATTATGTCTCAATATAGCGTTTGAGTTCATTTATATTGCGTTTTAAATAGAAAACTGACCCACTTCATATTAGCTTTAGAAAGTACAGTTTATGAATAGATTAAAGAACATTTTTTACAGGGTAAGGAGCAAGATTGCTTTTTACCCGACCATTATTTCCATTACGGGCATATTGGTAGCTTTTATTTTTATTTATTTGGAGCAGAGGCACGTATCAAAATATTTAATGGAAATTGCCCCGGGGCTCGTAATAGATAATACCGAAACCGCAAGAACCCTATTAAGCACATTGATCGGAGGGTTGATTTCGTTAATGGTTTTTAGTTTCTCTATGGTAATGATTCTGCTGAACCAAGCCTCCAGCAATTTTTCCCCAAGGGTGCTTCCGGGAATCATTTCGGACGAGAAACATCAAATTGTTCTAGGACTTTACATTGCGGTTATACTTTATAATATATTCATTCTTGTATCGATAGAGCCAACCGATGCTACTTATCAGACTCCAGGGTTTTCTGTATTGATTGCTATTATTCTTACGGTCATTTGTTTGGCTTCATTTATTTATTTCATTCATCACATATCCCAATCGATACAGGTGAGCACCATTCTATATTCCATTCATTCAAGAACAAAGGAGCGATTAGCAAACACCATCGAAGCAGAAAAAGAGACTTCAAATGAATTTACACCTATTAAAAACTGGACAGCATTAGAGTTAGGTACCACAGGATATTTTCAAGGTATTCTAAAGGATGATTTATTGGGGATATGTCTTGAAAATGAACTGAAAATTACTCTAAATATCAAGAAGGGACAATTTGTTCTTTGTGATGAAGAGGGAATAATGGTCAGTAAACCTGTTTCCGAAAAACTAAAAAAGAAGATTTTAAAGTCTTTGATCATATCTAATGAAGAGCTTACCGGCGATAATTATATTTATGGTTTTAGGCAAATCTCCGAAATTGGGATAAAAGCCATGTCACCTGGAATAAATGATCCTGGAACGGCCCTGAACAGTATAGACTATTTGACGGAACTATTTACATTTCTGCTACGCATTAAGGATTTTGAGTATGTATCCGATAAAAAGGGAAATAACCGAGTACAAATAAAAAGAAGCACTTTTCCAGAGGTTTTATACAATGTTCTTGCCACCTATAGGCCTTATTGCACTCATGATGTCATGGTCACACGCAAACTATTGTACATGCTAACACTGTTAAGTCAAAGAACCGTAAATTCGGAGCAAACCGACGCTATCCGAGTAGAGACCGACAATTTAGAAAATGATATAAAGAGGTTGATACAAAATGAAAGGGACCTTACCCGACTAAAAGACGGGTTTCATTCTTGGTCTTAATTGTAATGCGCCTTAAAAATATTAATGATTACTTCGGGGGGACTATTTTATTGGGATACTTATGCATGATTGACAGAACCTGTTCAATCGCCGATGGCGGCAATCCCATCCTTAAGCCTATGTCGTGTAATCGTTCTATTTCTTTTAGGTTATTGTTATTGTCTATATTCATCAATAATATAAGACGATTAAATTGGATCAATCTATCTGCTTGAGATCGGGGAATAACATGTTCTACTTCTTTTTGAAACAAAGCATCAAATTCTTTCTTACTTATTTCCAGGCTTTGGGCCACATTGAAAAGAAAATCATATTCAGATTGCTTCAAGGTATTATCTATCCTTGCAAATGCAATCATTTCCGAAAGAATACTTAATTTTTCCTTTAAGGTGTTCATAGAACTTTCCTTTACCCAATTACGTCTATGGAGATAACATTAAAATTGAAATAATAGTATTGCCTAGTGCATGAAAAACAGTTATTTAACAATTGAGAATATCTTAATCATCGTTCAAAGTCACTATTCCAAATAGGACAGTGCTTAAGAATAATAATGATAACTTGCATTAAATTTTAAACAAATGACCAACAACGATATTTTTAAGAAGTTGAGAGTTGCCCTAAAGTTGCGGGATGACGAAATAGTAGAAATTTTAGCACTGGTAGATTTTAAAATCTCCAAAAGTGAGCTAGGAGCTTTTTTTAGAAAGGAAGACCATCCCAACTATATGGAATGTGGCGACCAGATACTTAGAAATTTTCTGAACGGATTAGTTATATATATGCGAGGCACTAAGGAAAACCCTAAAAATCCGGGTGAGGTCCTTTTGAAAAAGGAACCACAGAAAAATTTTGACAAATCCAAAAGTTTCAAAAAAAAACAGCTCCAAAACGTAGACAAGAACTTGAGCCACGGAAAATACAAGAACAAAAAAAAATCCTGACTCTAAAGAATCAGGATTTTCTGTACGTTTTCTGTATGGTTAAGAGGCAATTCTAACAGGAACGGTATAAAGCTTCCCTTCCTCTACATTGGAAATGTCTACTTTTTGATAGTTCAGTCTACCTTTCACAAATCTCTCCGGATTTACTGATTCAGTATCCACGGAAAGGACTACTATTTCTCCTTCACTGTTCAAGGTAAACCTAACTTGGGCTGTTAAATCCGATTCTATATCAGAAAAGGAATTATTTTCCAACATTTTGGTAATTTGACCCGAAAGGCTTTTGGCAGGTTCAACACCTTCTGTGTCGTTGGCTAAAACATTACCTGTTGCGAATAGCAAAGCTGCTACAAAAACTAAACTTAATTTTCTCATGACTTGTTGTTTTTTTCTTTCATTTCTGAAAGTTGATTAATAATTGATTGATGATGATTTACTAAAAAGACGCTTCAAAAATGAGAATGTTACAATAAAACTAGGTTTTAACATTTTTTTAATCAAAATCATGCTTTTAAACATCAAGTCAAAGTTACAGTGAAATTGACGTTGTGCATCGGTATCAAAAAGTGTTAACCAAAATTTCAAATGGTTAACCTAGACTTAATTTCAACACATTAAATCAAAAAAAAGACCCTTAAATTTTTCTAATTAGGGCTCCCAAAACACATGAAAATTTTTAATAAAATTCACAAAAGCTCGATAAATAAATAGTGTACTTATAATGGAAATGAAAAAAAGGCAATGTTACGGTAACATTGCCTTGTAATCTTTATATGAAGTTATTGTACCAACTATTTCAATACTTCCTCCACCTTATCAGCAGCTTCTTTGAATTGTACTGCAGAGTGTACGGCCAGCCCGGAATTGTCTATAATCTCCTTGGCCATTTCAGCATTGGTTCCCTGCAAACGAACTATAATTGGAACTTGAATACTGTCACCCATATTCTTATAGGCATCTACTACACCTTGGGCAACTCTGTCACAACGAACAATTCCTCCAAAAATATTAATGAGGATAGCTTTTACGTTAGGATCCTTTAAAATTATCCTGAAAGCCTCTTCTACTCTTTTTGCATCCGCGGTTCCTCCAACATCCAAAAAGTTTGCAGGTTCCCCACCGGCCATCTTGATCAAATCCATGGTAGCCATCGCTAAACCGGCTCCGTTCACCATGCATCCAACATTACCATCCAAATCTACATAGTTAAGACCAACGGCCCTTGCCTCTACCTCAATTGGATTTTCTTCTCTTAAATCCCTCATTTCAGCATATTGCTTTCTTCGGTAAAGTGCATTATCATCGATAGAAACTTTGGCGTCTACTGCCATTATTTTATCATCGGAAGTCTTTAGTACAGGATTGATTTCAAACATGCTGGAATCACTCTGAACATATGCCTTGTACAATGCTGTCACAAACTTTGTCATTTCCTTAAAGGCAGTTCCCGACAATCCTAAGTTAAAGGCAATCTTTCCGGCTTGGAAAGCAAGTAAACCTGTTGCAGGGTCTATTTCTTCCGTAAAAATTAAATGAGGTGTTTTCTCCGCAACTTCCTCAATATCCATTCCACCCTCAGTAGAATACATAATCATGTTTCTACCCGTACTCCTATTCAACAAAACTGACATATAAAACTCGCTCGTTTCACTATCACCAGGGTAATAAACATCTTCGGCGACCAAAACCTGATGTACTTTTTTACCTTCAGCGGAGGTTTGTGGCGTAACCAAATTCATACCAATAATTTGCCCTGCAAGTTCCTCTACCTCTTTTAAGTTTTTAGCCAATTTAACACCTCCTCCTTTTCCACGACCACCGGCGTGAACTTGAGCCTTTATTACGTGCCAACCTGTACCGGTTTCTGCTGTCAATTGTTTTGCTGCGTCAACCGCTTCCTTGGCACTGTGCGCTACGATTCCTCTTTGTATGCGAACGCCAAAACTTGATAATATCTCTTTTCCTTGATACTCGTGAAGGTTCATATTAGGGTAGTTTTATTTGTTGGGCAAAAATAGGAAAGACAGGGTAATAATTGAAAATTAAACTAAATTAATTGATTATGCCGCCCCAGTTACCAAAAACAGAAATAAGCTATGTTTCAATATTTTTAAAATCTAGCGGGTCAAAATTTTTAAAATGACCGTTCAATTCTATAATTTTTCTAGCTCTCTCCACTTGCGACAGCACATTTATGGTAGTTACAAGATGATTCAAAATAAAATCAAGTCGATCCTTCTCCCTAGGTATTTTTAGTAAATCAAATTCTTGCTCGTAGGATAAGCCAATTTTATGGGCCAAAACAAAACTGTTATACTTTGCCAGATCAATACTAATATTAGGAAGTTCCATAATTTCATAGAGCTTTCGAATCTTTTGTACCACCTCTGCCTTATAACTGGAAGGACATATGTAGTCATATTCCAACAAATCCACTTGTCCCCCAGGATACAGTTTACCTCCCATTTGGGGTTCAAAAGAGACGACCTTAAATACTTGCCGCGCCACGCAGACCACATCCATTTCCCCACCGTCATAGGTGTTCACAACCTCCACCAATTGGACTTCTGTACCATATTCTAATTTATTATTGTACAAAACCGGAATACCAAACGTGATGGCTTCTTCCCTACAATCCTGAATCAATTGCTTATACCGGGGTTCAAAAATATGTAGGGGTACGGTATCACCTGGAAAGAAGACAGATTTTAAAGGAAATAGTGGTAGCTTCATTGAAAGGATTATGATAATGGGGTTTGTAATCAATCTTTTATTTGGAGGAATCAGCAATTGTCCCTAAAATACAAAGCTATGATAAGGGGAACAAGGAAAAGGCTATCTTTGATTGTTATATTTAACACAATTTGTTGTATTATTTATTTTTACTTGTATTTATTTGTTGTTATCCTCTGATACTACTAGCTTTGACAAAAATATATCGCTATGAAAAATGCGGATTTACTAAAAATCGCTAAAACCTACGGAGACCCAGTATACGTTTATGACTCCGAAAAAATAATTTCCCAATTCAATCGTCTTACCAGGGCTTTTGGTACCGTAAAGAATTTGAAATTAAACTATGCTGCCAAAGCACTTTCAAACATCACCATTTTAAAACTAATGAACAGTTTAGGAAGTGGTCTTGACACGGTATCTATACAGGAGGTACAACTCGGCCTGTTGGCAGGTTTCAAACCGTGAATCCATTATATTCACTCCCAATGGCGTTTCCTTGGAAGAGATTGAGGAAGCGGCCAAATTGGGCGTTCGAATAAATATTGACAATCTTTCCATTTTAGAGCAGTTTGGTAGCAAACATCCTGATATCCCTGTATGTATTCGGATAAATCCACATGTAATGGCCGGTGGGAATTCTAAAATATCCGTGGGTCACATTGATTCGAAATTCGGAATTAGCATACATCAAATACCGCATTTATTGCGAATTGTTGAGCTTACCAAAATGAACATCAACGGAATCCACATGCATACCGGAAGCGATATTTTGGACATCGATGTATTCCTCTACGCTTCGGAAATTCTTTTTGAAACCGCCAAAAACTTCAAAAATTTGGATTTTATCGATTTTGGAAGTGGATTCAAGGTTCCCTACAAAGAAGGCGATATTGAGACGAACGTTGAGGAATTGGGAAAAAAGTTGGGTTCAAGATTCAATGAATTCTGCAAGGAATATGGAAAGGAATTGACCTTGGCTTTCGAACCTGGAAAATTCTTGGTAAGTCAAGCCGGATTCTTCTTGGCAAAGGTAAATGTTGTAAAACAAACCACTTCTACGGTATTCGCTAGTATTGATTCCGGTTTTAACCATTTGATACGACCTATGTTTTATGGTGCTACCCATTCCATAGAAAACATTTCAAATCCGAAGGAAGGGAGCGCTACTATTCCATTGTTGGTTATATCTGTGAAACCGACACATTTGCCAGCAATAGGAGGATTAATGAGATATCGGAAGGAGATATTCTTTGTTTCAAAAATGCCGGCGCCTACTGCTTTACTATGGCCAGCAATTATAACTCCGGATTTAGACCACCGGAGGTTTTATGGCATAAAGGACAAGCTATTTTAATTAGGGAACGTGAGACGTTTGACGATTTGATTAAAAATCAAGTAGATGTAAAGGATCTATTTGCTGTCAAGCAGCGAGAAAAAGTGAAATAAAGAGCGAAAAAAAACGTTAGTTTTGGTATAATTGTTGGACTAACTCCATAAAAACTTATGAAAACTAGCATTGCCACTCATATTAAACACCTTTTTTTAGCTTCTTTTTTCCTTCTTTCCATGGGAATCGAGGCCCAGGAAGTGAAATGGCTTTCCTGGAACGAAGCTGCTGAGTTGGCGGCTACTGATAAAAATCCAAAAAAAGTTTTTGTTGACGTCTATACCGATTGGTGCGGGTGGTGCAAAAAAATGGACAAGGATACGTTCCAAAATCCGAAGTAGCCGCTTATATGACTAAAAATTTCTATATGGTAAAGCTTGACGGCGAAGGCGCGGAACCTATCGAATTCAAAGGAAAAACCTATAAATTTGTGCCTTCAGGCAGGAAAGGATATCATGAATTGGCCGCAGCATTAATGCAGGGAAGATTAAGCTACCCAACAACTATTTTCTTAGACGAACAATTCAATATGCTATCCCCCGTCCCAGGTTACCAAAAACCAGAACCCTTCTTAAATATTGCTAGATATTTTGGTGATAATATTTACAAGGACAAAGACTGGAAGACTTATTCGGGAGCTGGTAAATAGAAAAACGAGATAAAGTAAAAAGGCGTGGTTTTGAAACCACGCCTTTTTTGTTTTACCCTATTGGACAAATGATGGTCGTATCCTCTCTTATTTAATTACAACCTTGCCCACTCAAGCGTATTTAACTAATTTTCTTGTAATAAATTAGATTAAAATATGCGTCCTATAATATTTCTCCTTCCTGTTCTTATTTGTTTCAATTGTAGTTCAGGTCCCGATAAACAATATATGCCTGAAGCCGGTGTTCCCTTAAAGCTGGCCAAAATCAGGAAGGAAAATATATCCAATGTAAATTACCATTTAAGTTTTAGTATACCCGAAAACAAAGCGAACCCAATTGACTCCAAATTATTACTAGCACTATCACTCCAAGATTCAAACACTCCACTTTTTCTCGATTTCAAAGAAGAATCGGACCATTTAAAAAAGTTAGTAGTCAATGGCTCCGAAATTGAAATCGAACATAGGAACGAACATATTATAATTCCTACGAATCATTTAAAGGAAGGAACAAATACAATAGAAATCGATTTTTGGGCAGGTGAACTTTCGCTAAATCGAAATGAAGAATACTTATATACGTTATTGGTTCCGGATCGTGCACGAACCCTTTTTCCCTGCTTTGACCAACCTAATTTAAAGTCTACCTACACGTTGACAATTACCGCCCCTGAAAACTGGAAAGTACTCTGTGCCGCTCCGAGAAATTGACGAGGTCAACAAAAACGGATTTACGGAGCACCGGTTTGGGGAGTCGGACAAAATGAGCACCTATCTTTTTTCATTCGTGGCGGGAAAGTTTAAATCCGAAGAAATGGCAATAGCCAATTTTCCTATGAAAATGTTATATCGGGAAACCGATGAAGAAAAAATCAGGTACAGTATCGATTCCATTTTCCAGTTGCACCACAGTTCCAAACTGTTTCTCGAATTCTATAACGATTTTCCCTTCCCCTTTCAAAAATTGAATTTTGCCACGATTCCAGGCTTTCAATACGGTGGCATGGAACATGTGGGGGCCATTCAATACAAGGAAAGTTCCCTTTTTTTGGATGGCAGCGCTACGGAAAACAGAAAACTGGGTAGGGCCAAACTGATCGCCCATGAAACCTCCCATATGTGGTTCGGGGATTTGGTAACCATGGATTGGTTCAATGATGTTTGGATGAAGGAAGTTTTTGCCAACTTCATGGCGGATAAAATCGTAAATCCCACATTTCCTTCAATAAACCATGAATTGGCATTTATGGTGGGCCATTACCCAAGTGCTTACGGTGAAGACCGTACAAAAGGTACGAATCCAATCAGGCAAGAATTGAAAAACCTCAACAATGCGGGTTCGCTTTATGGCAGTATCATCTATAACAAGGCGCCCATTATGATGCGACAGTTGGAAGCGGTCTTGGGTAAGGAAAACTTTCAAATGGGTATTCAGGAATATATAAAAACCTATCAAAATTCGAATGCGAATTGGAACGACCTCGTGAAGATTTTGGATGACCGTACGGATATAGACCTTCTTACTTGGAGTAACGTATGGGTAAACAGTTCCGGCAGGCCTATTTTCAAGGATAGTGTAACATATACGGAGGGCGGCAAGATATCCTCTTTTGAATTGAGACAAATGGCCGAAGATGCTTCGGACTATATTTGGCCCCGATTTTCGAGATCTCCTTAATCCACACCGATACCATTCAAAGAATTCCCGTGGAATTTACAGGAAACACCGTAAAAGTAACCGAAGCGGTTGGACTTCCAAAACCACTCGCAGTCCTTTATAATTCAGATGGTATGGGATATGGCGTCTTTCCAATAAATCCGAAGCTTTTGAGACTATAGCGATTATAGGGAATGAAGTCGCTAGAGGCTCCTTGTACATAAACGCCTATGAAAATGCTTTAAATGGAACTATAAAACCTTTGGAGCTACTCCGTTTTTATGAAAACCGATTGTATCCGGAAGGGAATGAATTGTTAGCGAATTTGTTATCGGGGTATTCGAAAAGCTTGTTCGGAAATACCTGACGGAAGAAGAACGGCGTTTGGAGCAGTCCAAAATCACCGATAATTTATAGTCCCAACTGCAAAAGGACCTTTCCCCGAACAAGAAAAAGACCTTGTTCTCAACCTTCCAGTCGGTGGCTTACACAGGAGCTTCCATCCAACAGTTGTACGACATTTGGTCCAAAAAAATCGAAATATCCAATCTTCGACTGAACAAGGATGACTTTACCGAAATGGCCTTGGACCTAGCACTCTATCAACATCCTAAATCACAGGAAATTTTGCAAACGGCTAAAAATGCCCTTGACAATCCGGACAAATTGGAACGCTTCAACTTCCTGCTACCTTCCGTTTCCCAGGATGCATCGGTTAAAAGCGACTTTATGGAATCCCTGAAACTTGAAAAGAACCGTTCAAAGGAGGCCTGGACGGCATCGGCATTGAACAACATTAATCATCCGCTACATGAAAACTATGCGCTTAAAAAGCTTAGGGAAAGTCTAGATCTTTTGGATGAGATACAAAAAACTGGTGATATTTTCTTTCCCAAACGTTGGCTTAGCAGTACCATTGGAAATCATACTTCCGAAGAGGCCTATCTAATCATGCAGGATTATTTGGACGTCAATCCGAATTAAATCCGTCTCTTAAAAGTAAATTATGGCAAGCTGCCGATGACCTGAGAAGGGTACAACTTTTAAGAAAAGCAATAAAACCTTAATGAAGTCTATCTACTGTAATTAGGGGATTCCTTGGTTATAGTGACATCGTGCGGGTGGCTTTCATTAATTCCGCTAGCCGTTATTTTCACAAATCGACCATTTTCCTTAAGGTCATTGATATCTTTGGCTCCACAATACCCCATACCAGCTCTTAGTCCCCCTATGAATTGATGGATACTTTCGAATAAATCGCCTTTGTATGGCACTCTACCAACAATACCTTCAGGAACCAATTTTTTAATATCATCCTCAACATCTTGAAAGTATCTATCCTTGCTTCCCTGTTTCATGGCCTCAACAGACCCCATTCCACGATAGCTTTTAAATTTTCTTCCTTCATATATAATGGTCTCTCCTGGTGATTCCTTTGTTCCAGCCAGTAATGAACCCAGCATAACCGTATCCGCTCCAGCAGCTATCGCTTTAGGGATATCACCGGTATATCGAATACCTCCATCTGCAATGACCGGTACGCCGAGAACCTTTAATGGCTGCAGCCACTTCCAAAACTGCGGAAAACTGTGGAAAGCCTACCCCAGCTACAACTCCGGTCGTACAAATGGATCACGGTCCAATTCCTACCTTTACAGCATCGGCACCGGCATTCACCAAGTATTTTGCAGCCTCCCCAGTTGCAATATTACCCACAATCACATCCAAATCCGGAAACTTACTTTTCACCTCCTTTAATACCGTAACAACACCCTTTGTGTGACCATGTGCAGTATCAATTACTACAGCGTCAACACCTGCATTCACCAAAGCCTCTGCCCTATCCACTGCATCCATGGTCACGCCTAATGCTGCCGCCACACGCAACCTTCCGTATTGGTCCTTGTTGGCAATTGGCTTTTGTGTCAATTTGGTAATATCCCTGAATGTGATTAGTCCTATTAACTTATAATCCTTATCAACTACCGGTAATTTTTCAATTTTATGGGCCTGGAGTATATCCTCAGCTTCGGAAAGGGAAGTTCCTTCCTTTGCTGTAACCAAGTTTTCGGACGTCATTACCTCCGAAATAGGTCGTTCATTATTTTTTTCGAATCTCAAATCCCTATTGGTCACAATACCGATCAGCTTTCCCTCATCATCAACAATAGGAATACCCCCAATACTATGCTCTTTCATATTCGCTTTGGCATCTTTAACCTTAGAGTTTAGAGGCATGGTAACAGGATCTAATATCATACCACTTTCAGCCCTTTTTACCTTACGAACCTTTAAGGCCTGCTGTTCAATGGTCATATTTTTATGTAGCACACCTATTCCTCCCTCTTGGGCAATCGCAATGGCCATTCGGGACTCGGTTACCGTATCCATTGCAGCCGATATAATGGGCACATTGATGGTAATGTTTCTCGTAAATTTTGATTGAATGTTGACCTCTCCGGGTAATACTTCAGAATAAGAAGGTACCAGGAGTACGTCATCATAGGTAAGACCTTCTCCGAGAATTTTATTTAGGTGAGCTTCCATGCAATTAAGGATTTAATTGCGTGCAAATATACGCTTTTTAATTTGGATAATTCATTCGATACAAAGGCGTATTCCAACAAAATGGCTACGAAGGAATCCTATACTTCTAAATCCCGATAAAAGCATTCAATCATTTGTATTTTTTAAGTCAACTTTATTTAACCGATATTCATATTCCGCATAAAAAAACCGAGCTATCCATGAAGAAATACTCGGTCTTAATAATTCTTGATACCTATTTTATTCTAATGCGGTTTCGCCTTCGTTGGGATTGTACACATAATCGAAGGTGTATACCCTCGATTCATCCGAAAATGCATCCGGTTCCGCAGGTGCATCCCTGTAATAACTTACAATCTCAATCTTGGCAAATTTACCGTCATGGGTTCTAAATACCAATATCCTGCCCGGTATGGGGGTCACTGTAAAGGTGGCTGGATTGTAATTGTACCATCCTTCGCCACTTCCAGCAGGTACGGCAAAAGAACCTGCTGCATCCTGATCAAAGGAGAGTCCAGCGGCATTTGTGATATCGGAAAAAATCCCATTTTGTATCGTGGCCCCGGCATTGCCGTTCCTCGCCGGCTCTTCATTCGTTCCAGTGGCTGTACCGCCATTCACCGCAATGGAGGTACCTCTAAAGGCAATGTCCCAATCCGTTTCACTATCCGTTACGGCTCCGGTTTCAAAACTAAATTTTGTAAAGGGGCCTCCTATCGGCTGGCCCTGCCCACCGGTCTGCGGTGCCTCCAAGTTTGTAATGGTCTCCTTTACTAGATTTGATAAAACCGTAAAAGTTGCCGCCGATATTTTTGTAAACCCATTCGCGGAAATTTCTATTTTGCCAGTAGCGGCGCCGAAGGAACCGTTGTCATAATTTCAGTATTGGTTACTGAAGTTATATCAGCGGAAATTCCGTTGAACGAAATGGAGATATCAGAAGCATCGGAAGGGAAATCGGTGCCTGTAATTCTAATTTCTGTACCTACAGTCCCGGATTCGGCGAAATGGTGGACACCGTAAATTCCGATACCGCGTCGCCATCATCATCGCTACAGGCCAAAAAGGAAAAAATCACCAATAAAAGTGTAAAAAGTTTAAAAGTTGTTTTCATGTAAATCTAATTTTAAAATGTAATGTTTAATCGAGTGAATAATTGTATACCAGGATTTATCAGAACCTCGTTATCCTGTAAAGCGAGTGGGTTATTGCCCCTAAAGTCCAAAAGATTGTTCGCACCCAACTGTAGTTGGTAATGCTTGAAAAGTGTTTTTCCCAAGGAAAGGTTCACCAAGGAGTAACCATCCACGAAACTGTTATCAAAATCGTCTAGAAGTTTGTTGCCGTTTCTATCGGTAAGCCCGAACTTACTTCGGTAAACGACCCTGAGGTTGGCGTTTGCGTCCCATTTTGGGATTTCATAGAAAACCTTGAAATTAAAGGTGTGGCGGGAGCGATTTTCCGGACCAAAGTACTGGCTTCGCTCCAAACGCACGGTTTGTAGGGTCTCAGGTTCCCGAGCAAAAACCTCGCCTTGATCTAAGGAATCTTCCTGATCCTTATCATAAGCGAAAAGCAATTGGTATCCACCAGAAAGATTGAGGTTTTTAATGCCGTTGAATTTAATATCGGTTTCAAGTCCCTGCGTATACACCCGTTCCCTGTTGATATAGCCAAAAACGTTCTGACCGTTGGTCTTGGAGGCAAGGATTTGGGTGTCAATAAGATTCGTGAAATCGTTTCGGAACAGGTTTACATCGGTCGTTAATTTTCCCCATTTTAGGGTTAGCCCCAAATTATATCCAACGGAACTTTCAGCATTCAATCTTTCCCCTAACAGGGAGGGGTTTACGGCCAAATTGGAAATCTCTCCATTTTCCTGCAATTGCCGAATGCCCTGGGCCTCCACTTCCTTGCCAAAAACAGAATACCCCCCGCCCGACGCATTGGTAAAATCAAGGTATAACTGCCTAAAATCCGGAGCCTTGAAGCCGCTGCCCACGGAACCTTTAACGGCGAGGCTTGGCGATATTTCATAACGTGCGGAAAGCTTTGGGCTGAATTGGGAATTGTATTCGCTGTGATTGTCAAATCGAAGGCCCGCAATCACATTCAGGCCTTCCGGAGGGGTAAAATCATACTGGGAAAAGACATATTGCGAAAAAAAGGAAACATTGTCCGCAAAAAGGTTGCGCTGTAAGGTTTCCAAATTGCCCCCTACGCCCAGCGTTAAGGTATTTTCCCCAAATTTTTGGTTAAACCGGACCTCCGGACGGAACAGTTTCTGATTGAAATCGTTCGACAAAAGCACTTCATCAGTAAGTAGGTCCAACGATTCCTCATCAGTAATATAATTGGTATAGTACAGTTCGTACTGCACATTCGTTTTTGGGGAAGGGTCGTGGTTCGCCCGTACCAAAAGGTTCCAATCCTGTTCCATGCTAGTACTAGGAGCTATATCAAAGTCCTGATGAAAGAATCGACCGGAGACAAAGAAATCAAGTTTTTTCGATGCATCGTAAAAAAGGCGTCCGCTCAACGTATAGTTATCAAAAGGATTCACCGTCTGCCCTACATCGCCGGAGGCGAGGTCATAACCATCCGTGCTGAGCCTATCCACAAAAAAGGAGTAACCAAAGTCCTCCTTTCGTTGGTTGATGCTAAAATTGCTGTTATGATGGTTGAACGTTGCCATGCGATGGCTTAGCTGTCCGCTTATTTTTTCGGTCGATGGTTTTTCGGTTATGATATTAATGACCCCCCCAAGTGCTTCAGAACCAAAGAGACTGCTTGAGGGCCCTTTGACCACCTCTATTTGCTTAATGTTTCCAATGGCAAACCGACTCAGATCCAAATTACCGGAACTTCGCCCTACAACGGGGACTCCATCGATAAGTACTAGGACATAATCCGAGGCAATTCCCTGTATCTGTACACCCTCTCCCCCACCGACGGTGGCATCGGGAGTCATGATAATCCCCGTCTGTTCGTTCAAAATCTCGTTTAACCGAGTGACCCCTGTTTGCTCCAACTGGGTTTTAGGAATCAAGGTAACAGGCAAGGGCAGGGACGACAATTGGCGGACGGTCCGTGTAGCCGTTACCACAACTTCGTCCAAATCTTGTGTCAGAATGGAGTCTCTTTGTTCTTCCACCTGCCCCGAGACCAATGTTATACAAAGTGTGAAAAAAATTAATGTTAAATTATTTTTATTTAGACTCATTCTATATAAATTTGGCTCAAAAATAATTATTATTTTAAATCAGTCTAAATAAATAGAATAAAAATTTCAACGAATCCTAAACTTTAACATCTATAAAAATGAAAAGAGTACAGTTGTTTACCGTAATGTTCGTTCTAATGGGAGCGAATGTTTTTGCCCGGACCAAAAAAGAGAAGGACCAAAATTCCATAAAGGAGATGTGCGGCTGTTTCGAAGTCACCTTCAACTTTGCCGAAACCTTTAATTACAGTCAGGATTCATTATATAAACCTTCAAAGACAAAGGTGGATAAAGGTCTCGGAATGGGCCCAATTGGTAACCGATGAAGACGACAAGATCGTAATTCAGCATATACTACAGGTAGGGAATCCTGCAGAACCCATGATCGTAAAACACTGGAGACAGGATTGGTTGTATGAAAACACGGATTTCTATTTATACAATGGTGATAACGAATGGAACTACACCCAAAAAACTAAAAATGAAGTCTCAGGACAGTGGACACAAAAAGTTTATCAAGTAGACGACAGTCCAAGGTATGAAGGGAGTGCCTCTTGGGTGCATGTGGATGGAACCAGTTATTGGGAAAACACAACACCTGCCCCATTGCCCGAAGGGAATACACGACCCGAGGCGATTACAACCTCACCATGCGTGGTAACCGACATGAAATTACAGCCGATGGTTGGGTGCATGATCAGGACAATTCCAAAATCGTCCGTAAGGATGGGGAGGCCGATATCCTATTGGCCAAGGAAAAAGGGTACAATACCTATGTAAAGGTTCCGGATGCGCGCTGTAAAGCTGCGGCCGATTGGTGGACAGCGAATGATGATAAATGGGCCATGGTACGTGACAAATGGGACAGTGTGTTTGCCCAAAATACCGATTTAGTGCTTCAGCATAAAGTAGACAATAAGGTACTCTACAAGTATTTATTCGATGACGAAGTTTCCAGCCCCGATAAAATTGGAGATATCATAGATTCCTTTGTCGTAGAAAAAAATTCCAAAGTAGCCCTTAAAAGTAAATAAGTCATGAAGAATATTTTAAGCGCGATTTTCACGGCCGTATTTTATGTGGGCATGGCAGCACAGGAAAACCCTTTTTTGAAAAGGGAATATTGGAACAGCGATCCATCCCAGGAGGAAGTAGAGGCTTCGATACAGGAAGGCCATGACATTACGGAGCGAAATGCCGCCTATTTTGATGGTCCTACCTACGCCATTCTACAGAAGGTGAATACCAAAACTATGGCACATATCATTGCCAAAGAAGGCAATGGTGTCGCTAAATTGACCCATGATGGTAGAATTTATCTGCATTGGGCCGCGTATGCCGGAAACTTGGAATTGGTCAAACACCTTCTCGACAAAGGTTCTGATGCCGCAGCAGTGGACGCCCATGGCTATTCCGTAATCAACTTTGCCGCCAATTCCGGCATCAACGAAACGAACATATATGAAACGCTATTGGACAAAGGAGCGGATATAAACGCTACCACTCATGAGGGCGCGAACGCTCTGCTTCTTGCGGCATCCGGTGCGAAAAACTTGGATGTTATACACTACTTCGTGGACAAGGGCCTGGCATTGGATAGTACGGACGATACCGGTAACGGAGTCTTCCAGTATGCCTCCCGTGGCGGGAATATTTCCGTGTTAAAAACCCTAGCCGAAAAAGGTTTGGAGTATAAAAAAGTGAACATGGAAGGAGAGAATTCCCTATTCATGGCCGCTAGGGGAACCCGACGGAAGCAAAACAGCAAGGAGGTCTTTGACTATTTGGAGAGCCTTGGCCTTTCCAACCAACTGATCAACAAGGAAGGTAGAAATCTGCTGCATTTAATTGCCGGAAGGAATAAGGACCTTCCCTTGTTCGCACATTTTATAGCATCGGGAGTTTCTACAAATTTGAAGGACAAGGAAGGCCAAACCCCATTTATGATCGCTGCATCCGGAAACGTCCTTGAGGTTGTGGAGCTTTTGGCAAAACATGTGGAGGATATAAATCTAATCGATAACAAAGGTAGAAATGCGCTAATGATGGCGGTGGAAAGGAATAGTACCGAGGTGGTCGATTTCCTATTGGAAAGTGGTGCGGATGTAAACGCATTGGATACCGACGGAAATTCCGTAGCCTATTATGTGATTCAAAATTACAATCCCCAAAATACCGCTCAGTTTGAAGAAAAGTGGAACGTACTTCAAGAAGCCGGTCTAAAAATGACCGGAAAGCAGGGCAATGGTAACACGCTGTTTCATCTTGCGGCCAAGGCCAACAACTTGGCACTCTTAAAGCGATTGGAGGATTTGGAAATCGACGTGAATCAAAAAAATGAGGATGGCATCACGGCACTTCACTTTGCCGCCATGTCATCCGATAATGAAGACATGTTAAAATATCTGATTTCAATGGGTGCGGACGTGAGCGCAAAAACCGAATTTGAAGAAACGCCCTACGATCTGGCGAGTGAAAATGAATTGTTGCAAAAGCACAACGTGACATTGGATTTTTTAAAAATATAATTAAGAATATGAAAAAGTTTTTTATACCCGTAATAGCCATAGTCTGTTTAACTCTCTTAGCCTTTGGCACAGCTTCCGAAACCACCTCCTACAAATGTATGATCCAGCTGACCAATTACGAGGGCGAAGGGGCCTACATCGTGGTGTCCATTTTGGACAGCAAAGGCAACTATGAGGAAACCCTTTATGTTCAGGGCGATGACAACGAATGGTACCGTGACCTGGAGGAATGGTGGAAGAATATCTTTGGTATCAGGCGGCCAAACATCGATGCTATTGTGGGTGAGACCATTACAGGGGGGCAACGTAAAATGACCGTTTTGAACATCCCGACAGATAAAATCGATTCCGGATATAAAATCCGATTTGAATCCGCCGTGGAGGACCAGGAATATTATAAGGATGATCCGGAGTTTGACCTTACCACGGAAAATCTTGCGTCCAAAAAGGAAGGCAAGGGTTTTATCCGGTATGTACGAATGATTCAACAATAAAATGCGTGTATGACCATCTCTATTTGGAGGTATAGTCACTTACTTTTGGCCCTATCCACGGGCCTTTTTTTGATATTGGCGTCCATTACGGGGATTATATTGGCTTTTGAACCTATACAGGGAGCGTTGAAACCCTATAATCCGGTAGCGGTGTCAAAAGTGACCCTGTCCGAAACTATAGGTATACTTCAAGCGGAGTACGAGGAGGTTTTGAGCATAGAAGTGGATGCGAACGATTTTGTCCTTGCCGATGTGCTTACCAAAGATGGCGAGGGCAAACGGCTATACATCCATCCCAAAACAGGTGAGGCACTGGGCCAGCCCTCCCCGCAACATCCTATTTTTCAATTTACGACGAACCTGCACCGATCTCTCTTTTTAAAGAGCATAGGTCGATTTTTCGTGGGCCTTGTTTCCCTCCTGCTTTGCCTTATTGCAGCGACAGGTCTCGTACTTATCATAAAAAGACAAGGAGGGATTTCAAAATTATTTTCCAAGGTCCAGAAGGATTATTTTGAATTGCGATACCATGTTATTCTAGGGCGTTGGTTTCTGATTCCGATTCTAATTTTGACAGCGACCGGAGCATACCTATCCGCGGAAAAATTCTCCTTGCTTCCCCGCACGCTCGTTGTTCATGATAGGGTTAATCCCGATATAGACGTGGACGAATCGGTAAGGACCCAAGAATTGGACATTTTCAAAACAATTTTCTTGGCCGATGTAAGAAAAGTGAACTTTCCTTTTACGCCATTTCCGAGAGGATTATTTTGAAGTTTCGCTCCGAGATAGGGAAATCTATGTCCACCAATACACAGGAGAAATTTTAAGCGAAAAACCATATCCCTTTACGTTCTTGGCAAGTGAATTAAGCCTGAACTTACATACGGGACAAGGTTCCATTGGCTGGTCTCTAGTTCTATTATTGGCAAGTGCATCCACCCTGTTTTTTATATACTCGGGATTTGTGATGTGGCGAAAACGCATCAAAAACTCCGTAAAATTTGACAACAAAAATGCCGATGTATGTTCACACATTATTTTGGTAGGCTCCGAAACCGGAACTACTTTCGGCTTTGCTAAATCACTTGAAAGCGCTTTAAAAAAATCGGGGAAGAAAGTGCTTGTCGCCCAACTAAACGACTATGATGTTTATAAAAATGCAGAACATCTTTTTATCCTGACAGCGACCTACGGGGAAGGAGACCCTCCCACCAATGCCGAAACTTTTTGGATTTATTGGTGACCGTAAAGCAACCAAATCCGTTGAAATATGCTGTCATCGGTTTTGGCTCCACCCTTTATCCCAACTATTGCAAATACGCCATTGATGTTGAAAATGGACTCGCTACAACATCCGGTTTTGAGCAAACGATTCCCCTATATAAAGTTAACAACCAATCCTATGATACCTTTAGGGAATGGGCCATACAATGGAGCAAAGCTACGGGGGAGCATTTGGAACTTCCAGCTTTGGGTATCAAAAATAAAATTCTAAAACTGCATGAATTTGAAGTGGTATCCAAAACCGAACCCAATAGGGACGATACCTTTGTAATTCGACTTAATGCAAAAGGAAAATGCAAATTCCAATCCGGGGATTTATTGGAATACCGACCCCGAAGGATGGAATCCCAAGGTGGTTTTCCATTGCCAAAATAGGTCAGGAGATTTTACTTAGCATCAAGAAACACGAATTTGGGGTCGTTTCAAATTACCTAAACTCGCTAAAACCTTGCGAAATCCTAAAAGCTTCCATTAAACCAAATCCCCATTTTCGCTTCCCCAAAAAGGCGAAGGAGATTATCTGTATTTCCAATGGTACCGGGATAGCACCTTTTTTAGGAATTATATCGGAGAACGACCAAAAAATTCCAATCCACATGTATTGGGGTGGCCGATACACAGCGTCCCTGGAAATCTACACTCCATATTTGGAGCATCTTAAAAGTGCCGGAAAAATGAAAACCCTACACGTGGCCTTGTCGCGTACAGAAGGATCTAATTCATATGTTCAGGACCTGGTGAAAAAAGATTTACAAATCATTTCCAAGAGCCTAGAAAACGGTGCGGTCGTCATGATTTGTGGAGCATTACGTATGCAGAACGATGTACTGGAAATTCTTGAAAAAGGCACCTTGGAACACCTTGCCACACCCCTAAGCGATTTCGAAGGCAACGGGCAATTGAAAACAGATTGCTATTAGCAAAATGTTTTTCCAACCCATTATGGTGAAATATTATTTTCAAATAGAAAAACGCCATTCTTATTGGCTACTATGATATCCGGCTTTCCGTCTTTGTTGATATCCTGAGCTACTATATTAAGACCAGCCCCTGAATCTTCATCCAAAACATGCTCTTTGTAATAAGGCGAAACTCCAGGTATAAATTCGAACCACAACAAATAAGGGGTGTCCGCATCCCCTTCGTCCCTACCATTATGTGCCAAGAAACGCTTTCCTGTAATATAGTCCTTTCGACCATCCCCATTAAGATCTGACATAATCGATGCATGTGTTTGTGCAGTGGTCTCACTCATGAGATGTGTTTTGAAAGTGCCGTTGGACAGCTGTTCATGCCACCAAATTCCGAGTTTATGTGCTGATGCACTAACAACGTCTTGAGTGCCGTCTCCATTAACATCCAATACCTGCATATGTGAACAAGGTTCACCTAATTTGGTTTTATGAAATTTCCAATTTCCCGAATTTTTATCCTTCTGTCCCTCAAACCAACCTTCCACAATCACTACATCCTCAATGCCATCTTTGTTGATATCTCCATAGCCAATACCATGTGAAAAATTATTGGTTCCCGGCACATTTTCTTCACTTAAGGCATGCCTTTTCCATGCAGTTTCACCTTTATTCAAGGGAGCTTGTAGCCAAACAATTTGTTTCTTATCTACATCCCCACATAAAATATCCAATCGGCCATCTCCATCAACATCAATAAAACCAGGTGATTCATTAGAAATACCCATGGAATCCGCTATCATGTGTTTTTTCCACGGTTGGTCTTCCCCTTTCGGATTTTCAAACCAAAAACCAGCCTTACCTGGAAAATCTATAATTATGACATCCTCCCATCCGTCAAGGTTTACATCCATTCCTAAATTGAGAAAGGACTCACTATACTCTTTATATGGGTCAAATTTTCTTGATGGAGCCAGCTCATACATCTCCCAATTAGGTGCCTTAAACCAATAGTATCCGGCAATTATATCTGTAAGACCGTCTTTATTCAAGTCAGCAACAGCTACACCTTCAGAGATGAAATCCCTTGTTAAAACCGTCTTTTTAAAATTGTCTTTTTCAATAGTCTGAGCCCATGATGATGTAAACGCGGTAACACAACCTAAAAGCACAAAAGCTATATTTTTAATTTTTCTTCTGCTCATCTCAATTCTTTTTACTTTGACAAAAGAGAATCTATCATTCCCCCATAGACCTCTGATTTTTCAGACTTTTTGTTTCTAAACTTTTGTAAGATATTTTGAGAAGTATCATCTTCTCCCTCCGATATCTTTCTCAATGTATACTCCAATATCAAATCGAAATTTGAATTTTCTGCTAGCTCCAAAGCTTTTTCCGCATCCAAATCTGTCAATGGTTCTGTAGCGTACCAAAGCATCAGAGGAAGATTATGGTCCTGTACATCCTCTTCCCTTTTTGATAACCCAGCCAAAACGTCCCATCTTTTCGATGGTTCCAAACGTTGCAAAGCGGATGCCAAATATAGTCTAACAAGAGCCGAATCATCCTTGCTAGCCAAATCACTGAATTTTGACAATGTAGTTTCAGAAATTTTCTTGTCTTCCGTTACAAGTTGAATAGCCCAGCTTCTCATGTATTCGTCTTCATCATCCAGTAATTTATTCAAGTAATCCTCATCCGTTCCACCTGTAACATGAAGTGTCCATAAAGCTCTGAGTCTTTTGGTTACTTCTTGGTTTTTCTCGACAATATTTTTCAGCAAACTATATATCTCTGAATTACCTCCTCGTTCCTGTAAAATGGTCCGTGCCTGACGCACGTACCATTCGTTGGCATGCAATTGATAGTTAACCAGCTCCGCATCCGAAGCTTTATATAGATTCTCATTTACCCATTTATCATTCTCATGGCTTATTTTGAAAATACGCCCTAAGGTCTTGTCGTGTACATCAGGATTGGGGCTATGACATTGATTTTGGTCGTACCAATCTATCACATATACAGATCCACTGGCATCATACTTGAAATTGAGCCATTGCGACCAAGAATCGTTCATAACAATAAAATCCTTTTTATGAGAGGCCACATAACCGGAGCCATCTCTTGTAAGAAGATCATTGTTCATAATAGCTCCATTTATATTATTCATAAAAATGGTGTTTCTATATTCTTCAGGCCAAGTATCACCCCCTAAATAAATCATGGCTCCTGCATGAGCATGCCCTCCACCCGCGGCGGCCGACCTAAAGTTACCGGCATGTGGCCCTCTATCTCCCAAATAATGCCTATGATCCGCAATGGTTTTAATATCGTCATACGTATACGGATTAAAATGTTCCCCGCCTTGCCGCTGATATCTTGCCCCTTGTATGACATGATACATATGGGGAATAACACAGACGGTAATAAATGGATGTCCATAATCATTGAAATCAATTCCCCATGGGTTACTTGTGCCATGGGAAAAGACCTCAAATTCGTGTTTTATTGGATGATACCGCCAAACGGCTGCATTCACTTTGGTTCGATCCTCTTCCGGTGTACCTGGTTTGCCCACCTTGGAATGGGTAAAAACCCCATGTACTCCATAGAGCCATCCATCTCAGTCCCCATCTTAGATTATTGAGCACTTCATGGGTATCCTGGAGGCCCCAACCATCAAGCAAAATTTCCGGCTCTCCAGTAGGTTTGTCATTTTCAAAGTCAGCAGGAATAAACATCAGATACGGCGCAGCTCCCAACCAAACACCACCCATTCCCAATTCTATACCACTGGCCATATTTAGTCCTTCCATGAATACTTTTCTCTTATCCGAGTACCATCACCGTTGGTATCCTCAAAAATTAGAATTCTGTCCCTACCCTTGCCTTCTTCTGCTGGAACCGGATACGTATGCCCTTCAACAACCCAAAGCCGTCCTCTTGCATCGATAGTGAAACTAATTGGACGGACCACATCCGGTTCCGATGCCGCCGGAGTAATCTCGAAACCCTTTGGCAAGGTCATAGCCTTTGCCGCTTCTGTACCGGAAAGTCCGGCATTAATAATGGGGTCCAAAGGAGGCATAACAATAATGTCCTCTTGTTTTAATTCATTATCAAACTGTGGCCTAACCGGATAGAAAAGAAAATCATCAAAACTGATATGTGCCAACTCATCAGGTCTGATATAAGGAATTGGAGAAAGTCCAGTCTCGTTATCTATAATTCGGATGAATATTTCCTTGTCCAAATAATCTGTCAAATCGACCACCACGGGTTGCATATTGGTTCTTCCTTGACCGGTCGTTTTAAAAATAATTTCATCGTTTTCTTTGGATACCAATTCTACCCGGGTTTCCGCCATGGCTCCCCCCGAAACTTTAAAAGAGGCATAGGGTTGTATTACTTTAAAAGGAACGGAAGTTAATATTCCCGTTTTTTCAGAATCCCTATTCCCCCACTACTTAGGAAGTAATCCCCATCAAACCCAATTTTTGTGTTCAGTTTATGGATGGAATCATTCCTTGTAAAAAGTGGATTTTTAAAGGCGTCACCTTGTGCTTGCCAATCACTTAGATTTCCCCTTTCAAACCCCACATTTATGGGTTTTCCATTCTTAAACGGGACTATCCCTGCGATTACCGAGCTACTAAAATTCCCCTCCACTATTTTGAAATCACCAACCATACCCGCGGCACGGTGGCCGGGAATCGTACAGAAATAAGTATCATCCGATTCTGCCCAAAAAGTAATGCTGGTACTCTCCCCTACTTCATTTAGAGTGTTGCTCTTGACCCCCAATTTTTCCATTGACACATCATGGGTCATATTTTCCATATTAATAATGGTAATACGCACACGATCTCCCTTGTTTGCTTTAAGCGTAGGATTTCGGGTACCGTCGGGAGCAAAATAACCTAACATACTGGCCTCGAGCGTATATTCCCTATTGATAGTGGTAGAATCCCTTTCAACATGTTCTGCCATTTCCTTTCCTTCCTTATGTTGATTGCAAGAAGACACAAAAAACAGAATTAGGATTATTTCTAGGTAAACCGCCGAAAACTTTAATTTTTTCATGAAGTTGATTGATAGAGTTGGTATTATTTTAATTCCTGAATAGTTATATCCTTTACATAAACCTGTGCCTTTCCTCCGCCGTGAATCTGTATTCCAATGAGTCCATATTGTGGAATATTTAAATCATCTTCCGTATAATCCACGGATTGATGTCCATTGATAAATAAACGAATTCTTCTCCCCTCTGCCCTGATTTCGTAGTCGTTCCAATCATTGCTATTAACCCACTCCAAAACCTTGACAGCGTCAGGAGCGATTAAGGTTTTATTCCTGCGAGATTCATCATAGAGACTTACCCAATAAGCCTCTCCAAAATCTGCCTGATACCCCACCATCTCGTAATCCGGGTCATTCATTCTCCTACTCCTAAATTGAATTCCGTAATTAATGAAGCCCTCGTCTCCCGTAAGTTTTATCTTAAGTTTTAAAATGAAATCATCATAGGTATCAATAGTACACAAAAAGTAATTATGTGCAACTGTGTTATTTAAAGAGCCACCGACAATCGTTTTATCTTCTACTCTCCAAATAGTTAAAGTATCCCCTTCCCAACCAGAAAAGTCCGTACCATTAAAAAGTGATTTTACCTTTAAAGCGGGAGAATTTTGACAGGACATCAAAATGAAGAAAAAAAATATTAGGCAGTAAGGTTTCACTAATAAAATGAAATACAAATTATTAAGAGTAAAATACAAAATTCACATCATTAATCGTGATGTTAAAACTTGTAAATTGAAAATGATTCCAAGTGCTAATATTGAATTCCAAAAGCTTTCCCTATGGATAGCTGGAGTATTCAATAATTCCAACAAAGTGCTACAACAAGTATTTTTTAGTATTTATTTTTATTTATTCTAAATAAATTTTGAGATATAACTCTCGGCCCTTACATTTGCCAAAATTTTTATTTTAAATCAGTCTAAATAAAATGAGAGGTTTATTTTCCATTTCAATTCTCCTATGGTGTTTATCGTTAAAAGCACAACAAACTCCAACTCCAACGATGGACTCTATCCATTTGAACGAGATAACATTAAAAGCAAATGCCATATTAGGTAGTAAATTTGAAGCAAAGAACAGAACGGGTTCGGCCTTTTATATTTCGCCTCAAGAAATCAAAAAATTTAATTATACCGATATCAATAGAACGCTTAAAGGTGTTCCAGGTGTAAATGTCTACGAGGAAGATGGTTTTGGTCTTAGACCAAACATCAGCCTTAGGGGAACCTCTCCCGAGCGCAGTTCCAAAATTACCCTTATGGAAGACGGAGTACTTATAGCTCCTGCACCCTATAGCGCACCCTCTGCCTACTACTTCCCAACTATTGGTCGAATGCAGGCTGTAGAAATTCTTAAAGGAAGTAGCCAGGTACAATATGGCCCATATACTACTGGAGGTGCCTTAAATATGATATCGACGGAAGTGCCGGATAGTTTCGGCATCTTTTTGAATTCTAGTTACGGTAGTTTCAATAGTGGCCGATTACATACCCAACTAGGTGATAGCCGAAAGAACTTTGGTTATGCCATAGAATATTTAAACTATAATTCCAATGGATTCAAAGAGTTGGATAATGGAGACAATACCGGTTTTGATAAAAATGATCTTGTAGCAAAATTTAGAATTAACACCAGCCCTGATTCCAAAATTGGACAATCTTTCGAGCTGAAATTTCAATATTCCAATGAAGATTCCAATGAAACATACTTAGGTCTTACGGAAACTGATTTTACAGCTACCCCATTTAGACGTTATGCCGGTTCCCAAAAAGATGAAATGAATACCGAGCACTTCCAGGTTATGGGCACCCACACTCTTATTATGGGAAGAAATACTTCAATAACCACTACGGTCTACCTCAATGATTTTAACCGAAATTGGTATAAAGTTGATAATTTGACATTAAATGGTGAACGACAGAGTATTGCCAACATTATTCAAAACCCGGAGAACCTACCTACATATTATAACGTAATAAATGGCAATGTTAATACGACCGACAATGATGCCATTGCCGTTAAAGCCAACAATAGGGAGTATTTATCCACTGGGATCCAATCTAGGCTGAATCACCGTTGGAGTACGAATAAGACTTTTCATGATATAGAAATAGGCCTAAGGTACCATTATGACGATGAGGACCGCTTTCAATGGGTGGATGATTACAGTATTACCAACGGTATAATGGATTTGGTCGTTGGACGTTTACCTGGTACAGATGCCAATAGAATAAGTGACGCTAAAGCATTTTCTTCCTATATGCTTTATAAATTGAAGTACGACGACCTAACACTTACCCCTGGTCTCCGCTATGAAACTATGCAATTGGGTCGAACTGATTACGGAAGTAATGATCCTGGACGCTCCGGAACTAATATTTCAACCCGAGAAAATACGGTAGACGTGGTCATACCTGGAATTGGTTTCAATTATAATTTTGACAAAATATCACTTTTTGGAGGCGTTCATAAAGGATTTTCTCCGCCCAGCAATCAAGAAGGAGAAAAACCGGAAGAGAGTGTCAATTATGAATTGGGCACACGTTTTTCCTATCTAGGAATTTCTCGGAGAATTGGTCGGTTTTTACAATGACTACAGCAATCTACTGGGAAGTGACTTAGCTGCAACCGGAGGTACAGGTTCCTTGGACCAATTCAATGCAGGAGAAGTTATTGTAAAGGGAATCGAAGTATTAATGAACTATGATCCTTTATCATCCGCCAAAAATATTTCAATGCCAATTACATTGGGCTATACCTTTACAGACACGGAATTCCAAAATAGTTTTGGAAGTGATAACGATATATGGGGCACGGTAAGTGAAGGTGACGAATTACCTTATTTATCGAAGCATCAATTTAATGCTGCCGCCAGTATCGAGTTCAATAAGTTTGAAGTCCACCTTAATGGACGTTTTAACGGAGCCTTCAGGACCAAAGCGGGAACGGGTTCCATTCCCGATAATGAGAAAGTCGATTCCAATATAATTCTGGATTTGGGTACTAAATATCGGTATAACGATCATATCACAATAACCGCAAATGCAATGAACCTTTTGAACGAAACCTATGCCGTAGCCCGTGTACCTGCCGGCCTAAGACCCGGTATGCCATTAGGGGTTTTCGGAGGTCCGGAATTACGGTACTAAATTGATTGATGAAACTTAGTGGTATTTACTAAATAGCTCCGTAGCTTTGTTGTAAGCGGCCTCAAATACCATCCAGTTTACGTTGGTCTCCGCTTTTTGCGCAGTCATGTAGGATAATAGTTTTTCGGTGGGCATGTTGCCAGTAAGTTCGTCCTTGGCCATGGGACATCCCCCAAAACCCTGTACAGCTCCGTCGAACCTACGGCAGCCCGCTTTATAGGCGGCATCCACCTTTTCATGCCACTTGGCGGGCGTGGTATGCAAGTGTGCCCCAAACTCTATGAGTGGATATTTGGGAATTAAGTTGGAAAACAAGTACTCGATATTTTCGGGATCCGAAGTTCCCACAGTATCGGAAAGTGACAAGATCCTAGCGCCCATGGAGGCCAATTTTTCCGTCCATTCACCAACGATTTCAACATTCCAAGGATCACCGTACGGATTTCCAAAACCCATGGATATATAGGTGACCACCTCTTTATTGGCGGCATCGGCAATGTTGAAAATCTCTTGGAGCGTTTCTACAGATTGTGCAATGGTCTTATGCGTGTTACGCATCTGAAAGTTCTCCGATATGGAAAATGGAAATCCCAAATAATCAATTTCCGAATGCTTTGCGGCATCCTCCGCACCTCGCACATTGGCGATAATTGCCAATAATTTACTCTTGATCCTTGATAAGTCCAATTTTGACAATACCTCCGCAGTATCCGTCATTTGTGGAATTGCCTTAGGAGAAACGAAACTTCCAAAGTCCAAGGTATCAAAACCACAACCCAATAGGGATTGAAGGTACCTTACCTTTTCATCCGTAGGTATAAAGTCCTTTATACCCTGCATGGCATCTCTTGGACATTCTATTAGTTTTACCTTGGTTATGGACATACCGTAAAAATACAAACAAGAAGATCAAGAATCCATACGATTTTACTAAACACTTACCCAATAAGCAAATAAACAGCCAGCCCTAAAAAAACAATGATTTGAAGCCATTTAAGAAATATCCCTATACCTGCGTTCTTTTTAACCATAACTCCTATCTTCCCTGACAAAATAGCTATCGAGCCAAACACCAAAGAGGAAACCAGTAATAAAAAGAAAACCTAGGATATAGAATTGAAGTATGTTACTCATATCCTTAGAAAATAAAAAGCCGGGGAAAAAAGCCGGAAAAAAAATAGTAACCTTAGGGTTCAATACATTCATTATAAACCCCTGTTTAAAAAGAGCTAATAGGCCCTTATTTTTCTCAGTCTTCCCATTTACGGTAATCTCACCACTACTTCTGTACACCTTAAAGGCCAAATACAACAGATACATAGACCCGAAGACCTTTATTCCATAGAACAAAGTTGGATTGTCCTTAATCAAAGCGGAAACCCCAAAAGCCAATAAGGTGGTATGCACCAAACAACCGGTCATAAGACCCGCAACTGTTGAAAGACCATGCTTTTTGCCATTGACCATACTCTGAATCAATACAAAAATATTGTCAGGCCCAGGAGATATGGCCAATGCTGCGGTGGCTATAGAAAAAGCTATCAGTATGGAATAATTCAAATTTTCCTTTTCTATCAATCGTTGAAAAATACAAATAATAGCCTAACCAATTTTTTATATCTTGTCCAAAAATTAACATCCGATGAAACGAGCATTAAAAATATTAGGAATAGTTGTGGTTTTGGCATTTGTTAGTTACAGCTTTACCAATTTCAATGAAAATAACCTAACAATGAGTACAAAGAAGGAACAATCCAATGATAGTATCCTAAGACATGTGGTCTTATTCAAGTTTAAGGACGGCACTTCCCCGGAGGATATCAAAAAAGTGGAAGATGCTTTTCACGCCCTACCCTCCAAAATTCCGCAGATTGCAGGATACGAGTGGGGAATCAATAATAGTCCGGAAGGATTGGACAAAGGGTTTACCCATATTTTCTTTTTAACTTTTAAAAGTGAGGAAGACAGGGCGATTTATCTACCACATCCGGACCATAAGGCCTTTGGAGCCGTATTGGGTCCTCATTTGGACGATGTGCATGTAATGGATTATTGGACCAAATAATCGTTTACACTTTTTGGTCTAGGATTGCTTTGTTTATTTTCTTGACCAAAATAGAGTCCCTCATAAATAAACCCAGTCCATAATTGTATCAAATCGGCACCGGCGTCCAACTTTTCCAACGCATCCTTAGGAGAATGAATGCCACCAACCCCTATTATGGGAAACGCTTTGTTACTATGGTCGGATAAAAATCGAATTACCTCTGTACTTCTATCCTTTAATGGCTTACCGCTCAATCCACCTGCCTCTTCCAATAGCAATCCATGAGATTTAAGGTTCTTACGTTCAATAGTGGTATTTGTAGCAATTACACCATCGATTTTTGTTTCTGCAACAATATCGATAATATCCAACAATTGGTCATTGGTTAAGTCCGGGGCTATTTTCAGTAATATCGGTTTTCTTTTTACCGACTTTTCCGAGGCCATTTTCTTATTGGTTGTTTCAAGTTCTCTTAATAGCCTGGTCAAAGGTCCTTTATCCTGAAGTTCTCTAAGGCCCGGTGTATTGGGAGAACTGACATTGACCACGAAATAGTCTACATAGTCAAATAGAGCATCAAAACAAATCATGTAATCCTTTAGGGCCTCTTCATTCGGAGTTATTTTATTCTTACCGATATTTCCCCCAATCAGTACCTTATGTTCCTTCTTTAGTTTCTCTACAGCCTCAAATACACCAAGGTTATTAAAACCCATTCTGTTGATAATAGCACTATCAGCCTTCAAACGAAACAAGCGTTTTTTCGGATTTCCGTCCTGTGGTTTTGGAGTAAGGGTACCTATCTCCACAAAACCAAAACCAAAATTTGATAGTTCATTATAGAGTACAGCGTTCTTATCAAATCCCGCAGCCAATCCAACGGGATTCTTAAACTTTATCCCAAAAACCTCACGCTCTAACCTTTTGTCCTCCACATTAAAAATAGGTCTTATCAACCCCAATAGACCTATTTTGGAAACGATTCTTATTAAAGTAAAACTGAAGTGGTGTACTTTTTCCGGGTCGAATAAAAATAATATGGGACGAATTACCGACTTATACATTATGGGTTGGATTTTTGGCAAAAATACGAAGTGCGGGGATAATTATTTCCTTAAATAGGGCTAAAGGTAAACGTATACTTACTGTTTTTTATAAACACTATCCGCATAAACCATAGGCGTTATTATATGGGGCGACCTAGAAGCTTGTTGGCAAAGCGATAAATACAAGTCATACTGCTTTTGATTAAAAAGGGAAAGCACCTTCTTATCGATCATGGATTGTACCAATTCCATGCTATCCATGACACTTCTGTATTTTAAGGCCAATTGGTTTAGCTCCTCGACCGTACTTTGGGGATGCCTGTTGTAAAGATTTTCAAGTCGGTTGTTCAATAATTCATTCCTATATTTTAACTCCGCCCCAGCATTGGCGAGTTGCTCCTTTTGGGAATCATTCATTTGAAATATGTCCGCTATGGTTTCATTTTCAGTGATTCCAACTCCAAGTACACAATCCGCCTGAGACATCAAGGAAATAGGGGAAAGACTTAAAATAAGTAAAATCGAAAAACGAATTAACATAGATATATTGAACCTTTTCTTAGAGGCTAAAATACAATTTAAAACCTATTTTTGATTCAAAACTACCTTATGCAAAACATAATTGATCGGTTTATAAGCTATATAACTATCGACACCCAGAGTGACCCATCTTCCAAAACAACCCCAAGTACGGAAAAACAGTGGGATTTGGCACACAAACTTGTTTCTGAGCTTGAAGAAATAGGCATGAGCGATGTAACAATCGATGATAACGCCTATATCATGGCAACATTACCAAGTAATTTAGAGTATGAGGTACCCACGATAGGCTTCATATCGCATTTTGATACATCCCCTGATTTTACTGGTGCAAACGTACATCCGAAAATCATTAAGGACTATGATGGAAATGATATTGTCTTGAACGAAGAAAAGGGAATCTTTCTTTCATCGGACTACTTTGAAGATTTAAAGCAATATAAAGGGCAGACTATCATTACTACGGATGGAACAACATTGTTGGGCGCAGATGATAAAGCCGGAATTACCGAAATTGTTTCGGCCATGGAATATCTGATCAACCATCCGTGAAATTAAACATGGTACGGTAAAAGTAGGATTCACTCCCGATGAAGAAATTGGCCGTGGCGCACATCATTTCGATGTTAAGAAATTCGGTGCCGATTGGGCCTATACCATGGATGGCAGCCAAATTGGGGAGCTGGAATATGAGAACTTTAATGCCGCGAGTGCTAAAATTACCGTCAAAGGAAAAAGTGTCCATCCTGGGTACGCTAAGAACAAAATGGTAAATGCACTACTCATAGCCAACAAGATTATTTCCATGCTACCGTAAGCCGAAGTTCCGTAAAAAACAGAGGGTACCGAAGGCTTTTTCCATGTGCACCATTTTAAAGGAAAAATAGAACATGCTGAAATTGAACTCATCATTCGTGATCATTCAAAATCCGGCTTTGAAAATAGAAAGGAGATATTAAAGAAAATTGTATCACAATTAAAGGTAGTTCATCAAGATGCCATTCATATGGAAATTAAAGATCAGTATTACAATATGAAGGAAAAAATTGAACCTGCTTTCCATGTTGTTGAAATTGCCAAGGAAGCAATGGAAGCTGTGGGTGTAACCCCAATCATTAAACCCATTAGGGGTGGTACTGATGGATCTCAGCTCAGCTATATGGGACTACCTTGCCCTAATATTTTTGCCGGGGGACATAATTTTCATGGAAAATATGAATATGTTCCCGTAGAGAGTATGGTAAAGGCCATTGAGGTCATCGTAAAAATTTGCGAACTTACAGCTCATAAAAGTTAACGTGATGGAGAGATCCGAAAAAGTAAAAGCATTCTATACTGAAGAACATCCATTTAAAAATGCTGTGGAAAAATTAAGGGAAATCGTTCTGAAATCGGGATTAAAAGAAACATTTAAATGGAGCTTTCCGACGTATACGCTAGATGACAAAAATATAATGTCCATTGGAAGATTTAAAGAACATTTTGGTATTTGGTTTTTTAACGGCGTCTTACTTAAAGACCCCTATAAGGTTTTGGAGAATGCCCAAGAGGGCAAAACAATGGCCATGAGGCATTGGAAATTCTACAATATTGAAGAAATAAACGAAGAGAAAATATCGCAGTACATTTCAGAAGCGATTGAAAACCAAAAAAAGGGGATTGAACCACCTCCCTTAAAAAAGAAGAAATCTGCCAAGCTTGTATTACCCGATATACTACAAACAGCACTCAAAAACCAACTTAAGACTAAAAAGGCGTTTGACTCCCTAGCTCCATACAAGCAAAGAGATTATGCGGACTATATCAAAGAAGCCAAACTGGAAAAAACGAAAATTTCCGGATTGGCCAAAATTCTTCCTATGATTCTTGAAGGACAGGGCTTGAATGACAAATACCGCTAATAGCTAATACAGGTAAACTTTAGACCATTGGCAACTTCCATCCATTTTCATAGTTTGCCATCAAAAATTTATTAGCATCGTCATTTTTGAACTTACCGGTTGCGTCGTCCCAATAAATTCTATTTCCGGTCTTAAAAGCAACATTACCCATGTGCGAGACCAATGCAGCATCATAACCCACCTTTATAGGTGCAGTTAGCTTGGAGGCATCCCTGCTTTTTACGGCCGCCATAAAGTTTTGAGTATGAAGGTCCAAACCGCTTTGTCCTCCATTATCGAATTTCATGGCTTCCATTTTAGGAATACCTTCCTTGCCCCAACCTTGGAACTCTTCTTCCGGTATTACTTCCCAACCTTGTCTGTCCAATACCAAGGTCCCATTATTTCCTATGAAGGCGATTCCATGATTTCGTCCATAGTTACCACCGTCTATGCCAGTAGCATGTTCCCATAGAATAGAAAATCCATCAAATTCATAAACTGTTTGTAAGGTATCCGGTGTCTCTGAAGCATCATCTCGGATACGCAAATTTACCTCCAAGAGCCATAACGGATTTAGGTGTGCCGGCTTTCATTCCATACAAAGCATAATCGATAAGATGTACGCCCCAATCAGTCATTAGACCTCCCGCATAGTCCCGTAACCATCTAAAATTAAAGTGAAAACGATTTGGATTAAAAGGTCTTTGAGGTGCTGATCCCAACCACATATCATAATCTACACCCTCAGGTGCTGTACTATCCGGAACTATGGGAACGGGTTTCATCCAGCCTTGGTATGCCCAAGCCTTCGCCGGACGAATTTCTCCCAATTTACCGAGTGCACATAATTGATAGCATCCACAAAATGAGGCTGGCTACGTTGCCATTGACCTATCTGTACCATTCTATCACTGGCACCCACATAGTCCAACATAATATTGGCTTCCTGTACAGAATTGGCAATGGGCTTTTCGCAATACACGTCCTTACCTGCTTGTAAGGCATCGGTCAATTGTAAACAATGCCAATGATCTGGTGTTCCAATAATTGCGACATCAATATCCTTATTCTCGAGAAGCTTTCTATAATCTTTGTACCATTTTGGTTTTTTGATACCGGCCTTTGCCAAATCGGCAGTTCTTTTTTGCAAGACATTTTCGTCAACATCGCAAAGGGCGATAACATTAATATCACTCATTTTAAGAAATGAAGACAGGTCAGAAAACCCCATACCATTACAACCGATAAGCCCCACGTTAATTGTATCATTTGGCCCGACCTTTTTCCTCATAGTTGCCAAAAGTTCCATGGGAAACATAAACGTGGCGCCTGAGACAATTAAACCGGCAGTACTCTTTTTTATAAAATCTCTTCTATTACCTAACATGTCAAAAATTTTGTTTCGGAATATAGGGATTTTCACCATAAAAAAAGCACCAATTTTCAAATTGGTGCCTTCATTATCTTAAGAGGGAGAAATTACTTGCTATCCTGTGTGGTCAGCTTTTTGCTCATCTCCATGGAAATGGCAGACCTATCGAATTTTAATTTTCCTGCCATTGTTTCCAAAATACAGGAGAAGTCCTTATCGTTCAATTCAACCACCTTACCATGTAAACCACTTTTGGTTATCACCCTATCTCCACGTTTTAATTCCGCGGCAAATTTCTTCTCGTCCTTTTGCCTTTTCATTTGCGGTCTTATCATGAAAAAATAAGCAACCACAAATATCAAAATCATTGGAAGAAACTGTCCAATATCACCCATAATAGTATTCTTTATTTATGTCAACCGAATTATTTTACCGGTCCTAGTGGAGCAGCTCCTTTTGGATTCACGAATGCTTTTATTCTTAAAAGTTCTGAACCTTTTTCTGTATTTGCGGTAACCGTTATGGTCTTGGTTACCTGGTTTTGACCGGACCCATTAAATTTTACAACCAATTCACTGGACTCACCTGGAGCGATCGGATCTTTAGGAGGGTTTGGCACTGTACATCCACAGCTACTTTTAGCATCTGTTATGATTAAAGGCGCATTACCTGTGTTGGTAAATTTAAATGCGGTTTCTTGTGGCGTTCCTTGTTCAATGGTTCCAAAATCATGTTCGGCCTTTTCAAAGGTCATAACAGGAACTGCCTTTGCAGCTTCGTCCCTTACTGCGGCTTCTGCAACGTTATCTGATTTAATTTTACTGGACGCGTTGTCCTTGCATGAGGTAAATGCAAACAACGCAACTGCACCAACGGCAAAAATTACTCTTTTCATTATTGATTTTTTTTAGATTGAAACAAAATTAGAAAATATTTTTATAACAGACCACGGCCCATTTTATTTAGCTTTCCTTCCTTCTTATATTCCTTTGTGAGCTTGTCCAAAATTCCATTGATGAAAATGCTGCTTTTTGGAGTCGAATACTCCTTAGCGATTTCAAGATATTCATTAATGGTAACTCGCTCTGGTATGGACGGAAAATTGAGCAACTCACAAATGGCCATTTTCAATAAAATTGAATCCACATCCGCAATTCTATCTTTATCCCAGTTTGGAGTTTTGCCCTCAATCTCTTTTTCCAGTACCTCATTTGTCAACAACGTCTTTTTCAATAATTTATTGGCAAAATCCATATCTTCCTTTATCTTTTAATAGTTTGGGAAGAAAGAATTTGTGATTTTGATTAGGTTTTACCTTTTTTAATTGTTTCACCAAAAAAGTATTTACAATTGGCAAATCATCTACCCAGGTAAGCTTATTATCCTCAAAATACTCGTATATTTTTTCATTGGGAGCTATGACCTCCTTAAAGAGTGCAATGATGAATTCTTTGTCATGATCATAGCCTGTGTCTCGGTTTCGCCATGTACTCTTTGTACATATCGCTATCTACAATCGCTTTATATATGAGCCTAATATATTCCTCGTTCAAGTACCAGTTATCCAATTTTCTGTTGGAAAGTTCTTCTTTGACCAAAGGATTCTCTTGAATTTGAACAAGAAGTCTGTTGTTTACAAACTTAGATTTGTTTGGAAACTGATTATCAGTGGTGTCCGTCAAATATTTTTTGGAGGACAAGTTTAGTTGTTCTGCGGCCTTTTGATGAATTTCATTAAAAAGACTAAGC
Source organism: Maribacter litopenaei (assembly GCF_025244665.1). Lineage (GTDB taxonomy): Bacteria > Bacteroidota > Bacteroidia > Flavobacteriales > Flavobacteriaceae > Maribacter > Maribacter litopenaei. The sequence goes on along the minus strand of NZ_CP104205.1, from coordinate 1,010,828 downwards.
CATAAAAGATAAAGGGTGTAAGTGTTCTCTATGCTTACAGTTAAAAATTTCTCTTGTTTTTGGAGAGAGTCATCCTTGGATTGAATTAGGGCGTAAATGCACTGCATTACCTTGACCCTAATATGCCTTCTTGTAAGCATGTTAATGAACTTTGGTTTTGATCAATATTTCCTGGGGCAAAAATACGCATCTATTTAAATGCATACCAAACCATTTAGCGCTATTTTTTTGCTACTGTTGGATTTAAGTTCTTTTATTTTCGACTCATTCTAAATGTCTATAAAAAAAACTACCATTTAGAGCCCAAAACTGTATAATCTTAGGGATTTTATAACATTTAAATAGCAGTCAAAAGACCTATCTTTGAAAATTTAAAACCACGACCAAAACTTTTCATGAAGGAACTTAGGCACCTCAACAAATATTTTAGAAAATACTGGCTTAAACTCTTCGTAGGAATCATAATCACCATTATAGCTAGGGTTTTCCAATTGGTAATGCCATCCTACGTAAATAAAATCATTACCGTAGTAGAGCAATTTCTTAATGCAGCAATAGCCAAAACCGAGGCCACGTCCCTTTTATTGGAATATATATTGATTATTGTGGGCGCCGCTTTATTATCCGGCTTTTTTACTTTCCTGATGAGGCAGACCATCATCAATGTATCCCGATATATCGAATATGACCTTAAAAATGAGATTTTTGACCATTATCAAAACCTAAGCCTGAATTTCTACAAGAAGAATAGGACGGGAGATTTAATGAATCGTATCAGTGAGGATGTGAATCAGGTTAGAATGTATGCGGATCCTGCCATTATGTACGGTATTCAAACCCTGACCCTTTTCGCTTGTCCTGGTCCCATTAATGTTTATTAAGGCCCCAACCCTAGCCGCCTATACTCTTTTACCACTACCCATCCTTTCTATATTGATCTATAAAATAAGTAAGATAATACATAAAAGAAGTACCATCGTTCAGCAATATTTATCCACCCTATCCACATTCACCCAAGAAGTGTTCTCAGGAGTTTCCGTTATAAAGGCTTATACTCTAGAACCACAGACCAATGCAGAATTAAAAGTACTTGCCAATGATGGTAAGGACAAAAGTATGAGCTTGGCCAGGGTAAATGCTTGGTTCTTTCCATTGATGATTCTTCTCATAGGAATCAGCAATATCCTTGTTATCTATATTGGGGGTATGCAATATCTAAGAGGATATATCGGCGTAGGCCTCATTGCAGAATTCATTCTCTATGTAAATATGCTTACCTGGCCAGTAGCAATTGTAGGGTGGCTCACCTCCATTGTCCAAACCGCGGAAGCCAGCCAAAAAAGAATCAATGAGTTCTTGAATCAGCAATCGGAACTTAAAAACGGGAGTGTTGAATTAATGGACGTTGAAGGTAAAATTGAGTTTAAGAATGTCAGTTTTACCTATGAGGATACTGAGATAAATGCCCTTAAAAACTTATCCTTTACCATAAATCCTGGAGAAACGACGGCAATTTTAGGTAAAACCGGTTCAGGCAAATCAACCATATTGGATTTGGTAGCACGTCTTTATGATGTCTCATCAGGAGAAATAATGATTGACAGGAAGCCTATTAGGGACTATGAAATTAATAGTTTAAGAAAAGCGATAGGGGCCGTTCCTCAAGACGCTTTTCTATTTTCGGATAGTATTAAAAACAATATAAAATTCGGCAAGGAAGAGGCCACGGATGAAGAAATTATCTTGAAAGCCAAGGAAGCGGTCGTCCATGAGAACATCATGGGCTTTTCTAAAAATTATGACACGGTACTGGGTGAAAGAGGTATCACATTAAGTGGGGGACAAAAACAGCGAGTTTCAATTGCAAGGGCCTTATTAAAAAACCCAAAAATTTATCTTTTCGATGATTGTCTTTCAGCTGTTGATACAGAAACAGAGGAAGAAATATTGAACAACCTTAAAAAAGCCTCTAAGGAAAAGACTACACTTATTGTAAGTCATAGAGTCTCATCGGCCAAGAACGCCGATAAAATCCTTGTCCTAGAAGATGGGGAGCTTATTCAAGAAGGAACACATGAAGAATTAAATACAGTAGAAGGCTACTATAAAGAGCTTTATAAGAATCAACTATCAGATAAAGAAAACTAAAAATTAGTTGCCGAATAACTATTTTTTTTTCATTTTTGGTAGACTAACCATAGAATATAAATTAGGAAATGAGCGACAGAGATTTAATGGATCAAGAGGAAATTCACTCTAAAGTTTTAAGGGCGGGCAGAAGAACTTACTTCTTTGATGTACGAAGCACAAAGGCCGGAGACTATTATTTAACAATTACAGAAAGTAAAAAATTTACTCATGACGATGGTTCCTTCCACTACAAAAAACACAAAATTTACCTTTACAAAGAAGATTTTGAGGCCTTTAAGGAAAATGTAGAGGAAATGATGGACTATATAATCGACGAAAAAGGTCAGGAGGTAATTTCAGAAAGACATCAAAAAGACTTTAAAAAAGAGGAAGAAGAAACAAGTAACGCTAGTGACTCCAATTCAAGTGGTAGTTTCACCGATGTAAGTTTTGACGATATTTAAATGACCCTTAGAAAAATTAGAAAAGGCCCTGCAATAGGGTCTTTTTTATTTTAAGGGCATTTTTTATTCTTGTAAAAATTAAGCCAATTTTACCAGTAGTCTATTTAGCAGATAAATACCGATAACCGTGAGCCAATGCTATTTTAACACTCACCAAGAAAGTTGATACAATAAAAAGTACCATAAAGTAGACTGTAAAACCTACTTGGGCAGTGGCGTATCTCAAAGTACCCATAAATTCGGGTTCCCGGACCTTGGGTTTCATAAAAATTTTCCAAGCGAGCCAAACAGGAAAGTTTATGAACCCTATTAAAACTTTGAAAAAATTCCCTTTATGATTAGGTGGCGAATACTTGATAGCTTCACTGTCCACTTTAATAAAGTCTTCTATTCTTTCATTAATAGTTTTTGGTCGTAAATAGGAAAGTTTCTTGGCTTCTAAAAATGAAAGTATTCTGTCATAATCCTCTTCGGATTCTATGTGCGTCGTTAGCTTTTTCAGGGCATTGGAAACCGCCCTTTTTGTCCTTTTTTCAGATTCTTGAATGTCCGATTCATCAAATAACGATCGAGCATCCAAAGGTTTGCCATAATAAAGAGCAACGGAATCCGGAAAACTGGTCGCATCGTTATAATTTAGGCCCACGGGAACAATTTGTAAATCGATATCCGGATGCCGTTGTAATGTTCTAAAAACAATTCTTGTAAAGCCTTTACTTAAATTCCGTACACGGCGTTTTAGATTGTGATTGGCTTCCGGGAACATGACCAGGGCCTTATTCTGTCCCAATATTTCGGAACATCTATCAAAAACTTCATCGTTCTTACTCAAGGAGCTCCGCCCATCACGAATACGATAAACCGGAATCATCCGAAAAAACTTGAATATTTTGTTCAACAAAGGTTTACCAAAGACATCCGCACGCGTTAAAAAATATGGCTTTCTGTTACAGTCGACCGCTATCAGCAATACATCCATTAGAGCACTCTGATGATTGGGCAAAAACAAGACCGGCTTCTCCGGAGGTACATTTTCCAATCCAAAAACTTCAATTTTCTTATGATAAGAATGTAAGCCTGTTTTTATGTAGACCTTTACCAAGCTATATAGAAAGTTTTTCATGCAAGCGTCTTACCTTTTACTGATTTCGCGTTCCAATAACTTGCCAAAAGCAATCCTGAAACCATGTGCCAAATTCCCCAAAAAGCAGCTAAAATAGCCATCCCTCCCAAACCATCAAAAAAAGTAAAAATTAATAATAGCCCAAGACCTGAATTTTGAATTCCCGTTTCAATGGTAATGGATCTACTATTTTGATAATTCAAATTAAACACCTTAGCCATTCCGAACCCTCCTAAAAATGCGAGTAAATTATGAATTAGTACAATCCAAAAAATATACAGCACATACTCCAAAAAAATAGAGATGTTATTTATTAACGCGAGAAACACCAAAAAAATGAAAAACATTAAGGAAAATACCTTGAAAAACTTAGCTAACTTTAAAGCCAACAATGGTTTCCAATGATTCACACACATTCCAAGAACCAAGGGTACTCCCAACAATAAGGCCACCAACTTCACCATTTCCATAGGTTCAATGGCCACTGAATTCAAAATAACCGAGGTAGGTTGGTAAAGGGAGCCCCAAAACTCTAGATTAAGAGGTGTCATTATGATGGCCAATAGTGTTGCAATGGCTGTAAGGCAAACGGAAAGTGCCGTGTTTCCACCACCTAAATGAGTAATGTAATTGGAAATATTACCTCCAGGACAAGCAGCTACCATGAACATACCCAATGCCACACTTGGATATGGTTTTAATAAGTAAACCAATAAAAAGGTTATAAGAGGCAAAAGAAGAAATTGACTCACGACACCTACGAAAACAGGCTTTGGTTTTATCCATAGTTGCCTAAAATCCTTAATAGAAATCTCAAGTGCTATACCAAACATTACCAACGCTAGGACTATGTTTAGTAGCCAAAGGGCTTCGGCATCAAAATTAATTTGGACACTATCCAGGGTATTTTCGATCAAGAAACAATAATTAAAATCAGTCTAATCTTAACAAAGATTAAATGTTTACCTACCTTAAGTGGACTAATAGGCAATATACTAAAATAGTGTTAAAAAGCTATTTATGCCTGGTTCAGAAAAAGTAATTATTGAATCCTGAGTTTTTCAATCATTTCCCTAGAAACATTTCCCGCATAAACACCATAAGCATCCACTAAGAGTCCTTTTTCGCCCTTGCTAGTTTCTATGACATAAAGAATAGTACTATCATCTCGGATTGGTTTGTCCCTCAAAACGATAGTATTTAATAACATTGAGGTCTACCGCTTTGTGGATATTCTTTTTTGCTTTGTTCTCGATTCCGGCATCACACAAGTTAAAATCTTCGGTAAATCCCTCTTTTTTTAAATCGTTTATTGCCTCTGAAAGTGATATATATGAAGTTTTCATGTAGCTATTTTAAGTTCCTATAAGTTAACAATAGATTATGCCAATCACAACACTTTTACTTTTTATAACTTTGAATATAAAATATAATTATGGCAAGAACACCGAGCAACATGTTGGACCTAGGTACAAAGGCTCCTAGTTTTAACCTTTTGGATACTGTATCCGGAAATATGTTGAGTCTAGAACAGCTAAAAGGAAATAAGGGTACTGTAGTAATGTTTATTTGCAATCATTGTCCATTTGTTATACATGTGAATCCTAAAATAACGGAGCTGGCCAAAGTCTACAGGGAAAAAGGTATCCAGTTCATCGCCATTTCCAGTAATGATATTGAAAAGTACCCTCAGGATGCTCCTGAGCTTATGAAAGTGAAAGCCAACCAAGAAGGCTACCCATTTCCTTATTTATACGATGAAACACAAGAGGTAGCTAAATCATACGACGCTGCTTGTACTCCGGACTTTTATTTGTTCGATTCAAATCTGTCACTTGTATATAGAGGGCAATTGGATGACTCACGTCCGAGAAAATGGCATTCCCCTTACTGGTGAAGATTTATCCAATTCCATAGAAGCACTTCTGAATGGCACTCCAGTTCCGGACACCCAAAAACCAAGCATTGGTTGCAACATTAAGTGGAAAACGAATTGATTTGCTATTTTTTGTAGTTGATTTAGAATGTTATGGACTTAGAAACCAATCTCCGGTTCGTTGCATTGACGCCAACCTTATATCACCACTACATTACCATTGGGACAAGGGCCTATAATCAACATTATAAACATCTTTGGCCCAATGGAGATACCTCAACTTATATAGAATATAGCTTTACTAGGGCGGTACTTCTAAATGAGGAAATGGATATGAACACCCAACTTTATTTAATACAATTGGATGATTCGTATGTAGGAATATTTAAGATAACGCTCCATAAAGATGTTCTCACCTATCCGAAATCGGAAGCGTTTTTTTTGGACAAGATTTACATTCTTAAAGAATTTTCGGGTAGGGGCATTGGTTCTAAGTGTATAAAATTCGTTGAGGAGAAGGCAAAAAAACTCTCAAAAAAGGCCATTTTTCTAGAATGCATGCAAAAAGAATACAGCTCTTGCATTTTATTTGGCCAATCATTTTTCCATTGTGGCCCATAGTAAAGTACCTTTTGAAAAGGTAATTGAAAATGAGAAAACCATGTACATTTTAAAAAAGGAGCTTCATTAATTTACCAACCCTTTCTATTCACTAAATTTTGTATATGTGCCAAATGATGGTTTCCATGCCACGCATATTTGCCAATATTTTCTGCAACGGTAACTTTTACGTGACCATCTGGATGAAAGTAGTAGTTTTCAAATTGACTTTCCTTTAATCCATTTAATAAAAACACAAGTTTGGCGTGCAGTGCCTCCAAATAACTCAGCGAAAGAGAAATAGGAGCTGTTTTCGCATCGAATAAATCACTCCAGGACTTTTCTTCATAGGCTTTTATCAAAGGAGCCTCTTCGGTGAGTGCCCATTTAAAGCGTGTATAACTGTGATGATGGCTATCCGCAATATGATGTACCACTTGTCTTACCGTCCATCCTTGTGGTCTATACGGGGTATCCAACTGTGTATCGTTTAAAGGAAGTACTAAGGCTCCCAATCTTCTTGGTAAATTTTCCAATTCATGTATCCAAGAGTCCCTTACCACCCTAGTGATAGTTTTCGGACAAGAAAAGTGTCCTATGGGATATCGTAATTTTTCCAAGTCCTCCATCACATAAAAATAAAAATTTAATAGAGATTTAACCAACAATTGCCACTTAAGTCATTAATAATCTAGTAATTTTATAGGGTAATTAAATTTGATATAAAATGGCAACAATACGATTAGGTGATAAAGCACCGGATTTTACAGCAGACAGTTCCATGGGAACTTTAAACTTATATGATTATTTAGGGGATAGTTGGGGGATTCTTTTTTCGCACCCGGCGGACTTTACCCCTGTTTGTACAACCGAATTGGGTACAGCAGCCAATTTTAAACCTGAGTTTGATAAGAGAAACGTAAAAATGTTGGCTTTAAGCGTTGATGGTGCAGCTTCCCACAATGAATGGATAAAGGACATTAATGAAGTTCAAAATACGACGGTTAATTTTCCAATTATAGCGGATGAGGATAAAAAAGTTTCAACACTTTATGACATGATACATCCAAAAGCGGATAGCAATCTTACTGTACGCTCCGTATTTATTATTGCGCCTGACAAAACCGTTAAACTTACACTTACTTATCCTGCCTCTACAGGTAGGAATTTTTATGAGCTACTGAGAGTTATCGATTCCCTGCAGCTTACAGCTTATCATAAAGTGGCGACACCCGCTAATTGGGAACATGGCAATGACGTTGTGGTGAGCCCAGCAATACCCACTGCGGAGGCTAGGGAAATCTTCACCAAGGGAGTTGAAGAAATAAAGCCCTACCTACGAATGACTCCAGATCCAACAGCATAAGAATTTAAATAGAAGATTTTCAATTGTAATCATAAATTCATTATGATAAGATAACTTGCTAAAAAGCTATTAGATAAATAATTAAACGTTATCTTCGCGCTTTAATTAAATTAATATTTTTATTATGAGTAAAGGAACAGTAAAATTCTTCAACGATTCCAAAGGTTATGGTTTCATCACTGAAGATGGTTCAAACACAGATCATTTTGTACACATTTACGGCTTAATCGATGAAGTTCGTGAAGGTGATGTTGTAGAATTTGAACTACAACAAGGTAAAAAAGGATTGAATGCCGTTAATGTGAAAGTTATTGACTAGGTAACAAATTATCTTTTTTATAGTTCAAAAGCCCGCACAATTTGTTCGGGCTTTATTTTTTGATAAAATTTACGCAACCATTTTAAGTATTTGAATCCTACCTAAAAGCACCTCAGTTTCCCCACTTAAAAAACTGACCTATGAATACTTTCTTTGGAGTTCTTCTATTTTTGATTCTCGTAAATATCGTTATGTTGGCAACCAGTTTGAGGAGGAAGAAAAATTAACAATCGCTTAAATTCGAGTAGGGTTTTCAAAGTTCAAATTGTTATTCAGATAAATCTGAAATTCATTTTGTTAACTTTTTAACCCTATCTTAAATGAAAACCTTTCTAGCTATTGTTTTCGTATTGGTATTGTTCAATGCCCTTATCCTGATTTCTAGTTATCTCAGGACGAAATAAGAACACCTCGGAAAATCCGAGGTGTTTTATGTTACGAACTAGATTTAATTCTTACCCCACCTTCATTAACTCAACGTCAAAAATCAAGGTGGCATCCGGAGGTATAACACCTCCTGCACCGGCACTTCCATAAGCCAAATCCGACGGTATAACAAAACGCGCCTTATCCCCTACCTGAAGCAAACCAATACCTTCATCCCATCCCGGGATTACTTGACCAACTCCCAATTGAAATTCAATAGGTGAATTTCTTTTATACGAAGAATCAAAAACTTGGCCATCAACCAAGGCCCCTTCATAATGAACCGACACCTTTTTACCTTTTTCGGCCTTTGGTCCATCTCCCTTCTGTATCATTTTGTATCTAAGCCCGTAATCTGTTTCATCAAACCCAGCGGCAATCTTGTCTAATGCGGCTATTTGAGCTGCTTTAGCGGCAGCCAAGCGCTCGGCTTTTGAAGTTTCAAACTTCTCGAAAGCCTTTACTGCATCCCAAGATTCGGCCTTTTCCCCAATCCTAACAATCTCTACGGAATCCATAATATCCCCTTGAGCGATGGAATCCACAACTTCCTGACCAGCGGCTACATGTCCAAAAACAGTGTGCTTTCCGTCCAACCAAGGTGTGGGGACATGGGTTATAAAAAATTGACTTCCATTGGTACCAGGACCGGCATTAGCCATAGAAAGAACTCCAGGGCCATTATGTTTCAATTCGGATGAAACTCGTCATCGAATTTATAGCCCGCATCACCTGTACCAGTTCCAAGAGGACAGCCCCCTTGAATCATAAAATCCGGAATGACCCTATGAAATTTTAATCCGTCATAATAAGGCTCGCCCAGTTCCTTAATCTTGTTTTTCCTTTTACCTTCGGCCAAGGCTACAAAATTTCCAACTGTTCCAGGTGTTTTGTCATAAGTAAGCTTTACCAATATTTCACCTTTACTAGTATTGAATTTCGCATATAATCCGTCTTCCATTTTGCATATTTTAAATGAAGTGCAAAGGTAGTTAAAAGAATAAATTGAAGTCTAGCACTAATGATTGAACTTACAATTAAGGGGTTAAACCATATTTATCAACAAGATAAATTAGACTGGCCATTGTTGCGGCACCCAACTCCAGTTCCCTCTTGTTTACCTGCTCAAACGTATCATTTTCCGCGTGATGATAGTCAAAATACCGTTGTGAATCAGGTCGAAGGCCTGCTAGTGTAATCAAATCATTTTTCAATGGACCTATATCAGCACCACTTCCACCCTTTTCGAACAGATGGATTAGATAAGGCTCAAAAAGATTCTTCCAACTTTGAATTCTTTGAAAACTGGAATCGGACCATCAAAAGTAAAACCCCGTGGCGTAAAACCGCCGTAATCACTTTCCAAACCAAAAATGTGGTTTTCATTCTTTTCCGCCGCAACTCGAGCATATTCCGTTCCTCCCCTTAAACCATTTTCCTCATTCATGAATAGTACCGCTCGAATGGTTCTTTTCGGTTTATATCCTATCTGTTTTAAAACTTGCAATACTTCCATGCTCTGCACACAACCCGCGCCATCGTCGTGCGATCCATCCCCTAAATCCCAGGAATCCGAGATGCCCGCCCACAACAATAATTTCCTCCGGAAAATCGCTTCCAGTTATCTCACCGATTACATTATAAGATTCCACATCGGGAAACTGCTTGCAATTTTGTTTGAAATAAAATTTAATCTTGGGGTCTAGTTTTAAGGTGGCACTTAATAACTCCGCAGCATTGGTACTGATAGCGGCCGCTGGAATTCTATCGTTTTCGGGCAAATCCCCATAGCTCATAGAACCAGTATGTGGGAAATCGTCCAATCGCAAATTCATAGACCTTACTATAATTCCAATAGCTCCATATTTAGAGGCTTCCATGGCACCGGCATATCGTTGATCCACACAACCTGAATATGCAGAAAAGGTATTGATCAAAGTAGGATCCATAGGACGATTGTAAAAAACTATTTTGCCTTTGATCTTTGCTTCTCCAAGAACTGCCAGTTCTTCAATCCCGTCTACCTCTACAATTTCTGATTTCAGGCCATTAGGCGGCGTGGCAATGGAGCCTCCAAGTGCTGTAATTGGAACATTGGTCGTGACTCCAGGTGAGGTTTCAAAATAAGCAAACTCCGGTATTCCCCTCACCCATTTTGGAACCATTACAGGTTGTAGCCGAGACCTTATCCAAACCAAGCGAATCCAATTCCTGCTTTGTGTAGTTAACCGCCTGTTGGGCTTGGACGGACCCTGAAAGGCGTCCACCTATTTGATTTGATAAATGGTTTAACCAATCATAGGACTTGCCGTTGGTAAGTGCAGCATCATAAATTTTCCTAATGAATTCTTCATCTGAATTTTGGGCAAAACCAATTTGAACAAACAGAAGGCAAGCAATAACAAGTTTAATCGTCCTTTTCACTACGAAGTTGATTTTCATAATCATCTAAATTAGCCATAATATCATCTTCCAGAACGGGCTCCTTGATATCTTTGTATTTTTTTAACCTTTCCAACAATATCTTGGCGACTATCACCCTGGCCGCCTTTTTGTTGTCTGCCGGTATTGTAAACCATGGGGCATGCTCCTTGGTAGTATTGTTTATCGCCTCTTCGTAGCAGAATTGATAGTTGTCCCATAATTTTCTCTCCTTTAAATCTCCAGGAGAAAATTTCCAATGTTTTTCCCTTATTGCCAATCTTCTCAGTAATCGCTGCCGCTGTTCTTCCTTGGAAAGATTCAAAAAGAATTTGAAGATGATAGTACCATTTTCGTGCAGGTGCCTTTCAAAATTATTTATCTGTTCAAAACGCTTGTCCCAAAACTTTTGATCAATATCATCTACCTCGTGTATACCAGGTATACGCTCATTTAAAATATATTCCGGATGTACCCTGGTAACCAAAACATTTTCATAATGTGTTCTATTGAATACCCCAAATTTTCCTTTTGCAGGTAATACCAAATAATGCCTCCATAAATAGTTGTGGTCCAATTCCAGCTCGGTAGGGACCTTAAAACTATGAACCTGTACGCCCCTAACATTAAAGTCCTTGAATACCTCCCGCACCAAACTATCCTTACCAGCAGTATCCATACCTTGCAAACAGATAAGTACACTATACTTATTGTGGGCATAGAGCGTATCTTGAAATTCACCCAATTCCCTTCTAATCTTGCTAAGATCCTTTTTTAGTTGCTTATCTGTTCTTCCAAAGTCCTCAAAGCTGGGAACCTTGGCCATTTGTATACTTTCGCGTACCCTATATTTTTCCGTATCGATATAATCCATATTGAAATATAGAATTTTAATTGGTGAAATAGCTACAACTGTTAATAAAAATACCCCTTTACCCTATAAAATGAACCGATGGACTTTTAAACGAACAACTGCGATGTCCTATCGAAAAAATAGTATTTGGAGCGGCTCTGAATAGTAACTTTATAGCCTGTAAAATCCCAAATTTTACAACCTAACTTATTAGAATGAACAAAACCTACATAAACCTCATCCTAGTAATATTCTTCATTTCTTTGAGTTCATTTGAAAACCTTAGAGAATGTGAATATGCCGAAGCCAACATTCAATTTGCGAAATCGCAGATAGAAATGGCTTTGGAAAAACCCGATGTAAATCTGTTAAAATACCATACTTATAAGGCTATAGGTGCAATACAGAAAACCGAAAAAAAACTTACCAATTGCGGTTGCGAATTCGCCAATAAAGATTTGGAGGAAGGTATTAAAAACCTAAAATCAGCAACAAAACAAGAGAAACTTTTTAAGGCTAAGGACTTATTATTAAATTCTTTGGAAAATATCATGAAAGGTTTAAACTCGCTCTCCGAACATGAATACCACGAAGAACAAAATAGGGATGCCTCCCAAAATTCATTATCACACAATGAAGCATCAAAAAAACCGGAATCTGTAAATCCAATTTATAAGGAAATAGACCAATCCTTGGAGAAGTACAGAAAATCCCTGAATACTGTTGTTGAAACCGTTAACTGTAAGGAAGCCAGCAGTTTTGTGGAAAACATTATTCAACAATGTGAAAGCCAACTATTGATAGAAAACTTAACGGAAGGCAAAAAATACTATTACCTTAGAACAAAGGAAATTACGGCGAACGCCCTTGAGAAGCTAAGTGACTGCTACGGTAAATAAAATCATGGTTATTTGCTGGCAAAAAGCTTTACATCTTCTTCCGATACCTCAGTACCTCCTAAGATTATGAGTCTTTCCACCACGTTTCTAAGTTCCCTTATATTTCCCGTCCAGTCATAAGCCTTTAAAAGTTTGACCGCCTTTTCCGAAAATGTTTTAGAAGGCATACCTTGCTCGTCAGTAATTTTATTGGAGAAATGTTCTATCAACAATGGAATATCTTCCCTCCTATCATTAAGACTTGGGACCTTGATCAAAATGACTGCAAGCCTGTGATACAAATCTTCACGGAACCTTCCTTCCTCTATTTCCTTTTGAAGGTTTTTATTTGTGGCCGCTAATACCCTAACATCTACCTTAATGTCCTTATCGATCCCTACCCTTGAAATTTTATTTTCTTGTAAGGCCCTTAGCACTTTTGCCTGGGCAGATAGGCTCATATCCCCAATTTCGTCCAAGAATATGGTTCCTTTATTGGCAGCTTCAAATTTACCCGCCCTATCCTTTACCGCCGAAGTAAACGCTCCTTTTACATGACCAAACAATTCACTTTCTATCAATTCAGAAGGAATGGCGGCACAGTTCACTTCAATAAAAGGTGCCTTGCTCCTTGCACTCTTTTCGTGCAACCAATGAGCTACCAATTCCTTACCGGTACCGTTTGACCCAGTAATGAGCACCCTGGCATCCGTTGGGGCCACCTTTTCTATCATTTCCTTTATGGCAGAAATCTCATCGCTTTCCCCCACCATTTCAAAGTTCTTGCTTACTTTTTTCTTGAGAATTTTATTTTCGGCGACCAAGTCCTTTCTATCCAATGCGTTCCTAACGGTTGTCAATAATCTATTCAAATCAGGTGGTTTTGATATATAATCGAAAGCACCCAAACGCATAGTGTTTACAGCCGTGTCTAAATCGCCATGACCCGAAATCATAATAAACGGAATTTCAGGCTTTATTTTTCGAGCGGCTTCCGAACTTCTACGCCATCCATTTTAGGCATTTTAATGTCGCAAAGAACTAGGTCATAGTCGTTATTTTTAATGGTCTCCAATCCCTTAAGACCATCTTCCGCTTCTTCCACCATATAACTATCGCTCTCTTCGGAGAGTATTTTCACCAATACTCTTCTAATGGCAGCCTCATCTTCAATCACTAAAATCTTTGACATACTACTTTCTTTAAATTCCTATTCTGAATCCCGTTCTAAAATATAGCCCGGCTTCATCGTACAATGTAAAAATATCCTTTCTTTCGTTATCCCTAAGTGCCCCATTTTGAAAAAGGGAGTGCCCCCCAACCAAATAAACGGACATATCCTTGGTAATCTTATACTGATATCCCAATGTCAATAATAATGCCGTATAAGAAACATCCGTAGATAAAGTGTTTCCGTGAAAGCAATATATTGTTTTGGATGTTGACATAATATCCGTCCACAAACAATTCCGTCCGGAAAAAATGACCTTTTGGGGTAAAATATTTCATTCCGGATTTTGGAACTCCCAAGATATAGGACCAATTGGGATGAAATCGCTTTTCATAATACAAAACGGGCAAAGGTACTTGAACCGGGGAATTAGAATTATAGGATAGCCCTAGAACCAAACGAAAAGGCTTTTCTATATTCTTTTTGTCTTGGTAGGCTCCCAATGTATAATTTATATTGAAATCGTCCTCTTGGAGCTCCTCCACAAAATTGGAGGACCATCTTGGAGTGACTACCCCTACCATTCTCCATTCTTCGGACAATTTATAAACGTAGGCAAAGTTCAGGTCAAAAACATGCAGCTTTCTTAGGTCTCCCGCATTAGAGAACAAAGTATCCGGCACTTCAAAATTGTAACGATTATATTCACTGCCCAAAACTATAAAATCTCTTTTCTTTTGGATAGCAATAGGAACGTTCGCCAGTAATTTAATCCTAGATGTTTCCACACCTGCACGGTTTTCTGGCATCAACATATATTCCGCCCTAAAAACATCAGGGGTTTGCGCCCAGTTTGTAAAGTTTACAAAAAACACAAATATTAGGGCCCAACTACATCTGCCCATCATTCCTTACTATCTGTTTGGACATTACTATGCTGAAAAGGTGTTTGCTGATAAATATGAACATCTCTTTGAGGAAACGGTATGGTAATATTGTTTTTTCTAAATGCCGCATCGATTTTGTACCTCAGTTCACTTTTTAATCTAGGATCTGAGAAACTATCACTAATGTAAAAGTTGAGCGAAAACAACAAGGCGGAATCCCCGAAATCCTCAAAAAGGACAAATGGTTTAGGGCTTTTCAGCACTCCTCTTTGCTCTCGAACAATAGATTCCAAGATACTAGTTACCAATTGGACATCACTGCCATAGGCAACACCCACTTTAACACTTTCCCTGGTGGTCTTGTGGTTTTGCGTGTAGTTATACACTATTTCGCTGATAAAATGATGATTTGGAATTATGATGATTTTGTCATCCCTTGTGATAGCCCTTGTGATCCGCAGCTTTATTTCAAACACTTTACCCACTTTTCCATCTACTTCTATAATATCGCCTACACGTAAGGACTTATCGACAATTATGAATATGCCACCAATAATATCTTGAAACAACTCCTGCAAGGCCAGTCCCGCACCAACGAACAGTGCGGCCGATGCAGTAATAAGGATAGTAATATCAATTCCTGCGGCGCTCATGGTAAAAAGGATTACCACGATGTAGACCACATATTTTATGAATTTGAAGATGCTGATAAATTTCAACTTATCATCGGTCTCCATTCTTCTAGTGAAAAACTTGCGTACCCATTGTAGTACAAAACTTGTAACTACAAATGCTACGGTCAATAACAATAACAGACCAATAGTAATGTGAATCGATTTATCCCCCGATGTATAATGAAAGCCTAGGTCAAGAAACTCCTTAATGGACTCCGTGATATCTTCCTCTATAATCTCCTTTATTTTTTCCTTTTCCTCTTGGGCCATTATTAATATTTAAGCCATTTAAGCAACTCTTTATAGCTGGGCTTTTTACCGTACATAAGTATACCTACCCTATAAATTTTAGCGGCCAGCCAAACGATACCAATAAAGGTAATTATTAATATCAAAATCGATGAGATCAATTGCCATATGGGAACACCACCTTCCCCTATACCTCCGGGAAGTCTCATAAGCATTACTATAGGAGATGTTAACGGAAATAATGAGAAGCCGACGGCAATAGGCCCATGTGGATTGCTAAAGACCGAAAAGAATCCCACATAAATGGCTAGCATCAGGGGTAATATGATAGGAAAAATAAATTGTTGGGTATCCGTTTCGTTATCAACCGCAGCACCAATGGCCGCATAAATTGAACTATATATTAAATACCCCGTAATGAAATAAATTAGAAAAAAGAAAATTAATAGAACCCAGGGTATATCCATAATTTCTTGGGCATACAATATCATATTGGAGTCTGCCGAAGAAATTATAGGATTAGGTGCACTGCCTAATCCCGACCCATGCCTCCTTTTGACATGTCGGAAGGGTCTATATTGAAAATTGCCATTGACAAAAAAAGTAGGATGCCACCGGAAATTATCCAAATTCCAAATTGTGTGATACCCGCCAAGGATGTCCCAATAATCTTACCTAACATTAACTGAAAGGGCTTTACGGAAGAAATGATGACCTCAATGATCCTACTAGTTTTTTCCTCAATAACACTGCGCATTACAAATCCACCATAAATGATGATGAACATCATAATCAAATAACCAAAGCCTCCACCTATAACGGCCTTTATCTCGTTTATGCCCTTTAGGTTATGTTCCCCATCAAAAGTTGAAATATTCAATTCATACTCATTGTCCATTTCTGCATATTCACTGGCAGAAATACCAAATTCCCTTAACCTTTCCTGTTTCAGTCTTTCCTTAAATATCTTCTCCAATCGTTCCAGGGTATTGGTGCTTGGTGCATCCTTACTATAAAAAAAAGATCGCTGGCTTACTTTTTCCAAATTGGTCTCATTGGGCAAATAGACCAGCCCATAATACCCCATGTTCATTGTCGAATCTTTTGCCTGTTCCAATGAGATGTCCCTGAATTTCACAAACGAAGTACTTTCTGAAGTTAAAAACTCATTGGCAAAAAAATCACTTTCGTTCAGAACGGCGATTATTCTCTTCTCATTGTCATTCAATTTTGTAAGATAGGCGATTAGAACGATCATACCTACCATTAAAAAGGGGCTAAGAAATGTCATTATAACGAACGACTTGTTCCTGACCTTCGCCAAATATTCTCTTTTGATAATTAACGGTAGCTTACTCATGAGCAACACCTTTATTTTCTACTGTTCTAATGAAAATTTCATTGGTGGAAGGAATTGTTTCCGTAAAACTTTTAATGATACCCTGAGTCCCTAAAAATTGTAACAACTTGTTAGATGTGCCATTTTGGAGTTGTACGGAAAAATCCAATTGACCTTTCATGGTGGCTGAATCTAATATTGTAAAACTATTTTTTAATTGTTCCAGTAATCCGGAAGGTGTCGTGGTATCAATAGCTACTTTAAAAATATTCTTTTTATAGGCCTGCTTTATATCCGATAGCTTTCCATCCAGTATTTTTTCCGAGCGATGAATTAACGCAATGTACTCGCACAATTCCTCTACAGATTCCATTCTATGGGTGGAAAAAATGATGGAGGTTCCATTCTCCTTAAGATTAAGGATTTCGTCCTTGATTATGTTGGCGTTTATTGGGTCGAAACCGCTGAAAGGTTCATCAAAAATTAGGAGTTTGGGCTCGTGCAGTACGGTCACAATAAACTGTATCTTTTGTGCCATTCCTTTAGAAAGTTCTTGGATTTTTTTATCCCACCAATCCCCTATCTCCAATCTATCAAACCAATACTTTAATTTTTGCTTGGCGTCGCTTTTGGACAACCCTTTCAGTTGGGCCGAGATACAAAGCCTGCTCACCAACTTTCATACTTTTGTAAAGACCTCTTTCCTCAGGCAGATAGCCAATTTGTGCAATATGTTCGCTCCTTAAGGGTTCGCCTTCGAATAGCACCTCTCCTTGGTCGGGATATGTAATCTGGTTGATAATCCGTATCAATGTTGTTTTACCTGCCCCGTTTGGGCCTAGCAAACCGTAAATACTATTTTTGGGAATTTCTATGGAAACATTTTGCAAAGCAGCGTGGTCACCGTACCTTTTGGAGACCTTATTTGCGACCAAAACATGATTCATGCAAGCAATTTGTTCAAAGATATTGAATTGTTTCCATAAGCCTTTTCTTCCATAGGAATTTTACCAAATCACCCAATTAAAATGACCTAAAAACAAAACCCACCCTCAAAAGAATCAAGGATGGGAAAAAAATTGCTATGAAAAAGAAAATTAATATTGGTTACCCAATATTGTTTCAAATATACGTTTTTTATTTAAACACCAAATATTTTGACGTTTAAGAGAACATATCCTTGACTTTTTCGAAAAATGACTTATCCGATTTTTCAGGTTTTGGCTCAAAATTTTCATTGCCCTGCATTCGTTCAAAGAATTCCTTTTGTTCCTTGCTCAACTCTTTGGGTGTCCATACATTTACGTGAACCAACAAGTCTCCACTACCGTATCCATTGAGACTTGAGATTCCCTTGCCTCTTAATCTTAGGATTTTTCCAGATTGAATTCCAGGTTCCAATTTAATTCTAACCTTACCACCAACAGCATCAATTTCCTTGGATGTACCTAGAATGGCATCAGAAATACTTATGTAAAGATCGTAGTGCAAATTATCACCTTCACGCTTTAAGGTCTCATGTTCCTGTGTTTCAATGGCAACCAGTAAATCACCAGGAATACCATTTCCGGGAGCATCATTACCCTTACCAGGAACTTTTAACTGCATTCCTTCCTCAACTCCAGCAGGAATATTGATGGATACAGTCTCCTCCGAAATTTTCAAGCCTTGAGCATCCGCATCACCGGGTTTGCCATCCAACACTTGTCCACTCCCACCACATGTATTACAGGTGGCAGCTGTTTGCATTCTTCCTAAAATAGTATTTTGAATTTTTGTTACTTGGCCCCTGCCATTACACGTTGAACATGTTTTGTAAGTAACACCTTCTGCCTGTATTTTTCTTCTAACCTTGACCTTCTTCTCCACGCCATTGGCAATTTCCTCCAAAGTAAGTTTTACACGTATACGCAGATTACTTCCTTTGACCCTTCGTTGACCACCGCCACCGAAACCGCCAAAACCACTAAATCCGCCGCCACCAAAAGCGCTACCGAAAATATCACCGAATTGGCTGAAAATGTCATCCATGTTCATTCCGCCTCCTCCAAAACCACCTCCTTCGAAGGCCGCATGACCAAATTGGTCATATTTCGCCTTTTTATTTGGGTCGCTCAGTACTTCATAAGCCTCGGCCGACTTTTTAAACATCTCCTCCGCCTTGGCGTCACCAGGATTCTTATCCGGATGATATTGAAGTGCTTTTTTCCTATATGCCTTTTTTATATCGGCAGCGGAGGCACTTTTGCTTACACCAAGTATTTCATAAAAATCTTCCTTCATACTATTCTTTTAGTTTCCTACGACAACTTTGGGATGTCTAATAATTCTATCGCCAAGCTTGAAGCCCTTTTCGATCACATCTATTATTTTCCCCTTCATGCTATCATCAGGTGCAGGTATTTGTGTAATGGCCTCGTGGATTTCTGCATCAAATGCATCACCAACCGAAACTTCAACCTCCTGTAAACCCTTAGACTTCAATGTTTCCCGAAACTTTACCTTTATCAATTCAACACCTTTGAACATTTCTGTATCCTCTGATTTGGAAAGCTCTTTCAGCGCCCTATCAAAATCATCCAAAACGGGTAAAAGGGAAACTATAACTTCCTGTCCGGCCGTTTTGAAGAGATTCATACGCTCCTTGGAAGTTCTTTTCTTATAGTTTTCAAATTCCGCAAAAAGTCTTAGAAACTTATCTTTCTCCTTGCCCAATTCTTCCTTCAAACGTTCTTCTTCGGTCATCTCATCCTTTTCCCCCAAAGTATCCTCTGAATCACGATCCTCATTAAAACCTTCTTGTTCCAAAACTTGGTCTTGGGAAAGCTCTTCCTCTATATTCTCCCTTTTATCTTTATTGCTCATGTTCAATGCTTATTTAATCTTCCGATTTGAGTCGGCAAAAGTACTGCCAAATCTTTAAAAATGTCAAAATGTCACCAAACTTTATAAAAAAATCCGCCAAAAGCGGATCTTAGTATTGTTACTGGATTTTGGTTGCAGATTTATGACACATATTCCTTTGATATATCGTTGGATATCTTTGTATTAGATTCTTGTACTTGATAAATAGCCTCCAATGCCGAACAAATATTCTGATATTCAAAAATAAACCCTTCACCCTCTATTTTCTTACTGCTCACCCTTTGACTGGCAAATAGCAAATAACTCATCTCCCCTAGTAGGGCCTTCATGACAATTTCAGGTATATTAGGTAAAAATAATGGGCGCTTTAAAACCTCGGCAATCTCTTTCACTAATCTATTATTTGTAACGGGATTAGGAGAAACCCCATTAAAAACACCCTCTAATTCATTTTCCGAATGAATTGGAACATTCTAGCCAAATCGGAAAGATGAATCCATGATTGCCATTGCTGTCCGGAACCAAATGCGGCCCCAGCATAGTACTTAACAGGTTGTGCCATTCGAGGTAAAGCACCTCCTCTATTGGACAATACCAACCCGGTCCTAATTTTAGAAACCAACAAACCAAGTTTTTTGAATTCATCAGCCTTTTCTTCCCAAGCTAAAACCACTTTTCCTAAAAAACTATTATCTATTTGTTCCTCACTTTCCTCATAATAATTGGATAATGAATCGGGGTAAATACCGATAGCGGATGCCGATATAATAGAAGTTACCGAGTGACTAGGCAATTGATTAAGCGACCTATACAGTGTATCTAGGGAATCAATCCTACTTTGCAAGATTTGATCTTTGTAGCTGGTAGTCCATCTTTTGGAAATACTGGCACCAGCTAAATTGACAATTGTAGAAACGCCCTCAAAGCATCGAATGTCGATTTCGCCCTTTTTTGGATTCCAATAAAAACCTTTATAGTTTGTCTTTGACTCCAATTTGTCCTTACTTGTAGTCAAGTAATTTACCTCGTGACCTTTGGTAAGACATTGAGATACCAATTCTGTCCCCACCAACCCGGTCGCACCTGTTATTAATATCTTCATAGACCAAAGATATTGTTTTCTTATAAGGCCAAATGTAGGTTTAATTTGGATTTAACATTGAAAGCCGGTTTTTAAGACAAATTAACGGTGCGTATTTTCAATTGGATTTTCACGGCTCTCAACATTTCCCTCTTTCGGGAGGACCGGGAAGTCGCTCTACTTCAAAACCAACTTCCTGCATGGCCCTTCTAACGCTACCTTTCGCGGCATAGGTGACGCGAACTCCATTATTTTTTAATGCCCGGAACATCTTCTCAAAAATTTGAACAGTCCAAAGTTCTGGTTGCACTCGGGCACCAAAAGCATCAAAATAAATTAGGTCAAACTGGGAAGAACTCTGAATATCGTTAAAATCCTTTTGTTCCTTTTGTAACGTAAAATCCTTTGTAATAGATGAAGCTTCATGCCATGGACTACTGTGCAATTTCTCAAAATCACGCTGTTTTTCCAGCGCATCGAGTTCCTCCACATAGTTCAATTGACTGATCTCAGCGACACTAACTGGATATGCCTCAACCGCCACATAATGTATGCTGAGACATTTTTTTGAACCTTCTAATAGTGTGATAAATGCATTTAGACCGGTTCCAAACCCTATTTCCAATATTGCAAGATCTTGGTGCTCAAATAAATCCAGTCCGTTTTTAATAAATACATGATAGGCCTCCTGTATGGCCCCATGTTTCGAATGATATTGCTCGTTCCATTCCTTTATTTGAATGGTCTTAGACCCATCAGCAGTAGTAATGATCTCTCTTTCCAAACTAATTCTTAATCAGTACCCCACTAGCCTCGAAACCATACGTCTTTTTGGGCATAGTAATCTTTTCCAATTGCTCTTTTGTTGCACCACCGTCCTTGGCATAATGTTTTTGATCTTCTATGCTCATTTCCTCGGCAAATGCAATACCATCCACCGTTACATATTTACCGGCAATATCTTTGGGCATAAAAAAAGCATAGTCCTTAAATCTGACCATAGCCTCATTTCCATCAGTCAGTTCTACCTTCATCCAACATCCTTTCGCTTGACAAACCTCCTTGACTTTACCAGTGAACTTAGCCCTTAATGTTTCGCCGTGAGGTTAAACCATTATACAAAGCCATCATGTCTTGGGAACTTTCTAAATTTGATTCATCTACCCATTCACCAAATGTGTTTAATTCGTTCGATACAGATGTCTTTTCCTGGCTTAAAGATTTGAAACCTATCAACAATAAGACAAGTAAAATGTTAAAACCTTTCATAATTTTTAAAAATTAGATTCCCATTACAAAACTGCTGATTTTTAGTCTAAAAAAGAAGGGGCTGTACATATATTTGATTAATTTTAATCTATTAAAGATTTTTTTGGAATGAGCATAGAAACTAAAAATGTGAATATAAATATCGAGAAGGCAAAGACTTCTAAAATAGATCAGGTCGATTTCGACAATTTAAAATTCGGTTCCGTATATACAGACCATATGTTGGTATGCGATTATAAGAATGGTGAGTGGCAGACCCCGAAGATAATGCCTTATCAACCAATAATGCTCGACCCTTCAGCGAAGGTTTTCCATTATGGACAAGCCATCTTTGAAGGAATGAAAGCATATAAAGACATCAATGGCGATATTTTCCTATTTAGACCTTTGGACAATCAAAAAAGGTTAAACATATCTGCAAAACGACTTGCCATTCCGAATTACCGGAGGACTATTTTATGGAAGGTCTTACCACTTTACTAGAATTGGATAGTGATTTTATTCCCACAAATGAAGGTTCATCCTTATATATAAGACCTTTTATTTTCGCTTCAGGAAATGGATTCCATGCCTCTCCTGCGGATGAGTATAAGTTTATTATTGCCTGCGCCCCTTCCGGATCCTATTTTTCCGGCAAAGTAAAGGTCTTAATTGAACAAACGTATTCCCGTTCCGCAAATGGTGGGGTTGGCTTCGCTAAAGCCGGAGGTAACTATGCGGGTCAGTTTTACCCTACTCAATTGGCTATTGAGAAAGGGTACAATCAAGTTATCTCGGACAGATGATACAGAACATGAATATATTGAGGAGGCGGGTGCGATGAACATCTTCATCCGAATCAATGATACCTTAATTACGGGACCAACCAGTGATAGAATATTGGATGGTATTACCGAGAAAAAGCATCTTGGAAATTGCCAAGGACAATAATATTCCCACAGAAGTACGAAAAATTACCGTAACCGAAGTAGTAAATGCAGCCAAGGATGGTAGCTTAAAAGAAATGTTCGGTGCTGGTACCGCAGCGGTTATTTCACCTATTGCAGCTTTTGGCTATAAAGGTTCGGATTATGATCTTCCGTAATTAGAAAACAGTTACGCAGCAAAGTTGAAAAAATTAATTACTGATATTCAGTATAACAAATCTGAAGATAAATACGGCTGGCGATATAAAGTGAATGTATAAAAAAAGGGCTTCAGAGCCCTTTTTTTATTTATCCAAAATAGAGGAGATATCGGGCTTAAAATAGTTGGGCCCTTTTAAAACCTTTCCGTCTTCCCTATAAATCGGCTTACCATCCTCACCCAATTTACTCATATTGCTACGTTGAATTTCATTAAAGACTTCCTCTATTTTATGTTGCATACCATGTTCTAAAATAGTTCCACAAAGTATATAAAGCATATCACCTAAGGCATCCGCAACCTCAACAAGGTCATCATTTGATGCGGCCTCTAAATATTCCTTATTTTCCTCGTCCATCAAATTGAATCGTAACTGGTTTTTGGATTTTCCCAAATTGGCCTTCATCTCATGTGATACGCCTAAACCAAATGATTCATGAAATAGTTGTACGGCGTTAATCTTACTTTTCATCCGATAATAATTACTTTTTAAATGTTAGATGTAATGTTTTATTCAAACACAATGAGTTTGAATAAAACATTACATTAAACTTCCTGTGTTTTCGTTTAGTTTTGTGTAAAAATAAAAATTATGTTCACCACAGGACAAATTGTTTTTGCGGTTCTATTTGCCATCACTTTCATAGTTATTATAACGTTAATGTACAAGAAGGACTTAAAATTGCACCAGTAAAAATTACAAAGGCGTCAAGTGGGTGGGAATATTCTTTATAATATTCATAATTATCCTTTTTTGTATTAAGTATTTACTCAATAATTAACGTAAAATTTACGTACGCCACAAAAATTGGCCTTTTGACAACAAAACCCCTGATTTTCACGTATAATATACCAAATAACGTAATTTTGCGTTATTCATCTACAAAGGGGCAATAACTATGATGACATTTTTTACAATCTTGTTGGTATTAATCGGACTTAATGTGGCGATGGTCATTGCAAGCTTACAAAATGCTAGTAAAAAGTCGAAAAGACCTACAAAGATGATTTCAGAAGAAAATCAATCTGTAATTTATCCGATTAATCTAATTACTTCCAACTACAAAAAAGCTGTTTAGTTTATACCTTTGTAAGGTATGAAACAGTTTTTGCTTATATTTCTTGGTGGTGGTATAGGAAGCTTTCTACGGTACATTATTTCCAAATCCTTAAATACGTATTACCCCAATTTTTACCTTGGTACTTTTTTAGTCAATATTTTAGGCTGCTTCATAATAGGTATCTTAATAGGAATTTCCATTAAGAACAATTACCTAAGCGAGAACCTTATTTTATTTCTAGCAACTGGTTTTTGTGGTGGCTTTACAACCTTCTCCACATTTGCATTGGAAAGCCATATCCTATTTAAGGAACATTCCATCTTATATATGTCCGTTTATCTAGGTCTAAGTATAATAATCGGTATCCTCGCGATAGCTTTAGGACTATATATTTGCAAGTTGTTATAATTTTAACAGCTGCCCCTTCATATATCATTTATCAAACATTTTTCATCTTTTTAATTGTTTTTTAAACAATTTCCACCAAAAAGAGGCTTTTTACTGCATTATCTACAAAACATGCCTCATTTGCATAGGTTTGGTTATTCAAATTCATAAAATAATACAGTTCAAATATCAATACCATTAATTTTTAGGGGGGTTATTTATTATAAACATAAAAATGAAGGCAATACCCCCCTTAAAAGAAGGGGTGTTAATTATTTTAACATACATTTGGCCCATCTAAAACAATTAGTACAATGAAAAAAATCGAGGCAATTATCAGAAAATCCAAGTTTGATGAAGTCAAAGAAGCATTGCATCAAATAGAGGTCAATTTCTTTAGTTACTGGGATGTAACGGGAGTTGGAAATGAAAAACAAGGTCATGTATACCGTGGTATTTCCTATAGTACCACAGATATCCAAAGAAGATATCTAACCATAGTTGTATCCGACGAGTTTGCAGAGAAAACCGTTAACGCAATTTTGGAAACCGCTTATTCCGGGAATGTAGGTGATGGTAAAATATTTGTTTCTGATGTCATAGAGGCATACCGAATTAGAACAAAAGAAAGCGGTCACGCAGGTATCAACTAAAAAATCAACTAACTAAAACTTTTAAAAAATGGACGCAGGATTATTTACAGCGAATAACGTATGGATGATGTTGGCTACCGCTTTGGTATTCTTCATGCATACCGGTTTTGCCTTTTTGGAAATAGGTTTAACCGGACAAAAAAACACGATTAACATTTTATTTAAAAATATATTTATCATTACCGGAGGACTTTTATTGTATTATGCCTTCGGATTCAATCTTATGTATCCCGGTTTTGAGGATGGGGACGCAGGAATTTTGAAATTTGCAGGTTTTGGAATCGGCGCACCGGAAGGTGGTATGACACCTGATTACGCTGATGGAGGCTACACTTGGTGGACAGATTTCCTTTTTCAAGGAATGTTTGCTGCAACGGCAGCCACTATTGTATCCGGAGCAGTTGCCGAGCGTATCAAGATTGGTTCCTTTATGATTTTCACAATTATCTATGTAGGATTGGTTTACCCAATCGTAGGTGCTTGGAAATGGGGTGGAGGTTTCTTGGATTCATGGGGATTCTATGATTTTGCAGGTTCAACCTTAGTTCACTCCGTAGGTGGATGGGCAGCATTGGTAGCTGTTACTCTTTTGGGAGCAAGAATTGGAAAATTTGGTAAAGACGGCAAACCAAACGCTATCCCAGGTCACAATATTCCTTTAGCGACCGCGGGAGTTTTAGTTCTATGGTTGGGATGGTTTGGATTTAACGGCGGTTCAGTACTTTCAGCAGATCCGAATTGACCTCTTTAGTATTGGTAACTACAAGTTTAGCCGCTGCTGCGGGTGGTTTTGGTGCTATGATAACTTCCACCATTCTTTATAAGAATCTTGATCTTACCATGTTCCTAAATGGTATCCTTGGTGGATTAGTAGGTATTACTGCAGGTGCAGATTTAATGTCCCCTAATGAAGCCGTCGTGATAGGGTTCTTGGCAGGAATACTAATTGTATTTGGTGTTGCACTAATCGATAAATTAAAATTGGATGATCCCGTTGGTGCTATAGCAGTTCACTTGATTTGTGGTATTTGGGGAACTTTGGCCGTAGGTATTTTTGGAAGCAAAGCAGGTATAGATCAATTGTTGACCCAATTATATGGAGTGTTGATTATTGGAGCCTTCTGCGTCGTGAGTGCAGGTATTATACTTGGTATACTTAAGGCCACTTTGGGTCTAAGAGTTTCCGAGAGATGAGGAATTGGAAGGCCTGGATATCCATGAGCACGGAATGGATGCTTATGCTGACTTCAGAATGAACCAACATTAATAATATTGAACAAAAAACGGAGCGTTCTGCCAAACGCTCCGTTACATAACCTTTTCATTTTTATTTACAATTAATCACTTAAAAATAATCCGAAGGATTCAAAATTTAAACATATGAAACAGATTATAAATACAAAATTCGTAAAAAATATCTTTTTGTCAACATTGGCCCTTTTTTCAGCGGTTTCGATAATGGCACAGGAAGAGGAAAGTGCTTCAAAATTTTCTTTAAGCGGTTCTATTGATGCCTATTACAGGACTACCTTCATGGATGGTGGTGACGCTACAACAGCTACCCCAACTTCTTTTGCCAATCAAACTGGATTTGCTCTAGGTATGGCCAATTTAATAGGGACTTACGACATGGGAAAAACAGGAGTTGTTGTGGACTTGGTATTTGGACCTAGAGGTACAGAGGCCACCTTTAATAATGATGTTTTAAATGGAATTATAAACCAGGCCTATGCCTATTGGAATGTTTCCGAAAAAACTACCTTAACCATAGGTCGTTTTAACACTTGGGTAGGGTATGAAGTTATTGCTCCAGCCGCAAACTTCAACTACAGTGTATCCTACTTGTTCTCAAACGATCCTTTTTCACATCTTGGTGCCAAAGCTGATTTCGCCTTTTCTGATGATGTAAGTTTAATGCTTGCCATCACAAACCCTTGGGACACCAATGATATTAGCGGTTCAGGCGTTTATGCTGTTGGAGGACAATTAGGTGTTTATGGTCAATATTTGAACGTTTATTACGATGGTGGTAGTGAAGTTGCAGGAGGACTTGGTTTCGAAATCGACTATACCGGAGGTTTTGACCTTTCCGATAGCTTTTTCTTTGGTATCAATGCTGCATATAATGATAATTCACAGACGAATAGCGGATTCTATGGAGCAGCCATATATCCGCAGATAACTACATCAGAAAGTTTTGCCATTGGCCTCAGAGGTGAATATTTTGCGTACACCGAAGAAGGCTTTGATGATGTTCCTGTGACTGCCCTTACCTTGACAGGAAGCTTTACAAAAGAAAATTTGATCATAAAACCAGAAATTCGTTTGGATAGCTTTGGTAAGGATAATGAGCCATTTTTTAATAGCAATGGAGAGTTCACGAACAGCCTTTCTTCTTTTGCCTTGGCCGCCATCTACTCATTCTAAACAGAATCAAATCAAGGACTAATCGATTTTTTGTTTAAGTTGAAAAACCCGGTGGAATCACCGGGTTTTTATTTTTTATCAAATTTTTTGACTCCAGCCAAAACTTTAGTATCCAAATGGTTTACGGATGGCACTAATGGGCAGGAGTATTTTTTATTGTAGGCACAATAAGGATTATAAGACTTATTGAAATCTAGGATTATGGTGCTTCCATTGGGGATCCTTAAATCCATGTAGCGTCCTCCACCATAAGTTTCTTCCCCATTTGTTAAATCAGTAAAAGGGAGAAAAAGATAATCTTCATACCCTTCCTTCTTCATAAGTTCAGAATTTTGGTAAACTTCTAAATTGAATGGCTTTCCATTAATTTCAAATCTTACCTTGGCATACACCACTTCTTCCGATTGCCTATCCGTTGTTGTAGGCATTAAAAATGGGATGGCATCCGGGGTTCTTATGAACTCAGCTTCAACAACATAATTTGTATCCGGAGCGAAAAAATCAAGCCCGTTAAAATCTTTTCTAAATCTATCTGGTAATGGGGATTCCTCCGGATCCTTAAACTCATCATTAAGTTTTTGTTGATGTGCTAGTATATCGGCAATCTTATCGGTAGGAGCCTGGGCTACCAAATTGGGTTTTGCGTCGTGATATTTCTTTTCTTCCTTACACCTAGTTAAAAAACAAATTGAAATAAGTGTAAAAATCATTAATCGATACATTGTTCTATATTTTTTACTAAAGTACCATATGATTTTATACGAAAACAGATTTGATCAATTGAGAGACATTGGAAATCCCAATATTATTGTTCCTCGATGATATCATAGCGCGCATCCTTTAGATATTTTGCTATCATCGCATTAAACTCCGGCGTAATTCTAAATAGTGCGGTATGCTCAAGACCATATAGCTCTTCCTTATTGTCATAACCAGTCTTTAATAATTCTTCCGGATAAAATATAGCTGTTCCATAATCCTCCACTTGGGAGCTATAGGAAATTACCCTTAGATAATTTTCAGGACTATCAGGGTCTGTAATGGTTTTAAGCTGATACAAAAAATTCAACGCCTCTAAATCAACCTCCCGATTGGTGGAAATAATATTAATATTATCAGAAATCAATGCATTTAAAAACCCTCTAAGCCTACTTGACATCCTCAATTCAAATTCGTTACCGCTCTTGTCCATCTTATCCAATTCGGACATTTGAAAATTCCACCATCCCAAATTATTGTAGTTATAGGTAAAGATATCCTCTTCTAGGTAATACCCATAATCTTCCTTGGTCAGGGATTCTTTTAAAAAGAAATTGTCTTGTAAGCGCTTCTTGGATCTATATGTTTTGCTCCTTCTAAGAACTTTTTTGGATATTTTTAAAGAGTCTAAATCCCCTAAAGGGTTGTACACCTCTATTGAATTATCCAAGACATTTTCAGCAAGTAGTGGCTTATCATTGTATAGTAATTTATTGGCCTTTATTAAGGAACTCTCATAATAATCAGTGATAAGGCTGTCATTTTTTGGAACATTTCCCTTGGCCATTTCAGATAGGGTAAACGACCTTAAAGCCCAAGCTATCTCTTCCATCGGAGCCCATTGATGTTCTCCTTCAAACAATATCAATAAATTTGGAAAATTAAGATTGTCCAAAATCATTTTGCTCTCTAACAACTCCCTATAATTATAATCCGATCTTCCAGCGATTCCAATAAAATAAAATGGACTTTTTCGCGTAAGGACCTCCGTATTCGCAATTGCCGCACCACATGAAAGTACACCCCTAATATCTTTAATAAATGTTGGCAATAGCGTTGCAAAACGTCCTCCATCCCCTATTCCCCCAACGTAAGTCCGTTCTTTATGTATGGGAATCATTTCATAAACAGCATTAAACATTCTATTGGCTATCAATACATTTTGGGACAGACTCAGAGTATCCTTTATGTTATTAGAACTGGCCAAAATATAACCTTCCTGTTCCGCTGCGGTGGCAAACATGGAAATCACGGACTTGCTTTTCCCATTCATATCAAAAAGAAAAAGAACCGGCCAGGCCTTAGACATGGTAAAATTTGTAGGTACATATAGGGAGAACGACTCATTATTTTCTCCTTCTATTGCTATGGCCAAACTATCGTTGATGGTTCCTTTGGCAATTTTTAGTTGTTGCGAAAAAACTGTCAATGGTAAAACCAAAAAAATCAAGGGTAATAATTTTTTCATATTTAAAACTACTACAAAAATCTAGCCAAAAATTAAGCTATAATTAAATATTCAGTCCGATTCATATGGTCACTTTTATTAAATTCAATGTGGTTTCTCAATTTTTCTAACCGGATTCATTGGTGCATTCGAAATCACTTGCGAAAGAACAATATTAGTCCTAGTTTCTCCATATTGGATTAATTTGTCAATAAATCTTTCCGAGATGAAATTGGTCCTTTAATACAACTTCCATAACTATATTTTCATTACCGGTAATTCTATAACAATTAACTACTTCTTCAAAAGAATTCACTATGGCCAAAAATGGCTTCAATTTTCCCATAAACGCCCTTAGGGTAATAATGGCCTTCAACTGATGCCCAGTATGGGAATGGGAGACTTTTGCGTGATACCCAGTTATTACACCCAGATCCTCCATCTTCTTGACCCTTTCCCCAACCGCGGGTGCCGTTAAGCCAATAGACCTACCAATATGCGCAAAGGATTCTCTTGCATTGTCCTGAAGCTTTTCCAAAATTTTCCAGTTAAGCTCATCAATTTTTATATTCATAATTTTTTGACCAATTATATTTTGCAAAATAAAGTAAATTTAATAAATAGCTTAACAAACAAAAGATAAAAACCATTGGTCTGTTGTAATTTTATAGTATATCAAGTTCTAAAAACTTAAGATGTCCCATAAAAATCTTAGAAATATCCCAGTATATAAAAAGGCTTTGGAACTTTGCCGAATGAGCAGGGAAATAGCCTCCTATGTTTCCTTTAACAAGGATCTTTTGAGACTATATGAAAGTAATAGTCTTAGGGATATCATTGCCAATTCTATCTTAACTGACGCGATTTTAATTCCCCAAAAAATAGCATTGGTAGAATCGTCTCGCTCCACTTCCGAACGATTACAAAACGTCTCCTTCATTAATATTATGATTAGGAATATTCACTCCTATTGCCTTGGTTTAGAAAAGGATGGGGTTAAAGAAACGGAATATATCAACCTACTCCGTTCCGAGCTAAAAAGCTTTAGAAAATATTATAGAAAATGGAAGGTCTCCATTAGATAACGCACAAATATCACATAATTAGCATTTAAAAGGAGTAAACGAAACTTCAATTAACTTCCTTGTCCTACGTAGAATGACTTATTTTTGATTTTTAAACTACTCGCTTTGAAAATCATTATTTTAATCAATTGTCCCGATCAAAAAGGCATTATTAGTTCGGTTACCGGGTTTATACATAATCATAAAGGCAACATTGTTTATCTCGGATCAACATGTAGATAAATCTGCTAATGTTTTTTTTATGCGCTTGGAGAGCGATTTTGAAGCTGTTGATTTGGATCTTCTCCGAGAAAAACTTCGAACTACAATTGGCTCTTACCTATCAAATGCAATGGAGTCTACATACCGATAGCAAAAAACCTAAAATGGCTCTTTTTGTATCCAAGTACAACCATTGCCTTTATGACTTATTGAGTAGGTTTAACTCGCGGGAACTCCCTGTTGAAATACCTTTTATACTTAGTAATCATCCCAACTTAAAATATGTTGCGGATCAATTTGATATACCTTACCACCACGTACCCTTCAGCAGAGAAAACCGAGAGGCCTGTGAAAAGCAACAAATAGCCCTGCTTGAAGACTACAAGGTTGACTTTATTGTATTGGCACGTTATATGCAAATTGTCAGTAGTAACTTAATTAATCTTTATCCTGACAAAATTATAAATATCCACCACTCCTTTTTGCCCGCTTTTGCCGGAGCCAAACCTTATCATGCAGCTTTTGAAAGAGGAGTTAAAATTATTGGGGCGACCAGCCATTATGTTACAGAGGAGTTGGATGCTGGCCCTATCATTGAACAAGATGTAACAACTGTTTCCCATATACACTCTATTTCTGACTTTATAAGTAAGGGCCGTGATTTGGAAAAAATTGTCCTTTCTAGAGCCGTTAAACTACACGTACATAGAAAAACAATGGTTTACAACAATAAAACTGTGATTTTCTCGTAAACCATTTAATATCACTTTACAATTATAATTTATGAGCAAAAAGTTTGGAACTATCGTCCTTTTATTTATGCTAGTATCCTGTAATGAATTACAGCAAGTTGTTAATCAATTGCCTTCAGGAACTACTTTAGGAAACGCCGAAATTGCAAATGGTCTAAAGGCCGCTCTTGAAAAGGGCATTTCGGAACAGGTTAGCAAACTAACCAGGACGGATGGCTTCTTTAAAAATGAACTGGTCAAAATTCTATTACCGGAAGAACTTAAAAAGGTGGATAAAACCCTTCGAGATATTGGGTTGGGAAATTTGGCCGATGAGGGGCTAAAGGTGTTGAATAGAGCCGCTGAAGATGCCGTTTCTGAGGCTACTCCCATATTCGTGGATGCGGTAAGAAGTATGTCCTTTAATGATGCTAAATCCATACTACTTGGTGGTGATAATGCAGCTACTGCATTTTTGAAGCAGCGAACAAGCACTGCTTTATACGACAAATTTAATCCAGTAATCAAATCCTCTTTTGAAAAAGTGGGTGCAGACCAAATTTGGAGTAATTTAATAAATAGGTATAATGCCATTCCTTTGACCAATGATGTAAATCCTGATTTGACCGATTATGTTACCCAAGAAGCCTTAGATGGGGTATATACAATGATTTCACTTGAGGAAAAAGAGATCAGAAATAATGTGGCTGCAAGAACAACAGATCTGCTTCGTAAGGTTTTTGCCTTGCAGGATTAATTTTCTTCGCTCACAACAATATATCCCTATTTTTGACGTTAATTTTTTATATGTCAGTCTATTAAAGGTAAAGTCACCTTTCAAGATAATTCTTATTTTTTCAAATTTTTGAGTTAGTATTTTTTGAGTTAGTTAGTTAAAAAACCGGTGTCCCCACCGGTTTTTTTGTTTTGCAAATATTCCTTCAAGCCAAAGGAGCTTCCCAATTTTTCAGTTTAAAGAGGTAAATTATTATCGGGGCTTACCATTTTAAGAGGTTTTTAAGAAATGTGTCCTGTATTATGATTAATTTAAGACTTTGCTAATTCATCAATCTAAATAATAATCATGCTTCAAATAAGAATCTTAATCACATTCTTACTTTTGGGCGCTTATGGATTTTCCAAAAATAGTATAACTATCGACCCTTTAAAGGTCAATGGAAAAAAAGTGTCCCAACCAATATTGGACAAGGCAAACATCCTATTTTCCGAGAAAAAATTTCCGGAGGCCATTGAATCCTACAAGGAAGTCCTAGAAATGGAGGAAATGGAACATGCTCCCGTTCTAAAGAAAGTGGCCCAAAGTTATTCTGCGTTAAAAGATGTAGATCACAGTATATCCTATATAGAAGAATATCTTCATGCTGACTTTAATACGGACGTCTTGGCAGATTCATGGTTTGATGGGATTAGGGAAACAGAAAAATTTGTTGAAGTATCAGAAAAATATACCCCAAAATTTACGGTCCGGTCTTTTCTGTATCTATATGTTTGCCTAATTGGTTTTTATACAGCCGTTGTTATTCAATTTAACAAAAAAATAGATAAGGTTGCCAAGGTTCTTATTAGCAGTTTCATTTTTATCCACTCGTTCTTTATACTACACATTTGTTTTAATATCACCAATTATCACTACAAATTTCCCCATACATATTTAATGTCAACGGGGTTTAGTTTCCTATATGGGCCACTGCTCTACTTTTATTTTAAAAGAACCACTCAAAAATATCAGTTTAGGATTAAGGACCTGCTGCATCTTTTGCCTACTATTTCATTTCTAATTTATGCCACTCCTATATACATGTTGCCGGCGGATGAAAAATTTGATTTGATGCAGTCCAATGCTGGTGGAAATTTAAATCTTGGAGTCTCTAGCGAACTCATGATAATTGTGATTCTTAAGCTAATATCCTTAATGGTTTACGGATTTTATATAAGAAGACTCTACATGTCATCTAAAAATCAGGAGGGAATCAACAGAGAAAATAGAATTTGGCAAAGAAACATCTATTTCATTCACATTTCCTATGTATTCTGCTATGCCGCCTACGGGCTTTTAATCACCAACTACCAAATGGCCGATTTCCTAATACACATTCAGATTATTTGTATGGCCGCCATGGTAATGTATATTGGATATTGTGCGAACGTACAACCCAGTGTTTTTAATGGAACTTCATCCTTTAATAAAATATTCTTCAAATATGAAAAATCGGGATTGACCAATAGCCTCTCAAACGAGCTAAAAGAACAACTTATCCAACTTTTTGAGGTGGAGAAAATACACAAGGAAAACGACTTAAACCTAGAAAAAATATCAGAAAGACTCAATACCTCAAGGCACAATGCCTCTCAAGTTATTAATGAGCATTTTGATATGAACTTCAACGAATTGGTAAACAAGTATCGAATAAACGAAGCAAAGAAAATATTCCATACAGACTTTCAAAAAAACCTCAACATCATCGATGTTGCCTACGAAGTTGGTTTTAATAACAAGGTAACCTTTAACAAGGCGTTCAAAAAAGACACACAAGTTACACCTAGCGAATATCAACGAACCGTTTGTTCCCAAGTAATTCGTTCGTAAAGGATTAGTAACCTTCAATCGGCTACGTAAACGTTTATAAGTGTTTCCCTTTGTTCACTTTATAGCCCTTTATTTTGAAGTGAATCTATAATTGTATAAAGCAGCTCTGAAGTACATCTTCCCAAGGAAATAGTATTTAAAACCTCAGGAGTTTTGTTTGAATTAGTCATCAAACCCTTTAGGGCTGCACTTTACTTCAATTTTTATTTTTACACATTTCCCTTTTAATCTCCTCTTAAAACTGCAGGAATTTTCAATTCTCAATAATTTTCACTTAAAAATCGAGAAATAGGTAGATCCTTTCCCCTTATTTTCAATTTTTAAAAATATAACGCAACCAAGACCAATTGTTACAAAATGTAAAAAAGACGTAAAGATTTATCGGAACGGTAAACGTTTATAAGCATTTCCCATATTAGGTGGCATACCCTGTTACTTTGGCCTGAATGACTAATACAACAATGGTTCCTAAAAGGTTCAATCCAAAAAAGCGCTATCGGCTTTTCTAAAATGCGACATGCCCGCTAAGGGTTCAGGCCATTAAGACCATTGCATGTTTAAAGTGATTCATAGCTAACTCATTTAAATCTTTACGTATGAAAAAAAAATGTATTTGGTTGTTTATGCTTTTTCTAACCGGAATAACATGGGCATATTCACAACAAAAAACCGTGACTGGTAATGTAGTGGACGAAGGAGGTGTTCCTTTGCCCGGTGTCAATATTTTGATAAAGGGTACAACTTCAGGAATCCAAACCGATTTTGACGGAAACTATGCCATTGAAGTCTCACCGGGAGATGTATTGGTGTTCTCCTATATTGGCCAAAGTACAGAGGAACGAACCGTTGGTGCTGAAAATGTTATCAATGTCACAATGGTCGAAGATGCCCAGGCCCTACAGGAAGTAGTCGTAACCGCTCAGGGTATTGTACGGGAAAAACGATCACTAGGATATGCCGTTACTACCGTAGAATCGGATAAAGTGGAATCTAGACCTGAAGCCGATATCGGTCGCGTGCTTAGTGGCAAAGTTGCGGGGGTCAATATAACTTCGAACAATGGCCTTTCTGGTTCCGGAACAAATATTATTATTAGGGGTTATTCCTCTGCAACCCAATCAAATCAACCCTTGTTCATTGTGGACGGGATTCCATTTGATTCTGGCACCAACACACAAAGCGATTATTTGGATGGTAACACCGAATCCAGTAGGTTTTTGGATATAGATCCCAACACCATTGAAAATGTTAGTGTCTTAAAAGGCCTGAGTGCCACCGTACTTTATGGAAACAGGGGTAGAAATGGGGTAATCTTGATTACTACTAAGAATGCCAGCTCCGGAGAAACGAAAGGAAAAAACGAAGTAACCATCAGTCAATCAGTATTTGCCTCAAAAGCCATTCTACCGGAATACCAGGATAATTATGGAGGTGGATTTCATCAAGGTTTTGGATTTTTCTTTAGCAACTGGGGATCTAGATTTGATAGAACGGATGACGATGGTATTGCGAATGCAGGTCAATATATTGGAGATGCAAGCAACGGCAGTGCTTTGTTACAGCATCCCTTCAATTATATAGCAGATCCATCCCTGATCGCAGGATATGAAGATTTATTAAGTCAACCTTATGAATACAAACCTTATAATGGCGTAGAGGAATTTTTTAGAACGGGATACGTATACAGTACTTCGGTCAACGTCAGAGGTGGTTCGGAAAGGATTAACTTCAATGCAAATTATGGCAGAACTGAAGATGCGGGTGTTACTCCTGGAAATAATCTGCTCAGAAATAACTTTAGTATTGGAGGTAATGCAAGGCTAAGCAATAACTTAACGGCATCCGGGGTTTTTAATTTCATTAGAACTGGTTACAAGTCCCCCCCAAATGCAGTGAGTACAGGAAGTGGGGCTGCCTTTCAGGGCTCCGCAATATTTGGTGATGTCCTATATACGCCTAGAAGTGTTGACCTTACCAACCTACCTTTTCAATCTGCGGATGGTAGAAGTCTCTACTACAGGTCGCGGTAATGATATCCAAAATCCGTATTGGACGATAGCCAATTCCAAAACCTCTCAAAACACAGATAGATTTTTAGGTAATATGTCATTGAGCTATGCTTTTAACGACTGGCTAAACCTCTCCTATAGAATGGGCCTTGACACCTATACGGAAATGAATTCCTACGGACAAAACAAAGGTGGTGTGGATGGCCCTGCCCTAGGTATTTTAAGAACATCAGTAGTAAGAAACTCCATTTGGAACCATGATTTGGTACTTAGTGCAAATAAAGATATTACCGAAAATTTAAACTTACAGGCTACCCTGGGAGCTAATAGCAGAAGGGATACATTTTCACAAGATGGTTTGGAGAGTACAGGTCAACTGGTATTCGGTGTTCGGAGCACTATAATTTTACCACACCTTCATCCATAAATTCATTTTCCAGTCAGAATATGAATCAGGATTTTGAGGAAAACTTAGTAGGCCTTTATTTGGATGCCACTTTCTCTTACAAAGATTACCTATATCTAAATGTCGTTGGAAGAAATGATTGGTCCTCCACTCTTGAAAGGGAAAACAATTCCTTATTCTATCCTGGGGCCAGTATTTCCTTTGTACCTACCACTGCTTTTGACAACATTCAAGGAAATGGTCTCAATTACATGAAGTTACGTTTTGGCTATGGCTCCTCTGCTGGTTTTCCAACACCGTTCAACACCAGGGACGTACTTACCTTGGGGGCAAGAAATCTTTTGGATATCAACGGCAATGTTATTTCAGGAAACACAGTTTCGAACACTTTGGGGAATCGTAATCTAAGACCGGAAAAAGTAGAGGAACTGGAAATAGGTATAGATACACGGTTTTTTAATAGGCTTAACCTAAATGTTAGTTTGTACAATAAAACTACAACGGATTTAATTACCAACAGGACCTTGGATAGTTCCACAGGTTTCCTAAGCACTTTTGTAAACATCGGTGAGATGAAATCTAAAGGGGTAGAGGTAGATTATGATATTGACATATTAAAAAGTGGTGGAGACAGATTTGGCTTTAATATTGCCGGTAATTTTACCGCTAACGAAAGTATCGTCACTGATTTAGCCGAGGGTACCAACAACATACTTTTGACACAGGCTATTTCGGGGAAGCTGCCAACTATGCTGTAGAAGGTAGGCCTTTCGGTGTATTCTTGGGAACTACTTTTCTAAAAGATGATAATGGTGACAGAATTGTAGG
Source organism: Maribacter litopenaei (assembly GCF_025244665.1). Classification (GTDB taxonomy): domain Bacteria; phylum Bacteroidota; class Bacteroidia; order Flavobacteriales; family Flavobacteriaceae; genus Maribacter; species Maribacter litopenaei. The sequence continues at coordinate 973,110 of NZ_CP104205.1, read as the reverse complement.
AGGAAATGGACTTTATTTGGTCGATAATAATATATCCGAAATAGGTGACCCAAACCCAGTTGAATCACTGCGTTGATTCCCACCTTTACATACAAAGGAATCACACTCTCTGCAAACTTGCAATATCGACACGGGGGTGATATTTATTCTGTCACCTCAGCCGCTCTACTTGGAAGAGGAACTGTGGATGCCGATAATCCAATTGATAGGGAATCAAACTATGTATTGCCCGGAGTGCAGGCTGATGGCTCCCCAAATGATGTAGCGATCAGTTCCACAGAGTTTGGCTTTAACACCTATTTTGGTGGTGATATCAATGAATTAAGTGTATTCGATGGTACAACCATTAGACTACAAGAAGCTTCCCTAGGATATTCCATACCAAAAAAATTGTTGGAAAAAACTCTATTTGGCAATTTATCGTTCACACTCTCCGGAACAAATCTATGGTTCAAGGCTGTGAACTTTGAAAGCACTTTGAATTACGACACAAATGCATCAAGTACCGGTGTAGGCAATGGGCAGGGTATTGATTTTATTACAGGTCCATCCACAAGAAGGTATGGTTTTACCGTAAGGGCATCCTTCTAATAACTATGAAAAACAAAAACAGTATTATGAAAAAAACATTCAAAAAAATTGGCCTACTATTGTCCAATATAGCAATGATATTACTTCGGGTTGTGATACCACGGAACTTTCAGTGATTCCTAGTCCAAATGCCCTTAATCCTGAACAGGCAAGTGTAGATTTCTTTCTAAATCAAATTCAACAACAGGTCGCGGAAATTCATTCCGGGGAAGAAGATCGAAATGAAAACGGTTTAAGTCAATTTGGAATGCAGCCTGTACGTATGCTCAATGGTGGGGGACCCACCTATAGAGAACTGAACGATCCCGATGATTTTGACAGGGTTTGGGATAATGTCTATGCCCGTGCATTGATAGACATACGAACGATGAACCCTTTAGCGGAAGAAGCCGGACAGTTTACCCATATAGCCATTGGACAAATTTTGGAAGCTTATATGATGATGTCAATGGTAGATTTCTTCGGTGATGTTCCCTATTCAGAAGCCGTAAGTGGTGGAGAAGGAATTCTAAATCCCATAGTTGACTCCGGGGCATCCATTTATGCGGCGGCTGATCAATTATTGTTGGATGCTATCACCAATTTAAACAAGGAAGAAATTGCCCTACCCACTAATGACCTTTACTATGGAGGAGATGAAAGCAAATGGATAAAAGCGGCAAATACCATGAGGCTTAAGTTGTATCTACAGACAAGGTTGGCCAGCGATGGTGGATTTGGTGCATCAGCATCCACTAGTGCAATTAATTCAATTATTGCAGATGGACAACTCATCTTGGACTCAGAAGATGATTTTCAGTTTCAGTGGGCGACCAGTAATGCTGCACCAGATAGCAGACACCCATACTTTGCAGCAAATTTTGATGGACAGGGACCTAGTTCTGACTTCTATATGTGTAACTACTTTATGAATCTTTTAGCGAATCAATACAATGAGGCGGATCCAAGAATTAGATATTATTTTTATCGTCAAGTAGGTGATTTTTCGGATGCCGATGTTGTTACCAAGGAATGTGTGACCGAAATTTCCGGACCCTCATGGTGGGGCGGCGACCTACCCTATTGTCTAGTTCCTAATATAAATGGAATAGATGGGCTTTGGGGAAGAAACCACTTGGATAATGACGGTATTCCGCCGGACGAGCAATTTAGGACGGTCTTCGGAGTATATCCGGTAGGTGGGCCATTTGATGACAATTCCTTTAGAAATGTTTCCGGTTCTGCAGCGGTCAACGAAGGACTGGCAGGAGCGGGTATCTCCCCGTTTTTGATGTCTTCCTATACCTATTTTATGTTAGCGGAAGCTTCACTTACATTAGGAATGCACAGGAGATGCTAGAACTTATCTTGAAAATGGTATAAGGGCATCTATAGGTAAAGTGATGGCTTTTGGGGCCAGTCTCGGCGGAAGGTAGTGGATATGTGCCCACTTCTAGTGCAATAGACAGCCATATATCCAATATTTTAAATGCATACGATGCAGGTTCAGAAACAGATAAACTAAGAATTATTGTGGAACAATACTTCATAGCACTTTGGGGCAATGGAATAGAGGCCTACAATACATACCGAAGAACTGGACAACCGGACAACCTTACACCTGGATTCTTTTTGGAAGATACCGGTACATTTCTTAGGTCTAACTGGTATTCCCAAACCGCATCAGACAATAATACCAACATAACCCAAAAAGCAGCTCCGGACACCCCAGTTTTTTGGGATACCAACCCTGCAGGCTTCGTAGATTAACAATCTTAAAAACAAAACAATGAAAAGAAAAATAAACTCAATAATTCGTCTACTTTGTATATCCCTACTTTTTGTAGGCTGTGAAGAGGAAGATAAAAACCCGTTGAATCTGCTTGAACCCGAAAATAGTAAGGCACCCTATGTTAGAATAGTGGTAGAGCAGACTATTGTAGCGGCTGGCGATATTGGTAGTAGTTCCTTTAACGGAACAGTGGACGCATTAGATAATAATGTAAGTTCCTGGGAATTAAGCGTAAGTAGGGAATCAGGAGGTGTGGCAAGTGATACAGTTCCGTTGACGACCGTGACAAGTTTCCCAACTGAAATATCCATTCCGTATACGGATATAGCCGATGCTCTTGGAATAACTACTGATGATATCTCGGGAGGTGATTTTATTCGGTTTTTGGGGAAATCAACCGGACTGGATGGATCTGTATTTGCTTTTGAGAATTTTACGGGCAGCATCACGGGTCAACAAGAACAAAGACAGGCCTACAATTTTATAGTCCTTATTAAATGTTCTCCAATTAATGACGCAACAGTACCTGGGGTATGGACAATAGATATGCAAGATCTCTATGGTGATGGATGGGACGGTGCATTTGTGACCTTTGAAATTGACGGGGAGTCTACCAATTATACCTTTGGTGCTGGTTCGGAAGCATCCTTCGATGTTGAGGTGCCTGTTGGTACTTCAAGTCTGGTAATTTCATACACCAGTGGCGCATTCGAGGAAGAACATGTGTATACTATAACAACCCCGAGATGGCGATGTGAGAGGTCCATTTGGACCAAACCCGTCCCCTTGTATTAACTAACCAATCTTTAAAATGGTTGGATTAAGAGAGTCGCCTCTATTCATCAATCAATAATAGGGCGGCTCTTATTTTTAACAACCTTGGAATAATAATGTTATAAAAGCTATATGCTAGACATCTAAAAGGAGGTTACTCAACGTATAAATATTGAGAAAACAATTGTGAATTTTTAAAATTTTTTGCTAACTTTTTTATGAATCACCACCAAAATGAAATTATTTTTAAAAAAATTAGTAAAACATCGGTAAAAATTCATCGGATAAGGAAATGTTTATAGGGATTACCCGTTGAACAATTAAAACATAGTTTTTTTGAAGTAACAATCAAAATCAATAGTAATTATAAAGCAGCTCTGAGACAACCTTAAAAAAGAACTTCTGTCTTATTTTTTAGAGTGGTTATTTGAATTAGCTATCAATACCTCCTCAGGGCTGCATTTACTACTTGATTCTATTCCAATTCTATTATTTAGCGGTACCCCCTCAAAGCCTACCAAATATCCTATAACCATTTTATTGAAAAGTACTGCTTGCTCTATATTGACAAGATGGCCACAATCCTGAATAATGAAAAGAAGTGATCCCGAATTATGAGGCGCCATTTTCTTTACAGCCGGAAGAAATAATCTATCCTCCTCACCCATAACATATAGTGAGGGTACATTTGTTTGCTCCGAATAAAGATACTTCAAAACAGGATTTAATTTTTTGGTAAACTGGACCCATTTTAAAAATTCCTCATTGTTCCAGTTTATTGATTGTTCCTTTAAAAATTCTCGTGATTCCTTGTGGTTACGATTCGGTAAAAGTAAGTATGTGAAAAAATTGAATTGAGTAGAAAACGAAAACAAGGTTTTGACCCATTTTTGCATCTGAAACAGGAAACGAAGACGGTAATTTATTTTTGCAATAGCACCAGCTAGTATCATCGACTCGATACGATTTGGATATTTAAGGGCAAAATTTTTGATAAAAACCGTACCTAGGGACAATCCTATAAAATGGGACCTATCTATATTCCTATAATCTAAAACATGAAGTATACCAGTGGAAATGGCCTCAACCCGTAAATCCTCTATTGAGTTTAGAGGACTTTCCAAATCCTTCAAACCTATGACCAATATGTTGTAATGAAGTTTAAATTCCGGTAATTGCTTTTCCCACAAAGAGAATATACCTCCCGCACCATCAATGAAGGTAACCCAAGGTAATGAGCTATGATTTAAGTATATCGTATGACTTAACAAAGTGTTCTCTTTTTTTCCTTGATTTAGGAAAAGCCACACAATGTAGATATTCTTTTATAATTGAAACCTCTTATAGCTATAAATTATACCCACTTTCGTCCTTTTTTTCCTTTTTTAACAAGCACAATGTTAAAAAAAAGACAAATTACCTAATAATTAGTTGTTTAGCATAGATAGGTGACATCCAAAAAGGGATTGGCAGCGTATATTTGAAAGAACAAAACTTCAACTATGGAAAAGCAATATTGTAAAGTCGGAACTGTTACCCCAATCGCAGCAAAACCAAACGTTATTACTTTGCTGGAATATCAATATCAAAACTTTGTGGACAAGGCCTCAAAGATGAGATATTCCAATACAAAGTTGAGCGAGTTTTTTGAGCAAAGGGCATTAAAAATCCAAAAATCTTTGGAGAACCTTGTCTAGAGCAAATTCCTAGATTCTAATTCTTTCTGCATTTGACCTTGTAGGTCATTGGCCTTTTCCTTGGCAGCGTTGGCAAAATCCATTGCTGTTGATGCATATATAATCCCTCGGGAAGAGTTAACCAATAGGCCTACATCTGATGTAATGCCATATTTACAAACCTCTTGAAGGCTACCTCCCTGTGCGCCAACACCAGGCACAAGTAAAAAACTTTCCGGTATTATTTTCCGAATTTCCGTCAAATATTCCGCCTTAGTTGCGCCTACCACATACATTAAGTTCTGAGAACCATGGTACGATTTAGAGATAGCAAGTACTTCCTTATATAGTTCCTTCCCATCTATCTTTTTTGTTTGAAAATCAAAAGCACCAATGTTGGAAGTAAGTGCCAGTAAAATAGTATGCTTATTCTTAAAGCTTAAGAAAGGTTCCACAGAATCCTTGCCCATATAGGGAGCAATAGTAATGGAATCAAAATTTAAATCTTCAAAAAAAGCCTTGGCATACCTGGCGGAAGTATTCCCTATATCACCTCTTTTTGCATCGGCAATCGTGAATTGCTCAGGATAGTTTTTATTCAAATATTCAATGGTTCGCTCCAATGATTTCCAACCATTTATTCCATAGGCTTCATAAAATGCGATATTCGGCTTGTATGCCACACACAAGTGGTGGGTGGCATCTATAATGGCTTTATTGAACTCAAAAATAGGGTCTTCTTCTTCTAATAAATGTGGAGGAATTTTCTCCAAATCCGTATCAAGTCCAATACACAGAAAAGTCTTTTTTTTACGGATTTGTTGTACCAAATCTTCGGTGGTCATAAAATTAAAATGCTTACAGGAGGTACGGCTATTATACCCTCATTACTAAAATATTTCAGATGCTTCCTTAAGTTTCTCTGTATTTTCTACTAGGCTCAGTTCATCTATTATCCGTTGAATGTCCCCATCTATAATATTGGATAAATCATAAAGGGTAAGCCCAATTCTATGATCGGTAACCCTACCCTGTGGATAATTGTAAGTTCTAATCTTTGCCGAACGGTCCCCGCTACTTACCTGAGAATTTCTTTTGGCGGCATCCTCTTCTTGTTTTTTCGCCAGTTCCAGATCGTACAATCTAGAACGTAGAACCCTAAAAGCCTTGTCCTTGTTTTTATGTTGGGATTTTTGGTCCTGACATTGAGCTACCAATCCGGTTGGAATGTGTGTCAAACGCACTGCGGAATAAGTAGTATTTACAGACTGTCCTCCTGATCCTGAAGAACAAAAATAATCTATACGGACATCCTTTGGGTCTATTTCCACATCAAAATCCTCCGCTTCAGGTAGAACCATGACAGTGGCGGCACTGGTATGCACTCTTCCCTGTGTTTCCGTTTGCGGTACTCTTTGCACCCTATGGACACCGGCTTCAAATTTCAAAGTTCCATAAACATCCTCCCCGGTGACCTCAAATTGAATCTCTTTGTATCCACCGCTGGTTCCCTCGCTCAAATCGATAACGTTCGTCTTCCATCCCCTATTTTCACAATATTTGGTATACATTCTAAAAAGGTCACCCGCAAAAATACTTGCTTCATCACCACCGGTACCTGCTCTAATCTCCATTACGACATCCTTGGCGTCCTCGTGATCCTTAGGTATCAACATTAACTTTATTTCATCTTCTAAGGCAGGAAGACTTGCCTTCGCCTCTTCCAATTGCACCTTGGCCATCTCCAACATCTCCTCGTCGGAGCCATCGGCTATGATTTCCTCAGCCTCAGAAATGTTATTGCTATACTCCAAATACTGTTCTCTTTTGACCATTAATTCCTTAAGGTCCTTATATTCCTTGGTAAGCTTTACGTAACGCTCCTGATCCGAAATGATATCAGGTTGAATGATCATATCCGATACCTCATCAAAACGTTGTTTTACTATATTTAATTTATCAATCATTATCCTCTACACTTATCCTGCGAAATTACAATAATTTTAGGTACTGTTTTAAGGTAATTCAATACCTATCCAGGTGCAAAAAATCATCAATAATTAAGTCTAAAAAAACTTGGTTTTAGGGGAAGTATTTTTCCAAAAATTTTGAAATCAGGGTATTTTGTCCAGTATCATACCGGAGCTTTTATGAATTTTGTTTTCCGAATCGACAATAATTACCTCTGTATCCCCCAATTGATTCACCAATGCCAAACCCGAATTAGTTCCCATAACCATTATTGCCGTAGCCAAGGCATCACATAATTCCGCATTTTTAGAAAAAACCGACACGCTCTGAACATTCCTACGAATGGGATAACCACTTCTAGGGTCTAAAATATCAGTGTATTTTTCATTATTGATTTCGATAAACCTTTCCTTGTTTCCGGAAGTAGCCACTGATGATTCAACAATTGGCAGCCAGTAAAATACTTTTGTCCTATTATTTGGATTGGCAATGCCCAATAACCACTTTTCACCGGTCGCCTTGGTACCCCATGTGGTAAGATCACCGGATGCATTGATCATACCGGCCACCACCTGTTTGGAAACCAATAATTCTTTGGCCTTATCCAAGGCATATCCTTTACCTATGGCCCCGAAAGAAATTTTCATACCCTGTCTTGGAAGAAAAACAGTTAGTTCAGATTCATCTAACTGGATTGCATTGTAATTGACCCTGGCAACCGCTTCCTTAATTTTTTGTTTTGTTGGTATGGAGGACATAGTGCCTTTGAAATCCCATAGGTTATCCAAAGCGGCATACGAAATATCGAAGGCACCATTGGTGATTTCCGAAATTTGTTTGCAACGTTCTATCAACTTATAAAGCTCCAAACTTACTTTGACCGGTTTAATGCCGGCATTTTCATTGATTAAATAAGTTTCGGAATTTTTGTCCCATGAAGAGATCAGTTTTTCAATTCTTGCAATTTCACCAATGGCCTCTTGAATATTTATATAGCCCAAGTCCTCATTGGTTGAGACGACCGTAATCTCAAAAGGTCCGCCCATTAAGATGGCAGTCTGTTTTACCGTGACATAATTCTTCTCTTGTGCCAACAAAGTGCTAGTGCATAAAATGGACAGTATGATAACCCAAAACCTCAAAGCAGTGTTACTTTAAATGGGTCTAACATTCTAGGAAAACCCCAAAATTTTAGGGATAACAGCGTATGATTGGTTTTAGAACAAAACCAACTGTAGTGACTATCCACTACTTGGACTGTTTTGGAAGGAGATAAATTCAAATAAGTAAAGAATTGGGACTACATTTGGGTTATTCAAAAACCCTTAAAATATCTCCATTAAGTTCAGTTTGATATACTTTTAAAGGTTTTGTAGCCCTTCCATTACCTGGATTTAGATTGCTACCATCCTGGGCAAATTGCGAGCCATGTACATCACAGTAAAATATACCTCCGTTCTGACTTGCAAACCGTACCTCATCATAGCCTTGATGACTACAGACCTGACTTGCGGCAATCAATTCACCTTCCAGGTTTCTAACTACGACCACCAAATTTATTCGAATAAAACCCCCGTTGGTTGCAAGGTTAGCTGCTTCAGCTGAGTTTAAATCAATAGTAAAGTCCACATTCGTAGGCTCTTCAACAATATTGCCATTTTCGCCGTTGTCTTTGGAACAACTTCCCAAGCACGGAAAAGTAATGGCAAATGCAGCTCCCGCACCTAAACTCTTTAAAAATTGTTTTCTTTCCATAGCCGAGATGTTTATAATACAAACGTACGTATCCAGCTATTCGTATGCCTTAATACTCGAAGATTCCAAATTGACTTTTTATGGTCAATTTTTTGGTTGGGGAAGCCTCTACCCTACCAATGATCTGGGCCTCCACGTTAAAACTCTTCGAGATGGAAATTATATCATTTGCGGTCTCTTTATCGGTATAAATTTCCAATCTGTGGCCACAATTAAAAACCTGATACATTTCTTTCCAGCCCGTACCTGATTGTTCCTGTATTAGCTTAAATAACGGAGGAATATCAAAGAGGTTATCTTTTACAATATGGAGGTTGTCGATAAAGTGAAGAATTTTAGTCTGCGCACCCCCGCTACAATGGACCATACCATGTATTTCCTTTTTGCTATACCTGGAAAGTATATTCTTTACGATGGGAGCATATATCCTTGTTGGTGACAACACCAATTTACCAGCATCCAATGGTGTACCTTCCACGGCATCCGTTAGTTTTTTATTTCCGGAATACACCAATTCTTCGGGAACCTCATTATCGTAGCTTTCAGGGTATTTTTCGGAAAGGTATTTTGCAAAAACATCATGTCTCGGCAGAAGTGAGTCCATTACTGCCCATTCCACCGTTATATTCCTTTTCATAACTGGCTTGGCCAAAAGAGGCCAACCCAACGATTACATCTCCCTCCCTAATATTGGCATTGTTAATGACATCACTCCTTTTTAACCTAGCAGTTACGGTGGAATCCACGATAATCGTCCTCACCAAATCCCCAACATCTGCCGTTTCCCCACCAGTAGACCTAATGGTAATCCCAAAAGTTTGTAGTTCCTTGATCAACTCCTCCGATCCATTGATGATAGCGGAAATAACCTCTCCCGGTATCTTGTTTTTATTCCGCCCAATGGTAGAGGAAAGCATGATATTATCCGTTGCTCCTACGCAAATCAAATCATCGATATTCATTATGAGCGCATCCTGAGCAATACCTTTCCAAACCGAAAGATTTCCAGTCTCTCTCCAATACATGTAGGCCAATGAGGATTTGGTACCCGCTCCATCCGCGTGCATGACCAAACAATAATCGTCATCACCGGTCAAGTAATCCGGAACGATTTTACAGAAGGCCTTGGGAAATAGTCCTTTATCAATATTTTTGATAGCGTTATGAACGTCTTCCTTAGAGGCGGAAACACCTCGCTGATTATATCTTTCACTATGGGATGAGGACATCTTGGATAAATTTGTGGCAAAAATAGGGTAATTGATTTTAAAATCAATCTCTATAAAATTTCATATCCCCATTTAAAACAACAACTTTGAAATTATTTGATAAACAAGAGCTCACTATATTTTGTCAGCGGCCATAACTGGTTCATCGATCAACCTTTCCAATTGATCTGCGTGATTTCTAATCGTATCAAATAAAGGTTTTACATCATTGCAATAAGCTTCCGCCATTTTGGCCGTATCCCTTATTTTGTCTGCCTTATTCTGTGTATCGGTTAAGGTATCGGTAACCTTTTTCAAAGCGGTTATATGCTCCCCTATCTCTTCGATCATAGAAAGCTGCGCTTCGGTAAATCCTTTATGGGCGGCGCCATAAATCTCCTTTAAGCCGGTTACATTGGTAATTAATTTATTCTGATATGCTATGGCAGAAGGAATCACCGAGTTATATACCAGGTCTTTGTACATGTGACCCTCTATCTGAAGGTGCATTACATAGGTTTCCAACTCCACCTCCATTCTCGCCCCAAGTTCTACCTCGCTCATTACCTTCATCGACCTGAATAAGTCTATAGTATTTTTTGAAGACAGCACACGGAGGGCTTCGGGAGTGTTTTTATTATTACTCAGTTTTCTCTTTTTCGCTTCGGTTTCCCATTCTTTACTATAACCGTCACCATCAAATCGTATTCTTTTACAGGTCTTTATATATTCCCTAAGTACATTGAAAATGGCCTCGTCTTTTTTGAGCCCTTTCTTATCCAATAATACATCAACCTCCTTTTTAAAGTCCTTGAGCTGCTTTGCTACAATGGTATTTAAAACCGTCATTGGTTTTGCACAATTTGTTTTGGAACCTACCCCTCTCATTTCGAACTTGTTTCCAGTGAAGGCGAAGGGAGATGTACGGTTTCGGTCGGTGTTGTCCAACAGTATTTCAGGAATTTTACCGACAACGTTCAATTTAAGTTCGGTTTTTTCCTCAGGTGAAAGCTTACCTTGGGAAACACCTTCCAATTCGTCCAAAACGCTGCTCAACTGTTTTCCTATAAAAATCGAAAAAATGGCGGGTGGCGCCTCATTGGCACCCAACCGATGATCATTACTTGCTGAAGCTATCGAAGACCTCAATACTTCCTCATAAGTATCCACGGCCTTGATGGTGTTTACAAAAAAGGTGAGGAACTGTAAGTTCTTCATAGGCGTAGAACCGGGACTCAACAAATTGACTCCGGTATCCGTGGATAAGGACCAATTATTATGCTTTCCGAGAACCATTGACTCCGGCAAAGGGCTTTTCATGGAACAATACTTTTAAATGATGTCTGTCCGCAATTTTATCCATAACATCCATCAACAATAAGTTATAGTTCACGGCCAAATTGGCCTCCTCAAAAACAGGGGCCAATTCAAACTGGTTTGGGGCAACTTCGTTGTGCCTGGTCTTCACCGGAATCCCCAATTTGGTGCACTCTTTTTCCGGATCGCTCATAAAACCCAATACCCTGCGTGGAATCACCCCAAAATAGTGATCGTCCAACTGTTGGCCCTTGGCCGCCGATACTCCCATTAGGGTTCGGCCGGTAATGATTATGTCGGGTCTAGAATGTGCCAATGCCTTATCGATTAAAAAGTACTCCTGCTCCCATCCTAAGGTAGCGTTCACTTTTGTGACGTTTTTATCAAAATACTTTGCCACGTTGGTCGCCGCTTCATCTACAGCACTCAATGCCCTTAACAAAGGTGCCTTATTATCCAAGGCCTCACCGGTGTACGATACAAAAATGGTGGGTATACACAGCGTTGTTCCATATATGAACGCGGGAGATGTAGGGTCCCATGCGGTATATCCCCTAGCTTCAAAAGTATTGCGGATACCACCACTTGGAAAGCTGGAAGCATCGGGCTCCTGTTGCACCAATTGTCCGCCACCGAACTTCTCCAAGGCCCTACCATCCAACGTTAGATCGAAAAATGCATCGTGTTTTTCAGCCGTTGCACCGGTCAAAGGCTGAAACCAATGGGTATAATGGGTAGCTCCCATGGTAATTGCCCAACCTTTAATGGCCTCTGCAACCTGGTCAGCAATCTTACGGTTAATTTTGGAACCCGTAACAATGGCATCCTTCAAGCTCTCATAGGCATCCTTGGTCAAATATTGAAGCATTTTGGCCTCATTGAAAACATTCAAACCAAAAATATCGGAACGTCTTCCTTTTTCCTCTACGGTAATGGCCTCTCTTTTTAGGCTCGGACAATGGCTTCAAATCCGGGTATGGACATGCTATAGTAAATTATTAATTCGACAAATTTAAGTGCAAAAAATATTTATTTGACAAAATACCCGATAAAAATTAGGGGTATCATATTATTTATTGAAATCTTGGAGATTTAACCCCCAAAAAATACCTAGATACCTGAAAAAAACATATTTTTGGTCGTCTTTTTAAATTGTAATATAACTACCAATAATTATGAGCAAGATTAAATTAGAATACATTTGGTTGGATGGATACTTCCCAACTCAAAACATGAGAAGCAAGACCAAGGTGGTCGACAAATTTGGCGGAAAATTGGAAGACTGTCCAATGTGGTCCTTTGATGGTAGTTCCACGAGACAGGCAGAAGGAGGATCTTCGGATTGTTTGTTAAAACCCGTAGCCTTGTTTCCGGACCCGGCAAGAAAAGATGGTTGGTTGGTAATGACGGAAGTTTTAAATGCTGACGGTACCCCTCATGAGTCAAACGGTAGGGCCACAATAGATGATGATGATAACGACTTCGGTTTGGTTTTGAGCAGGAATATTTTATTATGGACACCCATACCCAACTGCCATTGGGCTTTCCAATAGGTGGTTATCCCGCACCCCAAGGTCTATACTATTGCTCCGTAGGTGGAAAGAACACGCACGGTAGGGATATTGTTGAAGAGCATGCCGATCTTTGTATCGCGGCCGGTATTAACTTTGAAGGTATCAACCAAGAGGTTGCGTGTGGACAATGGGAATTCCAATTGTTTGCCAAGGGAGCCAAAAAAGCAGGTGACGAGCTTTGGGTTGCCCGATATTTATTAGACCGTCTTACCGAATCCTACGGATATTACATTGAATACCACCCAAAACCATTGGGCAAGGACATGGACTGGAACGGTTCTCGTATGCACGCCAACTTCTCCAATACTACATTGAGAACTGCCGGTTCAAAAGAAGTGTACGAGAAAATATGTGAGGCCTTTAGACCTGTAGTTAAGGAGCATATTGAGGTGTATGGCGAGTTCAACGACCAGCGTTTGACCGGCAAGCATGAAACTGCTTCCATCAACGATTTCAGTTATGGAATCTCTGACCGTGGGGCTTCGATCCGTATTCCTATTGCAACCGTGGAAAGTGGTTGGAAAGGATGGTTGGAAGACAGACGTCCGGCTTCAAACGGTGACCCATACAAAATTGCAGGAAGAATCGTTAAGACCGTGAAGTCTGCGAAAGTTTAAAAAAGTAAAAATTAATTGTTGATAAGAAAGGCCTTGAATTTTTCGAGGCTTTTTTAGTTTTGGATATCAGGAAGTGGGGTGTTCATCCAGTAGTTCCCTTCCAAGTAATCTCTTAAGACGGGTTGTTTTGGACTATCCAAAGGCATATTTTTTGCCATTTCTTCATTTTCAGAAATCAACTGATGGCCCAGAGTGGCTTCCTGCACAAAGAACTCCCTATACTGGTGAATGTATTCCCATTTTCGCTCGTCGAGTTTATTGCCCAATGTATCTCTAATATGACCATAGGAGTACTTGAGATCTGAAACCATAGCGCTATCTTGCTCAGTAAATAAATATTCGTAAGCATTGGCCATCTTTTCATTTTCTAAATCCGGGCACACCGTAAATATTCTTTCATCCTCATAGTAATAAAATTCCTCGATAGGCAGTAAATTTCCCTTATAACTAATTTTAAAATCGATTTTTTTTATCTTATCCAAATCAACAGGTTCCTTATTTATTCGAATTTTGAAAGACCTATCGCGCAAATCCACAACAAACTTTGAATAGAATTTCGTGGACGCTGCACCATTAACTTGTTGTAAAAGGAAATATACCCCAAGTACATTTTGCTGTTTTCCCCTTTATAATATTCCGTTACTATTCTGTATAGCTCCTCTGCGCTAATATTTCTAAAACCATTGGAAAAGCGTTCTCCTGGCGTTAATAGCACTATCCAGTTCTCCAGGTTTTTTACGCCTGAACACCGTGTAATCCAATTTTAAAATAGCGAAGGAACCGGTATCCAAAAAAATGGTGCCATCTACATAATAATCCTTGTCCCTAAAAGAGCAGTCTATTTGATAGACCGATCGATCTTTAAAATTGGTAGTTCCCAATAGCCTAAAGCGGTGACCTTCTACAAAATCCTTCGCCATATTATCAACAAAGGAATATACCTCTATTTGATTGTTCCTAATAGCATCATGTATCATCAAAGTAACGAGTTCATTGCCTCCGGTGTTCTCCATTTTGGCGTGCGGAATTACCTTGTTAAAACCTCTATAGTCATAAGGCTGCAGGGCAAAACTATCAACAGGAAATTCAAGATTGGGACTGTACGAGTACAGTTCATATTCATTACTAAAATTGTCCTTGTTGGAAAAACCTGAATCGTATACATTTAGAACCGCCTCGTTCAAATTGTTATAATTTCCATTTTTTATCTGATAATCCCGATAGTAACCCACCATGGCATAAGGGGACAATGAATAGTTCTGAGGGATACGCGCTACGGCTATTCTCACCATTTCCCTCGCATCTAGCTTTTTCAATTTGGCCCTCACGGTTGCTTCACTAAGTTCCATTGCCGAAGGTTTTATAAGAATGATATTCGCCTCGGTTTCCTTCAATTCCTGGATGTCTATCAATTTGGTACTATAGCCCATACAGGAGATTTCTAGAACATCCCCTATCGACTTATACCTTATGGGAATTCTGAATGTACCGTCTACATTACTGATAACCCCCATAGCAGCATCCTTTATCCTGATACTGGCAAATGCCACCGGTTCATTATTATCACCGTCCACCAATTGCCCAAAAATATAATCCCCATTTTGGCCGTATATAGAAGTACCGACAAATAAAAGCATCAGAAATACGAAGAAGCTCCTCATGGGCTTTCAATGTTATTTAGATTATTCATCAATGGAGTATTCATCCAGTATTCCCTATAATCCTTTGGCTTTACCATTGGTTGATTTTGAAATATTGGTTTTCTTTTGTCCATATACTCTCCATTTAATGGTGACCTTGAATTTGGTTTTATACGCTGCGCAAAAAATTCCCTGTATTGCTGGTATTCCTGCAGATCGGGCTTGTTTACCGATTCCCATGGATATCCATTACATTTTCAATGCCTATTTCAAACATGTCCTCTACTTCGTTTGCTTTTCGCTTATTTATCAAAGCACTTGTTTCACCCTTGGCATTAAAGACCGCCTGTTTAAAGTCTTCATCCCCATATAATCTAATTGAGTCACCGAACACTTCTATCTTTTCAATTCCGTACTTCTTATTCCGGAACATCATTTCATAATTCTTAGGGTTTTCTGCAGAGAGTGAATCGACCGTATTATTAAAGTAAAGTGCGTAGTAACCACCGGGCATATTGACGAAAGTGGAATCCAATTCGAATTTAGGAGGTCTTCTTACTTCAAAAGTATTATAGAAAGAGATATAATTTAAATACATTTTACCATTTACCTTCCTATATTCTGTTGAAATTTCGTAAATGACCTGCTGCTTGTGGCCGTGTCTGTTTTTCTTATTTTCCTTATTTGTCCTTTTGGCGTCATACATCGTATACTCCAATCTATGGATGGAGAAATCTGTTTTGGATATATATACTTCTCCATGGGCCCTATAATTTGGTCGTATTTCCCAAAATTTAATCCCATACAATGCTTCATTATCGCTATATGAATCTTTACTCCTGAGAAAATTATGATTTTTAATTACATCTCTTTTTAAGGTTCCAATGTAGTCGTAGGATGAAGTATTGTAATTCCTTATGGCATCATGAATTCTTAGAATGCGGAACTCGTTGCCCCCTAAAGCCCCCAAATATGCTTTTTTTATAATTTTCTTGTAACTATCATAATCATAGGCTATCCGTGCCATTGAGTCCTGTTTAAAATCCTTGTTCAGTTCAAAATTAAAAACTTGTATTTCAGAGGTTTCATCGTCCAATTGGTCGAACCCCTTGTCATACACCTCCATGATACCCTCATTAAGATTAATGTACTCCCCATCTTTAAACTGATAATCCCTATAATATCCTATGGTTGAAAAAGAAGTAGTAGGATAATTATCAGGAATCGCATCAATTGCCTTTTGTACAATACGCTTGGGACCTAACCTTTTTCTTCTTTTATCCCTAGCCTCTACCACGGCTTCCTGTAGGTTAAAGGTAGACGGCTCTAATTTGATAACATTAAGTTCGCCAAGCAAAAAATCGGTAACAGGCATTTCCTTGGTCCGGTAGCCCATGGAGGAAATCACTATAGTATCACCATACTCCCTGTACCTTGCCGGAATCCTAAAACTACCATCTACATTGGTGATTACGCCCAGCTCCCTGTCCTTGATTCTTATATTTGCAAATACGACAGGTTCTCCCGTTGTTTTATCCTCAATCTTACCGAAAAAAAATTCATTCTGTTGGGCATGTACAAATGCACAATTAAGTATAAAGAATATGCAAATGATGTACCTTAACTTCATACGCTAGTCTTCAATGGATTTTAGCGGTGTGTTCATCCAATAGTCACTAAAATTTTCGGGTCTCTTAATTGGTTGATCAACAAATATTGGTTTGCCCTTATCCATAAAGAAATCATCCCTTGGAATAGTAGTTGATCCTAACTGAAGTTCTTGCACAAAGAATTCCCTAAACTGTTTTCTGTTTTCGTATTCGGGTTCGTTCACTACATTTCCGTTTTCATCCTTCACATTCTTAATGTCAACAATTAAATCACCGCTCTTAATTTTATCACTATTAACCGAATAAATTAATTCCCTAAATAAATTTCTGGTTCTTTTGTTCTGAACATCGGGAATTAAGGAAACTTCATTACCAATATGGACAATTGCTTTAAATTTTAGCTTTTGTCCATTAAATCTAATATCATAATTTGCAAGTCTCAGTGCGGATTCCTCCTCTAAATCATTAGTAAATTCTAAGACTAATTGATTTCTGTTAAAATCCAGTATGGTTTGTTCCAATTTCAATTTTGGCGGCTTGACCAATCTAAATGAATTGTTCATCGAATGGTAACTTAAATACATCTTTCCTTCCTTCCTTTTATACTCCAATTTCGTTTCAAAAAGCAAGTCAATACCATTATTGATTCTTTTAGTATTATAAAATACTGCATACTCAAATCCATGTATTGCAAAACTATCCTTTGTGATATACAAATTCCCCTTAACATCCCATTCTTTAATTGAAGAGGAAAAGGATATGTGATATAAATAGGATCCATCCAATATTTGATCTTCTTCCCTATTAAATGTATGGTTTCGGGTAAAGTCACTTTGAAAAACATTTACAAAATCAAAGGTATTTTTATCATGATTTCTAATAGGATCATGAATTTTTAAAATAACCAACTCATTACCTCCATAACTATCTAAAAATGCATCAGAAATTGTTTTATGGCCACTTTTATAATCATATGGTTTTAATCCGATTGTATCTATCAAAAAATCACTATTCCTTTTGTAGCTGAACAACCCAAGTTCGGTTGTCTCATAATCCGAATGTTCAAAACCCCTGTCAAAAATCTGTATTAATGCCTCATTAAGGTTTAGATAATCCAAATTATAAAGCTGATAATCCCTATAATATCCCACATAGGAATATGAGCTCCGGGGAACGTTTAATGGAAGATTTTCTATTGCCTTATGAACGATTTCCCTGGCCGTAAGACCTCTTAAGACACGACGTTTTCTTTCTTTTACAATGACCTCGTCCAAAACTAACAAAGCAGGGGTTAATTTTAATTCTAAAATGATATTATCTGCAAATAAAGCTCGCGAAACTTCCTTTGATTCATAACCCATGGAAGAAATCTCTATTGAATCCGTAGCGTCCATATACTCTTTAGGTAAACGAAAACTACCATCCATATTTGTAATAACACCCTTTGCCTTACCCATTACTCTCACAGTGGCAAAAACCACAGGCTCTCCTGTATTAGAGTCCAATACCTTTCCTCTTATGAAGTCATTTTCTTGAGCCCAACAAACCGATACCACTAGAAGAAATACAATAAAGGGTAATCGATTGGTGTACATTGTATCAGGTAATGGTTAGATAAACAAAAGATACATAAATTCCTACAAGAATTATACCATCTCGCCAACCTAACCGTAATCCTTTTGGAAAAAACACCAAAGGAAATATTATAAAGGAGATGCCCAACATCCGGAAAATATCATTGCTCAATAACCCTGGGTCTACGACCTTAATTGGGGTGACCAGAGAAGTTATTCCAAGTACTGCCAACAAATTAAAAATATTGGAACCTATCAAATTACCTAGGGAAATCGCCTTTTCCTTTTTCAAAACTGCTATGACGGATGCTGCCAACTCAGGGATACTGGTGCCTACAGAAACAATGGTAATGGCAACGACCCTTTCGCTTACCCCAAAGGCGGTTGCCAATCCAACGGCTCCTGAAATCAGCAGTTCTGAACCTCCCCAAAGACACAAGCCTCCCAGTCCCAAAAACAGTGCGGTTTTGTACAAAGGCAAGTATTCATCATCTTCCGGCATTTCGTCTACCACGGCCGTTTTTTGAAAGCGAAGAAGATAAACCAAAAATAGCAGTAAAAATACCACCATAACCAAACCTTCATACCGATCTATGACCCCATCAAAATAGATAAAGAAGAAAAAAAGAAGGGAGGCTACCATCATTACGGGCCAATCTGTGCCATAGAAACTTTTATTTACATCGATGGGACTAAGTAAAATGGTTACGGCCAACACCAAACCCAAATTCGCTATATTGGAACCTACTACATTACCCAAGGCCAAATCGGAAAACCATCCAACGCCGCCTTAATGCTGACGATAAGCTCCGGTGCGGAGGTAGCGAAAGATACCACCGTCATACCTATGACAATCTTTGGAATACTAAGTTTAAGAGAAAGATCCACGGCAGCTTTCAGCAACCAGTTTCCTCCCAAAATCAATAATCCTAGTCCAGTTATGACGAAAAGGAGATCTTGCATCTCAATGGTTTGGTAACAAATATAAAGGAAGGCTTGAAGTTAGCTAAGCACAACATTTAAAATCAATAAAAAACTATATAAATAGTTAAATAACTGTAAAAATAGTTTTATAACTACAAAAATAGTTATAGGTTTGACCAAAATTAAAACCATGCAAAAATTAACCAATAAAGAGGAAGAGGTCATGAAAATCCTTTGGAGCCTGGAAAAGGGCTTTGTTAAGGAAATCATGGAAGAAATTGAAGGTGAAAAACCACACTACAATACCCTTTCCACAATTGTACGAAACCTTGAAGACAAAAAATATGTGGGCCATGAGGCCTTTGGAAAAACCCATAGATACTTTCCACTAGTTTCCAAAGAGAATTATCGTAAACAGTTCGTTAATAGTAGCATGGTCGATTTTTTTGACAACTCCTATAAAAGCTTAGTTTCCTTCTTTGCTAAAGAAGAAAAGATTTCAGTAGAAGAACTTAAAGAAATTATTGACTTGATAGAAAAACGGAAATAGATGGAAGCCCTACTCATATATATCTTAAAGTCTTGTGGATTACTTTCTTTATTTTACATAGTCCATTACTTTCTGCTCAAAAAGGAAACGTTATTTGTTTACAACAGGTTATTTCTCTTAACTGGTTTGTTGGCCTCCATGATATTGCCAATAATATCCATAACAAGGACCATTACCTTAAACCTTACTCCACAAGAACTTTCAAATGAACCTCAAAATTTGGTTAATGAGATAACTTCAACCAGTAGCCTGCCCGTATTACTACTTACAATCTATGCACTGGGAGCCCTATTATTCGTTCTTAGGCTAACGAAGGAGATCTTTCAATTAAAATATATTATTAAGAGAGGAACAGTCAATCATCAAGATGGCTTCTCCTATGTACGGAGCAACAAAAAAATAACACCCTTCTCCTTCTTTACCTATATCGTATACAACCCTTGCCTTCATTCCCGAAGGAACTTGATGCTATAATTGAACATGAAAAAATTCATTCCAAGCAAAAACATTCATTGGATATAATTCTTATGGAACTGTGCCTAATAGTACAGTGGTTCAATCCCGTTGCATGGTTGTACCGAAAATCATTGAAGGAAAATTTGGAATTTCTCGCTGACACCAATATTCATACTTCCTCATTGGACAAAAAAGAGTATCAATATATTTTACTTAAACAGGCCGTTGATCCACAGAATTTATCAATCGTTAATCCATTTTTTAATTCATTAATCAAAAAACGAATCGTCATGATCAATCAACATCCATCACACAAATTCAAAGCACTTAAAGGTCTATTTATTTTGCCTTTTTTGGCTTTGTTCCTTCTAAGTTTCAATGTAAAAACTAAGTATGTCCTTCAAAGAGACCAAGTAAACCTATCAGAAGAAGGTGTTATAGAATTGGTTATTGACAAAACTACGACGGACGATGAGCTCCTAAAAATCAAGAACGATCTCAAAAAGGACAATATCGACTTTTCCTATACAACGGTGAGGAACGGGGATGGAGAGATTTCATCACTTTCCCTTCACGTTTCCGGAGGTACTAAAAAAGGTGCGGAATTCAGCAGTAGTCATAATTCACAATCGGACGATGACACGATCGACCCCACCTATATTTTAATTGATACAGAAAACAATACTGTTACCATAGGTAATGGAAAGAGTAACGTATTGCATACCGATGCTCATACCAAGGTGTGGGTGCACAGGTCAGACGGAAACGAAGACCACAAAGAAATTATAGTTAAAAAAATAAATGGAAAAAAATATGCGACCCTTAACGGTGAAGAAGTTTCCATTGAGGATTTAAAAGAGATGGATATGGATATCGATGAAAACTCCTTTATCATGATTGATTCCGATGATGAAAATGTTACCAAAGAAAACATCGTCATCAGAAAAGTATCACCAGGTTCTAAAAAACATATCTTTATTAAATCTGATTCCGATGAAGATCATGATATCGAAATTATAGAAAAGGAGTCTAATGGATTTTTCTTCATAGATACCGACGGAGATAAAAAACCTTTGTTTTTGATCAATGGAAAACTGAGTAATGAGAAACAAGTAAAAAAACTAGATCCCAGTAACATAAAATCCATTAATGTCTTAAAAGGCTCAGAAGCCATAAAAAAGCACGGTAAAAAAGCCACCGACGGTGTTATTGAAATAACCACCAACTAGAGGGTAACAACCTTTACAAGATAGTCGATTTAGACAGACCTGGTCACATGGAATATCCATTTGGCCGGGTCTTTTTTTTGCTTCCCATAAAAATGAAATCGAAGAAAATCGAAGAAATTTTAATGAAAATCCCCTACAACTTTTGGAAACATCCCATTTTACCCCTACAAAATTTATATAATATAACTAAAAAGGTATATACGTATTACATTTTATCACATTATTGTAGGATTAGTCACAAATATTATAACATATATCATTTTTTTACTTACATACTTGTATCCAAATATATCGATTTAACTAAAATTTCTTGGATGGAAGCGAAACTCCATTATATATTATTCGAATAATCGATTATAAACAACAATTGTATAACCTAAAACTATAAAGATGATCACTGTTATTAAACTCATATTATATCTAATTGTAAGTATCATAATGTATAACCTCTAAACTTGAAAAACCATGTTAACATTTATAGGAATTTTAATTATTGTAGTAGGGTTGCTCGGCCTTTTGGCAAAACCCATTTTTGGAAATACCAAGTTAACGGGATGGGCAACTCCTAAACGAAGTCTACAAATAGTACTATTGGGAATAATTCTTAGTATTATAACCGGAGCCTTTTTCTACGCAGAACCTGGAACGGCCTATGCCGTACAGTATCCCTGGGGAGGGCAAAAGGCTGTTTTTAGACAAGGTATCCATTCCAAAATGTGGGGCCGCTTGATACCTATTCAGTTCGAGCTACCTATTAAATATGTTATTCCAAATTCAAATGGAGAACTTGGGGAGCAGAGTGAATATGCCAATGTAGATGATGCAAAATACTGGGCCTTTAGTGATGCGGTGAAAGCTAGAATAGCAACTTCTGTAGTGATAGGTATCAATACAGATGATGACAATCAGTTTCTATCCGTTGCCGATCGTAATAAAACGGAACAGAATATGATCCGATCACGCATCATTCCCAATATTGACCAGTCTATAAAGAATACCTGCAAGCTTATGGATGCCCAAGATTATATTTCCGGGCAGGCGTCTGACTTCGACCGATATTTTAAGGATCAACTGGAAAACGGAATGTATGTACTGGAGGAGTATTCCGAGAATCAAAACCGTGAAATCATAGGTGATAGCAGCACCGTTCGTACAGTAATGAACAAGGAATCGAAACAAAAGCGCTTCCGAATCCAAGTCAAGGATGCAGAACCCGTTAGAGAAAAAGGAAATTCCCTAAAGGCCTATGGGCTTACCGTTATCCAAGCCGTGGTGACGGAAATAGATTGGGAAGAAACTTTTGACAACCGTTTACAGTTACAAAAGGAAGAGGTGGCACAGACACAGCTGGAAAAACAGCAAGCGGAACGTGAATTCTATCGTGCCCAAAAGGAGAAAGCCGGAGGGGAAGCGGACAAAGCCGTTGAAAGGGCCCGATTAGAAAAAGAGCAGATTCAAAAAACCATTGCTGCCGAAACCGAGGCCAAAGTAGCCGAGTTCAACTTAACGAAGGAGAAGAAGCAATACGAGGTAGAAAAGTTCAAGGCTTTGAGCAAGAAGGTAGCTGCCGATGCGGAATCCTATAAAAACGCCAAATTGGTTTCCGCTGGTCTCACCCCACAGGAACGTGCGGAATGGGAATATAAAACCTCCGTGCACGTGGCCCGTGAGCTAAAAGACCTAAGTCTTCCGGAGATATTCATTGAAGGAAGTACCGGCAAGACCAGCGACGGTAATTTATTGCAATCGCTCATTGGGGCCGATCCGGCCAAAAAAATGATGGATGGCAAAAAGGAGTAACAACCACCAACTTTCAAAGATTGCGGTCTAAAACCGCAATCTTTTTTTATGTATGTTTGTTAAAACGTTGTTTTGAAATGAGCCATATCAAGGCTCGATATACAAGGAGATGTCTCAATAACTATCAAGATAGGGAATTACATCTGACCTATGAAAAACAATTAAAATAAGCAGATGAAAAAGAGCTTCTTTACGTTTTTGGCGAAATTGAACAAGGCCCTACTTCCCTCCTATTCAAAAAAACAATTGGATTTGTCCAAAGCCAGTAAATTTCAACTTGCGATTATCGGATGGAGATATTATGTGACCACGCGTGCCTTGTCCTAATAGGTAATCAGTGATTTTACCTCAAAGGAATGTATTCTTTCCCTTCCATTGAGAAATGAAAGTTCTATCAAAAAGTTACATTGAACGATAATACCCCCCAAGTTTTCCACCAATTTGGTAGTCGCAAAGGCTGTGCCCCCAGTGGCAAGAACATCATCATGTATTAATACCTTATCTCCCTCTTCGATTCCATCTACATGTATTTCTAGGGTGTCGGTTCCATACTCCAAATCATAGGACTCATTTAGGGTCTTATAGGGCAGTTTGCCCGGTTTTCTAATAGGAACAAATCCGGCCCCCAATCGTTCTGCCAACAATGGGCCAAATAGAAACCCTCTACTTTCCATACCAACGACCTTGTCTATGCCTTTATCCGTAAGCCCTTCCACCAAGGCATCTGCTGCCATTTTCAATGCTTTGGGTTCTTGTAAGAGCGGCGTTATATCCTTGAACAAAATACCGGGTTTGGGAAAATCAGGCACATCCCTGATATAGCTTTTAAAATCCATCTATTATAAAGGGTCTTAATTTTGTGGTAAATGTAAAAAGAAATATATTTGCACCCCATTAACGGCCTCGTGGCACTCCCGATAGCTATCGGGAGAATGGCACATCTAATAACGGCTCAGATGGTTGCAGGAATCACCGAAATATAGGTTACCTGTAAATAGCATAAAACGTCCTGGAATACGTAAAAATTCCAAACCGGCCTCGTGGCGCAACTGAATAGCGCATCTGATTACGGCTCAGAAGGTTGCAGGTTTGAATCCTGCCGAGGTCACTAAAAACCTCTGTAAACTCCATATTTTACAGAGGTTTTAAATTTTTAGGGGGCAAAATGGGGGGCACTTATTGTATGGTGCTTGCATTTGAGTCCTTTTAATAGAACAATCTATTCTTCATTTGAACTTTGATTTTATCTTACTTTTTCGAAATCTATAAATAAGAAACAATAACAATACTATTATTGAAATTGAAATCAAAAAACCATTATATCCGTACAAGCTAGTCATTCTAAATGTAGAATATAAACTGAGCCAAACGACGAAGCCAATAATAATCCATCTAGTATATTTCGAGCTCATTGTATCGTTTTTTTTGAACTTTACTTAAGGTGTTTGGGAAAATCCATTCGACCACCCAATACCCTTACAATGAAAATTTGATTTTCCATTAGATAATAAAATATTACATGTGCCTTGTAACGGTAACGCAGTAACATTTTATCCTTTATGGCCACATATCTCCTACCAAGTTCGGATTGTCGCCAAGTTCGGTCAAAACACTTTTAAGGCCCTTTGCATATTTTAAGGATTGCGTTTCCCCAAATTTTTCGACCGTGTATTTGGCAATGGACTTAAAATCGTCCCTTGCCTTTGCACTAATAACATAATTATTTTCCGGCATTGTGCTCGCTTATAGCTTCTTCCCAAATACTATCTATAGTAGCATCGGTAGGTCCGCTCTCGATACCTTCGATAAGGGCCTCGTTCAGATCGACGATTCGTTTTCTGCGCTCTTGATCCTTTCGAATTATGTCCCTAATATATTCACTGTCGTTAGTGTAGAACCCCTGCTCTATCAAACTTTTGACAAAGGCATCTTGTTGTTCCGTAAAAGTGATAGATTTTCTTATTACTGCCATAATGAACCAATATTAATAACTATGGTTCAATTTAATCCTTTTTTGAGGACAATGCAAGTGTTGTATTAATGAAATTAGTACACGCGTCACTTAAAGGCACTACAAAAACCTTAATTGATTTGAATCTAAAGCTTCCCCTCATTTGCAAAGCTATAAAATGAACCATGTGGTGTAACGATGATATGATCCAATACCTTGATATCCAATAACTCCCCAGCCTTCACTATTTTTTGGGTCAATTGAATATCGGCTTGACTAGGAACCACGACTCCACTGGGATGGTTATGCGTCAAGATAATGGCCGTAGACAAGGTCTTTAAGGCCGTAGCAAATATCAAGCGTATATCAACGATGGTACCGGAAATACCTCCCGTGGAAATGGTACAGATTCCTTTTACGGTATTGCAGTTGTTCAGATATACAACCTTAAAGGTTTCGAATAATTCAATGGTATTACGATCCCAGGAATCCATTATAATGTTGTTGGCACTACTGGCATCGGTAATTTTTAATTGATTGGCACTTCCATTGTTCTTGTAACTGATTTGAATTTCGTTCGCTCTTTCCATTGTTTTAAGATTTTGATGGCGAGCGTCCACCGGATTTTAAATGAATAAGCCAAATGTTCGCATTTGGCGTTTCATTTAGAATTCGGAGCTTGCAAAGCAAAATTTTGAACAACTTGGGAAGAAAGAATTACCAGTTACAAACGTATTTAGGCCAATGAAGGGCAACTATAAAGGCGAACGAACGCTCACTGCGTTCGTTTGTGTTTATGCGCGGTTTCGAGGGTGTTGAAAGACCGGAACCGAAAAGACGACCAATGGCGGACCAGCAAAGCGTGTCCGCTCGGGCATGAATGAAGGTGAAGGTTTTTCAACTTCCGCAGGAACATGGAAAACATTTAAACACTAAGTATCAATAATCATTTTTCATAATAAAGCATAAAAAGGAATTGTTTTTCATGGAAAGTAATCATTTTGCATACTATATTTGTAATCATATTTCATGAATAATGTCAAAAAGTAATCACTTTTCACGCAAAGTAATCGCTTTTCATGGTAGAGACCTGCCTGAAGAGGGCGTTTTAGTAGGCTATGCCTTCTTACTTCAAATTTTGGAAGAGCACACAGGTAGACGTTTACCAACCCCCGATGTTCGGCAATGGTCACTGATAAGCAACAACGCTACAATACCGAACAATGGCAAGTGTTCGCAAATCGTTATATGCCCTCAAAAGATGAGATCGCTCATTTAACATTCGCCTTGAAATACGAGGGCATTGATTTATTAATCTTAAAGGAATTCTTTCTTTATGCCGGTGATGGCCTTGTAAAGACCATGATGAAGAACGAACCCACCAGTCAATACTCACGACGCATTTGGTTTCTGTATGAATGGTTATTGGGCAAACAACTTGACATTCCCGATTTAAAGGTAGGCACCTATGTCGAAATCGTCAATCCAAAACTTCAATATGAGGGCCCCATTGAAAACAGTACCCGGCATCGCGTAAAAAACAATCTTCCTGGCACTCCTGAATTTTGTCCATTAATCCGAAGAATCGAAAAATTAGAAAAATTCACGGCAACCAAATTTCCTGAACTCATGGAAAAGGGCTTGAAAGGAAGAAACAAAGACTTGATCCGCAGAACGGCCGCTTTTCTATTATTGAAGGACTCCAAGGCATCCTTTGCCATCGAGGGGGAATATCCCCCGAACCTGCGAGCAAGAAATTGGGGCAAGGCTATTGGGCAGGCAGGAAAAAAACCTTTGTCCGTAGATGAATTGGAGCGCTTACAGGATATTGTTATCGGCACGAAGAAATTAAAGCATATGGGAATCCGTATAGGGGAAGGCTTTATCGGCGAACATGACCGGGAAAGCCTTTTACCGATGCCAGATCATATTTCTGCAAAAGCAAGTGATTTGACTTCGCTGATGCAAGGACTCATCGACACCAATAATAGACTTCAAAATAGCAGCTATGACCCTGTCTTGGCTGCGGCAAGCATTGCCTTTGGCTTTGTGTTCATACATCCTTTTTCCGATGGAAATGGCAGAATCCATAGGTATTTGATACATCATATATTGGTCAAAATGGGGTACACGAAACGGGACATGATTTTTCCGGTATCCTCGGCTATCCTGAACCGTATCGGGGAATATCAAGATGTTTTGGAGGCCTACTCCTCTCCTATACTAGATTTGATCGAATGGAAACCAACTCCAGATCATAACGTTGAAATAACCAATGAAACGATTGATCTATACCGCTATTTTGATGCAACCCGTCAAGCTGAATTTCTTTATGAATGTGTCGAAGAAACTATCGAAAAGATTATTCCCGAAGAGTTGGACTTTTTAGAAAAGTACGACCTAATGACCAACTTTATCAATTCCGTTGTAGCCCTACCTGATACCAAGGTCGATCTTCTAATTAAATTCCTAAATCAGAATAAAGGCAAACTTTCAAAGAACAAAAGAACTAAGGAATTTAATGAATTGAACGATGAAGAAATTGCGGCTATTGAAGCGTTTTATGGTTCAACTTTCTAATTCAAACCCATGCCATCGAAGAGAAAAACTAAAACCGAATCAAATCTTCATCTTGTTTAGCCATAGGTTCGAGAATACTTTTAGCCTGCCAAATAATCTTTTGGTAATTGTCCTGAATATCCATATCTGTTGCCCTAATTGGAAATTCAAAACCACTATCTCCTAATTCCTTATTGATTACAAATTCAGATTTTAAGATTTCCCTCTCGTTGCCTTCCGCTATTAGACCATAGAATTCCCCTGGTCGAAGATTCATTATATCGGTAGTTTTTACCCGGTCCCGTTCTTGAACGGTTTCGTTGGTACTTTTGTTCAAAGAATTGGTGTGCTTTCCAAAAATGGAGGATTGATAATAATTATCCCCATTACTGATTGTCTTAAACGTTTTGTCCGCCTTGCCGAACATTTGGGTTATCATCTGTGCGGAATCCTTATTTACCGTTCTACCAAAAAATTGGTTTCCCATGTTGGACAATAGGACCTGAGCCTTGTCCCTTCCATATCGGTCAACCATTTGACTAAAATCCTGACAGGCCAAAACCGTCGCCACCTTATTGCTTCGGGCCGTGGCAGGGGTCTGTTCCAGTTTGTTGATATAAAGCGTAGGCAGTTCGTCCACCAATACCACCGATTTATGTTTACCTGGTTGATTCATCTGTTTTAGAGCCACGGAAATAAGCAGGGAAATTACAGGGGCATAGGTTTCAGCCAAGGTGCTTTCATTGCCGATACAAAGGAATTTTGGGTTTAGGGGGTCGTTGATGTTTAAATCGAGGTCGTTTCCGGAGAGTATCCGAGAAAATATCGGGCGTATTCAGCTTCGCTAAATTGGTGCGTAACGTACTTACCACTCCTGCCACTTGGTTGGATGCCTCTTTATGTAACGCCTGTTTTAAACTGGCCGTAAAACCTGCAGCTTCCGGATTTGCCGATATCCGTTCCAACAATTGGGACATATCGGTGTGCAATATCAAACTTATCACATGGGGAAGGCTACAATAGTGGGGATGCTCCATTTTTAGATACCGAGATAAGCCCGGTCAGTACACTTTTGGCCTCCATCATCCAATAGTCCTCGTTCTTGATGTTCTTGGGGGATAGGTTGTACATCAAGGTGCGGGCATATTCGTGGGCGTAGGCAATTTTAGGTAACAGTTCGGGTTGTAAGGGATTTGTCCGGGCGCTTCTCCGGGCTTCCTTGAAATCGATAAAATACGGGTGGACTATCCCCTCCCCTTTTTTCAAATTAGCAAATAGCAATCGGGTTAATTCAGGGGATTTAAAATCATAACATATTCCCGAATAGTTTTTGGTAACAGCCTGTATTACTATGGGGTGTATCAGCGAAAGTGTCTTTCCACTCCCCGCTCCTCCTTGGATATAAATACCCCGATATGGATTCTCCAACAAAACGTTCTTGTCATCAACCGTAAATCGGAAGCCCTCCGGACTGTCATCAACCTCATCGATAACTACCGGGCTTTTCTTGAACAGGGAACGTACCAAAGCGTATATCCGATATGCGATTCAACCCAAGACGAAACATGGGATAAAAAGTGCCAATGGAAAAAATATGGTTAGGGGAAAAGAAACAAAGAGTGCCGAGAAAAAAGTGCATCCTGCTGACACGCTTTAAAAACAGAAAGTAGACTACAAAAGCGACAAAGCGCATTAACAGATGTATGATGGGGTGCGTCCCTCCCATCAGCAATTCCATAAATACCGCCTTGTCCATGTGCTTATCTTGTCATTTGGTTGTTCCTACTTTTTATCCTCTCTTTTTCAATACCATTGCGCCTTTTTATTTTTTTGGAAATAGAGGGATTTTCTATGGTCTGATTCTTTTCCTGTTGTATGGCCAATTTCAACACCTCTTTCTCTTCTAGAGTACCATGCTTTAAAACCCGAAGCGTCTCAAATTTCTCCTCCAGGCCTCTCTTATATTTGAACATCTCGTCAAAGGTGTACTCGTTCCGTTGTTTCCATTGTGAACGGTCAAATCCGCCATTTACCTTTTTTCCGTTCAAGACCCGATTCGTGCTACTACGGGCATTGGCCAAGGGGCTCAGGTTTATCCGATAATCTTTGTGCATTCTCGAAACGGTAATATGTACATGGGACTGCAGCCCTTCTTTACGTTCCCCGCTTTTGGCCTTGCCGACCATGACCTCCCTATCGGTTCCCTTATAATATCTTCTGTGCTCGATCTTGGCAAACCAAACCAGTTGCTTCTCTGTAATTCCCTTATTAAAATTGTCCGCATAATTACGCATGGCCTGTCGGGTGAACAATCGGATAACCTCATTGTAGTCCTGTAACTCCCTATCGTTCAATTCGCCTATGTCCGTTATGGGTCTTTTGGCCAAGGTCGATGTCAGGTGGTCCAGTTCCTTTTTGCTAAAATTCAAGGTCACCGTAAAATATCGATCCTGCTTTTTTGCCAGCCCCTTATTTCTGCTATTCCTATCTACCAAATCGATTGCCCTAATGGTTGTTAGCGTGTTTTGTTCCTGGTCGAAGAAAAACTGTTGTCGATGTCCTAGACCCTCCTTCTTCAGCACCTTATTTTCCTTATTCAGGTAATGTCCGTATTTGGAGCAACTGCCCTTATTGTCTTGGGAAGTGGTATGAACAATACTTACGGGCATCATCCCCCAAATTTTATCCGTTCAAAAATCTTGTTCAGTTCCTCAATAAGCTTTTTGAAGAGAAAGTCGGTACGTTCCCCGTTTTTGTTCAATTGCGTCT
Organism: Maribacter litopenaei; assembly: GCF_025244665.1. Lineage (GTDB taxonomy): Bacteria > Bacteroidota > Bacteroidia > Flavobacteriales > Flavobacteriaceae > Maribacter > Maribacter litopenaei. The sequence goes on along the minus strand of NZ_CP104205.1, from coordinate 942,794 downwards.
GAATGGGATATAGGATTTCCGATTCCTGGGTCTTAAAGAAAGAAACGATACGCCTATCGATGACCTTGATCATCTCGCTGGCGTTCTTCCCTTTTATGGCTTGGGGGTCGGTTCCCGTTTTTTGGAAATAGAGGATCATTTCCTCAGTAAATTTTCCAATATTCCTATTGTGCTCCTGGGCCAACTTTTTGAGTTCCCTATGACTCCTTTCATTAATGATAATACTCTTCTTCCGCATGTCGATTCCTTTCCCAAATGTCCTTTTTTGGAACTGCGAAACCCGTGCACTAGGGTAATTGGTGCATATCAAGACCCGTAAATAATTGGTTATCAGAAATCTTGAGGGTTTGTAGAAAATGATTTCCGATGCAGGACTTTCTATAAAATTAGGTGTTGAAAATCAACTGATTGCACCATTCGTTATAAGAAAATTATAATACGCTATAATTGCAGAATAACCTCTTAAAGCAGGCATAGCCTGCGTTGGCCCGCCGCAGGCGCAAGCAGGAACCACTGCAACGCATGGTTCCTGCTTGCTATCTTTCTTTTTTGAAAGATACTTCGTGAGCCCATTCGCAATAAATAATAAATAGTATCCTCAATGTGTGGTCATATAGTCCTGCCAAATGACGAGAACATATTTTTCCTTTCCATTGTCGTTCTTCAATAGAAAACCATATTCGTAAACAAAAAAATAAACGTCTCCCTTTTTATTCTTCCAATAATGGGTAAAATATTTTGGGTCAAAGCCCTCCCCTGTCAGTTCACTTTTCCTGATAATCGTATACCCCGATTTGTTGTACTTTTTTAAAATCCGTCTGTTCAATTTCAATTGCCTATCGACCTCAAGGTAAAAGACCTCCGTTTTCTGACGATTCTCATATTGGTCTATGGACTTACATTTTTTAGAACAGAACTTCTTATCGGACTGAGCCTAGAACGATAGCTCCACAAACAGGACAAGTTTTTGAGTTAGTCATTTACAAACGCATATTATAGACATAATATACCGATTAAAATATGAAACTTCGATAAACTTGTTCTATGAACGCAATGAAATCAATAACGCTTTACCATTTAATGATCGATGATCGTAAAATGATAGGCATCAAGTTTTCCCCGGATAGGCTTATACAGAACCTGATCAAGGGTCTACCAAATCCTAAATGGAGCGAAAAATACAATATGGCCTACATACCCAATACCAAGGCCAATCTTGGCATCGTCTTCAATACGTTCAAAGGTGTGGTCCGGATAAACTACAATCGATTTTTTACCAATAGACCGGTAAACACCAAAAATGAAATTGTTGATGTGTCCTGGTTCAGGAAAAGAAAACCTATTCCCAATTATAGATATTGTCCCGAGGAATATCTATTGAAGTTGGAGTTAAAACGATATTCGTTTAGTACGGTAAAGACCTACGTATCCTTCTTTGAAATGTTCATCAACTATTATAAGGAAAAAGAGCTACATACGATTGACGAGAGTGATATCAGGGCGTTTTTACAGTGTCTTATACGGAAGAAGGTATCCAATTCTTATCTGAACCAGGCGATTAACTCCATTAAATTCTATTACGAGGTAGTTTTAGGTATGCCCAACCGCTTTTATGAGATCGAAAGGCCCGTAAAAGAATCAAAGCTACCGAAGGTCATTTCCAAGGAGGAAATCATTGCGATTATCGAGAACACCAATAATCTTAAGCACCGTTGTATTGTAAAACTTTTGTATGGTTCAGGCCTTAGACGAAGTGAGCTTTTGAATTTAAAGATAAACGATATAGATAGCAAGCGAATGCTGGTCAGGGTCGAAGGTTCCAAAGGTAATAAGGACAGGTATACTTTATTATCAAAATCAACACTTGATGATCTTCGTCTCTATTACAAAGAATGGAAACCTCAGGAATATTTGTTCGAGGGAAGGAAGGCATCGAAATATACCGCAGAAAGTGTATTGAACATCGTCAAAAAGGCAGCGGAAAAGGCTGGTATAAGAAATACGGTCACCCCACATATATTACGGCACAGTTTTGCGACCCATCTTTTGGAATCAGGTACAGATCTTAGGCAGATCCAAGTACTTTTAGGCCATGGATCCAGCAAGACTACCGAAATATACACCCATGTGGCGACGAATACCTTTAAGAACATTAAAAATCCATTAGATTAGTCCGGATAAAATAGAAATATAGTAACTTGTTACTATATACAACCGTTAGCGTAAATGCCGTTATTATTGGTCGGGGGTCTTTTTGGAATTTAAGGGTCTCTTTTTCTCCGGTCAGTACTCCCCTGTTTTGGTTTCGGTGCTCTTAAAAAAATAATTATCGGTTCGGGGCCTTCCCTTTTTTGCCCCGGTACGCAAGGGCTGCGCAGAAAGGATCCGACTCGGACTTGTAAAAAGCTTTCCAATCTGTTCGCAAGGGGTACGCAAGCAGAACGCAGACTTCCCACTCCGTGGTGGATTAAAAGGGCAAAAAGGGTACGGGAACAAATGGCAGTGTCCCTTACCTGCCCATGAAAAGGGGAACGCCACGGTTACGCTAACAAAACCTATAATTAATTGCTCGGCCTGAGGACTGTATGAAAATCCTAGACGGATTTTCAAACCAAGCGTCTATTTATCGTATTTTGGGCCGTGAACGCCGCAACTAATCATAGCTCGGGCGTTAGAGAACAGTGGGGCAAAGCCCGACCAAACATGGCACGGACGAACCGTTAACAAAACCTGAACCGACCTTTTACTCGGTCGCCATTAATACCCAGTCCGACCTCCCACTCGGACGAAAAAATAAAAAAAGAAAACCCATTTTGTATTTGGAGGTAAAGCGAGGCCATCGAAAAATGTTCGCTCCCTTTTTATCAAGTTCAGGCAGTAAAAAATAAATAATAAAACCGTTCTCTAACACCGGCTATAATTCATTGCTGCATTTTCGCTAAATTTAAAACTATAAACCATTAACAGGGCCCGATTTCTCCCGGACAATTTCCGTTGGAAATGTCCGCAACGAAATCATAGCCCAACCGTTAGCGTAAATGCCGTTCAAATTTATTGGTCGGGGTTATTTTTGGAATTTAAGGGTCTCTTGTTCTCCGATCCGTACTCCCCTGTTTTGGTTTCGGTGTTCTTAAAAAAATAATTATCGGTTCGGGGCCTTCCCTTTTTTGCCCCGGTACGCAAGGAGTACGCAGAAAGGATCCGACTCGGACGTGTAAAAGGCTTTCCAATCTGTTCGCAAGGGGTACGCAAGCAGAACTCAGACTTCCCACTCCGTGGTGGATGAAAAGGGCAAAAAGGGCACTGGGACAAAAGAAAATGTCCGCTTTCTGCCCATGAAAAGGGCAACGCCACAATTACGCTAACAATATATATAATTAATGCTGGCCGATTTTCCTAACGGAAAATCTACGTATATTTAAAAGCGATGGTACTGGCCGAAATCCTACGGGTTTCAACCCGCACTAATCATACACGAACCGTTAGCCACAAGCTAAAAAGCCAGCCGCACAAACAGCACATTTGGTTTTTGCCGACACGAAAGCCAACGCAGAAAAAACCAAAAGAGCTGTTTTTCGCCAACGCTCGAAAGGAAACTCATTGAAATTTTGTAGCTTTGCAACAATCTGATGAAAATTTTAACTTACATATTAGCCTTCACGGTAATCTTTCTCTCGGTAAAACCAGCGATTGATGCTATTCCGTTTTCGTCAGAAACCCAACAGACTTGCTGTAGCAGTAGTAAGTGTAATCCAATTTCTGACAATCATAATTCAGAAAATCAGAACGAACAAAAAGATAACGGAATGTGTAATCCATTTCAAATTTGTGGCTCTTGCCTTTTGATTTGTGTTAGTACACCTTTTTTTCCAGCGTTACAGACTGATTTTTCAACCGAAGAGTTCTTCGGATACCAATCATTTATAGCTTCTCAATTCATTTCTGACTTTTGGCAACCGCCACAATTTGTTTAACAACACTTTCGACCACAGAAAAGAACCGAAACTTCGGTTCAACTTTTAGTTAAACAATTTAAATTCAGAAAAATGAAATTTTCAAATATTTTCGTTATGGCTATCACATTTATGTTAGCCTCAACAACAGTAACTTTTGCACAATCGACAAAAGAAAAAGTGCAAATTGCGGACACCACAAAAACTTTAACAACCAAAGTTAAAGGCATTACTTGCTCGACAGACCTAAAAATGATTTCGGCAAATGTCGAGAAACTAAAAGGTGTAAGCACTTGCAAAGCAGGAAAAACAGGACCAACAACCACATTTGAAATAGTGTATAATCCAGCTCTGATTACAGAAAAGGAAATACATTCAGCAATTCAAAATACAGGAAGTTGCGAAAATCCTGACGAAAGACCATACAAAATAAAGCAGTAAACAGATTTAAGGCAAAGCGTAATTGAATTACGCTTTGCTTTTCAACTCATTTAAAAAAGAAACAATGAAAAAATATATATTCATTGTTGGTTTGCTGTTTCCGTATGCCTTGTTTGCACAAAGTATTTTAGGAAAGGTAACCAACGAAAAAAACGAACCTCTTGTTGGAGCGAGTGTCTTTTGGGCTAACACAACCATTGGCACAACAACAGGCATTAAAGGCGAGTTTGAACTTACTACAAAGGATATTTCGCCTAAACTTCTGATAGCTCGTTATGTCGGACATATTGCAGACACCATAGAAATAACGAACCAAACATTTGTAGAGTTTAAGTTAGAGCAGTCTCAAGAGCTTGATGAAGTGGTTGTAAAAGGACAACGAGACGGAGTAATTATTTCAAATCTCAATCCAATAAAGACAGAACAGATTACGCAAACCGAATTAGGAAAAGCCGCTTGTTGTGATTTGGCAGGATGCTTTGAAACACAAACAACTGTTCAACCACAAACCACAAACGTCATAACAAATTCAAAAGAGCTTCGTATTCTTGGACTTTCAGGCGTGTACAATCAAGTTTTGATTGATGGTTTTCCAATGATACAGGGCTTGACCTATACATATGGGATTAGCAGTATTCCAGGAACTTTAGTAGATAACATTTACATTTCAAAAGGGGCAAACAGCGTTTTACAAGGTTTTGAGAGTATGAGCGGACAAATAAATGTAGAGACCAAAGAACCTGACAAAACCGACAAACTTTTGCTAAATGCCTATATCAACAGCTTTTCAGAAAAGCATTTGAACGCCAATTATGCAATAAAAAAAGGAAAATGGAGCAACTTGACAGCTCTTCATACGGTGCAACCAGCGAATGAGTTTGACAGGGATAACGACAATTTTCTCGACTTACCAAAACTTACTCGATATATGGTTTCCAATAAACTAAAATATGGAAATGACGCAGATTGGGGTTGGAACAGCCGAATAGGATTGCGATATGTAAACGAACAGCGGATTGGCGGACAAACCAGTTTTAACGAAAACAATGATAAAGGAAGTACAGAAGTTTATGGACAAACGGTAAATATCAATCAGCCCGAAATTTGGACGAAAACAGGCTATCGCTTAAACGACCAACACAATTTTGTTTTATTCGCTTCAAGTTTTTATCAAGACCAAAAATCCTACTTCGGAACTGTAAAGTATAATGCCAACCGAGACCAACTTTTATGGAAACCTTCAATATGAATTCAATTACGGCAACAACTCGCTAAAGACAGGGTTTAGCTTTCGTCATTTGAATTTGGATGAAGATATTTCCTTTACAAATAACAACTTGCAAAGAACGTATGCAGGCAATTATTTGCGAAACGAAAACATTGCAGGTGTATTTGCAGAAAATACCTTAAAGTTACTCAACGATAAACTGACTTGGATTGCAGGAATACGAGTTGATAATCACAATCAATTTGGCACAATAGTAACGCCAAGAACACTTTTAAAATATGATATTGCACCAAACACCATTGTACGTGCAAACATTGGAACAGGATGGCGAACGGTCAATTTGTTTAGTGAAAATATTGGTTTATTGGTAAGTTCACGAGACATTGTTTTTTCAGAACAACTTGAACCTGAAAAAGCATTGAATACAGGTATTAATCTTACACAGAAATTCAATGGCGAGAATGTTACAGGTTTTTTTAGTGCGGACTATTACCGAACTGATTTTCAGAACCAAATATTTCCCGATTACGATACAGACCCAACAAAGGCAATCATTGAAAACTTCTCAGGAAAGAGCGTAAGCAATACATTTCAGGCAGAAGTCTATCTAAATTTTTGGCGACAGTTTGAATTTAAAACAGGCTACAGCTTTTTAGATGTTTATCGGGAAATTGACGGACAAAAAGTGCTATTGCCATTCAATCCAAGACATAAAGTAGTAACGACTTTAGGCTACAAACCATTATCCAAAAAGTATCACGTAGATATGAATATCCATTGGTACGGTCAACAACGATTGCCAAATACGCAGAGCAATCCACCGGAATTTCAACGACCTGACTTTTCAGAAAATTATGTGCTTGTAAATGCTCAATTTACATACAACCTGAAAAAGTTTGAATTGTATGCAGGTTGCGAAAACATTTTTGACTTTAGGCAAGAACGACCGATTATAGGTTGGCAAGACCCATTCGGTCAGTTTTTTGACACAAGTTCAGTTTGGGGACCAACTCGCGGGAGAGAATTGTATGTAGGAGTTCGGTTTAGAATTCCGAGTGAATAAACCAACGCTAAAGCCATACACATTTGCAATTCGCTTCAGCCGACACACAAGCCAAAAATTGCAAAAGAGTATGGCTTTTCCAACGCAGAAAGAAAAAAGCCAGTGGCTAACAATGTGTATAAGCAATAGCGGGTTCTGTGCTATTTTGAAACTAAAAAGTGTAAATTTAAGGTCAGTGTAATTTGACAGTTTTGTGGGTTAAATCCGCTACTGCTCATACACGAGACCGTTACCACATACTAAAATTTTGCTTTCCAAAAGTTAAAAACAACTACTTCCCTATTTGGTTTCGGGCTGAGTAAAATCAAGTAATCGCTTTTTTGTAAACAAAAAAAAATTAAAGCAAAATTTCCTTCTATTAAAATTCTGTAGTAAACTTGGCAGAAAGAACACAGTTCGTAGCAATAGGGAAAGTTTTGGGCGTTTTGGCTGTCTATAAAATTCAATATTTTCGCTTCAAATTAACTTTTAAATACTTGCGGAATGATGTTAGCACGTGGTAACAATCGCTACAACGCAGTGTTCGGGCAGTCAACTTTTGGATAAAATCCTGCGGATTTTATCCAGGCTATCGTTTTTTTGCTTACTTTTGGTATAATTAACCACACCGACGCTGTAGCGTCGACCGTTACCTGCAATGACAAAAATAGAAATAAACTTAAATAAGCAACAATATGGTCACTCAAAGAAAAAATAACAGATTTATAAAAGTCATTGTACTAGCAGTCGCAAGCATTATTAGTATAAACTTTTCTGCAACTGGACAGACTTTACAAGATATTGGTGGCAGTATTCAATCTAAACCACAAATAACCATATATACCGCTAAAGAAATAATCACCATGAATCTTGCACGACCAAAAGCGGAAGCAGTTGCCGTGGTCAATGGAAAGATTCTTGCCGTTGGTACATTGGAAGAATTGCAAAAATTAATAGGCGATCAACCAACGTGGATTGACAAAACCTTTAATGACAAAGTAATCGTTCCTGGTTTTATAGCACAGCATGACCACCCGGTACTTGCCGCTCTTACAATGGCCTCTGAGGTGTTATCAATTGAAGATTGATCCTTACCCGGCGGTATAAAACCAGGGGTCAAAGATAAAAACGATTTTATGACACGGCTGTCCGTTGCCGAGAAACTTATGAAAGATTCCGATGAACCATTGGTTACCTGGGGGTATCATCCAAGTTTTTATGGATCACTTACCAAAGCCGATCTGGATAAAATCAGTACAACCAGGCCGGTGCTGGCTTGGTTGCGCAGTTGCCATGAGATTGTATTGAATACAAAGGCACTCAACAAATATGGAATCAATCAAGCCTTTATAAAAACATGGGGAGAAACGCCTCAAAAACAATCAAACTTCGCAGAAGGACGTTTACGGGAGCAAGGTATGTTCGCTGTGGCACCTAAAATTGCAACCGTATTGGCAACACCTGAAAAACTGGAAACCGGTCTGAAAATAATGAGAGATTATATGCATTCGAAAGGTATTACCTTTGGCAATGAACCAGGTGGAATACTTGTAAAACAACTGCAGGACGCTGTTAACTCAGTGATGTCGGGTAATGATATGCCTTTCAGGTGGAGTTTTATTGCAGACGGTAAAACTCTTTGCGACAAGTATAAGGATGACGCAAAGGTACTGGAAGAAGCTGGTAAATTAGAAAACTGGTACTATGGCAAAACATCGCTTTCTAAAAATCAGATTAAGCTTTTTTCTGATGGCGCAATATATTCTCAGCTTATGCAAGTGAGAGAACCCTACCTCGATAATCACCATGGTGAATGGATGACTGATAAGGAAGTATTTGAAAGAGCCTTTCGGATTTTCACGGGATGCAGGATATCAATTACACATTCATGTAAATGGTGATGCAGGGTTAGACAGGGTGCTCAATACGTTGGAAGAAAATCTGCGAAGAAATCCAAGATTTGATCACCGGACAGTGATAGTTCACTTTGCAGTTAGTCAGAAAGATCAGGTGGACAGGCTGGCCAAACTGGGATGTATTGTTAGTGGCAACCCTTATTATACCGCCGCACTGGCGGACAACTACAGCCAGTTTGGATTAGGACCGAGAGAGCAGACAATATGGTACGCATGGGCGATGTGGAAAAAGCAGGTGTTTCCTTTTCATATCACAGCGATATGCCTATGGCACCAGCTGATCCATTATACTTAATGTGGTGTGGGGTAAACCGAATCACGACCAGTGGGAGAGTTGCTTCACCGGACTAAAAAGTAAGTCGTGAAGGAGCCTTAAAAGCAGTTACAATTGAGGCTGCATATTCACTAAAATTGGAAGATCAGATTGGTTCTATTGAGTCAGGAAAACTGGCCAACTTTACAATTCTGTCCGACAACCCAATAACCTGTGATCCATTAAAGATAAAAGACATAAAGGTTTGGGGCACTGTGGTAGAGGGTAAAAAACAGCCAGTGGGAAACAAAAACATTAAAGGTTCAATAGGATACAATGGTTATTTCGACTCAGATTCTTTTGCTTTTGAAGCTTTGAATCATATTAAGCGTATTGTTACTGTTCATGACCACTGAAGAACCATACAGCCATATGCAGGTAACATTGTGTATAAGCAATAGCGGGTGTAGTGCTAATGTGAAACATAAAAGTATACATCAAAGGTCAGTGCTATCTGAAAGTTTAGTGGGTTAATATCCGCTACTACTAATACACAAAACCGTTGGCATCAATTAAAAAAAGTAAAATCAATAATAATGAATCTGACAAAATTACTTTTAATTTTATTTTTACTGGTACTAATTCAATCATGCTCAAACAAAATGAATAAAGTTTTACGGGTAAGCGGTATAAAAACCGAATGTTCTGCGGGAGCAGGGAAAATGCAATGTTTAAACATTTATAGGGGAGAAGATATAAACAACCCTAATTGGGAAAACTTCTATGCTTCTATAAAAGGCTTTGAATTTGAAGAAGGTTATCTTCAAAAGATTGAGGTCAAGGAAACCCGATTAGATAAAAACGAAGTACCTGCTGACGGCTCTTCTATTAAATACGAACTTATAAAAGTATTGGATAAGCAAAAAGATATTCGCTCAGAACTGAACGGTGATTGGACTTTAGTAAAACTGAACAATGCACCACTTAACAGAATGGTAGCTATACCAACTATCACCATTGAACTCTCTAAAAAAGTATTGGCAGCAAATGGAGGTTGCAATAATTTTACAGGTCAAATAGAGACTCTGACTGCTTCCGAAATATCTTTAGGAACAGTGGCAGGTACTAAAAAAGCGTGCATCAACAAAAATGTTGAACCTGAGTTTCAAAAAACACTTAACTCCATATCGACTTATCAAATACAAGGCGAGACGGTTATATTTTTTGATAAAACGGAAAAGAAAATTCTTGAATTCATAAAAGAAAAGCCAAATAATCCAAATCAAAGACTTCATGATATTTGGGTAACTACAAGAATAAATGGAAACCCCATTAACCGTATGTCACCGATACCGAGAATGGAAATTAACCTAACCGACCTGAAGGTGTTCGGATATGATGGATGCAATCAATACTCAGGAGGGATAAAGAAAGTGACCGAAAACCAAATTGTTTTTGGAAATCTTGCCTCCACCAAGAAAATGTGCCATAAAATGGATACTGCTGAGGCTTTTATCAAAGCAATTAATCAAGTAGCCTTTTATAAATTAGAAGGACTGAATTTGATTTTGATGAATGAAGAAAATGAAGAAGTATTGGCTTTTCTAAAAGGAGATTAAAAAGAAGATAACTGATGCCAACAATGTGCAAAATGCCAACATCCTCCAAACGTCGGTTACTGCATTTGCACAAACCGTTATGGTCACAATCAGCTGAAGCTGACTTGCGTGGCTACGTGCTGCGCACTCCCGCCCCACAAGCAAGTGTGACCATAACGACCTGCTAAACCAAATTGCTAAAACCCTTTCTATTATCTACAGCTCCAGCTGACGCACTCAAGTGCTCAACGTGCCATAACACGGAGCTAAATGCAATTTGGATCAGGCACTCTAACTCCCAATTCAATAAAATGGCAATCCACGATAGCTGCGCCATCTAATTGACAAACAATGCCATGATGCCAACAGTCCAATATCATGGCATTTTTATCCATTTTATTGTATCTTCGTTATCATACCTGAACTGCGTTTAGCAGGTCGTTGTGGGCAATTTAAACCAACCGCCTGAAGCTAAATGGCTTAACCGAAATTAAGAATAAATCCTATCACCAAGATCAAATCTGGTATGGTTGTACAGTTCTTTTTGACCAAAAAGGTTATGATTAATTTAAATAAGTTGGATTGAAAACACTCAAAGAATTGAACCGCTGTTGTCGGTTAACAAAATTAAAATATCAATAAAATGAAAAAAAGTATTCTATTAGCTCCGGTATTGATTGTTGCGTTTGGGCTTCGTTCCTTCGCGCAGTCTGAAGAAAAGGGTTGGATAAAACTATCGGAAAAAACTGTGTCTTACATGGCTGAAACAGATAAAGTCAATATGCTTGGCAAAAAACAAAACATTTCTACAATAAAGTTAAAGTGTATTCGGGGAACCGTTAAGCTTAAAAAGCTACGCGTCAAAATGTCCGACGGCACAGAAAAAGAATTCTCTCCAAAAGGCACCGGTGTTTTTACCAATGGGATGTCATCTTTTGCGTTTAAGCTACCTGGAAATGATACTAAATTAAAAGAATTAGAAATTGATTATGACTCAGCTGGGAATATCATATTTACTAAAAGGGCAAAAGTTGAAATATGGGCCAAATTACGAGAATAAATGAAAGTAAACGTTTGAAAAAGTAAGCTTTGGCCCACTTGTTTATTTTTGATGAAAACTCATTAAAAATAAATCCAATGCAAATACATTCAACAAAGATTACAGAATGCATAGAAGAAGGCAAAAGCGTTTATAAAAATGATTAAATAGGAATTATTATGTGAATAAAACGTAATTAATTACTTGCTGTGCTTTGCATCTTTTTAACACTTGATGAATCTCCATAGGGAAGAACAGTTTGGCAAACTCAGCCGTATTTAATTCCACCAGATGGGGCAGACCTAGATTACAGCGGTTATCCAGCAATTCCTAGTGATAGTGTTGTGACGTCATTGTATAAAAAAGCGTTTAAAAACAACTGTTAAGTTTTCACCCATGGCAATGGTGATGCGGCAATGGACCGAGATGATACGTACAATGAAGCCTGCCATAGAAGAATTTGGAAATGATGACCGAAGAAGTGTTCTTATCCACGGTCAATATGTTCGGGAAGATCAACTTGATTCTTTTATGGAATTGAATGTCATTGCTTCATTATTTCCGCTACATACCTATTACTGGGGAGACTGGCACAAACAGATTATTGGAGATAGCCTTGGAAACTCTATCAGTCCTACCGAGAACAGCCTTGGATAAAGGTTTGAGGATAACCATCCATACAGATGCACCTGTAGCCCTGCCAAATTTAATGAGGATGGTCGGGATTTCAGTTGAGCGAAAGTCCCGTTCAGGTCAAGTGATTGGTGCGGATGAGAAGACAACTCCCTACGAAGCGCTCAAAGGCATTACAGATTGGTCAGCCTATCAGCATTTTGAAGAAGACACCAAAGGAACTCTTGAAAAAGGTAAGCTTGCCGACTTAGTTATTCTTGATAAAAACCCTTTAAAAGTGCCTGAAGAAGAAATAAAAAACATTATAGTTTTAGAAACTTATAAAGAGGGTAAACAAGTTTATAAAAGGTAACCCTAATACCAAGTTTGGTGTTTTTTTGATTGTAGTAGAATTTACCATTCCCAGCCAAATCCTGTAGTAAAGATATAATCTAATGCTTTTCCTGCTTCAGCTGGTCTATTATCATAATTGAGATTATAACCTGCTCTGATGTAAAAATCCTCAATAAAGAGATCATCATACTTTACATCGAATCTAAAGTCTACTCTAGTGCGACCGAGACTTAACATTGGTATCTGAAAAAATTGTAGGGTATAGAATTATATTGGTGAAAAGCTCTAAATCACCGAGATCATATATGTTTAATTCTGTTTTCAAAAATCCCTCAAATGATTTTCTATTCGGTGTTGTTGTAGTAATTCCTTGCTCGGATTTAAAATAGGTAAGAAGCTTTCAGTATTATACGCAAAACCAGCCAAAACATTCCAATACATCGTATTAGAATATTTTAAATAATTACCAATTCCCATTTTACTTGTTAAGCGTAAGTCTAAGGATTGTTCTGTATTTGATAGTAGATTTACGCTTGCGCCAAGAACCCAATCTTCAGGCAAAATATAGAGAAATTCAATTCCAGCATCATTTCTCCGTATATCTGACGCATCATCTTGTTTGGTCAATAACGTGTTATAAAATAGTCTAGTCGTCCACTTATCCGCCAAATATCCCATCCTTAAATTACCGTTTAGTTGTTGTTGGTTATTAGCTTTAGTTAATGTGAAACCAAAATCTATATTAGCAGAAAGACGGCTTAAAAAACCACTATCTATACTTTTTATGTAAACAACATCACTTTGATTAACAGTTAGGTAATCCCCTTCCCCTTTGTGAATTATTAGTTTTCCAATACCTGAACTTTTTAATGTTCCATTAGTTCTTAGCCCATCAGAAAGCGCTATGAAGTAACGCTGAGTTGCCTTTAATTCTTTAACGTCTTTCCATTTAATTTTAAAATCTGAGTCTGAATATGATGGTTCAATAGTCAAAACACCCTTGAACATACTTTTTAAGTCTCCTACAATAAAATCTCCGTTATTTAGCACGAGAGAATCATTTTGTGAGAAACTTGTATAGTGAATAACAAATATTAATAAGAAAAGTGTGAAAAGTTTATTCATTATATTTAAAAAAAATTTATGAAAACATTCTATTAATTAGTAAATATAAAATTTTTGTTTATTTAAATAATAATAAAATGTAAATGTTGTACATAACAAAGGCGAAAAAAGCATTATAATAATTGTTGTCTTGTTATTAGTCTTTTACTAAAGAATTCTCTCAAAAATAAATAATATGAAATATAAATTTTTAAGTTTGATCTTGATAGCTTTCTGTTTTCATAGTATAAAAGCACAAAATACAAAAGAAGAAATAGACCCTTCCAAGCCTACTAATCTTTACACACAAATTAACACATTAGGTGAATATAACGCTTATGACGGTTTTGCAACTTATGGTACAAGAGTTAATTTTCAATATGCTTTCAATCCTAATAATCTTTTATTAGGAGAAGTACCGCTATTGTATAATGATGCAACAAATGAATTTGGGCTTTCAGATGTTAGATTGCGTTACTTTAACGTAGTAAAAAGAAATATATCAAGCACTATTATAGCCATTGCGCCATTTACTGATATTACAATTCCAACAGGTTCAGCTGAAAAGGGTCTTGGCTCTGACACCTGGTCTATTGCGGTAGGTGGAGTGGTCGGGCTTGTTTTGAATAAAAACATATCCTTGTTTCCTGGAGTTAATTATGTGTATTTAACAGAGCCTAAAGAAAGTGGTTTAGGGTTTCAAACCAACATGAGCTTAAGTTTTAGTAAACAAGCATTTGTGTTTTTAAATCCTATTGTTACAATGTTTGATTTTGACACTATTTGGCAAGCTGAAGTTAACTTTAACTACATAATTACCCCAAATAAATTTAAAGTCAACACAGGGTGGTATCCTAATTTTACAAATGATATAAATACAATTAGAATTGGAGCAACGTTTTTTCTTTAGGATAAGAAAATAATATTTCAAAAGAATCACATAACCGAGATAAAAAAATATTGCCAACAATGCCTATAAGTAATTGCTTAGTCCCACCTACTTCTGAAAATCCTCTCGGATTTTCAGTTTGGTTGTATTTCCAAAGTTAAATTCTAATACACGCAAATACTCATAGCCTAAACCGTTGGCCATAATTTTCAAATGCAACCAAAAAAGCTAAAAATTTTTAAAAAGAAAAAAGGACTCTATTTATATCCTCATCATTGGGTATTTGTCATTCTCTGCTTAATTATTGCAATATTAATAAGCATAGAATACATATTCGAATTTAGCCTTAAAGATTACATATTCATTTCTATGGGTTTTCTCTTACTTTCCTTTATAGTAGTGGAAATTCGGAACCAATTTATTGAACAAAAAGAAGTCGGCGAATATTGTGGAGAAATAATATTTTCGGAAAGTAAAATTCAAATTGATAAAGATGAATTTGAAATTTCTGAAATTTTAAAATTAGACTTTGTAGTTGCATCGGATATACAAAACAGATACAAAATATCTTATAGTTTTAGTCCAAGGCTCTCTCATGGCTTGGATAATATCTTTGTTTTGACTTTAAAAAACGGAAAAAAAATAGAAGTGAATTTTTTACAAACGGAATGGCAAAGACTCAAGGTCTACAAAGAAATTTTTGTTCACTACTTTAAAGAAGGGATTCTTGGGTGGATTTCACTGCTGGACATTTTAACTATTAAAGATTATGCTGAAATTCAAATTTTTAAAAAAGAAATAAACTATGGCCAACAAGACCTATAATTAATTGCGGGCGGATTTTCCCTTCGGAAAATCCACGCGTATTTAGTATGTTTAGTCTGCGGGCCGAAATCCTGTCGGATTTCAAACCGCAACTAATCATAGCCGTAACGTTGTGCGTAATTTGAAATCAGCAGCCTAAAAAATGATTTAAAACTTTAAACCAATGAAAAATATTATTAAATGCATTTATTTAATTCTTCCAATGATTACTCTAATTTTAAGCTGTAATTCATCCAATCAAACTGAAAAGGAGTATATAAAGAACCTCGAAGAAAAAAATAGACTTCTCGAACAAGAAATTACTGATTTAAAAAATAACACTAAAGAAGTTCAATCAGTGGAGCCCGAAAAGGTTACGGACAAAGATTTCTTTACAATTGGCTCAACGGAAAAAAAAGTTTTGGAAGTTATGGGAAATCCGACAGGTTATAATGACAATGGTAGATTTGGAAAAGTTTTATGGTATGGATTGAGCACAGTAAAGCTTGAAAATGGAAAAGTAGTCGGATATGACAATATAGAAGGAAATTTGAAAATTAATATTGCCGAATAAATTTTGACTGAAATAAAAACTACGCACAACAATGTATAACCGCAATTACGGCGGATTCGACTGCGTCCGAATCCACTCGGAATTGCTAACGCCAGTGTCAAACCGAAAATTAACGCATATTAACCCGTAACTGACGGTTATACGAGACCGTTAGCGTAAATGCCGTTATTATTGGTCGGGGATCTTTTTGGAATTTAAGGGTCTTTTTTTCTCCGATCCGTACTTCCCTGTTTTGGTTTCGGTGCTCTTAAAAAAATAATTATCGGTTCGGGACCTTCCCTTTTTTGCCCCGGTACGCAAGGGCTGCGCAGAAAGGATCCGACTCGGACGGGAAAAGGCTTTCCAATCTGTTCGCAAGGGGTACGCAAGCAGAACGCAGACTTCCCACTCCGTGGTGGATTAAAAGGGCAAAAAGGGTACGGGAACAAATGGCAATGTCCCTTACCTGCCCATGAAAAGGGGAACGCCACGGTTACGCTAACAAAACCTATGATTAATTGCTCGGCCTGAGGACTGTATGAAAATCCTAGACGGATTTTCAAACCAAGCGTCTATTTATCGTATTTTGGGCAATGAACGCCGCAACTAATCATAGCTCTGGCGTTGGCAATAATTAAAACCAAAGAATATGAAAACAAAAAAAACCTTGTTACTGATTTTGGGAATATGTCTATTATTCTCTTGTAAAAAAAATGAAAAACAACGAGTAGAAAATAATGCTGTTGTCTATTATGGTGGAGACATTATTACTATGACAGGAGAAAATCCCGAATATGCCGAAGCGATTGTAGTTAGGGACGGTAGAATATTATTTGTAGGTGACTCAAGTGAAGCTATGGAAATAGCAGGAAACGGTCATCAAATGATAGACTTAAATGGTAAAACCTTAATGCCTAGCTTTATCGACCCACATTCTCATTTTATTAATTCATTAGGAATGAGCACTCAGGCCAATTGTTCGCCCTCACCTGTTGGAGAAGCTGATAATGTAGCTGGTGTAGTAAAAGCTTTACAAAACCTTCAATCAGAAAAAAACATACCAGATGGTAAATTAATAATGGGCTATGGCTATGACGATACCGTGATGCCGGAAGGTAAATTATTAAATCGGGACGACTTAGATGAAGCCTTTCCAAATAATCCTGTAATGGTGATGCACGTTTCTTTGCACGGAGCTGTTTTAAACTCTAAAGCTTTAGAACAATTTGGGTTTTCTGAAAAAACCGAAACACCACCCGGAGGAATTATCGTAAGAAAACCTGGAACCAATAAACCTTATGGCTTGATAATGGAAACCGCATTTTTACCCATTTTTTCTCAATTACCTAAGCCAACTGAAGAAGAGCTGTTACAACAAATTAAAGATGGGCAAATGATTTATGCAGCGGCTGGAGTTACAACTGCACAAGATGGAGCGGCTCATTTAGGAGATATACAAATCGTTCAAAAAGGTGCAGATAATAAGTCTTTATTCATTGATGTTGTTTCCTATCCTTTTATAACCGAATTCGATACAATTTTTAAACTTTATAGTGCTGATGATTTTGGTAAATACAATAATCGATTTAAACTAGGTGGTATTAAAATAACCATAGATGGCTCGCCTCAAGGACGAACAGCATTGTTTACAACACCTTATTTAACTGGTGGCCCTAGTGGTGAAGAAAACTGGTTAGGAGAATCTACATTTTCGCAGGACGAAGTCAACCAAATGCTAAAAAACGTGTATGATAAAGGTTTACAATCAACTTTTCACGCTAATGGTGATGGTGCCATAGATATGTGTATAAAAGCTCACGAATTCGCTAGCAATGGAAATCCAACCAAAGAACGCAGAACTACAATTATCCATTCTCAATTTGTACGTCCGGACCAATTAGATAAATATGTGGAGTATAATATGATTCCATCGCTCTACACTGAGCATACTTTCTTTTTTGCGGATGCCCATATAAAAAATAGAGGTTTGGAGCAAGCGTCTTTTATAAGCCCAATGAAAACGGCAATTTCAAAAGGATTGAAACCTACCAACCACACAGATTTCAATGTAGCACCCATAGACCAAATGATGGTTGTTTGGACGGCTGTAAACAGAGTTTCAAGAAATGGTGAAGTTATAGGTGCGGACGAAAGGATTTCGCCATATCAAGCCTTAAAAGCAATTACCATCAATGCGGCTTATCAGTATTTTGAAGAAGCTAAAAAAGGGACTTTAGAAAATGGTAAGCTAGCAGATTTAGTTATTCCGGACAATAACCCCTTGAAAGTAGACCCTATGAAAATTAAAGAAATCAAAGTCCTTGAAACCATTAAAGAAGGAGAAACCATTTACAAAAAAAATTAGTTAGAGATGAAAAATATATATTTAATATGCTTGTTATTTTCTTTATGCCTTCAATACACACAGGCACAAGATACTTCGGTAGAAATAGACCCTTCTAAGCCTACCAATCTATACACGCAAATAAATACCTTAGGTGAGTACAATGCCTATGATGGTTTTGCTACCTATGGCACGAGAATTAATTTTCAATATGCCTTCAACCCTGATAACCTTTTATTAGCAGAAGTTCCACTTTTGTATAATGATGCAACTAATAAGTTTGGGCTTTCGGATGTAAGAGTGCGTTACTTTAATGCAGTCAAGCGGAATATATCAAAAACTGTTATCGCCATTGCACCTTTTGCAGACATTAGTATCCCAACAGGTTCTGTCGACAATGGACTTGGTTCAGACACTTGGTCTTTAGCAGCTGGTGCAGTAGTTGGTATAGTATTAAATAAGAATATATCACTATTCCCAGGGGTTAATTACGTGTATTTAACAGAACCTAAAGAAAGTGGTTTCGGGTTTCAAACAAATATGAGCTTGAAATTTAGCAAACAAGCATTTGTTTTTTTAAATCCTATTGTTACAATGTTTGATTTTGACACTATTTGGCAAGCTGAAGTTAATTTTAATTACATAATTACCCCTAACAAATTTAAAGTCAACGCTGGCTGGTATCCAAACTTTACAAATGATATCAATACAATGAGAGTAGGCGCAACTTTTTTTCTTTAAGAAAGATGTAATTTGGTTTATAGAATTACTATGTGCCTAGATTAAACTATAACTATTGCCAACATTGGTAACCGTTGCACAAGATATTAATCCGTGAAAAAATGGATCCGTACAAGCCCCTCTAAGGGGCTTTTTTCTTGTCCGGTCAGAAACGGAAGTCCAAATTCCGATGCTTTACAAAAGCACCGAACAACGGTTCAAGGGCACTTTTGGCCCATCTTGCCAAAGCTGGTGTCATTACCCCGCTTTCTGCCCGTTTTTGGTCGAATTTCAGGTACTTCTTCAAATTATATGCGATGGCGGATAGGTGCATCACCTTGTTGGCCTGCCCTAGCCCTATCGTATTTATCTTCCTTAGCCCCATGAACTGGGTCAGGGTCCCGAACACGGGCTCCACGGTGCCCTGCCTTTTGCCCTTCATGTAACGGCCCTGTGGGCTCTCCACCCTTGCGATGTTGCGTTCGTATTCCTCGCGGTAATAGGTGACGCTGAACTTCTTCTCCTGGGCACTTTTACCAAGACAGCTCCTGCGCAGTGGGCAATCGGTACAGACATGCTTTCTTGCCCTATATTCCTTCTTTTTCGTTCCCGTGCGATAGTCGTCGAACACCTTGGTGAACGGTATTACCTTTCCCTTTGGGCATAGGTAATGGTCGTGTTCCCCGATGTATTGGAACCCATCGGGCCCGCCCTTGTAGGTGCCATGGGGCGGTATGAAGCTTTTAAGTCCCCTTTCCTCCGAGAAAGGCATAGTTCTCGCCGCTACTGTAGCCGGTATCGGCCACACAGTTCTCCCACACAAGGCCCTGTTGCCACAACCGTTTCCTGAGCCTGTCGACGATATCGGGCAACTGTTGGTTGTCCTTTCCGTCGGCGTGGTAGGCCCTGATATCCGTTATCACGTGGTGGGCCGTATCCACGCTCAGTTGGGAGAGGTAGTTCAGCTTTCTTGCCTTGCCCGGTTTTACGCTGATGCGCGCATCGGGGTCCGTAGGGCTATAATGGGTCTTGTTACTGGTATACTTGGCCACCTTGTTCCCGGCTCCCGGCCTTTGGTCCTAGTCCTGGCCCACTTCCTGTTGCGGCCCTTTATCGTATCGAGTTCGTTCTTGTTGGCCGAAATAGTGCGCTGGCCCTTGTCGGACCTGTCGCCCTTGCTCTTTCTGTGCGGTTCCCCTTTGTCCATCGAACTGAGCGCACGTACCTTTCTCAGGTGCTCGTCAAGTTCATCTTCCGGCACCTTGAGCTCCAAGGTGTCCATACTGGCATTGGCCTTAACGGGGGCCGAATCTATGGCCTGGGTATGGCCGCTCACCATGCCCGCATCCACGCACATGGCCAGCACCTTTGTAAAGACTTCCTCGAAGACCGACTCCGGGTAGAGTTGCCGGGTACGGCTTATCGTGGAATGCCATGGCAGCTCCTCGTCGATATCATAGCCAATGAAATACAGGATGTCCAAGCGCATCGAACAATGGTCGATAAGCTTACGGTCACTGATGATGTTCTCCGGATAGCCCACAAGACAAAGCTTGAAGAACACCACGGGGTCGATGCTCTTCTGCCCGCTCTCACCATAATACGGACGGGTAAGCATGTAAAGGAAACGCAGATCCAAAACGCCTTTTAAACGACGGTAGAAATTCGTCTCCGGTACCCGATCACTTAATTGGAAATTATTGAAAAGCTTCTCTTGATAATCCTTTTTTCCCTGCATACCTAAAGTTACCATCCTTTTACGGATCGGCAAGATCGAAATGCCCCTTTTTTTATAACTTGTGCAACAGGCACATTGGCTATAAGTAATTGCTGGTTCTCGCCTACTTCTGAAAATCCTCGCGGATTTTCAGTTTGGTGTGTACTTGCAAAGTTAGGTGCTAAACCACGCAACTACTCATAGCCCAACCGTTGCCATTCATTGTGGCTCACTCAAACTCAAAACCGAATTAATTATGAAAAAACTAATTTTTATTAATCTACTTCTGATTACATCATTGTCATTTGGACAGACAAAAATTGCCACAACCGAAGACGGAAAAAAGGTTCTGTTGAAAGACGACAAAACTTGGGAATATCTAAACCCTGAAACCAAATCTACAAACTCTTGTATTGTCGAAGATGGATTTAAAGAACCCAAATGGAATAAAAGTGGTGCTTGGAAGAGAATGGGAACGAGAGTTGACGATTTAAAAAAGCATATTTCAGTTGACTTGGGAGTTTCCGAAAATCAAATTACTCTTTTGCAACTTTCTGAACAACTCGGAAATGCTGTTTATGTTTTGTGTGTGGACGGAAAGAAAATGAAATATAGACGAACTGGTTCTGTATTCAGAAAAGATGGCGAAGATGTTTTAAAAATGGGCAAAGAATAAATTATTTAAAAAATATAAAACAAAAGATAATAGAATGAAAGAATCAATATTTATCAAGAATATTAAACAACTGAATACAGTTGGCGAATTAAAGAAATTACTTGAAAATTATACTAACGAAACTGAAATAGTTGCTGATACTGAAAATGCTACGACCGAATTATATGTTGGAATTACAAATCCTGTTGGAGACAGAGATGTTGAGGAGCAGGAAATTTTAATATTTGGCGGAAATAGAACTGAATAGAATAATCTGACCTCAAAAAAACAACGAAATGGCAACAACGTGTATAGCTCATTGCGGCTGTCCCGATGCGTCGGGACTAATCGGAATTCATTGCAATTTGCTATCTTTCGGTTACGGCGGAAAATCATAGCTGATTTTCCGCAACGAGCCATACACAAGACCGTTGCCAGTAATTTGAAAATGAAACAAACTTTAGGGATTTTATTATTGATTTTAGCATCTTCTTGTTTGCCTGATTTAAAACAAGACGTAAAAATTTCCGATTACTATTATATCTTAAAACAGGAATCCCCAAACGGGAAATATAAAATATACAATTATTGTAGAAGCGGAATGATGGCTTTTAGTAGTGACATTTGTGGAACACAAATCCAAAAAAAGGAATCTGAATTTAAAGAACGAGCAGGAATTGAACTAAATGGAAAAATATCTAAATGGATTGGCAAAGACACGTTAGAAATTTATCGTTTTAAGAGCAATGCAGATTTGGAAAGACCTAAAGACACTCTTTCAACTATAACTTACGAAAAAGCCTATGATTTGACTTTAAAAGTCATCAACTACGATAGAATAACTGGTGGATTTCTAAACGAATACTATTTTAATGAAATTAATATTGACTCAAAAAAAGTTAAACTCAATGGACTGAAACGGAAATTAGATCCAATAATAGGAGTTCCTATTGAATTGGAATTAGGAAATATTGAGATTGAATCAAAAAACGATACAATCTCAAAAATAGTTTTTAACGAAGTGAAAACATCAATGAATGGTCAATACCGAAATCCGGATGGTTCAGTAACTGAAAATCTTCCGCAGATAATGACTAAATCGACTTATTTCTATCCGACTAAAAAACTGTTGACTTCTGACTTTCAAAATAAAGTTGGAGTATATTATGATATAAAAACTACTGGCAACAGCGTATATAATTAATGGCTAGTCCTCGCCTACTTATGAAAATCCTCGCGGATTTTCTATTCAGTTTTTATTTGTTAAATTAGGTGCTTAAACACGCCACTAATCATATACAAACACGTTAGAGAACAGTGGGGCAAAGCCCGACCAAACATGGCACGGACGAACCGTTAACAAAACCTGAACCGACCTTTTACTCGGTCGCCATTAATACCCAGTCCGACCTCCCACTCGGACGAAAAAATAAAAAAAGAAAACCCATTTTGTATTTGGAGGTAAAGCGAGGCCATCGAAAAATGTTCGCTCCCTTTTTATCAAGTTCAGGCAGTAAAAAATAAATAATAAAACCGTTCTCTAACACCGGCTATAATTCATTGCTGCATTTTCGCTAAATTTAAAACTATAAACCATTAACAGGGCCCGATTTCTCCCGGACAATTTCCGTTGGAAATGTCCGCAACGAAATCATAGCCCAACCGTTAGCGTAAATGCCGTTCAAATTTATTGGTCGGGGTTATTTTTGGAATTTAAGGGTCTCTTGTTCTCCGGTCCGTACTCCCCTGTTTTGGTTTCGGTGTTCTTAAAAAAATAATTATCGGTTCGGGGCCTTCCCTTTTTTGCCCCGGTACGCAAGGAGTACGCAGAAAGGATCCGACTCGGACGTGTAAAAGGCTTTCCAATCTGTTCGCAAGGGGTACGCAAGCAGAACTCAGACTTCCCACTCCGTGGTGGATGAAAAGGGCAAAAAGGGCACTGGGACAAAAGAAAATGTCCGCTTTCTGCCCATGAAAAGGGCAACGCCACAATTACGCTAACAATATATATAATTAATGCTGGCCGATTTTCCTAACGGAAAATCTACGTATATTTAAAAGCGATGGTACTGGCCGAAATCCTACGGGTTTCAACCCGCACTAATCATACACGAACCGTTGTAGCACATTAAAACCAACCAATAAAATGAAAGACTTTAGAGTAATTGGAATAACAGAATCTCACATAAAAGCATCTAATCAGAGAGTTTTGGTATTTGATTTAGCAGAAGTTGAATGGAGCAGCTATACTCTTCCTTCGGACGAAAGAGTTATAACTTTGGAATGAACGGAGAAAAATATGTGTTTGAATTCAATTCAAGTTTAAGTAAAGAAATAACTCAAGCAGCACATAATGAGGAAATCGTTTCATTAGATTTATCTGAATTTACTACTCGTAATGAAAAACGGAATGGAATGGTTGAAAAAGTTTATTTCCATAGTTCTGTGAATTTATTCTCAAATTCGGCAGAAAACCAATCCGAAAGTTATGAGTACAAATCAAAAGAACTTGATGGCGGACAACTTGCAATGTTGACAAATGGGCTAATGAAAAACTTATTTCCAAAACCAAAGAATGAGGAATTATTGGTTGAGACATTGCGAACTGGTGGATGCCGATTATTTTTCCAAAAAGATTATTATGAAAATTTGACTGAAAAAATGAACGACTACTTTTACGATGGTTCTTTTGCGAATAGTAACGCATATTCCGAATGGACTGACTTGAAAGAAGCAATCGACAGCGCAAGAATAGAACGTGAGGTAGACAAATCGGAATTGCGAAAACACTTTGCGACTGAATAAATAACGTGCTACAACAACGTGTATAATTAATTGCGGCTGAATTTCCTCTCGGAAATTCAATCTTATTAATTATCTTTCGTTTATGGCGGAAAAATCCTGCTGATTTTCCCGCAACTAATCATACACAAAACCGTTGTAACCAATTACCACTCAAAACGAAAATCTGAATTGAAAAACAAACTGAACATACTCTTACTTTCTAGCTTTGTATTAGCTTTGACTCTTGCTGTTTGGGTTTATTACCAAACAACTCATAGAATAGGAGATATTGCATTTGATGAAAATATTGACAATTCTGAATTTATAGTTTGTAATGAAGACAGAATTACACAATACTACTCGGTTGAAACATATTATCAAGGCGGAGAAAAAACTATAAAAAATGAACTAAACAAACTTATAAATAATCTGAGTTTTAATGAATCAGGATTCATAACTTTCAGATTTATAGTTAATTGTGAAAATAGCGTAGGTAGATTTCGAGTAAAAATGGTTAATTCAGACTTAAAAGAAAATAGTTTTAAATCTAATAATATTAAACAAATTCAAGAATCTATTAAAAGGTTGAAAGGTTGGCAAGCAGGCAAATGGAAAGATGAATCTCTTGATAGTTATTATGTATTAAACTTTAAAATAGAAAATGGTAAAATCGTTGATATATTCTAGAGGTTATGAAAATTTTTATAAAAATAATTAAAGTGGTTTTTACAATTTTGCTTTTTGCATTTTCAATAGTCATTCTATACTTTATAGCTCTAGCACCAAAAGAAAGAAGATTCAAAATTGCTGAACATTCTCAAGGTCTTTACTTTTCACAAAGTATGTTTGACATTTTAAAATTACAAAACCCGGATTATTCAGATGTGTATTTTGAACAATCCGTAGCTTTCAACAAAAGAGGCGAATACGCAAAAGGCTTTGAACTTTTAGATAAAGCTGTAGAACTTGACCCAAAATTACATTTAGGATATCGAGGTTGGATGAAATTGAGAAAATTACGAGACTTTGACAATGCCTTAAATGATTTTAATACATTAGACAGTTTAACACCAAAATTTGTAGACGCACCTTGGGGAGAAGATATTGACTTCTTGCGAGGAGAATGTTATTTCGGAAAAAAAGACTATCCAAAAGCGATTGAGTTATTTAATCGTAATATCAAGAACCAAAAAGAGGATTGGGCTGATATTTATAGTTTCGTTTATCTCGGACTTTGTGAGTATGAACTTGGGAATTACGAAAAAGCGATTTCCGAATTTCAAAGAGCTTTAAAGCAAACCGAAAATGTTCCTGAATCGTATTTTGGAATAGCAAAAGCTTACCTAAAACTAGGGCAAATCGAAAAGGCAAAAGAAAATATTTTAAAAGCAGAAAATAATATTCACTACAAAAGAGATGATGTTTACAACGAGTTTCTTAACGAAATTTATAGTTTTGAAATAATGGAATTTAAACAAAAACTGAACAAAAAATAACTGGTTACAACACCGTATAAAATTAATGGCTAGTCCTCGCCTACTTACGAAAATCCTCGCGGATTTTCTATCCGGTGTTTATTTGCTAAATTAGGTGCTTAAACACGCCACTAATCTTATACAAAACCGTTGGCAATAATTAAAACCAAAGAATATGAAAACAAAAAAAACCTTGTTACTGATTTTGGGAATATGTCTATTATTCTCTTGTAAAAAAAATGAAAAACAACGAGTAGAAAATAATGCTGTTGTCTATTATGGTGGAGACATTATTACTATGACAGGAGAAAATCCCGAATATGCCGAAGCGATTGTAGTTAGGGACGGTAGAATATTATTTGTAGGTGACTCAAGTGAAGCTATGGAAATAGCAGGAAACGGTCATCAAATGATAGACTTAAATGGTAAAACCTTAATGCCTAGCTTTATCGACCCACATTCTCATTTTATTAATTCATTAGGAATGAGCACTCAGGCCAATTGTTCGCCCTCACCTGTTGGAGAAGCTGATAATGTAGCTGGTGTAGTAAAAGCTTTACAAAACCTTCAATCAGAAAAAAACATACCGAGATGGTAAATTAATAATGGGCTATGGCTATGACGATACCGTGATGCCGAAGGTAAATTATTAAATCGGGACGACTTAGATGAAGCCTTTCCAAATAATCCTGTAATGGTGATGCACGTTTCTTTGCACGGAGCTGTTTTAAACTCTAAAGCTTTAGAACAATTTGGGTTTTCTGAAAAAACCGAAACACCACCCGGAGGAATTATCGTAAGAAAACCTGGAACCAATAAACCTTATGGCTTGATAATGGAAACCGCATTTTTACCCATTTTTTCTCAATTACCTAAGCCAACTGAAGAAGAGCTGTTACAACAAATTAAAGATGGGCAAATGATTTATGCAGCGGCTGGAGTTACAACTGCACAAGATGGAGCGGCTCATTTAGGAGATATACAAATCGTTCAAAAAGGTGCAGATAATAAGTCTTTATTCATTGATGTTGTTTCCTATCCTTTTATAACCGAATTCGATACAATTTTTAAACTTTATAGTGCTGATGATTTTGGTAAATACAATAATCGATTTAAACTAGGTGGTATTAAAATAACCATAGATGGCTCGCCTCAAGGACGAACAGCATTGTTTACAACACCTTATTTAACTGGTGGCCCTAGTGGTGAAGAAAACTGGTTAGGAGAATCTACATTTTCGCAGGACGAAGTCAACCAAATGCTAAAAAACGTGTATGATAAAGGTTTACAATCAACTTTTCACGCTAATGGTGATGGTGCCATAGATATGTGTATAAAAGCTCACGAATTCGCTAGCAATGGAAATCCAACCAAAGAACGCAGAACTACAATTATCCATTCTCAATTTGTACGTCCGAGACCAATTAGATAAATATGTGGAGTATAATATGATTCCATCGCTCTACACTGAGCATACTTTCTTTTTTGCGGATGCCCATATAAAAAATAGAGGTTTGGAGCAAGCGTCTTTTATAAGCCCAATGAAAACGGCAATTTCAAAAGGATTGAAACCTACCAACCACACAGATTTCAATGTAGCACCCATAGACCAAATGATGGTTGTTTGGACGGCTGTAAACAGAGTTTCAAGAAATGGTGAAGTTATAGGTGCGGACGAAAGGATTTCGCCATATCAAGCCTTAAAAGCAATTACCATCAATGCGGCTTATCAGTATTTTGAAGAAGCTAAAAAAGGGACTTTAGAAAATGGTAAGCTAGCAGATTTAGTTATTCCGGACAATAACCCCTTGAAAGTAGACCCTATGAAAATTAAAGAAATCAAAGTCCTTGAAACCATTAAAGAAGGAGAAACCATTTACAAAAAAAATTAGTTAGAGATGAAAAATATATATTTAATATGCTTGTTATTTTCTTTATGCCTTCAATACACACAGGCACAAGATACTTCGGTAGAAATAGACCCTTCTAAGCCTACCAATCTATACACGCAAATAAATACCTTAGGTGAGTACAATGCCTATGATGGTTTTGCTACCTATGGCACGAGAATTAATTTTCAATATGCCTTCAACCCTGATAACCTTTTATTAGCAGAAGTTCCACTTTTGTATAATGATGCAACTAATAAGTTTGGGCTTTCGGATGTAAGAGTGCGTTACTTTAATGCAGTCAAGCGGAATATATCAAAAACTGTTATCGCCATTGCACCTTTTGCAGACATTAGTATCCCAACAGGTTCTGTCGACAATGGACTTGGTTCAGACACTTGGTCTTTAGCAGCTGGTGCAGTAGTTGGTATAGTATTAAATAAGAATATATCACTATTCCCAGGGGTTAATTACGTGTATTTAACAGAACCTAAAGAAAGTGGTTTCGGGTTTCAAACAAATATGAGCTTGAAATTTAGCAAACAAGCATTTGTTTTTTTAAATCCTATTGTTACAATGTTTGATTTTGACACTATTTGGCAAGCTGAAGTTAATTTTAATTACATAATTACCCCTAACAAATTTAAAGTCAACGCTGGCTGGTATCCAAACTTTACAAATGATATCAATACAATGAGAGTAGGCGCAACTTTTTTTCTTTAAGAAAGATGTAATTTGGTTTATAGAATTACTATGTGCCTAGATTAAACTATAACTATTGCCAACATTGGTGCCTGTTGCACAAGTTATAAAAAAAGGGGCATTTCGATCTTGCCGATCCGTAAAAGGATGGTAACTTTAGGTATGCAGGGAAAAAAGGATTATCAAGAGAAGCTTTTCAATAATTTCCAATTAAGTGATCGGGTACCGGAGACGAATTTCTACCGTCGTTTAAAAGGCGTTTTGGATCTGCGTTTCCTTTACATGCTTACCCGTCCGTATTATGGTGAGAGCGGGCAGAAGAGCATCGACCCCGTGGTGTTCTTCAAGCTTTGTCTTGTGGGCTATCTCGGAGAACATCATCAGTGACCGTAAGCTTATCGACCATTGTTCGATGCGCTTGGACATCCTGTATTTCATTGGCTATGATATCGACGAGGAGCTGCCATGGCATTCCACGATAAGCCGTACCCGGCAACTCTACCCGGAGTCGGTCTTCGAGGAAGTCTTTACAAAGGTGCTGGCCATGTGCGTGGATGCGGGCATGGTGAGCGGCCATACCCAGGCCATAGATTCGGCCCCCGTTAAGGCCAATGCCAGTATGGACACCTTGGAGCTCAAGGTGCCGGAAGATGAACTTGACGAGCACCTGAGAAAGGTACGTGCGCTCAGTTCGATGGACAAAGGGGAACCGCACAGAAAGAGCAAGGGCGACAGGTCCGACAAGGGCCAGCGCACTATTTCGGCCAACAAGAACGAACTCGATACGATAAAGGGCCGCAACAGGAAGTGGGCCAGGAATGGGACCAAAGGCCGGGAGCCGGGAACAAGGTGGCCAAGTATACCAGTAACAAGACCCATTATAGCCCTACGGACTCCGATGCGCGCATCAGCGTAAAACCGGGCAAGGCAAGAAAGCTGAACTACCTCTCCCAACTGAGCGTGGATACGGCCCACCACGTGATAACGGATATCAGGGCCTACCACGCCGACGGAAAGGACAACCAACAGTTGCCCGATATCGTCGACAGGCTCAGGAAACGGTTGTGGCAACAGGGCCTTGTGTGGGAGAACTGTGTGGCCGATACCGGCTACAGTAGCGGCGAGAACTATGCCTTTCTCGGAGGAAAGGGGACTTAAAAGCTTCATACCGCCCCATGGCACCTACAAGGGCGGGCCCGATGGGTTCCAATACATCGGGGAACACGACCATTACCTATGCCCAAAGGGAAAGGTAATACCGTTCACCAAGGTGTTCGACGACTATCGCACGGGAACGAAAAAGAAGGAATATAGGGCAAGAAAGCATGTCTGTACCGATTGCCCACTGCGCAGGAGCTGTCTTGGTAAAAGTGCCCAGGAGAAGAAGTTCAGCGTCACCTATTACCGCGAGGAATACGAACGCAACATCGCAAGGGTGGAGAGCCCACAGGGCCGTTACATGAAGGGCAAAAGGCAGGGCACCGTGGAGCCCGTGTTCGGGACCCTGACCCAGTTCATGGGGCTAAGGAAGATAAATACGATAGGGCTAGGGCAGGCCAACAAGGTGATGCACCTATCCGCCATCGCATATAATTTGAAGAAGTACCTGAAATTCGACCAAAAACGGGCAGAAAGCGGGGTAATGACACCAGCTTTGGCAAGATGGGCCAAAAGTGCCCTTGAACCGTTGTTCGGTGCTTTTGTAAAGCATCGGAATTTGGACTTCCGTTTCTGACCGGACAAGAAAAAAGCCCCTTAGAGGGGCTTGTACGGATCCATTTTTTCACGGATTAATATCTTGTGCAACGGTTACATTGGCTATAAGTAATTGCTGGTTCTCGCCTACTTCTGAAAATCCTCGCGGATTTTCAGTTTGGTGTGTACTTGCAAAGTTAGGTGCTAAACCACGCAACTACTCATAGCCCAACCGTTGGCAATAATGTCGGAAATGCAAAGAGGAATAATAATTTTAGTTTATTTAATTGCCTTCCCAATCTTTGGACAGAATATGGATTTACCAAAAGATTTGACTGAATTTCTAAAAGCAAAATCGGAATTGATTTACGACCACAAAACTGTGGAACCTGACTTTGTCGGAATTATTGACTTTGACAAACTGGAACTCGGTAAAGTATGGATTGAGGGAAACATTAGCGGAAAATCTTATTACGAAATTCCTGCAATCAATCTGACTGACCAATGCGAACATTATGACCCTGAATACATCCTGCTCTACTTGCCGAATGAAAAACTTTACGGAACTTGGGATTCTGACCATTGGAAACTTTATGTTTTCCCGAACACTAATTGGACTGACATAACCAAAAATCCAGCTGAATTTATAAACCAACAGTGGAATCCGAAAAAAGAAATCGGAATTGAATTTGACCCAAAAACGAATTATAAAATGATAAACGGATGGCCATTTTGACCGAAAATAAAAACACTATTGCCAACACCGGCTATAGTTCATTGCGGCGGAATTTCCTGCCGGAAATTCCAGTGTATTTGCTAACTTTGGTTTACGGCGGAATAGTTCTGCCGAACCATTCCGCAACGAAACCATAGCCAAAACCGTTAGCCACAAGCTAAAACCTACGATGGGAAAAACGAGAAACTTAAATGGAATACCAGGAAATTTAGCGTTGAGCTACTTGAGTACACTCGGATACTATGATGGTGGATATATGGCTGACTGGTTGAATTACATAGCTCGTGACAAAAACGTAAAAGAAATTGAGATTGACATTCTGAATAGCGGAATTGAACCTGTAGAAACGGATATCAGACCATTAAAAGCGGATTTGAAAAAATTGCGTGGAATACTTGAAAAGGAACTATCGAATAACGGATTTGAAATGGACTTTATTAAAAAGGCTGTTATGAAATTTGAAATACCAATTGACAATCCGAGATTTAAAAATACAGTTTATTGCTATCCATTTATTGAGGACGAAAATGGAAAAATTTATAAACCGAAAAAGCGAATTATTGAAACCGCTTACGAAGTTGACTTTAATCCGATTAAAAAGTTGAGAATGAAAACTGAACAAACTAAAAAAAATTGGATTGACAGAATTAAAGAAATATGGAACTGAAAAAAAGCCAGTGGCTAACAATGTATAACCGCAATTACGGCGGATTCGACTACGTCCGAATCCACTCGGAATTGCTAAGGTCAGTGCTTAACCGAAAATTAACGCATATTAACCCGTAACTGACGGTTATACTAGACCGTTAGCCATAATATAAAACCAACGAATGGACTTTTTAATAATCATAATTGCAATCGTATTAATTATAGTCGGATTTAGCAGAATGAAAAAGTCGAATAAAAACACTTCGACAACTAATTCGGAAAAAAACAAGTTGTAACAAAAACAATTAAGAAAGAAGTTGCGTTACAACCAGTAAAGAATAAAAGTACATTCAAACCAATTGCATTAATTCTCGACACAGAAACGACTGGATTAATAACTGACAATTCGATTAGAGTTACAAAACAAAATGTTATTGACCATTCAGACAACTTCCCAAGAATTGTTCAACTCGCTTTTATGTTAGTTGATATAAATGGAAATTACGATGGAGAAACTTTTTATATAAAACAGAAAGAGGATATTCCAAAACAAGCTATAAAAATTCACGGAATTACCAACGAAAAATGTGAAAAAGAAGGTGTGGAATTAGAAAAAGCTCTATCAGCTTTGACTGTTGCATCATCAAAAGTAGATGACATTGTTGGACACAATATTGCGTTTGACTACAAAGTATTGCACGCTGAATTTGTAAAAGCTGGAATTCCATTTCCATTAAAGAAAAAGAACAAAGTTGACACAATGAAATTGACAGGAAAACAACTTGGACATAAATATGGATTTAAAATTTCATTATATAATTCAGCTGACAAACTGTTTGGAAATAAAAAGGAATGGCAAGCACTTAAACCGAATTTGAAAGAACATAATGCCGAAAGTGATATTATAGTGACTGCGTTGATTTATAATATGCTGAATGGAAAATAAAATACTATGGCTAACACCGGTAACCGTTGCACAAGATATTAATCCGTGAAAAAATGGATCCGTACAAGCCCCTCTAAGGGGCTTTTTTCTTGTCCGGTCAGAAACGGAAGTCCAAATTCCGATGCTTTACAAAAGCACCGAACAACGGTTCAAGGGCACTTTTGGCCCATCTTGCCAAAGCTGGTGTCATTACCCCGCTTTCTGCCCGTTTTTGGTCGAATTTCAGGTACTTCTTCAAATTATATGCGATGGCGGATAGGTGCATCACCTTGTTGGCCTGCCCTAGCCCTATCGTATTTATCTTCCTTAGCCCCATGAACTGGGTCAGGGTCCCGAACACGGGCTCCACGGTGCCCTGCCTTTTGCCCTTCATGTAACGGCCCTGTGGGCTCTCCACCCTTGCGATGTTGCGTTCGTATTCCTCGCGGTAATAGGTGACGCTGAACTTCTTCTCCTGGGCACTTTTACCAAGACAGCTCCTGCGCAGTGGGCAATCGGTACAGACATGCTTTCTTGCCCTATATTCCTTCTTTTTCGTTCCCGTGCGATAGTCGTCGAACACCTTGGTGAACGGTATTACCTTTCCCTTTGGGCATAGGTAATGGTCGTGTTCCCCGATGTATTGGAACCCATCGGGCCCGCCCTTGTAGGTGCCATGGGGCGGTATGAAGCTTTTAAGTCCCCTTTCCTCCGAGAAAGGCATAGTTCTCGCCGCTACTGTAGCCGGTATCGGCCACACAGTTCTCCCACACAAGGCCCTGTTGCCACAACCGTTTCCTGAGCCTGTCGACGATATCGGGCAACTGTTGGTTGTCCTTTCCGTCGGCGTGGTAGGCCCTGATATCCGTTATCACGTGGTGGGCCGTATCCACGCTCAGTTGGGAGAGGTAGTTCAGCTTTCTTGCCTTGCCCGGTTTTACGCTGATGCGCGCATCGGGGTCCGTAGGGCTATAATGGGTCTTGTTACTGGTATACTTGGCCACCTTGTTCCCGGCTCCCGGCCTTTGGTCCCATTCCTGGCCCACTTCCTGTTGCGGCCCTTTATCGTATCGAGTTCGTTCTTGTTGGCCGAAATAGTGCGCTGGCCCTTGTCGGACCTGTCGCCCTTGCTCTTTCTGTGCGGTTCCCCTTTGTCCATCGAACTGAGCGCACGTACCTTTCTCAGGTGCTCGTCAAGTTCATCTTCCGGCACCTTGAGCTCCAAGGTGTCCATACTGGCATTGGCCTTAACGGGGGCCGAATCTATGGCCTGGGTATGGCCGCTCACCATGCCCGCATCCACGCACATGGCCAGCACCTTTGTAAAGACTTCCTCGAAGACCGACTCCGGGTAGAGTTGCCGGGTACGGCTTATCGTGGAATGCCATGGCAGCTCCTCGTCGATATCATAGCCAATGAAATACAGGATGTCCAAGCGCATCGAACAATGGTCGATAAGCTTACGGTCACTGATGATGTTCTCCGAGATAGCCCACAAGACAAAGCTTGAAGAACACCACGGGGTCGATGCTCTTCTGCCCGCTCTCACCATAATACGGACGGGTAAGCATGTAAAGGAAACGCAGATCCAAAACGCCTTTTAAACGACGGTAGAAATTCGTCTCCGGTACCCGATCACTTAATTGGAAATTATTGAAAAGCTTCTCTTGATAATCCTTTTTTCCCTGCATACCTAAAGTTACCATCCTTTTACGGATCGGCAAGATCGAAATGCCCCTTTTTTTATAACTTGTGCAACAGGCACAAAGGCTATAATTTATAGCTGCAATTCGTTAACTTGAAAACCATCAACGGCTGGATTTGCCACGGCTGGAAATCTAACGATTTCCAACGCCGCCAAAAATCATAGCCAAACCGTTGTAGGGCATTTGACAGAGCGGCAGTGCATAAATGAAAATACAAATGTGTGACGATTGTTTCAAAAAAGAATATAGTTCATTTCCAACCGAAAAAGATTGGCTGGATTTTGACCTTGAATTGACAAAGAAACTTGGGAATGGGGAGATGAGATATACAGAATTTAAAGCGGATGGAAAAAGAGATAAGGATGACGGAGAATATTTTTATGAGTGCTTAACTTGTGAACAAATTTGGAAAATGAAAGACCCTGATTATTCGTT
Source organism: Maribacter litopenaei (assembly GCF_025244665.1). Taxonomy (GTDB): domain Bacteria; phylum Bacteroidota; class Bacteroidia; order Flavobacteriales; family Flavobacteriaceae; genus Maribacter; species Maribacter litopenaei. The sequence goes on along the minus strand of NZ_CP104205.1, from coordinate 908,577 downwards.
TCGCGGATACTTTTTAAAAGTTTAGTATGAGTTTAAAAGGACAGACAGTTAGAATAATTGTAAGCGAACCTTGGGATTGGGAAGAAAATCTTTTCGGAACAATTTTGTCTGACCGAGGGGGAGATAAATTATTGGTCAAGTTGACAAAACCTATAAAAGGCAAAACGTTGACAAGTGATTTACTTGAGCTTCGACCAAGATATGAGAAAGAAACATTTAAGCCCCTATCACAGCATTACTCTGTGACAGTTGGTGGTGCTCTAGTAAAAGAGGATTCAGATGAGTTTGACTATATAATAATTGCTAGTATTACGATTGATTAATATGACAATTTCCGAATTACATAATAAACTTAAAGACAGTGGAATTCCGGAAGACCAATATTATCTTCACGGACTTTTTGGTTCTAAAAACGATAATGATAAAATCGCTTTAACAATCAGAAATGAACCGTCGGGAATTAAGTATGAGACGTACTACAAAGAAAGAGGAGAAAAGCACTCAGTGAGAATCTTTCAAACAGAAAATAAAGCTTGTGAATTCATTTATAAGAAACTAAATGATGAACAGACTTTTATGCGGATTCAAAATATGACTGGATTATCAGGAATGACTGTAAATGAAAGACTCGGGAAAGTGGATTAATGGAAGAGTTTGATAAAGCAAAGAAGAAAGATAAAATGAGAGCAAAAGAAATTTTGAGGTGGCTCAGAGTTGATGAGCCTTCTATCGCTAAGATTGTTAGATGATAAATAAAAACGCCCTACAACAATGTATAAAAATAATAGCCGAGTCAGTAGTAAATTCAAGAGTTGTAGCCCGCTCCAACATTCTTGTAACTTGACAGGAAAGTGCCACGCATTCGGCTACTATTCTTATACTCAACGTTGTAACCAATATTGACCCGTCCTGAATAAAGGCTACATAATTTCAAACATTATGTATAAAATTAAAAAGTGAAAATGGAGGTAAATCTTGCCTATTATAGAAAAAAGGACTGGAAAAAATTCTTGTCCATGATTGATGACAGAGAGAGTATGTTCGACACTTGGAAGGAATGGCACAAATCATACCTTATGGCAAAGAAACAGCTTTCCAACAAGGGACTAAAGGTCTATGACGTTGAAGTGGACTTAGTTAAACTTGACCACTATTGTCGAGAAAATGGATTGAAAAACATTGGAAAGACAAGGTCCCAATTTGTATCCAACAAAACATGAACAAAAAACATGTTGAAAGACTCAAAGATATTCTAAGCGAATGGAATCCGCTTAGTGAACAATCAAGCCTGATCAGCGATTTGGAAAATTATGAAATTGAGGCGACGGACATACTCTTTCATATCAATAAAAAAATTCGGTTGATCAAATATCAAAAATGATAAATATTGTTTTAGCGCAGGCCTTTGGTATTGACGTGAAAAAAAGTCTTGAAGTTGCACGCAAAATTCACTTAATGATTCATGAAAAATAGAAAACGAAGTCACAACAAGGCATAGACTAGATAAAAGAAAATATAGAAACCTGTTATTCCAATTCTTTATCTAGACCTCCTGATAAAAGCATTTTTTCGAGCCAAATCCAATAACTCCTTTTTGGAGAAGAAAATGGCACGGCCGATTTGATAATAGGGCACTATTTTTTTCTTCTTCCAACTAATTAATGAGGTCACGGAGATTCCCGTAAATTTTGCCGCTTCCTGTTGGGTGAGCCTATCGTCCTCCGGGTTGATAGAGGTCTCATTTATTAATTCCGTTTTGAGAAGTTCTTCCAAGACCATTTTTACGGTTCTTTTCAAATCTTCTTTTGTGTGCGTGTAAAAAAGTACATTTCCCATGTGTATTGAATTTTAATCGGGTTAAAAAGCCTGATACCTAAATTGGGAACAAATTGGAAAAAATGGGTTGCACTACAAGACTTAGTGCATTAACCCTTTCAAACGCCCGATACACAGGGATACTTGGCGGGAATCTAATTTTTGTTGGTGCACTTAATTGTCAATCCTTAGGATGGAACGAACCCGCCTTCTAATGGTATCATCGGGAAATAGGTGGTGTTCATCACTTGGAATTCGTATCAAAGAACTGTAACTAAAACCATCCTTGCCATTCTTTTCGTGGATATCATCATCAAGCATACGGATAATTTGGGTCTTGTTGCTTACCAAATAATCCTTATCCGATAGGTAGAGCAATAATTTCGTAAAGTCCTTGGCATGTTCCGAAGGTATAAAGGTCATTGGTTTATATCCAAAATTGTTCACTGTTCGCTTGGAATAATCCGTTTTTTCATCATACTCATAGGAAAAGTTACGATATACGAAACTCTCTAATGCCCTATCCCTCTCTTCGTCGATTCTTAATTTTATATGTGCGAAAAATTCGAGTAAAGCCTTTTTAAGTTTTAATTGCGACCCCGTTTTCGAAATTATGATTTGATTTTTAGAAGGTTTCTCTACTTCTACTTTTACCTCTCTGTTTAAATCCGATAATTTGAGGTTTTTTAACCACTTTCTATATTCATATGAATTGACCATTGGAGGTGATAACGATTTCAATGTTCTAATGCCTGTTTCCTTATCCTCGACAATCAATCCCCTTCTTTTAGCATAGGAGGTTAAATCCTGAAAATAACGATTCTTGATTACTTCTTGAAGTTGATCCAACAAAAACAATATCCTAGCCTTTAAAAGCGTAAAATACTTTTTGTAATAAAGCGAGTCCAAGACCAGTCGTTTCCATTGCTCAAATCCCATCAATATGGGCAATACCATTGCTTCCTTTGTCATAAATGCCATTGGGAGGGACTGTTTCGATTTACCCAAAAACATCTTTTTAATTTTCTCCCCTTCCTTACAAAGACACTCCTCCAAAGACTGTTTTAGGGATTTTACTTCCTGTTCTACATTCCTACGAAGGTAATTGATGGCATGACCATAGAAGGGAGCCGAATTCTCATTGGGAAAGTCGTAGACAGGAAAGCAAAGCCGTTCCTCCATGGACATCAAATGCAACAAACGTTCATAATCCACTTGGGGTTCAATGAGGCATTTTTCGGCTTTGTAATAAAGAATAAACCGATTAATCGACTCAAAAGAGTCTACCTCATCCTTTAAATTTTTTATTGTTCCATAACCCATTCGGAAGAATTTAATACAATCCTTTCCAAATCTGTTGGGCAGCACCGGTCCCTCTACTGGTTCATTGAAAGCTGTAACTTCCCCAGGTTCCGTTGGGAGGTACTTTTTAGGTTTCAAGGCAGAAAAATCAAATATTATGTCCAAGTTGGCCAAGAGTATATCATCCTTGATATTTTCCAGTAACCATCCTAACAAATGATAGTACTGATAGGGACTTAGATTTTTAATCTTTATTTTGGTGAACTCCTTGAACTCTTTCGTTTGGAAGTCACTGAAAAAGAACAGAATAATCGAATCGAAGGATTCTTCTATATTTAGGCTATGATTCATTTATTTCCACCTTGCCCCAGGTGTTGTCCATCTCACTTTTCTTTAAATCCTCAGCTATTTTGACATAACGCCTAAAACTTTCCTCTTTTCGATGGCCCGTAATATTCCTAACCACCATTTCTTTCATGCCCAGCACCAGACTATTTGTAACAAAGGTCTTACGCGCCGTATGACTCGTTATAAGCTTCCACTTGGGTAATGTCTTATCCAAACGTTTTTTTCCTATAAATCTTGTGATCGACGTGGGCTCGTTGATTTTTGCAAATCGACAACATTCTTTTAAATGTAAATTGAATCGGACATCCGAAATAATAGGTAGAGGCTCATAAACGGTGTCTTTGTATTTATCCGAATTTCCTTAGCGAAACGATTTAATGGTATTTTATGCGCTATAGTTTTTGTTTTCTTAATGTTCATTAGAAGATAATCCTCGTGAATATGGGACACTCTCAACTGACTTAAATCTGAATAGCGTAAGCCTGTAAAACAACCAAAACAATACGTATCCCTTGTATGCTCCAGTCTTCGATTGTGAAATTCGTGTTGATACAATCTCATAAGTTCATCCATTGTAAGATACACCACCTCAATTTCCTGCTCGGGGGCTTTAAATTTTTTATACAATAGATTATCATGATAACCTCGCTCATGTGACCAACTCATAAACGTCTTCAGTACCGATATCAACTTTGAAAAATAATTATTTAGCGTTTGTTTTTCCTCAAAGGCGTAATCCCTGAATTTTTCGAAAAAATCTAAATTGATTTCATCAAAGGTTAACTCATACCCCGTAAATTCCGAAAAATCTTTATAAAAATTCAAAGCCGTTCCATATCTACGTAGTGTACCGTCCGTCTTTACATTTTTCCCTTTTTGAATAAATTCATGGAATGAGGGAAAAAATTCGTGAGAAAGGTTTATTTCAGAATCAAAACTTAATTTATTTGTCACATAGTCCTTGGAAGGATGGATAGCGTTCAACATCATATATCTGAATAGCTTCTTGACCTTTGTATCTAGTTCATCAAGTTGCATGTTGTATTCGATATGGTAGTTATAAGGCTCTCGCTTCCCGTTGGCTTTGACCCTTTGCTCTCTTTCCTTCCAATCCTTTTGTAAGACCCTGATTCCCTTCATATTGACTCTTATACGTTCTCCGTTAAATGTCAAAACCATACGAACGGGCATCTGTCCAGCTTTATTGGCTTTATCCTTTCTTAAATGAAATGTTAGTTGCATCTTTTTTCAATTGAATATAAGTAGATAAAAGAGGGGGCAAAAAGGGGGGCAAAATCAGGATTAAATTACTAAAAAAAGAGATTCACTCCAATTCGATTAACTCAATATTACCAGTATATGGACACTAAAGGGGGCTTCAATAAATTTTAAATCATAAGTACTCCTGCCGAGGTCACGGATAAACCACTAAAAAGTGGAAATATGAGCGAGTTTCAAAAATGAAGCTCGCTTCTTTTTTTGAAAAAGACGAAATGTTTCCTTTTGTGGTTTTCAAAAAGGAACGCAAAGGAAAATCAAAGATAATCCTGCCGAGGTCACGAATAAATAGTTTAATAAGGAAAAACGCCAAACTCGCTTGAGCGTTTTTTTGTTTGAACTATTTTCAAAGCGGAGCTTTGCTGGAAGGGCGTCAGCCAATTCCGCCGAGGTCATTTAAAGAGAAAGTACATCGTATAAGCGATGGTTTTTTTGTTTTACGGAGAACTTGAAGCGAAGCTTTGAAGTTTCAAAATCAAAGAAAACAATTGCCCCACAATTGGACTTTCTATTTTCAGGAGGATTAACAAAGGAAGTTTACTAGTAAATGAAATTCAAAAATCAATCCCCAAACGAGTTAACGGGGATTGATCTTACATTTTTTTTTAGAACTTTTGATAGCTCCCTATTAGTTAAACTCTGATGGTAAATACCTCCATCAAAATTGTAACGAAGCCTGCATTAAAAAACTACTGCTTAATGAACTGTGCGTCGATGACCATCTTAACTTGATCGGATACTACTACATTACCAGCTTCCGTTACCGCGCTCCAAGTTAAGTTGAACTCTTTTCTGTTGATACTTCCCCTAATTTCAAAACCTGCTTTGGTCTGACCATAAGGATCTACAGCTATACCGTTAAAATCAACATCCAGTGCAACTTCCTTAGTTACGTCACGTATGGTCAAATCACCAACAATTTTGTCTTTAGTAAAAGACTTGGAGGTAAAAGTCATTTTAGGATATTCGTCAGCTTTAAAGAAATCCTCAGACATAAGATGACCATCCCGATCTTTATTTTTTGTATTTATCGAATCTATACTGATTTCCACTGACAAAGAAGCATCGTCAAAATCATCATTCTCGGTATCGATAGTGGCATCAAATTTTTCAAAATGCCCTGTAACCGTTGAAATCATCATATGTTTTACCTTAAAGCTTACTTCAGAATGCGATGGGTCAATCACCCATTTGTTTGTCTTTTCCATAGAAATTGTTATTGATTTAATAATAATTTAGTTACTAACGTATATACAACATTTGTATATACAAATATAAGATTGGATTGCTTAATAGTCCCCATTCCAAAACCCAACTTTTTGTTAAAATTCACAAAGAGCAATTCCGAACTTTGATTCTATGATAACCATGTCTATATAATTTTATGGATCTAATTTGGAAATATATTCCATGGACATAAAAATTATATTAACGAAATCCTTTTACGAACAAGCATTACCATTTGGGTTGAAGATCAGATTCGAATCCTCCGGAGTACTTATCTTTTTCAATTCTAGTTTTTTTTATGGGACACTATTTAAGGAGATATTTGGGACTTTATAGATTAGCGACACATCCTGAACATGTAAATAAGAGGTGAAGTTTATAAAGAAATCAATATTGCCAGGATCTAAAACAAATTGAAAAACTGAAAGCAATATTATCTAACACGGAAAAGAAAAAAATATATAATTAGAATCCTTTTTTGATAAGTAACTTAATGCGGATTTTAAACACAGTCTAAAGTTTGATATTTTCAACAAAATTTAAGAAATGTTAATACCTAATTTAAAATAACCAACCTTAACCGAGCCATGATTAAAAAAATAATTAGCGGTTTCCTATTTACAATGGGGGCCATACTAGTCGCTACCTCTTGCAATACTAATAATTCAAATGACAACGACAATGCAGCAGAAAGAGTAGAAAAGAAGCCGTTAAACTTTGTTGTCATCTTTGCCGATGATCTTGGCTACGGAGACTTGGGCATTTTTGGTCACCCGACTATTAACACCCCTAATTTGGACCGAATGGCCATTGAGGGTCAGAAATGGACCAATTTCTATGTGGGCGCTAGTGTTTGCACCCCTAGTAGGGCTGCTCTGCTCACTGGTAGACTACCTCTTAGAAGCGGTATGGCCAGTAATGTGGTGCGGGTTTTGCACCCCAACTCGGCCAATGGGCTTCCACACTCTGAAATTACCTTGGCCGAACAACTAAAGAGTGCTGGTTATGCCACTGCAATGGTTGGAAAATGGCATTTGGGCCACAAAAAAGAGTACCTACCTACCACCCAAGGTTTTGACTACTATTTTGGAATACCCTATTCCAATGATATGGATATTACCCGTCAACTAAGTTCCTTTCAGGATTATTGGAACTTATGGACAAAAGAGTACGAAAATCTTACCCCTGAAGATTTTAACGTGCCTTTATTGCGGGGGACAGAACAAGTGGAACGCCCGGCAGACCGGACCACCATTACCAAAAGATACACGGAAGAGGCACTAAAATGGATGGGGGAAAACAAAGAAAAACCATTTTTTATGTATTTGGCTTACAACCTGCCGCATGTTCCCTTATTTGCATCCGATGATTTTACGGGAAAAAGTAAAAGAGGGCTTTATGGGGATGTTGTAGAAGAAATAGACCATAGCGTGGGGCAGATAATGAACATGTTGAAAGAACAGGGTCCGGAGGAAAACACTATCGTATTTTTCACTTCGGATAATGGTCCTGGTTACCGACTGAGATTTCCGGTGGAAGTGCGGGACTACTAAGAGACGGTAAAGGGTCAACTTGGGAAGGTGGTTTTAGGGAACCCAGTATCTTTTGGGGCCCCGGAAACGTAACCCCACGAGTGGTAATGGACATGGGCACCACTATGGATGTTTTTACGACATTCAGTAATTTGGCAGGTGTCCCCAATCCGGATGATAGGGAAATGGACGGTATGGATCTTACCCCTGTTTTGTTCGGCGATGCCAATAGCCCAAGAAATGAAATGTTCTATTACCGTGGCAGAGACCTTTTTGCTGTGAGGGTAGGTGCTTACAAAGCCCATTTCATCACCCAAGATGCTTATAGCGGCGAGGGCCCTGTTCAACATGACCCACCTTTGCTATACAATGTTGAGGAAGATCCATCGGAACGATTTGATATAGCTGAAAAACATCCGAGAGGTGATCGTGCAAATTAAGGAGTCCATGAAAAAGCATCAGGATAATATGACACCCGGTCGTGATCTTTTGGAAGAACGAGGACCGGAACACTTAATCCAACAATATTAAAAACTTGTTTTGAGTTAGCTTTAAGATGAGTTACGCCAATTTAGTTTAACTTGGAAGGCTCAGCTAAACTGTGCCTTTCCTTCTTAAAGAATAAATATCAAAAACCGACAATCATAAAAATGAAACCGGCTTGATTAAAATAATCTTTAAACACACAGAGAAATTATTATTTTAATCATCAAAGGTTATATGTGTCCATATCAAAAACAATAAAAAATAAACACGTGAAAAATACAATTTTACTGCTGCTTTGCTTTTTGCCTTTGAGCCTATTTTCCCAAGAAGCGAACAAAAACCGCACTATTATTCTAACCGATATCGAGGCGGATCCGAGATGATTCACAATCATTGGTGAGGTTACTTTTGTACTCAAATGAAATAGACATTAAGGGCATTGTGGCAACCACCTCTTGTTGGCAAACCGATGCGATACATCCGGAATCCATTGAAAGAATCATTCAAGGATATGAAAAAATACATCCCAATCTGATTAAGCATGACCCTAATTTTCCCGAAGCGGAAAAACTGAATAGTCTTATAAAGGATGGTTTACCAATCTATGGTATGGAAGGGGTTGGAAAAGGAATGGATTCGGAAGGATCAGATTGGATCATTAAAGTCCTGGAGGAAGATGATGACAGACCCCTTTGGATTTCGACTTGGGGAGGTGTGAATACACTGGCTCAAGCACTTTACACCATGCGTGAAACCAAAAGTAAAAATGAACTTAAAAAATTGGTTTCCAAACTCAGGGTATATACGATTTCCGATCAAGACGATAGTGGCATCCGGATACGAAACGAATTTCCGAGACCTTTTTTATATCGTAAGCCCAGGCGACGATTACTTTGCAGCTACTTGGACCGCTATTATGAGTAAAGTTGATGGCATCGACAACACTACAATTTCAAATAGCTGGATAGCCAAGAACATTCAAACGAACCATGGTCCTTTGGGTGCTCTTTATCCCGATGTAGCCTGGGGCATGGAGGGAGACACGCCAGCCTTCCTTTCCTTGATACCTAACGGATTGAACAATAGCGAACGTCCGGAATGGGGCGGTTGGGGAGGTCGATATGAACTTTACGAACCTGATTTTTCAAAAGTTAAAGACGGGAGGTCCATCGTACCTATTGCTCCCGAAACCCGGGAAATCTGGACAAATGCGTCAGACACCTATATCCCATTTATACCCAATGAATATGGCAGGACTATCAGAAAAGACACTACTTCCTTTGAAGGAGATAAAGTGACCTTATGGAGGTGGCGAGACGATTTTCAAAACGATTTTGCGGGAAGAATGGACTGGTGCACATTATCCTTTGAAGAAGCGAACCACCCACCGGTACCTGTTTTATCCCATCCGAATGAAGTTTCGGTAAAATCAGGGGAACTGGTTACTTTTGAAGCCTTTAATTCCTACGACCCTGATGGGGACAACCTCAGTTTTTTATGGTTTCAATATCCGGAATTGGGAACTTATAAAAAGGTTATTAATCATGGGGCCGCGGAGAACATCCATAAGATATTCTTTACTGCACCTGAGGTAGAAAAAGAAGTTACCACCCATTTTATTTTAAAAGTGACCGATAAGGGTACTCCTCCCCTTTCCAGGTACGAACGGATTATCCTAACGATTAAACCTTGACGACTTTAGAAGGCATGTAACAAAATTGAATTCAAACTCCCATAATGGTATGGGTATTTGGTCAGGAATTAATACGTCAATGTATTATAACCCTGTGCCTGTAATTGAAGCATACGGACAGAAGCAGTGGGTGTGATGTCCAAACCTTCAAAAAGTGTTTCCGCTGGCACTCCCAATTTTTCCATGGCCACACTGCACACACTCACTTTCACCTTGCCCTTATACTTTTCAAAAAAGGTTTCCAATTCTGAACCCTTGGTCAACTCTTTCACCACCATACCCTTTACCACAATTTCATAGGCCTCGATTTTAAGTGCGTTCTCAATTAACAAATCATACATTTCCAAAACTCCCTTAAAATGTCGTTCCGTGGTCAATACAAAAGCGTATTTTGGAGTTGTTTGTAAATCTGTAATGGTCTGTGGATCTAACTTTTTTGAGCTTGTATTTGATTAGTACCTGCAAAAAATAAAAAAGCGATAAAAAGGGTTGAAAATAGTGTTTTCATAATATTCGATTTAGATACGTCTTTGATATTTTAAAAATAATAAGAAATAGTCTCGGTATTCTATGTTGTTTGTCATAGATAACGCTAACAAACCAATGAAAAAGCCAGGCTCTCCAGCCTGGCTTAAACTCACCATTCTTAATTAAACTAACTCAATAATTATGGTTTACTTTCCATTGAAAAATACCATGACGCCAATGACGACTGCCAAAACAAGAATGGAAATCACGATATCCTTCCAATTATAACTACTTTTATTTTTACTTTTCTCCTCTTCACTGATGGTACCAAAGGTCAAGTTGGCTACTTTCTCTGCCGATGGTGCAGGAGCAAAAAGACTGGCCACCACTGCGAATATTACGCAAACAAGGAAAAACCATGCCCCGAAGGTCAAAAAGTTCATATCCCCCATTTTGAACAGGAATCCATTGAAATCCAAATCGCCCTTAATTAGCTCCAAAACAATACGGATAGCGGCCACTATGATTCCCATAATCAAAGTAGCGTATGCACCCAAACCGTTAATTCTCTTATGGAAAATACCTAGCAGGAATACAGCGGTTATTGGCGGGGCTATATAGGATTGTACACTCTGTAAATACTCATACAATACTCCGTAAATATTGGCCATGATAGGAATCCAAATAATACCAATAATGACTACTACCACTGTCGCAAACTGGCCCGTACGTACCAATTTCTTTTCAGGTGTATTTGGTCTTAGCTTTTTATAAATATCCACTGTAAAAAGGGTCGATACCGAATTAAAGACCGAAGCTAAAGAACTCATTAAAGCTGCAAGCAAGCCCGCTGCTACAAGACCACGTAATCCCGATGGCAATACATTGCTCATTAATACGGGAAAGGCTTCGTCCGGAGAGTCCCATTGAAGTTCACCGCGCATCTTCAAAGCTAAGGCAATCACTCCGGGAATAAGGAATAGAAACACGGGCATCAATTTCATGACGGCACCAAAAATAGTTCCCCTTCTACCCTCTTTTATATTTTTTGCGGTCAAAGCCCTTTGCACAATGTATTGGTCCGTACACCAGTACCAAATACCTACAATGGTACTCGAAATCACCAAAGATGGCCATGGAAAATCGGGGTCGCTGGGCGGCCTCCACATATTTAGGTACTACGGCTTTACGGTTTCTACCAAACTGCCCCATCCCCCTACTTTTTCCAATCCTAGATATGTTAAAACGGCTGCTCCCAATACCAATAGAACTGCTTGTAAGGTTTCCGTATACACAACGGCCCTCATACCTCCCAAAACGGTATATATTCCGGTAAGGATTACGGTGGCAATGGCTCCTGTCCAAAAATCAATGCCCAACAAAGCCGACACTACCACACCTCCGGCATAAATAGTTACGGAGATTTTTGTTAGCACATAAGCAACTATGGAGAAAATGGAAAGAACCCAACGAGATCGTGCGTCAAATCGTTTTTCCAAAAATTCAGGCATCGTAAATACACCACTACGGGCGTAAAAGGGTAGAAAAACCCATCCCAAGATAAGGACGATCCATGCATGAATTTCGTAAATCAACATGGGAAGCTTATCGCTTGCCCCTGCGCCTGCGAGACCTACCACATGTTCAGAACCGATGTTGGATGCGAAAATGGAAGCCCCTACTACAAACCAACCCACATTACGGCCTGCCAAAAAGTAATCCTCTGTATTATCTTCTTTTTTCCGAATCACCCAAACAGCGATTCCGAGGAGTATTAAAAAGTAGAAAACAATGGCTATCCAGTCAAAAGTATCTAGAGTTTGCATGTTCGGTTAGTTTTGTTTAGTTGATTATTTGGTCGATAGTTTAAAGGTTGTTCTTGTCTCATATTTTTCTCCCGGATTCAGTACCACGGAAGGAAAATCGGGCTGATTGGGAGAGTCAGGATAATGTTGGGTCTCCAAACAAAGCCCGCTTCTTTTACCATACGTCCCGTTGTTGGGTGCCGGAAGTGTTCCGTCCAAGAAATTTCCCGTGTAAAACTGAACTCCCGGCTCATCGGAAAAAACCTCTAAATATCTTCCGGTTCCGGGATGGTAGGCACTAGCTATCTTCCTAAAACCTTCCCCATTCAATACCCAACAGTGGTCATATCCTCCTCCTAATTGTAATTGTTCATTTTCCGTTGAAATATCCTGTCCAACCGGTTTTGCTTCCCTAAAATCAAAAGGTGTACCTTTAACCGACCTTAGCTCTCCATTAGGAATCAAACCGCCATCCACGGGAAGATATGTATCGGCTTCTATTTCCACTATATGGTCCAGAATGGATGTTGAAAAATCTCCCGATAAATTGAAATACGCATGTTGCGTAAGGTTCACAACCGTAGCCTTATCAGTCGTTGCTTCGTAACGTACTTCCAAAGAGTTATCATCAGAAAGGGTATAAGTCACTTTCGTATTCAAGTTTCCAGGAAAGCCTTCTTCCATATCCTCACTTAAATAGGTTAAAATCAAGGATACCGAATTCTCATTTTCAGAAGTCTCCGCACTCCAAACTTTTTTATCGAATCCTTGCAATCCTCCGTGCAAACTATTCTCGCCATTGTTTTGTGCCAAAGTGTATTGCTCCTCTCCGATGCTGAACTTTCCTTTTGCAATACGATTCCCATACCTACCTACAAGGGCTCCAAAAAAAGGATTTTCGCCTTCGTATAGTTCCAAATTGTCAAACCCTAAGGTTATATTCTTCAGGTTGCCACCTTTATCAGGAGTTCGCAAAGAGGTAATCCGACCTCCATAAGTAATAATATCGACCTCTATTCCACCATCGTTCTTTAAAATGAATTGATCTACTTTTTTTCCATCCTTGGTGGTACCGTATTCACTTTTAGAAATGGAAACTGATTTAACAGGTTCTTCCATGCTTTCTTGATTCATATTTTTTTCTGTTTTCCCTTTGCAATTCACATGGGCCATCACAAAAAGTGAAAGTCCGAATACATACAAGGCGTTGGTAAATCGTTTCATGGTCAAATCCTTTTATAAATTGTTTTTAAACATATGAAAATAGGCCTCATTAGCGTTCAATTGGTCTTTGAAACTTCTAATGGTCGTATTCCTATCAATTACCACCAATTCAATACCAGCCATTTCTGCAAAATCTTCTATAAACTCCGTTGTCAAGGCTTGCGTATACACCGTATGGTGTGCGCCACCGGCCAAAATCCAGCAGGTAGCGGCTACCTCCAAATTGGGCTGTGCATCCCAAAGAACCCTTGCCACAGGTAAGTTAGGCAATTTACCCATAGGTTCTACCGCCTCCACTTCGTTGACAATCAATCTGAATCGATTTCCCAAATCTACCGAGAGAAACGTTCAAAGCTGGATCTGCAGGTGAATTGAATACCAATCGAACAGGGTCCTCTTTTCCTCCTATTCCCAAAGGATGTATTTCGCATGAAGGTTTTCCTTCGGAAATGGAAGGGCAAATTTCCAACATGTGAGACCCCATAACATACGATTTTTCCGGGGTGAAATGATAGGTGTAATCTTCCATAAAGGAAGTACCTCCCTGTAGACCATTGGACATTACTTTTAGGGCCCTCAATAACGCCGATGTCTTCCAGTCTCCTTCTCCCCCAAAGCCATAACCGTCACCCATCAGTCGTTGGGTAGCAATACCTGGCAACTGCTTTAATTCACCCAGGTTTTCAAAAGTATCCGTAAAAGCCTTGAACCCACCTTCCTCTAAAAATTTACGTAATCCCAATTCAATTTTTGCGGCATCGTAGAGCGATTCCCGTTGCGAACCATCTTTTTGAAGTTTGTCACTCAATACATAGCTATCCTCATATTCCCTCACTAAGGCTTCAATCTCTTCCTGACTAAGGCTCTTGATATGTTTTACAATATCTGAGGAATCATATCCGTTGACCGAAAACCCGAATCGATATTGCGCCTCTACCTTGTCACCGTCCGTAACGGCAACTTCGCGCATATTGTCACCCAACCTAGCCACCTTCAAATTTTGAAACTCATCCCAACCCAAGGCCACTCGGCTCCAGTTACCAAGCTTTTGTTGTACCCTATCTGTTTTCCAATGGCCCACTACCACTTTTCTATTTTTTCGCATACGAGTCATGATATGACCAAATTCCCTATCACCGTGCGCGGACTGGTTCAAGTTCATAAAATCCATATCGATAGTGTCCCAGGGCACCTCAGCATTGAACTGGGTGTGTAAATGACACAAAGGTTTGTTCAAAACACTAAGTCCCTTTATCCACATCTTTGCTGGTGAAAACGTATGCATCCAGGTAATAATGCCAATACAGTTTTTGTTGGAGCTAGCCTCTAGGCAAACATCCGTAATCTCCTGTGGGGTCTTCACGGTAGGTTTATATATGATTTGCACCGGTATAGCTTCGCTACTATTAAGGCCTTTAACGATTTCTTGAGAATTATTAGCGACCTGCTTCAACGTTTCAGATCCGTATAAATGCTGGCTGCCCGTCACAAACCAAATTTCCTTTTCTGCCATATGTACTAAAGTAAATATTCTTAATTATTATTGTCCATAGTAAGCATCCTTACCATGCTTTCTTTCGTAATGTTTTTTGATCAATGAATCCTTGAGTCTAGGTGCTGATGGGTTTATCTGTAAGGTCAAGTACGCCATTTGAGCCACCGTTTCCAGCACCTTACTATTATATACCGCCTTGGCGGCAGTCTTTCCCCAGGCAAAGGGATCATGGTTTCCTAATAGGACCATTTCAACTTCTTCCGGAGATAGTCCCCTATCCTTAAAACAATCTATGATTTGTATGCCTGTATTGTGTTCATAATTCCCTTCTATAAGGTCATCGTGCATGGGTTCCGCACAGGGAATATCCTTTGTTAAATGATCTGCATGTGTAGTACCGAATACCGGAATGTCCTTTTGAGCTTGAGCCCAAGCAACGGAGTATGTGGCATGGGTGTGTGCAATACCTCCGATATGATCCCAATTTTTATAGAGGTAGGCATGGGTCTTGGTGTCAGAAGAAGGTCGCATAGTTCCCTCGACAATTGTGTTGTCAAAATCCAAGACAACAATATCCTCCGGTTTTAGCTTTTCATACGGCACACCACTTGGTTTGATGGCAAAAATGCCTTTTTCCCTATCTACGGCACTCACATTCCCAAAGGTATAAATCACCAATCCAAGGTCGTTTAATTCTATATTGGCTTCAAAACATTCCTGCTTAAGCGCCTGATACTTTGAACTCATCCCTTCTATTTTTTAGTAATACTTTCAATGAAACCACCCAATTGGTTGTACGATTCCATCAATTCTTTATACGTTTCCACAGTATCCTCCTGAGGATAATATTCCGCTTCGAACTCGCTCCCCATATATTTGCTAGCTTCCACCACATTGGAATAAATGCCGGAGGCAACAGCGGCATAGATAGCAGCCCCTAAAGCTGGCGCCTGATCGGATGCAGCTACTTTAATGGGCATGTTCATTACATTTGCCAAGGTCTGCATGATAAAAGGTGATTTTCCGGCCACACCTCCAATTCCAATTACCGAATTTATCTGCACGCCCTCTTCTTGAAAACGATCCGCTATCTTTTTGGAACCAAAACAAATGGCATTTACCAAGGCCTTAAAAATATGAGGCGCTTTACTGCCCAAAGATAAATGGGAGATGGCACTTTTTAAATTTTGATCGGCATCCGGGGTGCGTCTGCCATTTATCCAATCCAACGCTGTAGGAATACTTTCGGATAAAGGAATTACCTCCGCAGCTTCCGATAGTTTTTTGATAAAATTGCGCTCCAACTCCTCCTTTAGTTCCTTTTTTTGCTGTTCCGATAAGATATTGGAAGTCATTACCAAATTGTCAATGGGCCATGAAAGTACGTCCTTGAACCATGCCAGTAAATCCCCAAAAGCGGACTGACCCGCTTCCGGACCCACCAAGCCCGGAATCACCGAACCGTCTACCTGGCCACAAATTCCCTTAATAGTATTTCCACCTATTTCGGTGTCGGTGGCCACCATGATATCGCATGTGGAAGTACCCATAACTCGAACCAAGGCATGCTCATCTATTTTAACCCCTACGGCACCGAATGTGCATCAAAAGTACCCACGGCTACAACTGTATCTGTCGTCAATCCCAACTTTTGTGCCCATTCTTTGCTCAAATGACCAGCCACCTCATTCGAGGTGAAGGTCTCTTCATAAAGATTGTCCCTCAAATCTGCCAAATAGGGATGTAACTTGCCCAAAAATTCTTTAGGCGGAAGTCCACCCCAGCTTTCGTGCCACATGGCCTTATGACCGGCTGCGCATCTACTTCTTTTGAATATTTTTAGGTCCTTATTTTCAATTAATAAATAGGTCATTAGATCACAATGCTCCATCCAAGTATGGGCATGCCTTTGGACCTCCTTGTCTTCCTTGACGACATGGGCAATTTTAGCCCGGAACCATTCCGATGAATAAATCCCCCCTACATACTTGGTGAAGTTTTCTCCTCCCCAATTGGCTCCTAGTTCATTGATTTGTTCCGCTTCCTTTATCGCCATGTGGTCTTTCCACAACACCATCATGGCATTTGGGTTTTCCTCAAAACCTTCGACCAAAGCCAAAGGTGTACCATCCATAGATACTGGAACAGGGGATGACCCCGTAGTATCGATACAGATACCCTTGACTTCTTTGGGGTCTATGCCACTTTTGGACATTATACCCTTAATGGTTTGCTTCAATCCCTCTATATGGTCTAAAGGGTGTTGTCTAAATTGATTAATGGATGGGTTACAATATTTTTGTTCCTTCCATCTTTTGTACCAGCTTATATCGGATGCCATTTCACGGCCGTTCGAGGTATCTATCAAGACCGCTCGTACCGAATCTGTTCCGTAATCAAGTCCAATTACATAGGTGTGCATGGAGCCTCACTTATTTTATTTCAAAAACGACCAGGGAATGCTTAGGAACATCTAAACTCAACATACCGTTTTTTAATTTAAATTCCTTGAATTCTTGAGGTTCTACCTTGTTGGGATTCTCAAAAGAATTATGGTCTTGCAATCTTTCCGATGTCAATACTGTCGCCGAAGCCTTTTTTACTACGAAGGCGCTAAGATCAATTTCAACTTTATGCGAGTTTTCCGGGTCGATATTCACTAAAGAGATATGGTTGCTAAGGTCGTCATTCGTAGAAGCGGAAATGGAAATCACAGGTAACCCCCTGTATTCGGATTGTTTGTAATGCTACTTGGCAATAAAGTGGCATCATGGTGTACCTTGTACATGTGCATTACATGATAGGTCGGTGTTTTAATCATCTTCTCCTCATCGGTAAGAATGACGGCCTGTAATACATTGACCATTTGGGCAAGATTGGCCATTTTTACACGACGGGCATGGTTGTTAAAGGTATTTAAGACGGTACCAGCAATCATTACGTCCCTTATGGTATTCTGTTGATAAAGTACTCCGTTTTTAACCTCGGTTCGGCATCGTACCATCCTCCCCACTCGTCCACGAATAAATCAACCTCTCCCTCAGGGTCATACTTATCCATTATGGCGATATGCTTGGTTACATATTCTTCCATATTTAAGGCCTGTTTCATCGTCTTAAAATAAATCTCCTCATCAAAATTTACGGATGGTCCTTTATCCGACCAATCGAAAACGGCATAATCATGAAGTGCAACAGCCTCCATTAAACTGTAAGGAACATTTTTCATTAAAGTTTCTGTCCAATGATAATCATCTTCAGATGCACCGGAGGCTATCCGGTAAATACCTTCACCATTGCCCCAATCCGTCATAAACGTGGCATATTGTCTATAAATATTGGCATAATATTCTGCGGTCATGTTGCCGCCACAGCCCCAAGTTTCGTTACCTACTCCCCAATAGGTAACGTTCCAAGGCTCTTCTCTTCCATTTTCACGACGCCAATCGGCCATGGGACTTACGCCATCATGATTGGTATACTGAATCCAATCGGCCAACTCTTGTACGGTACCACTTCCAACATTTGCGGACAAATAGGGTTCTGCATCTAACAACTCGCAAAGATTCAAAAAGTTATGGGTACCAAAGCTATTATCCTCGGTAGTACCACCCCACCACCTATTAACAATAGTAGGTCTTTCGGACTGTGGTCCTACACCGTCCTTCCAGTGATACGTATCGGCAAAACAACCACCTGGCCATCTAAGGTTAGGTATATCAAGCTCTTTTAGAGCCTCGATAATGTCATTGCGAACACCATCTGTGTTAGGTATTATTTTATTCTCCTCACCTACATATAACCCTTCGTAGATGCATCTCCCTAAATGCTCTGCAAAATGACCATAAATGTGTTTACTTATAACAGGGGCATTCTCGACTTTTGACAGTCGTATATTAGTAGTGGTTTGACCGTGAAAAGGTTATTGGACAAATCATTAAAACCAGTATCATTAAAAAAGAAAAAAAGACCTTATCATTGGGTAATCTTTTTGGTTGAACAAATGGCATTATCAACAAGACTTAAGTTCTTCTTGTTGAATTTTAATCTTATAGCAATTATAAACAAAAAACGTGTCTAAAGAACACTTAAAAATATTTATTTTATTCCATGGATAAAAATTTGATATAAAATAAGTAGATTAACAGGCACTATTTACTATTTATCCTTTTATGATAATAAATTCTTATACCAATGAAGATAAAGTCTTACTTGCCGTAGACTGCATCATTTTTGGCTTTGATCTGGAAGAACTTAAAATACTTTTAGTAAAAAGAAGTTTTGAACCCGAAAAAGGAAAATGGTCTCTAATTGGAGGTTTTCTTAAAAAAGAAGAAGACCTCGACGTTGCCGCCATAAGGGTCCTTCATCATTTAACCGGCCTTAATAATATCTATATGGAGCAGCTATACACATATAGCAAAGTAGATAGGGATCCAGCTGATCGAACCTTGTCCGTGGCATATTACGCTTTAATAGATATTGCAAAACACGATAGAGAACTTATAGAACAAAATTCTGCGAAATGGTTTCCAATTAAATCTACACCTACGTTAATATTTGACCATAACGAAATGGTGGAGAGGGCCATGGCAAGATTGCGCAGAAGAGCATTAAGCAAACCAATAGGGTTTGAGCTTCTCCAGCAGAAATTTACTATGCGGCAATTACAGAAGCTTTACGAAGCCATATTGGGAAAAAAACTGGATAAGCGAAATTTTATTAGTAAGTTCAACTCATTTGATATTCTCATAAAGTTGGATGAGAAAGATATGAGCTCCTCCAAGAAAGGGGCTTTTCTCTATAAATTCAATGAGGAAAAATATAATCGGAAGGTAGAGGAGGGTTTCAACTTTAAGATTTAAGTTCTTACCTACATATTCTTCTTTTAGTTAAATTCATCATAAATACGACATTCTAATTGTATCATAATTACATACTATTACCAAAGAATTGCTTAATTTGACATTTATGTTAACTTTGAAAAAAAACGTACATGGATTTACTTGAAAAAGCTCATGAATTTGAAAATAGGAAAATGAGCAATATGTCCACCAGTGACAGAGTGGAAGCATCCAGGGAGGCAAAAGCCTTAATATTAAGTATAAACGAAGTTTATAAAGAAACCAAAGATCCCAATCTTATGGATGTCATGAAACGATTGACCGAGAAAAAGAAAAAAATAGAAAAGCGTTTAAACGGTGTTCCACAGGTCTAAACTTTTTGTATAAAACTCTTATTTAAACCCCTTTTTATAAGGGGTTTTTTATTGTCTAATTTTTCAAAATATGAAGTCATTCCCCAATAAATCAACAAATTATCTAATTTATGTTGCTGCTTGACAAAATTTTTAAACTAGATTGTATTTGGAATTCATCTTTGCAAGTCTATTTTCTAAAAAAATGAAAAATAATCGCTTATCTTCTGAGGAAACCTCTAAAAAACCAAACAAACTAGCTGACTTTGCAGTGAAATACATTTTACCACTGGTCGTGATTTTATGTTTTACAATGGGAATTGTAATTCTATTTAAAAAGGTATTTTAGAAGTCCTAGGAAAATTGCCTCACTTTTCACTACACTATCTCGGCACTCAATCCTGCGTTCAATAGTCCGAGCATTGAGGCTCTAAATCTTCGTACTCACCCGTCTTCACGGTACATTTCCCTTTATAATGTACAATTAGCGAACACTGCTCGGCTTGTTCGGGAGTGTGATCACAGACCGCAATCAGAGTTTCTATTACATGGTCAAATGTATTCACATCATCATTAAAAAGAACGATTTCGTTTTGTTTGACCGTCTCTTCCTCTAACAGGAGCTCTTCGGAAATTTTTTCTTTAGTGCTCATTGGTATTAATTTAACTGTTCCCTAAAATACATATTTTGCGGCAACCCAATTGTTCTTTTCCAGGTTTTTTTCGAACTGAAGGCCTACTTCTTTACATTTTTCAGTAATCAATTTTAAATCTTCCGAGATAAAAACCGCTTACTAAAAGTATACCTCCTTTATGTAAACAAGTCTTATATTTTGGGATATCCACCATAAGGATATTTCTATTGATATTCGCAATGATGACATCATATTTTTGGTCTTTTAATAGACTTGCATCCCCTTCGAAAACGTTGAGGTTATCAACCTCGTTTCGCTCCGCATTCTCCAAGGAATTTAAGTAGCACCAATTATCTATATCTATGGCATCTATTTTATTTGCCCCTCTTTTTGAAGCCAAAATGGCCAATACTCCTGTTCCACAGCCCATATCCAATACATACTTGTTTTTTACATCCAAGTTTAGAATCAACTGCAACATCATATGAGTAGTTTCATGATGTCCGGTACCAAAACTCATCTTAGGTTCAATGATGATGTCATAATCAACATTGGTCTTTTCATGAAATGGCGCCCTTACCCTACAAATATTATCGACCATTATGGGTTGGAAATTCTGCTCCCAGGTGGCGTTCCAATTTTCCTGTACTATCTCTTTCACACTATATGAAATATTAAAGTTTTGATTTTCCGGAATATACGACCCATCCAAAATATTCTTTGACCAGTGTTCCTTTTGAATGTACGCCAAAATGCCTGTTTCTTCCTCCACAAAACTTTCAAAGCCAACTTCTCCCAACTCGGCAATAAGTATATCCGAAGCTGGTTGGAGTGGCTCCACCAAGAATTTGTATTCAATGTAGATGATTTCGTCCATATCAAAGCATTTAAAAAGGGTATCCAAGATACCCTTTTGTTGTTCAACGATATTTAGTGAATTTTAAATTGCGTTTATAATGGCCACAAAATCATCCGATACCAGTGAGGCACCACCGATAAGCCCACCGTCTACATCAGGTTTTGAAAAAATCTCTTCTGCGTTGCCTGGTTTCACACTACCTCCATATAGAATGGAAACATTATTGGCCACGGCACTAACATATGCCTCAGAAATAACCTTTCTAATAAACGCATGCATTTCCTGTGCCTGTTCCGGAGAAGCAGTTTCACCAGTTCCAATGGCCCAAACGGGTTCGTAGGCCAAAATAATCTTATTCCAATTAGAACTATCCAAAGAGAACAATGCATTACTCAATTGACTTTCTACCACCTTAAAATGATTGCCGAGACTTACGGTCTTCCAACTCTTCTCCAAAACAGAACATAACTCGGATACCCTTTTCCAATGCTGTTTTTACCTTTTTAGCCAAAATTTCGTCGGTTTCACCAAAATAGGCCCTTCTTTCAGAGTGGCCAATAATACAAGTATCCACACCAATATTCAAAAGCATGTCGGCAGAAATCTCACCTGTATACGCCCCACTTTCAGCGAAATGCATATTCGGGCTATCACTTCAATACGAGAAGTTTGTAGACTTCGAACAGCCGCAGCCAAGTTTACAAAAGTAGGGGCCACCATCACCTCTGCGTTTGTATCAGGAAGTTTGGCGGCCAATTCTACCAACAACGCCTCGGTTTCTTCCATGTTTTTATTCATTTTCCAATTTCCAGCTACTATTTTACTTCTCATTTTATAAAGTTTATTCTTGTTTAATTAATGTCTTCTATGTCTAATTATTCAAACTTTAGCTCATCCATGTCATTGTAATGAACTTTTTGGGTTATCGTGCCGCTTTCTAAGACCAATACACCCGGATTGGATCTTACAATGGTCTTTAATGTCGTCTGATCGGTAAAGTAGAATTCAAATCCTAGATTAAATTGCTCTATTAGAACTTTTGTTTGTTCCGGACCAGAAGCGGACATTCCTATAACCTTGTATCCCCCTTCAACGGCTTTATCCGTTATCGCCTTAACCTCTGAAAATACCTCCATATTCGCCTTTCTTAAATCATAGGCTATGACCATCACCAATTTAGGTTCCTGTAATAAGCTTCCAGCAAAATCCTCCCCCTCTTGTTCAATAGTAAAATCGTGCACAGGAGGTTCGTATCCCTTCTGTATCTCCTCGGTTTCCACACCAATAAACTCTCCATCTACAGTAGGATAGTCTCCATTGGTTACAATCACTTGCTCTTCCCCATTTACCTTGAATTTCCAGGCATATTCGTAAATAGGTTTGGGTGCATCCTCAGGAATGCTCATACCTTCCTCAATATTTTTTCCAATTTCATACGGTCTAAAATCAATTACCGGCAAGTGATTCAAAACATAGTATGCATACAGGATACAGGCAACCAGGGAAATGGCCGTTAGCACTTTGGTCACAAATGGCCTAAAAAGTGGTGTAATATAATTTTTCCCATAAAATAAAAGAAGTATCAATATCAACAGCACTACATCCTTGGAAAAGGATTCCCATGGCGTCAACTTAATGGCGTCCCCAAAACAACCGCAATCTGTTACTTTATTGAAATAGGCAGAATAAAAGGTTAAGAATGTAAAGAATACAATCATCAACAAAAGACTCCAAAGAGTGAATTTTCTTTTATAACCCAATATGAGTAGCACTCCCAAAAGCACTTCAAAAATGACCACTACTAATGAAATGATAAGGGCATGGGGTTCAAAAAATGGCATGTTGAGTACACCGGGACTAAAATATTCCTCAAGTTTAAAAGAAAAACCTACAGGGTCGTTCAGTTTGATAAATCCACTGATGATAAAAAGTACCCCAACAAATATTCGTACTACCCCAATTAAATATTTCATAATCCCTAATTAATTTTCAGACAAACCTAGGTGAATTAATGCAAAGACCGCATAATTGATCATATCCTGATAGTTGGCGTCGATACCTTCACTCACTAAAGTTTTTCCTTTATTGTTTTCTATTGATTTTACCCTTAACAATTTTTGTAGTATCAAATCGGTAAGGGAACTAACCCGCATATCACGCCATGCCTCTCCATAGTCATGGTTTTTGTCAAGCATGAGCTTTTTGGTTTTATCTACGTGTTTTTTATACAGCGATACGGCCTTTTGAGGCTCAAGGTCCGGCTGTTCCGCAACTCCTAACTCCAGTTGAATCAAAGCCATAACAGCATAATTGATTATCCCTATAAACTCAGGTATCTCCCCTTCATCCACTTTGCGGACCTCATTTTCTTGTAGACCCCTTATCCGCTGGGCCTTAATGAAAATTTGGTCTGTGAGAGAAGGTAAACGAAGTATTCTCCAAGCACATCCATAATCAAGCATTTTTTTTTCGTAAAGATCCTGACAAACCTTGATTACCGCATTATACTGCGTTTCCGTTTTTTGCATGTGCTTGTAGTAATTTGTGTAAATTTCGCTTAAAATTTTGTAACCATCAAGATTGGGAGTTCAAACTTAAAGTTGTCCCAATCGCCAAACCGAGGGTATGACGATAAACTGTAAAGGAAAACTTCTTGATTTGACCAATCCAAAAGTGATGGGCATTTTAAACCTTACCCCCGACTCTTTCTATGACGGGGGCAAATATAAAAATGAAAGGGATATTTTGGAACAGGTCGAAAAAATGTTATCCTCCGGAGCTTCTTTTATTGATATGGGCGCTCAAAGCACCGGACCTGGGGCTGAAGATGTTAGCGCCGATGAAGAATGTAAGCGTCTATTACCTGTCCTCGAACTTGTGCTTAACAAATTTCCTGAGGCATTAGTTTCCGTGGATACATTTAGGGCTTTTGTAGCCAAAGAGGCCCTTGATTATGGTACGACCATTATCAATGACATTTCCGCGGGATTAATGGACGACGCAATGTTGGATGTCATCGCCGAATACAAAGTTCCCTATGTAATGATGCATATGAAGGGCAATCCAAAGACAATGCAGCAGAATACTGCCTATGAAGATTTGCTACAGGAAATCATCTATTACTTTTCCGAAAGATTGTCCGTTGCCAGGTCAAAAGGAATCTCAGATATTATAATAGACCCTGGTTTCGGTTTCTCCAAGACTTTGGAACAAAACTATAAACTATTAAACCATCTGGATGCATTAGAGATAATTGATAAACCTATATTGGCGGGTGTAAGTCGCAAATCAATGATTTACAAATTATTGGGTACGGATGCACAAAATGCATTGAATGGGATCACCGCTTTAAATATGATCGCTTTGCAAAAAGGAGCATCCATCTTAAGAGTGCATGATGTGCGCGAAGCCATAGAATGTATCAGGATTCACGAGCAATTAACCGCTTAATTTTACCTATACTTGTTTATCTATTTTTGTTAATTTTACAGAAACGGCACTAGTTGGATTTTTTAAATTTTATCGACTTTAAGATTACGGATATCTTGGATATCGTATTGGTAGCCGTACTTCTATATTATGTTTACAAGTTGGTACGCGGTTCGGCGGCCATCAATATTTTTATTGGAATCGTTATTGTTTGGGCCTTTTGGAAACTTACCGAACTATTGGGAATGCAAATGATCAGCACCATTGTTGGCGCCTTCATGCAGGTAGGACTTATTGCTTTAATAATTGTGTTCCAACAAGAAATACGAAAGTTTCTATTGATGATAGGATTCACCAATTTTGCCAATAAAAGGAACTTCGTAAAACATTTTAAATTTCTAAAACAAGAGGGCGATACCACGAGTATAGATGTAGAGGCCATTGTAAAGGCCTGCGAAAAGATGTCTGCTTCAAAGACAGGGGCCATTCTGGTCATTGAAAGGGGAAACTCCCTGGATTTTATAAAAAGTACCGGGGATCGAATGAACATTGAGGTTACCCAACCCATTATTGAAAGCATTTTTTACAAGAATAGTCCCCTACACGACGGGGCTGCAGTTATCGTAGATAATTATATAGTGGCCACGCGTGTAATTCTACCCGTTACCAATGAAAGAAGTATTCCTTTAAGATATGGCCTTAGGCATAGGGCCGCCATTGGAATAACTGAAAAAACCGACGCTCTTTGTTTGGTTGTGAGTGAAGAAACTGGGCAGATTTCCTATATAAAAAATGGAGAATTTATTTTATTCGAATCCAGTGCCCAATTAATAACACTCTTGAAAAAAGACCTTGTATAATGCAATGTAAGAATTGTGACAGTACCTTAAGAACGGATTACAGTTATTGTCCGGACTGCGGGGCGAAAGTAATACGAAACAGACTTACTGTAAAAAATCTTTGGTACGATGCCATTGAAAGGTATTTTAATATAGACAATACCTTTTTAAGGACATTCATCCGTCTTTTCTCAAAACCCGAAGTTGTTATTGTAGGATATATAGATGGAATACGCAAGAAGTACCTCAATCCCATAAGTTATTTGGGAATTGCCATCACGCTTTCAGGTCTTTTGGTATTTTTCATGAGGAAGAATAGTGGACAATTTGACATGGATATCTTGGGAACCGGCCAATCCCAACCTTTTCAGGATAAATTCGGGATGTAGTCCTAGACTACCAAGCTATTTTTTTTGTACTCTATATTCCGATGATGGCCATATCAGGGTGGCTCAATTTTCAAGCCAAAAAATATAACTTCTCCGAGAGGGTAGTAATATTCATGTATACCCTGGCGCAGTATTCCTTAGGGATTTTTATACCCTCCCTTTTGCTTTTAATCTTCCTTCCTAATTTCTATATGAAATTCAGCTTTATTGCATTACTTTTTATGTATTTATATTCGGCCTATGTAATTAAAAGGATTTCCAACGAAAAAGGAATCGAGTTATGGTCAAAAGTCTTCATATTTTGGTTTTTTTTTACCATTTTTTACATGAGCCTTTCAATAATAATCCCAATAATTCTTTTAGTGACAGGAAATGTCCAGGTAGAAGATTTTAGACCAGTAACTTAGATTTGAATCTACGCCACTTCCTCGGCCAAGAATTGTGCTTCGTAGAGATTTCGATAATACCCGTCCTTTTTCAATAATTCCTTGTGGATCCCCATTTCCACTATTTTTCCAGCATCCATCACGATGATTTTATCTGCCTTTTTAATGGTGGCTAGTCTGTGAGCAATCACAATAGAGGTTCTACCCTGGGTTATTTTTTCAGTGGCCTGTTGAATCAACCGTTCCGAATAGGTATCAATGGAGGAAGTGGCTTCATCCAACACTAAAATACTAGGTTTACTTACATAGGCCCTTAGAAAGGCGATGAGTTGACGCTGACCACTGGACAACATAGTGCCTCGCTCCTTCACATTGTATTCGTATCCACCTGGTAAGCTTGAGATGAATTCGTCTACACCAATGGCCCTAGCCGCTGCCTCAATATCCTCCACGGATATATTAGGATTCCTTAGGGAAATGTTATTGGCTATAGTATCGGCAAACAGAAAAACATCCTGTAATACAATGGCTATATGGGACCTTAAAGAGGATAGTTTAAAATCCTTAATATCAACACCATCTACCAAAATGGTACCGGAATTGATTTCGTAAAACCTATTTAGTAAATTAATGATTGTTGACTTTCCGGCACCGGTGGCCCCTACAATAGCAATGGTCTCACCCGCTTTCACATTGAAGGAAATTCCATGTAGGACTTCCTCACCCTCTAAGTATCCAAAGCGAACATCCTTAAATTCAATAGTTCCTTTGACCTCAGGTTTTTCAATCTGTCCATTGTCCTCAATAGAACTATCGGTATCCAAAATATTAAATACCCTATTCGCAGCCACCATACCCATCTGCAAAGTATTAAACTTATCCGCGATTTGCCTAAGGGGCCTAAAAAGCATATCTATCAGCATAATGAAAGCGAATACCGTACCGGCCACATCATTGGTGATATTGGCGACATTCTGCAAACCACCGTACCACACTACCAAACCAATAGTGATGGACGAAACTATTTCAGCGATGGGAAAAAAGATGGAGTTGTACCAAACCGTCTTCAACCAAGCATTTTGATGCTTTTCATTGATTTCTCTAAATTTTTCACTCTCAATACTTTCCCTGGTGAACAATTGAACAATTTTCATCCCTGTAATACGCTCCTGTACAAAGGAATTCAAGTTGGAAACCTCTGCACGAACTTCCGTAAATGCCACTTTCATGGCCTTTTGAAACAACCTAGTGGCATATAGAATTAAAGGAAGTAGGGAAAAGACCAATAACGCCAATTTCCAATTGATGTATATCATGACACCTGCTGCAACGAACATCTTCAACATATCGGCCACTATAACAAAAAAACCCTGACTGAAAATTTCACCAATTCGTTGCATATCCGCAACGGCCCTTGTAACCAACACTCCCAAAGATGAGTTGTCGAAATACTTCATCCTGAAGCTAAGCATCTTCTCGGAATAGTTTAATCCGTATATCCCTAATTACAGATTCTCCCAGCCAATTGGCGTAATAATTAAAAAGGAGTTGGAAAATAACCTGACCCAATAAAACGGCAAGCATCGCTATAGTTAGATAAAACAATTTATCGGCGTCACTCCCTTTAATGGCATCATCAATGATTTGTTTTAGAAGTATAGGAGTAAGAACCGCAAAGACAGATAACAATACAGCCGCCAATGCAACACCATAAAAGGTAAGGCGGTAAGGCCTGGTATACCTCATCAAGCGCTTAAAAAGACGTGTATCAAAAGCGTTTCCAGTATTATTGCTCATGCTCAAAAACAGTGTAGGGATAGCTAATCGAGGTCAAATATAGTCCTTTTGCGGGTACAGAAACACCAGCTTCAGACCGATCCTTACTTTTTAAGATAGCCTTAACATGGCTTGGGGGATATTTCCCCAAACCTACGTCCAATAATGTTCCCACTATGGCCCTTACCATATTCCGTAGAAAGCGATCGGCCTTAATTTTAAAGACCAGTTTCTCCCCTTCTTGTACCCATTTGGCAAAGCGGATATCACATAAATAGGTCTTTACGTCCGTTTTTGATTTGGAGAAACATTCAAAATCCTGCCTACCCAACAATATATCTGCCGCTTGATTCATCAAATCGATATTCAAAGAAGCTTTCACATAATGGGCGGTATCCTTGAAAAATGGACTTTTTTCCTGACAGACCCAATATTCATAGGAACGCTCTACCGCATCAAACCTAGCATGTGAACTTTCTTTTGCCCTTCGAATACCTTTCACCGCAATATCATCGGGAAGAAAGGCATTGATTCGGTAAACTAAATTTTCAATATCATCAATGGCTTCAAAATCAAAATGACCGAACATTTCCTTGGCATGCACACCAGTATCCGTTCTTCCAGCACCCACAATTTCAATGGAACTTCTCAAGAGCTTTGATAATACACCCTCCAAAACCTCTTGTATGGTAATGGCATTCGGTTGATTTTGCCAACCATGGTACATCTTTCCGAAGTAGGAGAACTGAATGAAATATCTCAAAGGGATATGTTAGTTTTGTGCATTCACAAAGATATTAAAACGAAAAAATAGTTTAAAAGGCTATTTAAGCCGAAGTTGCTTACATGACCAAAATCCTACTCTTATCCGACACGCATTCCCACTTGGATCAAACCATTTTAAAATATGCCGCCATGGCAGATGAAATTTGGCATGCAGGGGACATTGGTTCCCTAAAGGTTTCGGATTCCCTTTCTTCCTTAAAACCTTTACGGGCGGTCTATGGAAATATTGACGATCATCAAATTCAAAAAGAATTTCCTTTGAATAATAGGTTCTTGTGTGAAGAGGTGGATGTTTGGATTACCCATATTGGTGGCTACCCCCCAAAGTACAACATTAATACAAGGGAAGAAATCAAAAAAAATCCCCCAAAATTGTTTATCTGTGGGCATTCCCATATACTCAAAGTTATGTGGGACAAAAATCTAGAGGTATTGCATATGAATCCCGGAGCCTGCGGCAAGCACGGTTTTCACCAAATGAGGACAATGCTAAGATTTACCATAGACGGAAAAGAAATAAAAGATTTAGAGGTAATAGAACTTGGAAAAAGGTGACCTTCATTAAGCTTGACCAGTAAGTATTGATCGGGAAACTTTAGCATCAATTAAGAGTAAAGCCCTAGAAAAGGAAGCTTTTAGCTGTGTAAAATAAAAACCCGGGAACTACCCCGGGTTTTCGCACTAATACTACTAAGATGTTAGGTTTAACGTAGACGATCCACAGATTTTACAAGATC
Organism: Maribacter litopenaei; assembly: GCF_025244665.1. Lineage (GTDB taxonomy): Bacteria > Bacteroidota > Bacteroidia > Flavobacteriales > Flavobacteriaceae > Maribacter > Maribacter litopenaei. The sequence continues at coordinate 878,872 of NZ_CP104205.1, read as the reverse complement.
TTCATCCTTTTTAATCGCCCTATTGGCAAGGGCTAAAAAAACGATAGAAAATACAGGAATCAGCATCCCAATACCCTTCTCAGAAACGGTAGTCTCTCCGGATAGATTTAGGGATCGATAAACGAAAAGTCCTAGTAAAAAAAGATTCAATATCATATTCAACCGGTTCATAACAAACTGGTTCTTTCTTTTCTTAAACAAAAAAATGGTGCACAAGGCCAATGCTCCACTTGCATAAAAGAGTACAGAAACCAAAATTTCATTGCTAGCATAAATCTCTTCACCTTGAGCATCTGACCATAGATTTACAAAGAACGGCAAAACACCGGATAAAAGTGTTACAGCGATTAAATAAACGGTCCGGATTCTTTGAATCATGCTACTTGTTGTCCTTGGAAGCACAAAAATAATGGTCTTTTTAAGAATTATCCACCAAATATTGAAAATAATTTGTAATATTGTGAAGTTAATAAAATTAACACTTACCAAAGGGAAACCTTTCCCCTCATTATCCTATTAATTTAAGAGTCAGATTACTTCTTATACTTTTAAAATACATATAACTTATTTATATACTTAATGTTTGAGATTTCAGATTTAAAATCAAAAAAGCTTCCTGAACTTCAGGAAATTGCCAAAGAACTAAATGTTCCCAAATTTAAGACCTTAAAAAAACTGGATTTGGTCTATCAAATTTTAGACTTACAGGCAGCAAACCCTAAAGCTGCTGCTTCAGTGGCACCAACGGAAACCGAAAAACCAAAAGCCAAAAAACCCGAATTTCCAGGAATAAGATCCAAAATCAAGATGAAAAGGATACCTCCGTAAAAACATCTGAAAAAACCGATTCCCAAAATAACGATTCTCCAAAGTCGGACTCCACCAACAATGACCAAAGGAAGTCCAAACCTAGACCAAGGTCAAACGATACTGACAATAAAAGGGACCATCAAAAAAATTCGTCCCGAATAAAAATCAGAATAACAGAAAACAAAATAACTCTCGCAGCAATAATCACGACAAAAGTAATTTTGACAAAGATTTAAAAAACCGCTACAAAGAGCCGGAGTACGAGTTTGATAGCATTATAACCAGTGAAGGTGTGCTGGATATTATGCAGGACGGTTATGGTTTTCTTAGGTCTTCGGATTATAATTATTTATCCTCACCGGATGATATTTATGTATCACAATCCCAAATACGCCTATTTGGCCTAAAACCAGGTGATACGGTTCTAGGAAATGTAAGGCCTCCAAAGGAGGGTGAAAAATATTTTCCGTTAATCAAAGTCAATAAAATTAACGGAATAGACCCTCAAGTTGTTAGGGATCGTGTTTCCTTTGAGCACCTTACTCCATTATTCCCTAGGGAAAAATTCAACCTTGCCGAAAAGCAAAGTACCATTTCCACAAGAATTATAGATTTGTTCTCACCGATAGGTAAGGGACAGAGAGGAATGATCGTTTCGCAACCAAAGACCGGTAAAACTATGCTTTTAAAGGACATTGCAAACGGCATAGCTGCAAACCACCCTGAAGTATACCAAATCATCCTTTTGATTGATGAGCGCCCTGAAGAAGTTACGGATATGCAACGTAATGTTCGTGGTGAGGTGGTAGCCTCAACATTTGATAAGGAAGCTTCCGAACATGTTAGGGTAGCCAATATAGTGCTTGAAAAAGCAAAAAGATTGGTGGAATGTGGGCATGACGTTGTAATCCTTCTAGATTCCATTACCAGATTGGCAAGAGCGTACAATACTGTACAACCTGCTTCCGGGAAAGTCTTGAGTGGTGGTGTTGATGCGAATGCCCTTCACAAGCCAAAAAGATTCTTTGGAGCCGCAAGGAATATAGAAAACGGAGGTTCCCTTTCTATCATTGCTACCGCACTTACAGAAACCGGTTCTAAAATGGACGAGGTTATCTTTGAGGAATTCAAAGGTACCGGTAACATGGAACTTCAATTAGACCGTAAGATTGCCAATAGAAGAATTTTCCCTGCTATTGACCTCACCTCTTCCAGCACAAGACGTGATGATCTCTTATTGGACGAAAATACGTTACAACGAATGTGGATTATGCGAAAATACCTTGCTGATATGAACCCTGTTGAGGCCATGGAGTTTATAGAACAGCGTTTTAAGCAAACCAAGAATAATGAGGAGTTCTTAATGACCATGAACCAGTAAGCACTCCTACCAACTATTATAAAGCTCCAATGGTCAACCCATTGGAGCTTTTTTATGACCTTTTTGAAATAAAACTATATCTTTAAAGAAGTTTCCCCATAACTACTACCTAAAAATCATGCTTATGAAAAATTTATGTAAACCCCTGTTGTTTTTTGCCTTATTGATTCCATTGATTTCGTGCAAACAAGATCCAGAGAAAGCAACAAGGGAAGTAACTGAGGAAGTGTTTGAGGCACCCAAACAAATCATATCGTTATCAGAAGCAGATTCTCTTTATGTAAATTATCAGAATAGAAGGGCTTCAATTATTGAAAAGACTGAAATGGCATCCCAGCCTGATGGAAAACCGTTTTCACCTACCCAATTCATTTCTTTTGACATTAAGGTACTTAAAGAATATATAGGTTACGTGGAGCAAGAGGCAAAAAAAGGAGGTACTACTGCCGATAGCCTCCGAGTTTACCTAGGCAATTATGGGGCGACAAGCAGAAAATATCCAAATAAAAATACGGTCTTTTTGATACCTACGGCAGAAGTGAACGGTAACTATGGAGCAATTTTTATTGATAGCGAAGGTAAGGCCAAACTAGTTAGGGATTGGATTAGCGCGCAACAAGGCGCCAATTCAATAGACGGAAGACAAAAAGCAGAAGCCGCATTAATACCAACATTTTCTGCTTCACCAATTATGCAAGATGAAACAAGTCTTACTTTAAACAGGGGGAATGGAGGACCTCCGCCTAAAACGGACTTCTAAATAGGGATGCAAGAAATTATAGACTTTGTTCAAAGGAGCTATTTTGTCTTTGCCTATGGTATTACCTTGGTTCTATCCATAATCGCCTATCCAAAATACTTTGATACACATTTCAAGTACTTACCTGCAATAATTGCGTATACCTTGCTGAATGAAATTTTGGGATATTTTATACGCTATTATCCAGATTTTTCATTTTTTCCAAATTTACAGGATACTAGGGTAAATGAAATTATCTACAATATTTACGATTTGATCTTTTTTCCCTTTTTCTTTTACGCCTATTGGAATTTGGTAAAAGATAAGAAGCACAAAAAATGGATACGAAATGCAAGTATTTTAGCGATGCTGAGCTATTTGATATCCTGCTTTTTCCAAAATCCAACGCACACCACTTTATATTATGCCAATGCCTTGGCTTCTTGGGTTCTTTTGTTCATAGTTATCTTGTATTTCAAAGATAAACGTGAACGTGCTTTACCCTTCACACAACCATATAACTTAGTATTTTGGGTGAGTATCGGATTATTTATATTTCATCTATTCGCCCCATTTCTCTTTTTAATAGGGTATATGGAATATCAAATATGGCTAGCCTATGATTTAAGAACAATCCTTCATATTCTAATCATACTAATGTATCTAAGCTTTTGTATTGGTTTTTTTATCTGTAGAAAAAAAGCCTTTGGATAACAAGCATAAAAAAACCCTCTTGATCAAGAGGGTTTTAAAATTTGTTAACCAAAAATTTAAAGAGCGGCTACGTGTTTTGCCAATTTACTTTTTAAGTTGGCAGCTTTATTACTATGAATAATATTACGTTTTGCCAAACGATCTATCATACTTACTACACTTGGCAAAAGAGCCTCGGCATCCTTCTTGTTTTCTTCTGTACGTAACTTTTTAATTGCATTACGTGTAGTCTTGTGCTGATACCTATTACGTAGACGAACAGCCTCGTTTCTTCTAATTCTCTTTAATGCCGACTTATGGTTTGCCATCTTATTTCCTAATTATATTTTATTTGGACTTTAAAATCCATTTTATTCTAGTAGCCCGTAGGGGAATCGAACCCCTGTTACCAGGATGAAAACCTGGCGTCCTAACCCCTAGACGAACGGGCCATTAACCCAATTAGAACCGAAGTTCTCCTTATTCAGTAGCCCGTAGGGGAATCGAACCCCTGTTACCAGGATGAAAACCTGGCGTCCTAACCCCTAGACGAACGGGCCATTACTTTACGTAATTGCGGATGCAAAAATACAATTATTTTTTACTATCACAACACCCTGATATTTTTTTTTGAAATCTTTTAATAGGCCTTTGCAAACAATACTCTTTTTGAGGATGGTTTTCCTGTCAAAATACAACTACCGGCCTCATCCTTAGCATCTAATGGAATGCAACGAATGGTAGCTTTGGTTTCTTCCTTAATTCGTTCTTCGGTCTCGGCGGTTCCATCCCAGTGAGCAGATACAAACCCTCCTTTGACCTCCAATACTTCCTTGAATTCATCATAGCTATCCACTGATGTGATATGCTCATTTCTATAATCAAAAGCCCTATTATAAATAGTACTTTGTATGTCTTCCAATAAAAACTCTATTTTTTCAACAACTTCATCAGCAGGTACCGTTGTTTTTTCCAGCGTGTCCCTTCTAGCCACTTCATAGGTTCCATTGGCCAAGTCGCGCTGCCCGATGGCTAAGCGAATCGGCACTCCTTTCAGTTCATACTCATTGAATTTGAACCCTGGTTTCTGAGTATCCCTATCATCATATTTCACTGATATTCCTTTGGATCTTAATTCGGCCACAAGTGGCTTTACTTTTTCCGAAATTTCATCCAATTGATCAAGGCCTTTGTAAATGGGAACAATTACTACTTGAATAGGTGCTAGTTTAGGGGGAAGGACCAGTCCGTTATCATCAGAATGCGTCATAATTAAAGCTCCCATTAATCGCGTAGAAACTCCCCAAGAAGTGGCCCATACATACTCTTTGTTTCCCTCTTTGCTTGCAAACTTTACATCAAACGCCTTGGCAAAATTTTGACCTAGAAAATGTGAGGTCCCGGCTTGTAAGGCTTTACCATCTTGCATCAACGCCTCTATACAATAAGTCTCTACGGCACCAGCAAATCGTTCACTTGGTGTTTTAACCCCTTTCACCACAGGTACAGCCATATGCTCCTCGGCAAATTCGGCATAAATGTGCATCATCTGTTCCGCTTCTTCAATTGCTTCCTTTTCTGTTGCATGGGCCGTATGCCCTTCCTGCCACAAAAATTCGGCGGTTCTTAAAAAAAGACGGGTTCTCATTTCCCATCGGACAACATTGGCCCATTGGTTGATCAACAAAGGCAAATCCCTATAGGATTGGATCCATTTTCTGTAAGTATCCCGAGATAATGGTTTCAGATGTAGGCCTAACAATCAATTCTTCTTCCAGTTTTGCATCGGGATCCACAATAATGCCCGTGCCATCCTCATTATTTTTGAGCCGATAATGGGTCACAACAGCACATTCCTTGGCAAAACCTTCCACATGACTAGCCTCCTTGCTCAAATAGGATTTGGGAATAAAAAGTGGAAAATACGCGTTCTCATGTCCCGTATCCTTGAACATTTTATCTAAACCTGCTTGCATCTTTTCCCAAATGGCGTATCCATACGGTTTAATGACCATACATCCTCTTACACCGGAGTTTTCGGCCAAATCAGCCCTTACAACCAATTCATTATACCATTTGGAATAATCCTCGCTTCTAGTAGTCAAATTTTTACCCATTGTTCGGAGTTTGGCACAAATCTTGTGCTTATTAAAGAAAATAATCCGGTAAAACTAGTTATTTTTAGTATGTTCAACAATATAATTTTAGAACGATGATATATTCCACATCCCACACCAAATATTTATACGGACTGATGGTTGCTTCACTGGCAATACTAGTGGCTTCCTGTGGTTCATACCAGCAAGCCTCTTATTACGACAATGACGGAATCTATGCCGATGATGCCCCTAGAACCGTTGAACGTAGACCTGATAGGCAATACAATCCTACGACCCGTTCAGAGGAGTCAGATACCTTCACAGACTACTTCGGACAGAAAGCAGATCAATACGATCAAATATTGGATAGTGAAATTTTCACGGATGTAGATTCCTATTCAAGTTCCAGTTTAAACGATAGCATCCCACAAGACCAATTAACAGATTATTACGATAACCCTAATGACTACCAAGGTTATGGTGGATGGGGAGACAACGCTCAAAATGTAGTAGTCAATGTATACAGTAACGGATGGGGATATAATTATCCCTTCACAGGATGGGCCGGTAATTGGGGTTGGAACAACTGGGGATGGGGCGGATACTATGGCTATGGCTGGAACAACTGGGGTTGGAACAATTGGGGCTGGGGTGGTTACTACGGCTGGGGCTGGAACAATCCTTGGAGATGGAACCGATGGAATCGTTGGGGCTGGGCCGGTAATTGGGGCTGGGGAGGCTATTACGGTTACCCTTATGGCTACGGCTATGGTTATTATAATAGAAATTTTGGTAGAAATAATTATGCTTATTCCCACAATAGATCAAGAAGAGGTTATTATAATCCCAACAATACTGGTACGACTGCTTTAAGAGGTAGATCCAATGTAAATACCAGGGGCACTTCCCCTAGGTACAGAACTTCAGATTCTAGGGCAGTTTCCGCAAGGAGTTCTTCCAATACAAGAAGTAGCTCTTTAAGTAGAAGAACTGTTAGCGTAGACCAAAACAGGGCTTACAGGACTAGCAGAAGTACTAGGTCTACCCCTAGATATTATAGCAATACAAGAAGAAACGGATACTACAATGGTACCACAAGGTCATCATCCACTTATAACAGAAGTGGTATGTCCGGAAGGACAAGTAGGGCCGTAACACCTAGAACATCTACGTATAGAGGGTCCAGTACCGGCCGAAGTAGTTCTTCCTATGGAACATCTAGAAGCATGGGAACAAGTAGGGGCTACAGTTCCGGTAGAAGTTATAGCTCGGGCAGAAGTAGTTCGCGGTGGTAATTATAGCTCCGGCAGAAGTAGTTCCGGTGGTAGTTACAGAAGTTCGGAGGTAGTTCCTCAAGGTCTTCGGGAGGCGGTAGATCATCCGGTGGCGGCAGGTCATCCGGAGGTGGTAGGTCATCCGGTGGGCGTAGCAACTAATCAATTCAATATTTAAAAAATTGCAACGATGAAAAGAATATTCACTTTCATAACATTATTCCTATGCCTAATTGGTAGTTCGCAGAACATAAATGATGTCCTTAGATATGGTCAGGAAGACCTATTGGGTACGGCAAGATTCCAAGCAATGGGAGGCGCTTTTGGCGCACTGGGCGGTGATATGTCGGCCTTAAATATCAATCCTGCCGGTTCCGCTGTATTCAACAATAGTCTTTTGACGCTTTCGGGTCTCACTTTATAAAGGACAACGATACACGTTATTTTGGAACTTCCAATAATACGAACCTAAACGATATTGATTTAAACCAAATAGGAGGTGCATTTGTCTTTAATAATACGGATGACAATTCCGATTGGAAAAAATTCGCCTTAGCATTTAATTATGATATGGTCAAAAGTTTTGAAAACGAAATCTATATCTCCGGAAATAGCAATCAAGGAATAGATAATTACTTTTTGAATTTTGCCCAAGGAGTGCCATTTGGTTCCATTCTTATTCAGGAGGATGAATTTATTGAAGATGCCTATCTTGATATTGGCGCGGTTCAAGGTTTTCGTGACCAACAGGCTTTTCTAGGTTATTACGGTGGTATTTTAGATCCAGAAAATCAAGATGATGCTACCACTAATTACATTAGCAATACCGGATATTCGTCCGTGAACCAGGAATTTTTAAAAACCACCACAGGATATAACAGCAAGTTTACGGTTAACGCTGCAAGCCAGTTTAGGGACAATCTATATATAGGAGCTTCCTTAAATTTTCATAATGTTCTTTACGATCAGTATTCGGAGTTTACCGAAAATGGCTATGACGCCGACTCTCCAATACAAAGTACGACCTTTGACAATCTTTTGCATACCGAGGGAAATGGGTTTTCCTTTAGTTTGGGAGCTATTGCAAAATTAAATGATTATGTACGTTTGGGTGGAAGTTATCAATCCCCTACATGGTATAGATTAACGGATGATTTCTCCCAAAGAATTAATTCAGATCTGGCTGATGACGACATCAATTTTATAGATTTCAATATTGTAAACTTATTTGACACCTATACCGTTAAGACACCAGCAAAATTAAATGGAAGTTTGGCCCTGGTTTTTGGAAAAAATGGATTGTTAAGTTTTGATTACGGGTATCAAGATTTCTCCCAGTCTGAGTTGAGACCTGAAAATGACGGTAGTTTTCAAACTATAAACAATCAAATTACCAATGAATTGGGTGGCGTTTCCACTTTTAGACTTGGTGGTGAATATAGACTGGGCATGGTAAGTCTTAGAGGGGGATATAGATTTGAGCAAAGCCCTTACGCCAATGGAAATACCATCGATGATCTTAATGGTTTCTCAACAGGTATCGGGTTAAATTTTGGCGGTAGTAGATTGGATTTTGCGCTTAGTAGAACTGAACAGGACATGAACGAAAAACTCTTTGATACTGGTCTCGGCTACCCCGGCTATGATAACGAGAACAAATACCAACGCCACTTTGAGTTACACCTTAAATTTTTAAGACAACCTACAAGGATAAAATAAAAAGGACCGAGTTACTCGGTCCTTTTTTCATCTCTTTAACGTAAAATGCGATTGCCTTGTTTTGGCCACAACCACTCCTTCATCGTCTTCTTGGTACTCAAATCGAAACCAATAATCGGTCGATGGCATTGGCCTGCCATTATAAGTGCCATCCCATCCATCCACAGCTCCCAACTGTTTTAAGAGCTTTCCGTATCTATCGAAAATAAATACAATAGGATTGGTTAGTGTCTCTATACCTTTTATATTCCATTCATCGTTGATGGAATCTCCATTGGGCGTAAAAAACTTAGGGTAGCCTACTACCAAAAACTCAACAGGTTCTGTAGTCCCGCAACCATTTTTATCATTGATGATTACCGTGTTTATTCCTGGTGGGATATCCAAGAATATAGGATCATCCTGAAAGGCGCCATTATTGATTGCATATTCGTAATCCCCATCCCCATCAACAAATATCTCCACATTATTTGCATCTGGATCAATTGACAAATTGGTATCCAATACCTCTACCCTATCCAAAATGGGAATGCCATAAAATGTTATTAATATCCCCCCGACATCGGCCACTGTTGGTGGAGTACCTGAGGCTGTGGTTATGGAAGCAAAGTAACGTCCGGAGTTTGGACTGGTCACTATCAATTCTGCCCCAAAAGGATCGGAGCCAGCCAAAGTACCGTCTATAATACCATCGTCTTCATAATCCACTGTCCATTCCACACTGGCAATATCGGAACCAGCTGGAGAGTTTAATGCACTTAACACAATATCCGGATCACCTTCACAAGCTGTTATGTCCAAACCTAAAAACTCGTCCCTAAGGGTGCAATCCAAGGCGGTATTTTGATTTTCATTTACCGAATTACCAGTAAAGGTTAGCATAAAAGGTTCAGGATTCCCATCAAAATTAGTATTGAAATTATTTATAAGAATATAATAGATTTCCCCTGGCTGTACATCCAACCATTCATCATATGTGTTTTGACTTCCCACTAAAAAGGGAGCTCCTTCCTGTCCAGTTTCAGGATTAACACCAATACCGGTAAAATTGGTATTGTTCACCTCGTAATTACACCTAATGGGTTCTGAAGTTCCATCACCAATAATCGAGCAAAAATTTTGACCACTTAATTGGTCATAAGGATCGTAAACCGCAAAGTCCCATTCTGCTGTAGGGGTAGAATTTCCACCAGTGGGAAGAGCTTCTATATCAAATCCTACCTGACCACCGGTACCGGCCCTAAAAACAAACCAGGATGTATTGTTCTCAATATTGGCAGAACTAACACTACCTTTTTCCAAACAACCAGTTTGCCGAACCACCTCGGGGTCAAAATCATCTATATCGCCACCTCCATCTGCCAATCCCATTATTGGGGCATCGGCACAAACAGGAATAGCTGTTCTACAGTCCGGGAGTTCTGCGCATTGCCATCCATACAAAAAAAGAGCAAAGAGCAGGTTACAAACAGAAGTGTTCGCATATTTCAAAGGGGCTAGTAATATATAACGTATATAATAACTAGGTTATAAAAGGTTTAGTATTTTTTGACGGATTTTTTAGGCAGTTAATCGATAAACGGTAGTCAAAGGCTCTAAAAACAAGTCCCGAAAATAAAAAAAATAGTTTGTTGACCTTAACACCGTTTTATGCTATGTAACGTCTATCAAATGACATAAAGTGTTATATAATGTATATCTTTGCGTCTTGTTAAAGTTCGTTTTACATGAAAACAGAGGGTACATTGGAGGAGCATTTTGAACAATTGGGGGATGACCACATTTCCTCATCGGAAGAAACCCCGTTGCGCAAGGATGCCTTCATCCTAAGTGATGACGAAAAAATTGAAAGAATCAAAGGAAGCGTTCGTGAAATATTGCTCACTTTGGGAATGGATTTGGAGGACGATAGCCTTAAAGGCACTCCAAATAGGGTTGCCAAAATGTTCGTGAAGGAGATTTTTGGAGGCTTGCATCCTGATAGAAAACCAAATTCTTCCACTTTTGAGAACAAGTATAAATATGGGGAAATGTTAGTTGAAAAAAACATTACTCTTTACTCTACCTGTGAACATCATTTGTTGCCTATTGTTGGAAGGGCTCATGTTGCCTATATATCAAATGGTTCAGTGGTTGGACTTTCAAAAATGAACCGCATCGTAGATTATTACGCCAAAAGACCTCAGGTACAAGAAAGACTTAATATCCAAATAGTAAGGGAATTGCAAAAAGTTTTAGGAACAGAAGATGTGGCATGTGTTATAGATGCCAAACATCTTTGCGTAAACTCCCGTGGCATTCGCGATATTGAAAGTAGTACGGTAACCGCTGAATATGGTGGCAAATTCAAGGAAGAGGCGATCCGCAACGAGTTTCCGGAATATATTAATATGGATACGCAATTTTAATTCCTTCCTTAAAAAATGCAATTGTACCAAGAACAAACAATAAAAGTTCATAATTCACTTACAGGTAAAAAAGAAACTTTCACTCCCATAAATGAGGGGCATATTGGGATGTACGTTTGTGGCCCTACGGTATATAGCAACGTGCATCTTGGAAATTGCAGGACCTTCATGTCATTCGATATGATTTTTAGATATTTCCGTCATTTAGGCTATATAGTACGCTATGTGCGTAACATCACAGATGCCGGACACTTGGTAGATGATGCAGAGGATGGCGAGGATAAAATTGCAAAGAAGGCGCGGTTGGAACAATTGGAGCCTATGGAAGTGGTTCAACGATATACCGTAGACTTCCATAATATTTTGGAAAAATTCAATTTTCTTCCTCCAAGTATAGAACCAACGGCAACAGGTCATATTATTGAACAAATTGAAATTATTAAAGATATCCTTGAAAAAGGATATGCCTATGAGGTAAATGGATCCGTCTATTTTGATGTTGTAAAATTCAACGAATCGAATGAATATGGAAAGTTAAGCGGTCGAAAATTGGAGGATATGATCGCCAATACACGCGAACTTACGGCTCAAGACGACAAAAAAAGCCCTCAGGATTTCGCACTTTGGAAAAAAGCGGAACCCGAACATATTATGAGATGGCCTTCCCCTTGGGGGGACGGATTTCCTGGATGGCATTTGGAATGTACCGCCATGAGCACCAAATATCTTGGGGAAACCTTTGATATTCATGGAGGTGGAATGGATTTAAAATTTCCGCATCATGAATGTGAAATCGCACAGGCAGAAGCCAGTAATGGAAAGTCTCCGGTAAAGTATTGGATGCATGCCAATATGCTAACCTTGAATGGAAAAAAAATGGCAAAATCCACAGGAAACAGTATTCTTCCTGGGGAAATTTTTTCAGGCGAGAACGATATTCTAAGCAAGCCTTTTTCCCCTTCGATGATACGTTTTTTCATGATGCAGGCCCACTACGCAAGCATATTGGATATAAGCAATGATGCCTTGTTAGCGTCAGAAAAGGGTTTCAATAAATTGATGGATTCCATCAACTCCATAAAATCATTACCCACGGGAAGCAAGTCAGATTTTAACATTGTTGATTGGAGACAGGGCTGTTATGATGCCATGAATGACGACTTCAACACCCCTATTCTCATTGCAAGATTATTCGACGCCGTCAAGCACATCAATCTAATTAAAGAAGGATCGGAAACGCTTACTCAAGAAGACAAGGAGTTGCTACAAGAAACAATGCACAATTTTATTTTTGACATACTGGGACTTGAGGACAAACAAAGTTCAAATGCGGATTCTGAAAAATTAAGCGGTGTTGTAGAGTTGTTGATTCAGCTTAGAAAGGAGGCAAGGGAAAACAAGGATTTTGCAACTTCCGATAAAATACGGGACCAATTATCTAACCTGGGTATTCAATTAAAAGACGGTAAGGAAGGAACTACCTATAGTCTATAATCTGGGCTACACTTTATACTTGATGTTTTTGACTTTAGTCTGATATTCGCCGGGAGACAGTTGCTGTCTATGCTTAAATACCCGGTTGAAGTAAGACCTGCTCTCGAATCCACATTGCATATAAACATCTTTAATGTTCAACTTGGGATTTTGCAATAATCCGGTAGCTAATTTTATTCGCTCGTTATTGATGAATTCAATTGGTGAAATTCCTAATTCGTTTTTAAAAACCCTGTAAAAGTGTGATGGACTCATATAGGCCTTTTTGCTTAAATCATCCACATTCAGTGGCTCATGCAGATGCTCACGTATGTATCTAATGACATAGGAAAGTCGGTTATTGCTATTTATGGCAATCTGCGAATTGGTATAGATTTTTCGTTCGTTGGTCTGCAATATCCTTATGATGAGTTCCCGTAACATGTTATCTACAAAGAAATCTTTGGAAGGATGATTTTCTGAAAATAGAAACAAAAGTCTTTGTAGAATTTGAAAAATCCCTTGATCGTTGACAAAATGAAAATTATAATCCATTAAACCCCACTCCTTCTCATCGTCCTTGGTCATACTTTCATTCATAAACTGAAGTACGCTTTTTATTTTCTCTTCTGAAATGGCCATGGCCGGACAACGAGTTGGATTCTTGGACTTTGCCTCCGGAAAGTCTATACACATGGTTTCATTGGCCGGAAGCACCAAGGATTCACCCGGTAAAAAATCAAAAGACTCATAATCCCGTAGGTGCATTACTTTTTTACCTTCTATCATACTGGCCAAAACAGGCTGATTAAATTCTAAAAGAACTTTCTCGGCTTGTTCATGGGTTTCAAAAACATGCATAGCTGCATTTTTCAATGTGTAGGAAGTTTGGTTCTCAACCATGGTTTCCAATCTTCTACCTTCCAAAAATTTATCGTGCAACTTTAACATTCCTTAATATTTATCAAACAATCATTACTGAATTTACAAAAATTAACCCTTAAAAAAATCATAATGATAAATTATGATAGGATTGTTCATGTTATTCATAGAATCCTTCAGACAATTACATTTTGTCTAATGTAATTTTAATGGAATCTATAATCAAGATTCGAAAAGCATTTAACGGATTTTTAATTTTTAAAACATTTAGGATATGAGCAATACAGCAACTGTAGCGCAGGACGTGCTACAAAAACCGACATTCAAAAATCAATATGAGAATTTTATTGGTGGAAAATGGACTTCTCCCGTAAAAGGGGAATACTTTGAAAATACCTCTCCAGTTGATGGAAAGTCCTTTACCAAAATTCCTAGATCCACGGCTGAGGATATTGACAAAGCTATCGATGCGGCATGGGATGCGGCACCAAGTTGGAACACTTCCTCAGCAACGGAGCGTAGCAATATGCTTTTAAAAATAGCTGATGTGATGGAGAAAAATCTCGAAGTCTTGGCAAGAGCGGAGACCTGGGACAATGGTAAGGCCATACGTGAAACCAGGGCTGCAGATTTACCGCTGGCCATTGATCATTTTAGATATTTTGCTGGCGTTATTCGGGCCGAAGAGGGTTCCGTAAGCGAGTTGGACAGTAATACGGTAGCTCTGAACGTCACCGAGCCTTTAGGAGTGGTAGGTCAAATAATACCTTGGAACTTTCCTATTCTGATGGCTGTTTGGAAATTAGCACCGGCTTTGGCAGCTGGTAATTGCGTAGTATTAAAACCAGCTGAACAAACTCCAGTAGGCATTTTGATACTTGTTGAGCTAATAGAGGATATCTTACCAGCTGGGGTTCTTAATGTTGTGAATGGTTTTGGAGCAGAAGCAGGAAAACCGTTGGCTTCGAGTCCCGAATCAATAAAGTGGCATTTACCGGGGAAACCACAACGGGACAGTTGATTATGCAATATGCATCAAAAAATATTACCCCCGTAACCTTGGAGTTAGGTGGTAAATCCCCCAATATATTCTTTGAGAATATCATGGATGCGGACGATGAATTCTTTGACAAGTGTATCGAGGGTGCGAATATGTTTGCCCTAAATCAAGGGGAAGTTTGTACGTGTCCTTCACGAATGCTTGTCCAGGAAAGCATTTTCGATGCCTTTATGGAACGTGTAATCGAAAGAACCAAAGCCATAAAGATGGGCCATCCTTTAGATCCCAATACCATGATGGGAGCACAGGCCTCCAGTGACCAATTTGAAAAAATCCTAAACTATATACAAATAGGTAAAGAAGAAGGTTGTGAAGTGTTGACCGGAGGTGAACAAGCCTATAACGAAGGACTTGAAGGTGGATTTTATATTCAACCCACAGTACTTAAAGGAAATAATAAGATGAGAGTATTTCAGGAAGAGATCTTTGATCCCGTAGTTTGCGTTACTACTTTTAAGGACGAGGCCGAAGCCATTGAAATCGCTAACGACACCTTATATGGTTTAGGTGCAGGGGTTTGGACTCGAGACACCCATCAAGCCTACACCATCTCGCGAGCTATCAAAGCCGGTAGGGTTTGGGTAAACTGTTATCACCTATATCCAGCTCATGCCCCATTTGGAGGTTATAAAAAATCCGGAATTGGCAGGGAAAACCATAAAATGATGCTATCCCATTATAGACAAACTAAGAACATGCTTATCTCTTACGATAAGAAGCCGATGGGATTCTTTTAACAAAAATAAAATGGAAACCAAAAGGGTATTGGTAAGTGAAAAAGCCGCTCAAGTAATTCAGGAGCTCAGGGAAAAGCACGGTGAACTAATGTTTCACCAAAGTGGGGGCTGTTGTGATGGCTCCTCCCCCATGTGCTTTCCGAAGGGGGAACTGATGATCGACGAAAATGATATTTGGTTGGGTACCATTGAAGGATGTGAATTTTATATTTCCAAAGACCAATTTGAATATTGGAAACATACCCAGCTTACTGTCGACGTAACCCCTGGAAGAGGGGCCAGCTTTTCCTTGGAAATACCTATGGGAATACGTTTTGTCATAAAATCGAGACTCTATTCACCGGAAGAGGCCAAAAACTTGGAGCCTGTCCGTGTGGGTGAGTAATTTAGTTGTTATGTTGTTTTAAATGAAGGCCTGTATTCTACAGGCCTTTTTAATTTACTACCTGATTTAATGTGTAACTTTGTCCATTATAATGGAACATTGAATCTTACCTTCAAAAAAATAATAATAGCACCTTTTGTCCTCTTGGTCCGTTTTTACCAAGTTGCTATTTCCCCCTACACTCCAGCAACTTGTCGATATTCTCCAACGTGTTCTCAATATACCCTTGAAGCCTTAAAAAAACATGGTCTTTTTAAGGGAGGTTGGTTATCTATCAAAAGAATATTCAGTTGCAATCCTTGGGGAGGAAAAGGCTATGACCCTGTACCCTAAAATTGTGTGAATTACCGATATCAAGGGTTATTTTGTAAGATGTAATAGCGCCTATTTGTGTATCTTAGCCCTTCAAAAAACATTTCTCATGTACTTCTTAGGTATTATTTGGAATCCCAACGAGACACTCTTTAATATTGAATCCATCCAAATAAAATATTACAACTTGCTTTGGATCATTGCATTTGCCATTGGTTGGTATCTTATGAAAAAGATATTTATCAATGAGAAAAAATCAGTGGAGCAATTGGACTCCCTATTTGTATATACCGTTTTAGGTACCATGCTAGGGGCAAGATTGGGACATGTCTTCTTTTACGATTGGCCCTATTATAAAAACCATTTATTGGAAATCCTTTTGCCAGTAAGGGAGAGTGACACGGGCAGTCTTCTTTTTGGCCTTATCGATGGGTATGAATTTACCGGCTTTACAGGACTTGCCAGTCACGGAGCGACTATCGGTATCATTGTTGCCACCTATTTATTTACAAAAAAGCATAAGGGTTTCAGCATGTTATGGATTTTTGATAGACTAACTATTCCCGTGGCAATTGGAGCATTCTGTGTGCGTTTAGGAAATTTTTTTAATTCTGAAATCAATGGAAAAACAGTTGATAAATCCTTCATTTTTGCGACCAAATTTATACGGGATTCTGATGACCTACATCCCTCCAAAGCATTAGGCGTAACCAAAGAGAGAAGTTTGAATGCCGCATATGATGCCATTGAAAACAATCCACAATTTTCCCAATATTTAGCAGAAATACCTTATCGACATCCTGCACAGCTTTACGAAGGGGTTTGCTATATTTTTGTGTTTATACTATTGTATTACCTCTATTGGAAAACGGATAAAAAGAACAAACCGGGATACTTGTTCGGCTTGTTTTTGATCTTATTATGAATCGTACGTTTCTTTGTGGAATTTGTAAAGAAAAGCCAAGGTGGTTTTGAAGAGTCCCTTGGTATATTGTCCACCGGACAATGGTTGAGCATTCCATTTATTCTGTTAGGCCTGTATTTTATGCTCAGACCTGTCAAAACAAATTAAACTGGCTTGGTTAATGAAAATTTACAGATACCTATTTGTTATAACAGTCATTTTCTTCATAGGATTATCCTCATGCAAAGAAGAGACAAAGAAAGTTATTCGAACAACACCTGTTACCTTTACTAAGGAGGGCTCGTTGCATATCTATAAACAGGAAACCGATTCTCTAATATCATCATTGGACATTGAAATTGCCGAAACGGATTACGAAACCCAAACCGGATTAATGTATCGTAAAGGCATGGAAACAAATCAAGGCATGTTGTTCATTTTTCCCGATGTTGCCATGCATTCGTTTTACATGAAGAACACGGAGTTCCCTTTGGATATTGTCTTCATAGATGAGAATCTAAAAATTGCCAGCATTCAAAAAAACGCTAAACCTTTTAAGGAGGACGGTCTTTCTTCAAAAGTTCCTGTGAAATATGTACTGGAATTAAATGCAGGATTGTCCGATTCTTGGTCCCTCGAAATAGGTGATACCGTCTCATTCGAAAGAATATAACCCATGATTTATTCCATGGAAGGTGTGGAAACCGAAAGGCTATTGTTTAGAAAATTAACAATGGATGATTTCGAGGATTGGCTACCTTTCCATAAAGAACCTAAATCTTCACTATATTGGTCGGGGCTTCCCAAGGACCCTTTTAAAGCTTGTGCTGAGCAATTTGAACGTGTTTTTGAGCGCTATGAAGAAGGTCTTGGAGGGATGTTCGCCTTAGTAGATAAAATCACCAATGAACTTATTGGTTTGTGTGGTTTGTTAGTCCAAATTGTAGATCTCCAAGAAGAGCTGGAAATAGGATATTCTATACTTCCAAAATTACAGGGACAAGGCTATGCTTCTGAAGCCGCCCAAAGATGTAAGGAAACAGCTTTTAAAAATGGATGGGCCGATCATCTTGTTTCTATAATCCATATTGATAATGAACCTTCTAAAAAGGTGGCCATAAAAATGGCATGCACATAGAAAAAAGAACGGAGTATAAGAACAACCCTGTATTTATCTTTAGAATAGACCGATAGCATGAAACATTGGGGAATTTTCACAGATAACAAAACCAATAAAAAAGAGCTTGTTCGAAAGCTTGAGGGGAATGCCTATCCCAATGTCCTAAACTTAAGTGGTAAGAACGGTAGGCTGTTTTCCCAACTAGCTTTGAAGATGTTCATGGAAGAAGAAGAAAAACATGGTACCAAGTATTTATCCAATGAAGGCCAGGCCTTAAAGACCATGTCCAGCGGGGAGCAGAAAAAGGCGTTGTTGTTTTATATCCTCGATCAACAGCCGGACTATATTATTTTGGACAATCCTTTTGACAATCTAGATATTTCGTTTCAAAAGGTTTTAAAGCAGCTCCTGTTGACACAGGCGGATAAAACCTTGCTTATACAATTGGCAAGTAGAAAATCGGATATGTTACCTATCATACATAATTTTGCCGAAGCACGAGACTCCGAGTTATATCCAGTTAATAAAGAGGCTTTCAATACTGTAGAAAAATTTTCACAACTACAGGGTAAAATTCCTCCACCCATTGAACCCATAGAATTTGAGCAGGATCAATTGATTTTATTTAAGAACGTTACCATCTCTTATGGAGAAAAACATATACTAAATGATATTCATTGGGAAGTTACACAAGGAGAGTTTTGGCAGCTAATCGGAAATAACGGAACTGGGAAGACGACCATACTTTCCATGATAACCGGGGATAACCCAAAAGCCTATGGTCAAGAAATTTATCTTTTTGGAAATAAGAAAGGTTCTCGCGAAAGTGTTTGGGACATCAAACAAAAAATAGGGTACTTCTCCCCCGCCATGACCGATAAGTTCCGCGGTAGGCATTCTGTCGAAAATATGCTCATTTCCGGGTTATTGGATTCCATTGGGCTTTATGTGAAACCAACCGAATCCCAAAAGAGAATTATTAAGGATTGGTTGATACTTATTCATTTGTGGATCAAAAGAGACGTACAATTCAATGAGCTGTCCTTAGGAGATCAACGTTTGGTAATGACCGTACGAGCTATGGTAAAACATCCGCCATTATTAATACTGGACGAACCTACCAGTGGCATGGACGATACCTCCGCCAAGATGCTTGTAAATTTGGTCAATAAAATAGCGGAAGAAACACATACCGCCATCGTATTTGTGAGCCACAGAAAAGAGCCGGGTTTGAACCCAAGAAAAATTCTTGAACTAAAACCATCCAAAAAAGGCTCCATCGGTAATATTCACGTTTCTTAAAAAAGTAAAAGCCACTATATGTATAGCGGCTTTTCTAGAGTTAATTAATTCTAAGTCTTATTTCAGACTCTTTGTAATTTTCTTGCTCAATGCATCGAACATCACTGGAGTTGCAATAAAAACCGAGGAATAGGTACCAACTACCACACCCACAATCATTGCAAACATAAATCCTCTCAGAGATTCACCTCCAAAAATAAAGATGGCCAATAACACCACTAATGTTGTTAGTGAAGTATTCAATGTTCTTCCAAGGGTGCTGTTGATAGCTGAATTGATATTCTCACCACCTTTCCAGCCTCTCTCCGAGATGATTTCACGAATTCGGTCAAACACTACCACGGTATCGTTCAAAGAATACCCAATTACCGTAAGAATGGCCGCAATGAATGCCTGGTCGATTTCCATGTTAAAAGGCATTATCTTACCGAAAATTGAGAATACTCCCAGTACAATCAATACATCATGGAATACGGCAACAACCGCTCCAAGCGAGAATTGCCATCTACGGAAGCGTATTAAGATATATAGGAAAACAACGGCTAGCGATCCCAAAATTGCCAAGAAGGCATTGTTCTTAATGTCATCCGCAATGGTAGGACCTACTTTTACAGATTGTAAAATACCTATGGACTTTCCTTCACTACCAATGGCAAAGGACTCCTTGGAAGTACCATCCGGTAGATACTTTTGTAAAGAGGTATACAACTTATCCTGAATCTCCGTATCCACCTCAATCCCTTCAACGTCTACTTTGTAAGGAGTCGTGATTTTAATTTGATTGGCTTCACCATACGTCTTCACATTGGTTCCACTACCAAAAACATCATTCAGTTCTGATGCAATTTCAGAAGGATTAACAGGTTGCTCAAATCGTACCGTATAGGAACGTCCTCCCACGAAATCCACACCTTGCTGCAATCCGGGACCAAAGAACAAGGAAGCTAATCCTACCAATACCAAAATACCTGACAACACATACGAAATCTTTCTTTTTACCAAGAAATCGATGGAAAGGTTCTGGAACAAGCCTTTTGTAAAACTAGTCGAAAAGTCCAAACTTCTGTTCTTTCCGCTTATGTACCAATCGATCAACAAGCGGGTAATGAAAATGGCTGTAAACAATGAAGTAAGAATACCAATCAATAAGGTAGTGGCAAATCCTTTAATTGGACCCGAACCAAATACAAATAAGATGATTGCCGTAAGACCTGTGGTAATATTGGCATCCAAAATTGAGGATAAAGCGTTTCCAAAACCGTCGGAAACAGCAAGACCCTTTCCTTTGCCTTTTGCCAATTCCTCTTTTATCCTTTCAAAAATAAGCACGTTGGCATCCACGGACATACCTATCGTCAACACGATACCAGCGATACCGGGCAACGTCAATACCGCATTCAAACTAGTAAGAACACCAAAAATCAATAGTATGTTTAACAACAACGCTACATCGGCAAAAGCACCTGCTTTTCCATAGTAGGCAATCATCCAAAGTAATACGATTGCCATGGCGATCAAGAAAGACATAAAACCACTATCAATCGCTTCCTGACCCAATGATGGACCAACAATTTCAGATTGAATAATTTCAGCGGATGCCGGTAATTTACCAGCCCTTAATACATTGGCGATATCCTTAGTTTCGTTTACAGTAAAGTTACCCGTGATTTCAGAACGACCACCTGAAATTGAATCACTGGAAACACCAGGAGCGGTATACACTTTATTATCCAAAACAATGGCAATCCCGGTTTGATTGTTATAGGCGTCACCGGTCAATTGTTCCCATTCCTTGGCTCCCTTGGTGTTCATGGTCATGGAAACTGCAGGCTTGCTGAATTGGTCAAAATCAGCACGGGCATCGCTTACCACGTCACCGCTAATTCTTGGAGTTCCTTCTCGATTCGACTTTAGGGCATACAAATCGATTACTTCCGTATCTTCCGTTGAAGGTCTTTCCCAAACGAATTTCACGAATTGAATATCAGATGGCAACAACCTTCTAATTTCTCGGCATTCTAAAGTAGGAACCAATGGTAGCCGTATCTTTAATTGCCGCCCTGAACATGGCATGGGTTCCAGGGTTTGCAGGAATCAATAACTCATAAAGCGGATTTACTTGAGTGGCCAAATCCAAAGAATCTGCTGCAACATCGGATAATAAAGAATCCAATTCCGACTCTTCCTTTACCGGTTCCGGTTTGTCCACGTCCACAATTTCCTTTAATTTCTCATTCGCCTGAATCAGAAAAGTACTAAATGAAGTGTTGCTTTGTTTATAGGTTTCCCAAAACTCCAATTGTGCAGTACTGGATAACAAATCCTGAGCACGGTTGATATCCCTAGCACCTGGCAATTCCACTAAAATCCTACCTGAATTTCCTTCTCGTTGAATGTTTGGCTGTGTAACACCAAAGCCATCGATACGCTCACGCAATACCTCGAATGCAGAAACTACAGATTCGTCTATTTTTCTTCTGATAATGGGTTTTACCTCATCGTCTGACATTTGAAAGTTGATTTCATCACTTAGACCTTTGTTCGCAAAAATAGAAGGATTCGCCAATTTGGTCTCTCCTTTGATTTCGTCAAAAGCCTCAAAAAACAAGTTCAAATAGGTATCATCACTATTTTTTGATGCAGCGTCTGCATCGGCCAAAGCCTTATTAAAAACAGGGTTCTTGGTATTGTTCGCCAACCCTTTCAATATGTCCTTCACGGAAATCTGAAGCGTAACGTTGATTCCCCCTTTAAGGTCAAGTCCTTTGTTAAGCTCTTTCTTTTTGGCCTCGTCGTAGTTGGTATATCCTAAAATGGTATTGTTCCCAATAGAGTCCAAATAACTGGCTTCCAAGACTTCCCTCTTGGAAATATAGTCGTCTTCCGCCTCAGAAATACGACTCGCGGCAAATACCTCTGCCTCCTTCTCCACCTTATTGGTGATAAACGTGTAGGATAGTTGATAGATACTAACCAACCCAAATAATAAAGCAAAAAGCTTTATAAGTCCTTTATTTTGCATTTTAACAGTTAATTTAAATTATGTCGATTATGATTAAACGTGATTTAGAAACAAGACAGATTACCTTATGAAAAAGTAATGATGCCTTTAGAATAATATTTTCATTTGGAAATATGCCTTTCCTATACCAAGTAAGGTCCTGCCCTGACTTACGGGATGCTCTGTGAAGTATTGTCTATTGCAATTGCAATATTTTTATAAATCCTAAGGGCAATTTTTTCATTATCATTTGGTCTTAAAACCAGTGGATAATCATAACGTAATATTACCGGACTAGAAAATCCAATTTGATACTCTTTTTGGGTTGGAATCAGATTTCCTGTAATATTCAAACCATTATTGGCCTGTTGATGTAAATCAGTTACAACTAAGCTATAATTTTCAGGAAACTTTTCTTTTGGAAAATCAGACGGAACCTCATCATCATATTCAAATGTCAAGGGATTGTCATTAGAAAGAAATTCCTTTACATCCTTCGCATCAATATCACTATAATATCGGATATTTAGATGGTTACCGTCATTATCAATTATCTCGACCACCTCAACACCAAGGAACAACAACCTTTTGGTAATGGTGGATAAAGCCTCTTCACGCGCACTTTCCGAAGCTATTTCCACATCTGTAAACTCTAGTGAAATCTGCTGATTGGAGGCTTTTTTATGCGGTTGGCTAAGCCCTAATAGGACTAGGATAATAATTAAAGTACTAACGCACCATTTTGCATTCATGGCGCAAATATAAAAAGAAAGATTATTGTTGAAAGTAAATTATTGAGAATACGTATACTTAGGAGACCACATTCCTTAAAAAAGAAAACCTTTGGATTTAATCTCCAAAGGTTTTCATATTTGTTTAAGACTTAAAAAACTATAACTCCAACAAGCCATTGGTTTTGGAAACACCCTCGGCACTTTCCTTCATTTTGGCTTTCTCGGCATCGCTCAATGGAATATCCACTATTTGCTCGATACCATTCTTACCTAAAATAACTGGCACTCCTATACAGATGTCATTTAGACCATATTCACCCTCCAAGAATGTAGAGCATGGGAACATTTTCTTTTGGTCACAGGCAATGGCCTGTACCAAAGCAGAAACGGCTGCACCAGGAGCGTACCATGCACTGGTACCCAACAATTTAGTTAAAGTAGCTCCACCTACCTTCGTATCCTCAGCTACTTGTTGTAACCTATCATCGGATAAAAATTCCGACACTTTAATACTGTTTCTTGTGGCATGTGATGTCAAAGGAACCATTCCTGTATCACTATGACCACCAATGACCATTCCGTCAACATCAGAAATTGGGGCGTCCATAGCCTCTGCTAATCTATACTTGAAACGGGCACTATCCAATGCTCCTCCCATTCCAATAATTCTGTTCTTTGGTAGGTCGGTCGTTTTGTGTACCAAATAGGTCATCGTGTCCATTGGATTACTTACCACTATAATAATTACATTAGGTGAATGCTGGATAAGATTGCTCGAAACAGTCTTTACGATACCGGCATTGATTCCTATCAATTCTTCACGGGTCATCCCTGGTTTTCTAGGAATTCCGAAGTAATTACGGCAATATCGCTGTTGGCTGTTTTCGAATAATCATTTGTGCTTCCCGTGATTTTGGTATCGAAGCCATTTAAGGATGCAGTCTGCATTAAATCCATTGCCTTACCTTCTGCATACCCCTCTTTAATATCCAAGATGACCACTTCTGATGCAAAATCCTTAATAGCGATATACTCCGCACAACTGGCTCCAACCGCTCCAGCTCCAACTACTGTAACTTTCATGTTATTATATTTTTATGAATTAATTTATTTATTATAAAACCTAAGGTTCTATTTTACATTTTTTGCTTGCCAAAAATACTCAATTCTTAACAATTTTTCAGGAATGAAACAGGTAATAACATCAATGCATTCGACATAGAAAATATCGACGAACTACAGCTTTCGTTAAAAAAAGATACTTTTCAACGAAGAAATTACAAAAAAGCTACCGTACATCGATTTTTAGTAATAACACAAAAGAAGCCCCGTTAATACCTATGGATCCCAAATCCAAACAAAACCTACTTACTAATGAAAAAGTTCCTCTCGCTAATGGCCATTTGCGCCATTATCTTTTCTGCGAATTGTTCTCGGATTGAGCAGAACAACGATCCTATTATTGGCATTTGGTTTCAGTCCGGAACTGAAATCATCAGTAACTCTTCCAAAAGCACCCTCCGTAAAGAATGGATTTTCAATGATGTTTACTTAGGTAGATATCACGAAATCAACGGAAATGACATTACCCTACAAACAGATTTTAAGTGATCCAAGGAAGGGGACATATATACCATAGAGTATAGAGGTCCGGAAAATGTGCCCATTGACAGGTTAAAAATTAGCAGAACCGACAAAGGCTCAATTTTGGAAAAGATAGATGGCGAATACGTAGCCATTAGGGAATAGAAAGTTTTCACAGGGCCATGGGAAAGAGCCTGTTCGGAGCAATCTGGGCAGGCTCTTCATGAAATTAGAAAGCCCGGCAAGTTGCCGGGCTTTTTATATCGTAATGCAATTAAATATTATCTAAACCCAAAATTAACACCAAATGTCAATGTATTGAACTCCCCTAAAGTATAATCTGCATTCAATCTAAAGAAACCCAACTTGAGCTTAGCGCCGACATTTCCGGTAACTCCGTTCACCTTTTTAGTGATGGAAAAAGGATCTTCATAGGATTCCGAAGCAAAAGGATCAGCACTTACCTCATAGATCCCCAAAACATCCGTAACGGATTTACCTGTTACATAACCCGAGACCTCCATAAAAATTGATTATTGGAAGCTTTGTAGAAACCACAGC
This sequence comes from Maribacter litopenaei, assembly GCF_025244665.1. Lineage (GTDB taxonomy): Bacteria > Bacteroidota > Bacteroidia > Flavobacteriales > Flavobacteriaceae > Maribacter > Maribacter litopenaei. The sequence goes on along the minus strand of NZ_CP104205.1, from coordinate 853,694 downwards.
GTTAAATGCCCAAGTACTGATATTTGCCTCGATTCTTTGGTCGTTACCTTGTACCAAATTGAAGTCTTCAAGGTCATAATCACCGTTAACCTTTGTATAGCCGATGACTGCGGAAATGGCCACAGGTAAAATCTTATCCGCTGGTAGAAGTTTTGTGAAATCATGCTGCAATCCAAAACCTATTAAACCGACAGAAGCCCCCTCAAATTCCATTTTAGGTAAAAAACGTGCTTTTATTTCGGTTCCCTTTATGAGTCCGACACTACCCTGTAAATATCCGAGAGGGTACAAAGTCAACTCCTTCACCGGAAAGTCCAGATGGTAGTTCAAAGGTTTGTCGGACGGTGGTACCGGCAACTTGGCCTTCCACATAAACCTCAACACCACTTATATCACCAAGGGCGGTGGAAACTTCCCTAGCGACTCCTGGGTTATTTACAAAATCCAGATTTTGATAATCGTTGGGATCTAGAACAAAAACCTTTTTGTCAGATTTATTTTTAAAACCTGTAATATTTCCAACGATTGAAATTTCGAAGCCCCCTAGAGGCTTGGCATCTGCCGTATTATACCATCCAGTGGAAAAATTATAAATGGCACTTTCTGAAAGGGGCTCTAGATAATCCGTTGTAAATTGTTCCGCATCCTCCACACCGGCGGCGAAAATATCATTAAAATCCTGTGCTACAACGGCACTAAAACTACATAACAAAAAACATGTAAGTAAATTCTTCATTTTTTTAATTTTTCCTAAAACTAAAAAACCTGCGTTTTTGGCGCAGGTTTTTGTTGTGTAATAGGTCTTTTCTATGTGTCAATGTTCGCATAAACAGCATTTTTCTCAATGAATTCCCGTCTTGGGGGAACCTCATCACCCATTAACATAGAGAAGATTCTATCGGTCTCCGTGGCATTTTCAATAGTAATTTGACGTAAGGTCCTAAACTCAGGATTCATAGTAGTATCCCAAAGTTGCTCGGCATTCATCTCTCCAAGACCTTTATATCGCTGTATACTAACACCTCCACTATAACTTGCGGCTATTTCATCACGTTCTTTATCGATCCAGGCATATTGCTTCTTTTGACCTTTTTTTACCAAATACAATGGCGGCGTCGCAATATAAACGTGACCACCTTCAATCAGCTCCCGCATATACCTAAAGAAGAAGGTAAGAATCAAGGTTTCAATGTGGCTACCATCCACATCCGCATCACACATGATAACCACTTTATGATAACGAAGTTTTTCCAAGTTCAAAGCCTTGCTGTCTTCTTCAGTTCCAATGGTTACTCCAAGAGCCGTATAAATATTTTTGATTTCCTCATTCTCAAAAACCTTATGCTGCATAGCCTTTTCAACATTCAGAATCTTACCCCTCAATGGAAGAATGGCCTGGAAATTCCTATCACGACCTTGCTTGGCCGTTCCACCTGCGGAATCCCCCTCAACGAGGAACACTTCACATTGTGTAGGATCCTGCTCAGAACAATCGGATAACTTCCCTGGCAATCCGCCAACGCTCATTACGGTCTTTCGCTGCACCATCTCCCTAGCCTTGGTTGCTGCATGTCCGGCCTGAGCGGCTAGGATTACTTTTTGTACGATTACCTTGGCATCGTCGGGATGTTCTTCTAAATAGTCCGTCAACATTTCAGAAACAGCCTGACTAACGGCCGAGGAAACTTCTCGGTTCCCTAATTTTGTTTTTGTCTCGGCCCTCAAACTGAGGTTCTGCCACTTTAACGGAAACGATTGCCGTTAGGCCTTCCCTAAAATCATCCCCTTGAATCTCAAACTTTAGCTTGTCCAGCATTCCCGACGAATCCGCATACTTCTTCAATGTAGTGGTCAAACCTCTCCTAAAACCGAGATAAGTGCGTACCTCCTTCATGTGTATTTATATTATTCACATAAGAATGAAGATTCTCTGTATAACTAGTATTGTAAATCATGGCAACTTCCACGGGAATATCATTTTTTTCCCCTTCCATGGAAATCACATTCTGTATCAGGGGCTCCCGGTTACCGTCCAAAAATTTAACAAATTCCTTAAGACCCTCATTGGAGAAAAACGTTTCAGAAACAAACTCTCCTTTGTCATCCTTGCGCCTTCTATCCGTAATGGTAATGGTCACGCCTTTGTTAAGGAAAGAAAGTTCACGCATTCTATTGGAAAGCGTTTCATAGCTATATTCGATGGTCTGAGTGAAAATGGTATCATCCGGTTTAAAGGTCACTATAGTACCTCTGTAGTCAGTTTCACCAACACTTTTAACAGGGTAAAGGGCCTTTCCCCTTTCATATTCCTGCTCCCATATTTTTCCATCCCTATGGACTGTTGCCTTCAAATGATTGGACAGCGCATTGACACAAGAAACACCCACACCGTGCAAACCACCGGAAACTTTATAGGAATCCTTATCAAACTTACCACCTGCACCTATTTTGGTCATTACAACCTCAAGGGCGGATACACCTTCCTTTTTATGTAAATCAACCGGTATACCCCTACCATTATCCTTGGTTGTGATGGAATTATCCTCGTTTATGGTCACACTGATAGTATCGCAATAACCACCCATGGCCTCATCTATGGAGTTGTCCACCACCTCATAAACCAAGTGATGCAATCCTCGGACACCTACGTCACCAATGTACATGGATGGACGCATCCTTACGTGCTCCATTCCCTCTAACGCCTGTATACTATCCGCTGAATATTGCTTTTTATTTGCTTCTTCGCTCATAAGTTAAAAGTTGTTTTTACTTCAAAAATTGCAATCTTACAAATATACGGAATACCCCATGAAATAAGCTCTTTCTCCATATTGGGCACAATCAAGTTATCAACAAAAATTGTGGAAAATTACCGACTTAACAAATGACGTCCACCTTAGTTGTACTATTGACTTAATTGGGTTTGGCAATTGGTATGTGTATAACAAAAGAGGTGCCAACATGTGGCACCTCTCAAGGACTAATTAAAAAATAAAAACTGCCCTGTTCTTCTGAAACAGGTAAACAGAATTACCTTGCCATATACTTACTTCACATAAGCATCCGCATGTACTTTGGCCACAGCACGCCCGAAGGGTCGTTCATGTTTTTAAACGCCTCGTCCCATTCCAACGCTATCTTGGTACTACACGCAACAGAAGGTTCCTGGGGTACGCACAATGCAGCGGCATCCGAAGGAAAATGCTCCTCAAATATGGATCTATAATAAAATTCTTCTTTGGTGGTAGGTGTTTGAATAGGGAACCTAAATCTAGCATTTGCCAATTGATCGTCGGTTACCTCCGTCGCCACTAATTCCTTTAGGGTATCGATCCAACTATAACCTACACCATCTGAAAATTGTTCTTTTTGCCTCCAAGCCACACTTTCAGGCAGCATGTCCTCAAAAGCTTTACGAACCACCCATTTTTCCATGCGCTCCCCGTTGATCATTTTATCTTTTGGATTGATTCGCATGGCCACGTCCATAAACTCCTTGTCCAAAAATGGTACCCGGCCCTCGATTCCCCAAGCGGCCAAAGATTTATTTGCCCTAAGACAATCGTACATATGAAGTTTTTCCAACTTACGAACAGTCTCTTCATGAAAATCCTTTGGACTTGGCGCCTTGTGGAAATATAAATATCCACCGAAAAGCTCATCGGCTCCTTCCCCGTAAAGAACCATCTTTATTCCCATGGACTTGATGACACGTGCCATTAGATACATAGGCGTAGAGGCGCGAATCGTAGTTATATCATAGGTTTCCAGGTTATATATTACATCCCTAATGGCATCCGAGACCTTCCTGAATCGTAAACTTGATTTCATGATGCACGGTTCCGATATGGTCCGCTACCTTTTGAGCTGCAGCTAAATCCGGAGAGCCTTCCGGACCTACGGAAAACGAATGTAGCTGTGGCCACCAAGCGTCAACGGTGTCACCCGACTCTATTCTCTTTTGAGCATACTTTTTCGCAATGGCCGATGTAACCGAGGAATCCAATCCCCGAGATAGCAATACTCCATAGGGTACATCGGACATCAACTGACGATGTACGGCTGCTTCCAATGCTTCTTTAATAGCTTGAATGCTGGTTTGATTTTCCTTAACGGCCTCATACTCCATCCAATCTCGTTTGTACCATCTTTTCAACTCACCATCAGCACTATGCAAATAATGGCCCGGAGGAAATAATTCAATCTTGGTACATGTACCTTCCAATGCCTTGAGTTCAGAGGCCACATAAAAGGTTCCATTCTGGTCCCACCCCATGTATAAAGGTATTATCCCCATGTGGTCACGTGCCACAAAATATTCATCCTTTTCAGAATCATAGATGGCAAAACCAAAAATTCCGTTCATTTCATCAATGAAATGAGGTCGCTTTCTCTTGATAAAGGGCGCGAATGACCTCACAATCTGATTCGGTCTTAAAATTATATTTGCCCTCGAATTGCTTACGCAATTCCCTGTGGTTATAAATTTCGCCGTTTGCGGCCAATATCAACTTTCCATCTTCACTTAAAAGAGGTTGTTTTCCGAAGCTGGATCCACAATTGCCAAACGCTCGTGGGCCAAAATGGCCTTCTCATCCGCATAAATACCACTCCAGTCCGGGCCTCTATGCCTAACTTTTTTAGACATTTCAAGCAATTGAGGTCTTAGTACATCCGTACTTTCCTTAACATCAAATGCACAAACAATTCCACACATACTATTATTTTTATAATAATTTCGATACAAAAATGAGTTTATAGTTTATAATATAAAACACATTCGTATTATATGATTACATATTTATACTATAAAACATCTATTTATATAAAATATAAATCATATCATTTTAAAATGAAAATATAAGAACCATTCTGTAAGTATGTTAAAATTTAACGACTTTTTATAAGAATAAGCTCAATGAAGTACTTAGCTTTGAAATACTAAAAATTTAACTTAATTATGAAGAAATTACTTTCAATCTCCTTGCTGTTCATTGCAGTTGCTTTCTGCAATGAAGTAAAAGCCCAAAAATTCTCCTGGATTGGACAAAAGTCCAATGGACATGGCCTCTTTTCCAACGGACTATAAAGTTTCTGAAAAAATGGTCAGAATTATCTATGGCAGGCCCCAACTTAAGAATCGCTCTTTGGCAGAACTGGCTCCCACTGGAGAAGTCCGGAGAACTGGTGCTAATGAAGCCACTGAGGTAACCTTTTACAAGGACGTAAATTTTGGCGGAAAAGATATTAAAGCCGGCAGCTATTCTTTGTTCACTATACCTGGAGAAGAGGAATGGACCGTTATTCTAAATAAAAACTTGAACCAATGGGGGTCGTATTTTTATGATGAAAGTGCCGATGTAGCAAGAGTAACCGTACCCAATGGATCTGATTCTTCTAGCTTGGAAGAGTTTTCAATAGCTTTTAAAGAAGTTGAGGATGGGGCCCATATGATTATGGGGTGGGACAAAACAAGAGTAGCTGTCCCCATTACTTTTTAAACTACATTTATCTTTAAATATATGAACCCCGGAATAACCGGGGTTTTTTATTTGTTTACCTTTAAATGAAGATGAATCGCCAATAGAACGGAATAAGAAATATCTTTTGACCTATACAATAGGATTTTACACTCCTTTATTTGGAATTTTTATGCTTCTTTTCCTTGATTCGAACATATATTAATTTGTTTCTTCCCTTGGAATCTTCACGACGCTCAATTTCAAAATGTGGAATGGAGTTTATCAATGGGGTCAACTTTTGAAAACCATAATTCCTAGAATCAAAATTTGGCTGCTTTTTTTGCAACAAACTCCCCACGTCCCCTAAAAAAGCCCAGCCATCATCGTCCGCAACATCATCTATGGTAGTTGCTATAAACCTCAAATCCTTGGGAGTGATTTTATCGATACCGCTCTTTTCCGTTTTTGAATTGTTTTTGACCGAAGCAGTATCCTCAGATTGGCTTTGTAAAATTTCCAAATAGATAAACCTATCACAGGCCACAATAAAAGGGTTGGGCGTTTTTCGTTCACCAATTCCAAAAACCTGCATCCCGGCTTCCCGAAGCCTTGTAGCCAATCTTGTAAAATCGCTATCACTGCTTACCAAGCAGAAACCGCTCACTTTCCCGTAATACAAAATATCCATGGCATCTATGATCATTGCAGAATCCGTGGCATTCTTTCCCTGTGTATAACCATACTGTTGTACCGGTGTAATGGCGTTTTCCAAGAGGACATTTTTCCACTTCCCTAATCTAGGATTGGTCCAATCCCCATAAATCCTTTTAATTGTCGGGTTGCCATATTTGGCGATTTCCTCCATCATTTCCTTTACGTACCCTGCAGGTATATTGTCACCATCAATAAGTACGGCCAAGTTTAAATCCATCCGAATAGTTTTCAGTAAAGTTACAGGGTTTTATTTCCTAAATGAGAATTGGTTCAATTTTAACTTGAATACTAGTCAGATTTGTTGAAGTAATTTTGTTGTAGTTCCACTAAGGCGGCCTTGTCTATAAGACCATCATGAACGACCAAACGATATTTTAGTACTAGTGGAGTTTTATTTGACAAAGTAGCGGGTACAGCACCCGGAAAAGGATAAACTGCATTTTGCATACTCGCCTTTGAACGAAGAATCCAAGTATTTGGATAACCAGGATTGTCACTTGATGGAATTATTGCCAAACCATATGGTTTATTCCTTTCACCCGTTTTACTTATGATGTTTATCCAATCATTACCAGGAATCGGAGTATTTTCCGGAGCAACATTTCCTTTGGAATCCTTAAACACCACAATATCAGATAATTGTAACCTAGCCGAAAATCCACCATATCCCTTTTCATCCTCAGAACCCCCTATTGTCATGCCTTCAAATAAACCTTGAAGCTGAATCTTAATGTCCACCACCCTAAAATTTGCCATTCGGGATAGACCGTTATCCAATTGGTTTCATTCACAAGCGGAATACGGGTGCCATTTTTGTCGACATTCAAAACCGATTCCCAGAGAACTTGAGATTTTAAGGTTACTTCTCCATTTCTTTCCTGTTCTTCCCTTGCACCTATTACATTCCATTCAAAATCCTTAATTTCCCAACCATCACCTATTCTTCTACCATTGATATACAATTGATGCCAAGCCCAAAAAATTCCCCTATGATGCAAATGATCTAACGGGAAATCCTCTGTAATGGGAATACCGTCCAAAGAAAAAAGCGGATGTATGTAATTCGCTCTCTTATACTTCCCGTCCCATGACTTTGGCTCTATCTGATATCGCATAACACTATCCCTACCTTCCATAAATACTGCAGAATTATCGGTAATACTCAGCGTTACTTTTTGGGAAAAAATACTGACATGGAATATTATAAAAACTGTGAAAAGGAACCTTTTGTTATTGGACATGTTTGACATTATAATTCTGAAATTATAAAAATTTTACCTCAACCAGCATGGGAACTAAATAGAAATTATAGAATTAGTACCTTACCCCAATAAATTAACGAACCGAGACCATACTCATGAAAAATAAAATCTCATCTCTAGCAATTTCTATTATACTATTGTTTATTACCATTGGAAAAGGCATGGCCCAAGAATCCAAAAGGGAGTTTTACGAACTTAAAACGTATACTATAAAAAACGAAGCACAAGAAAAAATCGTGGACAACTACTTAAAGAATGCCTTCTTACCGGCGCTTAAGAGAATGGGAATAAACAACATCGGGGTTTTTAAAATTCAGCCTGGAAAGTTTGTTATGGCCGACAAAATTTTTGTACTTATTCCGTTTTCTTCTTTGGACAAATTTGAAAAAATGGAAGCTTCCTTGGCCGTGGATAAATCCCATTTATCCGCTGGAGAAGAATATATTACCGCAAAACACAACAACCCTCCATACGAGCGAATAAGTTCCACATTAATGCGTTCATTCACCAAAATGCCAAAAATGAAACCAAGTCCTTTATCATCTGCAAGGGAGGATAGGGTATATGAATTAAGAAGTTATGAGTCCCCAACAGAAGCATTTTACGTAAATAAGGTTTCCATGTTCAATGAAGGCGAAGAGGTTGAGTTATTCGAGAGTCTAAATGCTAATGCCGTTTTTTATGGCGAAGTATTGTCGGGAGACAGAATGCCCAATCTTATGTATATGACCACCTATGAAAACATGGAAAAAAGGGATGCCCTTTGGAAAGCATTTGGAGCTTCTGAAAAGTGGCAGGAGCTCATAAGTGAAGAGAAATACAAGAACAATGTGAACAAGGCCGATATTTGGCTTCTCTACCCAACCGAATATTCAGATTACTAATCGTTATTGGTCAAAATAAACTCTACCCGTCTATTTTCATGTCGGCCATCGATTGTTTTATTTGTTTTCAATGGTCCGGAACTGCCATAACCGTCATGGGCAATCCTATTAGCTTCAACACCTTGTTCCAAAAGAAATTTGGCCACGGCAGCCGCTCTTTTTTTTGAAAGTTCAAGATTATAGGATATTTCACCAACATTGTCCGTATGGCCAGTGATTGAAATCGATACGGCGGAATTTGAGTTTAAATAGGAAACAATCTCCATCAATTCCGATTTCGAATTTTGAGATATTTCAAATCTGTCAAATTCAAAAAGCAAGCTTTTAAATGTATTTACCGTATTTAAGGAAAAATCCTTTTCCGATAATTTTGTTTTTGTGACTTGCATATTCTTTTCACCTTCTTGAGAAACCAAAGATACCATGTCAAGATAGTAATACGAGCCTTGGGTAGCTCGGCGTTTGGTCTCGGAAATATTTGTCCTTTTGTTATCCTTAAAATTTCCAATAATGAGATACTGCTCCGTACCGTTCGCCACAAATTCCTTTTCTACCTTGACCCAAGCGACATCATCTGAGTAAAAATCGGAATATCGAATTTCAAAATGATTGGAAACATCGCCCTGTACTTTTGACAAATGCATTTTAGAGAGCACTTTTCTGGTCTCTATTTGAATTGGGGTTTCCGTAAAAAGAATTCCGAATTCCTTCACGGCGAAATCCGACTTTTCTGCCAAACTTACGTAAAAGGAAAGTTTATACTTTTTATCCTTTTGGAGTGTAGAGATGAGCTGGGCCTGAATATATTCCCTATAATCATCAGGAGCATATAGATAGAGTCCCACATAACCCACACCAAATTCTGCAGGCTGTTCCCCGTTGAAATTTTTGGGCGTCCCCATGGCTTGACTACATGCATTAAAATAATCCGTAGAACCAAGAGTAGGTGTGTCCCAGTCAATTAAATCATCCTTGAGATTTCCCAATTTTATAGGACAATTCTCGAAAAGTTCAAAACTTGAGTTTTTAATGAGATTTTGCCCAACCAATAGGTGGGTTCCAAATACCAAAAAGCAAATTGGAAACAAATACTCTAGATAACTTTTCAAAAAACACCTCACTCCCCTAAGTTAGAAAATAAGGTGCTTTTTAGTATTAATTATCGATAATGGGTATTATAAATCGAATTTATAGGTAGCACCTGCCAAAATCTGAAAACCTTGAACTGGGTAATTTGCCCAACGCTGGTAGTTGTTATTGGCAATGTTAGCAGCCTTCACAAAGATGGACAATTGATTGTCCACCCTATATCCCAAATGGGCATTGGCGTCAAAAAAGCTATCCAAGTTGATTAAGGTTGCAGGATACTCAGATACCGGAACATTCTGTACTACAACGGTAGTAAAGTCCTCCCTTTCTCCCACATAGAACAAATTGGCGCCGGCAAACCATTTTTCACCAATCTGATAGTCCATAAACAGAGACCCCTTCAGATTGGGAAGATTCCAAGCAGGATTATCGGTCTCTGTATTATAATCATACACCTCAGCATTAATACCTAGAGTAAAATTCCTATTTACATCCACATTCAGCTCTCCGAAAACACCAATGGTTTTAATATCATCATAAAAGACCTCAAAGGAATTTCCATAGTAATATCCTTTTTCATCATCCCTGAAATTATTTTGGGGATTGAGTTTAAATAATGGTGAATTATTTTCAGCAGTATAGGATCCTTTTAGGTTATAGCTCAAGTTAGGCAGTAATTGTCCTCTCAAGCCAATATAAGCATTGTACTGACTATCTGTTGGAGCAATGGACAAGGTAGGGGACACAAAGGTATTTTCCTCCACAAAATCATAATAGGAGTTTTGCCGCAACTCCCCTTCCACGCCACCATAGGCAATGACAGTTTCATCGAGTACTCTATAGGATGCCTTTATGGCAGGATAGATATAGAAATTACCCTCACTAGCTTCCAAATTCATTCCATATACCAAATTTACTCCCAGATTAAGTGAAAAATCATCCCTGCGCATGACCAATCCAGGGCTGAGTCCTACTTGTAGGTGACCATATGAAATCCCTTGGTCGTTGGTAGGGTCATTGACACTGGCATTTTCAAATTCACCACCTACATAATCCACTTTTGCACCTATGGCGAATGCTTCATCGCTCAAAGGAGCCTCAAATGCAGCATTGAGTACAGCTCTATTCTCACCGGATTTAACCGCATCCCGAATCTCCTATATTTCAAATCCAGGCGCTTAAAAAAGGACTCCTCTACGTTGACATGTCCCCCAACTTCGCCCATGTAATAATTTTGTCGTTCATTGATTCCATTAACGGTAGCCTCGTCATAAACCCCTTCCGGAAGCCCATACCAATTATACAACTGATGTTGTAGTCCGATATCGGCACCCCAATCAAAGTCACGATCCCGCTTTTTAAAGGAAGCATCCAAGCGACTGTCGGTAAAAATATTATCCAATTGAACGCCTTCTATTTTACCTCTAGAGGAATTATGGTTGAAACCCAAATCAAAGGTCGCGTCCCTATCCACTTCCCTAGTTGTGTAAAATTCTGCGGTTGCGTTGCCGTAATTACCTCCCCCTGCTGACGCATATGTATTGAACAATTCCGGGGGCGGAATTCTTTCCACACGGGAAGCAGTCCCTTTTGAGGGAGTAAAGGTGGATGCCACGGGAACCGAAAAAATACTATAGTTAATTTTCTTTTTCTGTAATACTATAGAATCGTTGATATTGGGCATGGACTTAATTTTGAAGGCATCCGATACCGTTGGGGTATAGGCCTTGGTGACCGTAACCGTTTCTGTACCTAGGTCATCAGTTTCATCCTGTGAATGGACCATTTGTAGGCCCATCAATAATATAAATCCTAGTACTATTTTAATGCTTTTATACATATGTGTTCTATTGCTATGCGAGTTTACTCTTGATTTGGATCTACGGAAGAATTTCTCCGGGATTCCTTCGATTTAATGATAGATAGCTCTCCTTGGGCATCAGCCACTATTTCCGGGTATTGACCAAAATTGGAAATAACGCTGTCCAAAATATAGGTAGCCTGATAGGAGTCTCCCAAGGCATAAAAGTTTTTTGCCATCAAAACCAGTCCCTTACCACCCCATTCTTTGTAGGTTGCATAGTCTTTGGCCAATTTTTGTACGGAAATATTGGACGATTCAAAATCCCCTTCCTGATTCTTAAAATAGGCATCGTAATATAATGCCTCGGCTGCAGTAGCGCCTGATGCTATACCCAATACTTGGGCGTAGGCAGATTTTGCCTTTGATTCATTCCCCGTGGCAATGGCCGATCTCGCTATCATGATCTGGGCATCGCTTTTTATACGGTCGTCGATACTGGGTGTACTCAAAACTTTGTCTGCATATTCCAAAGTTTTAGTATAATTCTTCTGTTCGTAATACCCCTTCATCAAATTGGACTGTGCAAAGGTCCTGTTCTGCTGGATATTTGCCTGATCTTCCAATTTCAATAGATACGGAAGTGCAGTGGCATAATCTTGTTTTCCAATATACACTTCACAAACCCTGGTCAAGGCTTGCTCTGCATATTCGCTGGTGGTCTTATCGGCCACATATTTGTAATACGGCAAAGCTGAATCCTTATTGCCCTCACCGAAATAGAGTTGGGCCAAACTAAAATTAGCGTCCAACGCATGAAGTCCGTTCGGGAATTCCTGGATGTACTTTTTATACGCGCGAATGGCCGCATCTGTCTTTCCCTCCATATTTTGCTTTTGGGCCGATTCAAAAGTGGCATTATCCAATTCCGTATCGGTTACCTCCACAAAATCCAATCCGTTCACCCAACTGGCATACTCATCTACCCTACCCAAATCTACATATACCAATTTGGCAGTTGAAACAGCTTGTATTGCCTCCTGTGTGTTCGGAAAGTCCCTAACAACCGTTTTAAATTTGGCAAGCGCCTCATTGTTCCTGCTGGAATTATAATAAACGAGCCCCTGTCTCATTAGAGCTTGTGGCACTAGGGAACTTCCCTTGTATTCATTAATCAATCGGTCATAGGCTTGCAGTCCCTTATTCTCCTGCCCAGCCGAAACATAGGTGTTACCCAACTCGAACAAGGCATCGTCCTTAAATGTTGATCTCGCATACTGAGCTACGAAATTCTCAAGGCTCTCAATTTTGCTGGCCGTCCTATCCACAAAACCATAACTCATGGCTTTTTGATAGGCAGCATAGTCCTTTTCCGGTCCTGTTAGTGCCAGGGCCTTGTTATATGTTTCTATCGCTGGCCAATATTTACTGGTGGCAAAATAACTGTCGCCCAACCGTAAATATCCATCGTGCAGCTTTTGAACATCATCTTTTTGGGCATCGGTAAATGCATTAAAATAGGTAATGGCATTACCGTAGTCCTTTTGTTTAAAATAGGAGTATGCCAAGTCATAATCCACATCATTGCCTTCAGTAATGCTTCCGGAGACCGGGTTTTGTTTAAATGACCTAAAACCTGCCGCCGCCTCATCAAACCGATTTAGCAAGTAATCGGCTTCCGCCTTCCAATAGCACGCCCTGGCTTTAAATGAATCGTTGGCCGCACTGGCCAAGGATTTCCCCAAGACTTCTGAAGATGCATTGTAATCACCTTCCATGAATAATTCTATACCCCTGTAATAAGCTACTTTTTGGTAGGTTTCCTTACTGGCATAGTTCGGTTTTTTTCCAAAAGCTCCATCGCACCGGCAAAATTCTTGGAGGTAATAAAGGAATCCACCAACAAGGTCTGCATTTCCTCTTTATGCTCATCGTTGGGATAAGTATCCAAATAATTGGTGATTACCTGGGGAACTGGCTCATAGGCATTTCCAACTTCATAGCTCAAACGGGCGTAATTTAGAAAGGCATCCTTCTTTATATCTCGGATTAAAATCCATTTGGGAGGCATTTCTGAATGCGTTCAATGCTTCTTGCTTTTGGTCCTGCTTTAAATAACATTCCGCCAAATGGTAATAGGCATTTTGGGAAACACTATTCGTACCCCCAATTATTTTATTGAATTGGGCAATCGCATTGGTAAAGTCACCCTGCTTATAATAGCAATATCCTAGAAGGTAGTAGTCTGTATTGTTCCATTTTCCGCGTTTACCATTATATTCCTTTAAGTAAGGAATGGCATTCTCATATTGACCTAAATTGAAGTAACTTTCCCCAATGATTTTGTTTAGTTCTGATACCTCAGTTCTATCAGATTTGGGAAGTTGTTTTTTTGCAAGGGCGATAGCCTCTTCGAACTTACCAAGTTTAAAGTTCATATCTGCCTGATAGTAACTTAGTTTTTCCTCCAAAACATTTTGATCAGTAATCCGGTCAAAACGCTCATTTGCAGCCTCATAATCGTCCTGCTGATAGGAAATATACCCTAAGTAATACTTCGCCTGAGAACCATATACGGGGGAAGTGGTGACCTTTTCCAAATAACGCTCGGCCTCCTTTGGTTTATTCGAGGAAAACAAAGAATATCCATAATTAAAGTTGAATTTTTCCATTTCACCCCTAGACAGGGCCCCTTGGTCCACCTTCTTATACCATTTAAGGGCATAGGGATATTTTCCGGTATCAAAATAATACTCGGCCACGTCCGCAAAAGCGGAATTCCTTTTTGTGGAAGTTGGATAATTTTCAACAAAATCTTCCATCATTCTGTCCGCACCGGGCTGGTTCAGTCGTACCGCCGCGTTTGCCGCGTAATAGGCACTATTGGCCGCAATCTCCTCGTCCTTAGTTGTTGATTTTACCTTCTCGAAGATTGTTTGTGCAGCTTGGAACTGTTCGTTGTTATAAAGTGTCAGGGCTTCCTGAAAGTCCTTGTTCTCATGCGTGTAGATTTTGGACTCCTGGGCAGTACCCATCCAAAAAACTCCCACTGCCAATGGAAGAAAGGCGGTGATTTTATGAAGCATAGCGTTCTCTTACTATTTTGAATTACCGTTGTGTTAAAAAGGATAACGGCAAATATTGTACCTAAGTATGTGGGTTGTTGTTACAAAGGAAAAGAATTTGAAAAAGGGTACGCTGTTATCGATAGGAACTTATTACTTTTATATTAACATAGGACATATGGAAGAGACCGTTTTAGAATTAAAGGACGCATCTATTTTTCAAAAAGAGAGTTTGGTGCTTAGCGAAGTGAATATACAAGTGACCAAAGGAGAGTTTGTATATCTAATAGGTAAGACGGGTAGTGGAAAAAGTAGCTTTATGAAAACCCTATACGGAGATCTTCCTTTACAAAAAGGAGAGGGTAAAATTGTCGACTTTAATTTAAAGAACCTGAAGGAAAACGACATTCCCTTTCTTAGACGTAAATTAGGAATCGTTTTTCAGGATTTCAAGCTTTTGCCTGATAGAAATATCAACCAAAACATGCTTTTTGTGCTTAAAGCCACCGGTTGGAAGGATCAGGCCAAAATGGACGCCCAAGTGGTAGAGGTTTTGGAAAAAGTGGGCATGAAGACCAAAGGTTTTAAGTTTCCCCATGAACTTTCCGGCGGGGAACAACAGCGAGTTGCCATCGCTAGGGCCCTACTGAACGATCCCGAACTTATATTGGCGGACGAACCTACGGGAAACTTGGATCCACAGACCAGCGTGGAGGTTATGAAAGTATTGCAGGAAATCAACAAATCCGGCCGTACAATTTTAATGGCCACCCATGATTACGCCCTTATACTTAAATATCCTTCCAAAACCATAAAGTGCGACTCCAATAAAGTATTCGAAGTTGTGCAGAAGGCCGTTTAACCTCAGCTTTTTTATTCCCTATAGCCCAAACCATATGTGTCCGTAGGGTAGAGTATTCCTTTTTCTAATCGGAACAAATTAGTGAACGGGTCTTCCATCAAATCCAAATGGCCATCCAAATCCGCATACATGATATTGGGTATTGACAGAGCAAAATGTAACCCCGCGGAAATGCCCAAACCACACTCATCTATACATCCCACCATGGTTTCCATTTTTGCTGCCTTTGCTACCGAACTAATATGGGTTGCGGAAAGAATACCGCCCACCTTTTGCAGTTTGATATTAACCATGTCAACCCGCTCGTTTTGTGCCAAACGAAAAGCATCGGTCAATGTCTTTATACTTTCATCAGCCATTACGGGTACGTCTACCTGTCCTGTCACTTGCCCTAAATGTTCCTCAGATTCATGTTTAGTTGGCTGTTCAAAGATTTCAATACCTATGGCCGAAGTAGCCTTTACAAAAGCTATGGATTCTTGAACTGAATATCCCTGATTTCCATCAAATCGAAATTTTACATGGGGATATATTTCATGCAATCTGATCATTTTAGCAATGTCTTCGTCCAAGTCAGAACCTCCCTTAATTTTTAAAATATTGAAACCTTGGGTTACAAATTCCTTGGCCAAGGCCAAAGTATCTACCAAGTCCATTATTCCTATCGTAATACTAGTTGGAATACTGGAACGATATCCTCCCAAAAACTTATATAAGGGTACTTCCGCCTTTTTGGATATCAAGTCAAAAAGAGCCAGATCCACCATGGCCAAACAACTTGATTTTTTTCCTAAAAGTGTTCTTAGTTCAGAAAGAAGAAGGGCAAATGTAAAAGTATCCTTATTTTTTAAATAAGGTATTATAATGGAATCCAGGGCATTTATCACATCTCTTGGTATCTCATTCGTAACTTCCTTATCGGGTACGGAACAACCATAACCGACCAAATTACCATCGGTTTCAATTTTTAGGATAAAATTTGTGGTGGCATCAATGGTCTCGTACGCAATCGTATAAGGTACGGCAAGCGTAAGATCCAACCGTTCATAGCTTACCTTCGTAATTTTCATTTCAATTTTTCCCTTAGTAAGTCCACAAGCTCCTTTGCCCCATATTCCAATACATCATACGCCGGCAACTTGGTTTCCAGGGTAATTTTTTTACATATTTCAGGAATTTCTTCCTTGGTCATACCCTCATGATTTACCGTAATCGCAATGACCTCTCTTCCCGAAATAACTTCTATTGCTTTGATCTGCTCTTCCAAGGAATGAAGTCGATATCCAGGGAAGCCATCGTACTCCAATCTTTTTGGAGCGTGTTGCAGAATTACAAAGTCCGGTCTACCTGCGGCCAAAATTTCAAAACCACCTGGGTATGCTGGATTCATTAAACTTCCTTGACCTTCTATTACAATTACATCGGGATCTTCATTTTTCCAAGCACTTACCACTGCATGCTCTATTTCTCCGGAAACAAAATCATTGATACAGCTGTCCATGACCATACTATATTTGGCTCCCTGCATCCAGGCGGTCCGGCCCGTACCGATCATTTCCGCCTTCTTACCAGCATCTCTAAAAGCGTGCACTAAAATCCACGCCGTAGTTCTTTTACCTAAAGCGGAATCCGTTCCCAGCACGGCCAGTTTAAGGCAATCCACCTTTTCTATATCCCCGGTAAAAAAATGTAATTTGTCTCGATCTGGTGTTTTTCGAATATCACGGATGGTTACACCCTTTTCTTTGGCTAGCTGTACCAATTCTTGATCATTACTTAAAAAATCATGCAAACCACTATCCACGTTCATTCCTAGTTCCAACGCGTTTTTAATCGCGCTTTTGGCTTCTATGGGTAATCGTCCTCCATCCGGTGCCAAGCCAATGACCAAATACTGTGGGCGCTCGGCTACGTTTTCCAAAGCCGTTTTCAAATCCTTATAAACGGATACCCCATTAGGTTTTCCATCCAATACTTCACCCGCATCCTGCCCTGCATAGTTGGAATCCAAAACACCAAGAATTTTATATCGTTCGGTAAAACGTACCAACCCATGACCCGTCTTCCCATTTGGGGTATTAAAGGCTCCCTCGCAATAGACTAAGGCTTTGCCATCGATAACATTTTTCATTCTTATATTAATTTTTAGCGGTGAGAACGGCCACGAAGCAGTCCGCCTCAAAATTCATTTTTTCATTAAGTTCCAAAAGTCCGATCAAGCCAGCAGTTGCAGCGGGGAGAATCTTATAACCTTCCTTTTTGTTCAATATAGTGGTCATTTCACGTAATTTCTTATCACTGATGTTAAAGGCCTCTCCATTAGACTCCCTTAATGCGTAAAGGGCCTCTTCCCCATCAAAACTATGCCAGTTGATTAAAGGCTCGTTGAATTTGGTTTCCTTGATTAAATCCGGACTAAGATCTCTACACTGGTCCCAACCTTGAAGAAATGAATATACGATTGGATTTTTATTGGAGGAAGAGGCCGCTATCATTTTTGGAATTCTAGAAGTCTTTCCTCTTTTATATAGCGTTACAAAACCCCTAAAAATACCTGCTATAAGTGTCCCGTTGGATACGGGAATGCACAAAATTTTGGGGCATCCCCCAAATCTTCAAAGATTTCTACAGCTATTTGGGAATAGGCACTTATCTGTAAAGGAGTATTGGAACCACCGGGATTGGCATCATACCAGCCGCTTCCACTGGCCAATTTGGAACTTTCAACAACAACATCTTCATAACTACCCGGCAATCGAATAATTTCTGCATTTAACCGTTCCATCTCAGTAATTCTATCCGTATGGTAGGATTCCGGAATGAATATTTTACACTTTATCCCGGCCGATTTGATGCCAACGCCATAGCCACGCCATAATTGCCGCAAGTAGCCAAGGAAACGGTATCGTACTCCCTTCTTAATGCATCGTACAATTGGGCAAATGCTATTCTATCCTTCGGGTACCTGTTGGATTATCACCTTCATACTTGATGTACAACTGCCTAAGATCAAACTCCCTTTCCAGGGTTTTGGCCCTGCCGGGACCTGTATCGCCAACCTCTAGGCTAATGATATCCTCATAGGATTCTAAACGGTCCACAAGTGAATTGGTATGGTCACATACAAAAGCACTTAATTTTCTCGGCTTCCGAAGAAACTTTGTTCTCGGCAGTTTTTACCCCGTCCTTAAGATCCATTGCTTCCCAAATTTGCTCCAATTTAATTTAAAAGTACTAAATCTCTTTGCTCTAAAAAGTACAATTTAACTCACTGCATAAGTAACTTATTTGAAGGGATAAATTTAAATTTTAACAAATGAAATTTAGTTTTTAGCTGGGGTAATTCGTTTTACAAGATATTGTCGATAAACTACGGCATATAAATATTAACAAATAGAACGTTTATACTTTATCTAATTTTGACTAATTTTTAAATAGTTGGCGTTAATGCAAAAAACTTTTTTCGTATTCATTTGTTCATTTTTGGTTTATACTCTTGCCCAAGGGCAAAATGAACTTCCTTTAAAAATGGATGACTCTAAAATAAAGCCACTCCGTAAATTATTGGATAGCTCTTTACAGACCAATTTTGAAAATGAACTAAAATCCCACTCGGATTGGAACAAACTTATTCAGGAAAAAAGAATGGCCGTTGGCTTAGTGGATTTGAGCGACCCCGAAAGGCCTAGGTTTGCTAGAATCAATGGCAATCATATGATGTACGCTGCCAGCCTACCTAAAATCGCCATACTATTGGCGGCAATGGATGCCATAGAAAAAGGAGAGTTAAAGGAAACTGCCGAAATTAAAAAAGACATGCGGCTCATGATCAGTAAATCTGACAATGAGGCTTCTACCGTAATGATTGACCGTATAGGATATAGCAAATTAGAATCTGTTATGACCGACCCAAAATATGCTTTTTATGATGAAGAAAACGGCGGTGGTCTTTGGGTTGGCAAACGATATGGCAGTGGTGGGGAAACCAATAGGGAACCCTTGAAAAACTTAAGCCATGCTGCTACGGTTACCCAAGTTTGTCGTTATTACTATTTACTGGCAAATGGAAAGTTGGTCAATGAAAAAAGGTCTAAGCAAATGTTGAACATAATGGTTGATCCTGAATTACACCACAAATTTGTAAACACTCTAGATCAAATAGCGCCAAAGGCAAGGCTATACAGAAAGTCCGGTTCTTGGAAGTCATACCATTCAGATTCCATTTTGGTTTGGGGAGAAACTTCTCAAAGGCGTTATATCCTTGTTGCTTTGATAGATGATGAAAACGGGGAACAAATTATCAGGGATTTGGTAAAACCAATAGAAAAAGTACTGCAAAAGCCCGTAATTTAGTATCGTGTCAAAGCATGCTTTATCAATGTTTAAAGAGCTTGTAAAACGAATTTTTGACGTACGGGAAGGTGAATTCAAAGTTTCCTTTTGGATGCTTTTATACATCTTCTTCGTTATTGCTGTACTATTAATTGTTAAGCCCACGGTAAACTCTCTATTTCTTTCTGAACTGGGGGTAAAACAACTGCCTTTTGCTTTTTTACTTGTTGCCGTGCTTGCCACGGCCACCTCTTTTTTATATACAAAAGCTGTTGAACGTTTTGCCTTAAATCAAGTAATCAAAGTCACTTTACTAAGTTCCATTGCTGTCCTTACTCTTATTGGCGCATTACTGTCCTTTAAACTTTATAATGGATTCCTCCTGTATTTTTTCTATTGTTGGGTGGCCATTTATGCTGTGCTGTCCGCTTCCCAATTTTGGGTCTTGGCCAATCTTATTTATAATGTAAGGGAAGCCAAAAGAGTGTTCGGTTTTATTGGGGCTGGTGCAATTTTAGGCGGAATCGTCGGCGGTTATCTAGCGTCTATTCTAGCACCTTGGATAGGAAACGAAAACCTAATTTTTATTGCCGCATTGTTCCTTATTCCATGTCTTATACTATTGGGCAACATTTGGGGATTCAAGGAATTAAAAATTGGCACTTACCGAAGACCAAAAAACACTCCATCAACCCTGGACAAACCCTTTAAATTAATCTTCAATTCAAAACATTTAACCTATATAGCATGTATTCTTGCCGTTAGTGTTTTGGTCGCAAAATTGGTGGATTACATGTTCAGTGATTTCGCCGCAGCTGCATTTAAAGATGCGGATGAACTAACCTCTTTTTTTGGTTTTTGGTTCTCTACATTCAACTTACTTTCATTGGTTGTTCAATTATTTTTGACACAAAGAATAGTAGGTATTTGGGGTGTAGGATTTTCACTATTGCTACTGCCTTTAGGAATTTTTGGAGGTAGTGTTTTCTTTTTGATCTTACCGTAACTTTCAGCTGTTGTCGTAATAAAGGCCATGGATGGCATTCTCAAACAGTCCATCCATAAAAGTGCAACGGAATTATTGTCACTTCC
Source organism: Maribacter litopenaei (assembly GCF_025244665.1). Classification (GTDB taxonomy): domain Bacteria; phylum Bacteroidota; class Bacteroidia; order Flavobacteriales; family Flavobacteriaceae; genus Maribacter; species Maribacter litopenaei. Next base: position 833,131 of record NZ_CP104205.1, on the reverse strand, counting down.
CCTACCTTTTGATTTAAAAAATCGCACAAAATCCTTTATTGATGTGGTTGTGGACAGTATTGCTACGGGCATTGCCGGCTGCTTGCTGATATTCCTTGTAAGTGGCTTAGAGTGGCCATCCTATTACATTGCTAGCTTGGTTCTTTTACTAGTCTGTCTTTGGATCTACTTTATATATAAAGTACGGATAGAGTATTATAAAACATTTCGTTCTAACTTAGAAACTCTTACAAATAAAGGCGAAGTACGAGCCAAAGTCTTCGATAAAAAGGAGTCTGTAATTCACGGTATGCGCAGCGTTCTCAAAAGTGGTTCTGAGAAGCAACTACTTTTTATGTTGGACAAACTAATGGAAATAAATGACGTTCGATTCGCCGATGCAGTAGAGGAATTATTGGACCATCCATCCAATTTGGTTAAAACCTCGGCTATAAGAAACCTATATTTTTTAAATGTGAAGAGCATGACGGCCAATGTGCCATTGCTTTTGGTAGAGGACAATCCTGAATTGACTATAGCTACTTTAAGCTATGTTCTTAGGTTTGCAGAAAATGATAGCTCATTTGTGTTTGATAAATATTTGGAGGACCAAGAACCCCGGATTGCCTTGTCAGCCTTGTACTGCTTGGCCCGTGAGTCAAGGACTAATGAAAAGCTAAGAAAAAAATATGGAATTGAATCGAGAATACTAAGGTTAATAGACCATCAACGAGATGGTAAAACCAATATTCATGAAACAAAAATTCTAATTGAAATTCTCGGAATTGCAAATTTCCCTGAATATTATTCAGAACTCATTTATCTTCTAAATGATAATAACGAAGAAATCGTTCAGTCCACTATTCACGCGATTGGCGAAACCAGATACATTCCGATAGCAAACCACCTTCTTCCCCTACTCGCAGAAAAACCATACCGTAAAAATGCCACTATTGCCTTGGTCAACTTTGGTCCCTCGATACTCCATATATTAAGAAGGGTAGTTGAGCAAAGGACACAACCAATGAGCGTAGTGCGCTTTATTCCGTCGGTAATTCGAGAGTTTTACTCAAAACAGGCGATACATCATTTGTTGGCCCTATTGGGAGACAAAGACCTTACAGTGAGGTTGGAGGTTATTAAATCATTAAGTGAGCTTAGAAATTCCCATCCACGCCTAAAATTTAACCGATACAGGGTCATTGAGACCATTTTTTCCGAATGCAAATTATACCACCGAGACATTGGCAGCAATGCATTCTCAAATAATAATATCGTATCGAAATAGAAAAAAAACCAAAAAGGAAATCTCCGATAGTGAACGGGAGGCCCGCGCAAGTTTATTGGAGCTATTAGAGCGAAGACTGGATGCAGGACTGGAGCGTATCTTTAAGCTTCGGGACTGCGCTTTCCACAAAAAGACATAGATATAGCCTATGAAGGACTTAGGAGTGAAAAACAGGAAGCACAGATCAATGCCATTGAATTTCTCGGATAATCTTTTGACAGGGGAACTTAAAAGAAAACTATTGCCCATTATTGAGGACTCTGCCCTGGACATTTCATCTGAGGAGGAATTACAAAAAATAAAGCATAAAATACCTACTGAAATGGAATGCTTCCAGTGGCTTTTGGAGGGTTACGACTTGAAAATAAAACTGGCCGTTCTTTTTTTGATTCAGCAACAAAGGGATCCTAGGTATATAAAACTTGTCCAAAACTATTTAGAGGATGAAGATTCCAAGATTAGCACATTTGCAAAGCAAGCTTTTGAAGCTATTGACAAATCTACTTTCCCGGATAATTAGTCCATCTCCATAATTAAATTGGCAATCAAGGCAGTCCAACCTGTCTGATGGGAAGCTCCAAGGCCTCTACCATTATCCCCATCAAAAAATTCATAAAAGAAATGCTGATTTCTAAAATGTTCGTCCTTTGTAAAGAATTTATTTTCGTCATCGGCATGGTATTGGAATTTCCCAACCTCATTCCTTTCAAACAATTTTAACAAACGTCTGCTAAGTTCGTTGGCAATTTGCTTAAGGTTAAGCTTCCTTCCTGAACCAAACGGGAATTCATATTGATATTCGTCCCCATAGAACAAATAGTACTTCCGTAAGGATTGAATAATCATATAGTTCAATGGTAACCAAATAGGACCGCGCCAGTTGGAGTTACCTCCAAACATATTGGAGCGACTTTCGCCAGGTTCATATTGTATTTGATGATGTCCATGATGCTTAAATATAAAGGGATGTTCCTCATGGTACTTTGAAAGTGAACGTATCCCATAATCTGATAGAAATTCATCCTCGTCCAACATACGTCGTAACAATCGCTCCAGCCTAAAACCCCTCATAATGGAAAATAGGTAATTACCGTCCTCGTTGGTTTCCTCAATATTGGATATTAGGGAAGCCAAATCAGGTCTTGTCCTTACAATATCCGCCGCCCTACGTCTGAAATCCTTAAGTTCCTCGAAAAGGTCTTTATGGATAATTTCGACAGCGAATAATGGTATAATGCCGACCAGGGACCTAACCTTTAACCGATTGGTCATACCACTATCCATTTCTACCACATCATAGTAAAAGTTGTCCTCGTCATCCCATAAGGAGATATCCTTTTTACCTATGTGGTGCATGGCCCAGGCAATATTCAAGAAATGTCTGAAAAACTTGGCAACCAAATCTTCATAGGATCTATTGTTTTTGGAAAGCTCCGAGACTCATACGCAACATGTTCAATGTGAACATGGCCATCCAACTGGTAGCATCAGCTTGCTGCATACGAGTGATACCAGGAGGCATATGGTTCCTATCGAACACGCCAATATTGTCCAGTCCTAAAAAGCCACCTTCAAATAAATCCGTACCACTTTTATCCTTTTGGTTTACCCACCAAGTAAAATTGATCAACAACTTTTGGAATGCCTTTTCCAAAAAAGATATGTCACCTTTACCTGTTTTTTGCTTATCCTTATCGTACACATTCCAAACAGCCCAAGAATGTACTGGCGGATTTACATCGCTAAAATTCCATTCGTATGCGGGAATTTGCCCATTAGGGTGCATATAGCTTTCCCTTAAGACCAATAGAAGTTGTTCTTTGGCAAAATAGGGATCTATCTCAACAAAGGAAGCCATGTGAAAGGCTAGATCCCAGGCAGCATACCAAGGGTATTCCCATTTGTCAGGCATGGAGATGACATGCCTATTGGTCAAATGTTGCCAACTGAAGTTTCTAGCATTTTCCCTGTAGGGCTGGGGCTCCCCAGGACCTCCAAACAACCATTTAAAAACATCGTAATAATAGAATTGTTTGATCCAAAGTAATCCTGAAAAAGCTCTTTCGGCAATTTCCTTGTGAGCCTTTGGTAAATCCTTCTTGGACAGAATTTTGTTGTAAAACTCCTCGCATTCCCTCACTCGGGTATTAAAAATGGTATCAAATCCGGACCAAGGATCTTCGAGCCTTTGTTTGCTCAAGCGAATTTTAACCGATTTTTCCTCCCCGGCCTTTAATGTAAACTTGTGCCAAACTGCAAACTTGGAACCCGTTTTTTCAGGGTTTATGCTATCCATTCCATTGACCACATGATCATTAATTCCGTCCTTTACATAGGGCACCTCATTGTCCACATTATAAATTCGCTTATTGTTGGTCTCATTTTCGCAAAAGAGTTGCTTTCCCTTTTCATGATACAAGTAATAACGCCCATTTCTTGTACTTCTAGATTGCACACAGGTATCTGAAATGGCCTTCATAACAGGCCTTTCAAAACGTTTATTGTGTTTCCAAAAGTTACGGAACCATAGGTGCGGAAGCACGTGAATCGATGCCTTTTTTGACCCCCTATTTACAACGGTAATTTTCATAAGGATATCCCCTACGTCCGCCTTGGCATATTCTATAAAGCAATCAAAATAAGTATTGTTCTTAAAGGCCTTTGTATCCGAATTTCGTATTCAGGTTGTTCGCGATTCCTGGATTTATTCTTCTTTACAAGGTCTGCATATGGAAACTTTTTTTGGGGATACTTATAAAGGTATTTATTATAGGAGTGGGTAGGTGTAGAAACTTGATGAAAATAGAGCTCCTTTACATCCTCCCCATGATTTCCTTCCCCATTGGTGAGGCCAAATAAGCGTTCCTTTAATATAGTATCCTTGCCGTTCCAAAAAGCCGGTGCCATACATAAAATTTCACGGGAGTCACAGAACCCGCCAATTCCTTCCTCACCCCATCTGTAGGCATTGCTTCTAGCTTTGTCATGATCCACAAAATCCCATGCATGACCATTTACACTGTAGTCCTCGCGAACCGTTCCCCATTGTCTTTCGGCGAGATATGGCCCCCATCGTTTCCAGTTCTTATAGTTATCCTCCGTGGCCAAGCGCTGCTCTTCAGCATTTTTCTCCGTCATAAGATATTGTACTCTTTTCTTAGTCCATCCGTCAAAGCCTTGGAAAGCCCAACGAAAAGGTTGAAATTTAAAATTAAGACAAATTTTAACAAAGAAAGAAGAGGTAGAAATACAATTATGCATTTATTACCCAATCAGGGGAACTTTTCACTACTCCATTAAAAAACACTATTTTAATTATTAATCTGGTATATGTTGAATTGGGTGATTTATTAAACATCCTTAGTCGATACTATCAAAGTCCGTCTTTTCATTGTTTTCTGATCATCCTATTAATATTACCGGCGAGATACATGTGGTCACTTGCAGAATTCTTTCTAAGCACATTGGTCATTAAGACGACCATATATTTACAATTATCCGGATGTTCTACGATAATTACAGAGTTCATAAAGTTGGTTACGTTGCCCATATATTTTCCGCACTCCTCTCCTTTGGAGCGATCGCATTTGTAGAGCGAACCTGATTTAAAATAAACCGCGGCATCCTTTAATAATGGGGATTGTGCGTAACGGATGCGCCTATCGGTCATGTACATTAGCCTCTTCATCTCTAAACTTGAATCTTCATCTATTACATTGCCCTGTTCCAACTGAATCAGAAATTTCATTAAACCGAAAGGAGTTCCTATACTCCCACCTTTATCCCCGACATATGTATTCGCCCCTTTTGTAAAAAAACTTCCCAAGCGCCATTCATCTGAAGTGATATCCAAATCTCTCAAGGGAAGGTTTACTACATCATTACTAAGATCTGTCAGCTCCTTGCGGGGAGTTTCCTTAAAATAAGCATCTGTCTCTTCTTGTGAAAGTTCCGGATATTTCTCCCCAAAAGCGGCCATAAGTAAAGCTTCCCGCCATACTACACTTGCGGCCCCGTTATTACTTACTGATAGCATGTGATCTGCCCACTCAAAAAGACTAAAAACGTCACTGGCCACTACCTGTCTTTTAACCAATGTATTCTTTTCCAAATTATAAACAGGTATCGTATGCTCATCGGTCAATCCCCATACTCCAGCCTTTACCTTCTTGTTTTTAAGTAGTTCCAAACGCTTTTCAAAAGAGTCTCGGATATATCTTTGCCAGCTGATCAAATAGCGCCGTCAACACTGCTAACTTCCCTACACTCCCAGGCTGGTAACCGGCCGTTGCATTGCGCTCTGCATATCTTATATTTTCGTCGTCAGAAATATCCAGTATAGTTAGGGAGTAACTTTTATCCAAACCCCTAAAAAGCGAATTGATTTCCTTTTGAAAATCAGAATCAACGGTCATTAGAAGATTTACACTATCCGTTTTTCTCGGAAACTAAATTTAGCTCAATATCCATATAGGATTTCAAAGCGCCGGATGGTATCGAGGTGGATTCCTTGACCTCTCCATTCTTTACCTGTTCCAACCTTTTAAGCCTCTTAATTCCTGTACGCTCATAGCCATCAATTGGGTAAAATGAAAATGTCGCGAAAGCAGATGTTAACAGTAAAATTGCCAGTAATCCTATTCCGTATTTAATCATAAACTTCTATTTAGGAATATTTGTTTTTGTAAATCAATTTTCGGGGTTATCGATTCCAAATAGTCTGAGCTAATCGCATTTTTGTTTTCAACAAAAGGTCTTATCTCGGAACAGCCATAATTTATCGTTTTGGAACCCTAATTCTACATCATAGGCCCCCTTATAATCAGGGTCTGTTTCTTTAGGAAGGGTTTCCCTAATGTCCTTGGCAAGATTTCGAATAGCGGAAATATTTTTCTCCTTGACAACACGATTTTCGAAGGTTGCCATTTTCTTACCAGTACCGCCCGTTTGTGGCAAGGTATTATATTTTGGCTCTCGTGCCGGCGCTAGCAGACGATATCCCCCTTTATTAAAAATGGTATAGGATTCTGCAGATTGCCCATCTACCGCTCCACCTGCACCTCTACTAAACGCTATTGTAAGATCGTCTTCATTTCCTGAATTTATACCCTTAGTAATCAAGACCCCCGAATATTCCACATCTACACTAGGGATGACCAAAATGGATGGAAATACATTTTCAGGATTCAATAAGTACCTCTGCCGCCATTTAAAACTACGCTCAGTATAGGGCGATGCCCAAACTTCTTTAATCCCATTGAGTATTTTTTCATCATCAAGAACATTGAACAAGGTTAGGTTTAGACCGGCTCCAGTAAAATCCTTAAGGTCTTCCATATTGGTATCGCTCCTCAGGAATACAGGAATAGCACCTAAATCCTTTCCCAATACGGACTTAAACTTTTCTTTCAATTGATTTAGAAATCCATCTTTCAGAGGCATCTCCTTTATGGCCTTTCGTAAAGTCTCTAACTCCCGTAGCTGATAATTCTCCACTTCTTCTTCCAATATACCCTGCTTTCGCATTTCTTCGGCCTCTTTGAACATTTTATTGAGATAGTCCCAATAGGAGAGCTCCTGCCCCGGCATATTTTGGCCCATATGTTCCCTAAATATTCCAAAAGGTATTACTAGACCCTCCACAACCTGTTCGGAAACATTTTTTTCAATTGCCCTAAATTGGCAGCTTTGGATCCACAAAGTTGCCCGTAATCAGAGGCATCTACCGTACGCATATCCAGCACTTTTGTATTGTTTAACCGAATTTTCTCAATGGGTACGGCAACCTTGTCCGTATTTCGCTCCTTTTTTTCAAAAAGTTTTGTTTCGGTTTCCGTCATATCACCGGCCAGTTTCAATATCACATTCCCTTTATTAGAAACCGCATAAAAGACCATTTCCCCATCAAACTTTTTTAGGTCTTGTAAATTTTCATCGGATAATGCGGCATTTGGTATTCCAAGATTACGTGCCAAAAGTTGAACATGGGAAACCATATTTCCCTCCGCCACAGTAGCTATTCCGGCCACAGGTTTTAAATCTGACGGTGATCTTTGAAAAATATAAATCTTGTCAGACGAGACCTCAATATCTTCCGACGAGCCATCTATTACGACCAGCTCTCCAAATGCATATCCTGGATTAAGGCCCCTTACAGAACTTTGGTTGGGAAGATCTAGAACTTTATTCGACAATGCAGACTCCCGAGCTATAAAGTTCCCTAATTCTCCAACTGTTTTTCCTAAATGCAATGCTATGGATCCTCTTATGCGGTCATCTATAAAACCATATGTCTTTGGTTCAAAATCAGCATACCTAATTACTATTTCTTGATAATTTGCTTTCACCATTGAAGCACTCCATTCCACAGCAGCGCGGGCAGTGTCCAATAATAAGGATAGCTCTTGCAGTGATAAAGATGCTTCATCCCCTTTATTAAGAACACCTGAAATCCGGTTCCATTCCCAAAGCTCTAGATAGCCTGATCCAGCAGAAGCTGTGGTCAAAGCACATATTTTTTCTAATTGCCCGCTCAGGGTTTTTGGTTCCCAACTGGGTGCTGTTTGAAACAATAATTCCTCCAATTTGAGTGACATGTCTAGAAGCTCCAATCCGGCAAAAGGTGATTTTACATCCAAAATACCAGTGCGTATATCAAAAAGAAGCTCTGATGCTTCTTTTACAATTATATCAGCTTTTGAATCATTGTTCATTTGTTCGGAAAACGATTTTATTTTGGCTGTTATGTCTAAGTCCTTGATGGCTTTTGACCGGTTTAACTGCTGCCCTAGATCCACTGGTTTAAAAAAAGCTCTCATCGTCCCTACCAATTCATCCAACCTTAAAGCTATGTCATTGCTCAACATTGAATTATGCTTGCTTTTGAAATCAATTACTTTTTGAATATCCGTTTTCTGAGGCTGACTGTGGATCTTGGTTCTTAAATCCATAAAAGGTTGGTATAAATCAGAAATCACCTTGGATTGACTTCGCATCAATTGCGCAATATTATCATCCCCATTGTGTGGAATATCCTTTAAGGACTGTCTTATTAAGTAGAAATTCTCCTCCGAACTTCACTGCGTACCAATATTCTCTTATAAAAATCCAACCCCCAAGCCTCTTCATCTTCCACCTGAACAGAACCTCTATAAAACTGTCCTTTCCTATTGATCCAACCATCATCAACCAGCCTTAAATATTTGTCCAGCTGATATTGTTTTAATCTTGAGTGATTGTTTGCTTTGTCCCGTAAATCCGAAATGTCCGTATACGCTAAAATTTGGCCTAAATAAATACCATCCGTCTTTCCCAAGGACACTACTTCATCCTTATACCTGGCATGCTGAACTCCAGGTCCTATGTTATCCGGGCAAGGATCCTTAGGGCCCCTTATACTTCCATCGGTACAGAACCAGCGTATATCCTTATAAGGTCCCCTAATGTCATTTTTATACCTTTCGACAATCACTTTTATTGGATCCGAACTTTGATTTTGCCCAAAGACATTTAGAAACCCCAAAGCAATCAAGAAACTAGCTAAAAGAAACCTCTTTAATCCCATAAAGAATATTTAAGTTTTTCTACCGTAAAGGTAGTATCAAAAGTAATTCCATAGTAAAATACCTAAAAGGTTTCAGTTGAACTAAATCATAATTATTAAACTAAAAAGCAGCATTTTAAATGCTTGAAGAAAATTTAAAAATAATACTCTTTAAAAATTAGTTATTCAAAAAAAATATATTCATTTGTGTTGATTTAAAACCTTCCATAGAAATGGGAAAAATCAAAATAATTAGAAAAAAACTAAAAGAAAATACATAATGAAAACACTTTTAATCACTTTCATCATGTTTGCAACCACCCTGAGCGGAAAGGTATTTCAAGATACCGTTCGCGTAAGTGGAACCTATGACAGGCATGAGGACGGTATCTATTATTTTACTGGAGATAATGGGGAAATTTTAGAGTTTCATGACATTTCCGAAGAAGCCTCTGAGGCTTTTGACTTAATGGACGAAGCACTTGTTGGAAAACTTTTTAGCATTACATTTTCTTCTGAAACGGGAGAGGATGATGACATAGAGTACAACACCATCATTAGCCTTAAATTACTGGAATAACCTAAATTTTGGTTCAATTGGAAAAGGACTTCGATCCTTTTTTTATGGCCCTAATTCTCGCCAAAACAATGTAGTAGACTCTAAAATTCTAGGAAAAGAATCTTTTTTGTTTCTTTGTGGTCTCTTATAAATTTTCGACATGACTTTACTAGGTATTGATGTAGGTGGCTCTGGAATAAAAGGCGCATTGGTGAACTCGGAAACTGGCGAAATGCTGACCGAAAGGTTTCGTATCCCCACTCCAAAACCAAGAACACCTGAAGCCATGTCCGATGTCATTGCCGAAATAGTGCAACATTTCGACTATAAGGGCAAAGTAGGCTGTGGCTTTCCTACCATTATAAAAAAAGGTATTTGTAAGTCCCCCGGAAATTTAGACCCTAGCTGGTTAGGTGTTAATGTGGAAGAGCTGCTGGAGAAAAAAACAGGTCTCGGATTTTACGGTCATCAATGATGCCGATGCTGCTGGTTATGCCACCATGAACTATGGAGTTGGTCGAGAAAAAGAGGGACTTGTGGTCATGATCACGATTGGAACCGGTTTGGGTAGCGGGGCTTTTTTTAATGGAAAATTGATTCCCAATTTTGAGCTCGGTCAAATTCCTTATAAGAAATACAGTAAGATAGAACTTTGGGCAGCGGGCAGCGCCATGGAACGAGAAGGTCTTTCCTATAAAAAATGGGGGAAACGCTTCAATACTTTTTTGAAATATGTGGAGCTCATCATTTCCCGGACCTCATTATTCTTGGAGGGGGCGCTTCCAAAGACTTTAAACAATTCAAGAAAAAAATTACAATTGAAACTCCCGTAATACCTGCAGAATTACAAAACCATGCCGGTATTATTGGAGCGGCCGTGGCAAGTATGCATAAGGCACCCAAAGTGTAAAAAAGTAGGACGACAAATATAAAAAAGGGCCGTGGCACTACATGGCTTTATGTCCCTCACTTGATTGTTTAAATTGGTCATAGGTTTTGGCAACCTGGGCGTCAAACTTTTTAGGGTCAGAAAAATTCATCTCCACATCCTTAATCCGTTGTTCACCACCAAAAATAACATGGAGCTCTTTGTTGACAAGTCCCTCGATTGATTTTTTGGCAACATACTCTGGAGTGTCCATTTCCACACCCTCAAATTTTTGCATCATATCCGTATCCGTTGCAGTTGGAAAGGAGCAGGTAACAGATATATTAAAAGGAGCTAACTCCCTTCTCATAGAATCTGAAAACTGCCGAACGGCTGCTTTGGTACTTCCGTAAACAGAATAGAACGGCATTCCTATTAATCCTAATCCCGATGAAATATTGAGTATAGCACTTTCTTCAGCATTTTTCAATAAAGGAATACAGTATTTGGTCAAGAGTAAAATCGCAGTATAATTCACCGCGACCTGGTCATAAATATCCTCGTCTAGCAACTCTTCAGTTGGTCCGGCCGATACTATTCCAGCATTATTGATCAACACGTCCAAATAACCCCATTTATCCTCAATCCTGGCTGCCGCCTCCCTAAGAATGTCAATATTGGCCACATCCCCTGCAATACGAATGAATTTAACTTCAGGATACCCTTCGGACAATTCCTTAAGACTTTTTTTATCTCTTGCAATAATGCCTATGTGCGATACGCCCTGATCAATCAGTTCTTGTATCATACATCTACCTATCCCCCTTGTACCCCCTGTAATGAGTACTCTTTTTCCTTTTAATTGCATATTGGTTCTCGTTGAGTTTGTTAGTTAGTTTAAGTCATTATGAGACTTCAAATTAGGAAAAAAAACTAGGTAGGCTTAAAGGAAAGTTAAGGTTCAACAAATAATTGTGAAACTGATATTTATCAAGTTCATTATATTCATGAATAGAAAAAAACCTATTAAAAAATTAATAGTTTGGCAATGGGAAATAAAGTGCAATCAATTAGAAATCCCACTTCAAAGAGAAATTTTGGGTTTTTCCGACTTTGACAAAACGAAATAAAAAAGCCCTGAAAAAATCAGGACCTTCAATTAAGCTATTTTATTACGCTTACGATCATTTTCTGTTAAGAAAATTTTCCGTAATCTAAGGTGTTTTGGAGTCACCTCTACATACTCGTCTTTTTGAATGTATTCCAATGCCTCCTCCAAGGAGAATTTAATGGCCGGAACTATTTTCGCCTTCTCATCGGCTCCGGAAGAACGAACGTTGGACAGTTTTTTAGTCTTGGTAATGTTAACCGTCATATCATCCCCTCTCGGAGTTTTCACCAATAACTTGGCCTTCATATATATCCTCTCCCGGATCCACAAAGAACTTACCACGCTCCTGTAATTTATCAATTGAATAGGGTATTGCTTTACCTGTTTCCATAGAAACCAAAGAACCATTCTGACGCTGAGGTATATCCCCCTTCATAGGCTGATATTCCAAAAACCGGTGTGCCATAATCGCCTCACCTGCAGTTGCCGTCAACAATTGATTTCGCAAACCGATGATTCCCCTTGAAGGTATTTGGAACTCACAGATCATTCTGTCCCCTTTGGCCTCCATACTGGTCATTTCTCCCTTACGGATAGAAACCATCTCAACGGCCTTACCTGAAACTTCCTCTCGGCAAATCTATGGTCAAATATTCAATAGGCTCACATTTTACACCATCAATCTCCTTTATGATTACCTGTGGCTGTCCTATTTGAAGTTCGTATCCTTCCCTTCTCATGGTCTCTATCAACACGGATAAATGAAGTACCCCACGACCAAAAACCAAAAACTTATCTGCACTATCCGTTTCATTTACGCGCAATGCCAAGTTTTTCTCCAACTCGCGCTCCAAACGCTCCTTTATATGGCGAGAGGTAACGAACTTACCATCCTTTCCAAAAAACGGACTATCGTTAATGGTGAAGAGCATGCTCATAGTAGGTTCATCTATGGCAATGGTTTTCAATCCTTCCGGATTTTCAAAGTCTGCCACAGTATCACCTATTTCAAATCCTTCCACTCCTACCACAGCACAAATATCGCCAGCTTCAACTGTCTGTACCTTTTTACGGCCCAAGCCTTCAAATGTAAAAAGCTCCTTTATCCTAGATTTTACGATATTACCATTTCTTTTGACCAAAGATACAGGTTGACCTTCTTTCAATGTTCCGCGCTGCAATCTACCAATAGCAATTCTCCCTGTAAAGGAGGAAAAATCCAAGGAGGTAATCAACATCTGTGTATTTCCTTCTTTTGGATCAAATGAAGGTATATGCTCTATAACCATATCTAATAATGGCTCAATAGAATCTGTTTGTTGCTGCCAATCCTCGCTCATCCAATTCTGTTTGGCCGAACCATAAACTGTTGGAAAATCTAACTGCCATTCTTCGGCCCCCAATTCGAACATCAAGTCAAAAACCTTTTCATGAACCTCTTCTGGTGTACAGTTTTCCTTATCCACCTTATTAATGACTACACATGGTTTTAATCCTAAATCAATGGCCTTTTGTAGTACGAAACGGGTCTGCGGCATAGGCCCCTCAAAGGCATCAACCAACAACAACACACCATCTGCCATGTTCAATACGCGTTCTACTTCCCCTCCAAAATCTGCGTGGCCAGGAGTGTCAATGATGTTGATTTTTGTGTCCTTATACACAACGGAAACGTTTTTGGAAACAATGGTAATACCACGTTCCCTTTCTAGATCATTGTTATCCAAAATTAAATCACCAGCATTTTCGTTTTCACGAAATAAACTACAGTGATACATGATCTTATCTACCAAGGTGGTCTTACCGTGGTCTACGTGTGCGATAATCGCAATATTTTTTGTGTTGGACATAAGGCCTTATTTTAAGCGCGCAAAGATAGTCTTAATTTCCTTTGCTATGACCAAACAAATGTTATTTTTATCTTATTGATTTTGAGGAGGTTTTACCCTGGAAAAATCCAAAGAATATTTTTCAGATTACATTAATTATTCTAATTACCAGGAATAAGAACAGGAATTAATCAAAAACAGGTTTACTAGATTTTCTTTTAGTGGCCACCCAACCGAATGTAAAGTTCACCAAAGGCCCATAACCATTGGGAACCCCATCTCCCCTATAATAAACTGCCCCCAGCTCTACATTGAAATTAAAACCTTTGGGGTAGGTCCGTTGGATGCCGTACACCGGACCGTACACTCCCAAATTAAAATCGTTCGGTCCCTCAATATTGGTGGCCAGTCTGCCTTGAGAGAAAAAGATGCTTCGGGCAGCGGCGAAATAATCTCCGGAGTTTCCCGAAACATTTTTATTATTTCGTATCCTTCTATTAAAATTATGGTAATATCTAACCCTTGTATGTAAGGTTACCCCAACCGCATACCCTTCTTCATAGGTAGCATAGCCCAATCCCAATCCTCCCGAGGCGCTTACATTTTTAATGATTCCCAGTTCATAGGATATTCCCGGGGAAAACAAATCAAACTTAAATTGATGCCGTTCCGGATTGACGATACCGAAACCCTTCTCAGTGACCCCGTAACTTTGCGATTGCGCCGTTAGGCCCACTAAAATTAGGAATAGAAAGATAATTTTGTTCATGTTGATTGATGGTTGTTGTGACTAAATCTAAAAACAAAACCAAGGAATAGTACTATCTTTAGGAAAAATTTATAAGATGGATTTGTCCAAGATTTCCCAAATAAAACATACAGATTCCAATAATTTCTTTTTGCTCTCAGGGCCTTGTGCAATTGAAGGAGAAGAAATGGCCCTGCGTATCGCGGAACATATCGTAAAAATAACCGATAGCCTTAAAATTCCCTACGTTTTTAAGGGGAGCTTTAAAAAAGCGAACCGCAGCAGATTGGATTCCTTTACCGGAATTGGGGACGAAAAGGCACTTAAAATTCTGAGAAAGGTATCGGAAACTTTTAAGATTCCTACTATTACGGACATTCATACGGAACAGGATGCCGCTATGGCAGCCGAATATGTGGACGTTTTACAAATCCCTGCTTTCTTGGCTCGGCAAACCGATTTGGTCGTTGCAGCGGCGGAAACCGGAAAAACGGTCAATATTAAAAAGGGACAGTTTATGAGTCCGGAAAGTATGAAACATGCCGTTAACAAGGTTACTGAAACTGGCAATGAACAAGCCATCATCACCGATCGTGGTACTATGTTCGGATACCAGGATATGATCGTAGATTTTAGGGGAGTACCAACTATGAAACAATATGCACCGGTGGTATTGGACGTCACCCACTCGCTTCAACAGCCCAACCAATCCTCAGGGGTTACCGGTGGAAGACCCGCCTTGATAAGTACCATGGCCCGTGCGGGAATAGCCGCTGGAGTTGACGGTCTTTTTATTGAAACCCATTTTGACCCTGCCAATGCCAAAAGTGATGGTGCCAATATGCTTGATTTAAGCTTGATGGAAAAATTATTGACGGACTTAGTGGCCCTGAGAAAGGTGGTGAATTCGTTTTAAGCAATATCCTCTTTTCTATAAAAGCCTTTACTTTTTAAGGATTGGGCCTCTAGCAATACCTGACATAGGATTATGTCATCAATTTCTTCTAGAGAGGTATATCTAAGGGATTTAACAACTTTTCTTTTTTCGGAAACCATTTTATCGAGGTGTTTCGTCAAATGGGCAGAGTTCCAAAACCCAACATCTACATATCCTTTTTTATGAGAAACGTTTAAATAGCACAGAGGGGTTTTATCGATATAAAAACAAGGGATGCGCCATTTATACTTCATGGAGGCATCTGGTATAGTATGTTCAACCACAGCCTTTACGTGGAGCAAAATGCTTCGGAATGTTTCGGGTTGGTTCAAAATATAATTCTCGGCCGGATTCATAGCTTATTAAAACCTGATTTTACTTTTTCTTAAATTTAGAATATTATTTTTAATGTGACCAACACGTACATTTGAGCAAACTCCTTGATTATGAAAAGTATCATCCCTTTCTTTTTTTTATTTTTCACCATTTTATTAGTCGGACAAGAGCACACACATCGTAGTTCTAGACCCTTGACTTTTCCGGATATTCCTGGATATAAAAGCATCAAGACCGACTTGCATATGCATACCGTATTTTCCGATGGCAATGTATGGCCCAACATCCGGGTTCAGGAAGCCCTTAGGGATAATCTGGATGTAATTTCCCTTACGGAACATTTGGAATACCAACCACATTCACAGGATATTCCGCATCCGGATAGAAACCGTTCCTATGAAATAGCCTTAAAGGAGGCTGCGGACTATGATCTCTTGATCGTACATGGTTCCGAAATTACACGTAGTGCTCCCATGGGCCATAATAACGCTGTTTTTATAGACGATGCCAATCCTATCTTACAAGAAAAGGCAGCCGATGCCTTTACGGAAGCAAAAAAACAAGGAGCCTTTGTATTCGGAATCATCCTGCCTGGTACGCCCAAAACCCTGATGGAAACCCTATTCTCAGCGACTTTCAAAAAGAACGCATTAAAAATGGCGAACTTCATGGTATCGAGGTTATTAACTTTACCGATTACGCGGAGGAATCCTTAGCCTTGGCCCTCTCAAAAAACCTAACCATTATGGGAACCAGCGATGTCCATGGGCTTATTGATTGGGACTATACTGAAAAAGGGAATCACCGCCCTATTACCTTAGTTTTTGCCAAGGAAAAGAGCCTTCCCTCCATAAAGGAAGCCCTTTTCGCCGGTAGGACCGTGGCCATTTACAACGATTTATGGGTCGGTAAAGCGATGTATATGATGCCACTTTTGGAGGCAAGTATCAAGGTGGAATCGGCAAAGTATGCAGAGGAAAGTAATGTATTACAAATTACCCTAAAAAATGTCACCAGTAGCGACCTTTTATTTCAAAATGATTCGGAGTACACATTCTATGATAGTTCTCCGGTTTTTGAAATTGAAGCGGGACAAACGAAAACCCTGCACCTAAAAACATTGCAAAGAAAGACATCTGTGGAACTAAAACTAAGGGCCTTGGGCTGTTTTGTGGCCCCTGAAACACAACCAGTAGTTACTTGGATGGTAAATCCTGATAATTAATTCCAATCCACATAGTCCTGTAAATAACTATATCGCTCCGTTAGCTTCCCATCTTGAGTCATGCGCGCCCTTTGTAGAATCCCATCTTGATCACCATTAAAAAAGGCAGGAATGACGTTTTTCACAAAGGCCTCACCGAAACCTTCACTGGCATCCCTTGGTAACTCACAGGGTAGGTTATCTACCGCCATGACTGCAATGGCATTCGGATTTTGATAATCGGTTTCCTTTTCCGTTTTTGGGTCGTAACCGTAAATGGGGTCTGCAATAGTCGAAGGTTTTATAGTGGAAGCAACTGGACCGTCAATATCACAGCTAACATCCGCTACGACCTTGATTTTAAAATCAGGATGTTTGGCATCTTCCCTTGTGTATAAATAAGGGGCTCCTTGACCATAAAAATGTCCGGCAATGTAGAAATCGGTTACCTTTGCGAAACGGAAAAAGTTGGATTTATACTCTTCGGGATGGGCAAAAAAATTGGCCTTATTTCCACGTACCCCATCCTTTCGCTTATTATACTCGCCCGCATCTATTTGGCAATAGACCGGTTCGTTAAAATCTTCCTCCAAGTATTCGGAAACGTTCACCCTTCGCATCCCCATTCCATCCAACATTTCGCGAGACCCATTCCCTACCCTGCCCCTTCCGGTAAGCAATACTTTAATATTGGGGAGTTTGATATTTTTCAATTCATGAATCAAGGCTTTTTGGTCAGGTAATGAGTTTGCTTTGGGCAAGTCATACAGATCATATTTTAGTCCGTATGCCCTGAATCCGTTGTAGGCTCCAACAATACCTGCATAGCGGCCAAATGCCACCAAACGTTGTTCTTTGGGATTGGTTATAACTTCATGATCATATAACTCAATATTCTTTTCTAGAATTGCCCGCAACAAATCCCGGTTATAAGGCTGTTTTTTAATGGTATGGGAAAAGAAAAAGTATTTCTTGTTGGGAATGAGTGCATCAATTGGGACTTCCTTGACCCCCAAAAGTACATCACACAATTCCATGGAATTTTCCACCGGTATCCCCAATTGTCTGTACGATGCATCATCAAATGCCCTGATGGGCGAAGGTTCAACAATAATCTGAGCCTTGGGGAAGGTACCCACGACTTTTTGGCAGGCTTCCGGTGACAAAACTACCCGGCGATCAGGGGGATTCTTACGCTCTCTGATGATTCCGAACTTCATATTGGCTTTGGTATAAATATTGCATAAATGTAAAGGGATTTGTAGCGGTGCGCAAACTTTTGTTAGCTTTGCTACCCGGGTTAGGGATAGAGGCAGGTACCGTGTACCACCGATAGCCCGACCTTTTGAAAAAAGGGAACGCAAAAAAGTTCTTTGAAAAAAATCATGGGAGAATTGCAGATTTGAGTTAGTCCCTTCGGCGCAGTTTATGCTGAGCATGGACGAAGTACTCAGAGTTCAATTCGTTTACGATTAGCATTGCTAATCTAACTCATTGAAGGGGCCGACTGGTTTTGACAGCGAGACCAATGGCATTGTAAGCATGCCGAGCGCTGGGGTACAGCTCGTTAATATCATACTTCACACTTTTAATTGGCGAAAATAATTACGCTCTTGCCGCATAATCTGAATTATAGTAAGATTTGCCTCGTCCCTACAAGGTAGGGAAGCGAGATGTTCCTGAATAGCCCTTGTTGACGGCGATTCATTTAGGAGCACCGGAAAAGTCAACACAAGGGTATCCGCTCGCTTTGGCGGTGCCTCTAAAACTTTAAGAAGATAAGTGTACATTAGGCGGTTTCTCGGTCAGGTGTACATCGAAAACCAAGCAGATACTAAGCATGTAGAAAGCACTGACGTTGCTTGTTTGGACGAGGGTTCGAATCCCTCCGGCTCCACGACACTCAAGAAACCACGCCTTGGCGTGGTTTTGTTTTTTATGGAATGTCAAAACGAAGTTTTGTAAATGAATAAAAGACAAAACTAGCAGCTTCGGCTTCGTGGTTTCTTATTTGCAACATTGGATAGAAGTGAGGAACGAAGTTAATCCCTCCGGCTCCACTATAAAAGCCACCTTCTTAGGTGGCTTTTTTGTTTTTTAAAAGTCTTTTATCCAATTAAACTTCTCCTTGATTATATTCTCTTTGTTCCGGGACACATAATCCAAAAAAGCCAGTGCGGCCGGTGAAAGATTTTTTGATTTTAGCCAGATCAGGTTCCAATTGGTGATAATGGGAAGTCCTCGTATCGGAACAATCTTAAGCTCTTGGTTTTTTAATGCATTCTTTATCCCTATCAAGGGCATTATGGAACAGCCCAATCCGGAGATTACGGCTTGTTTAACGGCTTCATTGGAAGTAAGTTCCATTTTTTTGTTCACTGTAAAATGGTGATGGGAAATGAAACTCTCCATGGCATTTCGGGTTGCAGAACCTTGCTCTCTATAAATCAACGGAATTTTTTCAAATAGATGTCTTTTAGAAAAACTTTTGGGAAAATTTCGTTGGTAATTGCTCACATAGAACAATTTATTGGGCATCAGTTCCACTCCGTAAACTTGTAATTTTTCGGGAAGCACGGACACTAGGGCAAAATCGACCTCGTTTCGTTCCAGGCTTCGTACCACTTTAGTTTTATTGGTAACGTCCATACTAAGTTCTACACCATCATGCTCCTTCATAAAGTCTGACAAAAAGTAGGGCATCACATATTTTCCCGTGGATACAACCGATATCTTAAGTCTACCTGACAACTTACCTTGATAAGCGACCGTCTTGTGATTTATTTCCTGTACCTGCCCTAAAATTTTTTCTGCCGCCTGGGCAATTTCGATCCCAAAATCAGTTATAAAAAGTCGCCTTCCAACCACTTCGGTCAGGGGAATTGGAAACTGATCTTGAAAATTTTTTAGTTGAATCGATACCGCAGGCTGGGTAAGATGTAATTCTTCCGAAGCCTTTGTAATACTCTGTAATTCAGATATTTTAAGAAATATCTGAAGTTGGTGCAACGTATAATTCATAAAATATTTTAATGTTTATCATTATAAATATAAATAAAATTTAATGATAAATATAGCTAATCTTTGCATCGTAAATCCTAAAAACATATTCATGGAAACTCAAGAACTGTCAAAAACCAAAAAAGCAAAAAAAACAATTCAACTAGTAGATGGGACCTTTACGCCAAGTGAAGCATCGGACGTCATTACCGCCCTAATCGACGAAAAAATCAATTTTCATAAAATTCAAAGATTACAGATTTGGGAAGGAAACCACAGAAGCAGCACCAGTGGTTTGGATAGTAGAATTCAGGAACTGTTAAAAGAAAAGCAATTGGCCAAGGACATTATCAGCGAAGCCCGAACCAAAGGGGTCAACATTTCAATCAACGGTACTCTTAGCCTGAAGTTCTTGGATTAAAGAGCACAGCCTATTGGATCAATCAATAAACGGCACACTTAATAATCTTATTCAAAATAACAAAACATGCAAATACCAAGAAAAGCAATTCCCACCCTACTATGCACCCTAGCAATGATCATTCTTATAGGCTTTTCCTATCTCAATGAGTCCATCTTCATGGATCAAATATTGATTTGTGCCTTCATTATTGGTTTAACGACCCTTGTTCATTCAATGGGAAGCATAAAAGGTTCTGAAAAGAATAAAGAACAGGTCAAAGAGAAACTATAATTCTTCAAAAAAATGACAAGACTGCAAACAATGAATACAAAAGATTTGAGCCTAAAATTTGGCATGGCAGGCCTAACCGGGACGATCCCGGTTTTATTTTGGATCATGTTCACTATTAACTTGATTTTTGCTATCAGCTATTTTCCAAATATTCCGGAATGGCAATGGGAAAATTTACTGAGAACCAATGGTTTCACCTTGCTTCTGACGACCACGGTTTTCTTTTTCAGTGCAATTATTGGAACATACGCGAAGTTCTATTTTAAAGAGCGGGGACAACGATCAAAATTTATGCTATTGTGCCTTGCATTCACCTTTTCCGTACAATTCTTCCTGATTTCCGAACATTTAGTATTACTTCTTATTGGCTGGTTACTAATGGGATGGGTAATGTCCAAACTTATTGGATTCCATATGGATTGGAGTGAAGCAAGAGAGGCCAAAATACTTTCCGAGAAAGTATTTTTTATCAGGTAGTTTTCTATTAGGCATCGGGCTTTTGATACCTGCGGTTTACTCCAACAGTACTGCGCTTAGTAGGTGGATAGCCACTCTTGACCAAATACCAAACTATGCACTTCTCATTTCGGCACTTTGCATTATTGGGGCCGCCTTGATACAGTCTGCCATCTTCCCTTTCCATAAATGGTTACTTTCTTCCATGACCGCTCCCACCCCAGCTTCTGCCCTCATGCATGCAGGATTTGTGAACGGCTCCGGAATCATATTAACGCTATTGGCACCTATAGTGATAGCCTCAAACACTCTAGATATTCTTTTGATTATTGGTGGGCTTACGGCCCTTACGGCCCAGTTCACCAAACTCATTCAAGTAAATGTTAAGCAACGCTTGGCATGTTCCACTATTGCCCGGATGGGATTTATGATTATGCAATGTGGATTGGGCTATTTCAACGCGGCCATTACCCATCTCATACTTCATGGATTTTACAAAGCCTCCCTTTTTCTATCCAGCGGTGAGGAAATAGAAAAACTTCATCCAAAGGCACCACCGTCCATTAGGATAAAATGGTTTCAATCAGTAATAGTAGCTAGTTTTAGTTTGGTGGGAGCCTTTTTGTTCTCGAGACTTACTGGAAAAGGTATGAATTGGGATAGTGGAATCTTTTTGACACTCATTGCCGCTATCACGGTCGGACAAATGACTTATAATCTTATTAAGCTTAATCCACTAAAAGGATGGCAGAAAATAATTCTGCCCCCAGTACTTTTTATTACGGGAATTTCAATCTATGCACTTTTCTATCAAATAGTCACCACCTTCATGACCGGTATGGAAGTAATTGCATTCCCAACGTCAATAAACCCATTTCAAGTTGCTTTTGGAGTCGTGTTTCTAATCGGTTTCTTCATCATGAAATTGGGCACATATAGAAAGATACCCTGGTTATATATGAAGCTTTTGAGCTTGTCCCAGCCTCATAAAAAAACCTTTTCAACATCCAAAAATTAATATAATGAACCATTCGGAAATAGAAAGACTAATAGAGAAAGCATCCAAATATGTGGGAGACACTTGGCCACTATATTCGTTTGTAACCTCCAACCCTCTTAGTGGTTACGAGGAAAGACATTTTTTCCAGGCCGTAAAAAAGGCGGAAAGTCTTTTAGAAGCGGACATGTTTCCAAAGGCCTCTGTCTATAGGAAAGCCTTGGAAAGAGGGGAAATTGATCACTTTGAAATACAGAAACTATTAAAGAAAAAGGGATATGCCCATACCCCGGAGGTTTCTTTGGAACTTATGGCAACTAGGACGGCCAATAAAACTGGCCATAAGGAATGCGCTTTGGACCAGTACATGGTAAAATGGCTCTCCTCCTTTTTGGACGAAGGTTTGGCCGAATGGCAAATGCCTTTCAAGACAGAGGGGTTTTACATGGCCTGGAGATACTTGGCACCATACGATGATAGTTTAGGAAAGATTGGTATGAACATGATTCCCAAAACCAGCGAAGAAGCATTGGAAATTTTGCTAAAAGGGCAATCGGAAGAAACAATCTTGATGGTGCTTGATCAACATTTGGCCGCCCTACCAGGTTGGACAGGCTACATAAAGCACAGAAGTGAAAAACTTCACGCTTGGCAAAGGGAGGCTCCAATAGACCTTAAGGATTATCTCGGCCGTTAGACTTTGGGCCAGCAAAAAAATGGGATACCCACTTGTTATAAAAGATAGGCCCGATAAGTCCTTGGACCATTCAGCAGAACTACACTATATATGGCTCTTGGCCTGGGAGAAAAGTTGGCAAAAGAAACTATTACAGACCTTAAAAAAATCTTCCATCGATATTGTAGAAAATAAAAATACCTCACCCGATGTACAGATGGTCTTCTGTATAGACACGCGATCAGAACTCATACGCAGGCATGTGGAATCCCAGGGAAATTATGAAACCTTTGGCTATGCAGGTTTTTTTGGAATAGCCATGGATTACGAAAACCCAAGGAACGGTTTGTTGCAAAAGGCCTGTCCGCCAATTGTAGAATCCTGCTATGTGGTATCAGAAAGGGCTAAAGAGGATAAAGAGAATTTCAAAAGTAAGCTGGATAAAAAAAATGAAGTGAAGAGCTTTTGGAACTACTTCCTAAAACGGATGAAAAATATGCTGCCTTCCACTTTTGGTTTTGTAGAGGGTTCGGGGTTCCTCTACGGGTTAAACATAACGGCACGGACGCTATTTTCAAGAAGGCTTTATCAATGGAGAAATAAAAATAATAATGTGTATGAAGCAGCATGTAGTCCTTATATTAATAACACAAAAAATAAGGAACCTCAGAATGTGTCCATTACTTTATCCGAAAAAGTAGCTATCGTAAAATCCGCCTTTGACCTTATGGGATGGAAGGATTTTGCGCCGATCATTGTTTTTACCGGTCATGGAAGTCATTCAGCCAATAACCCATTCGGATCTAGTCTCGATTGTGGTGCCTGCGCAGCGACTCCAGGACGTCATAATGCCCGAATGTTGGCCAATATGGCCAATGAAAAAGAGGTGAGGAATATACTTCTTAAAGAGCATGATATCATCATTCCGAGAATCGACCTTATTTATAGGAGCTGAACACAATACAACAACGGATGAAATCATACTTTTTGAAGCCGATACACCGTCATCGCACAAAATGGCCCTTTCCAAACTGAAAGCCAATCTGAAAAAAGCCCAAATTTCCGCAACACAGGAACGATTGGGACGTACCAAGAACAGTGTTGCCCTGGCACAATTGAATGCAAGCAATTGGGGCGAAACAAGACCGGAATGGGGTCTTGCCAAAAACGCCAGTTTTGTAATAGGCCCTCGAAAACTGACACAAAACCATAACCTCAATGGTCGTTGTTTCCTACATTCATATAATTGGGAAAAGGATACGAGTGGAAAGGCTTTGGAAGCCATTATGCAAGGGCCCATGGTAGTGACCCAATGGATCAATAGTCACTATTATTTCGCCACCGTAGATAATGACGCCTTTGGTGCAGGAACCAAAACAACCCATAATATTACTGGTAAATTTGGTGTGGTGCAGGGTAATGGTGGTGACCTAAAAAGAGGGCTTCCCTGGGAGTCACTTTACAATGAAAAAGATACTCCGTATCATCCACCCCTACGATTGACAGTGGTCATCAACGCACCAATTAATATAGTAACCAAAATTTTGGATTCTAATGAGTCGCTTATATCCCTGATTTCAAATGAATGGCTTCATCTCATCATCATGGATCCAGAAACAAATTTGGAAACCCTATGGAAGCCTGAGCAATTGGTATCTACTTTAAAAGATAATCAAAAGGTTCATAAGTCTTTAATAAACAAAGTCTACGAAGAAGTAACAATTTAGTCAATGGAACGGCAACTTTAGTTTTTGTATTAGCAAAAAAATAATAGCTGACCTCCATTTTTTTAAAAGCCATCTGTCAAGATGGCTTTCTTTTTTCTTGTATTTCGTCAATTAAATTATAAGGATAAGTACTATATTGGAGTATCATATAGAAAAGTAGTAGCCATCAATAAATCCATTGTACGTACTATAATCGAACTTCTAGAAGTCTTTTTTAGGAGTTCCGAAGCCAAAACCGAGGACGGACCTGGCATCAACATGTAGTTCCGTATAAAGATGGGTGGGCCGTTCGTCGTGAAGGCAATAAAAGGATAACCAGTAAACACAGAAAACAAAGCACGGCCATAAACAAAGCAACCACATTGGCAAAGAGATATAGTTCCGATGTGATCATTCATCGTGAGAACGGAGAGATTCGTGACCGCATCAGTTATTATGATTAGGGTTTATGAATAGAATACAAACCCTCAAGAGCGTTAAGAAAAGACAAATGGTGCTATATTAATTTAATCTTTAGCTCTTTCAAAATCCATCTGCGTATAGGATTGATTTTTAAGTTTTTGTTAATAGACAAATTCGTGAAAATGGGGTATTTTATGGGATATGGTAAAAATACCTCAACCAACTATCCAAAAATTCCTTAAAAATATACCCTTAAAACTAGTAAGCAGTAAAGGGAAAACCATTGCATATTTACTATTTACTTTACTTCTTTTTTTTGGATGTTCGCCCAAGTATACGAATGTTTCCCTCCCTATTGAAAATGTCCAGGAATTTTCCTCCTCCGGCAACTTGGCTATAGAGGAAAAGTGGTGGACGACTTTTGAGGATGAACAACTGAATACATTAATTGACAGTGCACTACAGTCCAATATGAATTTGGCGGCAGTTTGGGAGCAGTTTATGGCTTCCAAAGCTGTCGTTCGCAGACAGGCTTCCAATAAATGGCCCCAAATCGACGCCTCCGCACAAACGGCAAGAAACTTCCCGGAGCCTGATTTTGTGGGTGGTGAAAATACCCAATTAGGACTTTCCACTTCCTATGAAGTGGATTTATGGGGAAGGATACGTACCGCTGTGCAGGCAGAAAAACTTAGAGCGGATGCCAGTTTATTCGATTATCGGACAGCAGCCATAACATTGTCCTCCCAAATCGCCTCTACGTGGTATCAGCTGGTAATAGCCAAAAAACAATTGCAGATTACGGAAGAACAGATAGCAGTTAATGAAGACATTATTAAGTTGATTCGTTCCAGATTTGTTGGGGGTCAAATTAGGGCTGTGGATATACTACGGCAGGCGCAATTATTGGAAAGCACCAAGGAGCAGCGCATCATTTTTCAGACCAATGTAGAATTGCTCGAAAATCAATTGGCCGTGCTCCTAGGTAGACAACCACAAGAAAACCTTGAACTAGAAACCTCCTCTTTACCAAAACTCACTGATTTACCTGAAACAGGATTGCCACTGGAATTAATAAGACGCCGTCCCGATATACAGAGGTCGTATGCCCTACTGTTAGCCGCGGATCGTGATATGGCTTCAGCGGTCAAAAGCAAATACCCAAGACTTTCCCTAAGTGCACGTGGGCAATTACGTTCCAACAACTTTGACAATCTCTTTGAGAATTGGGCCTACTCCATCGCCGGAAATTTACTGGTCCCCTATTTTATGGTGGTCAATTAAGTGCCGAGGTAGACAGAACCGAAGCCATCAAACGCCAAAGACTATATGAATATGGTCAAACTACCTTAACTGCATTCCAAGAAGTAGAAAATGGGGTCACTAGGGACATTATGCAAAAACAACGCTTAGAAAACATAGCAAGGCAGTTGGAATTGGCAGAGAAAAGTAACAAACAGTTACGCGTGGAGTTCCTTAATGGTTTTAGTCCCTATTTGGACGTCCTGCTGGGCTTGGATGCGGAGCAGCAACTGAGAAGGGATTATCTCGGCAGCACAATTACAACAGATACAGATTAGAATAGACTTATACCGCGCTTTGGCCGGCGGGTTTGAAACATACCGTGAAATTGAAATGGAAAAAACGAGATAGATATGACTAATAAAAAAATACTGTGGATATGTTTGGGAATATTGCTGGCAGGGGTGGCAGTAACAATGCTCATTTTTTCTACCGAACCTGAAGCCCGGACGGAGGGTGCCACCGTAGAAACGGCTATGTTGGTCGATGTCACTGAAGTGGAGCAAGGAACCTTTGAGCCGGTAATCGTAGCCACTGGTACGGTACAGCCCGTTGAGGATGTTCAGTTGAGTCCGCTAGTATCAGGTCAAATCATCAGAAGGGACCCCGCATTTACACCTGGTGGATACGTTAAGAAGAACCAAGTTTTACTTCAGATAGACCCTTCTGATTATGAGAATACTCTAGAACTGAGGAGAAGTGAACTCATGCAATCGCAAACTACGTTGGATACTGAAATGGGTCGGCAACAAATTGCCTCCCAAGACCTTCAACTTATTGTGGATGACTCGTTGTTTGGCAGCAATCCTTTATCTGAAGAAGAACGTCAACTAGTGCTCAGAAAACCCCAGCTTAATGCCGTTAAGGCGACTATAGAAGCATCCAAAGCGTCCTTAAAACAAGCACAATTGAATCTTGAGAGAACTACCATAAGGGCACCTTTTGATGCTCATATTCTTACCCAAAACGTATCAACGGGATCTCAAGTATCACAGGGAGATAATTTGGGAAGAATTGTAGGTACGGATTATTACTGGGTGAATGCCACAGTCCCAGTAGCCAAACTACAATGGCTGAAATTTCCGAAAAACAGTACGGATATGGGTTCACCTGTACGCATAGAAAATTCAACCACTTGGCCGAGATGGCACGTACAGACAAGGTTATCTCGACCGCCAAATTGGTGCTTTGGACGGACAAACACGATTGGCGAGGGTATTGGTGCGTGTGGAAGATCCCCTTGGTCAAAAATCAAGCTCCGCTGATAAACCTATGTTGATTATAGGCTCTTTCGTGGAAGTATACATCAATGCAAATCCTATAGAAAATGTGGTCGAACTAGACAAAGGGCTTGTGCGTACCGGCCAAACTGTGTGGGTGATGAAGGATAATAAATTGGAAATTCGCGAGGTGAACGTTGCTCTAACAGATGATCAATATGCCTATATATCAAATGGGTTGGAATCGGGTGACAAAGTAGTCAGCACCGATTTAAGTACGGTTAGCAACGGCATCGGATTACGTACACAAGGTGAGAATATCCAGGAATCGACAGAATAAAAAACCATGGAAGAAAAGGAAGAAATTAAAAAAGAGAGTCCAAGAAAAGAAGGTGCCATTGCCTATATGGCTCGCAACTCCATCGCCACCAATCTACTGATGTTATTATTGTTGGGAGGAGGTATCTTCACCATGTATACTATTCAAAAAGAGGTTTTTCCTGAATTTCAATTAGATTTTGTTGAGGTTTCCGTAGCCTACCCAGGTGCCTCCCCAGCTGAAGTGGAACAGGGTATATTGCAACCCGTTGAGGAAGCCGTACGTGGAGTCAATGGAATTAAGGAAATTGTATCCGAAGCTAGAGAAGGTTCAGGACAAGTTACCATAGAGCTAGTAGCGGGAACCGAAAGAATGAAGGCCTTTCAGGATATCGATCAGGCCATCAACCGTATACGTACCTTCCCCGATGATATCGAGGAACCCGAAGTGACGCTCCAAAACAGGCAAAGGGACGTAATTCAAATTGGGTTGTTTGGTAGTGCCGATATTTGGACACTAAGACAATTGGCAGAAAGGTTAAGGACTATCCTATTAAATAATCCTGAAATTACCCAGGTAGAATTGGGAAATGTACCTGAATACGAAACTCGCATTGAGATTCCCGAGACGCAACCTTCAAAAATACAATCTCACTCTCGGTCAAATTGCGAACATCATAAGACAAAGCAGTAACGATGTTCCGGCAGGGGCCGTACAAACCCAAAGTGGTGAAATATTATTAAGGATGCAGGAGCGAAAACAATGGGCCGATGAATACGGAAACATTACCATAGTCTCCTCCAATGATGGCGCCAATTTGCTATTGAAGGATATTGCCACTATCACGGACGGTTTTGAAGAAGTAGGCTTTCATGGGCAATTCAATCAAGAAAATTATGTGGAACTTCGAATTTTTAGAATCGGAGATCAATCCCCCCTAAAGATTGCGGAAGAAGTCCAAGGTATTTTAGATGATTTTCAATTACCTCCTGGCATTAAATACAGAACTGATAGTAACCGAGCCGCTGACTATGAAGAGCGCCTTTCGCTATTAACGGAAAATGGGGTGTTGGCCATTCTTATCGTATTGGTTATTCTTACCCTTTTCCTTGAATATCGATTGGCCTTTTGGGTCATGATGGGTATGACGGTATCCTTTATAGGGGGGATGATATTACTTCCACTGATAGGCATAAGTGTCAATATGATATCCATGTTCGGTTTTTTGGTGGTTTTAGGAATTGTTGTGGATGATGCCATCGTAGTGGGTGAAAACGTATACGAGTACCGTCAAAAGGGTCTGAGCCCTATGAAGGCGGCCATCGCGGGAACCAAGGATGTTTCCTTACCGGTAACTTTCAGCATCGTAACCACCATTATTGCTTTTGTACCCTTACTCTTTATGCCCGGGGAAACGGGTAAATTCCGGCAGCCGCTGCCCGCAGTAGTTATCGTTATCCTTTCGGTTTCCTTGATAGAGGCCCTATTTATCCTTCCCTCCCATTTGGCCCACTTGAAAAAAGAAGAAACTAAAAATAAATGGGTCCGAAAATTAGAGGGGTGGCAACGTTCCTTTGCCACAGGTTTTGACAATTTTATCGAGAATAGATATCGTCCCATTCTAGACAAATGCCTTCAATATAGATATATTACCTTATGTGCAGCAGTAACCCTTTTATTGATTGTTGGCGGATATGGGTATAGCGGTCACATGGGAATGATCATGATGCCGGAGGTCGCTGCGGACGAAATTGAATGTGGGGTAAGACTACCTGTTGGCACTACCCCGGACCAGGCTGCCAAGGTGGCCAAAGAGATTTCAGATGCTACGCAACGGATGTTCGAGGAACATAACCTTTATGAAGTGGCGGAGGGAATAAAGACAAATGTAAGGGGGCAAAACTTCATTGATGTAGAAATCGTGATGTTACCACCGGATCAGCGTGATATCACGGCCGGGGAAATGATTGCCCTTTGGCGGGATAATATCGGTGACATTCAAGGTGTGGATCAAATCACCTTTGAGGCGGAGCGTGGCCCAGGGGGTGCCGGACAGGCAATTAGTGTCGACTTAAGCCATTCCGATATTGATGTTTTGGAACGTGCAAGTGCCACTTTTGTTGAGCGGATGAAAGCTTTTTCCAATACGCGCGATGTTACCGACAATTATAATAAGGGGAAATTACAGTATGATTTTAAGCTGCTTCCACAAGGAAGAAATCGGGCCTAACTTCCGATGAAATTGGAAGACAGGTTAGGGACGGTTTCTTTGGGGCCTTGGCTATGCGCCAACTAAGGGGCATGAACGAAATAGAGGTTCGAGTAAAGCTTCCCCTGGAAGAGCGTAAGGACATAAAAAACCTAGAAGACTTTCTTATTCGCACCTCTGACGGAATTGAAGTACCCCTAATGGATGTAGTAGAAGTTGAGCAACGGGAAGCATTTACAAGTATCAATCGAAGAGATGGAAGAAGGGTGGTAAATGTAGGTATGGATGTGGAACCCGCTAATTCAGTAAGCAGGGTATTGGCTTCCATGCAAGAGGAAGTGCTGCCACAATTGAGAAGTGATTTTCCAGGAACCACATGATCTTTGAAGGTAGTCAGGCAGATATGAGGGAAAGCACCAACACTTTAAAGGCAGGTTTTTCCATAGCCATGTTACTGATTTATGCCTTACTCGCCATCGCCTTTAGCAGTTATACGCAGCCCTTGATTGTGATGACGGCCATTCCATTTGGAATTGTCGGAGCCGTAATTGGACACATCTTATTGGGGTACGACCTTTCTTTGGTAAGTCTTATGGGGGTAATTGCCCTTTCCGGGGTGGTTGTAAACGACTCGCTCATTATGATCGATTATGCCAATAAACGTCGATTGGCTGGGGACTCCATCTACGAAGCCATTCATGAAGCCGGGCTACGTAGGTTTAGACCCATTATCCTTACAACGATGACGACCTTTGGAGGATTGGCACCCATAATTTTAGAAACTTCCAGTCAGGCTTTTTACTTGATACCTATGGCCATTTCCCTAGGTTTCGGGATTGTTTTTGCCACTACGATCATCTTGGTCATCGTACCCTGTCTCTACCTTATCTTGGAAGACATTAAACTCCTACGTAAAAAGGGTAGTACCGTAAAACGGGTCGATGTGCTCGAAGCTTAGACCAAGTGGTAGGGTCTGTGAAGGTTCAGCGTTATTAAAATTGTCTTTTGCATTACTAAAGATCAGGTAGTTCCTGTAAATTGTTTCAAAGCAAATGACAAAATCATGAATAAAGAAGAATTATTAGGAAAGGAACTTAGCAACCTATATGCTATTTCCAAACAGGTGAACAATTACTTTAACGACAGCGATATCAGTTTTCTAAGTGAACGGAGAAAAGTCATTCTTGAGGACTACTTAAAGCTAAGTTGTAAAAACGAAGTTGAAATCGCCGAAACACTTCGCCATATCAACGTGAATCCAGGAAATACGACAGACTCCATTGTAAATGAAATAACTGAAAATTTACATGAGATTATTACCCAAAACGGATATAAAAAAGATTCAAAGCAGCTAAGCTATATGATGTCCTTAAATCGTTTGATCAGTTATCACGTTGCAAATATTGAAAATATTGGTTTCTTGCTCAACGAGGTAGAGATTAAGAAGGCTTCCTAACCCTTTGAAAAGGTATTTAATACCTTTTATAGGTATCCTGAAATATTTTCCCTCGTTAGAACATCAATAGGCAGTAATTTATTTTTAGGCATATCCCGTTGGTACAATAAATATTCAGAGATAATCGATATACCATGATACCCTTGAAGTCTCGGGATTCTGATTTAAAAGAATATCAATTGCACCTTCATTTAATAGCTCAATATTTTCAGGTATCATGTCGTATCCTATAATTTTTACTGAAGGGTGGTTACGTATCACGGGTGCTGCAATATGGGTCTTCGAATTGGTGATAAACAATCCATCTACTTGGCTTATTTTTGAATTTAAAAGGTCTGTATCAAATACATCTTCTAAACTTAAAATTTCCACTTTAGTAGATTGGTGATTTTCTTTAAAATAGTCTAAGAATCCCATTTCCTTTTCCTCCACATGGGTCTTATTCTCGGTCTGAACATCCATGTTTAGTATCAACAATTTTCGTTCATCCCTTATTTCCTTTGTCAATATATCCATTAGGTAGGCAGCGGTCCGCCCACTCTGTACATAATCCTGACCGATAAAAGAACTATAATTCACACTATTGATCGGTGAATTCAACAGTACAAAAGGAATTTCCATTCCCTCCAACTTTCTATACAGGTCAATACAGGTCTCCGTAAAAAAGGGTACGATAACCAAGGCATCCGGATTGTTTTCCAAAACAGCATTGAAATTTCTATAATACTCCTCAGGAGTATTTCCCATTTGTACAGGTTTAATGGCCATTCCAAAGGATTCCAATCCTTCATAAGCCTCCCTTATACCATGATTCATCTGTTGCCAGTATAAATCTTTGCTATCATCTCGGCATTAAAATCCAAATGGTGTAGATCCTATGATTCTTCAAAGACCTGGCAATCAAATTAGGACGGTAATCAATTTTATCAAGAACCTCCTCCACTTTTTTCCTGGCCTTTTCCGAAACTTTGCCTCTTTTGTTGACTACACGATCTACCGTGCCCCTTGACACATCGGCTAGGGCCGCAATATCCTTTATGGTGTAGTTTCTTTTTTCCATGTCAACTTTAAAGAATAGAAAAGTTTTGGAAATTCTTAGAATCTGAAAACAAGATTTTCAAAGGATTACTGATTAATATGTATCCTTAATCCAATTATAAGGTTTCCTTTTTACCCAATTGCCCCGGGTAAAGTCTCGGAAAATCCTGAGGTTCCCCATTATTGGCAATGGACTGTTCGGATAATGGGGTAATAGCGCTCCAAGCCGCAGCATCATAGGCATCCATAGGCGGGGCTATATTTGCCTTAGCAGATTCAACGAAAGCGTTTATCACAAAGAAATCCATACCACCGTGACCGGCACCACTGGCATATTCCCCATATTTTACCCAAAGTGGGTGATCATATTTTTTAAGCCATTCATCCGCAACGTCCCATCGGTGGGGCTCCGATTGACCTTCAATATAAATACGGTTGCCATCCACTTCCCGAGAGGCCGTTCGCGCCTTGTACCCTAAAACCTAATGAATAAGGTCTTGGAAGGTTGCAATCATGTGTAACAATAATGGTCTCCCCATTGGAAGTATCTATTGTGGTAGTTATCACATCCCCCTGCTTCCATTTTAATTTGGCATTTGGATGATCTTCGCCCCCTTTTGCCACTATATAATTATGCAACCCAATACCCTTGGTTGCGTGGGATGTAAGCGATACGAACCTATTTCCCCGATTGATATCGCACATGGCAGCAATGGGCCCTACTCCGTGGGTGGGATATACATCGGCATTTCTCAACAAGGAGTGTTGTGTACGCCATCTAGCCTCTGAAATGCCTTTTTCCCCAAATTCCACTCCCTTACCATAGGGTTCTTTTCCATCATTGAACTTCACCCCCCTTAAATCATGCTGATAGCCACATCTAAAATGTACCAATTCCCCAAAAATATTCTGACGAACCATATTCAATACCGCAAGAATATCTCTTCTATAGTTCACGTTCTCCAAGATCATCATATGGGTTCCGGTACGCTCATGGGTATTCACCAAATCCCAACACTCTTCCATGGTATTTGCTGCAGATACTTCCAACCCCGCATACTTGCCTGCTTGCATGGCATCCTTGGCCATACGGGTGTGCCATAGCCAAGGGGTCGCAATGATTACCGCATCTACTTCTTTAAGCTCCAAAAGATTTCTGTAGTCCAAATCATCTTTTCCAAAAACCTGGGGTTTGGCATCCCCATTTTCAGAAATCATATCCAACGCAATTTTTATGCGGGCTTGATCTATGTCACAGATGGCTGTTACCAAGACATCATCACGCATCAACAAGTTGCTGAGGTGATTGGTTCCTCTTAGACCTACCCCTATCATACCCACACGGAGCTTTTGTGCCTGAAAATTCATTCCCATAGAGATTTGAGGCCAAAGGGCCGCTCCCGTGGCAGCCATGGAGGTTGATTTAATAAAATTTCTTACTGGATTTTGAGTTCATCTTGATAATAATTTAAAAATTAGTATTGGCCGTATTTTGGGTTCTTAGCCCGGAGTCGACCCTTATAGGATATGCTTCCTTCGCCCCAACGGACAAAAGAGCGTTTATGATTTGAGTTTCAGTTCCCGGTTTTGTGAGTACAACAATACTTCCCCCGCCACCGGAGCCAACAATTTTAGCACCATAAGCACCTTGATTTAAGACAGCCCCGATCATGGTATCGATTTTAGGCACGGTTATTTTTAATTTATCCCTTAATAGGATATGATGTGCCGTCATTAACCTGCCTATTTCCGATAGGTCTAAAACGGGTTTTTGAAATTCGCCCAAAGCCCTTTGGGTAATCTGATGGTTTTCGACTGCCGCTTCAAAATAAGGAACCAATTCCAGGGGCAATAAAGGATTATAGCTTTTCATATCTGAAACGGATATGTTTGCTATATCGAAATCCTTATGATGTGCTGAAATGATTTCAATAGCTTTCATGGCATTTCCCTTTACCCTTCCCGAAGCCCTACTGTTTCCTTTGGAACACCTGAAACCCCAGTAACCATACCTTCCAATTGAGAACCGATATGACTGCATTTAAAAGGTGGCTTTGTTTGGATATATACCAACCCCCCCATGGAAATACTAAAGTGGTTCATCATTCCACCAGGTTCCTTATGCTCAAGGATTTCGGCCCTATATCCAAGTTCTGCCAAATATTCTTGACTTACAGGACGGTTGATACCGAAGGCGGCTATCAGAAACTGTATCCAGGCCAAAAGCACTGCCGATGAACTGGAATTTCCGAATTAATAGGAATATTCCCGGAAATATCTATATCATAACCCCTACTTGGTACACAACCCTCTCTTTTTAAGACCCTAAGGGCAGAACCGAAATAATCACGAGGTTCCAAATGCTCGAAATTTTCAGAAATTGGAATATTTCTCACGGCATCGATATCCTTCATTCGGATTCTAAAAACCTCCAAATCATTGGGAATCGCATTCAGAAGAATATGCCTATCTATGGCACAGGCAATTACGGGCAGTCCAAGGTAATCTTGATGATCTCCAAAGAGACAGGTCCTTCCAGGCGCCACTATTTTAATTTCCTTAGTTCCCACTAATCAAATGATTTGATTTTTTCCAAATTGTCAAGCTCAAAACACGACCCTCTTTCTTCAAAAAAACGCTTGAACCTTGGCAATGATACAAAATTGTGTTCGAGCACACAAATTAAGTTAAAATAAAACGGTGACAGAAGAAATCTGCCTAAACAAAGCTAGAGGAACCTTATCTATTTTAAATCAAGCATTTAGGTTTAGCTAATATAGCAGCAATGTTAAAAACCTGTTGATTAAAAAAAGGGCTACGGTTTTAATAATTATTTATATTTGGTAACCGACCATCTATACCGATGATAAAAAATATCAAAACCATGTTCAGTAACATGAACGACACTACCCGCGAAGCGGCACTTACCTGTCTTTGCAGTGAGTTCAAACTGGACGATAAAAGATTCATCAAAAAAAATTGGATGATCGGTGGTAGAATTCCTGAAGAATATCAAGAAAGAACGGTTATCATCTTCGAGAACCTATTGCGGGAACAATCCATAAAGGTTAGAGAAATTCAAGTTAATCTGTAGTCTAGCACTTAAAGCTTGGATAGCTCCAATATCTCCCCTTTCATATGTGTTGTATCGATAGGCAAACTCAAGGTCGCATAATGATTGGCGCAATTTGGTTACTAAATAACTGTTCATTCACTTTAATCTCCCCTTTTGATTCCACACCCTTTCCAAAGGCTATAAACCAAACACTTCCTGCTCCTTTGACATCGGATCCATGTCCTTTCCATGTATCTAAGGGAAACGTACCACGACCGTGGTCGTAGTAATCAAAAAAAGTGTATTGTCGCGGTAAACCGAATCCGATTGCGCGAATTCCCACAATTCCTTAATGAACATATCTGTAATATGGGCAGATTTCAAATACGCGCCATAATCCCCATCATGGGCAAAGTCGTCCGTTTCCCCATAGGCGATATACACCAATTTGGGGCGATTCTTTTTCATTTCCTCCAAGGCAAAATAATGAGTAAAAGCGTCCAACCTAACAGAACCCCAAGGACTCGGCACTTTTGGTTGCAACTCATTCAAGAACAGTTCTTTTTTTGAAAGATTCTCACCATCGGCCAAATCAAATCCCGCATTGACCGTAACCCCAGATCGCTCCTCGTTTACGATAAAGGGGAAAACATCCCAGCTACCAAATGCGGCCACTTTCTCCCTGTACCTTGCATCTGAATTCGCCAATTCTAGAATCGTTTTATTTGGATTGGGAATCTTATCATTACTTGTAATCCGCTCATCATCCGCCCTTCCGGTTAAAATCTCATTATAGCCTGGATAGGAAAACCACATGGAATTTGTCAAGTCCACCTTACTACCCAGTTTACGGTTTCCATGAATTTGTCCCATGGTCACAACCTCACTCCAAATAAATGGCATTAATACCGCTCTCCTATCTTCTGGAGATTCTTTCCAAAATTGCCCCTTCAATTCGGTGGTATCATGTACGAAATTCGTATTTGCCACCAAGAGAGAATCAGCTCCTGTAAAAAGTTCTTGCCATCGAAAGCCGTCCATCGTTATCAGAACAACGTTTGTGTTCTCCTGTTGCGATTTTAATTGTTGGCTGCCGAAAGACAACAATATGAGTATAATTGATATTCTAACCTTCATGTTTTTCTTAATTCATTTACCCCATTAAACTTAAGAAACCCACTTTCTTGTCGGATCCAAAAGTTATTAACAATTAGTACTGATAACTTTTTGTGTGCATTTCATCGAAAAAATTGCTCTTTTAATCGTCAAAATCAATTCAAAATATATTTTTGGCCGACCAAAGAACCAATTACTCATTTATAGTCAGCATATTAAATGAAAATACGCCTTTCTAAGTTCCCTGCCCTAGTATTGTTTTCTTTTTTTCTTTTGGTAGTTTCAACCTCCTGTAATAAGGAAACCGACTTGGTATCTGAATTTGTTATTAAAGACAGTTCCACATTAATCGACCAACAAAACGATGTTAGACTTGCTGAAATAGAGGAAGGAAACGATTCCAACTAATTCAAAGACTGTTCTATTGGTGACCTTTTCTTTCTCTTCTTTATAATACCTTAGTGGGAAACATTTAATTTATGTCCTCCCCGATCAAACGAAATATTTCACTTGTAGGCGATGCACAATTCACTGGGATAGAACTTACCCATGCTAAAGATTTTGCCGCAGGATTCCCGGGTATCAAAGTTGCATTACAACATACATTTAAAGAAATGGGGGCTTTGGAAGCTTTAGGAACCCTTTCCAAAATGAATCAAAAAGAGGGATTCGACTGTGCGGGCTGCGCATGGCCGGACCCTGAAAAACCTTCGAAACTCGGGGAATATTGTGAAAACGGGGCAAAAGCTTTGGCAGAAGAGGCGACCTACGAAAAGGTGGATGCCGATTTTTTCAAAAAATACAGCGTGGAGGAAATTTCCACATGGTCGAACTTTAAGATTGGTAAAAGCGGAAGGTTGACACAACCAATGTTATTGAAAGAAAATTCCGTACACTATGAGCCCATTCGCTGGGAAACAGCGTTTTCAATGATTGCCAATCATCTTAAAACACTAAAATCTCCTGACGAAGCTATTTTTTATACCTCCGGGCGATCTAGCAATGAAGCGGCCTTTCTGTACGGACTTTTTGTTCGTGCCTTTGGCACCAATAACATGCCCGATTGCTCCAACATGTGCCACGAAAGTAGCGGTGTTGCCTTGTCCGAGACATTGGGAATTGGAAAAGGATCCGTAAAGTTGGAGGATTTTGACATGGCTGAAGTCATCATGGTCATTGGACAAAATCCAGGTACCAACCACCCTCGCATGCTATCCGCTTTAGAAAAATGCAAAATGAACTGTGGAAAAATCATCAGTATTAATCCTTTGGAAGAAGCGGGTTTGATCAAGTTCAAGGACCTACAGTCCCTATCAGGAATTACTCAAGGCACCTCTTTAACGGATATCCATCTTCAGGTAAAAATCAATGAAGATGTAGCCTTATTGAAATTGATTCTGAAAAAGTTGGCCCATTTGGATAAAAGTGGTGAAAAGGTATTCGACCATGCCTTTATTGAAACGTATACCCAAGGAATTGAAGACCTATTAAAAGATTTAGACCACTATTCCGAAAGCGAGCTTTTGGAACGATGTGGTGTCCCTGAAAAAGCTATTGACCGAGCCGTCTCTATTTTAGCCAAGAAAAATAAGATCATCATTTGTTGGGCCATGGGTCTCACCCAACACAAAAATGGTGTCGATAACATAAAAGAATGTGTCAATTTATTATTACTGAAGGGAAGTCTAGGAAAGCCTGGGGCTGGAACCTGTCCCGTTAGAGGGCATAGTAATGTTCAAGGTGATAGGACGGTTGGAATTATGCACCATGTTTCAACAGAATTGAACAAAACCATAGAACGCGTCTTCGGTTTTATACCTCCGGACAAGGAAGGATTGGATACGGTAAAAGCCTTGGAAGCTATGCACGAGGGAAGGTCCAAGATTTTTATAGGATTAGGGGGAAATTTTGTATCTGCCGTCTCCGATACCCAATATGCCGCGGAAGCCATTCAAAATTGTGAACTCACGGTACAAATTAGTACCAAACTAAATCGAAGTCATTTAGTTACTGGAAAAACGGCACTAATTCTTCCTACCTTGGGCAGGTCTGAAAAGGACCATTTTGAAGGTAAGGACCGCTTCCTAACCGTGGAAAACAGCATGGGCCAGGTACATAGAACCAAAGGTGTACTAAAACCAAAATCAGAGCATTTAAAAAGTGAGCCTGAAATTATAGGGGGAATTGCAAATGCCTATTTTAATGATGGCCATCCTGTAGATTGGGCTGGTTTGGGTACCAATTATGATAGTATCAGAAAAAAAATGTCCCGAGACTTTGAAGGGATTCGAATCTGTCCAAAAGGCTTCTAAAGGAACAGGCTATTATTTACCCAATAATGTTAGAGAACTGGATTTCAGTAAATTGAAAAACGGAAAAGCCAAATTCAGTATCTGCAAATTGGCCGACCACCATTTAAAACCCAATGAGTTTCTATTGATGACCATACGTTCCCATGACCAGTTCAACACAACCATTTATGGTCTAAACGACCGATATAGGGGTATAAAAAATGAACGCCGCGTGCTTTTTATGAATCCTAACGATATGGAGAAGTTTGGCTACAAAACCTTGGACATTACAGATATAGTCAGCAACTACGATTCGGTCGAGCGGCGCGCTAATAAATTCTTGATTGTTCCGTACAACATACCACAAGGCAACCTTGGGGCCTATTTTCCGAAGCAAATATGGTGGTTCCCCACAACCACTATGCGGATAAAAGCAATACACCCATTAGCAAGTCCATCATCGTACATTTGGAAAAATCGGTATAGGGTTTTCAAGTAACCCTTGCAGTCATTCATTAATTTGAACTAACTTTAAAGTGGCTTTTTCCATTTTTTATTTTGTACTGCATTGTAGACATAGAAACCACTGGTAACGGAATCAAGGGTAATAAAATTACCGAAATATCCATTTTTAAATTTGATGGGCATGAGGTGGTGAATGAGTATACTACATTGGTGAATCCGAATGTGATATACCGTTCTTTATCACTGGGCTTACGGGAATAGATAACGACATGGTGCGAAATGCCCCAAAACTCGAGGAGATAGCCCCAAAAATATTGGAAATTACCTCGGAGGCCATTTTCGTAGCGCATAGTGTAAACTTTGATTACAATATCATTAAAAATGAGCTGCAGCAGATTGGTTTGGAATTTTCCAGGAAAGAAATTGTGTACCGTACGATTATCCCGGAAATTGCTTCCCGGTTATCATTCCTACAGTCTTGGAAAATTATGTTCTGCCGTTGGCATTCCACTCTCCGATAGACACCGGGCCCGTGGTGATGCCCACGCCACCATGCTCTTATTCCACAAGTTGCTGAGAACCCAAGGGGCAGAAAAAGTCTTTAAATCCTTTTTAAACGCTCGATCCCAAGAAGCTACATTACCACCCTCTTTGCCCGGAACCGAGTTTGAAAAATTACCTTCAACCCCAGGCATCTATTACTTTAAGGATTCCAAAGGGCATATCATTTATATAGGTAAGGCCATCAATATAAAAAAAAGGGTTCTAGGGCACTTCTATGATAAATCAACAAAGGAGATTTCTCTATGTGCAGAAACTGCTTACTTGGACTTTGAAGAAACTGGAAATGAACTGATTGCCCTTTTGCTAGAATCGGCGGAAATAAAAAAACACTATCCCAAATTCAATAGAGCGCAAAAACGAAAGATACAACAGTATGCTATTTTCAGTTATGAAGACCGAAACGGAATCCTGCATTTGGCCTATAACAAAATCAACATGGCGCCCAATCCACTATTGGTTTTATACAGTATTTCTGAATGCCGGGCCTTTCACGGAAGCATTGTGCGAAAACTTTGAACTATGCCCCAAGTACTGTCACCTGCAGGACAATGTGGATACCTGTTCGCATTTCAGGATAAAGAACTGTATTGGAATCTGCTCGGATATTGCACATTTGGAAGAATACAATGGGCGGGTTACCAACTCCGTGCGTTCATTAAAAGAGACAAAATCCGATTATGCCATCAAACTAAAAGGCAGAAATCCGGAAGAGTATGGGTTTGTTTTAGTCCATGAGAATCTTTATTCGGGCTATGGTTACGTTTCCAAGGATACGCCCCTTCTAACTTCGGATGATTTTGAAACGTATGTGAACAAGCAACGAAATACCTTGGAAACGCAACGCATCGTAGAATCTTTCGTTCGAAAAAATCCCAAAAGAATTGTAAGTTTTAGGGGAACTGAAACCTTTGAATACGATCAGTCCTTCAATTTATGATACATCCGTATTACAAAATACAACCAAAGAACAAAAACAAGCCCAACAATGATAGAATAAACCAAAACTACCTCCACTACTTCCTATACTTTAGATAGTTCATAAATCCTAAAATAGTCGGTGCCCAAAATGCTATGAATATCGCCTCTAGTTTTTGGCCACGTAAGAACATGACCTCGGAGACGATTATAATGGAAAGAACGACGAGGAGCATGATAAAATTCATCACTCCTATGCGTTTAATAAAACTTTTCAGCATACTATAAATAAATGGAATATTTAGGGTCTAACCTACAAACACGAATAGAACCCTTTTATTCCCGTTCATTTAAAAGTACAAAAATATGTGGTCAATCAAAGCAATGAATCTAGGACTGTTTGCCCTTACCGCTATTCATTAGACTGAGCATTACCAAAACAAGTGCCACCACGACAACTGCAAAAACTCCGATCATAATGATGCCATTGCTCCAATCCACCAAGGGTATTATTGTTTTCATATCCTTTTCTCTTTATAAATGATTACTATAGACTCAGGACTTTTCCTGAAGAGCTTACCCGCCCTTTTAATTCATGGATAAAAATAAAGAGGACAATTATTGAATTTTATGATTTACATCATAAATGCAATTCTAAAGAGAATTACTTTCCAGTTCTTTTATTCTCATAGGCCACTCGGCTCCTAGTGAGGATAATTGATGGGCATTGTCAAAATAATCGACCGCTTCCTTGGTCTTCACGAACAAAAACTCCTTTTGGAGCTCATTAATAATATTGGTAGTAAAAATAATATCCCTCATAGGTCCAATAGCCCCAGCTATGTAAAATTGCAAGCCCATTTCATGGATTTCATGGATGAGTTTCGAGAGAACATCCGCGGCTGTCGCGTCGATATACGTAATGGCTTCGGCATTCAGAATAACCGCTTTTAAATCCGGTCCCTTGCCCTTAATCTGTTTTAGTAATTCTCTCTTAAAATAGGCTGAATTACCAAAATAAAGCTGAGAATCAAACCGAATGATCAACAAGTCCTTTCTGATAATAACCTCATCGTCAAATCGTTTAATATTCTTGTAATAATCGGAACCCTTTACATTGCCCAATTCCGCAAAATGAGGCTTCGATGTCCGGTATACCATCAATAGAAGAGATAAAAGTACGCCTACTACTATCCCCTGGGTTATCCCTATAAAAAGAGTGACCAGTAAAAGTAATCAATAGCACAGCAAATTCATCCTTTCGGTCTACCCATAAAAACTTGGCATATTCCAAATCTATTAACCCAAAAACGGAGACCATAATAATACTTGCGGAACGGTATTGGGAAGGTATTGGAAAATTGGGGTGAAAAATAGTAACGTCAACACGACAAGAATAACACTAAACAATCCAGCTAAATTTGTTTTGGCCCCCGACTCTTGATTTATGGCAGACCTTGAAAAACTGGCCGTTGAGGCATATCCCTGAAAAAAAGACCCTAAAATATTGGAGGTCCCTAGGGCAATCAATTCCTGATTTGGGTCAATGGTCTCTTCCCCACTCTTTTCTTCCATGGCCTTGCCAATCGATATCGTCTCCAGGTACCCTACCAAGGCCAAAGCGATCCCCATGGGCCATAGACTTTGGATGTTTTCAAAGGTTATTTTGGGAAGAGTAAAAGAAGGTAGTCCACTGGGAACCTCACCTACCAATTTCATTCCATACGCATCCAAACCTAAATAATAGACAGCCAAAATACCAAGTACCACTACCAACAGAACTGCCGGAAAACTTTTTTTCCATTTCCTAAACCCCAAAATAATTAGGATGCCTACCATACCAAGCCCCAAATCAAACAGATTGGTATGCCCCATTTGTTGAAATGTCAAGTTTACTATTTCATGAAAATGATTGCTATTGGGAACACTAATTCCCAACAAATGTTTTAATTGGCTTACCATAATGATAATGGCTGCGGCCGAAGTAAATCCACTGATTACGGGTTTGGACAAAAAATTGACCAAAAAGCCCATTCTAAATATCCCCAATAAAAATTGGGTAGCCCCAACTATCAATACCAGTACTACGGCAAGGGCAATGTAATCTGCCACATTTGTGATGGCGAAAGTGCCCAAAGCAGCCGCTACCAAAAGGGAATCCATAGCTACGGGACCCATGGCTACTTTTCTTGAGGTCCCGAGTAGCACATAGGCCAATACTGGAATCAAAGCCGTATACAGGCCATAAACAGGAGGGAGTCCGGCAATCATGGCGTAAGCCATACCTTGCGGAACCAATACGATTCCTACGGTAAGACCCGCAATTAGGTCTTTTGTAAAATAGGCCCTTTTATAGGTAGTTGCCCATTGCAAAAATGGTAGAAAACGCTTCACCATCCAAAGTTAATCAATTAGCCTTTCACGGCTCAGGTCAACAATTTGTTAAACTCCAAAGCCTTCCCTGCCCGTAAGTCCAAATCTTCTTCCGCATCAAAACCCTCCGGATAAATAAAAAGAAAACCCCGCATGGGTCTACCCGTAAAATCCATCTTTCGGCTCCCTTCCTTCTCCAGCAGTTCCTCATAATTCAGCTTTCCCACCCGTACCATCAATCGGTCTTGGCCGGTTTTTTTATCCCTATCCACACCGATGCACATTTTGCCGTTGACCATAAAAAGGTAACCCCCCATCATTTTCTTTTCCTCCAAAATTCCGGCTCCTTTTAAACGATTTCTGACCCTCTCAACTATGTATTCACTATATGCCATAATCAGATATAAGGTTTACTTACTTTGTTGATTTAATAAATATTATAAAAATAAGAAGAACAGGGGCCTTACTTCTTTTCAGCCTGCTTTAGTGTTCTGTAACCGTTGAAAATAAGTAGCGTGTTAAATAGCCAAAATGCTCTTACAAGCCGAGATATTTATGGAAAAACCAAACCAAGATTCAGGTTCAGTTTCGGCTAGGGAGCCAACAAAAACTAGAAGCGAGACAATTCCACCAATCAATAAAAATACTTTTTTGTTCATATGTTAGGTCTTCCTAAGTTTACAAATTGGTTATTTGTTTTCTTTTATCTGTCGTGGCACGAGTTGAAAACTCGCGGGAGCGGGGGTTTTAATTTATTAAAGTTAGAACAAGAACTCTTCTTTCAACTGGATCAGTATAATCCAAATTATAATCTTTTATTCCTTGTAATATTAGGTGAACAGGTACAAAACTACCTATTGCCTCTGCATAGTTGTAATATAGATCAATGAAAGGGCTTTTGCTTTTTGCAACCTTAATTGCTTTAAAGTAGTTTCCTTGGAAGTTAAATTTCACTAGTTTTTTTTCTAATTCAATAATTGAGTCAATTTTAACTGAGTCTTTTGGACTTACATAGTTTGATGTCTTATAACTTTTTATTTTACCACCATCATCAATGTAAGTCCATTGAGTAATTACTTCTTTATCCCTAATCCACACCGAATCGGGGGATAGATATATTTCTTTAAATAATCCACTTGAAATGAACATCTTTTCATTCTCTTCCGAAATCAATTCTTTTTTTTCGGGAAAATTTTGTTGAGTAATGTCAATCATAAAATTCCAATAGCTATCTGATATGTCCATGTCGGGGTATCTTTTAGCTAAAAAATTGTTTTCAAAATCTTCGGTGAGTTTTGTTAAGATTTCACTTTTTTCAGGATCTAATATTTCTTCAAATTTTTCCAAATCCGCAGAAGGTCTTTTACTAAAGGGTAGTAAAAGCAAGATTGTAAAAAATGCAAGTAATTGCTTCATATGTTTGCTAACTAGGATATATAAACACCTTAAAACGCTTGATCCTCCCTCCCTCAAGATACAAAAACCCAAAATCCAAATTAGCTTGCTCCACGGCATAGGGGTAAAAGGTGATGGGTTCTATACAGACCATATTGGGGACTTCCGTCCACAGCATAAAGTGTTCAAAACCTTCGGTTTTGATGGTCAGTTCCAATTGGTCCTTGAGTATAATCGAAGATTCTTTAGGTACTTGAAGGGCCCTGCTTCCTACCGCCA
Organism: Maribacter litopenaei; assembly: GCF_025244665.1. Lineage (GTDB taxonomy): Bacteria > Bacteroidota > Bacteroidia > Flavobacteriales > Flavobacteriaceae > Maribacter > Maribacter litopenaei. The sequence continues at coordinate 788,780 of NZ_CP104205.1, read as the reverse complement.
TAACTTGGGGAATGGAAATCTCCTTTTCTTGGGTTTTAATGAGTGGATTCTCAGTTGCAAGATTGAAGGCTGGATGATATCCCAACATAAAAGGCATTCCGTCCTCACCGTTGATTTCAAATCGTATTTCCGGACCATTTTCGTTCAAATAGTACGACTTAACAAAATTGAAGTCATAGGGCGGAATAGTTCAGGTTCAGTTGATTTATCCGGGTATTTGGAATTTTTCACCTTAGTATTCGCCAAATAGCGCTTTTCAAAAACCGCCTTCGTTTCAGTGTTGTCAAGCAGTTCATATTTCAGTTCCCGAAGCAATCCATGTTGATCTTGGACGGCCTCACCTTTGGGAGTATTTACTTTGAAATCGGCCTCATTTGTCGGATCAATGATAGGAAACATTTCGGTATCGGAATTTCGCCAACCTGGACTCCCTTTTTGATGGATCAATTCGTAGCCACCCACAGAATAGCCTACCAGTTCACCCTCGTCAATACGCACTTTTTGATTTTCTAATGAAAGTATCGTCATTCTATTCGTTTATTAATCGGTAGATCAAAATTGCAGTTCTTTTGGTCAATGCTTCAATAGTATTCAAATTCACGGTTTCTTCGGGAGTATGGGCACCCGAACCCATGGTTCCCAAACCATCGAGACAATCCACATATTCCGCCACAAAGGAGGTATCGGCAGCGCCTCTTCTTCCGGGATCATAGGCGACTACCTCGCCCTGATTTAAATCGAGGCTGACTTGATTCAATTTTTGCAAAAGGGCATTATTACCCTCTGTAGGCGACATAGCCGGGTACATGTCGGAAAATGAAATTTTCGCGGAGGTCACGGGAAGGTTATTGGCTACCACAGCACGCATTTTATCACGTGCTCGTTCCTTTTGTTCCTCTGAAATAAAGCGGAGTCCTCCTCTAACCTCAGCCCTTTGGGCCACCACGTTCGTTTTTCCAAAAACCGTCCCTTTACTGGCCATATCGTCAAATGTGACAAAAGTGCCTCCCAACAACGTCCCTGGGTTAAATGTTAAAAGGTCCTCGCCTCTTACCTCGTTATAGAAATCATTCAAAATTCGTGACATTTCAAAAATGGCCCCAGCACCAGTGTTTTCACTAAATACACCGGAAGAATGGGCCCGTTTCCCTTCCACTTCCACTTTCCATTCAGAAGAGCCCCTGCGGGCCACTGTAGCGTAGTTAAAGCCGGTAGATGTTTCAAAACCAAGTGCTATATCGCTTCTTTTTGCCGCATCTATGAGGTCTTTCCTACTTATATCCAATGGGTTTCCAGCGCTTTCTTCGTCGCCCGTAAGGGCAACGATAATTTGTGCATCCTTGAGCAGGTTATTATCCTTCAACGCTTTCAATGCATATAAAATAATGACATTCCCCCCTTTCATATCATTTCCTCCAGGAGCATGGGCCGTACTATCAGTAACCATAGTAAAGGTTTGGAAAGGACTGTCCTCCTCAAAAACCGTATCCAGGTGACCAATCAGCAATAATTTTTTCCCTTTGGCGCCCTTAGTCTCCGCAAATAGATGCCCTGCTCGGTTCATCTCGGGCGGCATTGGAATCCAATTGGTTTCAAAACCGATTTCCGAAAAGGCGGTATTGAATTCGGCCCCGACTCGCTTCACACCTCCCGATTCAGGGTGCCACTATTAATATTCACCACCTTTTTTAAAAAGCCGATAGCATCGGCATTATTGACCTCGATACTTTTGATTATTTTTTTCTCGGTTCGGGATAACTTTTGTCCGGCTACATTTTGGGCAATCGGGAAAAAGAGAGCGACTAAAAGGATTTTTCGAATCATAACATTTGGTTTCATCCAAATGTACCTAAAACCGTTGCAAAATGAAACATCAAAGACCAATCTTAAGGCTCACCGTGAAATGATACTATGATGTTACATGTGACCATTTAAAAACAATAGTAATAAGCATATGAAATTCAATTGTATCTAAAAATCGACCATTTATTCGAAACGAATAGCCTTCACAGGGGTAATCTTGGTAATAATGTACGAAGGAATCAAAAGCATCAATAGACATAGGAAAAGGACACCTACGTTCAATATAATTATAGTCATTAAATTGATATGAACCGGAATGTATTCGATATAATATTCCTCCGGATTAGGAAACTTGAAGAGACGGTATTTATCTTGCACCCATATAAAACCTAACCCTACCAAATTCCCCCGAATAATCCAATCCCTATCAAATAAGCCGCATTGTACAAAAATACTTTACGTATACTCCAATTTGTAGTCCCCAAGGCCTTCAGTATTCCGATCATATGTGTACGCTCCAAAATCAAAACCAAAAGAGCCGTAATCATGTTGATTCCCCCAACTATGATCATAATGCCAATAATCAGTCCTATATTGAAGTCGAACAGGCCTATCCACTCAAAGATTTTATAGTACTTGTCCCTTAAAGTTGTGGTATTTAAATAAGATACGGTCTTGTTATAGATCTCATTATTCTTTTCATCGATATCATCAAAACTATTCAATAACACCTCAAAATTGCCCACCTCATCATCTGCCCACTTATTCATTTGCTGGATGTGGCGGATATCAATAAAAATATAGCGATTATCAATTTCTTCAAATCCGCTGTCATAAATACCAGTGATGGTGAACTTACGCTGGTTGGGCATTTTATTGGTATCATCGTCTCTCAAAAAAAAGGTAAAGAAGGAGTCCCCCACTCCCAACTTCAAGCGATTGGCGGTAATTTTTGAAATAAGCACATCTGAATTCAAGTCGCCAGTATAATCTGGTAAGCTTCCTTCTATTAAAAATTCCTGAATCGGGCTCCAGTAATAATCCGATCCTACTCCTTTGGCAATGATGCCTTCAAACGTTTCCTCGGTTCGGATAATACCCCCTTTGGTAGCCACTGCCTGTACATGAAAAATCCCATCTACATCATTGAACCTAGGATAGAAATCTTGTTTTGTTGATACGGGAGCTACGGAAACCTCGGAGCGATTGTTGTCATAATTGGAAATCTGGATGTGACCATTAAAAGCCGTTACTTTTTCCCGAATCTTATATTTTAGCCCAACCCCTGTGGCAATGGCGATCAACATCATTATAACCCCAATGGCAATGGCAGCTATGGCAATTTTTATTATTGGTGCGGAAATACTAATTTTATGTTCCTTACCCGTAATAAGCCGTTTGGCAATAAAAAATTCTAAGTTCAAATGAAGTTGTTTTTATACCGATTCAAAAATACCCTTTTTTTATCTTTTTTGATCTGCATTTCCTGTGGAAACTCCAGTAGTAAAAGTGTGCAAACAGCTGAAAAAGATGATAAGAAAACAACTATAAAAGCCACAGAACCCATAGTGGTAGCCGCTAATAGAACCGAAGAATATCTTCCCTTGTTGACAGGAAAATCGGTTGGAATCGTCGCGAACCAAACATCGATCCTTTTTAAGGAAGACGGATACACCCACTTGGTGGATTCATTATTAAAATGCAGGGTTGACATTAAAAAAGTATTTTCCCCGGAACATGGGTTTCGAGGAAAGGCCGATGCCGGAGAAAAGGTAGCGGATGGCATGGATCAGGAAACAGGACTCCCCATCGTTTCCCTTTATGGAAAAAACAGAAAACCTTCGGAGGAACAGTTGGCAGGTCTTGATATGGTTTTGTTCGATATACAGGATGTTGGCACTCGATTTTATACCTATATCGCTACATTACAATTAATCATGGAAGCCTGCGCCGAAAGCAATATTCCCGTTTTGGTTTTGGACTGACCCAATCCAAACGCACACTATGTGGACGGATCCACCATGCAAAAAGAACATTCCGGTTTTTTGGGCATGAATGAAATTCCCTTGGTGTATGGCATGAGTATTGGCGAATACGCAAAAATGATCAATGAAGAAGGCTGGTTGGAAGGTGGTAAAAAATGTGACCTAACCGTTATTCCACTGGAAAACTGGATCCACGAGCACATATACCAAATCCCGATACGTCCCTCCCCCAATTTACCCAATGATACTTCCATCAACCTGTATCCTAGTCTCGGGCTTTTTGAAGGTACCAACGTCAATGCCGGGCGTGGTACGGAATTTCAGTTTCAACGGTATGGGGCTTCCTTTATGGATTCCACCGCCTATAGTTTTTCCTATGTCCCTCAACCCAATTTTGGTAGTAAATACCCCAAGGAAGAGGGTAACATATGCTACGGTAAAGACCTTTCCAGTACTCCAAGAATCAATGAAGTTTCCTTGCAATGGATATTGGATGCCTATAATAATACAGCCGACAAAAGTAGGTTCTTTAATTCTTCAGGATTTACAAAGCATGCCGGTACCCCGAGCTTCAAAAACAGATAGAGGAAGGCCTTACGGAAGCGGAAATTAAGTCCTCTTGGCAACCTGACCTGGAAAAATTCAAGGAAATACGGAGAAAGTATTTGATGTATGATTAAATATCAAATTATTCAAAATCACTTTTATTAGTAGGCCTACGATATTTGTGAAACGGTTGCTTTAACAATCCGGAAACACTGGAATTTTCCTTTTCATCGGGGAAGGTGTCCACACCGTACACAATTGAGCCCCTTTCCAAATGCATATATGTTCCGAACAATCGATCCCATAGGGCAAAAATATTTCCGTAATTGCTATCGGTGTAGGGCAATACATAGTGATGGTGAACTTTGTGCATATCTCGGAGATACAATCAGATAGCTTAAATATTTATCCAATTTTGTGGGCAGTTTAATATTCGCATGGTTGAACTGGGAAAGAACCACGGATAGGCTCCGGTATAACATAATAATACCGATGGGAGCCCCAACAACAAATACTCCCAATAGCGTAAATAGATAACGTACCAAGGACTCCAAAGGATGGTGCCTATTTGCTGTCGTAGTATCCACATGATGGTCGGAATGATGCACCAAATGGATCATCCACAAAGGTTTCACTTTATGCTCTACCCAATGGGCCAAATACGCCCCGAAAAAATCCAAAAGCATCACACCAAGCAACACATACAACCATAGTGGCATGGTAGGTAACCAATTGATAATGCCAAAATCATTGGCAATCGTCCAATCCGATGTTTTCAATAGCAAAAAAGCCAAGAAAAAATTTATGATGATGGTCGTAAGGGTAAAAAAGAAATTCGGAACAGCATGTCGCCATTTTTTATACCGAACCGTAAATAATGGAACGATACCTTCCAGTACCCAAAAAAAAGTAATACCTCCCACCAGTATCAGGGAACGGTGCAAGGAGGGAATCGTTTCAAAGTATTGAATCAATTGCTCCATGTTTCTAAATATACAAAATCAACCCAATTTATTTTTAAGTGATTACAATTGAATATTCCTTTTCATTTCCTCTACAATATTGTAGGCAGCCGGACAAATAGCCACATTTTTTAAGGTCAGGTGACTTATCTGTTGGAACTTTTTTCGGTCCGTATGGGGAAACTCCCTACAGGCTTTGGGCCGCACAGAATAGATAGCACAGTAATTATCGGTATCCAAGAAAGTACAGGGAACTTGTTGAAGCACATAGTCATTTTCTTCATCGATTCGTAAATAGGCATCGATAAACTGTTGCGGTTTCATCCTAAAATGTTTGGCAATGCGTTCAATATCGGTATTGGTAAATAATGGGCCAGTTGTCTTACAGCAATTGGCACAGGTAAGACAATCCGTTCGTTCAAATTCGGACTCGTGCAATTCCTGCATGATATAATCCAAATCCTTAGGTGGTTTCTTCCTTAATTTAGCAAAGAATTTCTTGTTCTCGGCCTTTTTATCGGAAGCCCATTGTGGAAGTTGCCTTAGTACTTTATCCATCATTTAAATTTTCATTCCAAAACTAGGTAAGTACTTTTTAAAACAAGATTTTTGTGGGACAAAAAATTTGCGATTTGTCAAAAGATATTTTGGGCAAGGCCCTGTTGGATTACCACAACCTAAAGTACACGGAAGATATTATCATCCATTCGTCCTTAGGAGAGGACGATATATTGCCAATCCCCTACATGTACCGAGGCTTTGACAAAATGCCACTTTTAGAACAAATTGCTTTGCAACACTCTAGCGGGAGCATTCTGGATGTAGGCTGCGGCGCAGGAAGCCATAGTCTATACTTACAGGAAAATGAATTTGACGTGACTGGTTTAGATGCATCTCCCGGTGCCATTTCGGTGTGTCAGCAGAGAGGAGTAATGAAAACAATCCACTCGGAATTTTTAAAAATCAAGGACCAAAAGTATGACACATTGCTTTTATTGATGAACGGAATCGGGATAGCCGGAAAGTTGAAAAACTTGGACAAATATTTGAATCAGATGAAAATGTTATTACGCCCAAATGGTCAGGTTTTGTTGGATTCCAGCGATATTCTATACATGTACGAGTCCGATGATGAAGATGGAGGCTATTGGATTCCCCAGGATATGGATTATTATGGGGAGGTCACTTTCACTATGGAATATAATAATGAAGAAAGTGAACCTTTTGATTGGTTGTACGTAGATTTCAATACCCTTAGAAGGGCCGCAAATTACAATGGGCTGGAATGTGAATTGCTAAAACAAGGTGAAAATGACGACTATTTGGCCCGTTTAACCTTTATCTAATACTAGTATAGTATCTTTATCGTTCTGCTATTGAAAAAGTTGTTTATGGGAAAATTTAGAATAATTCAGTATTTGCTCGTTTTGGTCTTTATCTTTTCGTGTTCAAAGGATAATAATACCGAGCCGAGAAGTTGTTATTGACAAGACGCTTAATCTAAAAGGTACAGGAGATTCAGCCAACGATATACTCTCCAATGAACTTTATACAAAAATCCAAATAGAAATAGCCTACGTGTCCGGTTTTAGACCTACTGCTACGGCTATTTCCGACTTCACCGACTTTTTAAGACTACACACTTTTAAGGACGATATTGAATTCATTTACAAGGAATTAGATTCCCCCGATGAAGAAAGCCTGACGTTACAGGAAATTGCAGATTTGGAAACCGATAATAGGATCGCCTATAGCAATGGTTCCACTTTAGCCGTTTATATCTATTTTTCAGATGCGCCATCGGAAGACGATGATACGGATGAGGGATTGGTTACCCTAGGGGCCGTTTATAGAAACACTTCCATGATTATCCATGAAGCTACCATTCGTAAATTGGCCAGCCAAAGTATTGCCGTAAGCAATGCCGATGTGGAAGCCGCTACTTTGAACCACGAATTTGGCCACCTTTTTGGCCTAGTAAATTTAGGAACAACGGCCCTAACCGACCACGAAGATAGTGCCGCCGAAAATCATTGTAATGTAGAGGGATGTCTAATGCGTGCGGAACTACAATTCACACTTTCCGGCAAGTCTAGTTTGGATCTAAAAAAGGGTGCTTATGCGGCAAATCAAAGTCCGGCTTGCGTTCTTACGGGCGCCACGGTCATGAGTCTTCTACAACCTTCAAAAACAGGCAAAGCTGTTGAAATTCCTGGTTTAGGTACCGCTTGTATCGAGGACATACAAGGCAACGGCGCCGAGATAGCACCAAAAATCTTAGGGAATATTTAGGTATTTATGGGTCTGTAAGGAAACCTTCCATTTGGGGTTTTTCATTACATACTCTACAATCATAGGGACTACTTTATCCCGAACGCTCCACTCCGGTTGCAAATAAAGAATACATTCTTTGTTCGTCAAGGAGGCTTGCTCTTCTGCAAAGATTAAGTCGTGCTTGTTATATACAATGACCTTTAGTTCATCGGCTTCATCATAAATTTGTCCAACGGGAAGTTTATTTTTTTTGGGTGAAAGGCATATCCAATCCCAATTGCCGGTCAAGGGGTATGCCCCTGAAGTTTCAATGTGAGTTTTAAGATTTCGAGCCTTTAATTTATCCGTCAATGGACCCATGTCCCAAGTTAAGGGCTCACCACCGGTAACTACAATGGTATCTGAATATTTGGCCGCATTTTCCACTATTTTGTCAATATCCGTTGGTGGATGCGTTTCGGCATTCCAACTTTCCTTCACATCACACCAATGGCATCCAACATCACATCCACCGACCCTTATGAAATAAGCTGCCGTTCCTTTGTGAAATCCCTCTCCCTGAATGGTATAGAACTCCTCCATTAAGGGTAGTAGCAACCCCTGATTCACCAATGCCATGGTATCCTTTGTTCCCACGTGTTTAATTTTTTATTACTATTTTGACAATCAGTGAATTCCAATATTGGAACTATTTAGATTGCCATAAAAAATCCCTCAGAGAGGGTTTCATTCGGCAAAGATAGGAAAAGACTTGGGCAAAGTTTTCAGCCCAGGGAAGCAATTTTAGGTTGAAGGCACATCTTTGGCGGTACAGTCTACTACCTTATAGACCTTGCCATCATATTTGGTAAAAAGATAGAGTTCGCCAGCACTGTCCATACCCCATCTTAGATCTACACGTGCACCACCCAACAAGGCATTAAAGGTAGTGGCTTTTGAGTTCAGTAGAAATTCCATTTTTTGGATGGATGCCTGGTTGCCAATGGATACATTACCCACATCCGCAATGAAAATGGTGCCCCGTGGAATATCGCCAAAAAGGTACTTGCCCTGGAGTTTATCCAACGTACCATAATAAACATAGCCTCCTGAAACCGCATTGCCCTCATCGTGGTCATATTCTATGATGGGATAGACATAGCCCCCGTCATCTTTGGGTAGCGGATAGACGACCTCTGTATTGGCACTGGAATCAAATAAAAAGGTACCCTCCCTGTTAGGCCAACCATAATTTCGTCCTTTTTCCACAAGGTTCACTTCTTCTAAACTATGCCGGCCTATATTGGAGACATACATTCGAAGAGGATCTTTGGCATCCCACGAAATCCGATGGGGGTTTCTGAAACCATAGGCCCATATTTCTGGAATACCTTCCCCATTCCCTACAAAGGGATTATCCGAAGGAATTCCGTATTTACCATTATCGCTATTACTTCCCAAAGGGTCTATTCGGATTACCGTTCCCCATATCTCGGTCCTTTTGGCCTACTAATTGAGGCTGATCGGCATATATGGCCCCGCCATCACCAACACCAAGGTATAGGTATCCATAATCGGTATCCTCCTTTTTTGCCATGGAATTGAAGGAAACCTCTTGAAATCCATGCGAAGTACCCATCATGTCCACCCGTAACAGTTCCCTTTTTGACCCCTTGAACCTTGAGGATAAGGGGTCTTCGACCTTCCATTCGGTAAGTATCCATTGTAATCCAACCTTTAGGCTATCAGGCAGCGGGAAATCGGCCTTACGCGTATGGGCCGGTTCAGTATGGGTTGTATACAGTAGTCCGTTTTCATCAAAATTGGGGTGAAAATCAAAACTGCCAAGACCCGTACCAAAACCGGGGACATTGATGAAATTTGGCAGTTCCACGGCCATATCCGGATAGCTAGTGACCGTAGATTCCTTGGCCTCGTATAATGTACCGTTCAAATCAGCTATAAACTGTCGTTCCCCTTCAGGTGTGGGCAAGGCAACAAATTTATTGATACGAGCCTTAGGATGATGGTCTGCACTGGCGGGCACTTGAAGCACCTCTTCTAAAACCAGCAGGAGATTGGACTGGGTTATTTTTTCAGGAATGGGGTCCGTAATGGCCCCGGATCTTTTCCTTTTACTCTTTTTTTCCGCCTCGGAATACTTATGTAGAAAACCTAATAGGCCCTCCAAATCATCCTGGGAAAAATGCTCAAAAGCCGGCATGTACGTACCATAGGTTTCATATAGCCGAACTGCCCTTACGTCCCCGGCCACTATTTTATTCTTAGGGTTTTTTATAAAATCGATAAGCCAAGCCTTATCTACCTTACCGGTTACACCGGCCAAACTTGGGCCAATGTTATTTGAATTAAAATCATGGCAACTGGCACAATGTGTATTGAACAACTGCATGCCTTCCTGTACGGATAGTTCATCCTGACGGTAGGTGTCCACTCGGTCTCCTGTATCGGCCATATCCTTTTCACCATTGCTCTTACAAGAAAAAAAGGCGAAACTAAGGCCCAAAAGCGTTAAAAAGTGACCTTTTGGTATAAAAAATGACATTATCCCTATTTAAATGATGTATCTGTAATCCAAGGAAAATTCCCCATGAACCTCCCTAAAATAGTACTATTGAACAAATCTTTTGGTTAGAAAAAACAAATTTTACAAGCCCTAAGATACACATTGCGTCCAAAAAACAAGGGACAGAAAGGGAGGCCGTGGCACCTTTTTGCATCAAGGCATACATTCCCTTTTTCTTTTGCTCAAAAATCCGCTATTTTTAGCAAAATTTTTGAGTATGGCGTCCAAAGAGGAATTTTTTGAACATATTGAAAACGGATATGCTACCAAAGGCGACTATATAACGATGGGTGCCGCAATGTTAAACGGGGAAGCAATGACCAACGCCTTGGTAAAGGTACCCTTGAAAACATTGAACCGACATGGGTTGATTGCCGGTGCAACGGGAACGGGTAAAACAAAAACATTGCAAGTGCTGGCAGAAAATCTATCGGATAAAGGTATTCCGGTACTTCTTATGGATCTTAAAGGTGATTTGAGCGGACTGGCCCAACCAAGTCCTGGTCACCCAAAAATTGACGAGCGCCATGCCAAAATTGGAATTCCGTTCGAATCAAAGAGTTTTCCAGTTGAGATTCTTTCACTTTCGGAACAGGGCGGTGTAAAACTTAGGGCCACGGTTTCTGAATTTGGACCGATACTACTTTCGAGAATTCTGGATCTTTCCGAAACCCAGGAAGGTATTGTTGCGGTAATCTTCAAATACTGTGACGACAATAAATTGCCGCTATTAGATCTCAAGGACTTTAAAAAAGTATTGCAATATGCTACGGGCGAGGGCAAGGCGGAATTTACGGAGGAATATGGGCGAATTTCAACCAGCTCCACTGGAACCATCCTGAGGAAAATAATCGAGTTGGAACAACAGGGAGCAGACCTGTTTTTTGGTGAAAAATCCTTTGAAGTCAATGACCTTACCCGAATCGATGAAAATGGTCGGGGATATATCAACATAATTAGGCTTACGGATATTCAGGATAGACCTAAATTGTTCTCCACCTTTATGCTCAGTTTATTGGCGGAAATTTATGACACCTTCCCTGAAATGGGGGATAGTGAAAGACCGGAGCTCATTTTGTTCATAGACGAGGCCCATCTCATCTTCAACGAAGCATCAAAAGCTCTTCTAGATCAGATAGAGAGTATCGTAAAATTGATACGTTCTAAGGGAATCGGGTTATATTTTGTCACTCAAAACCCAACGGACGTACCTAACGAAGTATTGGCACAATTAGGTTTGAAGGTACAACATGCGCTCAGGGCCTTTACGGCCAGGGACCGTAAAGCCATTAAGCTAACAGCAGAGAACTATCCCATTTCCGAATATTATGATACCAAGGAAGTTCTTACCTCTTTAGGAATTGGAGAAGCTTTAATATCCGCCTTGGATGAAAAAGGAAGACCAACGCCTTTGGCTGCCACCTTATTACGGGCTCCAATGAGCCGTATGGATATATTGTCGGAAAATGAATTAAAAGACCTTATTGATAATTCCAAACTGGTAAAAAAATACAGCGAAATAATCGATCGCGAGAGCGCCTATGAAATTTTAAACGAAAAAATTGAAAAGGCGGAGGAACTGGCCCAAAAGGAAAAGGAAAGAGGTCAAACTACAAGAAGAGCATCTAGCAGTAGTAGACGAAGTACCGAGACAAAATCCAGTGATTAAAGTGTTGACCAGTGCTACCTTTATAAGAGGTGTACTTGGCGTATTAAAAAAAGTCATCCGATAATTTTTATGAAATGAGCTATGCGTTTGCTACTATATTCTGAGATGTCAAAACGATTTGCAGCCCTTTACTGGGCGAAGTCAAAGTATGTTCCTTAAAACAGTATCTATTAACACATGAAATCAATCAAAAAAATCATCATCCTTTTTTCCTTTATCATCATTACCCAATGTAATACAGAAGAAGACCTTACATTTAGTATTACAACAAATTATGTGGGTAAATTGGACAAATCCAGTCTTGCGCGAGATTTAGATCTTATTTATGCAAAAGACTCCATTGTTAGGGATACCATTCAATCAAATTTTGGAAGTGGGTCCAGTAAAATTAAAATATACGAAAAAGGAGGACCATTATTGTTAACCCTAACACCCAATACGGATAGTATACCTACCATTCAAAATGTTTTGATCAACGATAAACGATTCAAAACTGATAAGGGAATAAACATTGAAAGCACTTTCAAGGATATTCAGGAGAAGTATGAAATAAAGAAGATTATCACCTCCATTAATAACGTGATAATACTTTTAAAGGACAGCGATATTTATTTTACTATAGACAAAGCTGAGTTACCTGAAAATCTGCGTTATAAGGCAAATACAAATATTGAGGCAGTTCAAATTCCGAGATGCGGCAAAAATAAAATACATGATGGTAGGTTGGGATTAATCATATACCAACTATAGCTTTCAACAGTAAAACATAACAAAACGACCCATGAACGCCTTGTTTAAAAAGTTCATTCCCAAATTATACGGTGCTCTTTTAAATGTATTTGCTTATATAAGTCCGAAAAAAGCTGCCGAGAAAGCGTTTACGATTTTTACTAAAGTGAGAAAAGGTAGGGTATTGCCCCATCAAAAAGATTATTTAGATCCCGTTAAACATGAACGGATAGACGTATCAGGTCACTCAATACAAACCTATAAATGGCATGGCACAAAAGATACCGTTCTTTTAATCCATGGTTGGGAAAGTAATACTTGGAGATGGCACAAGCTACTTGAAAAATTGACGGCAGCCGATTTTAATGTAATTGCTTTTGATGCTCCTGCACATGGCTATTCATCAGGCAAATATCTCTACGTACCCCTATATGCAGAAATTTTAGAGGTAATGATACATACATATGTACCGGACCACCTTATAGGACACTCAGTAGGGGGAATGACAATTCTATATAATGAATTCAAAAATCCAAATGATACAATTGAAAAAATAGTAACCATTGGCTCTCCCTCTGAATTCCATGAAATCATCGAGCATTTCAAAAATATGTTGGGCCTTTCGAATCGTGTGATTGATGCCCTTGAAATCTATATCAACGAGCGTTTCGGTTTTACCATAAAAGAATTTTCATCCTCCAAGTTCGCATCGTCAAATACTAAAAAAGGACTTTTATTACACGACCGATGGGACAAAATAACCCCCTACCATGCATCGGAACGGGTTCACTCCGTATGGAAAGAAAGTACCTTTATAAGTACGGAAGGTCCGGGCCATTCTATGCATCAAGAAGAGGTCAACAAGAAAATCATTGCTTTTTTACAAGATTAAAGAACCCTATTAAAGTTTCGACTGTCCTTCTATACTTCTTTTGGTTAGTTTTAAAATAAAAATGGCAAAAGAAAACAAAAGGCCCAGTGTTATGAACGAGGAACAGTACGAGGCACTGGTTGAAAAAGGGTATAGCAAGGAGAAGGCCGCACGAATTGCAAACACTCCAGATTCGGCAAAAAAGGTCGAAAGGCTTCCAATTACGAAGAAAGGACCAAAAAGGAGCTCTATGAAAAAGCCCAGGAAATTGGTTTGGAAGGACGTTCCAAAATGAACAAAAAAGAGTTAATTTCGGCTTTACGTAATAACTGAATAATGAGTAAAGTTTCACCCTTTCACATTGCCATTCCGGTACACAACTTAGCGGAATGTAGAAAATTCTATGGAGAAGTCTTGAATTGCGAAGAAGGAAGAAGTAGCGACCATTGGGTCGACTTTAACCTCTTCGGACACCAATTGGTCATCCACTACAAACCTAAATCCGAAACGGAAGCACTTCACCATAATCCAGTGGACGGTCACGATGTCCCTGTACCTCATTATGGGGTCGTGCTGCCCTGGGAAACCTTTGAGAGCTTTTCCGAAGAACTAAAACAAAAAGGCGTAAAATTTGTCATTGAGCCTTATATCCGTTTCAAGGGACTCGTGGGCGAACAGGCCACCATGTTCTTTTTGGATCCTGCCGGTAACGCTTTGGAATTTAAAGCGTTTAAGGACATGGGGCAATTATTTGCTAAATAGTCTACTGTGACCAAGAGGTAGGCACCCTATCCCAACGGTGTTTCTTAAGTTCCTTATAAAGTTCTTTGGACATAGGCTTGCCATCGCTTGTTGCGGTATTCGCCAATACATTACGTTGTTTTCGCATTCCAGGAATGGTTGTTCCTACATGTTTATTTTCCAAAATAAAACGAAGGGCCGTCTCCGCCATGGTCATACCTTCGGGTATTAGGGGTCTTAAGGCATCTGCATGTTCTACGGAAGAATTAAGATTTTCCGGGACAAAATAGGTGCCTCTCCAATCCCCTTACGGGAATGTAGTTTCCTTCGTTAAATTTCCCGTTAAGGTACCTTCATCAAAGGGAACCCTGGCTATTACGGCAATATCCATTTTTTCACACAAAGGGAATAACTCGTCTTCCGGTGCCTGATCAAAGATATTGTAGATAACCTGTACGGCATCCAGCAATCCGGTTTTCAATGCCTTCATTCCATTTTCAGGTTCCCAACGATTCATACTAATTCCCATGGCCGCTACTTTACCGGATTTTTTTAAATCCTCTATAGCCCTTTGCCACTCCTCTCTTTCACTCCAGGTATCGTCCCACGTATGAAACTGCATCAAATCAATTTGTTCCAAACCTAAATTTTTTAAGGTCTTATGGGTATATTCCATAATATGATCTACCGGATAGGAATCTTCAAAAGCATATTCCGGTTTGGCCGGCCACTGAAAATTCTTGGGAGGAATCTTGCTAGCCGTATATAATTTTTTGGACGGATGTCTTTTTACAAGGTCGCCCGTAAGTTCCTCACTGTGTCCTTCACCATAGCCCCAAGCAGTATCAAAAAAATTAACACCGTTTTCAACCGCCAAATCAAGGGATTTAGCAGATTGCTCATCATCAGAAGCAGTCCAACCTGCCATACCCCACATACCATATCCTATTTCACTTACCTTCCAATCTGTCCTTCCAAACCTTCTATATTTCATGTATTATTTTTTAATTACCACCTATTGTTCTTTTTTCAACTCCTTCAAAAGTAATTTTGACAGGCTTAATAGTGCCATCCTCATTGAACTCCATTTTATCCAAGCAGGTCACCCTATGGTCCCTATCCTCATTGGGAATTGGTCTACGGTGATACACCATAATCCATTCATCGATCCACGGCACATTTATCACGGAATGATGACCGGCTCCCGTTGCTACTTCTTCATCCGATTGCAATACGGTACCTATCCTCTTATAAGGATCCGTAGCTTTGTCGGCCATGGCATAAACCACCCGATAGCTACCGTCCGTCCAATTACCTTCCGACCACATAAAATAATAAATACCCTTCCTCAGAAACATAAAGGGACCTTCCACATATCCCTCCGGAGTGATTTCCCTAAAAATACTTCCATCCTCCCAAGGTACAAAACCAGTAAAATCATCATTCAACTTTCCAAGGTTACAATGGCTCCAGCCTCCATAGAAAAAATAATAGGTACCGTCCACATCCTTAAAAACAAACTGATCAATAGGTTGTGCATCGTTATAAAAATCGGAAATCAAGGGTTTTCTTAAATAGTCCTCAAACGGGCCTCCTGGGTTATCGGCAACAGCAACACCAATACCACCGTAATGATTTATGTCATTATTGGGATCGTATGAGGACCTCCCCGGTCTTTGAATATCATTGGCACCAAAGAACAAATAATACTTTTTTTCCTTTTCAATAATGGAAGGGGCCCATAATGCCTGCCGCAACCATTTAATCTTTGTAGTGTCCAATATATTTTCATGCCTTTTCCATTCGATCAGGTCATTGGAAGAAAAGGCATCAAAGTGTAATTGTTTGTCGTAATCATCAGAAAAGGTTGGGTATATCCAATATTCATCATCAAAGACAACCCCTTCTGGATCAGCATACCAACCTTCAAAAATAGGATTACCGGACATGTTATCTGATTTTTTAGCTTGACTATTGGCAAAAGGCCCTACTAATAATAGCAAGCAAAGTAATGACCATGTAAAAAGCTTATTTCTCATTTTCTTGGAATTCAGGTATTAGTTCACATAAAGTAGAATTCAGTAGGAAGATATTTAAATATTAAGGAACAATATGACCAAGAACTTAAAATTCAAGAATTTTTATCCTATCTGAAGTCCTTTACGCCTCACCCAATAATAGGCAAAAACAAGATTAGGCACCCATGCCAACCAAGCCACAATACGATAGGCGGGCTCAAAAGAACCTATAAGCAACGTCAACAAAGGAAGCCGGATACGAAGCGTCACAGCACCAAAACAAGCGGCATAACTGTAAATCATAAAAACCTTGTGTTTTTCAAAGTCTCTCGTACGCGCTGCCCTATATGCCGTAATCGTAAAATACAACCAAAATAAGGCAAGCAAAAAGAAGCCAGTCATTGCTATTGGGCCACCCGTTGCATAAAAAGCTATAAAGCCACCACAGACACCACTTATAAGTACGGAAAAAACATATATTTTCCCAATGAGCCTATGCCTGGCCGATTGGAATTTCGGAAGCGTTTGCTAAACTGTACCCAACCCACCATGAGGGCCGGACCACCAAAAAGAATATGACCGAAGAATCCAATATTCCAAATTACATTGGCCAATAATTCCTGGCTTTTGGACAGCAACAATCCTATTTCCTCCTGTGCAAATACATACATCAATGGGTATAGCCCAACACCAATGGCCAAAAAGCCAAATACGAACCATGCTACCTTATTTGTCCTATTCATAACGCCAGCTTGTCAAATCTGCCCCTTTGGGAGCACTTTCCTCAATTCGTTTCATAATTTTTGGTACGTACATGGAGTTGTATCGCAACCTGCTAATCGCATTAGGAAGCTCCGGATCTCCGTTCCAGCAATGCTCTGCACGGTCTCCGTATAGCACCTCCCCTTCATAATAAGGATCGGTAGTGCTTTCCAAAAAGTCCTCCATCAAATACACGGCATTGTTCAGGTAGTAGTTGTCCATATCGCCACAATAGATGTGTATTTTTCCTTTGAGGTTTTCCCCCAATTTGTCCCAATCTCGCTCCATGATGTAGCGCAAATCATAATTTTCCTTCCAATATTCGGCCACCTCATGGTCAATATCCCCAGTCATTTTATCCCGATTCTTACTGGATAGCCATCCTCTCCTTGAGGTGAATACGTAGCTTCCCAAATATCCCATTGTTGCCCGGATCCGGACTTATCCCCCAGCACCAATTCCAAATGATTCCCCCGTCTTAAAGTAGATTGGATATTCCCCAAATAATCCCTATGCGAAGGAACTTCCAATTTTTTATGGGCAGCATCATAGTAATAGGCGTTCTCATCTTCATAGATATTCGTAAGACAATATGCCCGAAAATCAATCGGGTCCGGACATGCTGCAAAACAACCATTGTATTCCTCTGGATATTTTACCTGAACCGCCAAGGCCTCCCAACCTCCAGTAGAACCACCGTACAAGAAGCGTGACCATCCTTCGCCCATTCCCCTAAACTCCTTTTCTATATATGGAATGAGTTCATAGGTAATAGCATCGCCATAAGATCCTTGACTTGCGGAATTCACGGCATATGAATCATCGTAATAAGGTGTTGGATGTTGAATTTCAATAATCAAAAATCTAGGAAAATCAGGTTCGTTCCATCTTTTATAAAAGTCATAGGCCTCTTGCTGTTGGATTTTATTATAGCCTTCCAAATCGAATCTTGCCGAATAATCCGGTTCCAAATTGGGGTCCGGATGTGTGGTTCTGAATCCTCCAAAATCTGACGGGAAGTGTCCATGAAAAACCATTAGAGGGTATTTTGCTTCAGGGTGTTCATTAAACCCCTTTGGTAATAATACGTGAGCACCCAAATAGATATCCCGTCCATAGAACTCAGATAGCTTTTCGGACTTCATTTTAATGTGTTTTATCCATTCGGTATCCCCAGGTTCTTCAATGGGTGGTATTACTTGATCCATCTCAACAGTAACATTATCTATTCCATTGCTCCCAACCCGAATTTTAAAAGGCTTACTGTACAAATTTCCTGGTGAGCTATGCCATTGCTGCCCCTCACCATTATCCATAGGTAGCTTCACCGTATGGCCGGTCGACAAATTAAATGTTTCATACACGTGCAATAAAGCCTGCACATCATATTCACCGGGCGGTATTTCGGCCATGCTTGAATAGGGATACCCAAAAACAGACTCATCAAACGTGATAGGTTCTCCTGGTAACATACTATCTACGTTTTTCCCAAAAATGATTTGGGTACTAAGGCCATCATTTATTTGAAATCGAGGTTCCTTACTGTCATCAGTAGAAAACATTAAGAGCAACCTTCCATCCTTAGCCTCAGAACCGAACTCTTCGGAAAAGTCAACGCTTACGTTATAAGAAGAATGCTTTATTTCTTTACATGAAAAAAGAAGAATAAATGAAAGGGGAAAAAGAAAAAGATATTTGGTCATATGGGTCGGTTTTTGAATAAAAAGGTACTTCATTTAAATAACAATCCAAAAGTCTGGTTTGCTTTATTTTAACCGTTGTATCTCCATTTCATGCAGAAAATATTACTGATAGCTAAATTATACCAATTTCCTATTTTTTTCGTTCTGTCAATACCTATAACCTTTTGATAATGAACGACTATAAGTATAAAATCAATACTTGATTACTATGAAAAAACTTGTTGCCATTACCTTTACTTTTCCGGGCGTTATAATCATATGCAGCTGCGAATATGACGATAGCAACGACCTCGACATTCTTAGACCGAACGATTCTACCCAAACAGGGCTAGCTAATACCGAAGGATTACAAAACTAAAAACCCCACAATTTCATTTGCAGGGTTGAATTAGATTCATAATTCTTTTTATTCGCGGCTTCTATGTCTTTCTCTTGCCAATAACGTATTTTTTAACAACATGGCAATTGTCATGGGATCAACACCTCCTGGGACAGGTGTTATAAAAGATGCCTTTTTACTTACGTTTTCGTAGTCTACATCACCTGTAATGTAATATCCCTTTTCCTTGGTTTCGTCAGGAACCCTAGTGATACCAACATCGATGACCACTGCATCATCCTTGACCATTTCAGCCTTTAGGAAATTTGGGACACCAAGAGCGGAAATGACTATATCCGCTTGAGAAATTATCCGGGTAATATTTTTGGTATGACTATGCGTTAAGGTCACTGTAGAATTACCTGGCCAACCCTTTCGTCCCATCAAAATACTCATGGGCCTACCCACGATATGGCTTCTACCGATAACGACCGTATGCTTCCCCTTAGTGTCTACCTGATAACGCTCCAACAGCTCCAAAATCCCAAACGGGGTAGCAGGTATAAAGGTACTCATGTCCAAGGCCATTTTTCCAAAATTCATTGGGTGGAAACCATCCACATCCTTATCCGGATGTACGGCCATAATCACCTTTTGTGTATCGATTTGTTCGGGCAATGGCAACTGAACGATGAAACCATCTATATCCTTATCCTCGTTCAATTCATGTATCTTTTTCAAAAGTTCCTGTTCGGAAGTAGTGCTGGGCAATTTTACCAGTGTCGATTCAAAACCTATGCGCTCGCAAGCTCGTACTTTGCTTCCTACATAAGTAAGGCTGGCGCCGTCGCTTCCAACGATGACCGCTGCCAAATGAGGCACCTTTTCTCCTCTTTCCCTCATTTTTGCCACCTCAGCGGCTATTTCATCCTTTATTTGATTTGAAATTTTTTTTCCGTCCGGAATTTCCATGTTGCCCTTCTACTAAATTAAATTGATATTGTATTTATTAACGACCAAGACCGCTCATCATCTGCATCATTTTTTTACCTCCACCACCTTGCATCATCTTCATCATCTTACTCATTTGGTCAAATTGCTTCAACAACTGGTTTACTTCCTGTACCTCCCTGCCACTGCCCTTCGCAATTCTCTTCTTCCTACTCGCATCCAGTTTCGAGGGATTTGAGCGTTCATCGGGAGTCATGGAATAAATAATGGCCTCAATGTGCTTAAAGGCGTCATCGTCGATATCCAAGCCTTTAAGGGCCTTACCGGCCCCGGGAATCATTCCCATAAGGTCCTTCATATTTCCCATTTTTTTGATCTGCTGTATTTGACCGAGGAAATCATCGAATCCAAATTTATTCTTGGCAATTTTTTTCTGAATCTTTCCGGCCTCTTCTTCATCAAATTGCTCTTGGGCCCTTTCCACCAAGGAAACAACATCACCCATACCCAAAATACGATCGGCCATTCGAGAAGGATAGAAAATATCGATAGCCTCCATTTTTTCACCCGTACCAATAAATTTGATGGGCTTATTAACGACCGATTTTATAGATATTGCGGCACCGCCACGTGTATCACCGTCCAACTTTGTAAGGATAACACCATCAAAATTCAAAACATCATTAAAGGCCTTGGCTGTATTCACGGCATCCTGACCGGTCATGGAATCCACTACGAACAATGTCTCCTGAGGATTGATAGCCTTATGGATATCAGAAATTTCGTTCATCATCTTCTCATCCACGGCCAAACGGCCCGCGGTATCGATAATGACCACATTATGCCCTTCTGCCTTGGCTTTGGCAATACCTGCCTTGGCAATGGCCACAGGATCATTATTTTCCCTGTCCGAATATACAGGAACACCAATTTGTTCCCCTACCACGTGTAACTGATCGATGGCAGCGGGGCGGTATACATCACATGCCACCAATAAAGGATTCTTGGATTTTTTCTTCTTTAGAAAATTGGCCAATTTACCGGAAAAAGTGGTTTTACCCGAACCTTGTAAACCGGACATTAATATCACCGATGGGTTTCCGGATAGATTGATTCCCTCTGAATCGCCCCCCATTAATTCCGTCAGCTCATCCTTAACGATCTTCACCATTAACTGGCCCGGCTGCAACGTATTCAATACGTTTTGACCTAAGGCCTTTTCCTTGACCCTATTGGTAAATTCCTTGGCTATCTTAAAATTAACATCCGCATCCAAAAGGGCCCTTCGCACCTCTTTGGTCGTCTCCGCCACATTGATTTCCGTTATTTGCCCATGCCCTTTGAGTACATGAAGCGCCTTATCTAACTTTTCGCTTAAATTATCAAACATCCTAATCCGTTTTTAAGGGGAATGCAAATTTAAGAATATCATTGCTAAAGAGGCATAAACACTACTAAAATCTGTAAACAAAAAGAGCATCCATATATTAGATGCTCTTAGTGTTGGGATGTGGGGCAAAAAAGGTATTACATTTTCGTCTGCTACATAGCATTTGCACAAATAGGTCTTATGTAATCCGACAATTTAAAATTGAAACTTACATCAACTTTTTGTTAATCCTCATGTCATTAATCTCCCGAATAAACCTCCATCAACACCACCAACGAGGCCCAACTCTTTACTGTCGGTGGTGTATTTCCGGATGTTTTTTATAAATCTTACTACAGTTTTTCAAAGACCAAACGATCAATACTTCCATCTCCACCGCTCACGTGCTTCAATTCTATTCTACTACTAGAGTAGGAAACTATCTCCCAGTCTTCCGAAATTTCTGTAAAGTTTGCTGGAGAAGCGAAAAAAATATTGAAGTCAACATCTTCACTGGAGCTACTATCATCATCACTACTGTTGGATTCCGAAGTAATGGTTCACGCACCTGAAACGGAAGTCTCTCCGTTATCCGCAATCAATTCTCCTGTTGCCTCAAAGACAAAGCCATATCCTGAAAAATTGGAAGTTTGGGCTATTCCATCCTCCTCGAATAGGGCTACCTGCCAGGTTCCGGAGGTTACCGTTGACTTTACTTCCTCAAGATTGGCGATGCCGTTCATATCATCAGAATCATCTGAAGACTCACATGCAGTAGCAAATATTAAACCCGCAATCGCGATAAATGACACTCTTAAAAATTTGAATCTCCTCATTTTATAAACTGTTTTTGATTAAAATAGGCCTACGGAAATCTTTATTCCGTAGGCCATTGAATTTTCTATTTTTCAAGAACCAATATGGTTACGGTACCATCACCGCTAATATCCTTAAGTTCCAATCTACCTTCGGTTACAGATACAAAGTCCCAATCATCCGTTAATTCATTCATTGGCATATTGTCACCATAATTTAGATACACCTTAAGTTGACCGACTTTATTTCTAAGAACTCTCCATAATCCGGTCGCATAGGTCATACCTCCTTCTTTTAACTCCATTTGATGATCTACCATGAAAGCAGTGCTGTAACCGCCAAACAAAGCTGTTTGGTCATTATCTCCTTCAATATATGAGGCCACTGTCCAATCACCACCCATCATGAAGTTTCTGATCTCCATGACATCGCCATCGGCAATATTGTCATCACAAACTCTTTGCAAAATCAACTCATAACCTATCTCCTCTACTTCAAATTTTAATCGGCTTTGCGTTAATTCACGCACGGGCCATTCAAAACTTACTCCGGGCTCCTCTCCCATCGTAATGGCTATGACCAATTTTTGCTCTGCATTGAAACCAATTTCCCAGGTACCCTCTGATGTATTTACACCATTGCTCAAGGTAACTACGCCCTCGGCCATAAATTTGAACTCATAGCCCAAAAGTCGGTCTATCTCCTCACCTTGATTTTTGACACTCTTAATAATCCACTCACATTCTTTAAGGATATTTCTAAGAGTATCTGGATTAAAGTCAAAACCATCTCCTTCACAAACCCTTTTCATCCAAATACGGTTCCCTTCTCCATTATAGAATTTAATGACACCTTCCTCTGTCTTGTAGATTGTCCATTCCATATTAAAACCAGTCAAGGTCTCTAAACTCAATGTCACCATAGCCCCATTATCGCCCATTCTCGAAGTCCATGTTCCATTAGCGGCAAAACCTGATCCGTTACCAACTAATACTGTTCCATCCTCCTTAAAGTCAAAATAGTAATTTGCATATTGGGCAATTTCACTCACGTCGTCCCTAATTACTTCTAAAACATACCATGGACAGGATACTAGGAAAGCATCTAAATCTTCCTCTGTAAAGTCGTCATCGTTGTAATCATTATCATCATCCTCATCACAGGCATCTTTGGCATTTCTAATGTTCATCGCCAATTCTTCATTGCTATTGACTTCCACTTTGGAACCGTCATATAGCTCTAAAGTAATGGGGAAATCAAAACTTACCAATTGGTTGTCTTCCAAACCTTTGAAGAAAAGTCTCAAATCCATATCACTTTCCACGATAACCTCGCCAGTCTGTTCTAGATTGATATCAAATGTGTACATTGTCATAGGGTAGACAAAGTCTATACATTCTATATCGTCATCTTCTCCACCTTCTTTGCACTGTTCTGCTAAGGCCCTTAAATCCTCAAAACCATTAATAGTGATTTCAGTAAAGTCACCCGAGGTTATTGTTATAGGAAAAAGGATTTCCAAGAAATCTTCATCATCATCCACTTCATCAAAAATTTCTTCGATCAATTTTAAATCCTCCCTAGAGTTAATTGTCAATTCCAAACCATTTGCCTCAACGGTATATGGAAACTTCACATCATAACAACTGGTACCATCTACTATGTTATCAAATGAACCGTCACGAGTGGCGGTATTCTGTATTAAAACCCCGGTAGAAGAACTGGCCGTAATGGCCGCCTGATCCTCTCCAGTATTTATTTCCTCAAATTCATCCTGACAAGAGGTATAACTCAGTGCCATAAAAAACAAGCCTAGGTAAGCTGCGTAACTCAAAAACTTTTTCATAACGATTTGGTATTGTATGTTTATTCAGCATTAAAACAACCGACATTTGAAAAACCCTACCTGCTTTTTTATTTTTTTTAAAATATCTTTGAAAAAAACAGGGTATTGAAAGCAAACGACCATCAAGATGTATGCAATGAAAGTACGTACAGTGCTTTGTTCAATGCTAATTCCAAAACGATTTTCAACTATATATATTATAAGTTCGGTAATGAGGAGAAGGCTCACGATGCTGTACAAGAGGCATTTGTAAAACTATGGGAGAATTGCGCCAAGGTTACCCCGGAGAAAGCCAAGTCCTATCTATATACGGTAGCCAACAATCTATACTTGAATGTAATAAAAGCTGAAAAGGTGCGTCTTAAATATGCGGATAAAACGCTCAAAACCACTAATGAGTCTCCTGAATTTATTATGGAGGGAAATGAATTCAAGGCAAAATTGGACCAAGCTTTGAATGACCTACCGGACAATCAACGTTCTACCTTCCTTTTAAATAGAATCGATGGAAAAAAATATGCTGAAATAGCGGAGATGGAAGGTGTAAGTGTGAAGGCGATTGAAAAAAGAATGCATTTGGCATTAAAAACACTAAGGGAAAAAATTGATGGGATTTAGAAGTTGTTTGTTGGCCATTTGCAGTTGTTGAAAAATAAAAACCAACAACTATCAATCAAAGAAGTAGGGTTTTTGTTTAGTTAGTTGTTAAGGAGATATAAAGCTAAAAGTTATGCAGGAAAATTACTTGGCAAAATGGCTTAATAACGAGCTAACAGCATCTGAACTGGAAGAGTTCAAAAAATCCAAGGAGTTTGCTTCCTATCAAAAGATAGCGAATGCTTCGGAGGGATTGGAATCACCAGAGTTTGATATGAATGAGGCTTGGGAAAGATTGCAAACCCAAAGGGTTCAAGAGACACCTAAAGTAATTACACTGTCCCCTTTCAAGTCCTTCCTAAGGATAGCTGCTGTGATTGCAGTGCTGATTACAGGTGCTTATTTTTACATAAATTCACTTGACGAAACCATTTCTACAGATTTGGCGGAGAATAGGGAAATTACCCTTCCGAGATAACTCTGAAATACTTCTGAATGCAGAATCCACTCTTTCTTACAATGAAAAAAACTGGGATTCGAATAGGGCTATCAAACTAGAAGGAGAGGCGTATTTTAAGGTAGCCAAAGGCAAAAAATTTACGGTTACTACCTCACAAGGCACCATTAGCGTTTTGGGAACCCAGTTCAATGTGGAGAACAGGAACGGTTTCTTTGAAGTTACTTGTTATGAAGGCTTGGTAAGTGTAATTTTCAATAATGAAGAATTCAAACTCCCTGCCGGAAATTCTGCCATTGCAGTTAATGGCCAATTGAAAAGGTCTCAGGTCGAAATAAATGGACAACCTTCTTGGGTGAACAAAGAAAGTAGTTTTAAGAGTTTACCTCTAAAATACGTTTTGGCCGAACTTCAACGTCAATATAACTGGAGGTTACACTTGAAGGTATTGATGAAAATCAGCTCTTTACCGGGACTTTTAGCAATACCAATTTAGATTTGGCTTTGAAAAGCATAAGCATACCTCTTCAAATTAATTATAAATTAGAGGGCAGCAAAGTGCTATTCTATGAGGAAAGCGCCCCTTAAATCGCTTACGGTTTATCTTTTTATACCTTTTCTGTTATTCCCTGTGAATAATGGGCATACACAAGTTACATCCCAACCAAAAATTTCAGTGATTGGTTTGCTCCAGGAATTGGAAAACCAATACAACGTAAAGTTTTCCTTTGCTGATAACGATTTGGAGGGTTTACAGATCGTAAAACCAGATTCCGATGAACTACAAGCTATCATTGAACATATCAAAAGGCAAACGCCATTTCAAATTGAAAAACTTAGTGACCGCTATTACTCGGTAACATTCAGAAACACTATTTCCATATGTGGTACCGTACTGGACAACTTTGAAAGCAATTCCATACCTGGTGCTACCGTGAGAATATTGGATTCTGACGAGGCCAAAATTACCGATATGGACGGCCATTTTATGTTTGATAACGTTCCTAGAACGGCCATTATCCAAATCAGCCATTTAGGGTTCAAACCCTATATTATTTCAGCGGAAAAATTGACCAACCGGACCCCTTGCGCTACCCTCACTTTGGCCCTTAGTTACCAGGAACTGGAAGAAGTGGTGGTATATAAATTCCTTACCGATGGTCTTGCAAAATTTTCGGACGGAAGCATTCAAATGAATACCGCAGAATTCGGGATACTTCCTGGTTTGATAGAGCCGGACATTTTACAATCGATCCAATCCCTCCCAGGAATAAAGAGTGTGGACGAAACCGTTTCCGACATTAATATTCGTGGAGGAACCAACGACCAAAACCTAATTTTATGGGACGGGATTAAAATGTACCAGTCCGGTCACTTTTTTGGTCTTATTTCGGCCTTTAACCCTTATCTGACGGATAAAATCACTGTCATAAAAAATGGAACCAGCGCAATGTATGGAGATGGTGTTAGTGGTTTAATGGATATGCGCACACGAAATAACATTGAAGAATCTGTTTATGGCGGGGCGGGCTTCAATCTTATAAGCGGGGATGTATATGGCCAAATTCCTCCGGCCGAAAACTTGGCTGTTCAATTCTCCGGTAGGAGAGTCCTTAACTGATTTTTTACAAACACCCACGTATACCACTTTTTCGGAAAAGGCATTTCAAGATAGCGAAGTGCGAACGGACAATGACTTTTATTTTTACGACTTTACGGGCAAATTGTTGTACGACATAGACCCGTATCACAAAATTAGGGTGAGCCTGATACATATCAACAATGATCTGGACAATATAACAGTGAATAGAGATGATAACGAAACTACCGAAAGCTCTTTGGATCAAATAAACATTTCTTTCGGCGGAAGCCTCGAAAGTGAATGGACGGATAATTTCTCCACACATGCTAACGTCTACTATACCCAATATAGGCTAACGGCCTTTAGTATTACGGAGAGTGCCTCCCGGCAATTGTATCAAAACAATCTGGTTAAGGAATCCAGTGCGAAATTGAATACCAATTACAAATTGAACCCTACCTTAAACTGGATAAACGGTTACCAATTTACCGAAACCGGTATCGAAAATATAACAAGACTCAACCAGCCCTTTTTTGAAAGTAGTGTAAAAGGTGTCATCAGGTCTAACAGCATATATTCTGAATTACGCTACGAGGCCGAAGACAAAAATTTGTTTGCCCAAATGGGCGGTAGACTTAACTATATAGCAAATATCAACACGTTTGAGAAAATTTTGATTGAGCCTAGGTTGAGTGTAGCCTATGAATTTGTACCAAATTTTAAGCTAGAGGCCTTGGGGGAATTTAAAAGTCAGTATACCAATCAAATTATAGACTTGGAGCAGAACTTTCTAGGACTGGAAAAAAGGAGGTGGACCTTAGCAGACGAAAATGTGTTGCCCGTAGTTCAAAGCAAGCAGGGATCACTTGGCATTAATTATGATGAAAATAGATTGTATGTGGGTATTGAAGCCTTTTACAAAAATGTTACCGGTATAAATGTGTATACCCAAGGATTCCAAAATCAAAATCAGTTCAATGGAGAAATTGGGGAATATCTCGGTAAAAGGGCTTGAATTTTTGGTCAATAAAAAAACCAATGACTATAGCGCTTGGTTCAGTTATGCCTACAATGATAACAACTATACTTTTAATAGTATTGTACCGCCTAATTTTCCGAATAATCTAGAACTGGAACATTCCTTTACGTTGGCAGGAAATTATAATTACAACAATTTCAAAATAGGTATGGGTTTAAATTATAGGTCCGGCAAACCCTATACGCAACCAGATGCAACGAACCCTATTGACGCCACCGTTGTACCCAATGAAATTAACTATGATCCACCAAATAGCAGTCGGCTACCCGAATATTTTAGGGCGGATGCCTCTGCGAACTATGACTTTAACTTAAGTAGCAGGGTAAAGGCCTCATTGGGAGCCTCGATCCTAAACTTTACCAATAGAAAGAATGAATTGAACACCTACTACCGCCTTAACGATAGTGGTGAAATTGAAACAGTACGTCGTATTTCGCTGGGTGTTACACCCAATGCAAGTTTTCGTATTAGTTTTTGATACCATCCGGCAATCTATAAAACCGCATGTTCAGCATGAACTGAAGAGTTTTGTATAGTTCGGGAAAATGGCTTTTAAATGCCTCCGGAGTTTCTACAAAACTTTCCACCGCTACGGCAAAAAATTCATGGGAATTTGTTCTTCCATATTCCCTAAAATATTGATTTTCTTGCCATTGAGATATGAACTCGGGCTGTTTAAGAAGTCTCTTTATGCTGCCCATACCAATCATAAACAGGAAAGACCTTATATTCAACTTATTGGCTACATTGAAGCTTAGTGCATGGGCAAATTCGTGTACGGCCGGATTTAAACTATCATTGGGAATCCTGAAGCCTTCCCTTAGATGCTCAGCGGATAACACCAACGTTTTGAGGCGCGGATGATATTCCCCATGATGATGTTGCTTGGAAATTCTTGAATAATAAGACGATGGATAAATAAGGATTCTTTTAATGGACAGTATTAGGAAGTCGGCCATGCCAAGGGTAAGCATAACGCCAGTTGCTGAAAGCAACAACGTTATCTCTTCTTTGTTTTGTACCTCCTCATGAAATATAATTTTCTTTCTTTGTCTAAAACGGGTTACCCTTTTTTCAAAACGTTTCTTCAGACGCTTGTTTAATGTGAGATAAAAAGGTAAGTTGGTTGCTATAGTTTTTTTCTCAATTTCGGTGAGCAATGGAATTCTTTCAAACGGATTCAGGAAGAATAAATCGAGCGTGTAATAGATAACATACAGTAGATACACCAAAAAGGAAATCACTAAAAAAATTGTGAGAATTTCTATTATGATTTCCATCTTATTATTTTGAATTCCTATCTACATCCTTTCCGGAACTTCGATGCCCAGCATTCTGAAAGCTGTCTTAATAGTGTCACCTATCTTTTTTGATAATTGAACCCTAAACACCTTCTTTCGTTCTTCCGCCTCTCCA
This sequence comes from Maribacter litopenaei, assembly GCF_025244665.1. Taxonomy (GTDB): domain Bacteria; phylum Bacteroidota; class Bacteroidia; order Flavobacteriales; family Flavobacteriaceae; genus Maribacter; species Maribacter litopenaei. The sequence goes on along the minus strand of NZ_CP104205.1, from coordinate 759,759 downwards.
AGAATGGATACCTGCTGGTAAAAAGAGTTGAATTCCTTGACTAAGTCATACGTGTAATTGGCAATCAAGGCCGGACTATAATTTTCTGCCGCCAATTGTATGGTTTCGGGAAACAACTGTATTTGTTTCAACAACTCCTTTTCTTTTAAGTGTAATTCCGAAACTTGAGCTGCAGAACTTATATTCACATTAGTCTCTTCGGCCTTTCTTAAAATGGACTGGATACGCGCGTAGGTATACTGAATAAAGGGACCTGTATTACCCTGAAAATCGACTGACTCCTCCGGATCGAATAAAATCCGTTTCTTTGGGTCAACCTTGAGTATATAATATTTTAAGGCCCCTAGCCCTATCATTTTATAAAGTTCCTCGCGTTCCGATGCCGAATAGCCTTCCAGTTTTCCAAGTTCTTCGGAAATATCCCGAGCCGTTTTAGTCATATCCGCCATCAAATCATCTGCATCCACAACCGTTCCTTCCCTACTCTTCATCTTACCGCTAGGTAAATCGACCATTCCATAGCTCAAATGGTATAACTTCTCCGCCCAGGAAAAGCCAAGCTTTTTCAGAATCAAAAACAACACTTTAAAATGATAGTCCTGTTCATTCCCAACGGTATACACCATTCCATTGATATCTCGGGTAATCCTTTACCCTTTGTATGGCCGTACCAATATCCTGGGTCATATAAACGGCCGTTCCATCGGAACGCAGTACGATTTTTTCGTCAAGCCCCTCCTCGGTCAAATCTATCCATACACTACCATCCTCCTTCTTATAGAAAACGCCTTTATCCAAACCTTCGGCCACCACGTCCTTTCCTAGCAAATAGGTGTCGCTCTCGTAATAATAAATGTCAAAATCTACACCTAAGTTCTTGTAGGTAGTTTCAAAACCCTCATAGACCCAACCGTTCATCTTTTTCCAAAGTCCTACCACTTCTTCATCACCTGACTCCCATTTTTGAAGCATTTTTTGGGCTTCCAATAAAATAGGGGCTTCCTTTTCCGCGACTTTTTTATCTATGCCCTTACCCACAAGTTGAGCTATTTCATCTTTATAAGCCTTATCAAAAGCCACATAGTAATTACCTACTAGCTTATCACCCTTAACCCCTATACTCTCAGGGGTTTCACCATTTCCAAATCGCTGCCAAGCTAGCATACTCTTACAGATGTGGATACCGCGGTCGTTTATAATCTGCGTCTTATATACCTTTTTTCCGGAGGCTTTTAAAATTTCTGCAACGGAATATCCCAAAAGATTGTTTCGAATATGACCTAAATGCAAGGGCTTGTTAGTATTGGGAGAAGAATATTCCACCATGATGGCCTCTTTCGATGTTGGAACCGAGACCGAAATGAGCATCTTCTTTTACCTCTTTAAAAAAGTTGAGGTAATAACTATCCGCTATGATAATATTCAAAAAACCCTTCACCACATTAAACCCGGCAACTTCGTCTACTTCCTTTTCCAAATAGGTACCTATCTGTTCTCCAATCTGTACAGGGTTTCCCTTTACCTGTCTTAGCATAGGAAAAACCACTACGGTAACATCTCCTTCAAAATCCTTTCTTGTGGGCTGAAATTCAACGGATGTCAATTCTACTCCATATGAAGCCATGACAGCTTCTTTTACTTTGGCATCGAGAATTTGTTCTATGTTCATCTGCTAGGAATTAAGGCTGCAAAACTAAGCATTTTTTGCCCTTTTACGGTCAATCCATAGTCATTACCCTTCTTTTCTTTAACTTTAATAACTAAGTTCAAATTAGAAAAGAATCTACAAAAAAATAATCCTGTGATATTGAATGTATCCTACAACAACAAGTCGGTTTCGCAAAGGATCGACCAAGAAGTGGGCAAGCCTTTTACGTTGAAAGAAAGATGGGATATGGGCGGCATTGGTTCCCCAAAACTCATCATCACAGACGCAAGCGTTGAAATAAAAAATTTGCTCATTTTGGACAATAATAGGGACACATGCAACATCGAACTAAGACCTAACGGTGTTATTGTTAGGTTCCGGTCACTATTGGAAACGTTTGCCCTTATAGTGCCTTATTACAAACTGACCCTATACAAAGGAGAATCCTCTGTTTACTCATTGTACAGGGACCAATATTATATCAAAGTAGCCTCGGACACCAAAGCGGTACAGAAGTTTTTTAAAAAGTTGTTGGGATATAAGGCAGATAATACCCCTACATCCTTGGAGGATTTATGATTTTTCACGGTTTTTTGGTTTAATAAAATTGAAAGTTATGCTATGAAAATTCTACTCACTGGTGCCAATGGCTACATAGGAATGCGCTTATTACCCCAATTGATTGCAGATGGTCATGAAGTAGTCTGTGCAGTAAGGGATTCCAGCAGATTTTCCATTGACGAGGAACTAAAAGAGCAAATAGCCATTGTTGAAATTGATTTTTTGGAAGATCCCAATCGAGAATTACTTCCTAAAGACTTGGACGCTGCTTATTTTTTGATTCACTCCATGAGTTCGTCCACCACCAATTTTGACGAAAAGGAAGCCACCACGGCAAGAAATTTTAATTCCTATGCAAATGCTACCAACATTCAACAGGTCATTTATCTCAGTGGTATTGTGAACGATGAAAAACTATCCAAGCATTTAAGTTCAAGAAAAAATGTGGAGGATATATTATCAAAAGGAGCGTTTTCACTAACTGTACTTCGGGCAGGAATTATCGTAGGTTCCGGAAGTTCTTCCTTTGAAATCATTCGGGACCTTTGCGAAAAACTACCTATTATGATAACTCCAAAATGGGTCTTGACCAAAACACATCCTATTGCCATACGAGATGTGATTTCATTTCTCATCGGTGTTTTGGGCAATGAAAAAACCTTTAACGAATCTTTTGACATTGCAGGATCGGATGTACTTACGTATAAGCAAATGCTGCATCAATATGCTCAAGTAAGAGGCTTTAAAAATTGGATATTTACAGTACCTGTGATGACCCCAAAGTTATCATCCTATTGGTTGTATTTTGTTACCTCAACCTCCTATAAGCTTGCATTGAACCTTGTGGACAGCATGAAAATTGAAGTTGTGGCAAAGGATAACAAACTGGCCGATTTACTTCAAATTAAAACACATAGTTACAAAGAGGCCATTAAAATGGCCTTTAAAAAAATTGAGCAAAACTTGGTTATAAGTAGTTGGAAGGATAGTATGGTGAGTGGGCGTTTCAACCGAAGTCCGGAGAAATACATCCAAGTTCCCAAATACGGTATCCTGAAAGACCATCAAACTATTAAAGTCGCCGATTCGAAAAAAACCATAGAAAATATCTCGGAAAATTGGGGGTGACCATGGTTGGTATTACGGTAATACACTTTGGAAAATTAGGGGCTTCTTGGACAAACTCATAGGAGGTGTGGGCCTACGTAGGGGGCGAACACACCCGGATAGAATATACCCGGGTGATTCTTTGGATTTTTGGCGAGTTCTCCTTGCAGACAAAAAGAAGAGAAGATTACTACTGTTCGCGGAAATGAAATTGCCCGGGGAAGCTTGGCTCGAATTTAAAATTGACAAGGACAATATATTGCATCAGACCGCGACCTTTAGGCCGAGAGGATTAAAAGGGCGCTTGTACTGGTACAGCCTTATACCCTTTCATTATTTTATTTTTGGAGGAATGATACGAAATATTGCAAAATAGAATTGATATATGATTGCATCATTGGTTAAAAAGCAAAAGGACTTTTTTGGTTCCGGAGCTACAAGGAATGTAAGGCTCAGAAAGTCCTATTTAAAAAAACTCAAAAAAGCTGTGCTAGAATATGAAGATCAAATTTGTGATGCGTTATATGCTGACTTTAAAAAACCGAAGTTCGAATCGCTAGCAACAGAAACCCAATTCATACTCTACGAATTGGACGAGGCTTTAAAAAATATAGATATCCGGAGTAAGCCAAAAAGGATGTCCTCAATATGGGCCAATTTTCCTTCCTCGGATTGGCTTTACCCCCAACCGTATGGAAATACGCTCATTATTGCACCTTGGAATTATCCTTTTCTACTAACTATTTCTCCACTTATCGGGGCTTTGGCGGCCGGTAATACCGCTATCCTAAAACCTTCTGAATTTACAAGTAATACTTCAAAAATTATATATGAAATCATTTCCGAAGTGTTTCCGGAGGAATATGTGGCTGTGATAGAAGGTGGTAAAGAAACCTCACAAGAATTATTATCATTAAAATGGGATTACATATTTTTCACGGGAAGCACCAAAGTGGGAAAAATCATTTATCAAAAGGCCGCGGAACACCTCACACCTGTAACCCTAGAATTGGGAGGTAAGAATCCCTGTATTGTGGATAATACGGCCTCCCTTAAAGTTACCGCAAAGCGTATTGCATGGGGCAAGTTTCTAAACTGTGGGCAAACCTGTATTGCCCCGGATTACATCTTGGCCCATAAAGAGATAAAGGATAAATTGGTCCAAGAAATCATTAATGGCATAGGTGAACTATATGGAAAGTCCATGGAGGATTCTCCCGATTTGGCACGTATTGCCACTGAATCACATTACAAAGACCTAAAGCAAATGTTATTAGGAGAGCAACTCCTATTTGGGGGCGATTTTAATGACCAAACCCGATACCTATCCCCCACTTTAGTGAACGAACCAGATTTGAATAGCAAAATTATGGAAGGTGAAATTTTTGGGCCTTTGCTTCCCATAATCTCTTATGATTCCATAGAAGACATTGAAAGACACCTATCAAATTATGAGAGGCCACTGGCACTATATGTATTTAGTAAGGACAAAAAGTTCAGGGAACTGATTATTAAGGAATATAGTTTTGGAGGTGGGGTCATTAATGATACCTTACTACATATCACAAACAGTAAGCTTCCTTTTGGGGGGATAGGTGCTTCGGGAATAGGAAGATATCACGGAAAATATTCCTTTGATACCTTTTCACATCAAAAAGGAATCATTAAAAAAAGCTTTTGGCCGGAAATCCCCCTTCGGTATGCACCCTATCGTCTACCAATTAGACTGGCCAAAAAACTAAAATACTTGTTTCAATAAATCACTATTAAAATAAGTATAGGTCCCAGTTATTTTTTGGGCAGAAATACCTCGGCCATCATACAACGCGCACTACCGCCACCACAAGCCTCAATAGTATCCAACGGGCTGTGGACTATTTTGCATCTTTTTTCAATTGCAGTGACCTGGGAATCGTCCAAACTGTTAAATGCCGCAGAACTCATAACCAGTAATCGCTGACCGTTCCGTCCCAAAACTTCCAACATGTTCCCGGCAAAATTATGCATCTGTTGTTCGGTTATGTCAATTATTTCCTTTTTGTCATTTCGAAGGTTGTCCATTACATTTTTACGTTCCTTCTTATCATCGATACTGTCCAAGCATATAATGGCAAAATCTTCTCCAAGGGCCATCATTACATTGGTGTGATAAATAGGCAAACGCTTTCCATCCACGGATTGATTCGCAGTGAAAATAACAGGCATGCAGTCAAAATCCTCGCAAAATTCTATGAACAGTTCTTCATCCGCCCTTTCTGACAAGGCACAATATGCTTTTCCATTGACACGGTCCAATATGACACTACCCGTACCCTCCAAAAAGATACCCTCTTCTTCGGCAGCAGTATAATCCATGATATTGCTGATTAGATATCCTTGTTCCTCTAAAATTTCCAAAATATCCTCACGCCTTTCATTTCTTCTGTTCTCTGCAAACATTGGATATACTCCTACAGTGCCATTCTCATGAAAGGATATCCAATTATTCGGGAAAATACTATCCGGAGTGTCGGGTTCCTCAGTATCATTGACCACAATGACATTCACGCCCGAGGACTTTAACGTGTCTACAAAAGCATCAAATTCACCTTGGGCCTTTTGATTGATTTGATTGTTCTTTTCGTCCAAATCCTCCATAAAATAGTTGTTTACGGCTGTCTGCTCGTTCATACGAAAGTTCACCGGACGAATCATCAAAATAGTATTTGTAATCTGCATCATAAATTATTCCCTGATTAATGGTAAGGTACTACAACGTAGGAGTCCCTCCTGTTTGGAGATTTCGGCATAAGGAACTTCTTCCACGGTAAAACCTTGATTCCTTAGCCAGTTGTTAAGTCTTTTAAAATTCCTTTCAGAAACGACCACCTCAGGTGAGATTGAAAAGACATTGCTGAACATATAGTACATTTCATCAGCAGTAATTTCAAAAATATTTTCGTTTCCAAAAAAATCAACCAACCATTGGTATTCTTTTTCAACTAAGAACCCATTTTTGTGGAGAATGGCCTTTCCATTTCCTAAAGGTTGAAAACAGCAATCCAAATGCAGTGCATTCTCCCTTGCATTTTTGGATTTTCTCAATTCGAAGGACTTAATATTCTTATTTGGAAATTGGTCACATAGATATTCTACTGCATGAGAGTTGGTCCTTGCAGTAATATGAGTTGCATAGTCATCCCCGAGTAGGTGCCAACGAAAATATAATCGTTCCAAGGCATAACATCGCCACCTTCTACATGGACTTTTTCAGGGGGATGCAAAATATTCTCATCCTCAATCTTATCTAGTACATGAAGAATGGCATCTACTTCTTTCTCCCTTTCCGGTAATATATTCGAAATAATTAGTTTGTTCTCGATTACGAAGGCAATGTCCCTGGAAAATATTTGGTTACAATCCTCAAGGACTACTGGTCTAAAAACGGCCACACCATACTTTTTTAAGACATTTGAAAAAGCTTCCATTTCTTTGACCATGTCTTCCTCCTTCGGATAGGTTCCTGCCAGGATATGTTCCAAAGACTTTGGATCGTATGCCTCTTCTCGGTTTAGGAATTGGCCCGCAGCTCTTCGCTGTTCCTAACACAACAGCTTTCAAACGGGATACTTCATCATTAACATTTAGCCTAAGCATATTATTAATTTTGAACGCTAAGGTAAGACTAAAAACGCCCTCTTAAAACTTTAAAAGGGCGTTCAATATCTTTAATTGTATTTTGGTTATCGGGATTTTAATTCCACAAAAGGTCTAAGATTTTCTCCGATATATACCTGCCGAGGCCTTCCTATGGGCTCTCCTCTTAATCTCATCTCTCTCCATTGCGCTATCCAGCCGGGAAGTCTTCCCAATGCAAACATTACCGTAAACATTTCAGTAGGTATACCAAGTGCCCTATATATGATTCCCGAGTAGAAGTCCACATTTGGATACAATTTTCTATCAACAAAGTATGGATCTTCCAAAGCTTCCTTTTCCAACCCTTTGGCTATATCCAAAATAGGATCATCTATCCCTAAATCTCCCAATACCTCATCGGCCGCTTTTTTGATAATCTTGGCCCTCGGATCAAAATTTTTATAAACCCTATGCCCAAAGCCCATTAACCTAAAAGGATCGTCTTTATCTTTGGCTTTGGCCATATATTTTTTGGTATCTCCACCATCGGCCTCTATAGCCTCCAACATTTCCAGTACTGCCTGATTGGCCCCACCATGAAGGGGTCCCCAAAGCGCAGAAATACCTGCGGAAAGAGAGGCGAACAACCCAGCGTGTGAAGAACCTACGATACGCACGGTAGAAGTGGAGCAGTTTTGCTCATGATCTGCATGCAAAATCAATAATTTATCCAAAGCGTCTATAACTACCTTGTTCTTTTTATATTCTTGATTGGGACGTTTGAACATCATCTTATGGATATTCTCCACATAATCCAATGTGTCATCACCATAATCTAAAGGCAGACCCTTTTTCTTACGAAGGATCCAAGCAACCAATACTGGGAATTTGGCCAAAATCCTAACAATTGAACGATACATGTCCTTTTCAGAACTTACATCCACCGTGGAAGGATTAAAGGCAATCAAAGCACTGGTCAAAGAAGACAATACACCCATTGGATGAGCGGACTTTGGAAATCCGTCCAATATTTTTTTCATTTCCTCATCCACATGAGATTCGTCCGTGATATCCTTGTGGAATTTTGCCAACTCCTCCTTATTTGGCAATTCACCAAAAATCAATAGGTAAGCGACTTCCAAAAAGTCAGCTTTCTCCGCAAGCTCCTCAATAGAATATCCTCGATATCTCAAAATACCTTTTTCACCATCCAAAAAAGTGATGGCACTTTCACAAGAACCCGTGTTCTTGTACCCCGGATCTATAGTAATAATCCCTCCGGTAGAGGATCTTAAGGATTTGATATCAATGGCAAGTTCATTTTCTGTTCCTTCAACAACAGGAAACTCATACTTTTTACCATTATATTCTAGAGTAGCTTTATCTGACATTTTTAAATTTTACGTATTAATCGATTAGTGGTAAAGTTAAGAAAACAGGGGTATTTTAACAATTCCGACCACCTCTTTGGGCTAAAATTAACAATAAGTTCGTCGTACAGAAAAACCTATAACAAATAGAGGTCTTTGTAATAAGCATCCACGGAATCCTCCCATGTAAAACGCATTTTTTTTGCATTTGCTTTAATTCGCTTCCATAAGGGTTTGTCGTTCTCCCGGACATTCAAGGCTTCATCAAAAACCTTGACCATATTCCTAATTTGTTGGTCGTAGGTCTTTCCTTCAAAGGCAAAACCTGTTTTCATATGTGCAACGGTATCCTTTAAACCTCCTGTGTGGTGAACAAGACAAGGATTTCCGTTTCTCATAGCAAGCATTTGGCTTATTCCACAGGGTTCAAATAAACTTGGCATAAAATAGAGGTCCGTTTCCAAGTACATGGAATCGATCAGGTCTTCGGATTGCCCATTCGTGAAAATGAAATTTTTATGCTTGTAACTCATTTTTCTGAACAAATCCTCATAATCCGGATTACCGGTTCCTAATAGCATAAAAATACCTTCCACCTTCTCCAACCTTTTCAGAATTTCTTCAAATGCCTCCGGCGAGCGCCGGAGGAAATAAAATTTTTGTTCTGTCAATCGAGCTACACTGGACACAATAAACTTTGGCCTGTTCCCTACGTACTGCATTATTTTTTCCCCTGTATGTGCCAAAAAATCGGCCTTATACTTTTTGGATTCATCCTGTAACCATCTAAACAGTGCCTTTACCGTATTTCTATATAAATTCCCTTTTTCCGCGGTTCTAATATTATTGTAATTGGAAGCGTTCAAAATTCCGAAAAGCCTACCTTCATTGTTCGCCTTCTGAAGGTCTTTCTCCAAGCCTTCCCCTCCTATGAATTCAGGGGGCCTACTTGGCAACATTACATCTTCCTTATATGATGGGGATACAGTATGGACCGCATCCGCCAATCGAATCCCAACGGCCATTAGATTGATACAGTCAGGATACCTAGGATCCATTAAGGCTTTATGATCTAATTCTATTTCAGGGAACCAATTGTTTACCGACGCATAGTTGTTGTAAAATGGCCGAATTCCTTGGATTGCCAAATTATGTATACTATAAACATATCGCATCTTTTTTAGATCCCGATAAGCTGGATGATATTTTTTTAAGAAGAGAACCGCACTGGAATGCCAATCATGCATATGTACCACGTCAAGCTCACCAAAAGCACCAATTTTAATTGCCTCTGCCACGCCTGTACAGAATATCATAAACTTTACGAAGTCATTAAAAAAAGGTTCCGTTGGATCATCATGATAAATATGGGCAATGCCACCTTCTTGAATTTCAGGATGATGAATAACATAGTGAGAAATATTATCCAATACTTTTTTTGGAGATACTTCGTACAATTCCGCCTTATAAATTGTTCCCCTAAGACTAAATTCAAGATTTGCCTTGAAGACACCATTTTGATGTAATCTGTTATAAGAGGGAACCACAATATGGGCATAATCCCCACGCCTGGCAATTTCTCTAGGAACATCTCTTACCACATCTCCCATACCACCAGCTTTGCAATTGGGAATTGCGTCATTTTCTGCTGAAACAAATAGAAAATTATTCATACTTCAAAAATGTAGGGGATTAAATCTATTATTCTCAAAAGATAATTAAAGTTTTTAAGCGTGCAAAAAAAAGGCTTTCCAAAAGAAAGCCTTTTTTAACTATATTTTAGTTTACTTAATCTTGAACGCCTTTTCTTGAGGATAATAGGCCATACTGCCCAATTCTTCTTCTATTCGTAATAGTTGGTTATACTTCGCCATACGGTCAGACCTTGAGGCAGAACCCGTCTTAATTTGCCCGGTATTCAAAGCTACCGCCAAATCAGCAATCGTATTATCTTCCGTCTCACCGGACCTATGGGACATTACAGAAGTGTACCCTGCATTCTTGGCCATATTTACCGCAGCAATTGTTTCTGTTAAGGTTCCAATTTGATTTACCTTAATTAGGATTGAGTTGGCAATTCCCTTTTCTATTCCTGTTGATAATCGTTCTACATTGGTTACGAATAAGTCATCACCTACCAATTGCACCTTGTCCCCTATTTTCTCTGTTAAGGCTTTCCATCCGTCCCAGTCATTTTCGTCCATACCATCCTCAATGGAAATAATCGGGTATTTTGCCGTTAACTCGGCCAAGTATTGTGCCTGTTCTTCAGAGGTTCTTACTACCCCTTTATCCCCTTCAAATTTCGTATAATCATATTTTCCATCTACATAGAATTCAGCCGATGCACAATCCAAAGCAATCATGACATCATCACCTAACTTATAACCGGCCTTCTCTACCGCCTTGGCTATAGTATCCAAAGCGTCCTCTGTTCCACCGGCAAGATTAGGCGCAAACCCACCTTCATCACCTACAGCAGTACTCAAACCTCTGTCATGTAATACCTTTTTAAGATTGTGGAAAATTTCTGTACCCATTTGCATAGCATGGGAGAAACTCTTTGCCTTAACCGGCATAATCATGAACTCCTGAAAAGCAATAGGAGCATCAGAGTGGGAACCTCCGTTGATGATATTCATCATAGGTACAGGTAAGGTATTTGCACTAACACCACCAACATACCTATAAAGAGACATACCCAGTTCATTGGCGGCAGCCTTCGCAGCGGCCAAGGATACTCCCAAAATGGCATTAGCGCCCAATTTGGATTTATTGGGAGTACCATCTAAATCGATCATTGTTTGGTCCAATAGGTTTTGCTCAAACACTGACATTCCCAATATCTCTTCCGCAATAACCGTGTTTACATTCTCAACAGCCTTCATAACACCTTTACCCATAAAGGTTTTTCCTCCGTCACGAAGTTCAACTGCCTCATGTTCCCCGGTAGAAGCTCCGGAAGGTACCGCAGCCCTTCCCATTACCCCATTTTCAGTAATTACATCTACCTCTACTGTTGGGTTTCCTCTAGAATCTAAAATTTGTCTTGCGTGAACGCTTAGTATGATACTCATGTGATATTTTCTTTTATAAACTGATTTAAAAAGTGATTGGCAAAGATACGAACGTTAACTACACATTGCTAAATTGACTCTTCCAATTCAAAATAATATAACGATTTTTTAAACTTCTGTGGATTGTTTTGATGTTTTCTCAATAATTTGAAAAAAATCATCGAAAAGGTAATCCGCATCATGCGGTCCAGGACTGGCTTCTGGATGATATTGTACCGAAAAGACGTCCTTATCTTTCATTCGAGTACCCGCCACCGTTTGATCATTAAGGTGTACGTGCGTAATTTCCAAATCCTTATTAGCCTCCGCTTCTTCCCTATTAACCGCAAAACCATGATTCGGGAAGTGATTTCACCCTTTCCAGTAAGCAAATTTAAAATGGGATGATTGATACCCCTGTGTCCATTATGCATTTTATAGGTGGATACACCGTTAGCCAAAGCAATGACCTGATGCCCTAAACATATTCCAAAAAGAGGTTTATCAGTTTTAATTATTTGCTTAGCAACCTCAATGGCTTCTTTCAAAGGTTCAGGGTCTCCTGGCCCATTGGATATAAAGAAGGCATCCGGATTCCAATCTGACATTTCAGAAAATGTAGCATTGAACGGGAAAACCTTTATATAAGCCCCACGTCTTTCTAAATTTCTAAGTATATTTTTCTTTATTCCAATATCTAATGCAGCAATTTTTACGGGAGCCGTACTATCGCCATAAAAATAAGGTTCTTTAGTAGACACCTTGGATGCCAACTCCAGTCCTTCCATACTAGGAACTTTTTCCAGTCGCCTTTTCAATTCCGGAATATTATCTACCTCCGTAGAAATTACGGCGTTCATTGCCCCGTTATCCCTAATGTAACTTACCAAGGCTCTAGTATCAACATCAGAAATCGCAAAAAGGTTGTTTTTATCCAAAAAATCCTCCAAACTTGCATCGGCTATTGGGCGTGAATATTCGTAACTAAAATTTCGACATATTAAACCGGCAATCTTTACCGTTTTGGACTCCACTTCTTCAGAATTGGTCCCATAGTTACCTATATGCGCATTGGTTGTGACCATCAATTGACCAAAGTAGGATGGATCCGTGAAAATTTCTTGATATCCGGTCATCCCGGTATTAAAACAGACCTCCCCAAAGGCAGTTCCATCTTTGTCCCCAACTGATTTTCCATAGAAAATGGTCCCGTCGGCTAATAATATTAAAGCTTTCTTTTTGGCTTGATACTTCATGCTGTTACTTTACTATTTATTCGTTCACAAAAAAACATAAAAAAAGGATAAGCTATAAGGCTTATCCTTTTATAATTATCAATATTTATTGACATTTTACTCTTTTGAATCATCTTCTTTTTTAACCTCGTTTTCAGGTTGTGATTCAGCTTCCGGTTTGGCTTCCACTTCTGGATCTGCCTCATCGGCTACTGGTTCCTTAACTTCGGCCTCCTCTACTTTTGTAGCTTCCGCATTAGAAGTCTTACCCCCTCTTCTACTTCTTCTTGTAGATTTTTTCTTAGGCTTACCAGCATTATAAAGTTCATTGAAATCAACCAACTCTATCATCGCCATATCAGCGTTGTCACCCAATCTATTTCCTAATTTGATGATTCTTGTGTAACCACCTGGTCTGTCAGCAACTTTTTCAGATACTACGCTGAACAACTCGTTTACAGCGTATTTATCCCTAAGGTTTTTAAAAGCGATACGTCTGTTGTGAGTACCCTTTTCCGCAGACTGATTGTTCTCTGCCTTAGATCTTGTGATCAAAGGCTCCACAAATTGCTTTAAAGCCTTCGCCTTGGCAACTGTAGTATTGATTCTCTTGTGCTCGATTAAAGAACAAGCCATATTTGCCAACATAGCCTTTCTATGCGCCGATTTTCTTCCTAAATGGTTAACTTTTTTACCGTGTCTCATTATTATAGTATTATCATCTTGCTACCAAACTCGGTTGAACGAGGAGCAAAATATGATTAATTAATCCTTATCTAATTTGTATTTTGATAAATCCATTCCAAAGCTTAGGCCTTTGTTGATTACCAACTCCTCGAGCTCGGTAAGGGATTTTTTTCCGAAGTTTCTAAACTTCATCAAATCGTTTTTATTGAAAGAGACCAAATCCCCCAATGTATCAACCTCGGCCGCCTTTAAGCAGTTCAAGGCACGTACGGAAAGATCCATATCTACCAATTTGGTCTTCAATAATTGCCTCATGTGCAATGACTCCTCATCATAGGTCTCAGTTTGCGCGATTTCATCCGCTTCCAATGTAATTCTCTCATCGGAGAACAACATAAAATGATGGATCAACACCTTAGCGGCCTCTGTCAAGGCATCCTTTGGATGAATAGAGCCATCGGATACAATTTCGAAAACCAATTTTTCGTAATCCGTTTTTTGCTCAACACGATAGTTCTCGATGCTATATTTTACGTTCTTAATTGGGGTAAAGATAGAATCCACTGCTATAGTACCAATTGGAGCACCGGATTTCTTATTTTCCTCTGCAGGAACGTATCCTCTACCTTTGTCAATGGTAATTTCCATATTGATGCTGATCTTGGGATCCATATTACAGATAACCAAGTCCGGATTCAGCACTTGATAACCTGAAATGAACTTTTGGAAATCTCCAGCAGTCAATTGTTCTTTTCCACTTACTGAAATAGATACGACTTCAGCTTCCGAATCCTCGATTTGTTTTTTGAAACGAACTTGTTTCAAGTTTAGGATAATTTCGGTCACATCTTCTACAACACCCGAAATCACAGAGAACTCGTGTTCTACTTTATCTATCCTTACGGATGTAATGGCATGGCCTTCCAAGGAAGAAAGCAACACCCTTCTAAGTGCATTCCCAACAGTTAATCCATAACCAGGCTCCAAAGGACGAAATTCGAACTTTCCTTCGAAGTCTGAGGAATCGATCATTATTACTTTATCGGGTTTCTGAAAATTAAATAATGCCATAATTGGATCAGTGTTGTTTTTATTTAGAGTAAAGCTCGACGATTAATTGTTCTTTGATGTTTTCAGGAATCTGTAGTCTTTCAGGAACTGAAACGAATGTTCCTTCCTTCTTCTCACTATTCCAAGTCATCCATTCATAAACACTACTATTTGCGGCTAAGGAATCCTGAATACTCTGTAGAGATTTGGATTTTTCCCTAACGCCAACAACGTCACCTGCTTTTAATGTATAGGAAGGGATATTTACGATATCCCCGTTTACAGTTATATGTCTGTGTGAAACCAATTGTCTAGCTCCACTTCGGATGGGGAAATTCCCATTCTAAATACTACGTTATCCGAGACGGCTTTCGCATAATTGTAAAAGAATTTCACCGGTAACACCTTCTTTTCTTTTAGCAGTAGCGAAAAGGTTTCTGAACTGCTTCTCAAGTATACCGTACGTGTATTTAGCTTTTTGCTTTTCCATCAACTGAACGGAATACTCAGACTGTTTTCCTCTACGTCTGTTGCTTCCGTGTTGTCCTGGAGGGTAATTTTTCTTTTCAAAAGACTTATCGTCTCCGAATATCGCCTCACCAAATTTACGGGCGATTTTTGATTTAGATCCTGTGTATCTTGCCATTTTCTAAAGTTATGAAGGTGGGATTATGAATTAAGGCTTATCCTTCGATAATCGTAATTACACCTTCGGTGAAATTTATATAAACTTGATTAAACTCTTCTTCTTTTTGGAGGCCTACATCCATTATGTGGCATTGGAGTAACATCGATAATCTCAGTAACTTCAATTCCTGAATTGTGTATAGATCGGATAGCTGATTCTCTACCATTTCCAGTTCCTTGACATAAACCTTCACTTTACGCAAACCTGCTTCATGGGCAACCTTTGCACAATCTTCCGCTGCTACCTGAGCTGCATAAGGGGTATTTTTCTTGGAACCTCTAAAACCTAGTTTACCTGCTGACGACCAAGAGATCACATCACCTTTCTTATTGGTCAAAGAAATGATGATATTATTGAATGAAGCATTTACATGAGCCTCACCCACAGAATCAACAATAACTTTACGCTTTTTGGTTACCTTAGTATTTGCCTTTGCCATAACTATCTATTATTTAGTAGCTTTCTTCTTGTTAGCAACTGTTTTTCTCTTTCCTTTTCTTGTCCTAGAGTTGTTTTTTGTACGTTGACCTCTTAATGGCAAGCCAGCTCTATGACGTATACCTCTATAGCATCCAATGTCCATTAATCGTTTAATGTTCAATTGAATTTCTGAACGCAACTCACCTTCAATAGTATAGGAAGAAACCGCATCCCTAATACGACCTATTTCATCGTCGTTCCAGTCAGAAACTTTTGTATCCTCACTAACTTGGGCTTTCTCTAAAATTTCCTTGGCCCTGCTCTTTCCTATTCCGTAAATATAGGTCAAGGCGATTACGCCCCTTTTTTGTTTTGGTATATCAATACCCGCGATTCTTGCCATAACTACCCTTGTCTTTGTTTAAATCTAGGATTCTTTTTGTTGATTACGTACAATCTGCCTTTTCTGCGAACAATCTTGCAGTCGGCACTTCTCTTTTTTACTGATGCTCTTACTTTCATCTTGCTATCTTAGTATCTATAAGTAATTCTTGCTTTGGTAAGGTCGTACGGACTCATTTCCAATTTAACCTTATCTCCAGGTAATAATTTTATATAATGCATGCGCATCTTACCTGAAATATGCGCTGTAACCACATGTCCATTTTCCAATTCTACACGAAACATTGCATTAGACAATGCCTCTATAATGGATCCATCTTGTTCTATCGCTGCCTGTTTAGCCATAAACTATGCTACTTTTCTATTTTTTCCGGTTTTCATTAATCCGTCATAATGTCTATTCAATAGGTAAGAATTTACCTGTTGTACAGTATCAATTGCCACACCGACCATAATCAATAGGGATGTACCTCCATAAAACAATGCCCAACCGGCCTGTACATCCAATAATTTTACCACTATTGCCGGTAAAACGGCCAGCAAAGCTAAAAATATAGATCCAGGTAACGTAATTAATGACATAATTTTATCCAAATAATCTCCAGTTTCCTTCCCAGGCCTAATTCCAGGGATAAAACCACCACTCCTTTTTAAATCATCAGCCATTTTGTTCGTTGGAACAGTAATAGCAGTATAGAAGTAGGTGAATATTATAATTAAGAAGGCGAACAGAAGGTTGTAAGCCCATCCAAAAATATCACTAAACTGTACTTGCATCCACTGTCCAAAGGATGTGTCATCAAAAGCACCACCTATCATTCCAGGAACGAACATTATCGCTTGAGCAAAAATAATAGGCATTACACCTGAAGCATTCAATTTTAGTGGTATGTACTGTCTAGAACCCATAACGTTCTTTTCGTATCCTCCGAAGCAGTTCTTCTTGCATACTGAACCGGAATTTGACGTGTAGCCATAACCAACAACACACTTGCCAAAATTACAAGGAACCAAACAATAACCTCTATAAGAATGAACATTAAACCACCATTATTATTGGTTGTTCTCGATACAAATTCTTGAACAAATGACTGAGGCATTGTTGCTATAATTCCAATCATTATCAACAACGAAATACCGTTACCAATACCTTTATCTGTAATTTTCTCGCCCAACCACATGGCAAATACGCAGCCCGAAACCAATATGATTACAGCTGGAATCATAAAATCCAATCCTTTACCAAGTACAAATGCACTGTCTCGGCACACCAAAGGCACCTAGACCATACAAATAGGCAGGAGCCTGTACAATACAAATACCTATTGTCAACCAACGGGTAATTTGATTGATGGTCTTTCTACCACTTTCCCCTTCCTTTTGTAATTTTTGTAGGTACGGAATGGCAATACCCATTAATTGGACCACAATGGAGGCAGATATGTAAGGCATGATACCTAATGCAAATACGGAAGCATTGGCAAAAGCCCCTCCCGTAAAAGCGTTCAAAAGACCAAAAATACCCTTATCAGTACCGTCTGCAAGACCGCCCAATTGTGTAGAATCAATACCTGGAAGAACTATTTGGCATCCAAATCTATATACCAAAAGAAGCCCAAGGGTAATCACTATCCTATTCCTTAGTTCCTCTATCTTCCAAATATTGGATATTGTATCAATAAATTTCTTCATGTTCCCGTTGCTACTTATAAACTTATTGCTTCACCACCCGCAGCTTCAATTGCAGCCTTTGCAGAAGCAGTAAATTTATGTACCGATACTTTAAGCGCTGTTTTTAACTCACCACCACCTAAAATTTTAACCATATCGTTTTTATCAACTACACCGTTTTCAACCAAATTTTCGAAAGAAACAGTATCCTTAATAACTTTGGAATCAACAAGCTCTTGTAACTTACCAAGATTGATTCCTTTGTATTCCTTTCTATTGATATTGGTAAAACCAAATTTAGGGACACGTCTCTGTAATGGCATTTGACCACCCTCGAATCCGATTTTCTTAGAGTAACCAGATCTAGATTTAGCACCCTTGTGCCCTCTTGCAGCAGTACCCCCTTTACCGAGCCTTGTCCTCTACCTAAACGTTTACCATCTCTATTTACGGAACCTTCTGCAGGTTTTAGATTACTTAAGTTCATTAGATCTATATTTAAGCTTCTTCAGTAGAAACCAAATGTTTAACTTTATTTATCATTCCAAGAATATTAGGAGTAGCATCGTGCTCAACAACCTGGCCTATTCTTTTTAGTCCAAGAGCCTCCAAAGTCCTTTTTTGATTCTGAGGTTTTTTGATACCGCTCTTAACTTGTTTTACTTTTATCTTTGCCATAATAAATTGTCTTAACCTTTAAACACCTTCTCCAAGGAAATTCCTCTTTGCTCTGAAATTGTCTTGGCATCCCTTAATTGTAGCAAAGCATCAAATGTTGCCTTTACAACGTTGTGAGGATTAGAAGACCCTTGGGATTTAGATAATACATCGTGTACACCTACCGCTTCCAATACCGCTCTTACGGCTCCACCAGCGATTACACCGGTACCGTGTGAGGCCGGTTGTATGTATACTCGTGCACCACCGTATTTACCTTTCTGTTCGTGAGGCAATGTACCCTTGTTCAAAGGAATACGAATCAAATTCTTTTTACCGTCTTCAATGGCTTTTGCAATTGCTGTAGCCACTTCTTTAGACTTTCCAAGACCGTGTCCTACAACACCATTTTCATCACCAACAACCACAATAGCAGAAAAACCAAATGCTCTACCACCTTTAGTAACTTTTGTAACACGTTGAACGCCTACCAATCTATCTTTAAGATCTAAACCACCTGGTTTAACTGTTTCTACGTTTTTATACTTTTGGAACATACCTCTTATTTAGAATTTTAAACCTGCTTCCCTTGCACCTTCTGCCAAAGACTTTACTCGACCATGGTAAAGATTTCCACCTCTATCGAATGCAACCTTCTCAATACCTGCAGCTTTTGACTTTTCAGCAATAGATTTGCCTACAAGTGCAGCAATTTCAGTTTTGTTTCCTTTTGCAGATGCTATATCCTTATCCCTTGATGAAGCAGCAGCTAAAGTAACACCTTTATCATCGTCTATCAATTGTGCATAGATTTCGCTGTTACTTCTAAAGACAGATAATCTTGGCCTTTCGGCAGTTCCATTGGAAACCTTACGGATTCTCCTTCGAATTCTATACTTTCTTTGTGTTTTTGATAATCCCATAATACTTTTATTAAGCCGATTTACCTGCTTTTCTTCTTAATTGTTCACCCACAAATTTGACACCTTTTCCTTTATAAGGCTCAGGCTTGCGGAAAGATCTAATTTTTGCCGCTATATGACCAACCAACTGCTTATCGTGAGAGGTTAGTTTTACTATTGGGTTTTTACCTTTTTCTGAAATCGTTTCGACTTTCACCTCCGGTGCTAGATCAAAAACAATATTGTGGGAAAAACCTAGTGCCAAATCAAGTTTTTGACCCTGATTACTGGCTCGGTAACCTACACCTACCAACTCCAATTCTTTGATCCACCCTTGAGATACACCCTTAACCATGTTCAAAATCAAAGCTCTGTACAAACCGTGCTTAGCTTTATGCTCCTTGGAGTCAGACGGCCTTGTCACAAAAGCTTGTCCATCTTCTACTTTCACATCTACCCCGGAGAAATCCTGAGTCAATTCTCCTAATTTACCCTTTACGGTAATTTCGTTTTCTTTGACCTCTATGGTTACTCCTTCCGGTATCGCTATCGGATTATTTCCTATTCTAGACATCTTCTAACTCTTTTCAATTAATATACGTAGCATAAAACCTCGCCACCAACGTTTTCCGCCTTTGCTTGTTTACTTGTCATTACACCGTGAGAAGTAGAAACAATTGCAATTCCCAATCCATTTAGGATCCTAGGGAGGTTATCGTTAGAGGCATACTTTCTCAAACCTGGCTTACTAATACGCTCTATCTTCTTTATTACAGGCTCTTTAGTCAACTTATCATACTTCAAAGCAATTTTTATAGTACCCTGAACCTTATCATCCTCGAACTTGTAGCTTAAAATATATCCTTGGTCGAATAATATTTTAGTAATTTCCTTTTTCAAATTGGACGCAGGGATTTCCACGACTCTATGTCCTGCCCTACTCGCGTTTCTAACCCTTGTTAGATAATCTGCTATAGTATCTGTTACCATTTATATATAATTCGGTGACGGTTTTTAGCACTGCGCTAAACCTGAAACCAGTTATTAATCCTATTATTCTACCAGCTGGCTTTTTTAACTCCAGGTATCAAACCTTGGTTTGCCATTTCTCTGAACATAACCCTTGAGATTCCAAAAGTCCTCATGTAACCTTTTGGTCTTCCAGTAAGTTTACATCTATTGTGCATACGTACGGGAGAGGCATTTTTTGGCAATTTCTGTAGTGCCTCATAATCGCCAGCTTCTTTTAAAGCTTTGCGCTTTTCAGCATATTTAGCTACAGTCTTTGCCCTTTTTCTCTCGCGGGCCTTCATTGATTCTTTAGCCATTCTAGTTCTTTTTAAAAGGTAATCCTAATTCTGTTAGTAATGATTTTGCTTCCTTGTCCGTTTCGGCAGAGGTAACAAATGTCACATCCATCCCATTAATCCTGTTGATTTTATCAATATTTATTTCAGGGAAGATAATTTGTTCTGTAATTCCTAAGTTATAATTTCCACGCCCATCAAAACCAGTAGCCTTGATACCTTGAAAATCTCGAACCCTAGGAAGCGCGGAAGTAACCAATCTGTCCAAAAATTCATACATACGATCACCACGCAATGTAACCTTGGCACCAATTGGCATTCCCTTTCTCAATTTAAATGCCGCAACGTCCTTTTTTGACATTGTTGCAACTGCCTTTTGACCTGTGATCATAGTCATTTCGTCCACAGCATGGTCAATAAGCTTTTTATCGGCCACGGCTGCACCAACACCTCTGCTCACAACAATTTTTTCCAATTTTGGAACTTGCATTACGTTTTTGTAACCAAATTCTTCGGTCAAGGCCGCTATGATGCGATCTTTATATTCTTTCTTTAATCTTGCAACGTAAGCCATAACTATATTACTTCATTTGATTTCTTGGAAACCCTAACTTTCTTTCCATCCCTTACCTCGTAACCCACTCTTGTTGTTTCACCAGATTTTGAGTCAATCAACGATAGATTGGAAATATGGATTAATGCCTCCTTTTTCACGATACCACCTTGCGGGTTCTGCGCACTGGGCTTCTCATGTTTAGAAACCACGTTTACTCCCTCTACAATGGCCTTATTCTTTTCAAGACTTACGGATAATACTTTTCCCTCTGATCCTTTATGATCACCGTAAATAACCCTTACCGTATCTCCTGTTTTTATCTTTAACTTCTTCATCTTGATCATCTAATTATAGTACCTCAGGGGCCAATGAAACAATTTTCATAAACTGCTTATCCCTTAGCTCTCTAGCAACGGGACTAAAAACACGAGTACCTCGCATTTCTCCGGCAGGGTTCAATAACACACAAGCGTTGTCATCAAATCGTATGTAAGAACCGTCTCGGTCTTCTGACCTCTTTCTTGATCCTAACAACCACAGCTGTAGAAACCGCACCTTTTTTGATACCCCCGTTCGGAGTAGCTTCCTTAACGGTAACTACTATCTTATCACCAATAGAGGCATATCTCCTCTTTGTACCACCAAGAACTCGGATAGTTAAAACTTCCTTAGCTCCGGTATTATCTGCTACCTTTAATCTAGATTCTTGCTGTAACATAACTTATTTAGCTCTTTCTAAGATTTCTACTAACCTCCAACACTTGGTCTTGCTCATAGGACGTGTCTCCATAATCTTTACGGTATCCCCAATATTACAATCGTTCTTTTCGTCATGAGCAACATATTTCTTTGTTTTCAAAACGAACTTACCGTACATAGGGTGCTTAACTCTCTTAACCTCTGACACAACAATGGACTTTTCCATTTTGTCACTGGTTACTACCCCGATTCTTTCCTTTCTTAAGTTTCTTTTTTCCATAAAGCAGAACCAATTATTGGTTTTCCCTTTTAGTTAATTCAGTAGCCAATCTTGCAACAGTTCTTCTCACCTTTCTAATTTGAAGTGGGTTTTCCAATGGAGTCACAAAATGAGCCATTTTTAAGTCTGCATGTTGCTTTTTATACTCTGCCAGTTTTTCCGTAAGTCCTTCAACAGACAATTCTTTAATTTCTTGATTTTTCATGATTTCCTACGATTAATTGTCAACTGTATAATCTCTTGCAACAATGAATTTTGTTCTTACAGGAAGTTTTTGAGCTGCTAGTCTTAATGCTTCCTTGGCAATGTCTATAGACACTCCGGCAATTTCAAACATTACACGTCCCGGCTTAACGACCGCAACAAAGTATTCCGGAGCACCTTTACCTTTACCCATACGTACCTCCAAAGGCTTTTTGGTGATAGGTTTGTCCGGGAATATTTTTATCCATAATTGACCTTCCCTTTTCATATATCTTGTAGCAGCGATACGAGCAGCTTCAATTTGACGGGAAGTCAAAAAAGAAGAGTCCATAGATTTTATTCCGAACATACCATTTGAAAGTTGATGCCCTCTACCGGCAATGCCTTTCATCCGGCCTTTCTGCATTTTTCGGAACTTCGTTCTTTTTGGTTGTAACATTTTTCTCTACTTCTTTAATTATTACTTTCTACGACGGGGCTTTCTCGGCACCTTCTTGCTTTCCAGGTTTGGAAGACTGTCCTTTTTGCATTCCAGTTAATGGGGAAAGCTCTCTTTTTCCATAAACTTCTCCCTTCATGATCCAAACCTTTATACCTAACTTTCCATAAGTGGTTTGAGCCTCTTGAAGTGCATAGTCTATATCGGCCCTAAAAGTGGACAATGGAATTCTTCCCTCTTTGTAAGATTCCGAACGAGCCATTTCAGCACCGTTCAACCTTCCTGAAATCTGAACCTTAATTCCCTCTGCGTTCATTCTCATAGCGGCCGCAATCGCCATTTTTATAGCTCTTCTGAAAGAAATTCTACTTTCGATTTGACGAGCAATACTAGCTGCTACAAGATTGGCATCCAACTCAGGCCTCTTGATCTCGTAAATATTGATCTGAACCTCTTTATTGGTAATCTTCTTAAGCTCCTCCTTTAATTTGTCAACTTCTTGACCCCCTTTACCAATAATAATACCAGGTCCTGGCAGTAGTAACGGTAACAGTAATCAACTTAAGTGTTCTTTCAATGATAACACGAGAAACACTTGCTTTGGAAAGCCTGGCATGGATATACTTTCGTATTTTATCGTCCTCGGCCAATTTATCTCCATAATCATTTCCTCCGTACCAGTTAGATTCCCATCCCCTGATAATTCCAAGACGATTTCCTATTGGATTTGTTTTCTGTCCCATTCTAGCTTTCTGTATTATTGTTAGACCCCAAAACCAAGGTAACATGGTTTGAACGTTTTCTTATCCTATGTGCCCTACCTTGTGGAGCTGGACGCAACCTTTTTAGCATTGCCCCACTATCCACACGAATTTCCGCAACAACCAAATCAGCATCCTCCAAACTGGCATCCTCATTCTTAGCTTGCCAATTTGCCAAAGCCGAAAGCAAAAGCTTTTCCAACTTCCTAGAAGCCTCCTTAGGATTAAACCTCAATATAGCAAGCGCCCTTTCAACCTTCTCCCCACGAACCAAATCAGCTACAAGCCTCATTTTTCGTGGCGAAGTAGGACAATTGTTCAATTTAGCGAAAGCCACTTTCTGCTTTTCAGCCTTAATTCTTTCGGCCATTTCTTTTTTACGAACTCCCATAGCTTACTTCTTACCTTTATTCTTTGCACCAGCATGACCCCTAAAAGATCTTGTAGGTGAAAATTCTCCTAATTTATGTCCAACCATGTTCTCGGTTACGAAAACAGGTACAAATTGTTTACCATTATGTACAGCAATTGTAAGACCTACAAAATCTGGAGTAATCATTGATGCTCTAGACCATGTTTTAATAACGGACTTCTTGCCGGAAGAAACACTATCCTGAATCTTCTTATCTAAACTGTAATGAACGTAAGGTCCTTTTTTTAGTGAACGTGCCATTTCTTTCTACTTTTTATTTCTTTCTACGTTCTATTATATACTTATTGGTACTCTTGGTTTTAGAACGAGTTCTATAACCTTTTGCAGGAACGCCGTTTCTAGATCTTGGATGACCACCGGAAGCCCTTCCTTCACCACCACCCATTGGGTGATCCACAGGGTTCATAGCCACAGGTCTAGTCCTTGGTCTTCTGCCCAACCATCTACTTCTACCAGCTTTACCGGAAACCAACAACTGATGATCTGAATTAGAAACCGCACCTATGGTCGCCATACAAGAAGACAAAACCAATCTTGTTTCTCCGGAAGGCATTTTCACGGTCACAAATTTTCCATCCTTTGCCATCAACTGTGCAAAAGTACCTGCACTTCTTGCCATCACAGCACCCTGACCAGGACGCAATTCAATACATGAAATAATTGTACCCAATGGAATCTCACTAAGTGGTAGTGCGTTTCCAATTTCGGTGCTGAACCGGCACCGGCAGCAACCTGCTGGTCTACTTTCAGCCCATTTTGAGCAACAACATATCTCTTTTCACCATCAGCATATTCCAAAAGAGCAATAAATGCTGTTCTGTTTGGATCGTACTCAATCGATTTTACGGTAGCGGCAACATCTTGCTTATCCCTTTTAAAATCGATTACACGATACCTTCTTTTATGCCCACCACCTTTTTGGCGTATGGTCATCTTTCCTTGACTGTTTCTACCTCCCGACTTTTTTAACGGAGCAAGCAAGCTTTTCTCCGGCTTATCAGTAGTAATGGCGTCAAACCCGTTTACTACTCTAAAACGCTGCCCAGGAGTGATTGGTTTTAATTTTCTAACTGACATTTCTTGTCTTTATAGATTACTGTAAAAATCAATTATATCACCTTCCACAACATCAACAATCGCCTTTTTTGTAGCGTTTGTCTTACCATGCTGAATACCAGTTTTTGTATATCTGGTCTTTCTTGTTGGCCCATAATTCATTGTTCTAACTTTCTTAACCGAAACACCATAAGTAGCCTCAACAGCATCCTTAATCTGAATCTTGTTGGCCTTCGGATCAACTAGGAAACCGTAACGGTTGTTCAACTCGCTATCCGCAGTCATTTTTTCCGTTATAATTGGTTTTATCAACACACTCATGATACTACTTATTATTTAAATTCGATTCGATTCCTTCTAGAGAGCCCTCCAACAATACTACATTTGATGCGTTAAGTATTTTATAAGTGCTTAATTCTGAGTTAGTTATAACATCAGAACCCTTGAAATTACGAGAAGACAAATATACGCCTTTATTTGAATCGCCCAACACTATTAAAGACTTTTTGTTTTCTAGTCCCAATGACTTTAAAACATTTACAAAATCCTTCGTCTTTGGAGTATCAAAATCAAAGTCCTCAACCACCATTATCGCATTGTCCTTCGACTTAATGCTCAATGCCGATTTTCTTGCTAAACGCTTAAGGTTTTTATTAAGTTTTTGAGTGTAATCCTTAGGCCGTGGCCCAAATATTCTACCACCACCTCTAAAGACCGGAGATTTAATACTACCAGCTCTAGCGGTACCTGTACCCTTTTGCTTTTTAATCTTTCTAGTACTACCTGCAATTTCACCACGTTCCTTTGCCTTGTGAGTACCTTGTCTTTGGTGTGCCAAATATTGTTTTACATCCGAGATAAACCGCATGCTCGTTAGGCTCGATTCCAAATACACTATCAGAAAGCTCAGCTTTTCTTCCAGTATCTTTTCCTTTAATATCTAAAACTGCTACCTTCATTACTGCCATCTTTGAATAGTTACGTACCCATTTTTTATGACCAGGGACACATCCTTTTAATACTAAAAGGTTTTTCTCTCGGAACTACTTTCAACACCCTTAGGTTCTGAACTGTGACTTTTTCACCACCCATTCTACCAGCCATTTTCATTCCTTTGAAAACTCGGCGGGATAAGAGGCTGCACCAATAGAACCAGGAGCCCTAAGTCTGTTGTGCTGACCGTGAGTTGATTGACCGACACCTCCAAAACCGTGTCTTTTAACCACACCCTGAAATCCTTTACCTTTAGATGTACCAATGACATCCACAAATTCTCCTTCTACAAACAAGTCAACACCTAAAGTGTCTCCCAGTTTATACTCTCCTTCAAAACCTTGGAACTCAACGACTTTTTTCTTGGGAGAAGCACCTGCCTTTTTAAAGTGACCAGATTCGGCCTTGTTAGCACGCTTTTCTGCCTTGTCATCGAAACCAAGTTGAAGGGCATTATACCCGTCTACCTCTTCGGTTCTGACTTGGGTAACTACACATGGCCCCGCCTCTATAACGGTACATGGAATATTCTTTCCATTCTCGTCAAAAATGCTGGTCATGCCTACTTTCTTTCCTATTAACCCGGACATACTTAAATTATTAATTACTTATTATTAAAAACTATTCAAAAAAATAGGGTCAAAAATAATTCAACCCTGAAATTATTTTTTCTCCGTTTTTCCTTCGCACGCAGCTCAGGACATGTTACACTGACTAACTCAGCTCAGTGTGGCATTATACTTTAATCTCAACCTCAACACCACTTGGAAGTTCTAACTTCATAAGCGCATCGATGGTTTTTGATGAAGAGCTATAAATATCCAACAGTCTCTTGTAAGAACTAAGTTGAAATTGCTCTCTAGACTTCTTATTTACGTGAGGCGAACGCAACACGGTAAATATTTTCTTATGTGTTGGTAAAGGAATTGGTCCCGTTACAACAGCACCGGTAGTCTTTACCGTTTTTACGATTTTCTCAGCAGATTTATCCACCAAATTGTGATCGTAAGATTTTAGTTTTATTCTAATTTTCTGACTCATTTCCTTTAATTATGCTGTTATACCTTTTGCCGCCTTGATAACCTCTTCAGATATATTGGAAGGTGTTTCCGCGTAGTGAGAGAACTCCATTGTAGAAGTTGCCCTACCGTAAGAAAGCGTTCTCAATGATGTTACATAACCGAACATTTCTGATAACGGAACTGTAGCCTTAACAACCTTAGCCCCTGCGCGATCTGACATGTTGCTAACCTGACCTCTTCTCCTGTTCAAATCACCAACAATATCACCCATGTTTTCTTCAGGAGTAATAACTTCCAATTTCATGATTGGCTCCATCAATACAGCCCTTGCAGCCTTAGCAGCAGCCTTGTAGCCCATTTTGGCAGCCAATTCGAAAGACAATGAATCAGAATCCACAGGGTGAAAGGAACCATCCTTTAGGGTAACTTTCATACTATCCATCTCGAAGCCGGCCAATGGACCATTTTTCATAGCTTCTTTGAAGCCCTTCTCAACAGCTGGTATATATTCCTTAGGAACGTTACCACCTTTAACTTCGTTTACGAATTCCAAACCAGTTTTTTCTTCGTCAGTAACTGGTTCCATTGTAAATACAATATCGGCAAACTTACCACGTCCACCAGATTGTTTCTTGTAAACTTCTCTATGATCAGCAGACTTGGTGATGGCCTCCTTATATTCAACCTGCGGTTGTCCTTGGTTTACCTCTACCTTGAATTCCCTTCTTAAACGGTCTACAATAATATCCAAGTGAAGCTCACCCATACCGGAAATAATAGTCTGACCGGAAGCCTCGTCCGTTTTTACCTGGAATGTTGGATCTTCTTCGGCCAATTTTGCCAAAGCCATACCCAATTTATCAACATCTGCCTTTGTTTTTGGCTCTACAGCAATACCAATTACCGGATCTGGGAAGTTCATACTTTCCAAAACAATCGGATGCTTCTCATCGGACATCGTATCACCGGTCTTAATATCCTTAAAACCTACAGCAGCCCCAATATCTCCAGCCTCGATAAAATCGATTGCATTTTGCTTATTGGAATGCATTTGGTAAATACGTGAAATACGCTCTTTTTTACCGGATCTGTTATTCAATATATACGAACCTGCTTCCAATCTACCAGAGTATGTTCTAAAAAAGGCCAATCGACCTACAAAAGGATCTGTGGCAATTTTAAAAGCCAAAGCCGAAAATGGCTCCTTTACATCAGGCTTACGGGTAATAGTTTCACCTGTATCAGGATTAGTACCTTCTATTGCATCCTTATCCAAAGGAGAAGGAAGGTATCTACAAACAGCATCCAATAGGAACTGAACACCTTTATTTTTAAAGGAAGAACCACAAATCATTGGAATGATGGCCCTGTCCATAACCGCAGCTCTTAAAGCAGCGTGAACTTCTTCTTCCGTAATGGAATCCTCATCCTCGAAGAATTTCTCCATCAATTCCTCATCATATTCCGCAACAGCTTCAATCAAGGCAGCTCTGTACTCCTTTACCTCAGCTTGCATATCCTCGGGAATATCGATTACATCGAAAGTAGAACCAAAGTTATCTTCGTGCCAAACGATTGCTCGGTTTTTGGCCAAATCCACAATACCTTTGAAATCCGCTTCCTCACCAATAGGCAAAACGATAGGCACGGCATTCGAACCTAGCATTTCCTTCACCTGATTGCACACTGCAAGAAAGTTCGAACCTTGACGATCCATTTTATTCACAAACCCGATTCTAGGAACTTTATAATTATCGGCTAGCCTCCAGTTAGTCTCGGATTGAGGCTCTACACCGTCAACCGCACTAAACAAAAACACCAAACCATCTAGAACACGTAAAGATCTGTTTACCTCAACGGTAAAGTCAACGTGACCTGGGGTATCTATAATATTAAAGTGGTAGCTGTTCGCATCTTCAGTAGGTTCGCCATTAACTCGAGGGAAAACCCATTCACAAGTGGTAGCAGCCGAAGTAATGGTAATACCACGCTCCTGCTCTTGCTCCATCCAGTCCATGGTCGCAGCACCATCATGCACCTCACCTATCTTATGGCTAACACCTGTATAAAAAAGTATACGTTCAGTGGTAGTCGTTTTACCGGCATCAATATGCGCGGCAATTCCTATATTTCTTGTTAATTTTAAATCTCTTGCCATGTTGATTAGAATCTAAAGTGAGAGAATGCCTTATTAGCCTCCGCCATCTTATGTGTATCTACTCTTTTCTTCACTGCAGCGCCTTCTTCCTTGGCAGCAGCCAAAATCTCAGCTGCTAACTTTTGGGACATACCTTTTTCATTACGCTTTCTCGCATAACTTATCAACCACTTCATCGCAGTGGAAATCTTCCTATCTCGGGCGAATCTGCATTGGTATTTGAAAGGTTGCACCACCAACTCTACGACTCCTAACCTCTACATGAGGCATTACATTACTTAATGCATCCTTCCAAAGCTCCGCAGCCGATTTTTCTTCATCGGTCTTTTTTGACTCCACGATATCTATAGCATCATAGAAAACACTAAATGCTACAGATTTTTTACCGTCCCACATCATCATATTGACAAATCCGGTTACCAATTGATCATTAAACCTTGGATCTGGTAAAAGTGGTCTTTTCTTTGCCTGTCTTTTTCTCATTACTTCTTTTTAAAAAGTGTTATTTACTTCTTAGGACGTTTAGCACCGTATTTAGACCTACGTTGTGTTCTACCGGCCACACCAGCTGTGTCCAATGCCCCACGAACGATATGATATCTAACCCCTGGCAAGTCCTTAACTCTTCCGCCTCTTACCAATACTATCGAGTGCTCTTGCAAATTGTGACCCTCACCAGGAATATAGGCATTTACCTCTTTCCCGTTCGTCAACCTAACCCTTGCAACTTTTCTCATTGCAGAGTTTGGTTTCTTAGGAGTTGTTGTATATACACGAGTACATACACCCCTTCTTTGAGGACACGAATCCAAAGCAGCCGATTTACTCTTCTTGGTAATTGTGGCCCTTCCTGTTCGTACTAATTGTGAAATTGTTGGCATACTATATAAATATGTATAAAAATTTACCCTTTGTTTAAGGGTCGGCAAATGTAGTGATATTTCACTATAAATCAAACCCCGATCCAATTATTTTCAAAGTTTTTTCAAACATCCAATTTAAGCCCTCAATATGCTCCAAAAAATCGAACCGGCCCGATAGAAGAAATTAATCCAAAACCAACCATTGTCTCACACTAAATCATCAAAAAATACCATTCATCGAACTTAAAAATATTATGATATTCTCAATTTTTAGGATGTTATATTACATAATGTAAAATCCGAATAGTGTTTAATCTATAACTCCTAATAATCCTTCACGTTCTTAAAGTTTTATTAAAATTCACTTGGATTATTAACGCCATTTTGTGATTTTTGCTGCTAGCTAATTCAAATAATTAAAAAATGAGAACAAAACTAAATGGATTATTGACGCTGTTATTGGCGTTAATTGTGCATATCTCTTTTGCACAAGAAAAAACGGTCACTGGGACAGTTACCGACCAAAGTGGACTTCCGCTGCCAGGCGTAAATATTGTTGTTCAAGGGACAACTACTGGTACGCAGTCAGATTTTGACGGTAACTATTCTATTAACGCGTCGGTAGGACAAACATTATTGTTTACGTACATCGGGCAAAAAGCAGTAACCCAAACTGTAGGAGCAAGTAACACCATTAATGTGCAGATGGAAGAAGACGCACAGGCATTGGAAGAAGTTGTTGTAACTGCACAAGGTATCAAAAGGGAGAAAAAATCTCTAGGATATGCAGTAGCCTCGGTGGACTCAGATCAATTAGAGCAAAAAGCCGAAGGTGATGTAGGTAGGGTGTTGAATGGTAAAGCCTCCGGGGTTTTAATTAATGCCGCAAGTGGTGTCTCCGGTTCCGCAACTAACATTATCATCCGTGGTTTTACTTCAATTTCAGGATCGAACCAACCTTTATTCATCGTGGATGGTGTTCCTTTTAGTGGTGATACTAACGCCCAGGGTGATGCCATTGATGGTAACGTGGGTTCCAGTAGATTTTTGGATTTGGACTCAAACAACATTGCTAATGTAAACGTATTGAAAGGTTTGGCTGCTGCCAACTTATATGGTACGGCTGGTAGAAACGGTGTTATCTTGATTACTACAAAAGCTGGCTCTGCTGGAACAGGTAGAAAGAAATCTGAAATTTCCGTAACATCATCCTTATTCTATAATCAAATATCTACACTTCCGGATTATCAGGACCAGTACGGTAATGGTTTTGACCAAGCGTACGGTGAATTCTTTAGTAACTGGAGTCCGGACTTCAATATTCCGGACTCCAAATAGCTTTGGATCCGTTTGGAGAGGTACTACTGATGATGGTACAATATTAATTAGACACCCATATGGTGTGAACGCAGGGGTAAGGGCTGCTTTTCCCGAATATATTGGGGCCACTTATGAATACAAGCCTTACGACGGTGTTAAAAACTTCTTTAGAACAGGTACGGTCACAAATAACTCGATAAATGCTTCGGTGCATCTGAAGATGGAAAAGTATCTTACAATGCCAGCGTTAGTAATTTAAGGGATGAAGGGTTTACTCCTGGAAATAAACTACAAAGAACTTCCATTAGTGTTGGTGGTAGGGCCGAGTTAAGCAATAACTTCACTGTTAATGGTACTATGAATTTCACCAAAAGTGATGTTAAGTCCCCTCCTATTGCAGCTAGTACTGGTAACGGTGCTTTCGGTGATGGTGCTTCCGTATTTGGTCATTTATTCTTTACTCCTAGGAGTGTTGACTTAATGGGACTACCTTTTCAAAGTCCAATTGATGGCCGTAGTACATATTACCGAGCAAACAACGGTATCCAAAACCCAAGATGGACCGCTGAAAATGCTTTTGCGAATCAGCTAACGAACAGGGTTTTTGGTAGTAGCCAGTTCAATTACAAGATTAGTGATAACATGAACGTGTTCTGGAGGAATCGGTTTGGATTTCTATACTGAAAGAAACGAGATAGGACAGAACAAAGGTGGAGCCGAAGGATATTTGCAAGGAAGATATGAAACCTATGATAACAAGAACACTATTTGGGATCACACACTTCAATTAAATGGAATGTGGCAACTTACGGACAAATTGGATTTAAACCTGAACCTAGGTGCTACGTCAAGAAGAACCGAATTCTCAAGACAAGGTGTAGTTAGTGATCAGCAATCCATATTCGATGTATTTAGACATTATAACTTTGCGACTTCACAGCCAAGACAATACGATGAAGTACAAAATATCATGGGGGTTTATGCCCAAACTGAATTTGGATATGACAACTTTGCTTATTTAACTTTAGCTGCTAGGAATGATTGGGTTTCCAACTTTATTGAAAACTCCATTTTCTATCCTTCTGCAAGTTTATCCATACTTCCAACTTCTTTAATAGATGGCTTACAGTCTCAAAATGGATTGAACTTCTTGAAGTTAAGAGCTGGTTACGGTACTTCAGCAGGTTTCTTTGGTGGATATCCAGTAGCATCGACCGCTACTCTTAACACTAGAGAGTTTTTAAAGGACGGTACCTTAATATCATCTATTCGCGTTGATGATGAATTGGCAAACCCAGGTTTGAAACCGGAACTTTTGGCCGAATTAGAATTCGGTATTGAATCCGGATTTATTCAAAATAGGGTTTCCTTGGATGTATCGGTCTATAAAAAGACCACTACGGAC
Organism: Maribacter litopenaei; assembly: GCF_025244665.1. Lineage (GTDB taxonomy): Bacteria > Bacteroidota > Bacteroidia > Flavobacteriales > Flavobacteriaceae > Maribacter > Maribacter litopenaei. The sequence continues at coordinate 727,191 of NZ_CP104205.1, read as the reverse complement.
CTTATCTCAAGACAGCCATTGGATCCATCAACCGGTTATACTGAAACGGTAACTAACATTGGTGAGGTTCAAGTAAAAGGTATTGAGGCTGATTTTGGTCTTTCCTTATTTAGAAGTGAAAATGACGGTGGTTTCAATTGGGATATCAACGCCAACTTTACAGCGGATGAATCTACAGTTATCGATTTAGGACAGGATACCGATAATATTAACATCGGTGGCCTATTCTCAGACCTATCTAACTTCGCAGTACCAAATAGACCATTTGGTGTCATATTAGGTAGCAGGGTTTTAAGGGACGACAACGGAAATAAAGTTGTGGCCAGTACCGGTAGCTACGTTGAGGAAAACGGATTGTTCGAAATTGGTGATCCTAACGCGGATTGGAGATTGAACGTAAGCAATGGTTTTAGGGTTAAAAACTTTACTTTCAACTTCGATATTTCATATAGACATGGTGGTGATGTTTACGCAAATACCATTTCTGCCCTTGTTGGTCGTGGTTTAACAACCGATACTGAAGATCGTGTTTCTACCTTCATCCTTCCAGGTGTTAAGGCGGACGGTTCAGTAAACGATATACAAATAAACAACTCTGATTACTACTTTAGCAATGTTGCTTTTGGACCTAGCGAACTTCAGGTTTATGATGGTAGTACTATTAGATTAAGAGAAGTTAGTTTAGGCTACTCCGTACCAAGTAAGGCTTTGGACAGAACCCCATTTGGTTCCTTAAGCTTCACTCTAAGCGGACAAAACCTTTGGTTCAAAGGACTCAACGTACCTGAAGGAACTAACTTTGATCCTGAAAACCTTGGTGTTGGTGTTGGTAACGCTCTTGGATTTGACTTTATCAATAGCCCAGGTTCCGTGAAGATATGGTATGTCTATTAAAGCAACATTTTAAAAAAAAGAAACATGAAAATAAATATTAAAAACTTAGTTCTATCTGTATTCTCCGCAGGACTTATCCTTTCGTGCGAGACTACTGAACTTGACTTAATTTCGGATCCTAACGCTGTGAGTCCGGAACAGGCTACCCCGAGACTTTTATTTAAACAGGGTACAAGAAGAATTTGCAAGATTTAATGAAGCCATGGGCCAAAACGGTGCCGAAGTTACTCGAATCGAGTATATGGGAACTCGTTTGTACCAACAAGCGTATTCTCCGGCATCCCAAGATGCGGAGTGGCGATTTGCTTACTCTTCCATGTTAACTGATATCAGTGCAATGAACGAGTTGGCTGCTGAAGCCAATTTTAAAAGACACATTGGTATGGGACAGGTAATGCAAGCCTTTACAGCGGTAACCTTGGTTGATTTTTATGGGGATGTTCCTTACTCCGACGCAATTGGAGGGATTGAGAACCTAAACCCTTCTGCTGATAGTGGAGCTTCCATTTATGCCGCAGCCTTAGCTCTTTTAGATAGTGCCATAGGCAATTTTACAACGGATGATAATGCCACTGATCCAGTAAAACGATTATTACTATAGTGGTGATTGGGACAACTGGGTAAAATTGGCCAATTCTCTAAAGTTGAAAATCTACGCTCAAAGTAGATTGGTAGACGCTGGAGCTACAGCTGCTTTTAACTCTATTGTGGCTGGTGGAAACTATATTTCCTCTGTAGATGAAGATTTTCAATTTACTTGGGGTACAAACGTGGTGAATCCGGATTCTAGACATCCAAAATACATTAGTGACTACACCCCTCAAGGTGCAGCAACTTATATGTCTAACTGGTTGATGAACTATATGGATAATTCCAAGAAGGATAATGCTGTAAACATTTATGATGATAGTGATCCAAGAATACGTTACTATTACTATAGACAGTCCGAAACAACTCCGGGAGCTGTTGATTCAGATGGTCCTAACCAGCAAACACTATCCTGTAGTGTTGAGCCTGCTCCTGCCCATTATGTTTCCGGTGGATTTACTTTCTGCTATTTACCAAATGGATACTGGGGTAGAGATCATGGTGATGACGATGGTACACCTCCGGATGGTCAGTTGAGAACTACTTACGGGGTTTATCCTGCCGGTGGTGAATTCGATGATAGTAGCCTTGAAGGAGTTGATTTAGGATCTGGTGGTGGTGGAGCTGGAATTACTCCAATTTTCCTAGCTCAAACAGTCGATTTCCTAAGAGCTGAGATGGCTTACGTAGCCGGTGATGTTACAGGAGCCAGAGATTTAATGTTAGCTGGAATTGAAAAATCAATTGATAAAACAATGGCCTTTGGACCTTTGGACGCTGGCGCAGATTTATCGCTTGCACCCTCCGAGGACGATGTAGCAGATTACCTTGCTGAAGTTGAGGCAGAATATGATCTTGCTGTTGGAGATGAAAAGTTGAATCTATTGGCGAAGGAGTTTTGGGTAGCGTTATACGGTAATGGTATCGATGCTTACAATTTCTATAGAAGAACTGGATATCCTAGTGATCTTCAGCCAAACTTGGAGCCGGACCCAGGATCGTTCATTAGATCTTTCCTTTTTCCTGCCGTATATGCCAACAACAACAGTAGTGTATCGCAGAAACCTAGTGTAACAACAAAAGTCTTCTGGGACAACAATCCTGATAGCGGCTTTCCTTTATCAAACTAAAAAAATAGAATTATGAAAAGATATATTAAAAACATATTCATGTTATCGTTGGTATCTGCAGGTTTTATTGCCTGTGAATCCAGCAATAAGACCATTGATGATGTATTTGCTGAAGTGACAAGAGGAGCGGTATTTAGAGCTACTACTCCAGCATTGGAAATAGCTGCCCAGGAATTCAGTTTCTCCGATCCTTCATCTCAATACTCCGTTACCTTCGAAGTAGAAGATAATGCTGAAGGTGGACTATTGCAGGATGTGCAAATCTACACCACATTTAACAGCGCTGTAGACGATGCATTATCTACTTCTGAGGCTTTGGTAAAAACAATTCCAGCTTCAGAATTTTCACCAAATGCAGTAGGTTTACCTTCTATCAACGTAGTGTTGACTTTAGGTGAGTTGGCTTCAGCAGCAGGTGTTGCAGCTGGGGATTATACTGGTGGAGATAGTTTTACGATTAGATACGTTCTTAACTTGACGGATGGTAGATCATTTTCAAGTAATAACTTAAACAGTACGGTATCTGGTGGTTCTTATTTTAGATCTCCATTTATTTACACTGTACCGCTTGTTTGTCCTCCAATACCACCAAGTGCAGGTGAATGGACCATAGATGGGCAAGATTCTTACGGTGATGGTTGGAACGGTGCTTCTTTAGAGATTTCAGTAGATGGGACAAATATCGCCTCATTCACTCTAGACGATGGAGCAGCAGGTAGTACTACATTTACTGTTCCAACTGGAACTCAAGATTTGACCATATCTTATGTTTCGGTGCTTGGGATTCAGAAGTTAGCTTCCAGGTTTATTCTGCAGAAGGTAACCTAAAAGCGGATGTTACTCCATCCCCTGTTCCAGATCCTCAAGCATTGAACTATTGTGTAGATTAAAAATCTTATCGCAATCATACTAACAAAAAGATCCATCCTCGAAAAGATGGATCTTTTTTATTAATGGATTCCAAACCTAGATTGAATGTTTCCATTTCAGAATCTCCACACCACTTATTTAGTATATTTAAACAGGAATCGTAACTAGTTAGATATAATGAAGCACTGCACGATATTCGTTCTTTTGGTAACAACACTATTCTCCTGCAAGGATGATTCTAAAAGCATCAATAAAAATACACCCCTAGATACCGAGGAAAATACTACAGAAATTAAGCATATACATAATTCAGAAAATGGTGGCCTATACTTACCTGATGGTTTTTCCGGAGTGGTATTCGTTGACAGTATTGGCCCCTCTAGGCATATCGCAGTAAATGATAATGGAGATGTCTACGCCAAGCTGAGAGAACCTAAAGGCCGAATGGAAATATGGCCCTACGTGACACTACCGGGGATGGAACCGCAGATATTATGCAAAGGTTTGGGGACTATCCAAACGATGGTACGTTTGCAACAGAAATGCGAATCCATAACGGATATCTCTATTTTAGTTCGGAACAAGTAATATACAGACAAAAACTATCGGATTCTAGCTTAATTCCCCAAGGAAAACCTGAAGTTATATTAACGGATGTTTTTCCACAACGATGGCATAACGCCAAATCCCTAGCATTTGACAAAAAAGGAAACATGTTCGTAACATTTAGTGCACCCACAAATGCATGTGAAGATCCTAACTCAAAAGGTCAAATAAAAGGAATGTACCCCTGCCCAGGTCTAGAGGTATTAGGAAGCATCTCGGAAGTTTGACGAATCAAAGCCAGGACAGATTCAACAGGATGGTGAAATGTTCGCTACCGGAATTAGAAGTATGGTCGCCATTTCCTGGAACAATGCAGATGACAAGCTATATGGAGTTCAGCATGGGCGAGACTATTTACACAACCACGCCCCTCAATACTATAGCAAATGGGATCAAGCGGTTTTGCCAGCTGAAGAGTTCATGCAGATAGAGAACGGAGATAATTTTGGTTGGCCCTACAGCTACTATGATCCATTTAAAAAAGAAAAATTAGTAGCTCCTGAATATGGGGGCGATGGCCAAAAAAAAGCTGAAGGTTTTAAGGATCCTATTATGGGACTACCAGCACATTGGGCTCCCAATGATCTGCTCTTTTATGAAGGAAATCAATTTCCGTAAAGATATCACCAAGGTGCCTTTATTGCATTTCATGGTTCTATGAACCGCGGGCCATATCCACAAGCTGGTTATATAGTAGGTTTCGTTCCCTTTAAAAATGGAAAGCCAATTGGAGAGTTGGAAATTTTTGCAGATGGATTTACTGGAGTGGATACCGTTAGAACAGTGGAAGATGCAAAATATAGACCTATGGGGCTCTCTCAGGATAAAAATGGGTCTCTCTATATCTCCGAGTCCAAGCAAGGGAAAATTTGGAAAATTAACTTTAAAGGTGACAAAACTAAATTTGGAAGGGAAAATCGGTAAATATGGAAAAAAGAAAATCTAAACCCTATTTAAAAATCCCGGACAATCCATTAAATTAACCGCAAAAAAACTATGGAAAAAATGTATCATAACCTTAATAATCTAATTGTATACCTCATTTTATTTCTTACAATTCTTTCTTGTAGCAATGAAGAAATAATTACTGAAGATGTACCTTCAGAAGAACTTACCGAGGAACAAGAGGAGGCCCCTCAAATAACTACAGAAGTTGTTGAAGGAGAAATGGGGACTGCTACCTATTTTGATAAATCTCTAGTAGAAGACCACTACATCCTGGTCAACGATGCCATGAGCAATAGGGTTTATCTAATGGATAAGAATGCAGATATTGTTTATGAATGGCCCTTGGGAGATAGAAAAATTGGAAATGACGTGCTATTACTTGAGGACGGTACCCTCTTGGCATCGTTACAAGCAGATAATCCGGAAATTTTGTTTGGTGGTTTTGGAGGCAAAATCCAATTCATAGCAAAAAACGGAGATATTTTATGGGACTATACCTATTCAAATAATGAGCATAGGACCCATCATGATGTTGAACTGCTACCGAACGGGAATGTTTTGGCAATTGCCTGGGAGAGAATGTCGAAGGAGGATGCTATTGCCAATGGATCTCAATTGGATACAGATCTCTTTCCTGAATCAGTTTTGGAAATTGACCCTAATACTGACCAGATAGTATGGGAGTGGCACGCTAAGGACCATTTAATACAGGATTTTGACGAAACAAAACTCAACTACGGTATCGTCGAAGAAAACAGACAACTGATTAATTTAAATTATACAAACACAGATGATGGAAACATCATGCATATTAATGGAATCGGATACGACACCTTAAACGATTTGATATATTTGAGTGTAAATTTTTATAGTGAAGTATGGGTTCTTGACCATTCAACGACCAAAGAGGAAGCATCTCGGACATTTAGGAGGTAATTTTGGTCGTGGGGGTGATTTAGTTTATAGATTTGGTAACCCTTCAACACAAAATGACAATACTTCTGAACGTCTATTTACAAACAATCACTTCCCAAATCTTTTTGAGCCCTCAAAAATGTTAATATTTACAAATGGCGGTGATTTAGGCAGGTCGACAGTATATGAATTACAGTTGCCTGAGGAACTTAATCAACAGACCATACCTAGCCTCACATTTCCTGAAATTCTTTGGAGCTTTACTGATGCAGAACTATACTCACCAAAGGTATCCGGTGCCATTAGGCTGCCTAGTGGAAATACGTTGATAACCGAAGGAGATTATGGCATCCGGGAAGTAACTAATACGGGAAAAATTGTTTGGAAATTTTCTCGACAAGGTTTCTTTTGGAGGGCATATCACTATGCGAAGGATGACCCGGCAATTTTGGCTTTAGACTTATAGTGAGTCATTTCAAGTATATATTTCGATAGCGGGAAGCATCAAATTTGCCTACTTTTGTTCAATGGAAAAATCTACCCAAGTTTATGGCATTAGGGCCATTATCGAAGCTGTCAACTCAGGTGAGGAAATAGATAAGGTATTTCTTCAAAAAGGGTTGAAAGGTGATTTAATGAGGGAACTGGAAAGTCTATTGAGAAGGAATGATATCAATATGGTCTATGTTCCGGTAGAAAAGCTGAACAGACTTACTAGGAACAACCATCAAGGTGCTGTCGCCAACATATCTCCTATCAAATTTTATACTTTGGAAGAATTGGTCGAAAGGTCAAGTAAAAGCAACTCTCCTGCCCTGTTTTTGCTTTTAGATCAGTTATCGGATGTACGTAATTTTGGAGCTATCATAAGAACAGCGGAATGTACGGGTGTAGACGGTATCATCATTCAAAAAAAGGTGCGGCCCCGGTTACCGCCGATACAGTAAAGACCTCGGCAGGTGCGGCCTTTAAAGTACCCATTGCCAAAGTAGACCATATCAAGGATGCTATTTTCTTTCTACAGGCTTCCGGAATAAAAATTATATCCGCCACCGAAAAAACAAACGATTCCATTTATGACGTTTCCTTTAAGGAACCTGTAGCTATAGTGATGGGAGCGGAAGACCAGGGAATTTCTCCTTCTATTCTAAAAGCTTCTGATTATTGCGTAAAACTCCCACTACTGGGGGAAATTGAATCTTTGAACGTCTCCGTAGCTTGTGCCGTATTTTTATATGAGGCCGTTCGGCAAAGAATATCCAATTAGTCATTGACTGAAGAATCGTCTGTATCATTCTCCTTATAATGATACTTAATTCGTATTGTTTCTTCAGTTTCATTTTTTTCTACGGACTCAATAAAATTCCCATCGGCGTCAAAATGTTTTAGAAAGGGGTCGTCCTCCTCGTTATAATCCTCACGCTCCCAATCATACTTTTTTGGTTTTGGAACTTTAGCTTCAAATAGTAAGGCAAAAGTCAATCCTGTTACAAACCCTGCTAAATGGCCTTCCCATGAAATGCCTTCCTTAACGGGAAAAATATACCATAACAAACTCCCATATATAAATACAACGATTAGGGAAAGAGCCACCAAACGAAAGTGCTTAGTGAATATCCCCTTAAAAAAAATAAAGCTTGCCAATACATATATAAGTCCACTCGCACCAATATGAAAGGAAGGTCTTCCAATACCCCATGTAATCAAACCGGAGAGAACAATCCCCAAAAAGACTACTTTGGTGGCTATACCTCTATAGAAATAAAAAAGAGCTGCCAACAAAATTGCCAAAGGAATAGTATTATTGTAAAGGTGCTCCAAAGACCCATGTATAAATGGACTAAAAATAATACCTCTGAAACCCATCAAACTTCTTGGATAAACGCCGTATTCGTTAAAATTTGTCTTATTTAATAATTCGAGCCAATACACAGACCATATGGACACAACTCCAATTAAGGGGGCTATTATGACAGCATTGGTTAATTTAAAATGTTCTGAATCGGACATGTAAAAAGCATAACAATTAGTTCGCCAAAAATCAGAATCGGTTAAATTGTCATTTGATATCTCAAAAATACTAAATGAGTTTTTTCAACTTTATCCTATTTTTATCCTATGAACGAGCCTTTAGCGGAAAGGGTACGCCCACAAAATCTTGAAGAATATATTAGTCAAAATCATTTAGTGGGCGTGAATGGGTCTCTAACCCATCAAATTAAAAAAGGGGTTATTCCCTCCTTAATCCTATGGGGTCCTCCAGGAACGGGAAAAACCACCTTGGCAAATATTATTGCCAAAGAGAGTGAAAGACCATTTTATGTGCTTAGCGCCATCAATAGTGGTGTAAAGGACATTAGGGAAGTCATTGATAAAGCCAAACAATCCGGAGGACTATTCACTTCAAAGAACCCAATCCTTTTTATAGATGAAATCCATCGCTTTAGTAAGTCTCAGCAGGATTCACTTTTGGCCGCTGTTGAAAAAGGCTGGGTTACCCTCATAGGGGCTACCACTGAGAATCCAAGTTTTGAAGTCATCCCGGCCCTACTATCAAGGTGTCAAGTATATGTTCTAAGTCCTTTTGGAAAGGAGGATTTGGAACTTCTTTTAAAACGGGCCATGAAAAACGACCCCATTTTAAAAATAAAAAATATAAAACTTAAGGAAACAGAGGCCCTTTTAAGATTATCTCGTGGAGATGGTAGAAAATTATTGAATGTCTTTGAACTCGTCATTAATTCTGAACCTTCTGAAGAAATTGTGATTACGGACGATTTGGTTATGTCCAAGGCCCGTAAAAACACAGTTTTGTACGACAAGACAGGTGAACAGCACTATGATATTATTTCAGCCTTTATAAAATCGATACGGGGTAGTGACCCGAATGGAGCGGTCTATTGGTTGGCACGAATGATAGAGGGAGGTGAAGACGTAAAATTCATAGCCGGAAGAATGCTTATTTCCGCTTCTGAGGATATTGGATTGGCCAATCCAACTGCATTGGTTATTGCAAACACTACCTTTCAGGCGGTAACCACCATTGGATATCCGGAAGCGAGAATCATCTTAAGTCAATGTGCCGTTTATTTAGCCACCTCACCAAAAAGCAATGCTAGTTATATGGCCATTGGTAAGGCACAACAGACAGTGCGCCAAACAGGAAACCTTTCTGTTCCCCTACATTTAAGAAATGCACCCACCAAACTGATGAAGGATTTAGGGTATGGCGAGGAATACAAATACGCCCATGATTACGAAAACAATTTCATAAACGAAGAGTTTTTGCCCGATGAATTATCGGGTACTGTATTCTACACACCTGGAAAAAATCAAAGGGAAAACGCGTTAAGCGACTTTCTAAAAAAACGTTGGAAGGACAAGTATGACTTTTAGAACTTAATGTTCAACGGTTTTTGGACTAAATTCTCACCCTCGTAGTATTCAAAAATCCATTGACCATCTTTTTGATATACCATTCCACTTTTATCGCCTGATTGGGCCATGTACATGTTTTCAGTGGAACTTTTGAAAAGTTTCATCCTAACTTTTGGGGTATTGTCCACAAGTTGATATCCGTTGGGAATTTCTTGGGCGTACAGCATCTCCATATTTTCAGTTTCAACACCTTCATTATTTGCACCAACGTTGGACGGCACGGGTTCCAAATTTTCATAGGATTGATTCTCTATGGTGGCTTCTTGGATCACCATTGGGTTTTGGTTCTTAGGTGCTTTGCGTTGCACCTTATCTGTATTGATTCCTTTGGGTTCTAATTTTTCTGCAATTTGTTTGTTTTTTAAACTCTTGACGTCATTCTTAAAATTCAATGTCAACGAATTATCCCCATCATTCTTGCCGGAATACGCATAAACAACTCCATTAAAACTTTTCATGGCATCTTTGATAGCTGCATTGTATGCCCCTTTAAACTCCTTAATCTTGCTTTTACCTTCTCCTGTGGCAAAAACCTCTGCCCCATTACAGTCTTTTAGAACCAGGGAGGTTTTAGTGGTAAACATGGATGAATCATCCAAAAGGGATGCCCACAATCCAAGACATCTATTTGATACTAAGTCGGCGGGTAGTGAGTCATCGTAGAATACGCTAAATCCCCTTTCGGAAAGCAAGTACTTAACCAAAGTGCTTGTTTGATATTGGTTCACTTCCTTAAAGACATCAAATTGTTTTGGAACTATGATATATTTATAATCGTTCAAGTTCGCTTGTGCAACTATCAGGTTACTGACTAAAATCGTAAGGAATAACAATAATGCTCTCAAAATAGTGGATTTAGATTTACCTATGTAAATGAAAAAAGTATGCCAAAATGCTTGGTCTTACTTATTCCCCCAAGATATAATATTTAATCCTAATTGAAAAGATGCATAATTGCTTGCCGCAATGTTCCTGTAGGAAAGGAGATTATCTGCTATGGCATATAGATTTACCGGATCAGCCTGTAGATTAAGGCCGAACCCTATGTTCGTGAAACTGAACTTATCTGCGGTATAGGTTGCCTTTAGTGCCATTATATTCCCAAACCTTCGCATATAGAAGCCTGTAATGGCAGCTTGCGAATCACGAGGCCTGTTAATCAAAAACAAATGTCCACCGACCGAATTCCTATACGCCATTCTAGGCTCATTAGAGCCTGAAGGATCAGTTGTACAGTCACAATCTTCGGATGACCCCAAAGGTTTTCCAAAATCGTAACGCAACGAGGCGTTAACCTTTGTAGGCCTAAAGGTCAGATAGCCGTTATTCGTCTCCTGAAAGGGAATCAGTTCCTCAATTTCGTCAACCAAATCCTGCCAGTAGTCGCGGTTTAAATTGGAAAGCTCGCGCAGTACGTTTATTTGAATACCTTCAGAATTAGCAGTCCCTGCTAAACTGTAGTTTTGCGTATCTCCCCCATGATAAATGAAGCCTAAATCAAGTACACTGGCAGTAAATACGGTTTGTTCATTTACACGATACGAAAATCCCAAATCCAATCCTAGTCCAAGGTCACCTCCGAATAGTGCCCTTTTCACTAATGTGTTGGATACAGTTCCATTTTCAGAGGCATCGTCCAATTGACCAAAACCTGATGTTCGTAATTCAAGGTCAGCACTTAGGGTTGTGTTTAGAATATTATTTTGTCCTTCTGTATTTAACAAGTATCCGCTATTTCTTGTGGAATTGTAATCCATTATGCCCGAATATATCTTCCCCCTAGCACCTATGGTCAGGTTTTTGTCCACCTTCTTATTAATTCCCAAATGATAGACGGTTACCAATGACCCTCTTGTTTTTAAATCTCCAAGGTCAAATTTTCTATCCAGTTGATCCGCATTGCCGTCGAAAATTAATTGGGCATAATCCCGTGGCCAATACGTAATATTGTCAAATTCCAAGTAGGCTCCACCAGAATAGAAAATATTGGGATTTGAACTCCTAAAACCAATGTTTAAAAGCTCCATTTGCACATTACCGCTGAATTCATTCCGTGGAACCATGCCATTCACCATTCTATCACGTACCTTGTCATTGATGTCCAATCCATCCTCGGCAAAAATATCGTTAACTGAAACACCATTGATCCCCAAATAACCTGAAATACCAGAGATAAAGGGAACGCCGAAATACCACTTAAAATCGCTTTCCACCCCGGGATTTACCATCAAGGATTGCGGTATTTCATTAAAATCGTACAATATCTGCTTATTCTGTGCACTTAGAAAATTGCACACCAATACTGTAAAAAGGGTAATGGATACTAATCGGTTCATTTTACCCTGACCATGAATTTAGCACTGGAACGAAGTACAACTGCCGGATCCGGCAAACTAGAGGTACTGGTATTATCCCCAAGATTTACGGCACTTAGCCTGATCTGGGAGGTATTCCTTAAAATATCCAAACTTTTATTAATGCCACCATAGGCAACTACTCGGGTTAAAAGGGCCGTTGGCGCGGCTTCCATCCGGAAAAATTCGCTATCAAGGACATCACCGTTTGCGTCCAGGAATTCTATGGTAATTTCAATTTCCTTGCTCGTCGTATTTTCTAGTTCGTAGGTTATTGAACCCTCTAGTACCCTTTCGGCAAAAAGATCTTCCTCAAAAGCATCAAAATTAAAATCCTGGGAAAAGAAACTTAGACCCGTAACCCTGTTGATAATCGATTCCTGTGTTTTTATATAGAAAATACTGGTCTCTAGAGTCGGGGTGATTGTCAGATCATCGTATTGAGAAAAGTCCTGCTTATCAGAACAGGATAATAGGAACGTTACGGCTATACAAAGAAAAACTGCGTTTCTTAACAAAAGCATCCTTTGGAAATAATTACGGGACGAGAAAATCTACACCCTATTTATAAAAGTTATAACTCTATAAATAGGTTTTTATTTCCTTAAGTTGTTTGATAATGGGGGCATGTTCGTGTTCCGGATTCCCATGTGCATTAAAATGTAAGGTATGGAAACCAACAGACTTCGCACCAAGAATGTCCGCTTCCAAATTGTCACCGATCATCAAAGATTTCTGTGGATGGACCTTTGCCTTGTCCAAAGCTAGTTCAAAAATTATGGGATTGGGCTTCTTTACCCCTGCCATTTCAGAATCTACAATATGTTCAAAATAATGATGAATACCGAGAATTCAATAACTTCTTTTCCTGTATTTCCTGAAATCCGTTCGTTATAATATGAAGGCGATACCTAGGTCTAAGATAATTCAATACCTCAACGGTATCTCGGAAACAGATGGTTGTAGGAAGATAAATGATTGATGTATTCATTGGACAAACTATGAATCACCCCATCTGAAATGTCCTTCCCCAATTGGTCGAAAACCGTTTTTAAACGTTGATATCGAAGCGCATCCTTAGTGATTTTCTCTTCCCGATATAATTTCCAGTAAGCCAAATTCGTGGGGACATAGACGTTCAAAAAATCACGTAGCGAAATATCAATATTATGTTCTGAAAGTATTTTCTCAAAGGTCAATGATGAGTTTTTTTCAAAGTCCCAAAGTGTATGGTCCAAATCAAAAAATATGTCGGTGACCACATTCTTAAACATGGTACTTTGTTAGTAATTGATGATATACTTCCTTCCAATCAAACGTATGGTCAGAACCCAATAATTCGTTGGAAAATACGGAGATAAAGGTACCCTTTACCAATTTTATTTCATTGTAAATAGCGTCCATTCTCTTTTCCAATTCCCGTTTCTTGCTTATTTCGCGGAGTGCATAATCGTGGAGCACGAAAGGAAAAACCTTTATTGGTTGTTGCACTTCCAAAGGTATATCATAGAACTGGAAAGGTGTACATGTCCCAGCCCTAAATCCAATTTGGTGACTATAACCCATAGTGAAATCATCTGAAAATTCTGCAGCTATAAGATTTCGATAGGTTTCGGGCACGTCTACTCGATTATATCGCATCCTTGAATAATTTACCGGTCTATTCACAACATTTTCCAAATTCTGTTTCTCATTCTTCAACAACTCCACATTGTTGAAGGAACTGTAGGATGCCGCCAAGGCTACAGTGGAATAATCACCGATATACTTGATCAATGACCTAAAATTATTACTATTTGTAGATACATTTTTATCGTATTTTGAATAATTGGCAAACTGGAAGAAGAAGATACTTTTTATTTTCAGTTCTCTATGCCAGTCGATCAAGGTGGAAAAATTATCAAAAGGGTCTTTTTTGATATTTAGACCAACCGCTATTCTTTCTATAAGTCTTTTAAACCTAAAAGTTCCTAAATCCAATAAAAAACCGGCAGCCCCTCGAATAATACCCCTGTTGGCATAGCAGTGGGAGGTGGTGACGTCGACCAATGACAAAAACTTGTATTTTAACGGACCTTGCACCAAGCTCGGAAACTTTTCCTTTAAAATCACGAACAATTTCATGGCCCATATATCAACTACTGGGCGTTCCAAAAATTTGTGCTCATAAGCCAAACTACCTTTGGAGGGAAAACGACCATGTGAATCCTTTACATGTGGCAAGTATTCCTCATACCTACTGATAAGATAAAAAGACGCGGCAAAAATATCGAATGGTACGTTGCTTCTTTCCCCCGCAAAGAAAAAACAAGGAACATTGTCCCAACTCATTACGTTAATCTCCACGTCACTTACACCCTGTTCAAAAAGAAGGTCATGGCTTCGGACAAAAAATTCGTTTTGTAAAGGCTGTTTGGTATAGGTTATTTTTTCGTTTTTGTGTTTTATGAAATCCTCCACCTTGGTGGTAAAACCAATTTCTATACCCAAAATTTTGGTAAATACCTGCTTCATGGTGTATGTTAAGCGAGGTGTAATTTTATGGGTATAGATTAATAACATTTACAACAACTGATTATCCGCGAAACTAAAGTATTCCTTTTGGGTTATGATAAGATGGTCCAACACACGAATATCCAAAGACTCCGAGGCACTTTTAATTTTTTGGGTTATTTCTTTATCGGCCTGACTTGGCCTTAACGTTCCCGAAGGATGGTTATGTGCCAAAATCAATGCAACCGCCCCCAACTCCAAACACTGCCTCATGATAAGACGTACATCCACCAAAGTCCCTGTGATACCACCCTTGCTTAACTGAGCTTTGTGTAATACTTTATTGGAGTTGTTCAAATAAAGAATCCAAAATTCCTCATGCTGGAGATCTCCCATTACAGGTTGCAATACTTCAAAGACGTCATTACTACTGCCAATTTTTTCAATCTTCTTGGAATCTTCCCCCCTACGCCTTCTACCCACTTCCAAAGCTGCGGCAATACTAATTGCTTTGGCCTCCCCTATTCCCTTGAACTTCATTAATTGTTGAATGGAAAGTCTTCCTAGCTCGTTCAAATTGTTATCCACGGAAGCCAAGATTCTTTTGGAAAGTTCAACGGCGCTCTCATCCTTACTACCAGAACCAATTAGTATAGCTATCAATTCCGCATCGGAAAGTGCTGACCGACCTTTATTAATTAGCTTTTCCCTTGGCTTATCGTCTTCGGATCAATTTTTAATGGAAAAGGAAATGGTTTTTTCTTCCATATCTCAAATATACAGAACTAAAAAGTTCAAGCCTTTATCAAACTTTATTAGAAGTTTTATTCATTTACGAGTCTAATTCTCTTCTTCTGCCTGCTCCTTTTTTTGCTCAATATGATGTCTCGGTATCCAATATTGTTCGGTCTTCCTGATTGATTACATTCGAAATACCTATCATAAAGGCTACCAAAAAAGTATGAAAGATTTTCCTAATGAATACTCTTGCCCTGTAAAAAATGGATGTCCGATACTTTTTCCACATTCATTTTCCTGAGCAATAGACATACCAATAACAATTAACTGACAAATTAACAGTAAATAGCTAATCATCAGTCTTCTATACTGTTTTTCAATTCTCCCAAATCCGAGACCACCATAATTTCCGGAACTCATCAACAAGAGCGTAGAATCCCGATAATCTTTATTTTTAATAAACTGATGAAAGGAATCCGCTTCAGTAAAAACCTTTAAATCATTTCGAACAAAAGCATCCATAATTTGTTCGGTAGTGACTTCCTTTAATTTCTTAATGGCCACGGATTCGGTAGGAAGAAAATAACAGCTTCATCGGCAGCATCCAGTGTCCCCTTATATTCCTTTAAAAACTCCGGATTAAAACTGCTGTAGGTATGCAATTCCGGACAGGCAACAAGCTTTCTATTTGGATATTGTTCCTTCACAGCTTTTGTTGTGGCCATTACTTTGCTGGGGGAGTGTGCAAAATCCTTGAAGGCAACACAAGACTTACTTTCTGCTATTTTTTCCAAGCGTTTAGAGGCTCCCTTAAAAGAAGCTATCGCTTCATAAAAATCATCTTCGTCCACTCCCATATTCTGACAGATCCATTTGGCCCCGGCAAGATTACTTAGATTGTGCTTACCAAATACAGATATGGGCATGGGTCCTTCCGAGGTGGACAACATAGTTTCCCCGTCTACTACCTCATATTCCGGAGTGTGGTAAGGTAGTTTTCTAATTTGGTTTTCAGAAGCTTCCACTACCCTTCTCACTTCAGCATCCTCTTCATTGTATGTAATACTTCCTCCCTCTACAATACTATCTACAAAAATCCGAAACTGATCTACGTAGTTTTCAAAAGTGGGGAATACGTTGATATGGTCCCATGCGATTCCACTAAGCAAGGCAATATTAGGTCTATATAGGTGAAATTTTGGTCTTCTGTCTATGGGTGATGATAAATATTCATCGCCTTCTAGAATCATAAAGTCGTTCTCTTCCGTTAAGTGTACCATTCTATCAAAACCCTCCAATTGGGCTCCTACCATATAATCTACGGGAATCTGATGATAGTTTAGCACGTGCAAGATCATGGATGTAATGGTCGTTTTGCCATGGCTACCGCCTATTACAACCCTCGTTTTGTTTTTGGATTGCTCGTATAGAAATTCAGGATATGAGTATATGGTCAAACCGAGCTCTTGAGCCCGTACTAATTCAGGGTTGTCGGCTTTGGCGTGCATACCCGTAACAACGGCATCCAAACCTTCATGAATCTTCTCCGGAAACCAACCGAATTGACTTGGTAGAAGTTCCTTGGACTCCAATCGGGATCTAGAAGGTTCAAAAATAACATCGTCGCTACCAGTAATTTGGTAACCCTTATCAGCTAAAGCTAAGGCTAAGTTATGCATTGCACTTCCGCCTATGGCAATAAAGTGTATCTTCATTATCCTAAAATATGGGGTAAAGATACATATTGACGGTAGCAGCACAAATCATTTTAGATCCTGTAATATTCTTTTTTACCTTAGAAGTAAAATCATAATAAAAAATGAGCTTAAACCTGGAAAGCATAGCATCTAAAGAAATCATGCCCGGCTATCATGGAAAAATGGTGCATGCGGAAACTATGAGTATCGCTTATTGGACTGTAGATAAAAATGCCGAAGTTCCGGAACATTCCCATATGCACGAACAGGTCATGCACGTTTTGGAAGGTACTTTTGAGTTTACATTGGATGGTAAAACCAACATTTATAACGCGGGTGATATTGTAATTATAGGATCGAACAAAAAGCATAGTGGGAAGGCATTGACACCATGCAAGCTCATGGATGTATTTTGTCCGGTAAGGGAGGAATATAAATAAACCCCCTTGCCCCCAAATGGGGAACTAAATTCAAGTTCAAATTCAAATATCAAGTTCAAAAATGATATAATTTACTGATATAGAATCTAGGACGTGATGTTCAAATTGATTTTCCTTATAACTATAGACTTTTAACTTATAACTATTAACTAAGAATGAACATATCACTTCAAGGAAAAAAAGCATTGATCGGCGGAAGTAGCGGAGGCATTGGCAAGGCCATTGCCATGCAATTGGCGGAAAGTGGGGCCAGTGTGACCCTAATGTCCCGAAGCGAGAATAAGCTGAAGGAAATAGTTGCCCATTTACCAACTGATAAAGGTCAAGCACACCAATACTTGAAAGTCGATTTCTCTGACTTTACATCGTTCCAAAAAATAATCGAAGACTATTTCGATAACAATTTTGTAGATATTTTAGTGAACAATACCCAAGGACCCACTGCAGGCACTGCATTGGAAAAGAAGGTTCAGATTACCAGGAAGCCTTCGATCTACTCTTTAAGACTGTCGTACTTACCACGGAACTTGCCCTTAAAGGAATGATAAAAAATAAGTGGGGCCGCATCATTAATGTTGCCTCGGTATCTGTGAAGGAACCACTACCCTATTTGGCACTATCCAATTCGATCCGCGCTGCTGTAGTTACATGGGCCAAGACCCTTGCCTCGGATGTTGGCAAGTACCGGATTACCGTTAACAACTTACTTACGGGTTATTTTGATACGGATCGTATAGCGCAGCTTAATGCCAAAAAAGCGGAACAAATGGATATTCCTGAAAGTCAGGTGCGTACCGAAATGGAACAAAAAGTTCCACTGCAACGTATTGGCGACCCCTTAGAATATGGCTATTTAGCTACTTTTTTAGCTTCCGACAAAGCAGCCTTCATCAGTGGAACGAATATCCCCATTGACGGTGGGCTCTTAAAATCACTGTAGTTTTTTGTCAGTTACAAAGCATAAATAGGTTGTTTACGAACCCAAAAGGATCGTATGCTCATTTTTCATTGATAGCAGTAACTGTTTGGCACACTTTTGTTGTGTAATTTTAGTATGATGAAGAAATTTTCTATAATCCTAAGTATACTTCTGTTCTCACAGCTTATAAATGGTCAAGAGGCTAATATGCCCTATAAAGAACTTTGGAACCAGGTGCTGAAGTTGGAAAAAGACCAACTTACCCGAAGTGCCTATGATTTGGTCCAAAAAATCTATCAAAAAGCGGAGAGTGATCGAAACGAAGTCCAACGAATAAAGGCCCTTTTATTCTCCTCAAAATATGCACTCATTTTGGAAGAGGATGCCCAACTCTCCGTTATAAACAAGTTTAAAACTGAAATTGAAAAGGCATCCTTTCCCACAAAAAACATCTTGGAAAGCTATCTCGCCAATCTCTATTGGCAGTATTTTAAGCAAAACCGCTATCAATTCTACAATAGAACGGCCACCGAAACCAAGGTCGATTCGGTCGATTTTAGGACGTGGGACCTAAACACCTTGTTCAAGGAAATAGATTTGCACTTTCAAAACGCTTTGTTGGATTCAAATGCACTCCAAAAAACCGACCCCAAGGAATTTAAGGAATTGATCGAGACCGAAGAAGGTTCGGAAGTATATAGACCGACATTGTACGACCTTCGGCCCATGACGCGCTTATTTTTTACAAATCCGATGAAAACAGCATAAGCAGACCTGCCGATAAATTTGAAATCGATGCTCCGGACTACCTGTGTGATGCCTATTCTTTCACACAACTGGATATCCCCAATCAGGATGCCACTTCCTTGCAGTCAAAGGCCCTTAAACTATTTCAGGAACTGGTTTCCTTTCACTTTTCGGACACCACGTTGGAAGCCCTGACCCTGGTCGATATCGAACGGTTAAATTTTATCCATGCCAATGCAGTTTTCCCGGATAAGAATGACGTTCGGAGAAAGTACTTATAGAAAGTGCCGAAAATATTCGGCATCATGAATCATCGGGACTATACACCTACGAACTGGCCAAACTATACAAAACCCAGGGCGATAGGTTTACCCCGGATGAAACTCAATACCGATGGAAATTAAAGGAGGCCATCGCCCTTTGTGATCAGGTCATAAGCCAACACCCGGATTCCAGGGGAGCACAACAATGTACATATCTCAAATCACAGATCCTGGCACCATCCCTGCAACTGCAAACGGAGAAATATATTCCCGTTGCGAAGCCCGCCAAGTTATTGGTCAATTACAAAAATAGAACGTCTTTGGATCTGCGTGCCTATCCCATTTCTGCCAAGCAGTGGGAAGACCTCAACAACCTGTATCCGGAAACCGAAAAACTGGAATTCATACAAAAACTGGAGCCATTAAAGGAATGGTCGGTCAACCTGATAGACGAGGGCGACTATCAGCAACACAGCATAGAAATTCCCATGCCGGAACTTCCTAACGGCCGTTATCTCATTCTGGCCCTTCCCAAAGAGGACGAGGTTAACAGTTTTGCCTACAGCGAGGTTCAGGTTACCAATTTGGCATTGCTGCAGACCACTACGGATAAAGAACACCTTTTTCAAGTGGTGGATCGAAATAACGGGGCCGCTAGAGCCAGTGCAAAAGTGACCTTTTACCTCCGGAGCAACCTGATTTTATCCAATAGCAAAAGTTATACTACCGATAAAAACGGATTTGTTCGCATCCCTTTGGGCGGCAAAAGTATGTCCGTTGAGCATAAAATAGTGAGGTACAAGGACGATCAGGCGCAATTTGGAAGTACCTACATCCGGAAAAAAAATAGGCAAAACAACGGATCGGATGTGGTCTCTTAAAAGCTTTTTGTTCAAGGATCGAAGCATTTATAGACCGGGCCAACCGCTCTATTTCAAAGGGGTGCTGATTAAGCAAAGTGAAAATAAATCTTCCCTGGTAACCGAGCAAAAGGTAACGGTTGAATTATTCGACGCCAATGGCCAAAAGGCATCGGAATTGGAAGTGCAAACGAATGAATTCGGCTCCTTTCAAGGTACCTTCAACATACCGAGATATGGGACTTACGGGACAGTATTATTTATCCGTCACCGGACCTACCGGACTGGTACGGGAATACAGTTATTTTTCGGTCGAAGAATACAAAAGACCCAAATTTGAGGTCGGTTTTGAACCCATCACCGAGGTATTTAAAGTAAACGCTTCCGTTACCTTAAAAGGCAATGCTAAATCCTTTGCGGGTAGCAACATCACCGATGCCAAGGTTGGTTATCGGGTAACGCGAAGTGTCAATTACCCCATTTGGTTTTCGTGGCGAAGAGGACCTAGCCATTGGGGAGAAACTCAAGAAATAGCCCATGGCGAGCTTTTAACGGACAATGAAGGAAATTTCAACATCGATTTTAAGGCCCTACCGGACCTCAAGGCATCCAAAGAAAATCTTCCTGTATTTTCCTATGTAATCACTGCCGATGTAACCGATGTCAATGGCGAAACGAGAACGGCTACCACCACGGTCAACGTAGGCTATCACGCCATGACGGCCAACATTCTTTTGAACGAGTCACTGATCAAGGCAAATGCCGAAAATACGATCATAGTCACTACCCAAAACCTCAACGGACAAAAAGTATCCGCCAAGGGATTTCTGAAAATGTACAAATTGAAAGCTCCCGAATATGTGCTCAGGCTCAGACCATGGGAAGCACCGGATTATCATTATTGGAGCCAATCTGATTTTAAGAAACTTTTTCCCCATGAAGCCTATGGGCAGGAACATTCGGTCGAATCTTGGGAGAAGGACAAGTTGGTCTTTGAAACCGAATTTGATACCGGAAAAAGTGAATCCATCGAACTACCGAATCTTAAAAAATGGGAAACCGGCAGTTACCTCATTGAAGTGGAAAGTACTGATGCTTTCGGTCAGCAGGTCACCGCCAAAACGACTGCAAAATTGATGGATCCTAAGGCAAAGTCGCTTCCGGACAATCAACTATTCCACGTAGAAACCAACCAGCGGACCTATGAAAATGGTGACATGGCAGAGATCACCTTTTATAGCAACGTAAAGGATGTGAACATTACCTATTGGGTGGAAAAGGACGGTGAGCGCATAAAGACCAATATCCTAACCGTGAAAAAAGATTGTGAATCCATCAGCGTTCCGGTAACGGAAGATGATTTGGGAGGTTTTGCCGTTGGCTACAGTTTTACGGCCTACAATTCCTTCCATTCGGGAACTGTTCTGATACCCGTGCCCTACCCGGACATGGAGCTGCAAATTGAGACCGGTACGTTTCGGGACAAAATATCCCCCGGAACCGATGAAACCTGGAGTTTTAAAATAAAAGGACCTAAGGGCGAAAAGGTTACGGCCGAATTACTGGCGAGTATGTACGATGCCTCCTTGGACCAGTTCGTTTCCCATGATTGGTACTTTAATCCGTTGTATAGACCCACATACTATTCACGTTCCTATGTTAATGCCTATTTGAGCTTTGGTAACGAAAATTTTAGAGATTATTTCAATCCAAACGGGTTTTATAAGGAATATACGGATTTACAATTCGACCAATTGGAGTGGTTTGGGTTATCATTTGAAAGACCTCAATTATACCTATATAGAGAACGTGCTTCCGATATTAGAATGCAAAGTAAATCGGAAGCCCCTATGGCGATGAACGATGCTTTGGAGGCCGATGCTAGTTTTGAGGGGGAGGCTTTAGAAGAAAGTGTAATTGTAACTGGTAGTAACGCCGAAAACTCAAAACCTAGGGAGGAAAACGACAACAATCCTGATTCTAGGGATGTCATAATCCGTGAAAACCTTCAAGAAACGGCCTTTTTCTTTCCGCAATTGACTACGAATGCCGAAGGGAGTGTTTCCTTCAATTTTACCACGCCCGAAGCCTTGACCCGCTGGAACCTCCAATTATTGGCCTATACGAAGGATTTAAAATCGGCGACCAAAACCCTATCCACCGTAACCCAAAAGGACTTGATGGTACTCCCCAATCCCCCACGTTTTCTACGAGAGGGCGATACTATTACCCTGAGCACAAAAATCACTAACCTATCCGAAAATTCCTTGGAAGGGATGGGTCAATTGGAACTCACAGATATCCTCACCGGAAAGCCCATAGATGCGGCACTCAGAAATATAGAAAAACAAAAACCCTTTAGTGTGGGGGCCAAGGGAAACACCCAAATTTCCTGGACCTTGACCATACCCAAAGGCGTTCAGGGCGTACAATACAAAATCGTAGCAAAGTCGGGTACGTATAGTGATGGTGAGCAAGGTGCCCTACCCGTCCTTACCAACAGGATGTTGGTTACGGAAACCCTGCCCATGTGGGTGCGAAGCAATGAGAACAAAACCTTTGTTTTGGAGAAGCTGAAAAATGTTTCCTCAAAAACGCTCGAGCACCAGAAATTGACTTTGGAAATAACTTCCAACCCAGCTTGGTATGCCGTACAGGCCTTACCCTACCTTATGGAATATCCCTACGAATGCAACGAACAGACTTTTTCCAAATACTATGCGAATACCTTGGCCAGCCATATCGCAAATGCCAATCCGCGAATCAAACAGGTGTTCGACCAATGGGCCAACTCCGATGCCCTTTTGAGCAACTTGGAGAAAAATCAGGAACTCAAGTCGCTTTTGATCCAGGAAACGCCATGGCTCAGGGATGCACAATCTGAAACCGAGCAGAAGAAACGTATCGGACTTTTGTTCAACCTGAACAAAATGAGAAACGAACAGGAAATGGCCCTACGGAAGCTTGAAGAGGCCCAATTGCATTCGGGTGGCTGGCCCTGGTTTAATGGTGGTAGGGAAAATAGGTTTATTACCCAACATATCGCCATTGGTTTTGGGCATTTGGAGAAACTCACCGGTTCAAGCTCAAACTCAAATTCAAATGCAAGTTCAATGTTGAAATCTGCCATTTCTTATTTGGATGCCGAATTTGTTACCGAATACGAACGCATGAAAAAGTATTCCAAAGATCTTTCCAAGACCATTTAAGTCCAAATCAACTACATTTCCTGTACATGCGCAGCTTTTTTAAGGACATAAAAACCTCAAAAAAAGTATCGGAAATCATGGAATACTATTTGGGTCCGGCCCGCACATACTGGACCAATAGAAATTTATATTTCAAAGGTTTGATTGCGTTGACATTGTATCGGGCCGGAGATGAAGCATCGGCCCAAAAAATCCTTCGTGCCTTGGAGGAAAACAGTGTGAAGTCCAAGGAATTGGGCATGTACTGGAAGGAAAACACGCCCTCTTGGTATTGGCATCAGGCACCCATTGAAACACATTCCTTATTAATCGAGGCTTTTTCTGAAATCGGGAACGACACCAAAATCATAGACAAGCTAAAAGTTTGGCTGTTGAAAAACAAACAGACCAATCAATGGGAAACGACAAAGGCAACGAGCAATGCGGTCTATGCACTCTTATTACAAGGGAGCGATTGGCTGTCCGTCACCGATGCCGTTGATGTGAAAATAGGATCTGAAACCATTGACCCAAAAAAGCTAGAAAGCGTTCGGGTAGAAGCTGGCACCGGATATTATAAAACCTCTTGGAATTCACAAGAAATCAACCCCGAAATGGCTACGGTAAACATTAAGAAGCAGGGAGAAGGTATCGCTTGGGGCGCTTTATATTGGCAATATTTTGAGGATTTGGACCGAATCACCCCAGCAGGAAAAGAGGCTGGCAAGGCCTTGGAAGTGAGGAAAAAACTCTTCCTAAAAAAGAATACGAACAATGGGGAACTTCTGACCGAAATCAAGGAAGGTAACCAACTGAATGTGGGCGATTTGGTTCGGGTACGGATCGAACTGAAATCGGACCGGGATATGGAGTTTATTCACCTAAAGGATATGCGTGCCGCCGGGTTTGAGCCGGTAAATGTGCTATCCCGATTCAAATGGCAAGACGGTTTGGGGTATTACGAAAGCACCAAAGATGCCAGTACGAACTTTTTCTTTGACTTCATGCCCAAAGGTGTGTATGTTTTTGAATACGACCTTAGAGTAAATAATACAGGAAATTTTAGCAATGGCATTACGACCATCCGGAGTATGTACGCTCCTGAATTTACAAGTCATAGTGAAGGAATTCGGGTTAAAGTAGAATGATTTTGATATTTCCCTCGATCAAAAGCAGGTTTGCCTAAAGGGTTGTTTTATATCCTTTGTAATGAGCATAGTTTAGGGGTAAACCTTAAAACTAATTTAGTATGAAAAAGTCATTACAAATCTCCGTCAAACAACCTTGTTCAGAAAATTTTGCTAATTTTAGAAAGACCGAGCAAGGAGGATATTGCAACAGTTGTCAAAAGGAAGTCATCGATTTTACAGGACTATCAGATTTTGAAATCGTACAGTATTTCAAGAACGAAAATGTCAGCACCTGTGGACGATTTAAGACCTCCCAACTCAAGAACTACGAATTTGAACCTGATACCATTATGAATACGAATATCTTCTTTAAAAGTTTTGGCATTGCTAGTTTTTCTCTTTTGGCGCTTTGTGCGACCCCTCCTGTCCAATCCCAAGAAATTGTCGAAGCAACTCCGAATTTGGAAATGGTTATTGACCAAAACATACACAACACAAATGTTCCTCTAGCTGATAGCTATACCGTTCGAGGCACCGTTTTGGATGAGTCCAACCTACCTTTACCTGGGGTCAACGTGATTCTGAAAGGAACCTCAATAGGTACAACTACCGACTATGATGGAAAATTCGAGTTTCCACAAAAATTGGAGGTTAACGACGTACTGATTTTCAGTTACATTGGATACGACACTAAAGAGCACAAAATCAAGGCTAGCGAGACTGATACCATAGAAATCGAGATTATGTTCGATTCAACGGATATTGAATTGATGGGCGATGTTGTGGTAGGAGAAGCCTATAAATCTAAAAGAAATATTTTCCAAAAGTTCATTGCACTCTTTAAGTAATGCGTTTGGGATTATTTTTAGTTCTTTTTTACTATGCTATCGGTTATGGACAGTTTCACAATTTAAGTGAATCCAACTTTTCCAAGGCCGATAGCATAGCATTTTCGCACAAAGGAAAAAGCCTCAAGAACTTACCTATTTTGACCCATAAGCTGACCAAGGACCATAACCACTGATATTCAAAAATTTAGGGCGATTTTTTCGTGGGTCGGTACGAACATTGAGAACGATTACCAGTCCTACCTGAAAACCCGAAAAAAAAGGAGGAAAATACAGAAAGACAGGGAAGCTTTTTTGGAATGGAACCAAAGCTTTACTCCCAAGGTATTTGAAAAATTAGTTTCAGAAAAGAGGACAGCTTGTACTGGGTACGCCTACCTCATCAAGGAAATGGCTAACCTAGCAGGATTTGAGAGCGAAATCGTTAACGGATATGGCCGGACACCCACCTTGATTTTAAATGAAAACGACCCGCCCAACCATTCATGGAATACGGTAAAACTGGATGGAAAATGGTATCTGTGCGATGCCACATGGTCCGCAGGAAGGATCATGCTCGACGTCGAAGGACCTCGATTCGAACCCGATTATGATGATGTCTACTTCCTACCAAATCCTGAATTATTCGCAAAGAACCACTACCCGTTGGAACCGGAATTGTCCCTATTGGAAGGGTTGCCAGCCCTAAGTGATTTTATGAAAGCCCCAGTGATTTATAAAGAGGCATTTTCAAATAGTATAATGCCGAAATCCGCAGAGAAAATGCATATAGATTCTCGTCGCAATAAAATGGTAACGTTCGGATTAAAAACGACTTTAGATATAGCACCTGGAGAGTTAGGTCTAATCATAAACAATGGAGGAAGGGATTTGGAAGTAAAGCCAAAAATTAACCTTTTGGAACCCGGAAAAATTCGAATGGAATATGTCTTTAATCGGACCGGACTTTATGACGCCCATATTGTATTTAATGGTGAAAAAATTGCCACATACGTTGTGAAGGTTCGCAGAAATTAAAGGCTCATTCTGTCTTTAAAAAGATACGATTGCCTTCTTGAGACTTCAACTTCCTCACCATTTGCCATCGTCAATTTTAACTTCCCATTGAACCAGGGTACTACATTTGCAATAAAATTGGTATTGATGATTTGCTGCCGATTAGCCCTAAAAAAATATTTTTCCGGGAGCTTCTCTTCCACTTGGTTCAAGGACTTGTACAACATGGGTTTCTCGTCCTGGAAAAAGACCCTTGTATAATTTCCCACGATTTCAAAATGCGAAATGTCTCCCACTTTTATAAGCCAACATTTTTCCCCATCCTTTATAAAAATCTGACTGTTTCCGGTCAACCTTTGCGTGTTTTCCGAAGAGACCTCTCTACGCTCATTAAGTTTTTCCTCCACCTTTTCTATCGCCTTTGCAAACCTTTTTTCATTGATAGGTTTTAATAAATAGTCCAAGGCATTATATTCAAAGGACTTAATGGCATATTCATCAAAGGCGGTGGTAAATATGGTAATAGGTACTTCGTCCAACATTTCCAAGAGTTCGAACCCGTCCTTTTCGGGCATGTTGATATCCAAAAAAAGTAAATCCGGTGAATGTTCCTCAATAAGGTTATAACCATCATCTACATTTTCTGCTTCACCAATAATTTCAATTTGCAAATAGCCTTTGATCAGTTCTTTCAACTCATTTCTAGCCAAACGGGAATCCTCTACTATAACAGCTTTTATTTGATTCATGACAATGGTATATTAATAGTTGCTATAACTTCATCATTAATTTCCTCAATATTAAAATTGGCCTGATTTCCATATAGAAGCCGTAATCTTTGTTTTATATTTTGAAGGCCCAACTGTGTGAACCCCTCTGCAATTTGTAAACTCCCAGTATTTATAACACTTATAATCAAATTCTGCCCTTCTATAAAAGTTACAAGTTTAATGGTTCCACCAGCTTTTAATTTGGAAATACCATGTTTAGTAGCGTTCTCCACCAACAATTGAATAATCATTGGAGGAATTTTAATCTCCAACGTTTCATCCTGAACTACCTTTAAAAATTGTAGCCTGTCCTCAAATTGAATTTTGGAAAGTGCTATATAGTTTTCTACCATTTCTAGCTCTTCTTCTAGATTTATAGCATTGACATTGTTTTTGGTAAGGGAGTATCGAAGCATCTCCGAAAGCTTTGTCAGCATATCCCTCGATTTTTCCACATCCTCCAGCATTAATCCACGAATATTGTTCAAACTATTGAACATGAAATGAGGGTTGATTTGTCCTTTCAAAGTGTTCAATTGGGCCTGCCGTAAAGTAGCATTGAGTTCTGCACGCTCTACCCTATTGGCGTTTAATTTAGCGGCAATTTTTACTGATAGATAAAATATGATTCATCCAAAAATGGTTATAAAGGAATTGATTAACAATAATCCAATACCCAGATCCTTGTACATTTCGGCACCTTTACATGCTCTTCACCAAATTTGCCCATATAATATCCCGCACCATAGGATAGCCCAAAGTACATAAAGGCCGCTACTGAAATCCCTGTAATAATTTTTATTATTTGGCCGGATTCAAAAGAGTCAAAATTTATGATTCGCTTTAAATAATATCTTAGCAGACTAGTAGAAAAAATACCTATAAAAAAAGTCGACAAAAGACCATACTTAAACGTAAATGTTGCTTTGTAACCGTCCGCATCCGGCGAAAAGGCATAGGCTATAAAGACCAATCCACCCCATGAGAGAAATTGGACCAACCTGAAGGAAATTGCCCATCTATGTTTTTTTATGAAGGAAGCCATCTTGGTATTTTAAAGGTAAATATAGGGGGAATGAAAAAATAGTTTCAGCCTTTTGGGCTGAAACTAAAATAAGACTTGAATTACCAATACCATAATAAATTTTACAATTGCAATCATGCTTTTTGTTTTTAAGATTAATGAATTAGTTTTATGAAATACTTCACCCTACTCAGCAATTTCATTGCTCGGTATGTCCTTTTTATTTTCCTTGTTCAAAAGAGATACTCCAACCAGGGTTAATCCTGCATACAATGGAAAAAAGTAGTTCATTAGGTTTAAATCTTTTAAAGCTCCAATTAGGGAAACCAATACTGTTAAGGTCCCAATAGCTAATACAGATAATTTAGTTTTGTCGGTTGTTTTCATGATGTTGTTTTTTAATTGTTAATAATACGATGTAAAACTAGTGACCTTTGGGAAGAAATTAAAAGGTTTATGATGAACGGTAGAAAGACATCACCGAACGGAAGTTTCGTCTTGCTAAATTGTAACCATTTGAATATCTAATGATTACATTGTATTCTAACACAAAAAAAAATGTTGAACACCCCATATTATGGGGCTTTGAAGGTAAAATGAGGGTATTTATGCGAGTCCTTTAAAAAAGTTATTTTCCGGTTTTTGGCGGATACTTTTCAAATATTTTTGAAACCAATTCTTGCATCCTTTCCTCTTTTAGGTGCGGTGGATCTCCCTCTCTATAGGGTTGTTTGCTAATGGCCTGCCAAACCAATACATCCTTTTTGGCATCAATGAAGTTGATTTCGAGCTCTCTAGTGAGCTTGGGGCTACCTACGGGTATACCTACCGACACACCGCCACCTAGACCTCGGCTACCTCCGCCAAGCCCAACGCCTACCGTATTACCAGATTGGGTCTCGTAAATAGAGCTTTTTATATCAATTAGAATATCTGGTTCTTCGGAAAACTTCAATCCCTTTGTCTGAAGCGTAATATCCATGGCCCTAAAGAATCGTTTTTCGTCCAGTTCGGGAATACCGGTCCGCATATCCACCAAATAATTATAGGTAGTATAGGAGGAAAAATCGGTTTCCCGCTCATAATCATAATGTACCTTTATTGTACTACAGGAAACAAACAGTAAGGCAAGTAGCAGTGTAAACACATATTTCATCCTGAATATTTTACTTTAAGATAGTAAAAATTCAGTCCTCCTCTTTCCTGTCCACACTTTTTGTGAGCGCCGATGAAATTATTCCTGTTGGAATCGCTACGATACCCAAACCAATCATCAAAATAAAAAAGGTAAAGATCCTACCTCCAACCGTTATGGGATACACATCTCCATATCCCACCGTGGTGAGTGTTATAATGGCCCACCATAGACTATCAAAAACAGAAGAAAAATGTTCACGGTTGTGCTTGGTTCTCGAAATAATAGATTCCTACCGCCGAGAAGTATATCAAAATCAGTGTGACAAACAGAAATAGTAAAATCTCTTCCTTAGCCATTACTATAGCCCGCGTAAAGTGCTTAATTGCCCTGTTATAGCGCATTAATTTGAGCATCCTGAACAAGCGAAGGAACCGTAAAGCCCTTAAAGATCTTAAATCGATGCCTAATGCAAGGTAAAAAGGAAGAATCGCCAAAAAGTCAATAATGCCGTAGAAACTAAAGATAAATTTTGCCTTTTTATCGGCTACATAGATGCGCAACAAATATTCCAAGGTAAATACCATGACACAAAAAATCTCAATGCCACGGAGCCATCTCCGAGTTTGTGGCTGTAAATCCGGTACGGTCTCAAAAGAAAAAGAAACAATGGAAACAAAAATTAAAATCTGGATAAAGTAGGCAAAGAATCTACTCTTGGGATTATCATTTAACTCAACAATATTTTTTAGATACCGTTTCATCAGATAAGGATTTTAATCGTTTAGCATTTGCCAAAGTTTGTCCTTTAATTCCATAATTCCCATTTGTGCCACAGAGGAGATAAACATATATGATGTCCCCTTGAAATCGACATCCAGCTCCTTTTTCATTTCATCCATTAGTTCATCATCCAACATATCGCATTTGGAAATGGCGATGAGCCGTTCCTTGTGCAATAGCTCCGGATTATATCTTCTTAATTCATCCAATAAAATGGCATATTCTTGACTGATGTCCTTACTATCCGCAGGAATCAGAAATAATAAAGTAGCGTTTCGTTCAATATGTCTTAGGAAATAATGCCCCAGGCCCTTACCTTCCGCTGCACCTTCTATGATTCCTGGAATATCCGCCATTACAAAGCTTTGAAAATCACGGTATTCAACGATACCCGGATTGGGCTTTAAGGTGGTGAATTCGTAATCTGCAATTTTAGGTTTGGCGGAAGTAATTACAGAAAGCAGTGTAGATTTTCCGGCGTTGGGAAAACCGACCAATCCTACATCGGCCAAAATTTTCAGCTCCAAAAGAAAATACCCTTCCTGTCCGGGAATTCCAGGTTGGGCATATCTAGGTGTCTCGGTTCGTAGATGTTTTAAAATGCCAGTTCCCTAGACCTCCCATACCTCCTTCCAGTACTATTTTTTCCTCGCCATGTTCGGTAATTTCGAAAAGTACCTCATCAGTATCAGGGTTCTTGACAACGGTTCCCAAGGGCACCTCCAAATAAACATCGGCTCCATCGGCTCCAGTACTTCGGCTTTTACCCCCATGCTCGCCGTGGCCCGCTTTAAAGTGCTTTTTGAACTTAAAATTTACCGGAGTCCAAAGGTTTTGGTTTCCCCTAACAATAACATGACCACCTCTGCCACCATCTCCTCCATCCGGACCTCCTTTAGCGATATATTTTTCGCGATGAAGGTGCATGGAACCTTTGCCACCGTTTCCTGAGGCCAAATGTACTTTTACATAATCTACAAAATTACCTTCGGTCATATTGAATATGGTAAAATTAAATGCGCTACAAAGCTACACAATAAAGAGGGAAGAGAATACCTGTTATTTTATGACAAAGGGTCATAAAAATAATGGAGATAGACCAAATAGGCTATGGCAATAAGTATGACGGCCAGCATGGAGCCACAACCAATAAAAAAACAGCTTTTCAGGGCATCTTTAGGCCTTATTACCTCCTCTGCCATATCGTGTGCACATTTTTTAACCTCGATTATCCAAGAAATCGGAAAAAAAGGATAATCCTATAACGAATCAATGACTTCAGTCAAACGCTGTGTAATCTCATCAATGGTTCCAATTCCGTTCACACTATGAAATTTGTGCTGCTCCTCATAATACTCTTTCAATGGGGCCGTTTTGGAATTGTATTCCTCAAACCTATTTTTGATTTTGGTAACATCCTGATCATCCGATCTGCCACTCACCTTGCCTCTTTCTAAGAGTCGTTCAATTAGAATATCGTCATTGGCTTCTAGTGCTATGGTCGCGTCAATTTTCATGTCCTTGGATTCCAAAAAATTGTCCAATGCCTCTGCCTGAGCCGTTGTCCTTGGAAAGCCATCGAATATGAATCCGTCCGCATCTCGGATTTTTATCCACTTCGTCCTCTAACATTTTAATAGTAACCTCGTCCGGCACCAAATCACCCTTATCAATATAGGATTTGGCCAAAGTACCTAATTCCGTTCCATTTTTAATATTGAATCGGAATACGTCTCCCGTAGATATATGCTTAAGGTTATACTTTTCTTTTAAAAATTGAGCTTGTGTGCCCTTCCCTGCCCCTGGTTTTCCAAAGAGTACAAGATTAATCATATGTTTTTGGTTTAATTGATATACTTGCCTTAAATTCCTTCCTAATTCCTTGTAATCCAGTCCGTACCCCACAATAAACTTATCCGGAATCTCAAGCCCCACATAGTCGATAGTATATTCGCCGTTATAGACTTCTGCTTTGTAAAAAAGGCTTGCAATCTTGAATTCCTTCACCTTGGTAGTTCCAAACAAATGGACAAGTTTCTGCAAAGTACGTCCTGTATCGATGATATCCTCCAAAATAATGATACTGCGCCCCTCAATGTTTTCAGGCACATCCAATAACGTCTCAACGATACCCGTAGATGTAAGACCTTGGTAAGAACTTAATTTTACGAACGACACTTCGCAAGGATGAGGATAGGCCTTTAAAAAATCTGAAACAAACATAAAGGCCCCGTTTAGAACTCCCACGAAAATGGGGCTATCGTCCTTGTAGTCCACGGCAATTTCCTGTGCCATGCGCTGAATGGCCTCCGAATTTGCTTTTCACTAAGAAAAGGTTTGAAAAATTTGTCGTGTAACCGTATCAATTTTTAAAAATTAGTAAGGTTGGCAAATATAGGGTTTTGCCCCGTGTTTTTGAATATAGGGGATTAGGATTCTAAGATTTAAGCGTATTTTTGTACTACTTATGAATTATTTTTCTTCAGATTTTAAACTAGGAATCCTTGGTGGTGGCCAATTGGGCAAAATGATGCTCTATGAAACCCGTAAATGGGATGTATGGACCAAAGTTTTGGATGCTTCTCCGAGAGGCTCCCTGTAAGATTTCATGCAACCAGTTTGTTCAGGGTGATTTACTGGATTACGACACAGTCTATGATTTTGGACAAGGCTTGGATGTTCTTACTATAGAAATTGAAAATGTGAATCTAGACGCTTTGGAGCGATTGGAAAAGGAGGGACTAAAGGTCTTTCCCCAACCAAAAGCCCTTCGGATTATTCAAAATAAGGCCAAGCAAAAACTTTTTTACGTCGACCATGGAATCCCAACGGCTGAATTTCAACGTTTTGCCTATTTGAGCGAAATTGAGGATAGTATCCAAAATGGCGGATTGAAACTTCCTTTTGTTTGGAAGGCCGCACAATTTGGCTATGATGGTCAAGGGGTAAAAGTGGTTCGGGAGCTTGCCGATTTGAAAGACCTACCCAAAGGGGAATGCATTGCCGAAACCATGGTTGCTTTCAAAAATGAATTGGCAGTCATTGTTTCAAGAAATGCCAATGGGGATATAAAAACCTATCCTGTAGTGGAAATGGAGTTTCATCCAGAAGCTAACCAGGTGGAGTATGTCATCTGTCCGGCAAGAATCGAAGACCAGGTCGCTACTAAGGCCGGAGACTTGGCACTTAAGGTTGCCGAAAAAATTGGTTTGACTGGATTGTTGGCCGTGGAGATGTTCCTAACCAAGGACGACCAAATTTTAGTGAACGAGGTAGCGCCTAGACCTCATAACAGTGGCCACTACAGCATTGAGGCAAGCTACACCAATCAATTCGAGCAACACATTCGTTGCATACTTAATCTTCCGTTGGGTGATACTGAAAGTAAGGTGGCCGGCATCATGGTAAATTTGGTAGGCGCTGAAGGCCATACAGGAGATGTTGTGTACGAAAACATGGAGGAGATTTTAAAGCTTGAAGGTGTAACGCCACATATTTACGGAAAAAAACAAACAAGGCCATTCCGAAAAATGGGCCATGTGACCATTGTGAACGAGGATATAAATCAAGCCGAGAAGAACAGCACAGGAAGTAAAGGAAACAATTAAAGTAATCAGTACATAGATCATGAGCAAAGTAGCCGTAGTGATGGGTAGTACCAGCGACCTGCCGGTAATGCAAGACGCCATAGACATTCTAAAAGGTTTTGATATTGAAGTGGACGTGGATATTGTGTCTGCCCATAGAACACCGTGAAAAACTGTTCGATTTCAGTAAAAATGCCCACAAAAATGGGTATTCCGTTATAATTGCCGGGGCTGGTGGCGCTGCTCACCTTCCAGGGATGGTCGCATCCATGTCTCCCTTACCGGTTATTGGAGTACCTGTAAAAAGCAGTAATTCCATTGATGGGTGGGATTCCGTTTTATCCATTCTTCAAATGCCAGGCGGCGTTCCTGTGGCAACGGTAGCACTCAATGGTGCCAAAAATGCCGGTATTCTTGCCGCTCAAATTATTGGTAGCGCGGACAAATGTGTTCGGACAAAATCATACTATACAAAGAAGGTCTAAAACAGAAAGTAATCGACGGGGCGAAGTCGGTAAATAAAAGTTAGAAAAAATATCGCTTCTACACAATCAATATCTGAAACTGGAAAAATCGTAATAACCAAGAATGAATCCTCTATTAGAATCTTTTGACGCTGCACCCTTTTCAAAAATAAAAAACGAACATTTTAAACCCGCCTTTCTACAGGCCATAGAAGATGCACGAGAAGAAATAGATACCATCACTTCAAACCCGGAAGTACCCACATTTGAAAACACCATCGAGGCCCTTGAATTCTCAGGGCAACAATTAGATAGGATTTCCAGTGTTTTTTTCAATCTCAATTCGGCCGAGACCAATGATGAGATACAAAAAATTGCCCAAGAGGTATCACCACTATTATCTGAGTTTGGAAACGACATTACCCTTAATGAAGAGTTATTCAAAAGAATCAAAGAGGTATATCAAAAGATGGATTTCTTGGACTTGGATGTGGAACAAAAAACCTTATTGGAAAAAAAGTACAAGAATTTTAGCCGAAACGGCGCAAATCTCCCGGAGGATAAGAAAAAGAGGCTTAGGGAAATTGACTCTAAGCTTTCCAAACTTACTTTAAAGTTTGGCGAAAATGTACTAGCAGAGACCAACAAGTATCAGATGTATCTCACGGATGAGAAAGATTTGGAAGGGCTACCGGAAGGAGAAAAAGAAGCTGCGGCCCAACTCGCATTGGCAAAAGGAAAAGATTCAGGCTGGATGGTAACATTGGATTACCCGAGTTATATACCTTTTATGAAATATGCCAAAAACAGGGAATTAAGAAAAGAACTTTCCATTGCATTTGGTAGCAAGGCATTTCATAACGACGAACTGGATAATCAAAATAACGTATTAGAGATTGCCAAACTACGTTTTGAAAGAGCTCAATTGCTTGGATATAAAACACATGCCCACTTTGTACTGGAGGAACGTATGGCCGAAAGCCCAGCAAAGGTCCATGCCTTTCTAAAGGAGATTTTGGAAAAGGCAAAACCTGCTGCCGAGAGAGAGTTTAAGCAATTGGCCGATTTCGCCAAAGATGTTGAAGGTATTGCGATGCTTGAAAAATGGGACGGTAGTTATTACTCTGAAAAGCTGAAACAAAAATTGTTCAATTTAGACGACGAAAAATTAAAACCCTATTTCAAACTGGAAAATGTTATTTCCGGGGTTTTCCAGGTCGCCGAAAAGTTGTTCGACCTTACTTTTGAAGAAGTTTTTGATATTGACAAATACCATGAGGATGTAAAAACATATCGGGTATTTGATGGAAATGGGGATTTTATATCCCTTTTCTATGCCGATTTCCACCCAAGGTCAGGAAAACGGGGTGGTGCATGGATGACCTCTTACAAATCACAATGGAAAAGAAACGGAGAAAATGTGCGTCCACATATCAGTAATGTGTGCAATTTTACCCCGTCCACAAAAAGTAAACCATCCTTATTAACATTCAATGAGGTAACTACGCTGTTCCATGAATTTGGCCATGGGCTTCATGGAATGTTGGCGGATACTAAATATCCAAGCCTTTCTCGGAACTTCGGTATATTGGGACTTCGTTGAGCTCCCCAGTCAGGTCATGGAAAATTGGTGCTATGAAAAAGAAGCTTTGGAGCTTTTTGCCAAGCATTACGAAACCGGTGAAGTAATACCTATGGAACTTATCACTAAAATAAAGGAATCCGCGACCTTTCAAGAAGGTATGCAAACGCTGAGGCAATTAAGTTTTGGACTTTTAGATATGTCTTGGCACGGTATTGACCCCACGGACATTACCGATGTTAAAAAACATGAGGACGATGCATTTGAAGGCACTAAGCTTTACCCCGATTCTCCCAATACCTGTATGAGCACATCTTTCTCACATATTTTCCAAGGGGGGTATTCCTCAGGATATTACAGCTATAAATGGGCGGAAGTTTTGGATGCCGATGCCTTTGCCTATTTTAAGGAAGAAGGGATTTTCAATAAAAAGGTGGCCAATAAATTCAGGCAAAATGTACTTTCAAAAGGTGGCACGGAAAACCCAATGGAACTATATAAACGCTTTAGGGGAGCGGAACCTAAAGTGGAGGCGCTATTAGAGAGGGCAGGTCTTTTGTCCTAACTCTAATAAAATAACTAAGGTATAAGTAAGGGCTTTAGCTCCCTGTAAAATAAAATATACACTAGGAGTATAAAATATTATTGCTTTTTACTTGACCATGCGTCATACCCGCCTTCTAAATTTACAACGTTTTTGTAACCTAGGGATTTTAATTTTTCCTGGGCCTTGGCACTCCTGCCCCCCAACTTACAATACACGTAAATGGTATCGTCTTTGTCTATTCCCTCAACTTGTTGGACAAAATCAGAATCGTACCAGTTCACGTTTAAGGAATTTTCCAAATGGCCCTGTTGGTACTCCTCAGGAGTTCTAACGTCCAATAAAACCACATTTTTTAACTCATCAGTGGTCACACTGGTTATGGGTTTTGAGGAAGGGGTCTGTGTTTGGGCACAAGACAAATTTAAAATAAGGCAAAGGAATAAAATCAGTTTATATTTCATCATATTTTCATTTTAAGTGGCACGACCACTTGTAAAAATATAAAATATGCATTTATTAAAATTGCAAGTGTAAAAGGAAAATTCTTTTATTTTTGCTACAACACTCAACAATGGCAGAAAACCAATTAAATCCGAATTCCTGGGTAGACCAGTATGCCGATTACCTATTCAACTATGCCATTGGAAAAGTAAGTGATGTAGAGACTGCCAAGGATTTGGTTTCCGAAACATTTTTGGCCGGTCTTAAGTCGGCAAAAAACTACAAAGGCGAGGCAGCCGAGCGTACCTGGCTGATAGCTATCCTAAAACGTAAGGTGATAGATTACTATCGGAAATCAAATTCCAAAAAAGGAAGGGCTGAAGTCCGTATGAATTTACGCGGGCATGATGAAAACGAAGGCGATTGGTTAGAAGAAAAAGTAGCAGACCCTAATGGGAATTCCGGAAGTGATTCCATAGAAAATGAAGAATTGGGACTGGCCTTACAGATTTGCATAGACAAATTGCCCCAAAAACAATCCCAAGTTTTCAAAATGAAAACCATTCAAGGTATCAGCACAGAAGAAATTTGTAATGAAATGGGGATTAACCCGTCTAACCTTTGGGTAATGATACATAGAGCCGAGAACGGCCTTAATGGAATGTTTAAATCAAAAATGGTTCAACGCATGATCTCTTGTGAAAAAGCGGCGGATATTTGTACAAGGGCGCAGTATAACGAAGCTACCTTTGCGGAAAGGCTCAAACTAAAATTTCATATTGTCTTTTGTAAAATCTGTGCGGCATATACCAAACAGAATACAAAATTGACCTCACTTTGTGATAAGGCAAAACTTCATACCCTTTCAGAAAAGGAAAAATTGAACATGAAGGAAAGCATCAAAAGATACAGCTAGGACATTTATTGGGAAAGGACCAGGATAATATACCAAGCTATAGGGATACTTTCAACCCGGAAAGAGGCAAAATATTTGCCCTGATTTTTACCAAAAGAAAACATTAATATTAGTAGACCAAAAAAAAGGAAGGCCTTTACCAGAACTTCTGTTACATTTAAGTCGTCCTTTAGAAAAGTTACTACATAAAAAATGACCACGAGTATAACTCCAAATATTTTTGTGTTTCTCACCCCAAACCTTTGTGGGATCGTTTTTAGTTCCAGGCTATCATATTTGAGATCTCGTATTTCAAATGGAACCAACAACACCAATACGAATAAAAATCTTTGGATAGCTTCTACCCAAATATCCCAAGAAAGAGACACAAATGAACCCAATGCTGGGAGTATAACCGTTGTACCCGCCCATACTAGTGCTACTATAAATATTTTAAGCCCCCCTAAACTTCTAAGGTTTCTTGCATTTGGCAGCACTGGTATGGCATAAACAACAGTTAAAAACACTAAAGCCATAATGCCCACCCATATATCTACAGCGAGATAATATGATAGGTAGCATGCTATGATAGCAGCCAAAAGACTTACTATTTGTATGTTTTTCTGGTAGGGATTTGCCACTATGATATACTTCTCCGCTTCTACCCCATATTTTATAAAATTGTAACATGCTATGGTTCCAAAAAAAGGAACCATGCCAAATGCCCAACTTCTTGAAGTCCAAAAGTTTTTATCGTAATCTGGGCAAGAGCAAAAACAGCAAACGCAACATGGATACTTGCATTGATGTAGAAATCAAAAAGACGCCGTAGATACCCCATGAAACAAATGTACCCAAACTGTTTATAAACAATGTTTTTAGTTAAAAACTTTCTTCAAGGAAGGTATTTCAAAGGTCTTTTTTGATTTAATTAATGACTAATTTTGCACGACTAATTTATTCAAATCATGAAGACTGACGTGTTTGCATCCCGCCATATTGGTATACGAGAAGAAGACCTTGACAATATGTTAAAGACTATCTCGGTTGACAGTTTAGATCAGCTGATTTATGAGACCATTCCCGATGATATTAGGCTTAAAAAAACGTTAGACCTCCCACCCCCTATGAGCGAGCACAAATTTTTGGCTCACCTAGAGGAACTTTCAAAGAAAAACAAGGTTTTTCGTACCTATATAGGCTTGGGATACCACGAAAGCTTAACTCCGTCAGTAATCAAAAGAAATATTTTAGAAAATCCGGGTTGGTATACTGCCTATACCCCGTACCAAGCTGAAATCGCTCAGGGCAGGTTAGAAGCCTTGTTAAATTTTCAAACGGTAATTTCCAACTTAACCGGAATGGAACTTGCCAATGCCTCCTTACTGGACGAAAGTACAGCGGCTGCCGAAGCAATGACCATGCTTTTTGAAGTTAGAACTAGAGATCAGAAGAAAAATGAGATTGTAAAGTTTTTTGTTTCGGAGGAGGTATTGCCACAGACAATGTCTTTACTTGAAACACGGGCCAACCCTTTGGGAATAAAGTTGGTTATTGGCAATCATGAAGATTTTGAATTTGAGGGGGACTATTTCGGTGCTTTGTTACAATATCCTGGCAAATTTGGTCAGGCTTATGATTATACGCAATTTGTTTTAAAGGCCAAGGAAAAGGATATTAAAGTTGCCGTAGCGGCGGATATTTTAAGTTTGGTTCTTTTAACACCCCCAGGAGAGTTAGGAGTTGATGTGGTTGTTGGAACCTCCCAAAGATTTGGTATCCCATTGGGGTATGGAGGTCCACATGCGGCTTTTTTTGCGACCAAAGAAGAATATAAAAGAAATATCCCCGGAAGAATTATAGGAGTCACCAAAGATAAGGACGACAAGCCGGCTTTGAGGATGGCCCTACAAACAAGGGAGCAACATATTAAAAGGGACAAGGCAACCTCCAATATTTGCACGGCCCAAGTGCTTTTAGCCGTTATGGCCGGAATGTATGCAGTGTACCATGGTCCAAAAGGACTTAAGTACATTGCCAAAAAAGTAAATTCTACAGCAAGTACACTCACTGATGCCTTGGAAAAGCTGGGGTATTATCAAAGTAACAGTGCTTATTTTGATACTATTCATGTTAAGGCCAACGAAGACGTTATCCGTCCTATTGCGGAGCGTGAAATGGTTAACTTTTTATATCCTAATTCAGATTCCGTAGTTATTGCCGTAAACGAAGCAACCTCCATTAAAGACCTAAACCAAATCATTGGCATTTTTTCTGAGGCTAAGCAAAAAGAAGTCGCCGAGATTACTGAGTTAATAGGTGAATCATCAATTCCCCAAAATATTCAAAGAGCTACCCCCTTCCTAGAAAATAGGGTATTCAACAGTTATCATTCCGAGACGGAACTGATGCGCTACATAAAAAAATTGGAGAGAAAGGATTTGTCCTTGAACCATAGCATGATATCCTTAGGAAGCTGCACCATGAAATTGAACGCCGCCTCCGAAATGTTACCTTTGAGTAATGCCAGCTGGGGAAATATTCATCCTTTTGTACCCGTGGAGCAGGCAGAAGGCTATCAAATTGTGCTGAGGGAATTGGCCAAGGATCTTACAACTATTACAGGTTTTTCGGATACTTCCTTACAACCAAATTCAGGGGCTCAAGGTGAATATGCAGGTTTAATGGTAATAAGGGCCTATCACGAGGCTAATGGCGAAGGGCATAGAAATATTTGCTTGATTCCTGCCTCCGCCCACGGAACCAATCCAGCATCGGCCGTTATGGCAGGAATGAAAGTGGTAGTGACCAAAACAGATGACAAGGGAAACATTGATGTTGATGATTTGGAAGAAAAAGTGAAACTTCATTCGAATAATCTTTCCGCCTTAATGGTTACCTATCCCTCTACCCATGGAGTTTTCGAATCCTCCATTAGAAAAATAACTAAACTAATACATGACCATGGAGGCCAAGTATACATGGACGGTGCAAATATGAATGCCCAAGTGGGATTGACAAATCCAGCTACCATTGGTGCTGATGTTTGCCACTTAAACCTTCACAAAACCTTCGCAATCCCACATGGCGGAGGAGGTCCTGGTGTAGGCCCAATATGTGTAGCATCACAATTGGCTCCATTTCTACCTGGCAACCCGGTAATAAAAACAGGGGGTAAAGAAGCTATTTCCGCCATCTCGGCAGCTCCTTGGGGAAGTTCCTTGGTATGTCTTATCTCCTATGGATATATCAAAATGTTAGGTATGGAAGGATTGACAAAATCAACCAAAATCGCCATACTCAATGCCAACTATATAAAACACAGATTGAATGGTAAGTTTGATGTTCTCTACACTGGAGAAAAAGGACGAGCCGCTCATGAAATGATCATTGATTGCAGGCCATTTAAACAAAAAGGAATCGAGGTTACAGATATTGCCAAAAGACTTATGGATTATGGATTTCATGCACCTACAGTTTCCTTCCCAGTTGCAGGAACCCTCATGATTGAACCCACAGAGAGTGAAAGTTTGGAGGAGTTAAATCGTTTTTGTGAGGCCATGCTTTCCATACGTGAAGAGATTGATGCTGCAGAAATGGATAATCCGAACAACGTTCTGAAAAATGCACCACATACCTTGCAAATGGTAACGAGCGATGTTTGGGTTTTCCCCTATTCAAGGCAAAAGGCAGCGTTTCCACTACCGTATGTGGCAGAAAACAAGTTTTGGCCCGCCGTACGCCGAGTGGATGATGCCTATGGAGACAGAAATCTAATTTGTACCTGTGCTCCTATTGAAGCCTATGCAGATGCGGAATGAGAAGCTAAAAGTATTTTGAATAACTTTGTTGATGTAGCCAGCACTGCCGTTTACATTGGGCTGAATTATTAATTTAAAATGTACGAAAACAGCTTTCCCAACAAAAGGTTTAGAAATACCTTACAGTTCTTGAAAAAACACATCAAAAACGATGAGTTTATTCTGACCTTGGGGTTGAAAACCCCTTTTCGGAAATCATGATTAGGGAAGGGTTCAAAGTGGAAAACACAAAGGGCGAAGATTTGGATTTTGATTTTAGTTCAATTATCAACTCAGATGCGCAAGTTGTTACCGCCTTTGAAATATTTGAACACTTATTGGCACCATTGAACGTCCTTTCGAAAATAAAAGCCAATAAATTGGTAGCAAGTGTTCCCTTGCGACTTTGGTTTTCACCCGCTTACAGAAGTAAAACGGATGTCCGGGATCGACATTATCACGAATTTGAGGACTGGCAGTTCGATTGGCTTTTGGAGAAATCAGGCTGGGAAATTCAAGAAACTAAAAAATGGACGCACCCAGTCAAAAAAATTGGTTTAAGGCCTCTTTTTAGAACGTTTACGCCGCGTTACTACATTGTATACGCGACTAGAAAAAATAGCCAATAATTTGATCATTGAATTATTATATCATCATACCGGCCCACAATGAGCAGGAGTTCATTTCCTTAACTCGGAGAGTATTATACTGCAAAGCTTACTACCCAAAAAAGTAGTGGTCGTTAATGACAATTCTACGGACAATACGGAGAAAATTATCACCGAATTTGCCGAAACCGTACCTTATATTGAAATACTGAATACTACCTCATCACCAAAACATATGCCTGGAAGCAAGGTAATAGAGGCCTTCAATAAAGGACTGGCGATATTGGATACCGATTTTGATTTTATTGTAAAGCTCGATGCCGACATTGTTTTACCTGTCAATTATTTCGAAGCCATTTCAAGAATTTTTAATGACTCACACAAAATCGGAATAGCTGGTGGATTTGCCTATGAGCAGGACGAAAAGGGAGCTTGGAAGCTAAACCACCCAATGGACAAAAATCATGTACGAGGAGCATTTAAAGCGTATTCCAAATCTTGTTTTGAAGCCATAGGTGGCCTAAAAAATGCTATGGGATGGGATACAGTTGATGAATTATTGGCACAATTTCACGGATACGAAATCTATACGGAAAAAGGCTTACATGTAAAACATTTAAGACCCACTGGCAAAGCATACAATAAAAAAGCAAGGCTGTTACAAGGAAAAGCTATGCATACCATGAGATATGGTTTTTGGATAACTCTGATAGCTTCTTTAAAAATGGCCGTCAAAACAAAAAGACCTATGGCTTTTTTAGACAATTTTATTGGTTATATTGAGTCAATCAAACAAAAAGAAGCATTTGTGGTTAGCGAGGAAGAAGGTAAATTTATTCGTCAACTACGCTGGAGAAACATAAAATCAAAAATAATTTCATAAAAAAAGCCATTCCATAAGGAATGGCTTTTTTTCGTTTATGGGTATTTTAAATCCCTAATTCCTTTTTTACATCGGC
Organism: Maribacter litopenaei; assembly: GCF_025244665.1. Taxonomy (GTDB): domain Bacteria; phylum Bacteroidota; class Bacteroidia; order Flavobacteriales; family Flavobacteriaceae; genus Maribacter; species Maribacter litopenaei. The sequence continues at coordinate 684,534 of NZ_CP104205.1, read as the reverse complement.
CAATAGGTCCTTTCCATTTGCAACGATTAATCCACTACCTGCTTGTGCATCAATAACATAGTCAAAACCTTGGGCCGCGGCAACCCTTTCTATGGCCGCTTTTGCCTTTTCGGATATAGGTGCGAACAACTCCGCTTGTTTCTTTTGAATTTCCTGTTGCGCGTTTTGTTGGAACTCTCCAACAGTTTTCTCCATACCCTGAAGCTCTACTGCTCTCTTTTCATTCTCCTCCTTGGATTTTGAAGTTGCCTCATTTTGATATTGGGTATACTTATTACGCAACTCAGTCATTGAAGCTTGAATATCGGCACCATATGTTTCCTGAAGTTTTTTAAGCTCGGCTTCTGCTGCCTTCATTTCCGGCATGGCGGAAAGCAATTGGGTTACATCAATATGTGCAACTTTACTTTGCGCATTTACAAAACTGGTCGCCGCCACGAACAACATTAAGGCAACCGCAATTTTCTTTACTTGTTTCATGAGTTAAAATTTAATTCTTATTTGAGTATTAATTAATGGTTAATGATTTCTAGTTATTATCGGAATTTCCTTCCTGATTATCCTTATTTCTTTCTTCTTCCTTCTCTTTTTTCTTAGCTTCCCGTTCTTCTAACAATTTTTTTCTTCTTTCCTCATAAGCCTTCTTTCGCTCTTCACGCAATTTCAGCTGTTCCTCCCTCTTTTCGGCAGCAGTTTTCTCCCTTGCCGCCTGAGCCTCTGCCGCTCTATCTATACGCTCCTGCAAAGCTTCTGAAACTTCCTCCTCCTCCACTATTTCATCATCCCTTTCAAAGGCCTCAAATCTGCTTCGGTATCCGTCCCTTCTTTAGTTTTGCTAATTTTTCTTGTTCTTGCAATTCCCCTAAGACCAAGTCACTAATATCGTGTCTTTTTTCGGAGTACAACATTACGACATCCGCAGATTTATCAAAAATAAAATCATATTTTTTATTGGCACCCAATTTTTGGACTTCATTAAACACTTGATCTTGAATTGGCTGTATCAACCTACGTTTTTGAAGTACCAAATCTCCCTGTGCACCAAACCTATCCTGTTGATACTCAATCATCTCCTTTTCAAGGATTTGAATCTCCTCCTCACGTTCCTCAATGAGTTCAGAGTCAGTAGCACTTTTTCGGCCATTAAGTCCTTCTTCATCTGTTCCACAACACTTTGCTTCTGCTCGATTTCCACCTTCCATTTCTGGATCTTGGTATCGAGTTGCTCACTTGCGTCCCTATACTCTTCCACATTTTCCGAATATATTCCATATCCACGTAGGCTATCCTAACCCCTCTTTGGGCTATGGAATTAAGTCCCGTTAAAACGGTCACAAGAAATAAAAGAACTTTTGTTTTTGACTTCATTTTTGATATCGTTTAATCTAATAGAAAATATCGTGCCAAAATTACTAAAACTTTTAAAATGAAAGGATTAGCTTAACGACAGATACTTAAATTTCAATTTAAATCTAGAACTGTTGACCAATAATGAAGTGCGTCTGCCATCCGCTTGGACCATTGCCTATGGATTGTGGTCTTAAGTCCTCATCAAACCCATAACCAAAATCTATTCCCAATAAACCAAACGCAGGCATAAAGATGCGTAGCCCCACACCGGCCGATCGTTTTAATTGAAACGGATTAAACTGCTGAAAATTGTTGAAAGAGTTACCTGCCTCTAAAAAGGTAAGCCCATAAATGGAAGCCGAAGGTTTCAATGTCAATGGATATCTAAGCTCCATCGAAAATTTATTGTAAATCAACCCACCTTCTTGACGTCCAGTTAAAGGATCCAATGGAGTTAAAGACTGGTTTTCGTATCCACGTAATTGCACTACATCCCGTCCATCTAAAGTAAAATTACCTAAACCGTCACCACCTACAAAAAAACGTTCAAATGGAACATCTCCTGTATCACTATTATAATTTCCTAAGAAACCGAATTCCGCATTAGTACGTAATACCAATGTCTTATCCGCACTTCCTGCCAAAGTAGTATACCAATCACCCTTAAATTTAACCTTATAGTACTCTAATAACCGGAATCTTTCTTGGTCTATATCCTGTAACTCCGTCGTTTCAGCGGCAGTAAGACCTCCTTGGCTAAATTGCTTCTCCGTAAGTTCAGTACTGCGGTCTTTTAAAGCCCCATAATCTTTATCGCTAAAAAGGGAATAGGGTGGTGTAAACTTAGCCGTTATTTCAAAATTGGAACCTCCCCTAGGGAATATTCTACCACCTAAAGTAGCATTTCTAGAAATTCCTAAGGTATAGGCCAATGAGTTTGCCTTACCATTACCAAAATTAAAAAGTCCTATATTATAATTTCTAAAGTCATACAATTGGTATCCTAAAGAGTGGGAAATGGTGAAGAAATCATCCGCCATTGTACCCTTTTTGCTAATCCCAAACTTACTCCTGTTATAGAAAACTGTCTATCTTTATCTACGTCAATCCCACGAGAACCAAATGAAGCCGCAAACTGCTGGGTTCGGAAACACTTAAATTGAACCTTACCGGCTTTTTACCGCCCATCCAAGGCTCAGAAAAGTTTAAACTATATACCCTAAAAGTACGGCTTGCCTGCAATCGCAAGGCAAAAGTTTGTCCATCTCCCATAGGAACAGGTCTATAGGCTTCCCCTTTAAATAGGTTTTGTATAGAGAAATTGTTAAAGGATAGTCCCAAAGTACCTATGAAACCACCACCACCATAACCACCTTGCAATTCAATTTGACTAGAACCGGACTCCACAAGACTCCAGGCCAAATCTACCGTTCCCTCATTGGGATTGGCATTTAAAACATCTCGGTTTTATTTGCTCCGCATCAAAAAAACCAAGCTGGCCCAATTCCCTGATGCTCCTGATAATATCGGACTTATTATACTTCGGCCTGGGCGTGTACGTAATTCCCTAAAAATGACATGGTCATTGGTTTTATCATTTCCGAAACAGTCACATGATCCAAAAAGGTCTCTTTTCCCTCAATAATTCGAATTTCAAAATTAATGGTATCATTAGCAGCGGAGACCTCAACTGGGTTAATGGTCGAGAATAAATATCCATTATTTTGATACAAACTTGTGACATCATTCGGCTCGGTGTGGAATTGTCCGCTATGCGTTCCCTTAGCAATACCCCGTTATAAGTTGAACCTTTTTTTATTCCTAATACCTGGTGCAATTGACGGTCTGTGTACACAGAATTACCCACGAAATCAATATCCCCAAAATAATATTTATTACCTTCCTCAACCTTAATTTTTAGAAGAATATTATTTTCGTCCACTTTCTCAATCGTATCGGATAGTATCCTGGCATCCCTGAAACCGTTCTCCGCATATTTATCTATCAACAGATCCAGGTCTTCTTCATAATCATCCTGAATGTACTTGGACTTTTTCCGAATCTACCAAATCGCTTACGTTTGGTACTTTTTAAGGCTTTTCTCAATTTTTTATCGGAAAGTTGTTCATTACCTTCAAATATGATATCCTTAATTTTTACCTTATCACCTTTGTTAACGTTTACTACCATTCTCCTGGCATTGGTCTCAGAAGTATCAACAGCGGTAATTATATTTACCCGAGTATTTAAATACCCCTGCTTCTTGTATTTATTGGTGAGATAATTCTTAGTGTTGGAAATGAGGCTTTCCGTAATCTTTTTACCCTTTTTTAGGTCTGTATCGTTCCTAAGTTCGTCTACCTTTCTTGGTTTTACCCCATTAAATGTTACATCGGTTAATGTAGGGCGTTCAATAATATTAAGTTCAAGAAAAATAGTATTATCTTCAATATTAGAAATATAGAAGTCAATTGAAGTAAATAGCTCCAACCCCCATAGTTTATTTATGACCTCACTTATTTGTTCACCTGGAACTGTTATTGGCTGACCCACCCTAAGTCCGGTATAGGTTTTAACGGTCTGTTCATTATAACTTTCCAGTCCGGTAACCTCTAACCCGCCTAAAATATAGGATTTACCATTTTCATAAGATAAATCTTGTGAAAAGGCATTGGTTAAAACAAAAAGGAGTAGGATGGTTAGTAAGTGGTTCAAGGATATGAACCTAGTCATATCGCTAAATGAGTTGTTCGCTAGTTTTTCCAAATCTTCGTTCTCTGTTACGCGTAATTTTTTATGGCCTCTACCAAATGATGCTCATTAAAATCGGGCCAAAATACATCAATAAAATATAATTCGGCATAAGCGATCTGCCATAATAAAAAATTGCTGATCCGATGTTCTCCACTGGTACGGATTAGCAAGTCTACGTCCGGCAAATTTCGCGTGTAAAGATGGTCATTTATAATGGTTTCGTCAATATTTTCACGGCGAAATTATATTATTTTTAACTTTGGCTGCTATCGATTTTATGGCGGATTGCAGCTCCTCCCTAGAACCGTAACTTAAGGCCAGTGTCAGCGTCATACCTGTATGATGCTCGGTCTTTTTCATTACCTCCAAAAGTTCACAACGGGCCTTATCCGGCAATGCCGAAATGTTGCCAATGGTATTTAATTTGATGTTGTTTTCAGAAAAAGTGGCCAATTCCTTTCTTAGTGAGGAAACCAAAAGACGCATTAACGTATCCACCTCTATTTTAGGCCTATTCCAATTCTCGGTCGAAAAGGTATACAAAGTAAGGAATTCTATTCCCAACTTAACACAGTTTTCCACTGTAGACCTTACGGTCTTCACGCCATTTTCATGTCCAAAGACCCTTAATTTTCCCCGCTCCTTTGCCCACCTTCCGTTTCCATCCATAATGATGGCCATGTGACGTGGCAAATTCTGAGTGTCAATATCCTCTATCTTACTTTCCATCGTTTTTTATTGAAAGCAATCCTGACATGGTTTTCTTCCGAAAGTATAGGTTAATGTTACCCCGGAAAATACATACCAATCGTCGCTTAAAATATTTCCAAAACTAAACTCTTCAAAATTAGAACCTTTTGGATTACTGGCATCTAGATTATCCGTAAAAGTATATCTAGCTCCAATTTCCGCCCCAAAAATAAGAAACTGGTTGATACGATACTTAAATCCAACAGTCATAGGTATGGCAAATGAGCCGTCGGATTGTGAAATATCCTGTAAAACCCCACCATTAAAATAGCCGTAATCATATCTAAAATAGGTGACTCCGGTATAAAGGTATGGTGTAAATGCAGGACCTAGCTTGTGAAGGTTATAATCCACAAAATTAAATTCAAGCCCTACCGAACCTTCCAATACTGCATTATCAACAACATATCCTCTTTGTTGTCTTGAAGTATCGCTGGATTTATTGTCGTCCGCAGTAAATTTTCCATAGGTAAGACTGCCTCTCCAAGCATACCTTTTGCTTATGTTCCACTTGAACAATCCGCCAAATGCTACATTGGAGGGCAAAATATAATTTGTTTTTCCAACATCGCCAATCATATTTGCCCCACCGGCAAATATCCCTACCTCGTACATTTGGGCACTTACACCAATAGAAAAACAAAAAAATGAAAGCAAAAATATGCTGCGTATCATATTTAGAATTGTTTATAAGCTTGTTCAGTTACAATATCTGGTATAAACCCAAGAAATCATCCCCAAAAGGTAAACACTTTTATATAGTAAATATTGTTCAAAGGAAAGTTCAATTTCTTCTGTCTTCGCCCCACAATAATTTATTCCGTAGCGTCTTTAAGAAACTTTCTGAAGTGTATTCTATCATCTTTATGGTAAAAGGAGCCTTTGTGATAGTAATTTCATGCCCATTTTCAAGGGATGCGATTCTCGAATCCAAGGAAACCAAATGGTTCTCCTCCCTGCCTGAAACCCTTAATCGTATTTCCGTGTCATCCGATATCACCAATGGCCTGGCATTTAAGTTATGGGGAGCAATTGGTGTCAAAACCAAAGATTTGGCTGTCGGTACAATTACCGGACCTCCGCAACTTAGGGAATAACCTGTAGAACCTGTAGGAGTTGAAATAATGAGCCCATCCGCCCAATAGGAGGTCAGATATTCATTATTAAGATAGGTCTCCACGGTAATCATGGAGGTGGTATCCTTTCTACTTACGGTTATTTCATTTAGGGCAAAATTTAACTCACCGAACTCAACATCCAGTGCATCCGCATGTATTTGCACAAGGCTCCTTTCCACAATTGTATAATCGCCCTTCAAAAATTCCTGCACTACCTTTCTAACATCTTCCTTTTTAAATGTGGAAAGAAAGCCCAATCTACCTGTGTTTACGCCAACTATTGGTATTCCAAGATTCTTCACGAAGGTAGTGGCCCTAAGAATGGTCCCATCCCCACCAAAACTTACAAACATGTCGAAAGAAGAATCCAAGCCTTGTATGGAAGTGAAGGTTGAAAAACTACCTGTACCCATTTTGCTTTTATAGAGCTGATAAAACTCATCTTCGACAAAAACTTCGGAAGAGCCATCCAATGCCAGCTCGTCCAAAAGCTCTTCTAAGTATTCAACGGCATTGTCCTGGTATGTTTGACCGTAAACAGCTACCTTCATACTAAACGTTTAGGTACTTATCCAAATAATCCGACCTATTTTTCAAATCTTCCAAAAATTGATCGTCACTGTTTCCAAAAATTATATGATAATTATATCGCCTAAAGGTCTGTAGGACCTTGTCAAAATTGGCCGTACTTATCTTTAATGTAACTTGCACAACATCATTTTGCATATCGGTAATAAACCCCCCAATGAGCCGAGCATTGTTACTTTCCACTATCCGGGAAATTTCACTAAATGAATAGTCTTTAACCCCAGTCGCGACTACCAAGATATTTCCCGGATCAGTAAAAAAAGGAGTGTCTATGAATTCGGAGACTATATCGGTCAAATCATAATAACCAACCACTCTTTCCACTTCGTCCAATATAGGAACCAAATTGGCCTCATTTCTCGCAAAAACCTCCAAAACATCCAACCAACTAGTTTCTTTCCTCACAAAAAAGGTCTCCAAGTCATAGCGGTAATCATTGATTTTGGAATCACTTGAAACCACATCCATATCATTTTCAGAAAACACCCCTAAAAATCTGTCCTTCTCCATCACTGCGATATGGGAAAATGTGTTTTCCTTGAAAAACTCCAAAAGATCACCACAGGTGGTTTGGACATCAAAGACTGGAATATTGGAAATTATATGTTGTTGAATATTCATAGCCGAATTTATAACGCAAAATAACAATTAATAATATCAAAAGGCGTGCCTTATTCGTATTTTTGAGATTCTTTTAATATATTATCGACAATATGACGAAACTAAGTGTCAACGTGAATAAAATTGCCACTTTGCGTAATGCAAGGGGAGGTAATGTGCCGGATTTGTTGAAGGTGGCTGCCGATATAGAAAGATTTGGAGCCCAAGGAATAACTGTCCACCCAAGACCGGATGAACGCCATATCCGATATCAGGATACAAGGGACTTAAAAAAAATAGTTACTACCGAATTCAATATTGAAGGAAACCCAAACCCTAAATTTATCAAACTTGTTTTGGAAGTAAAACCTGATCAGGTAACCTTGGTTCCGGATGCTGAAGATGCTATTACTTCCAATGCGGGATGGGACACGCTAAAACATCAAGGTTTCTTGAAAGATGTGATTTCCAAGTTCAAAAATGCCGGTATTAGAACCTCAATCTTCGTAGATCCTGACCCGAAAATGGTAAAAGAGGCAAAAGCTACGGGAACCGACAGAATTGAACTATATACCGAAAGTTACGCAACAGGCTATACAATTGACAGGGAGAAGGCTATTCAACCATTTATAATGGCTGCGAAAAAGGCAAACGAGTTGAACATAGGAATTAATGCAGGTCATGACCTTAGCTTAGATAACATTCAATATTTTAGCCAAAATATACCCGGACTTTTAGAAGTCTCCATTGGTCATGCCCTAATTTGCGAATCCATTTATTTAGGCTTGGAAAATGTAGTGAATATGTATTTAAACAAGTTAAAATGAGTCGTATTTTGTACTCCAATTTAATTGGAACCGGCAAACCTCTCTGTATTTTGCATGGTTTCCTGGGCATGTCCGATAATTGGAAAACCTTAGGAAGCAGATACGCCGAAAATGGTTTCGAAGTCCATTTGATAGATCAGAGAAACCATGGAAGGAGTTTTTGGTCAGAGGATTTTAATTACGACCTCTTGGCCCAAGACCTCCTCAATTACCTCAACGACAAAAATATTGAAAAGACTGCCTTGATCGGGCATTCAATGGGTGGGAAAACGGTTATGCAATTTGCTTGCACGTACCCACAAAGAGTAGAAAAGCTATTGGTAGCTGATATTGCACCAAGGTTTTACCCACCTCATCATCAAGACATTATAAACGCCCTTAACCAATTGAATTTTGAACTTATAAATACTAGGAGTGATGCGGACAACCAACTTAAAAAACACCTGAAAAATTTTGGAGTCCGCCAATTTTTATTGAAAAACCTTTACAGAACCAAGGACAATACATTTGGATTGAGAATGAACCTGGCTATCCTTAGTGAAAAAATGGAGGAAATAGGAGAGAATATCTCCAGTTCGGAAAGTTTTAGCGGATCTACCCTTTTCTTAAAAGGAAGCAGGTCTGAATATGTCTCGGATTCTGACACACCACAAATAAAAAGACATTTTCCAAAAGCCCAAATAGAGGTTATCGATAATGCAGGGCATTGGTTGCATGCGGAAAATCCCGATCAATTTTTTGAAAAATCATTTCGCTTTTTAAAATAGTAGTGGAGTTTCTTGTTTAAACACGAGATAAGGCTATTGTAATATTTTTTATCTTTAGAATAAACTAAACCAAGACACTATGAAACTAATTCTACGCATTCTACTCAGCGCTTTGGCCGTTATTCTTTTGGCCAATTTTCTTCCGCACGTATCGGTAGACTCATATGTAACTGCCATAATAGTAGCTATAGTCCTGAGTCTTTTAAACTTTTTGGTAAAACCCATATTGGTGATACTAACCTTACCAGTCACCATCATTACTTTCGGACTGTTCCTATTAATTATCAACGCCCTAATCATTCTTTTGGCCGATAATTTAATAGAAGGATTTAATGTAGACGGACTTTGGTGGGCCCTCCTATTCAGTCTTTTACTTTCCTTTTTACAATCGGTTTTATTTTCCCTGTTAAAAGAAGACAAATAGCAGTTATTATTTGAAATTCAGACCTTTAAAAACTTGGTCAACATAATAAAATAGAGTAATTTTGCCTCCCGTTTTATTTAAGTAATTAAGAAGATACTGAAGGAATGAACATTACAAAAGAACAGATAGACGACTTGAACGCTGTTGTAAAGGTTGCTATCACCAAGGAAGACTATCAAGACAAGGTAGACACCATCCTAAAAAACTACAAGAAACAAGCTAATATTCCAGGTTTCAGAAAAGGTCAAGTTCCAATGGGACTAATCAAAAAACAATATGGAAAAGCCGTATTGGTGGACGAAGTGAACAAATTGCTTCAAGACAATCTTAACAAGTACCTCACTGAGGAAAAATTGGATGTTCTTGGCAATCCTTTACCTAAACAAAAAGATGACTTTGACTGGGAACAGGAAGAGTTGGATTTCGAATTTGAATTAGGCCTAGCGCCGGAATTTGAAGTTCCACTAAAAACAAAGAAAGCCATTACACACTACAAAATTGTAGCCGATAAAAAAATGATTAACGAGCAAGTAGAGCGTATTCAAAAACAATACGGTAAACTTGTAAGCAAAGAAGAGGTTGGCAAAAGTAATGAAGTTTACGGTAAGTTCGAAAATGAAGCTGAGGGAATAGACAACCGGACCCAATTGGAAATGGATAAGCTTAAAAATAAAAAGGCCATTGACAATTTGGTTGGAAAAAAGGTTGGTGATAAAGTAACACTAAAGACAAAGGGACTTTTTAAAGAGGATTATTTTCTTTCAAGTGCACTGGGCATTGCAAGGGATAAAGCGGATAACTTGGATACAGAAGTTACTTTTACCATAACCGAAATTAATGAGAGAGAGCCAGCCGAACTGAATCAGGAACTTTTTGATAAACTTTTTGGGAAGGATTCCGTCACATCCGAAAAGGAGCTTAGAGAGCGAATTGCCGAAGATTCAGAAAAGCAATTTGAACAACAGGCCGATCAAAAACTGCTCAACGATGTAACAGAGTACTTCATAGAAAATACCAAATTTGAACTTCCTACAGGTTTTTTGACCAAATGGATTCAAATGACCGGTGATAAGGAGTTGACTCCCGAAGAGGCAAGTGAAGAATATGAAAAGTCGGAAAAAGGGTTACGATACCAATTGATAGAAGGCAAAATAATAAAGGACAATGACCTACAAGTTCAATTTGATGAATTGAAGGAATTTGCCAAAGGTTTTATCAAATCTCAAATGGCACAATTTGGCCAATTGAATCCAAAGGAGGAGGAATTGGACAATATAGCCGCTAGGGTATTGGGCAACCAGGATGAAGTTAAGCGCTTGTCCGAACAGCTTATGAGCCAAAAGTTATTGAACCTATATAAGGAAAAAGGAAACCTTAAGACTAAAGAGGTTACCTATGAAAACTTTGTGAAAGAAGTTTACGGATAAATCCAAACAATAAATTAAGTATCTTTACGGTGCCGGAAATTTATTTTTCGGCACCTTTTTTTACCACTAAAAAAATCGATTAAAAATTTATGGATTACGGAAAAGAGTTCAAAAAATACGCCATAAAAGACCAGGGTATCAACAGCATGTACTATGATAAAATAATGAGTAGTATGTACCCTGTAAATATGACTCCCAATATAATCGAGGAAAGACAACTTAACGCCATTGCCATGGATGTTTTCTCCCGACTAATGATGGATAGAATCATCTTTTTAGGAACAGGAATCAACGACCAAGTGGCCAATATTGTACAAGCGCAATTATTGTTCCTAGAAAGTGCCGATGCCTCTAAAGATATACAGATCTACATTAATTCCCCGGGAGGTAGTGTCTATGCCGGTTTGGGAATTTACGACACTATGCAATTTATAAAACCGGACGTAGCCACCATCTGTACCGGTATGGCAGCTTCTATGGGAGCGGTATTGCTTTGTGCGGGGGAAAAGGGCAAGCGTAGCGGATTGACACATTCCCGAGTTATGATCCACCAACCTATGGGGGGAGCCCAAGGACAGGCTAGTGATATTGAAATCACCGCTAGGGAAATCCTTAAACTAAAGGAGGAGCTTTACCAAATTATTGCAAAACACTCCGGGCAGCCTATTGAAAAAATCCAAGAAGACAGTGATCGCGATTATTGGATGAAAGCTGATGTCGCTTTGGAATATGGTATGATTGACGAGATTTTAGTAAGGGATAAAGAATAATTTCGTCCAATTACCAAGAATTTTATTTTTTTATGAACCAAAAGTCTATAGTATACGTTAAACTTTTGGTCAGATTATCTTTAATATGGCAAAGGAAAATTTAGAGTGTTCGTTTTGTGGAAGGAAAAAGCCGTGAAACCAATTTATTGATTGCCGGCTTAGATGCCCATATTTGTGATAGATGTATAGAGCAAGCTCATGGTATCGTAGCTGAGGAAACCGGACAAACAAAAACCAACGACCTTTCGTCTGAGCTCACACTTAAAAAGCCTCAGGAAATAAAAGAATTTCTCGGACACCTTTATTATCGGTCAAGAGCGAACAAAAAAGGTCATGTCCGTAGCGGTCTACAACCACTATAAAAGATTGCTACAACCCTCGTCTAAAGAAGACGATATAGAAATTCAAAAAAGTAATATTATAATGGTAGGCCAAACAGGTACTGGAAAAACCTTAATGGCAAAAACCATTGCAAAAATGCTCAACGTTCCCTTGGCCATTGTTGATGCCACTGTCTTAACAGAAGCTGGCTATGTTGGGGAAGATGTAGAAAGTATATTAACCAGATTACTACAAGCCGCCGACTACAATTTGGAAAAAGCGGAACGAGGTATCGTTTTTATTGATGAAATAGACAAGATTGCCGAGAAAAAGTGACAATCCATCCATTACAAGGGACGTATCTCGGTGAAGGGGTTCAACAAGGACTTTTGAAGTTATTGGAAGGAACCACGGTTAATGTACCTCCTAAAGGAGGACGAAAACATCCGGACCAAAAGTTTATCGAAGTAAACACAGAAAACATTCTGTTTATCGCAGGAGGAGCCTTTGATGGCATAGAAAGAGCGATAACTAAGCGTCTCAATTTACAAGCAGTTGGATATAGTGCCTCAAAAGCGGAGGAGAATCTTGACGAAAGCAATATTCTTCAGTATATAATTCCGAAAGACCTTAAAGAGTTTGGTTTGATTCCCGAGATAATTGGAAGGCTACCAGTGCTAACGCACATGAACCCATTAGATGATAAAACTCTAAGGGCCATATTAACAGAACCCAAAAATGCCATTATAAAACAGTACGAAAAGCTGTTTGCTATGGACAATATTACGTTTACGATAACAGAACAGGCCCTTGATTATATTGTGGCAAAAGCAATTGAATACAAACTTGGCGCAAGAGGACTTCGTTCTCTATGTGAAGCAATTTTTACGGATGCCATGTTTGAAATGCCAAGTACGGATGAGACAGAGTTTAAGGTTACCAAACCTTATGCGGAACAAAAACTGTCTTACGAAACAGTTAAAAAATTAAAGGCGGTTTCTTAGACCGCCTTTTTCTTTTCAATTTTTTCTCGGGATATTTATTGAAGTGACTTCTTTTAACAAGGCCAAACAAACCTTCCTAATTATTTTTTCATCGGTATACAAGGTATGCCCATAATTTGGAATGACATCCATTTCAACATCTATTTTATTGGCCCAAATATCATCCGGTCTATTGGCATCCCTCTCCCCATATATCAGTTGAAAAGGTACTAAAGGTTTCTCGTCCTGAAATCTAATTCTTGTTGAAGAAATGGATAAGAGCGACTTAACAGGCAAACCCATTTTTGCAGCATTCCGAGACAATAGTACCACCTGTGCTAAAAGCAAGGTAATAGCAAGGCGATTTTTCCTTTTTCAAAAGGTGGGCAACTGCCGTATCAATCCCACCATCTAAAAATGCTTCATGGATGTTTTGTTCGGTCTGTATTGGTAAATCAAGATTTGCCAGTTGTTGGCTATCGTAAAAAGTTATATCAAAATATTGTTGCAAATAACCTAGGTACGATGTAATCCAAAGGCCCTTTTTAGTGCCCCACATATCGGAGACAATCACAAGTTTTTCAGCCATAATTATAGTTTTGTAAATTAATAGTTTGGGAACAATAGCCTCAAGTTGTACAATTAACGGACGATTCTATAATTTATTTGTTTAATTGAATGAATTATTCGACATAAGCAGTCAAACAAAATACTTGAATACCCTACATGTTAAGGAAAACTATTGTGGCTATTTTGCTTTGTGCCATGTATTCTCAATCCTTAAGGATCTAAACCATAAGGGCCAACATTTCCTTCACTCATCAAAATCTTCTTCCTATCGATATGCCATACCATAAAGTAGGTTCGGAACTTTTATCCACATTTTCACCGATAACCCCTAAAATTGGAGTTAGGCCGACCTTCCATATCCATTTTCTATTTTCACCAAAATGTCGTCTAAAAAATAAGGAACCATATTGAACAAGTAGGGATTTTTTGGACAATTGCCATGTGCTACCAAGGCCCACCTCCAAGTAATTACCATTTTTTAGGTCAATAGGGTAGTGTACGGACATAGGAAGACTAAAAGAAGTTCTAGGCAAATCTGTGAATATGCCACAAAACAAACATTGTGTTGTAGATTCATAGTTAACCGATTCTTTCTCAAATTCAAAAAATGAAATTCCCAAACCCGCTCTGAGAGCTATCCCTCCTGCCCTGGGAAAGCTTCGTTCATAATTGAGTGAAAAAATGCCTCCATTTCCACCCAATTCCATATAAACGAGATTGTTTTGTGCTAGAACCGATGTTACCACCAAAATAAAAATAAGATTGACCCAAGTTTTCATAGTTTTCCTTTAAAGTTTATGCTAAACTAGAAAACCATGTTTTTCAACTGTCCTAAATTATCCGAGACAAGAAAAAATGGGACGATCTTAAACTAACGGCCCATATTATTACGGAATTCCGTAGGTGTTAAATCAGTAAATTTTTTAAATGCCGGATAGAAGGTGGATTTAGAATTGAAGCCACATTCCAAACCTATGGAAGCTACAGTGTAATAAGAAAATTTGGGATTGGAAAGTAGGGCCTTGGCTTCTTCTACCCTATATTTATTAATGTAATCCGTAAAATTACCATTTGTGTAAGTATTCATAAGTTTTGAAACTGTGCTGACACTTTTGTTTACTTTCTCTGAAAGTTTTTCCAAACTTAAATAGGGGTCCAGGTACTCCTGCTCTCTTAATATAATGCGTTCTATCTCCGCAAATGTAATGGCTCCCCTATCAACCCTAACTTTGACGGAATGCTCAGTTCTACTCTTTTTACGTACTTCTTTTCTAAGTATGATCCTATCCTTTAAAACTACATATCTGAAAAAGGCCTGATATCCCACCCAGTATATCAATATGGATGAAGCTAAACGCAGAGGATAATAGCTATAAGGCTTTTTTACCAATTCCGTTATATTGAAAAAAATGGCCAATATCCAAAGTAAAAAAACGCCCATACCTAAATAAAAAAACCATTTTAACCAGTATAAATCATCAAAATCTATTACGGGGGAAATGTCATAACTCTTTCCAAAAACTATTTGGGCGGATTTAAAAAACAAGAAGAGGGAGTAAGAAAGTGTAACTACATCTTCAATATTATTGTATAGTTCCGGAAGGAATGGAGGCCAAACCGAGTTATTCACCATTACTATGATGACGGCCCTGGTCAACAACTCAATACCAAAAACCCCTATTGATATTCTTACAAACGAGGTGATTTCTTTTTCAATTTCCAAGTAGTGTACCAAAAAGGCATAAAACATGGGAACTATTAGAACATACCATGGCAAGGTAAAGTTGGCAAGTTCAAACTTGGAATCTACAAAGTGTTTCTCAAGAAACCAAGACTGCAAATTATTCAGCGATAAAAAGAAAACGAAAAGGTTTAAAAACAGGACGGGTCTCTCTATTTTTTTGCGGGACAAAAAAGTCGCCACATTAAATATAAATCCCTGTACAGCACCAGCAATCATTAGAAAATTAAAAATTCCAGTCATGTAAGAAAATTAATTTTTTTCTTCTAACTACTGCTCATTCGTAGTAACTTTTCAATATAGTCCCTTCTATTGGAAAGCCTTGGAATTTTATGCTGCCCTCCCAATTTGTCATTGATCTTCAACCAATCATAAAAAAGATTTTCACGGGCCATATGAACCTTGGGCATCTCAAGTGTTATGTTGTTGTAACGCTTGGCTTCATAATCGGAATTCAGTGATTTTAAGGCATTATCCAGCAGCTCGGTAAAATAATTCAAATCCTCCGGGGATTTCCTAAATTCTATTATCCATTCATGGGAGCCTTTCTTTTTACCTTTCATAAAAACGGGACCGGCAGTATAATCCTTTATTTCCGTATTGGTCTTTAGACACACCAATTTAAGTGCCTCTTCGGCATTTTCAATAATCAATTCCTCACCAAATACGTTGATGTGATGCTTGGTTCTACCAGTGACCCTTATTCTATATGGGTTCTTTGAGGTAAAACGAACGGTGTCCCCTATCTTGTATCGCCATAAACCGGAATTTGTAGTAATCACGATGGCGTAATTCTTTTCTAACTCCACATCCCGTGAGTGGAATACAATCCTGTTGTTCCGTTCCATAAATATCCATGGGAATGAATTCATAAAAAATCCCGTAGTCTAGCATTAAAAGAAGATCTTCGGCATTATTCCTATCCTGAATGGCAAAAAAACCTTCTGATGCATTGTAGATTTCATAATATCGAAAATTCTTTCTAGGCAGGAGACTCTTATATTGTTCCTTGTACGGACTAAAACTGACACCACCATGGAAATACACCTCAAGATTTTCCCATACTTCAAATAAATGTTCCTTACCGGTCTCTTGCAATACATTATTCAACAATACCAACATCCAAGAAGGCACACCTGCCAAACTGGTTACGTTTTCCTGTACACTTTCCTTAATAATCGCACCTAGCTTGGTTTCCCATTCACTCATCAAAGAAACCTTGTTGCTAGGGGTACTACTAAATTCCGCCCATAAAGGCATATTGTCAATTAAGATGGCGGACAAATCTCCAAAAAACGAACCATTGTCTTCATACAATTCCTTACTCCCTCCCAATCGTAAACTCTTACCCGTGAACAATTGGGAATTTTCATTGTTATTAAGATATAGGCACAGTAAATCCTTTCCGCATTTATAATGACAATCCTCCAAGGCCTCTGAGCTAACAGGAATAAACTTACTTTTGGCATTAGTAGTTCCACTGCTCTTTGCGAATAGCTTTATCGTCGTAGGCCAAAATAGATTCTGCTCTCCTCTACGTGTTCTTTCTATATTGGGCTCAATCTCTTCATACGATGCTACAGGAAGACGTTCCTTATAGGTTTTGTAATCATGTATGGAATCAAAGTCGTAATGCCTACCCATCTCAGTGTCCTCGGCAAATTCCAACAGATTCAATAATACCTCTTCCTGGACTTCTTCAGGATATTTTAAAAAAAGTTCAATCTGGTGATAGCGCTTTTTTAGCAGCCAAGAAGCTATGGAATTGAACAGCGGAATGGACATTTTTGGGTATCTTTAACGCTTAAAAATAGGGTATATCCCTATCATTTTCAAATTGAAATTTTAATAGAAAATTAGTATGCAGTACGAAGGTGTTCTAAAAAAAATGCAAACTGAGTTGGGCAGTCCCATACAATACTATTTGGTTTTTGAATCGGACTTTCTAAATATGAACCAAGTACTGGACAACCAACTGCAGATAGAATTTATAAAACACCAGTGCATCAACTGTGGAAATGACCGACCCATTTATCGCCAAGGGTTTTGCAAATCCTGTTTTTTTGATATTCCCGCTGCAGGAGAGTGGATTATGCGCCCGAATTGAGCAAGGCACATTTGGATCAGGAAGACCGGGATTTGGAATACGAGAAAAAAGTGCAATTACAGCCCCACATCGTTTATTTGGCGAATTCTAGCAACGTAAAAGTGGGGGTAACCCGAAAGACCCGCATTCCAACACGTTGGATTGATCAAGGAGCCCACGAGGCAATCGAAATAGTTGAAGTCCCAAACAGGTATTTGGCCGGAATCACGGAAGTTGCCCTTAAAGAGCATGTATCCGACAAAACAAATTGGCGTAAAATGCTGACCAATGATATCGAAGATCAAGATCTGGTCGCTTGGCGCAACAAATTGAAGTCTTACATACCAGAGGAAGCAAAACCCTATTTTATTGAAAACAATACGGAAACCAATTTAGAATTCCCCGTATTACAATTTCCCAAGAAGGTCAATAGTCTGAGCCTTGACAAAACCCCAGCTTATCAAGGAATCCTTAAAGGCATAAAAGGTCAGTATCTTATATTTGAGGACAATACCGTGTTCAACATAAGGGGAAGTGAAGGCTATTATATTGGTCTTACCATCAATTAACGGAATCTTTTTTTGTTTCCGTTTCTGTCTTTTTCTTGCCGAAAAGACCTTTTAATACATCCTTGGCAGCCTCTTTAACGGCTTCCTCTTTTTTGGGTGATGTGGTTACCGTATCAGTTTTCACCCTTGTAGAGTCTGCCACTTTTGAACCCCCAAGCAATCCACCCAGCACTTCCTTGGCCCCTGTTTTCCCATCCTGACTATTCGTAGAATCCTTTTTTGAAGAATTGGACAAAATATCTCCGATCAAGTCCTTCGCTTTATCCTTTCCTTTATTTACCAATTTCTGTTTTTCGATTTCAATTAATTGGCTGGTCAAATTTTTGATGCCGGAAGTCAAGTCCGTAGTTACTTCCGGACTTGAATAAAATCCACCAATATTGGCGGTTACCGGAATGGTAAGACTATCGAGGGAACGGTCATCAATTCCGGCAATTAGATTGTTAATATCCTTGCCCAAATACTTGGCAGGAACTTGTAAGGTCGCCTTGTAGTTCATTTTTTGATCAAAGGTGTGACTACCATCAACACTGATTTCAATATCCTGATAGTTAATGCTAAAAGGCTTTACTGATACTAGACCACCTTGAAACGACAACTTAGTCTTTAGCTCCCTTAAACTCAGTTTATCCAAATTGATGAAATCCAGTTTGGTATCCAAAGCAGAAAGCACCGGGGCTTGATCTGAACTTATTTCCCGGGTCAATACATCCGCGAGTATATTTCCAGTTAATGATAAAAGATCGGGCGTAAAATCTTCCGTCAAATTACCTGAAAGTGTAATATCTGAACTAAATTTTCCCTTGAGTATTCTCGCGACCGGCGCCAATGCCTGAAATAATTCCAATGCCTCAAAACTTTCTTTTAATTCCAATTGGTCCAAGCCCAATTTCATTGCAAAAGTGGGCGTTTCTTCCTTGGTGGAAACCTCCCCATTCAAAGCTACTTTTCCATCGAATAATGATGACGTCATATTGCTCAAAGTTGCCCTTTCATCCTTAATTCTAAGGTTTCCGAAACGTCCTTAAGCGTAATATTATCATAAATGACAGTATTGGCCCTTGCATAAAAATTGGCATCGAGGAAAGAGGGGATTTTAATTTTTTCTTCCGATTCTTGAGGTTGGGAGCTACTATTTTCAGATTCCCCGATAGTGTCCGCAATCATAAAGTCGTTCAAAGCAAAGGTGTCGGAAACCGGATTAAAGTTCCCTTCCACATTTTCATTGTTGAATAAGTACCCTAGGAAATTGTTTATAGTACCAGTTATTTGAAAATCGGTTTTTCCTGTTGACCCTTTCATTTCTCGTAAGGTCACTGATTTGGGATTGAATGAGATCGATGTGGCACTTAAAACTACCGGATTAGGTATTTCCTCTGATTTATATTCAAAATCGGTCAAGGTCATCTGACCTTCCGTCTTAGTGTTCTCGTACTGCTTTCTTTCAATAGTCGCCATATCGAAAGCCGTAGTAATATCGGCATTTAATAAGCCTTTCAAGCTAAGTCCGGCAGGTACGGGATACGCCTTTTCGAGATTGGCAAGATTCATTTTACCATCCAGGTGTGCATTGACCTTGGTATTGCCCATTAAATCGGATATTTTTGAAGTCATATTAAATCGATCTTCATCGATCATAAAAGATGCCCTATTTATATCTACGTAAGTGTCTTCCGTAATTCCTGTGGTGTTATTGATTACCACATCAATAAATATGTTTTTTACTGTTTTAGGCAAGTCCGGATACTTAAATGAAGCATTGTCAGAATTGATCTTAATGTTGAATTTTGGAATATGCTCCTCATCCACTACCCCATTAAAATTGCCTTCCACCACAAAATCTCCCGTGGTAGTGACATTTGAAATGTTCTTGGAATACGTTTACGGGATGACCGCCAAGAAATTTTTAAAATCCGATGAGGGTGTCTTAAAACTGATATCCAATTCTTGATTATCCTCGTTTACTTTTACGAAGCCTTCGAAAACCAACGGAAGTTGATTTACCGGAGCTTCGTTCTTTAAAAATGAATATTTGTTTTCGTTCAAATCGATGCCGATTAATGCATCTAACTGCACCTTATTTTTGTTTAGATAGTTGACACTATCCATTTCAAAGGTCACCAAGGCATCGGTATGCGTATCCAACTCTGAGTTTGCCAAGGACAGATCTCCCGTTCCTTTATGGTTCATTTCATTCACTTGTAAATGAATGCCCGTAGCAAAATCATCATAGACAATAGTTGAATTATTTATCTCGTAGGTTTCCATATTAAAAGTAAAACCTTCAGTGTTGGATGCACTATTATCATCACCTACTTGGGATTCCTTGGCGATATCGTAATTTACATTCTCATTTTCGTCAACTTTTATATGCAACTTAGCATTCTCTATAATCAATTTTGAAATAGAAATTGGATCTCCGCTAGATTTTAGGAGTTGCATGACACCCATAGAAAGTGAGACTTCATTTGAGGCAAATAGTGTATCTCCCTCAAAAGGGACCTTATTTACCAAACTGACGTCCTTTAAGCTCACCTCGGCATTGGGAAAGCTGCGTATCAGGCTTAAATTGGCATCGGAAAAATCCAAGGTGGCATTTACCGAGTTGTTTACATTGTTTCTAATGATATCACCAATTTTAGCCTCCAGAAAAAAAGGTATGGCAATAAGCAAACCGACAATTAACAATACCACTACGGCTATAATCTTAAAAATTTTCTTCTTCATTTTAAATCATATAAAATTTAAAAAATCATGCTATGACCGTTATTTTTAAATATGCTTTGGTTTCACATGATTGGGAACGGTACACATCCCAAAAACAGGGTATTATATACCGGTACACATTTATTTCAATAAAAACAGGAAACTGTATTAAATATTATACATCCAGATCAATTTCTTGGTTGAGACCAAGCTTAAAGCGTTTCCTCAGTATATATACGAAGAAATAGAGGAAAGGAGTGTCTAAAACTGCTATAATTATCTTAAAAATAAACCCGCTAATAACAAGACCAGTAAAACGCTCCCATGGTATTTCACCAAAAGAACATAAAAGTAGTACTACGGTGAACGTATCTATAAATTGTGAGGAAAATGTAGAAAAATTATTTCGCAACCATAAATATTTGCCCTTGGTGAGGTTTTTCCAAAAGTGATAAATCTGTATATCCACGAACTGGGCCAAAAGATAGGCCATCATAGAGGCAAAAACGGCAATAATGGTATTGCCGAAAACCGAGGTAAACAAATCATCTCCTATGGGGACTGCGACCGTAGCGGGAACTGAATTGGCCGTATACACGATCAGTAAAGAAAAAAACGAAGCAAAAATACCCGCTACCACAATTTGATTGGCTTTCTTTTTACCAAAAATTTCAGAAATCAAGTCCGTAATCAAAAAGGTAACAGGATAAGGAAGTATTCCCACTGATATCTCAAATAAGGGAGCTCCAAAAACAGTAACGTCCCCAAACGGTTTCCAAAAGAAGAACTTTTGGAATATGAGATTGGACACCACCAATGAAGTAATAAAAAGGGCCCCTAGGTATAGGTATATCCTTCGAGCCAGCAATTTATCCTTCAAGATCATCTTAATCGATATTCAATGTGAAGGGCATTCTAGCCTGAACTCCTTTACGGTTCATAAAGGATTTTATATCCTTTAAGATTTGATAAGGGGTCTCCCCTATTTCTTCTTTGATCAAATTCTCCTTTGCTTTTGCTCCCGCACCCGATATATCCTCCATAAAACGTTCAAAGCCCGACTTATATTTTGGATATTTACGTATCCCGAAACTTTCGATCTCCGCCAGTTTGGCGGCTTCAGCTATAGCATCCTCAAGCGTGCCCAACTCGTCCACCAGCCCCAATCGTTTGGCATCCACTCCGCTCCAAACCCTACCTTGGGCAATACTATCGGCTTGGGCCATGGACATATTTCTACCGTTGGAAACCCGTGTCAAAAATGTTTCATAGGTATCCTCGATACTCTCTTGTACCTGCATCCTAAAGGCCTCTCCCATTGGTTCAAATAAGGAGTATTCCACCGAGTTCTTATTGGTACCCACTTGTTCCGCATTAACACCTATGTCCTCGGCCAATCCATGGATATTCGGAATCGTTCCAAAAACGCCAATCGATCCCGTAATAGTAGTTGGCTCCGCAAAAATCTTATCTGCACCTGCTGCGATGTAGTAACCACCGGAAGCGGCTACATTTCCCATTGAGACTACTACGGGCTTCACGGCTTTGGCCAATTCCACTTCCCTCCAAATAATATCGGAAGTTAGGGCGCTACCCCCAGGTGAATTCACCCTCAGTACTATGGCTTTCACTTTTTCATCTTCCCGCGCCTTTATAAGGGCTTTGTTAATAATTCCTTGGCCTATGACATCGGGTCCTCCCTCACCATAAAATATCTCCCCTTGAGCAAAAATGACCGCTATTTTATCGTTCCCGGATTTCAATTCTTTTTTGGAGGAATACAATGTGTAGTCATCCAACGTGATATAATTGATATCCTCATTTTCATTCTCTGATAGCGCATTGGCAATTACACTTTCGTATTCATCATAAAAAAGAACGTCATCAATCAAATGGCTCTCTTTTGCATATTTGGGCAATCTTCCCCCTAAAGTGTCCGCAATTGTATTAAGTTCGACTACACTGATATTCCTATCCATCGAGATATCTTCGAGCATTGAGTCCCAAAGAGATTGTATCAATTCCTTTATTTGGGTCCTGTTGGCCTCGCTCATTTCATTTTCCGAGATAGGGCTCCACGGCACTTTTATATTTTCCGTGCCGAATTACCTCCATCTTTACCCCCGTCTTTTCCTGTAAATCCTTATAATAAAGAACTTCAGAAGAAAGTCCTCTAAAGTCAAGAACACCTACTGGATTCAAAAAAATAGAGTCTGCCACACTGGCCAAATAATAATCCTTCGGGAATAAAAATCTCCATAGGCATAAATAAACTTACCAGTCTCCTTGAAGTCATTCAATACTTTTCGTAATGTTTGGGTCTGCGCCAATCCGGCCAACAAAAAATTATTGTTGATGCTTATCCCCTTTATTCGATCATCGTCCTTGGCCACGGTAATTGCTTGAAGGATTTCATCCAATCCCTGGGATTCCTCAAACAAACCAGAGAACGGATTGATTTCGCTGCTACCAGTGTAGTCCGCAATGGGTCGCTGCAATTGAATCTCCAAAACGGAGTTTCTCTTTACGTTCACCGCATCTTCCCCACTTCCCAAAAGTGTAATCAACACAAAGAACATGACAAAGACAATTCCAAAGGCGATTAAAGTACCTAGAATTGCCGCCAATAGGTTTCTCAAAAACTTCATGCAAAAGCAATTTTTATTAGCCTGCAAAGATAACCAATGTGAATTTGTTTTAGTTATTTTGCCCTCAGATTATGATAGAAACCCAAACCCTTTATTTATCGATTGGCAGTAACCTAGGCCAAAAACGAAACAACCTACAGAAAGCAATCTTCCTTATCGGTGAGCGTATTGGTGAAGTAACTGCTGTGTCGAGCGTTTACAATGCACCCTCATGGGGTTTTGAGTCGGATGATTTTTACAATGCGTGTCTTGAAGTTAAAACCAAGTTTACCCCGCATGAAGCTTTAGAGAGACTATTGGTCATTGAACAATCCTTAGGAAGGAAACGAGGTACTGAAATAGGTTATCAAAGTAGATCCATTGACATTGATGTTATTTATTATGGTTATGAAGTTATGGACACTGCACACCTAACCCTACCTCACCCCAAAATGATAGAACGTAAATTTGTTCTGAAACCTTTGGCCGATATCGCCCCCCAATTTTATCACCCAATTGTGAATAAGGATACTCGGAATTTATTACAGGAAACCCGGGATAAAAGTGACATTACCAAACTCCCCATAAAACTTTTCAAAAGTAGGGTTGAGTTATTTTCCGATGTACAATTTCCGGCCATTGAAGGCAATATAGGAGCAGGAAAAACAAGTTTGGCTACTAAAATATCTGAAGACTACAATGCTAAATTGATCTTGGAGCGTTTTGCCGAAAATCCATTCCTACCCAATTTTTATAAAGATCAAACCAGGTATGCCTTTCCATTGGAAATGTCCTTCTTAGCTGACCGTTACCAGCAATACATGGATGACACCAATCAGTTTGATCTCTTTAAAAATTTTATGATCAGCGATTACGATATATTTAAATCCCTGATTTTTGCCAAAGTGACCTTGCAAAAAGATGAGTTTGAACTCTATCGAAAGATTTTCAATTTTATGTATAAAGAGGTCAAAAAGCCCAAAATCTACGTCTATCTGTATCAGACCACCGCACGCCTTTTAGAGCAGATAAAAATGAGGGGGAGGGACTACGAGCAGGGCATTGATGCGATCTATCTTGAAAATATCAATCGTGGGTATTTGGATTTTTTAAAAACATATCCCCAACAAAATCAATTGATTATAGATGTATCAGAGTTGGATTTTGTAAACAACGAGCGTGATTACAACACTATCTTAAACACCATTTCCGACTTTGCCCTTCTCCAACGGAGTTAACACAATTTTGGCAATTTTCTTGCACAAAAGAAATGAATTTACTTTCTTGGTAGGCTCTTTTGAGAAACTAACTAACTCAAACTATACCAAAAGCCCGGAAACTCCGGGCTTTTATTTTTGTAGCTTGGACCAAAAGTCCCAAACGACCACCCCAACACTAACAGATATATTCAAGGAATGTTTGGTACCAAACTGTGGTATTTCCAATACCGAATCACAAATATCGACCACTTTTTGTTGTACCCCCTTTACTTCGTTACCAAAAACCAGAGCATACTTTCCCGTTTTTTGGGGACTGAATTCTTGAAGCATTTGGGCACCTTCAGCCTGCTCTATCGCGAGATTCATATATCCTTGGGAAGAAAGTCCTGTCATTAGGCCCAAGATATCCTCCACATATTCCCATTCCACACTTTCGGTGGCGCCCAGGGCGGTTTTATGAATATCTTTATGGGGTGGTTTTGCCGTAATTCCGCAGAGGTAAATCTTCTTCACCAAAAAGGCATCGGAAGTCCTAAAAACCGACCCGATATTGTTCAGACTGCGTATGTTATCCAATATAATGCACACAGGAATCTTATCGGATTTTTTAAACTCTTCTACGTCCAATCTATCTAGTTCCTCGTTCTTTAATTTCCTCATTGGGATACTTTTCAACTATCGACCTTAAATATCAACAAAAATTCAAATCGCCTGTGGAATACCATATATTCGTGACGAAGCAACAAAAATAGGTAGAGAACACGTGGCAGCGAAAGGAAATACGAAAAAGGTGACACCGTTGATGAAACAATACAATACCATCAAGACAAAATATCCTGATGCTTTGTTGCTATTTCGCGTGGGCGACTTTTACGAGACTTTTGGCGAAGATGCAGTCAAAGCTTCCAAAATTCGGGTATTATCCTTACCCATAGAAACAATGGTGGCGATAGAACTGAACTTGCCGGTTTTCCACATCATTCATTGAATACCTATCTCCCAAAATTGGTGAAAGCAGGTCAACGGGTGGCTATTTGTGATCAGTTGGAAGACCCCAAACAGACCAAGACCATTGTGAAAAGAGGGGTTACGGAGTTGGTTACCCCTGGGGTTGCCCTAAACGATGATATCTTGAACGCCAAAAGCAATAATTTTTTGTGTGCAATACATTTTGGTCGTAAAAAAATAGGAATTGCCTTTGCAGATATCTCCACGGGCGAATTTTTGACTTCAGAGGGAAGTGAGGAACAGGTGGATAAGCTATTACAGAATTTCTCTCCCAATGAAGTTCTAGTTGCAAAATCACACAGAAAGGAATTCGCAGAAACTTTTGGGAACCAATTCCATACCTTTTATATGGAAGATTGGGTGTACCAGGAGGATTACGCTATGGAAAACCTCACTAACCATTTTAAGACCAAATCCCTAAAAGGATTTGGGGTTGACCATTTGCAGTATGGTATCATTGCTTCGGTGTAATTTTGCATTATCTATCTGAAACCCAACATAGGCAACTACAACATCTTAATACCCTGCAGCGCATTGCGGAAGACGAATATATTTGGATGGACCGTTTCACTATCAAAAATTTGGAACTGTACCATTCCACAAACGAAAATGCCGTAACGCTTCTGGATGTTATTGATAGGATCCTATCCCCTATGGGTGGGCGTATGATAAAACGCTGGTTGGCCCTGCCCTTAAAAAATGTCCAAAAAATTAGAGGACGCCATCAGGTAGTAAAACACCTGTTCGAAAATGAGCTTGAACTGGACAAGTTACAGGCCAACATTAAACACATGGGCGATTTGGAACGGCTGATTTCCAAGATTTCTACAGGAAAGGTAAACCCCAAGGAGGTTGTGCAGTTAAAAAATAGTCCGGAGGCGATTATCCCGATCAAACAGATTACCTCCAATGCCCAAAATGACGCTCGGCCCTCATTGGTGATAAACTACAGTCTTGCGACCTTTTACGTAATAAAATAAAGGAAATGCTTAATGAAGAGGCTCCGGTGAACCTACTGAAAGGCAATGTCATTGCCGAAGGCTTTTCCGAAGAGCTGGATGAACTTCGGGGTTTGGCCACCAGTGGCAAGGATTATTTGGACTGAGATGCTGGAACGTGAAACCCAAGCCACTGGCATTTCTTCTTTAAAAATAGCTTCTAACAACGTATTTGGATACTACATAGAAGTACGAAACACCCATAAAGATAAGATCCCGAAGCTTGGATTCGAAAGCAGACCCTGGTCAATGCAGAACGCTACATAACAGAAGAACTTAAGGAATACGAATCCAAGATTTTAGGAGCGGAGGAACGCATCACCTCCTTAGAGCAGCAATTGTTTACACAATTAATTCTATGGATGCAGGAATATATTCAACCCGTTCAAAACAATGCCCACCTAATTGCGCAGCTCGACTGTCTTTGTGGTTTTACCCAATTGGCTAAGGAAAACAAATACGTAGCCCCTGAACTCAACGATTCTACAGACATTTTCATAAAAAATGGAAGACATCCGGTAATAGAGAAACAACTGCCCTTGGGGGAGGCCTATATTGCCAATGATGTTTCACTGGACCGTAACAGCCAACAGATTATTATGATAACTGGGCCCAATATGAGCGGTAAGTCTGCCATATTAAGGCAAACGGCCCTTATCGTGCTCTTGGCCCAAATGGGAAGCTTTGTACCTGCGGAATCGGCACAGATCGGTTATGTTGATAAAATTTTTACCCGTGTTGGTGCCAGTGATAACATTTCCATGGGAGAGTCCACATTCATGGTTGAAATGAACGAGACCGCCTCTATTCTAAACAACCTCTCCGAAAGAAGTTTGATCCTATTAGACGAAATTGGAAGGGGTACCAGTACATACGATGGTATTTCTATCGCCTGGGCTATTTCGGAATACCTGCACGAACACCCGGCTAGGGCCAAGACCTTGTTCGCCACCCACTACCATGAGTTGAACGAGATGGCCGCAACCTTTGATCGTATTAAGAATTTTAATGTCTCCGTCAAGGAGCTAAAGGATAATGTCCTGTTCCTCAGAAAATTGACACCCGGCGGAAGTGAGCATAGTTTTGGTATTCATGTAGCCAAGATGGCGGGTATGCCACAGCAGGTCATTGCAAAAGCGAACAAAATCCTAAAGAAATTGGAAAAATCGCATTCCAATGAAGAGCTTACAGAAAAAATTTCTTCGTCACAAGATGACATGCAATTGAGCTTCTTTAATTTGGACGATCCGTTGTTAGAAGAAATCAAGGAAGAAATCCTTCATTTGGATATCGACACCCTGACACCTGTAGAGGCCTTAATGAAGTTGAACGAGATAAAACGCTTATTATCAAAAAAGAAGAAAGCCACCTCTTAAGAAAAGGGATTCTTTTGCTTTTTTTACTTTGACATTTATAGAATTGTATTAAATTTGCATCCGCATCTTTTAGGAGATGTACGTTCTTTAAAATCTGCGAAAATAGCTCAGTTGGTAGAGCGCCACCTTGCCAAGGTGGAGGTCGCGGGTTCGAATCCCGTTTTTCGCTCTTTTTACTCCGCACGGCTACGGCTACGCTTAGCCAACTAGGCGGAGTTTTTTGTTTAATAATAAGTCCTGCTCGAGTGGTGGTCCCGATAGTTATCGGGAGATAGACACTCCGAAATATTGAGATATGGACTGTGTTCTTAACATACTGTACTACCTGTTGCCAACAAACGGCAACAAATATGCTCGAGTGGTGGAATTGGTAGACACGCCGGACTTAAAATCCTGTGGGCATTTGCCCGTGCGGGTTCAAGTCCCGCCTCGAGTACAAAAACCCTTATTAATCATTTGATTTTCAAGGGTTTTTACTTTTTATAGTGCCAAAAAATTGAGGATTCAATTAATTTCAAATATAATTGGGAAAATGTGAGGATCCCATTGAAGCTGTAAGCTTGCCATTTTTCTCCAAACCCGTCAAATTCCTATAAAATACAACCCTCCCCATTAAACCTTTTGTTATTTTAGGCATCTAAAATTGAAATCGAACGAACTTATTCATTCATTAAAAATTACACACTATTTTAAGCACTTTTTAAGGTGACGCTAAAATCCTAAAAATTAATAACACACTAAACAATAGATATTATTATGAGCAGAAAATCAGAGAACACCTTCAGGGAATTTCATAGATACCTAGGCTTTTTCTTAGCAGGTATTATGGCAGTATATGCCATTAGCGGTATAGTACTTACCTTTCGTAATACAGATTTCCTGAAAAAGGATGTAACCATTACCAAAACCATCCCTGCTGGCTTGAACGATGAAAAACTTGGAGAGGAACTTCGTATGCGCTTCTTTAAAGTCGACAAAACAGAGGGCGATATGGTCTATTTTGAAAACGGTTCTTACAATAAGGCTACTGGCGATGTATCCTATACCGAAAAACGCCAACCCATAGTCATCGAAAAAATGAACAACCTGCATAAGATGCATCAAGGGAATCCCTTATTTTGGCTAGCCATCTTATTTGGCATAGGGCTACTGTTCTTTTCAGTATCTGCATTTTTTATGATCAACCCAAAAGCGCCCATTTATAAAAAAGGAATCTATTTTGCCGTCGCGGGATTTTTATTGACGGTGGTGCTTTTAATGGTTTAATACATTAGCCTTTCAAATAAAAGCAAAGACCCGGACGATTGTCCGGGTCTTTGCTTTTAAGAGAGTCTGCAACTTTAGTAATAGAGTTTTTATTTGTAATTCGAGACACGCTCATCCTGTATGACACCGTTCCAATTTAATCCAAAGGCAAAATCATAAACATTCTCCTCCGCATCTGTGTAAGGTACCATATCCATGGGTACGTCCTCAAATTGGGTTTCCACAGTGGCCATGTTCTCTCGGCATCCGGAAAGGCAATAAGGCAGATGGTTCCGCTTTGCCGGATATGATTTCCGAAGTGCTTGTATCCTGTACCCCAAAACCCACCAATATTGCATCGGATTGTTTTTCTATTTCTGAAAATACCATTGGGTTCGTCGTATGTACCACAGTCAACACAGGTTTTCCTTTCATGAGTGATTTCGTTTTAGCTACCAATTCGGCATCCGTTGCATTATTGGTTGAAACCGATTTGTTCTTGTAGCTTCTATTGGTAAAGTCCTCCAAGGGATCACCTCCGGCAATACTTTCCGCTCGTGCTTCGGTAGCGGTATAATCACCATATTGAAGACTTATAGGAAAGTACCCATTGCCACCTTTTTCAACATCGATCCTATCATACCCGATTCCGGAAGAAGGACTTTCTATAAATACTAATCCAATATCGGCGTCATCCGGATTATCAACTACCTCAAAATATTTTTTGACCAATTCCATATTCACTGGATAGTCGGTTGATGCAGGAATTTCCATACCCAAAAAGTTTCGACTTGCAGCAACATAACGTTGGGGTACATATACTTTCTGCCTTTCCATTAGGGGGAGGACATTGTTTGTATTTTTCAACATGACAATGGATTGAATCTGTGCTTCAAAGCCCGCTTTCATGAATGCTGGTTGACCAACGACTTCCCTTGTTTCGGAAGGTACCACATACGGATTCTCAAAAACACCCACACTAAAAATATTATTTAAAAGGCGAACAGCGGATTTTTCCATTCTTTCATGCATCTTTTCTTCCCCATGTTCTTCCTTGCCCATCTCATATGCATCTAAAATCGGTTGGGCGTCATTGTTCCCCCCAAACTGGTCCACACCAGCCATCAAAGCCTTGTAATGGAGTTCAGCTTCGGACAGGTTCTCAAGCCCCCAAGGCTTTCCATCGATAAAATTATCCATAACGGTATGCTCATGTGTAACACTCCAATCGGTACACACGACACCGTCATATCCATATTTTCCACGAAGTAGATCCTTAATGATGTATTCGTTATAAGAATTTCCCACATTTTCACCATTCTTGGAATCCTGATTCCAGGATATCGTGTAGTAGGGCATTACGGCAGAAGCCATATTAGTCCCACCTTCAAGTTTAAAGGCGCCTTCTAGAAAAGGAATCATGTGCTCATCAAAATTATTGCCTGGATAAACGGCATATTTACCGGCACCATAGTGCGCATCGCGTCCCGCTTCACCGGCCCCTCCCCCAGGCCAATGTTTTACCATGGCATTAACACTTTCAGTACCCCAGTCCCCATCTGCTGACGATTGAAATCCATCCGTGTATGCACGTGCCATATCCGCCGCCAACTTGGAACTTTCCCCAAAAGTACCATTAAAACGTGCCCATCTAGGTTCCGTGGCAATATCGATTTGCGGTGATAGGGCCGTAGTGATTCCCAATGCCCGATATTCCTTGGAAGCAATTTCACCAAACTGCCGAACCAAATCGGATTAAAGGTGGCAGCCATTCCCAAAGAACTTGGCCACATGGATATATCACCGCCGGAAGCGGCATCGTACTCCATACGAGCGACAGTTCCGTGCCTTGGATCGGAGCTATTATTGGCAGGTATTCCCAAACCAATACTTTCACAAAACGCTTGTAATTTATTGTTCCATTGAGCGGCAACCTCAGGAGATTGCACAGTGGTTATCAATACGTGACGCAGATTATCGGCTTCAAGGAACTTTTTCTGTTGATCTGTTAAGTCGGATGGATCCGTTTTTCCTTCCGTGTAAGGTTCTCCATTGTAGGTACCGGAGAAATAGCCCTGGGGTCTTGCCGGAATGGATTGATGACCCGAGTACAACATCAGTCCAGCAATTTGTTCAATAGTCATTTTTGAGGCCAAATCCTTTGCTCTTTCCTCTACAGGTAAGCGCCAATCCTCGTAGGAGTCCAACGTACCATTTTTATTCAAGTCCTTAAAGGCAAATCCATCTACGGTCAACAGTTTTATACCAGATTCCGGATGATAGCCCAAAGTAGCACCATCGGTATTTCTTACGATTGTATGGTCTCCTTTGACTTCCTCGCTGAACTTGGGAGCCGTTTCACAACTTGAGGTAAGCAAAGCTAAACTGCTATAAAAAACAACATAAGTTTTACAAAATAGTTTCATTATAAACGCTTATTGGATTTTTATCGGCTGGATGTCAATTCAAAAAGTTCCTTATCCAACTGTGGCTTTAACTCACAGGTCACATCAAAGTGCATGGTTGCTGTATTCTCTTCAGTATAGGCCGGCCATTCCGCAAATTCTCAGAATTTGGATTTCCTGTTTTTGCAAAGTTGATCCAAGCCTGGCTCATTTTAGCAGCCAATGCATGGGCCTCAGCGCCACCACCGGTCATTTGGTTGGCCTTGTCCACAGTATCAAAAACGAAGGGGAGTTCCATACAATGTAGGGATTTGTATTTTCCATCAAATACAGGTGACTGCCAGGTGAAGAGATACATATACACATCTGCCCCGCCTTCCAAGCTTGATTTAGTATTTGCTTGTGCCACAGCTCCTGGGCGGAATCTAGTATCAACGTCCAACAGATCTTTAGGATCAGTATCGTTCGGATAGGCCTTTTTTACCGCCGCGATATAATCATCCGCTTTATCCTTGTACGTTTCCTTAATATGGGTCATGATTTCTTCCTTGGAAGCGTTCAAGAATCTCATATTGGCGAAAGGAGCAAATTCATTCTTAACAGTACCAATCAATAGAGGTATATTCTTTGATAATTCCAATGCCTCATCCGAATGTACCTGATAAGGTAAATCCACTCCATCCCTACTGGATCCCCAATTAAGACCAAAACCAATCATAGGCTTGCCGGAATCCCTCAATTTTTGTGCGACATTTTGTAGTGCTTTGGCGCCTGCATCTGCTAATACCTGAAATGGAATCTTCTGAATACTATCGATATTCGAGGCATCCAAACCTAAAATGGAAACGGTTTCTGCGGCGATAGCTTGGGTATCCTCCTTTTCCGTAATGCCACTTCTAGTAGCACCACTTTGATTGATTGCCTTATGAAAAAGTCCATTGGCCTTGGGCATGGCCATCAAAGTGTTCACCTTAGCGCCGCCCCCGCAGATTGACCAAATATGGTAACATTGTTAGGATCCCCGCCAAAATTCTCGATGTTTGTCTTGACCCACTCCAAAGCCATAACCATATCCAATATGCTATTGTTGGCAGAATGTTTATACTTTTCCCCATAGGCCGATAAATCCAAAAAGCCCAAGACATTTAATCTGTGATTGATGGAAACGACCACAACATCCCCTTTTTTACTAAGATTTTCACCGTCATATGAAGGAAGTTCATGACTAGATCCAGCCGTAAAACCACCCCCATGAATCCAAAACATTACGGGTCTTTTTTTAGTATCGGATATACTGGGTGTCCAAACATTCAAACTTAGGCAGTCCTCACTGGTATACCCCCAATCATGGTCAAATACAAACTCCGATTCATCCTGGACCGAAGTGGTAGGTGTCATTAATGGAGCAACGGGACCATACATAGTGGAACTACGAACTCCTTCCCAGGAATCGGCTTCACCGATGCCTCAAAGCGCTCCGCCTTGGCATAGGGAATACCTTTGTAGGTAAAAATCCCATTCTCGATATATCCACGTACCTTACCATTTTCAGTATTGGTCACGGCCACATCCTTCCCAGTGGTCACTTCTTGGGCAGTCATAACAAGTGAACATATAAAGAATATTACAAAAAAATTCAGTATTCGTTTTTTCATTTCTATAGTTTTTTATGAAACATTTACCCTTATTAAATCAGAGGGTTAACTAGTATAAATGTTCGTGTTTAAATAGTCATTTTTGAATTTACCTTCTGGATCGTGCTGTTTGGCAAGTGCCAAGAAGTCATTGAACTTGGTGTATCTTTTTGCCAAACCTTCTTGGGATATCGTAAAAAGTTTACCCCAGTGTGGCTTGTAATTAAAAGCATTCAATTCCGCTTCAATCATTTTTATGAGTTCCCCTACTTCTTTGGGGTTCTGTTTCCATGTAAAATGTATTGCCACACAATCTTGTTGGTAGCAGGGACTCATCCAATAATTATCGGCAGCAATGGTTCGTATTTCTGTAATGAAAAGCTGTGGGGAAATCAAATCCCTCTTCTTTTCAAGGGCCAATATCGCTTCCGAGCCTTATCCATGGGAACAAAAAATTCTGATTGTAATTCCTCCCCGCTACTTGGGGTAAAACCCATTTTAAAGTGGGGCAAGCGATCGTACCATGAATCGGGAACCCCCAGTTGGTCGGTACAATTCTCTGCGGACAATTCGGTAATGGGATGTAAATTTCTAGTTGCAGCTTTCGCTCCGAAATAATCACCCCCCAAATCCTTTACTTCTTCATCCGTTCTTCTTTTGACCCGAGACTTGACTAATTTTCTGATCTTGCCAGTCCGTAAATAAGCTAACACTGTATCCTCCGGACAAAATCGCATCAAAATTTTCCTTCAGGGATTCTAACGGAAGGTCTTGAAAAACGTCTTGCCGAACGTCAAAAGTCTTTTGGATATCCAAAGTCATTTTGGTAATGATTCCCAATGCGCCAAGATTAACTATTGCCCCATCAAAGGCTTCATCCCCTCTTTTTAGGGAAACTAGGTCTCCTTTAGCATCGACCAATTCTAGGCCAGCGACACCTGTGGCAAGATTTCCATTTTTCACACCCGAACCATGGGTAGCCGTGGCACAGGCTCCAGCAACTGAAATGTGTGGTAAGGAAGCCGATTATGCAGGGCATATCCTTTGTCATGAAGTTCCGGGGCAAAATCCCCATACTTGGCCCCAGCACCTACGGTAACCGTCATGTTTTCCTCATCCAATTCCGTAACTCCTTTGAGGTTTTCTGTCGAAATTTGGTTCAAGGGGCTATCTGCAATATTGTTGAAACAGTGTTTGGACTCCAAGGCTTTTTGGGCGCCCAATTGCTTCACTAGTTTTTGAACTTCCTCAGCCGTTTTTGGAACATGAAGTTTTTCTGCTTTATAGGTATAGTTCCCGGCCCAGTTTTTACGAATAGGTTCCAAAGGTAAATCTTCGGACATTTTGGCCTTTTCCATTTTACAGGAAGCCAAAGGATTAATTGCGGTAACCGCGGCAAAAGCCGCGGTGGTTTTAATGAATGTTTTGCGTTTCATGTTCGGTGATTATTCAAATCCGAACTTCTTTAAACCCTCATGGCTGATTTTAATAGCCTCCAAAGGCTTAAGACCGTCAAAGGTCATATCTTGCTCTACCATGTAGTATTGCATCCCTGAAAGCTCTTTTTTCGCTAAGATTCTACCAAAATCGATAGTTCCCTCTCCCACGGGAGCAAACCTTCCCTGATCGTCCATATCCTTCACGTGCCAAAGCTTGAAACGACCTGGATATTTTTCAAAATATGCTACAGGGTCGGCACCTGCTTTGGTAACCCAATATAGGTCCATTTGAAAGTTTACATATTACGGGTTACAATTTTCCAATAGGTAATCTATCATTACCACATCGTTGTCTCCCTTTTTGAACTCGAAATCGTGGTTATGGTACAATAACTTTAGACCGGCCGCATTCGCTTTTTCACCAAGGGTATCCAAAATATCGGCCAACTCCTGCGCCGTACCTTTCATACCCATGGTTCTATCTTCCATATTAAAGGTAAACATTCCCATAGGAGGAACAGGCACCACGAAATACTCAAAACCGGCAGCTTTTACATCCGCCATCATTTGATCGGCATTATCCATAGTCACAGTACCCTGGTGAGTACTTACCGGGGTTAGTCCCACTTCGGATAAATAGGCCTTAAAATCCGCAGGGGTCATATCATAGAATTTACCGTCGGCGTAACTTGCGGCCTCTATGTTTTTATACCCTGCGTCCGCTACGGCCTGTAAGGTTGCCTTGGCATCAGTACCCATATTATCGCGTACCGTATACAATGCCAATCCACCAAAATCCTCAACTTCCTCGACCGTTGTCTCGGTAGTTTCCATTTCTTCGTTTGCTTTATCGGCTTTTCCCTTACAAGAGAAAACCGGACCGAATGCAACCAAGACAAATATGTTATAGATTATTTTTTTCATGCTCATGTTGTTTTTATTAATTATTGTTCAAGTTTAAAGTTCAAAAATTTATTTAAAGCTATATAGGTAGGGTGCCTTGTGGGCCTTTCCCTGAAATAGTTTCTCGTGTCTTACCAATATTTCCATGGAGAGCATCTTCCTTTGAAAGGTGGTACGTCGCAATTTCTCGCCTAATATCGCCTCATACACCTGCTGCAGTTGCTTCATGGTGAATTTATGGGGCAGTAGATTCATCCCCACTATTTTTCTATCCAAATTATTCCGCAATACTTCAAGCGCCTTTTTTACCATCTCCTTATGATTCATCATTAATGGAGGTAGTTCGTCAATGGAATACCAATTGATACTATCCGAAAGTTCATCCGGTTTTAAGCTCACCTCTTCATAATTAATGAGGGCATAGTACCCTATGGACAAGAATCTTCCTAGCATCCAACCATATTTCTCCATATCCAGGTTGTTTTCGGTAAGAATTTTATCCATTACGCCAGGATCAGACCTTTCAAGGCTTCCGAAAGTATAGAACTGCTCTAGATAAATATCCTCTAATCCAGTCCGTTGACTGACCCCTTTCTTGACCGCGTCATCCAGGCTTTCATCCATTTTGACAAATCCTCCAGGAAGGGCAAAATATTCTGTATTATGGTACTCTAAAATAAGGATTTTCAGCTGACTACCATTAAATCCGAAAATGACCGAATCATATGATATATTCTGAATAAAATCCTGATTTTTTGCCGCACTCTTCAATTTAAATGGTTTAAAAATCCCAAAGTATCAAATAACGAACAAAACAAACAGAAAACAAAACATTATTGTAACAAAATGAGACAATAATTGAAAGGATTCCTTAATCTACTACTCTCTTATTTCAAACATATATCTGCCCGATACCAATTCC
This sequence comes from Maribacter litopenaei, assembly GCF_025244665.1. GTDB lineage: Bacteria > Bacteroidota > Bacteroidia > Flavobacteriales > Flavobacteriaceae > Maribacter > Maribacter litopenaei. The sequence goes on along the minus strand of NZ_CP104205.1, from coordinate 648,406 downwards.
AATTGTACCTGACTAGTCTCACCCTTTGACATAATTTTGATACCCTTCGCTTTTTTAAGCTTCTTGCCATTAACCAAAACTTTCTTAATGGAATCAGTATCCAAATACAATGTAGCACTGGTATTGGCGGGAACGGTTGCAGTATAATTCCACCCACTTTCAGTCCATTCCCAAGCGCTTTCGATGCGTCCGTATATACTATCATAATAACCTTTGGCATATGTCATTTCCTTATCTGGATCAGGTACAGGTTGTAAGATAAAATGTTTAAATCCAGGGTTATCCTCGTCACGCTGGATTCCTAAGGAATAATTATACATCCATGCGGCTACTGCCCCAAAGGAATAATGGTTAAATGAGTTCATGCTGTTGTTGCCGCTAAATCCGTTTTCCACTGTATAGGAATTTAATCGCTCCCATATGGTTGTTGCTCCGTTCTTTACGGAATACAGCCATGATGGATATGTGGTCTGCTGCAATAACCTATATGCCATCTCATTCTTTCCATTTTTCGATAACGCATGGATTAGCGACGCAGTCCCAATAAAACCGGTCATTAAGGAATATTCCGGACGGACTATTCCAAGCTCGTCCTCATTAATTCTTTGAATCGTGGTCACCAAGTTAGAAATTGACTTCCCCTTATTTTCTTCACTCAAAACACCCATATCCAAAGGAATCGCATAGGATGCCTGGGTGTCCACAAAATCGCCCGCCTTTTTTCGCTTATCCTCAGGCAAAGGAGGGCCAAAACGCATGCTTTGGTTTCCAAGATGCAATGATTTGCCAGTTTCACTATCAACATAAGTGTCGTTGAAGAATTTCTTACGTTCTTCATATTTCATTTGGTAGATTTCGGCATCGGCTTTTTTGCCGAGCAACTTGGCGGTTTTTGTCAATATTTCCAAATCCCTAAGATGGTAGGCTGTCCAAAAAGCCGTATCCTCGTTCTTGAATCCTTCCGGACTCAGCCAATCACCCAAGGGTCCTTCATTGATAACTCCGGTCTCAGAATTAATTTTTGAACTTAAAAATGCCTCATAGCGTTTCATGGCATCATAATGTTCGGCCAATAAAGCCAAATCACCATATTGTTGATACACTTCCCAAGCCACAATAATACCGGCGCTTCCCCAAAGCGGTCCCGCCAAATCCGCCCCCAACCGGAGCTACATCGGTAAAGCGTCCATCCTCGCGTTGCACATCTCGCATGGCGAGCATATGCCTATCCAAAAAAGGCTCCACGTCCGCCAAGTAGGTAGATGCTTTTGAAAATACGTTGATATCACCGCTCCAGCCCATACGCTCATTTCTAGCTGGGGTATCCGTGGGAATGGACAAGAAATTTCCCCGTAAGACCATGTGATATTTTCCCGCAGTTTGTTCACCAATTCATTAGAGGTTTCATATTTAGAAGAAAGCCTATCTATAGAACTGATGACCAATCCTTTAATATTCTCCATCGGAACGGGAGCATCGACCCCGGTAATCTCTAAAAACCGAAAGCCATGAAACGTAAACCGAGGCCTTATGGTTTCCTCTCCCCCTTTTCGAATATATATATCCTGGGTGAGGGCTGCCCTAATATTCTCCAACATGACCATACCCACATTGGGATCATATTCCCTTAAATTAGGATACTTGACCTCAGCATACCGCAGGGTTATGGTGTCGCCGGCCTGTCCCGGTGGAAGTTTAATTTCCGGAAAACCGACCATATTTTGGTTCATGTCATATACATACACCCCAGGCCTTACTTCTTCCATAGACACGGGTTCCAATTCTTTTACTATAGAAGCATTTTCCCCAATTTGGCCAATTATTTCAAGGTTTTCATATGTTAAACCATCATCTGGATAGGTGGTGCCTTCCAACGAAACCTCCTTTACAGGTTTCCATGATGCATCATCAAAACCGGTTGTAGACCAGCCTTCGACGACAGCTTCCTTGGTCGCGTCATATACCTCCCCTTGGAAAAAACTACCATATTGAATTGGCCCGTCTGTAAATAGTTTCCAATCGGTATTGCTGGTGACCATCTTTTCAGTTCCATCCTCATAGGTAATGATCAATTGGGCTAGAAGCGATTGCCTATCCCCAAAAAAGTTCCAATGCTCCCCGCTATAGGTAATATTTCCACTCCACCAACCTTCGCTCAACCAAGCACCTAAAGCATTTTCCTTACCTACCCTTTCGGTCACATCATAGGTCTGATACATGTGGGTCTTATTGTATTGTGTCAACCCGGGATTGAAATAGTCATTTCCTACCCGTTCACCGTTTAGGTATATTTCATAAATGCCTCTTGCCGTCACATACAATCTTGCCTTGGCTACTTTTTTATCCGCTATATCGAAGGTGGTTCTAAGCATAGGCGCGGAATTTCTGCTTGGGTCGGCCACAATCAAATTTCCTTCCTTTTCTCCCGAAATGGATAAGCCATTTGGCTTTAAAACGAGATCGGTATTATTTTCCATAGCTTCCTTTAAAAATACCGTTGTACGAATCGGTATCCGCTAAACCCTCTGAAAACAATGCGTTTGATGGCGTCCTAAAGTTTTTAATTTGGAGATTTGAAAAATAGGCCTGTTGACCTTCTCCTACATAAAAGCCGATATCCGCCACCATTGGAAAACTAATATAGTCATTCCCCTTTCCGACAGGATTTAGATTAAAACCAACCCGACCCCTAGGTGGTGGATTGGTATCGTCATTGCCCGAAATTTTATTAGCAGGCTCCCATCCGTCCAAAAAAACCTCAAACAGGCCAAAATTACAAGCCATATGAAAAGTATGGTTTTGATACTTGTTTTCCTGATTGATCAAGTTTAATGGAATATCATAACTGCGAAATGGCATTTCATCACTATCTTCAGGAGCATATCCTACACGATATACATTGAATTTTGCCAAGCCGGATTCAGAACCGTCCACTTCAGAAATATCCAATTCAAAACGAATATAACTCTCGTCCTTTCCCGAAGCTACCCCTTGAATATTCTTGTCCTTGTCCATTAGACGCCGATCATTGGCCCCAAACACAAAAGAGGCTTTGGTACTTTTGGATTTTTGATTCAACTGCATCCCATATTCCAACTTAAAGACGGACAAATAATGGGAGTACAGTACCAAATCTTCGTCCCCTCCCCCGATCCACTGGGCATTGTTCCACTCACTGGAATTTGGATCAGGATCCATCAAGCCAGTTTCGAACCATGAAGCATTGGTAGAAACGTTATCATCCTGATCCCATATTGAGAGGTTCCATGTATATCTCGGTCCTTGGTTGTAATTTTTGTCCTTCGTAAGGTATTGCCAGCGAACTATCGCTATTGACTCTTCTACTATCCCGCACCAACTCACCGCCTTCTGAACGTACCTGTATCTGATATCCCTTTTGAAATTGACCAATTTCGTTTTGTTTCGTTTCCATTTGCCACCCAAACCGAGGAATCTCTACATCGATACCCAAGGGGGTGGGTAAATATTCCACTGTGAGCTCTTTGGTAGGAGTTTGGGCGTTCGTAAAAACACAAGTTAACAATAGGACAATAGGAAATAGTGTTCTTTTAAGCATGTTATATCTCATTTTAAGTACTTTAAATTACTTGGCCACTCTTTTTACAGAGCCACCATTCGAATATATTTTTTTATTTGACAATAACCGTTATGTACTGTTAGCTTCATTGTATAAAAGTTAAAAAATTATCACTTTCTTAATTTAGTATCTTCGAAAAACAATTGTACCCCTATGTTGCATCTTATCGACATTATTGAAGATTCCAAAGTTCCAAAGTACAAGCAGATTATCAATTCTCTTTTCTCGGCCATTGAAAACGGCGACATCAAAAAAAATGATAAACTACCCTCTGTAAATGAGCTATTGATAGAGTTTGATATATCGAGGGATACCATAGTAAGGGCCTACGATTACCTAAAAAAAATGGAATTGATAGAATCGGTTCCTGGTAAAGGCTATTACATAAAGAAGGATGATTTGGTTCTAAAGGCCAAAGTGTTTCTTCTGTTCAACAAATTAAGTGCGCACAAAAAAATTATCTACGACGCCTTTGCCAAAGAGTTGGGCGACAATGCTACCATTGACTTCTTCATTTACGACAATAATTATAGGCAGTTTAAAAATCTTATTGAGGCCAGTAAAGCCAGGGACTATACCCATTATGCGATTATATGCCATTTTGAGGAAGGTGGTGAGGACCTCATCAATTTTATCAAGACCCAAATTCCAAAAGAGAAGCTGCTCATCCTGGATAAAAGAGTAGATCAATTAGGTGCCTCGGTGGGTTGTATCTATCAGGATTTTGAAAAGAATATCTATGAAGCTTTGGCAGAATTGAATCCCCAACTAAAAAAATACAAACAGATTAAATTGTTACTACGTAAAAGAACCTACCACCCCATCGAAATAAAAAACGGGTTTATAAAATTCTGTGGTCAATATGCCTACGATTTTCAGATTGTAGAGGAAATAGAGAACGAGATTATAGAAAAAGATACCGCCTATATAAATCTTATGGAAAATGACTTGGTAATTCTCATAAAAAAAATAAAGGAAACCCATTTTGTCCTCGGTAAAGAAGTGGGTATTATTTCTTACAATGATACTCCCTTAAAGGAAATTCTTCCGGATGGCATTACGGTAATCTCAACCAATTTTGAACAATTGGGAAAGGAGGCCGCCAAATTGGTCATCAATAAACAAAAACAGCAAAAAGAGAATCCCTTTTATGTTATTTTAAGGAAGTCTTTGTAGACCATTGAAATGTTTACAACAGAACAGTGCAGAACAGAAATCAATGATTAAATAAGTAACCTTGCAACTCTGTAACACATACCTAAAAATGACCTCAAAAACCCATATTCTTATTAGTTTCATGATCGGATTATTTATAGTATCCTGTACCGAGAATGCAACACTTGAAAAGTTCGATGAAGACGTTTTGGTCAAGAACTTTCAAAATCCACCTAATGAGGCCAAACCTAGGGTTTGGTGGCATTGGATGAACGGCAACGTAACCAAGGAGGGTATTCGAAAGGATTTAGAGTGGATGTCTCGCACGGGCATAGGTGGATTTCAGAATTTTGATGCCAATTTATTTACCCCTATTGTAGTGGAAAAGAAGTTGGTTTTTATGGAACCTGACTGGAAAGATGCTTTCAAGTTTACCACGGACTTAGCCGACAGCCTTAATTTGGAAATGGCCATTGCAGGTTCTCCGGGATGGAGCGTTACCGGTGATTCATGGGTAGAGCCCAAAGATGGTATGAAGAAATACGTATGGTCGGAATTGGTGTTGGAGGGTAACCAAACATTCAATGGAGCCCTACCTGCTCCTCCGAAGCAAACTGGGGCCTTTCAAAATGTACAAGCCGGAGAAGGAATAAGGATGAAGGAAGAATTGCGGGAGCTTCCGGAATTCTATGAAGATGCAGCAATCGTCGCATTTAAAATGGATGAAACTCCCAAAAACTTAAAGAACTTAAATCCAAAAGTGACCTCTTCAAGAGGGATATTCAATCTCTCGGAATTGACCGACGGCGACTTGGACAGTAGCACCTATTTGCCCCCATCCAGTGTTGGCGAAAACATGTGGATTCAGTATGAGTTTGATTCACCGATAGCTTTTAGTGCCTACTCGGTAACTGGAGCCTATCACAGTGAATTGGAACAATTTCAAGGAAGTCCAAACAATCGCAGCCTTTGGGTTAGTAACGACGGACAGAATTTTACAAAAGTGACCGATATACCCGGAACCTTGGTACCTCAGACAACCGGAAGTTTCCCGAAACCACATCAAAATATTGGCGATTTGCCATTGAGACCCTACCCTCTGCCCCATCGGGTATAGGAGCTTTATTCGGTGCTCCGGCACCGAGTGAACCGGACGGGATACAAGTTGCAGAATTCAATTTATTTTCTACGCCCCGATTACCGCTATTTGAACAAAAAGCCGGTTTTGCCGCTTGGAGGGAAAAACCGTTATTACAAGACACTAAAATGTCTCGGTGTAGACCCCAATCAGGTTGTGGACTTAACAGAAAAAATGGATTCGGATGGGAACTTACAATGGGAAGTACCCCAAGGAACTTGGAAAATCATTCGTCTAGGGTATAGCCTAACGGGAAGGGAAAACCACCCTGCTTCTCCTGAGGCTACCGGACTGGAAGTGGACAAACTAGACCCGGACGCAGTGAGACGATACATCAACACCTATTTGGATATGTATAAGGACGCCACTGGTGGAAAAATGGGTGAAAATGGATTGGGATATATTATTCTCGGACAGTTACGAAGCGGGCCATATGAATTGACCCACAATATGATGGCCGAATTTGAACATCGTAGGGGGTATACAATGACTCCATACATTCCAGTATTGACAGGTCATATTGTGGGTGACCTGTACCAATCCGAGAAGTTCTTATGGGACTTTAGAAAAACCATCGGGGAAATGATTTCTGATTATCACTATGACATCATTGGTGAAGAGCTACACAAAAGAGGTATGAAACGCTATACCGAATCGCACGAAGGTGGTAGAATTTATTTGGCTGACGGTATGGACGTAAAACGAAATGCCGACATTCCAATGAGTGCCATGTGACCCCCGGGGGTCTAGCACCAGGACCGGATGAGGAAGTACGCAGCGAGGCGGATATAAGGGAAGCGGCATCTGTAGCAAATATTTATGGTAAACCTTATGTAGCTGCAGAATCCATGACGTCCATACAAAATGCGTTTTCATGGCATCCGAGAAAAACTCAAACGTACGGCTGATTTGGAATTAGCGTCCGGACTCAACCGATATGTTATCCACACCTCTGTACATCAGCCTTTGGACGACAAAATGCCCGGATTTTCACTGGGCCCTTTTGGACAATATTTTGGGCGTCAGGAAACTTGGTCGGGAGCGGGTGCAAAATCTTGGGTCGATTACTTATCCCGCAGTTCCTATTTATTGCAGCAAGGACAAAACGTAGCCGATATTCTTTATCTCTACGGTGAAAATGATAACGTTACCCTTATCAGTACAGAGAGCCTCCCTGATATTCCAAAGGGACATGAATTCGACTTTACCAGTGCAACCATTCTAAAGGAAGCCATCTCAGCTGAAAATGGAACCTTAGAGGCCAAAAGCGGAGTGACCTATGAACTCCTGCAATTAGACGAAGGAACACAAAGAATGACTTTATCAACCCTTCAAAAAGTAAAGGAACTAGCAGACGCAGGTGTTAGGATTAAAGGTGCCAAACCGTTGGATTCGCCAAGTTTAACTGACGATTCTGAAGCATTTGCTTCGTTGGCGGATGAGATTTGGGCAAAACCAAATGTGGGTGAAGACATTAGCCTTGATGTGGCCAAAGATGTTGACGTTACGGGAACCGAGCATAAAATCCTTTTTAGACATCGCAAGAAAGGAGATGACCATATTTATTGGTTAAATAATAGAAGTGTGGATGCTACTACGGCCAATGTATCCTTTCGAGTACAAGGTAAAAAACCACAAAAATGGAACCCTCAAACCGGTGAAATTTCAGATGTTTCCTATTCCATAAGAGATGGCAGAACTAGTCTAGACCTTTCCTTTGATTCCTGGGATGCATTCTTTATTCTATTTATAGAAGAAGCAGAAACGGAATCATTTGCAGTGCCGAGAGATGGCCAAACAAACAATTGCTACCATTGAAGGTCCTTGGGAAGTTTCATTTCAGGAAAATAGGGGTGCACCCTCAAATGTCACTTTTGAAAGTTTACTAAGCTGGACAGAGAACCCGGATGAAACCATTAACTATTTTTCCGGGACTGCCACCTACACGAATTCGTTTGACCTGTCAGAAATCCAAGAGGGGGGTAATTATCAGATTGACCTAGGGGACGTAAAAAATATAGCGGAAGTGACTCTAAATGGGCAAAACTTGGGTGCCGTTTGGAAAACACCTTTTGTTTTCAATGCCAATGAAGCCTTAAAGTCAGGAGAAAATAAATTGGAAATAAAAGTAACGAACACTTGGGTCAACCGTTTGATCGGCGATGCCAAAAAGAAACCGGAGGAAAGAATAACCTTTACAACCATGCCCTTTTATCAAGGTGATGAACCTTTACCGACCTCAGGCCTATTGGGCCCTGTTGAAATTAAAATTCTTAATAAAAAATAAGCTATTCATATAAAAACACATCCAATGATTACAAGTACGAAAAAGTTTAAATATGTAGACTACCTATGGGATGAAGAAAAAGCAGCTGCATTGGGAGACAATCAAGTGGAATTGTTCCTTTATAGATCCAATATTTTGGGTGCCGATCTACGAATTACCAATTACGGAGGTGGTAATACAAGTTGCAAAACGATAGAAAAAGACCCCTTAACCAATGAAGATGTTGAAGTCATGTGGATCAAAGGTTCAGGTGGTGATATCGGCACCTTAACAAGAGCTGGAATTGCAGGTTTATATACCGAAAGACTGCGCAATCTTAAAAACGTATATGGCGGACTGGATGATGAAGACCGCATGGTTGGACTCTTCAATCATTGTATTTATGATTTGGATAGCAGGGCACCTTCTATTGACACCCCCTTGCATGGGCTACTCCCCTTTAAACACATAGATCACTTGCACCCGGATGCCCTCATTGCTGTGGCGGCCGCAAAGGATAGCGAAAAAGTTACGAAAGAAATTTGGGGAGATACCATGGGATGGGTACCATGGCAACGACCTGGTTTTGACCTGGGTCTTCAGTTGGAAAAATGTTTGAACGATAACCCAGGCATTCGTGGTATTGTATTGGGTAGCCATGGATTGTTCACTTGGGGCGATACTTCCTACGAATGTTACATGAATAGCTTGGAAGTAATAGAAATGGCCTCTGAATTTATCGAAAAGAAAATCAAGGAAAATGGAAGTGTTTTCGGCGGACAAAAAGTAACCTCATTACCCGAAAAAGAACGAAAAGAAAAAGCAGCACAATTAATGCCTTTATTAAGAGGACTTTGTTCTTCCGAAGCTAGAATGATTGGTCACTTTAACGATAGTGATGTTGTTCTAGAATACATCAATAGTAACGACTTGGAACGATTGGCACCCATGGGTACCTCCTGCCCCGATCATTTCTTGAGAACGAAAATCCAACCTTTGGTGCTGGATTTGGATGTGAACGAAGACACGAACGATTCCGATGCATTATTGAAAAAATTGGAACCTGCCTTCGAAAAATATCGTGAGGAATACAAGGAGTACTACGAAAATTGCAAACGGCCTAATAGTCCGGCCATGCGGGACCCTAATCCGGTCATAATCATTTACCCGGGAGTGGGCATGTTCAGTTTTGCCAAAAACAAGCAGACTACTAGGGTCGCCAATGAATTTTATGTAAACGCCATTAACGTCATGCGAGGTGCAGAGGCAATAACGGAATATACATCACTACCAAGACAGGAAGCATTTGACATTGAGTATTGGTTGTTGGAAGAGGCTAAATTACAGCGTATGCCCAAGGAAAAGCCACTTTCAAGAAAAGTAGCTCTAGTTACCGGTGCGGGTGGAGGAATAGGCAAGGCAATCGCCGATAAATTGGCCCAAGAAGGCGCCAATGTAATTCTAAGTGATATTGCCGAAGATCGTTTACAGGAAGCTGTAGAAACGTATCCAAGAGATGTCGCTAGTTATGCGGTGTGCGATGTAACCAAAACGGAATCCATTGAAGATGCCTATAAAAAAGCCTGTTTGGAGTTTGGAGGAATAGACATCGTTATTCATAGCGCTGGCTTGGCAATTTCAAAACCCTTGACCGAAACGACCGAAAAAGATTGGGACCTCCTTCAAAATGTATTGGTGAAAGGTCAATTTGAATTGGCCAAACAAGGGGTAGCCATCATGAGACAGCAAGGACTAGGTGGGGATATCATCAATATAGCAAGTAAAAATGGATTGGTTTCAGGCCCCAACAATGTTGGATATGGAACCGCCAAAGCAGCACAACAACACATGTCTAGATTACTGGCGGCAGAATTGGCCTCCGATAAGATTAGGGTAAATGTCGTGAATCCGGATGGTGTAATTGTTGGTAGCAAAATATGGGAAGGTGAATGGGCGCAAGGACGCGCCAAGGCCTATGGTATTACAGTAGACGAACTTCCCGCACATTATGCCAAAAGAAACCTACTCAATGAAATTATCTACCCGGAGGACATTGCCAATGGGGTTTTTGCCCTAGTCGGCATATTGGACAAATCCACTGGAAACATTATCAATGTTGATGGGGGTATGGCCAATGCATTTGTAAGATAATCGTGTTAATTTTAAGTTGAGGGAAATCTCCACAAGCATAATGCTTGTGGAATTTCTCTATTTAATGAAAGGTATGATAGTAAACAAATCAGATATAGCATCGGATAATCAAAAATCACTTCAAGACCATCAAGATAAATTTGATTTTTTGGCCAATTCTTTGGCAAAATCAGAAATTAATGTAGATGATCTTGTAAATAAACTGGCCAACTTCCAAGTGGCCATTCCCAGCTGGGCCTTGGGTGCAGGAGGAACGCGCTTTGGCCGTTTTTCCTATGGTGGAGAGCCAGGTACTTTGGAACAAAAGATGGACGATGTAGGAGTCATCCACTCGTTGACGCAAACCGCTGGGGCCATCTCGCTTCATATTCCTTGGGACATACCAACAGACTATGAAGCCATCAAACAAAAAGCAGCCCAACACGACCTTATCTTCGATGCTGTAAATTCAAACACTTTTCAAGATCAAAAAGATGCCAAGGAAAGTTACAGATATGGTTCATTAAGTAATACGAGCGATGCGGCAAGGGACCAAGCAGTACAACATAATATAGATGTCATCAAAATTGGGGAGAAACTAGGTTCCAAAAGCCTAACGGTTTGGTTAGCTGATGGTATCAATTTCCCGGGACAGGGCAACTTTCAATCCGCACTTCAACATACGGAGGATAGCTTAAAAAAGATTTACAATTCCATGCCCGAAGATTGGAGCCTTTTCATTGAATACAAACCTTATGAGCCCAACTTCTACAGCACAGTAATTCAGGACTGGGGTACTTCGTTTATGTTGGCCAATGCTTGTGGCGATAGGGCGTATACCTTGGTGGATTTGGGGCATCACCTGCCCAATACCAATATTGAACAGATCGTTGCGACGCTCATGCTCAAGGGAAAATTGGGAGGTTTTCACTTTAACGATAGTAAATATGGGGATGATGATCTTACCGTAGGCTCCATTAAGCCTTATGCCCTTTTCCTTATCTTCAATGAACTGGTTCAAGGAATGCAGCACAATCCCCAAAATCCCTATCCGGCTTGGATGATCGATGCAAGCCATAATATCAAAGATCCGCTAGAGGACTTGATACAATCATTGGAAGCCATTCAGGAAGCATATGCCAAAGCAATGCTTATCGATCAGAATAAATTAAGGGAAGCCCAAGCAGCGCATGATGTGGCACTTTGCCAAGAAATTATACAATCTGCCTATCGGATCGATGTAAGACCCTTATTGGAAAAAGCCCGATTGGCACGAGGAGGAGCCCTCTCACCTATTCAGACCTATCGAAACCTAAAAGTAAGGGAAACATTGATAAAAGAAAGAGGTCTTCATTCGGTAGCATCGGGACTTTAAGTTATGCAGAACGTAACGGCCATATTTGACATTGGTAAGACCAATAAAAAGTTTTTCCTTTTCGACGCCAATTTTCAGGAGGTGTACCGGGAATATACTTCGTTCGATACCATAGAAGATGAGGACGGTCATCCTACGGAAAACTTACCTGCACTTCAAAAATGGCTAAAAAATGTTTTTGACAGCATACTTAACGAAGGGAAGTTCAATGTAATCGCCATAAATTTCTCAACCTATGGCGCCAGTTTGGTGCATTTGGACGAAAATGGGGAAGTGCTTACCCCTTTGTATAATTACACCAAACCCTTGGAAAACGAGATTATTGAATCGTTTTTTGAAAAATACAGTCCAGAAGATGAATTTGCAGCCATTACCGGATCCACAAATTCAGGGATGCTGAATTCCGGGATGCAATTGTATTGGCTGAAAACCAAAAAACCGGACCTTTTTAAAAAAATTAGATACTCTCTACATCTTCCTCAGTATATCAGTTACGTTTTTACCGGAATTCCACTAAGCGAATATACCAGTATTGGTTGCCATACAGCTTTATGGGATTATTCTAAAAAAGACTATCACTCTTGGGTTTATGCAGAAGGTCTTCATAAAATATTCCCTCCTATCGTTTCCACGGAGACCAGTATCAATATGAACTATAATGGAAAACGAATTAAAATTGGTGTAGGCATCCATGATAGTTCTGCAGCTTTGCTCCCTTATGTTCGTAGTATAGAGAAGAAGTTTGTATTGGTTTCTACAGGCACATGGAGTATTACCTTAAACCCATTTGAAAATGGCGTATTATCTAAAACTGAAGTAAAGCAGGATTGCATCAATTATATGCGGATCAATGGAAAGCCAGTGAAATCCACCCGATTGTTTTTAGGAAACGAGTATAGTCATCAGATTAAAATCCTATCGGAGCATTACCAAGTTTCCGAAGATTATCACACCTCGGTTGCATTTGATATGGAATTATATCTGAAGTTAAAAAAGGATTTTCAGCACAGGTTTTCATGGAAGGCTTTAAACAGTCCTGAAATGCCTACTAGAACCGTACTTAACTATGATACTTTTGAAGAGGCCTACCACCAATTGATGATGGAATTGGTGGAACTGCAAGTGAAAAGTATAAAAATGGCCCAAGGGGCTATGAGTATCAAAAGACTATATATCGATGGTGGATTCAGTGATAATGAAATTTATATTCAGTTGTTATCCGATGCCTTAAAAGATATGAAACTCAGAACAACGGATTCCTCCTTAGGATCAGCTTTGGGAGCAGCCATCGCCATTTCTGATGTGAAATTAAATTCCAAGTTTTTAAAGAATAATTACTCGTTAAAAAAACACGTACCTTTTATTACCAAATAAAAAGCAATGGCCAAAAATTTTGACTCAAATTATCCCTCGGTAGACGATTTAAGAAACAAAGCTAAATTTAGGATCCCTAGGTTTGCCTTTGAATATTTGGACGGAGGCTGTAACGAGGATGTAAGTTTGGCAAGAAATACCAACGATATCCGGGAGGTGCAGTTAGAACCCGGATATTTACAAAATTATGGTACCAGCTCCACCAAGACCAAGGTGTTGGGAATGGAATTCGACGCACCTTTTGGGATTGCTCCAGTGGGATTACAGGGTTTGATGTGGCCCAACTCACCAGCCATTTTGGCAAAAGCAGCTTTCAAACACAACATTCCCTTCATTTTAAGTACGGTAACTACGATGAACATTGAAAGAGCGAGTGAGTTGACCGAAGGTAATGCCTGGTTTCAGTTATACAACCCCGTAGATGATGCCATAAGGGACGATATCATTAATAGGGCACAAGCGGCAGGTTGCCCAGTTTTGGTATTACTCTGTGATGTTCCCACATTTGGGTTCAGGCCCCGTGATTTTAAGAACGGACTTGCCCTACCTCCAAAAATGTCCATCGCCAATATCCTACAAATTTTGGGAAAACCTACTTGGGCATTCAATACCTTAAAATACGGACAACCCACATTCGAAAACTTAAAACCATATACGCCGGAAGGGCTGAATTTAAAACAATTAGGGGCTTTTATGGACAAGACCTTTTCCGGTCGACTCAATGCCGAAAAAATAAAACCCATACGGGACAAATGGAAGGGCAAATTGGTATTGAAAGGTGTGGCCTCGGAGCAGGATACCCAAGATGCCATTAAAATGGGCTTTGATGGAATCATCCTTTCCAATCATGGTGGAAGGCAATTGGATGCCGCACAATCCACCATTGGTACCCTACAGGGCGTTGCCGACAAATATGGTAACCAAATAGAAATCATGCTGGATAGCGGCCTACGTTCAGGATCGGATATCGCACGTGTCATGGCCAGTGGTGCTAAATTCACCTTCATGGGACGTTCCTTTATGTACGGCGTAGGTGCACTGGGTCCAAAAGGTGGAGATCATACCATAGGCATGCTCAAAACCCAATTTCAACAGGTAATGGATCAGTTATGCTGTGAAAAGGTTGAGGATTTACCCAACCATCTCATTAAACAATAACCAACTTAAACAATACTTTATGAGTCAGTTCAACATTGAGGAAGAAATTGAGGAAATCGCTGGCGGTGAATTTGAAAGGGAACCCGTACCTCAATCCAAATTAAAAAGCTGGAAAAGTTTCTTGGGCATGTATGCTGGGGAGCACGCCGCAGGAACCGAATTTGTAATTGGCCCACTATTTCTCACTACTGGAGTTAGTGCCTTTGACCTGATCATTGGTTTGTTATTGGGCAACCTAATGGCCGTGTTGAGTTGGCGATTCCTTACTTCGGAAATAGCAGTTAAAAGAAGATTGACCCTCTACTATCAGCTAGAAAAAATCTGTGGAAAAAAACTGGTCATTGCCTACAATTTGGCCAACGGAATTCTTTTCTGCTTTTTGGCCGGGTCTATGATTACAGTTTCCGCTACTGCCGTCGGCATCCCCTTTGATATGGAAATGCCAAAACTTACAGACACAATGCCAAATGGTATCACCTGGATTGTTATCGTATTGATTATTGGGGCCGTTATCTCCTTAATCGCTTCCAAAGGATACGAAATGGTTTCAAGAGCCGCAAACTGGATGTCACCCGTAATTGTCCTCGCATTTTTAGTGTGTGGTTTTGTTGCACTTCAGCAATTGGGTGTACAAAGTTTTTCTGATTTTTGGAATATATGGGGCGATGGCGGTGACCCATTTCCCGGCCAAATCAAATATACTTTCTCGGCATGTATTCTTTTGGTCCTGGTTTGCGAATGCAGCCATGCACATAGGTATGTCCGACCTTTCCGTTTTCCGCTATGCAAAAAAGGCAAGTTCAGGATGGACCTCGGCTGCTGGTATGTACGTTGGTCATTATATGGCTTGGATTGCCGCAGCACTTCTTTATGCGGTCTACATTAGGACTCCGTAAGCACAAAACTTACTGAATATGGGCGAAGCACCTTCCGTCGCACCAGGTCCCTTGGCATACAATGCCATTGGGGTATTTGGAATCATAGCCGTAGTACTTGCCGGATGGACGACGGCCAACCCTACCATTTACCGGGCCGGATTGGCATTTCAGGCAATAATGCCCAAGACATCTACATTTTGGGTGACTATATTGGCCGGTACGGTTGCGACGCTAGCTGGCTTATTTCCTGCATTCGCCATGAAACTATTGGATTTTGTAGCGTTTTACGGGTTTGTCTTAGCGCCGGTTGGAGCCATCATCGTCTTTGAGCACTTCTTTCATAAGAAAATGGGAATTGTCCAGGATTATGCGGAAAAAGCCAATTTGCAGTTTAATAAATCGGTGTTACTGGCATGGGCCATAAGTTTTGCGGTATTTTATTTTGTCTCCGTTCAGTTTGATATCTTCCTATCTTTTGTAACCCTACCTGCTTGGATTTGTTGTGGCATTTTATTTTTAATACTCAGTAAGAGGACACAAAGAACTATCTAAGAAGTTAAAAAATTGGACATTTAAAAGGGAAAGAATAAGCACTTCTTTCTGTTTTATCATTTTATATATAAAAACATTGCCACATAAGCATTTTTGATTATTATTTATTATGAATGTCATAGAGTTCTCAAAAAAACGATGTATTATTGTATCATACTGAGACAATAGAAAAATTAGAATCATGCAAAAACATATCTTATCACTTTTCGTAGTGTTTGCGTCTATAAATTCACTTATGGCCCAAGAAACAAACTCATTCCCAGTTCAAGTATCGATAGAAAACGGAATCATTGAGGGAAATTATGATACCCATTCCGGAATACAACGCTATTTCGGTATCCCCTTCGCCCAACCTCCTGTTGGAGACCTACGATGGAAAGCGCCTCAACCTGTTCAAAACTGGGAAGGTGTTAAGGAAACAAAAGCTTTTGGTCTCTAGGCCGATGCAGACCATGGTCTTTGGGGATATGAAATCCCGTTCCAACGGGGTAAGCGAAGATTGTCTCTATTTAAATGTGTGGACTCCTGCCAAAAGAGATACTAAAAACTTACCGGTATTGGTCTATTTTTATGGTGGTGGCAACGTAGCTGGAGATGCATCAGAACCTCGCTATGATGGTGAAAGCATGGCTAAGAAAGGTATTGTCGTGGTTACTACTAATTACCGTCTCAATATTTTTGGTTTTCTTGCCCATCCGTAACTTAGTGCGGAAGCCGATTACAAAGCCTCGGGAAACTATGGTCTTTTAGACCGGAATGCAGCCCTCAAATGGGTGCAAAAAAACATAGCAGCATTTGGTGGAGACCCTAATCATGTGACCATTGCGGGGGAATCCGCAGGATCTATAGGAGTAAGCCAACAAATGGCCTCTCCCCTTTCTAAAAATTTAATTCATGGGGCTATAGGTGAGAGTGGCGCAAGTATACATCCCACCATGGGTCCTGTATCACTGGAAGAAGCTGAAAAAACTGGACTTGAGTTTGCTAAAAAAATTGGATATCCTACCTTGGCGGAATTACGCAGCTTGAGTACCCGAGAAGTATACGAGCTTTATAATGAATCCCAAAGATTTGGCTTTCCAGCGGTGCTTGATGGTTATTTTCTTCCTAAAACCCTCCCGCAAATCTTTGAAAATAAAGAACAAGCCATGGTTCCACTATTGCTGGGTTGGAATTCTGCAGAGATACCAGGTATGGCCTTTACCCAAGGATCGTACACTACTGAAAATTATACGAACAAAGTAAAGGAGGCCTATCCAAAGGATTTTGAAAAGGTATTGGAGCTTTATCCCTCCGATTCAGAAAAAGAGATAGAGCTTTCGGCCACAGCTTTGGCTTCCGATCGTTTTATATCCTATAGTACATGGAAATGGTTCGATTTACACAGAAAAAATAGCGACCAACCGGTGTATCGTTATCTATATAGCAAACTTAGACCACCGTTGGTTGACAATACTAGAGCCAGTGGTTTGGCAGGCGGTACCGTAGAAAGAGGTGAGGATGCCCCACCGGCACCAAAACCAGTGGGTGCACCCCATGCCTGTGAAATTGAGTATTGTATGGGCAACTTGCATTTGGTGGATGACTATGCATGCACCGCCGATGATTTTAAGGTTTCCGCCGATATGCAGAATTACTTTGCGAACTTTATAAAAACCGGCAACCCCAATGGCGAAGGTCTGCCCCAGTGGGATGCTGCCACTGGAAAGGATGATACTCCACCCGTAATGGTCATAGATACGGAGAGTAAATTGATTGACGCGAAGACTGATGCCCGGTATGAGTTTTTGGACAATGCTTACGGCAATAATTAATATTTACTTTCTTTAATCCCACTGAGGCCGAATACCCGGCGCAAACGGAAATTTTAGGGATTTATAGTACTCCAGGTCTTTCTTGGGTTTCGGTACTCCATCCGGCAATTCCTTACCGGAAAATGTTTGAAAATATAATAAGGAGGCATCGCGCCACCACTTTGCCTCCTTTAATTGAATATCCAATAACATTTTAACCTCTTTGTATTGATTATCCGCTATAATATTACGAGCGTTTTCCCAAGTAGCAATCATTTCAGAAACCTGTTCCACTCCTTCCTGATATTTCAATGCGAGTCCATCCCAAAGTGTATTTCCATTGTTAAGAGTATAGTCCCAAGGTAAATGATGAAACCACAACAAATATTCTTCTGGACATGTTCGTAAGTTCCCGAATGTCTCGGCCAACTCCTTGGAGTACTGTTCTAGGGCATTACTGCCCGTTGTAGTTCTATCGAATCCAATACCGTTGGCATCTGCATTATGATAATAGGTTGGGTTCCAATCCGGCCTACCCGGATTATTAACCCATGGCCCCGATCCGTAATGATGGCCGGTGTCAAACAGATGGTGCAGTCCCAAGGGGTTCATATAATTAACCACGGCTTCCCTGGAGTCTAATAGCATCGGTTTTAACAAGTCGATTAATTCCTGATTTTGGGAGTATGTGAGTTTAATCCATTCCTCCGCAATATCCGAGGCTTTGGCCTCCGGGTTCCAAGCCAAGCGGCCAAAACCGAACCAATTTGCCTGGGCAAAGGGATGGCCGGTCCAATTTAAATCATTTCCTATATTGGAAACTCCAGCCATACCGGAAATGCTTTTATCATGCAGGGAACCATCCACAACTTTAGCGACGGTGGAGCCCTTCCCTTGCACATAGGTGTCCGATTGCAAAACCTCTTCAAATAATTTTGGCAAAAAAACCAAATGAGAACTAAAGCCTAAATATTCCTGGGTAATCTGAAACTCCATCATCAAAGGTGTTTCAGGCATGGCACCAAACATGGGATGAAAGGGTTCCCGAGGCTGAAAATCTATCGGATCGTTTTTAACTTGAACCAACACATTGTCCATGAACTTCCCATCATAGGGAACAAATTCGGAATATGCCTGTTTCGCTCTATCCGTTTCATCCTCTTCGGAATACACAAAGGCCCTCCAAATCACCACACCTCCGTAAGGCTCCACGGCTTTTGCCAACATATTGGCACCATCTACATGGGTTCTACCGTAATTACGGGGGCCCGGTTGACCTTCTGAATTGGCCTTTACCAAAAAACCACCAAAATCCGGAATCCATTTGTAAATTTCCCTTGTCTTTTGAATCCACCAATTTTGCACATCGGCATTCAAAGGGTCTGCAGTTTCGAGTCCACCGATTTCCATGGGAGCAGAAAACCTAGCAGTAAGATATACCTTGATACCATATTTTCTGAAAACATTGGCCAAAGCAGCTGCTTTTTCTAAATACATTGGAGTTAGCACTAAGGCATTGGCGTTGACATTAGTTAGCGATGTACCGTTTATTCCGATAGAGGCATTGGCCCTCGCATAGTCAATATATCGCTGGTCGATATACTCCGGTAACTTTTGCCAGTTCCATAATGAGAAACCGGCATAACCGCGTTCTACAGTCCTATCCAAATTGTCCCAATGGTTCAACATCCGCAAGTCTACAGTAGGCGTATCAAGCATTTGAAAATCCTTTAAATCGTGCCCAGCCTGAATGGACTGCAATAGCCTAAAAACACCATATAATAACCCAATGTCCGTATTTGCGGTAACCAAAACTGAACCATCAATGGTCTTAATATAGAAACCTTCCTTACCAAGCTTTTCCGAATCAAGACCCAATTTCAACGACCATCCCTCATTTAAACTGGAAACCTTTGCAACAACCAAGGAATTATCCTTCATCATGGCATCCGAAAAATTCAATTTTTGGTTCAATAATCCGAGATAGACCCATATTGATCTCATTTTTTGCCGATTGAAGAATATCACTTCCTTCTTCTATAAAAACCGAGTTTGCCAAATATTTTAAATCATCCTTGGTTCCTCCGGCAGAATTGGAATAATCCATCCATAATTTATAACCCTGTTGGGCATTTATGGTCATGCAATAACTCGAAACAACTAAAAACAGAAAAAGTATACTTTTACTCATATTTGAAAAAAGATTTTCACGCATTGATTTTCATAACTGAAAGGTCATTCAACAACAATTACTTGGCAATATATACTTTTCCTTCAATTTCACTTCAAAAGATTCAAATTTGAAAAGCAGGCCATATTAGAAGCATTAAAAGTTTGATTATTTTTGATGTATTGAGAATTCTATTGGATTTTCAAATAATTAAATGGTGGTGCGCAAGAAATTTATTCAATTACTGATTGTACTTTTTAGCCTGGTTTTGATATCATTGGTAATTTGCAATGCAGTTATAAATTCGTTTGCAACCGACAAAACTTACAATTCACTAACTGATATTCCAAATAACAAAGTGGGCATGATATTGGGTACTGCCAAGAATATCAAAGGTGGTGGTTCCAATCCGTATTACGAAAATAGAATTAATGCCATTGTTGCGCTGTTTAAGGCCAAAAAAATCGAATTTATTTTGGTTAGTGGTGATAACGGCAGTGTATATTATAATGAACCTACTACCATTAAGAACGACCTAGTGGATGCAGGAATACCTTCGGAAAAAATATTCCTAGACTATGCAGGTTTCCGAACCTTGGATTCCATGGTCAGGGCAAAAGAGGTTTTTGGTCTTAATGAAGTTACTGTGGTTTCACAGAAATTCCACAATGAAAGAGCCATATATCTTGCCCATAAGAACGATTTAAATGCCATTGGGTATAATGCTGAGGACATTTCCCTAGAATCTGGTTTGAAAGTTCAACTAAGAGAGTACTTTGCCCGTGTAAAGGTTTTTATTGATTTGGTCATAAACACCGGACCAAAATTTTCCGGTGACAAAATTAAAATTGAATGATTACATTAGTCTTCGAATAATTTAGGGTTCAATTTACCAATGGGTGCATTTAGAATTTTAATCAAAAACCTAGGGCCGGGTTTGCTATTTGCCAGTATGGCCATAGGCACCTCCCATTTGGTACTTTCTACAAAAGCTGGAGCCCAGTATGGGTGGATCATGGTGATTCCCATAGTCTTGGCCAATATACTTAAATATCCATTTTTTGAATTTGGCGTACGTTATACAAGTGTAACCAACAAGACCCTTATAGAAGGGTATTTGAACAGAGGAAAAGGCTATTTATGGTTCTATGCCTTTATTACGCTCTTTTCCACCTTTACGATATTGGCGGCTCTGTATACTGTAACGGCAGGCCTTTTCATAAATCTCTTTAAAATTCAAGGTATTTCCATAGGTACAGTTGCCCTTGGCCTCTTCATCTTTATAAGTACCCTATTGATTGTTGGTAAGTATAAGTTCCTGGAAATAAGTCTAAAGTTTGTGGTAAGCATTTTGTTTATCGCACTTATAGTTACCACGGCATTGGTTTTATTCAATGGAAGGACTACCCCAAATGATGGTTTTGAACCCACTCCCATTTTTAACGAAGTAGGGATTTTATTTTTAATAGGGCTTATGGGATGGATGCCTACAACTGTAGAGGCTTCCAGCTGGGTGAGTCTTTGGAGTATTGAAAAATGGAAAACCCAAGATAAACCTAGTCTGAAAGAATCGTTGCAGGAATTTAATATTGGATACTTTTTCACAGGGCTTCTCGCCATTTTCTTCATGCTCATTGGTTGGTTTACTCTGTATGGCACCAATACGGTATTAAGTGACAATTCAGTAAAATTTGCGGATCAGGTCGTGCAATTGTTCACTACCCATATCGGCCCTTGGGCTTATATATTTATAGCAGTCTCGGCTTTTGCTACCATGTTCAGTACCTGTATGACAGCCCATGATGCGGTAAGCCGAGTCAGTTTGGATATTTTGGACCTATTGTTTCCTAAACGAACCACTCGTCAAACCAAACTAAATTTTGCGATAACGGTCCTTGCCTTAGCTTTGATAAATTATATTGTGATTTCGGTATTTTCAGCGAATATGGGGAATTTGGTGGCGCTAGCCACTTTTGTATCCTTTGTTGTAGCACCCATCATTGGGTATATGAATTTAAAAAACGTAATGAGCGAAGATATCATCCCAAATCTTAGACCAGGTAAATCTTTAAGATTGCTTACTTATTTGGGAATCCTTTTTCTTTCTCTCTTCTCCCTTTACTATTTACGGATCGTGATTTTTTAAAGCACCAAGAGGCCTTTAATAATAGGAGTTCCCAAGCATATTTGCAATTGGCCATTGATTTTAAGACCTTTGTATCGGACAAATGCAAAAGAAACCATGAAGCTAATTTCCATAAAAAGGAGAACAAAATCGGAAAGGAGATACACCCAAAAGATGGGAGTACTATATACAAATGTAACCTACATCAAAAAATATGCGTTTGGAGTTCCCTTTAGGACTTTGCATAAATACCGAGGTACCTACTACGGTAAAATAAAAGGATGTGAGGATTGTGTCTTGACAAGTTAACCTTTAGTTACTTACCACTTCGATCAAAGTCCTTTCGTTCTGTTTATGAAGGAAGTCCAAACAATACACCCCATTGGTGCAGTTGTTCTTAATGTTCTCTTCGCCATATCCCACAGATTCCAAAATAGTTTCGGCAGACACTCCCTTTTTCACCAAATAATCCCGAATGACATCCGACCTTTGCTGCGATAATCTCTCGGTTACTGGCATTGCTACCTCTACTATCCGTATGGGTCTCTATTCGTAACTTCACTTCAGGAAAGTTTTGTACAGCTTCTACCACTTTATCCAATTCCATGGAAATCTCGGAAGTCAGGTTGCTATTACCTTTTGGGAAATAAAACTTTTTTAGTTTAATAACCCGTTTACCTTCTGATTCTTCCACCAAATCTTCCAATTGTAGTAATTCTATGGTATATGGATTCTTTTGAACCTCTTCCAATTCCTTGCCGGAATAGGATTTTGAAAACGCTGAGAACTCTCCCTTACCTGACTGGACCACTATTTCTTCATGCCAAGGTATTTCTACCGAAAAATTACCATTTTCGGCACTATAGAGTTCCTTAAGAAGATTTCCCTGTCCATCCAAAAGTCTGATTTGCGCCTTACCAATACCTAAACTTGTGGAGGCATCAACCACGCTTCCCCTTAATGAAAAGGTCTTTAGACCAGGTAGACTTTCCATCCTAAACGCATAGATATCGTCGCCACCCTTTCCGCCAGGTCTATTGGAGGCCAAATAACCTACGTAATCGTCATTCTCCTGTTTGATAATAAAGCCAAAGTCATCTTCCTTAGAATTAATGCCTTCTCCAAGATTTACAGGAATTCCATACAAATCACGACTTTGGATTCGTGATTTATACACATCCATTCCTCCAAGTCCATAAAACACATCGGACGAAAAATACAAACTGCCATCAAAAATAAAAGGTGCAATTTCATTCCCCGGAGAATTAATTCTAGGGCCCAAATTAACCGGTGCGGACATGACCTGACCGTTATTGGTAGAAACATAATAAAGGTCTGTGCCTCCATAACTATCATCAAAGTTCGCCGCAAAATAGAGACGATCCGTATTGTCATCAAAAAACGGATAGTAAAAAGAGGTACTTAAATTCTTTAATAGAAATCTAAATTGTCCTGAATTATACAACATACCCATGGCAAGGGAATTTCTCCCATTGTGGTCATAGGTAAGCTCCCCATCCTCAGAATTGGATAAAATATAAAATACTCTATTGTTTACTTCAGAATAGAAGGGTGTGGATTTATGAAATTTAGAATCAGGCACCTTATCGAACAGGTTAACCATACCAGTTTTACCATTGTCACTTATGGCGACCTCATATATATCCAAATAAGACTCTCCGGAAGGTTCGTACAAACTTTTTGACTTTAAAGGTCTACTGCTACTGAACAACAATTTACTCTTGTAAAAAGCAGGTGAAAAATCGGTTTGTGGAGAATTTATAGGTAGGTTGATGAGATTTACACTATTGGCTTCAATAGTACCCTTCCCAAGTATTTCAAAGTTAAACTCGGCATTGTCCATCAATTCATTGGCCAATAGTAGAGATTTAGAACGTAGAAAAGTTTGCACCCTTTCATTGCTAGAGGTCTTGGACAAGCTCTGCAATAATTGATTAAACTGATTGACCGTCATAATAGTATCTCTCTTATTGACTTCTTGATATAACTCAGAAGCATTTTTGTAATTACCGACTTTAAAGTAGGAATCGGCCAAATTCAATAATTGTGAATTGCTGAGAGGAGCTTTTTGCTGTTCTTTTTGGTACTCCGCTATGGCTTTCTGATATTGATACCCATAGAAATAGTTATCCCCTTTAGAACTTTTGCCCTGTGCTAACAATAAGCCCGGCAAAACAATCATGAATAATAAAATATAAAATCTAGCCTTCATGTCCTCTGTTTTAGAAAAATCTTGGGGAATCTATCTGTTTAGGTTTGCCCTTGGTGGTTTTGGAATCCTTTTCCCTGGAACCACCTGAACCCCTACCAAGATAAAACTTAAGTATTACCTCGTGGAATCCGCTGTTAAATTCACCTAAAGGATTGGTATTGTAATCGTATGCATAGCCCAAAAAGGTCCCGTTTGAAATCTGAAATCCTGCCAAACCACTAAAAGCATTGTCCACTCGATACGAAGCCCCCACGGTCAAAACATCGTTTATCAAAAAGTTGGTGGAAATATTGATGTTTACTGGAGCCCCGGACAACGTATTGACCGTGAAAGGCCGGTTTAAACTTGAGTCCGTCCGAAAGGTCAAAAACATAACCCCCGATAAAGTTGAACTGTAGCTTATCTTCCACAATGGAGGCCACATCGTCATTATAAATACCCTCAGTTAAGAAATTTGGTACCGATGCTCCCAAATACCACTGATCGGCATACATAAATAATCCCGCACCTATCGTGGGATAGAATCTATTTACTTGTTCTTGATTTAAAGGTTCCCCTGGATTCTCAAAAGTACCTTTGGAAAAATCCACATTTAAAAAAGAGCCACCCGCATCCATACCGAAGGACAATTTGGTTTCTTCCGACAGATTTACTTGATAGGAATAGGAAAGATCCGCATAGGTTTGGGTAACTGGGCCTATTTGGTCGTTAACAACATTGAAACCCAACCCCATGGTTTCATTACCCAAAGGAAGGTTGGTACCCGGACGTATAGTTCTTGGCGCTCCAGGGATATCAATCCATTGTGCCCTATACAAAGCGGCAATTTCAGGAGTTTCCACAGTGCCTACATAGGCAGGGTTAAAGCTTCCAATATTGTACATATATTGAGTGTACTGGGGCTCTTTTTGACCAAAAACCGCGTTAGAAACAAAAAACGTGCAAACGATTACTCCAAGGAAAACGCTATATTTCAATCTGTTTGTTAAGTATTCCATTATCGTTTATCTAATTAATTGGATCCATCCTTTGTCCGTACTTCTGCTCCGGTTTGAAACAGGGCTTTGTGGATCAATCAAAATATAATCAAGGACATAAAAATAAGTCCCTTTGGGAACTTCCTTTCCTTTGAAGGTGCCATCCCATACATCGGCAACCGATTGGGTACCATATTGCACCGTATCCGCTCCATCAAAAACGGTATTTCCATATCTGTCAACAATGGAGATGCTATATTCAATACCCATACCAATATTTGTTATTGGGTCCTCAAGATTTAACCGAAGAACATCGTTCGTGCCATCGCCATTGGGTGAAAACTGATTGAATAGGAAACCGGGATCTGCAGATGTCCGTTCATTTATAGTAACCTCTATCGTACTTTGATTGTTGGTGGCATCCTTACTGTCCCTTGGCGAAGAACGGTCAATGATGGCCGTATTCCTGAAACTACCCACTGCGGTAACCCTACCTGTAATCTGTAGCTCCGCCGCGTTTTCATCACCTACTGA
Organism: Maribacter litopenaei; assembly: GCF_025244665.1. Lineage (GTDB taxonomy): Bacteria > Bacteroidota > Bacteroidia > Flavobacteriales > Flavobacteriaceae > Maribacter > Maribacter litopenaei. The sequence goes on along the minus strand of NZ_CP104205.1, from coordinate 622,950 downwards.
TAATGAAGGAATTACCCAAAGACCAGTTGTATTATCATAATTTCCTCCTGAATTATCAGATAAATATTCAAAAAAGGCCTCTTTGCCGGACTCAATACTATCCCTCACGATAATATTGGTTATGGGGCCTGAAAAATCCGGGGAATCGCTCAGATTGGTAACAGTTATAGTAAATGTAATCTCCTCTCCTACCAAAGGAGTTTCATTATTAACCGACTTTTCTACAGCCAACTCTATGCCTTCATACACTTGCGTTTCAATAGTGACCGTGGCCGTATCATTTTCAGAATTATCATCCAAAGGCAAGGAACTAAGTAATTCTGCCGTGTTCGTATAAGTTCCATCTTCGAGAACTATCACCCTAATCTCTAATGTTTCAGATTCCAAGGCAGGTATGTTTTCCAATTCCCATCTGCCCAATTGATTATCATAAATACCAAGAGATGCCGTGTGAGAAACATAGTCGAACCCGGATTCGATAAAATCCCCAATCTCGGCCTCGTTCACAGGCTTGTTCGTTAGGTTTCTTACTGTAACCGTAAAAACGACCTCATCCCCTGGAGCCGCATTTGTCCGATCAGCCTCTTTTGTAATTTCCGGATCTACTGGGCAGTCTATACTTGAGTTGTCGGGAATACAGGCATTCTCATTGGCCGGGTCCTGTTGGTCATTCACATCGTCGCCATCGGTATCCTCTGTATTGGAATCCAATGCATCTATTATACCATCGCCATCCTCATCCAAAGGGTTTTGAACATCCGGGCCTACTTCTTCCCCATCCAAGATACCATCTCCATCCGTGTCACGGGTTATTCGGATCTAAATCAAGTGCAAATTCCTCACCAGTCAGCAATCCATCATTATCATCATCCACATTACAGTCGCTTACCGTAATCACCACATCTACCGAAATATCGGTACATGGAGCGGTAGCCACATTGGTAGTATAGGTAAAGGTGTATTGTCCACTAGGAAACCCTACAAAATCAACTTCGTTGTCAGCGTTTATGGTCAGCATATTTCCATTAGTAGCCCATGTACCCGTACTTGCGCCTACCAATCTGCTATCCAGATCAACAACTGTATTACCAAAGGCAGCGACACTGCACGCACCTCCATTGGTAACTGTACCCGTGGTAGGTTCAATGCCTATGGTTGCAATCACTTCTACCCTTTCAGAAGCACATCCATTAGAAACCGCTTCCACATAAAAACTCGAGGTTTCGCTAATACTTGGCGTTATAAATGTATCACCGGCACCTAAAGGCGTATCGGCATCTATGGCGTCATACCAATTTAAAAGGGCGCCACCCGTTGCAACCGCAGATAGCTGCACGGTTCCAGTTCCACATGCTTCCCCATTGGTAACTTCCAAAATCTCCGGGATAATATTCAGGGTAAGTTCCACTTCAATCGTTCCACTGGCGCAGTCATCATCAAAATTAGTAGCCGTACCATTATCATCTAGGAAGAAACCGTAATAAGAACCCTGCAAGGTTGGGTTGGCTACTTGCGAAGGTAAAAGATAACCACCCTCGTTCAGAGGGTTCGACGAAGTACTCCATGTGAGAATCGTCTGACCTGCTCGTCCTGCTGGAGGTGTAGTACTGGTGTAATCATTTAAACTTGTAATCGTGGTATTCTGAAAAATGGGGGTAGGTCCCGTAGTGGATTCAACACCACAGAAAGTGGTCTCTTTTGTGGTATCCAATTCAGGTGCCGCAACACAATTATCGTCATCGTTAATAGTTCCAGTAGCGGTACCCCCGTTCGCACGTTGTACACCATTAGATGGCAAAGCTAATTGCACCGTAAAGGTTTCACTTTCCTCCAAAATTTCGTCATCCACCAAAGCAACGGTAATGGTTTCTATTTCTCCAGCAGTACCTGTAAAGGTTAGATTACCTACCGACCCCGTGTAATCAACACCTCCGCCCGTGGCGGTGCCACTTGTGACGGTATAAAAAACAGTAGTTCCTCCAGTTACCGCAATATCCAGTTCCACCTCAAAAACCATTTCACCCGAGGGATCATTCTCGTTGGCTGTAACATCCGAAATAGTCAAAGTTGCTTGATCATTATCCGCTATGTTCACCGTAGCCGTTGTGGTTCCCAAATCATAAGCGGCACTTGGTTGAAGTGTTAAAACGACTGTCTCAGTCCCTTCTTGAACCGCGTCGTTAATTGGCGTTATGGCCACAGTCGCCGATTGTTGATTGTTAGGAATGGTTACACTGTTCGTTATGGCAGAATAATCTGTCCCCGCAGTGGCACTTCCTCCAACTGTATAGTTAACCACTACACCTGCTCCGAGTTATTCACCTGATTTAAACTAATGGTAAATAATCCTCCATCGGTACCTGTATTTGTTTCGGCCGCGTTGTTATCTGTCGCAGCAATGGAGGCGGTGAAAGTGTCGTCATCTATGATCGTAACCGTATCTGAATTTGGTACACCAACCTCGTAAGCACCGTTGCTGACACCGGTCAATGCCAAAACCACTGTTTCATCACCTTCGACAGTATTATCGTCAATTGGGGTAACTAAAATATTCTGTGTGTCCTGGTTGTTACCGAAAGTAACCTCACCTGCGGTTCCACTGACATTATAATCCTGGCCGCCACCGGAAGCACTTGCACTACCTCCTAAAGAATAGGTAACCGTAATGTCTCCACCAGTAGTATTTGGTGCACTTAAAGATACTATGTATCGTCCTCTATTACCTCCACCTCCGCCATCTTCATCGGTTGTTGGCCTATCGGCAATGACCGTAACTTGTCCTACATCGTCATTTAGAATGGTGCCTAATGCAGTATCAGAATCATCTACAAGGCCTGTTGAAGCGTTCAATTCCACAGTAAATGTTTCATCTGCCTCTAATACATTGTCATTTAATGATGAAACGTTGAATTGCCTAGTTTCACCGGCAGTACCGTTAAAATTTAAGGTTTGCTGAGTATTGTTATAATCTTCGGGTATTGCTAAAGGGGCACCACCTCCTTGTGCAGTACCGTCCACAAAGTCCACATCTACCGTAAAGGGGTTGGGGACGGCCAGGTTCAAAGTTACAGTGAATTGCATGGACAGCCCCTCAGTCTCTAGAAACATCCTCAATAGTCAATAGGGCCGTATCATTATCCTGATTGGTTACCGTTAACTGAGGCACGTCCGCTCCACCCAAGGCTTCATAATTGGGATCGGGAGAAGTTACGTTACCCGTATTGATGGTCGTAATAATATTTCCATCTGCAATTGCATCATCCACACCAGTTACTGTTAAATCAACCCCAGTATTCCACTGTGCGGGAGGTATGACAACACTCGCGGGTCCCGAATTCTCAGTTGGATCATAATTACTGATTGGGATGGTAACACTTGCCGTGGGTTGGCTCGTTAGCGTAAAAGTAAATGTTGCGGTGCCACCGGCCTCTGTGGTAGTTCCAGTAGTGGGATTCACCAAAATCCCAGCAACATCATTATCAGCAATGTTTACAGTAGCGCTACCAGTTCCAACCGCTAGACCAGGACTGCTCACTATATTCACAATTACACTCTCCGAACCTTCCACAAAATTGTCATCAATCACTTCCAAATCTACAATCGCAAATCCAGAACCAATTATATTAGTGGTTATACCGACTTGAGTAGGGATAGGATTAAAATCACCCCGAGATGTTGCCGTGCTTCCTCCACCTAGACCCAATCCGATAATATAGCTATTACCAATGCCGCCGCCCGTTACATTTATTGTAAACTGACCATCCACTGGACCATCCTCGTTTGCATTGGGCTGCGTAGCACTTATGGAAACTGTTTGTCCATATAAACTACTTCCAATTAAACTAAATACACAAAAAAACAAAAAAAGACCAAGAGTCCTTTGTAGGAAAGATATATTGCCAAACCTTAAAAGTTTAATGGCTTTTTTCAATTTCATAGCATTTCTTTTAAAGTATTGGAGATTGTTCCAAATGTCCAATACACATCAACAAAACAGACATCAATAATACCAAAAAAATGCTCTTAAAGCGTTAATTAACAGACAAAAAAGAGATTTCATTGATAAACTACCTCTTTACAAGAAATTTTTAGTTCTACTGTAATTCGGGGATTGTGTTTCTACGGATGCATCAATTTTCTTAACCAATCCTTGCAATACCTTTCCTGGATCGATTTCGGTAAAAATGGATGCACCGTCGGAAATCATCTGTTGTACGCTCTGTGTCCATTTTACGGGTGCCGTTAATTGGGAAATTAGATTTTTTTGATCTCGTCTGCATTGTTTACAGCAGTAGTCGTTACATTTTGATAAATGGGACAAGTTGGAGCGGCAAAGTGGGTGTTTTCAATAGCACTAGCCAATTCTTCCCTAGCAGGTTCCATTAATGGTGAATGAAATGCCCCACCTACAGGCAATACAAGGGCTCTTCTCGCCCCGGCCTCCTTTAATTTTTCACAAGCCAAATTTATGGCTTCTACTTCACCGGAAATCACCAATTGTCCTGGGCAGTTATAATTTGCCGCGACAACTATACCAGGAGTTTCAGAACAAATTCTTTCAACCATTTCGTCATCCGGACCCAATACGGCAGCCATAGTACTAGGTTGTAACTCACATGCCCTTTGCATGGCCAAAGCCCGCTTTGATACCAATTGTAGTCCATCCTCAAAACTCAAGGTACCATTGGCTACCAGGGCACTAAATTCTCCAAGTGAATGCCCAGCTACCATATCGGGCTTAAAACTATTGCCCATCACCTTGCTTAAAATAACGGAATGCAAAAAAATGGCAGGTTGTGTAATTTTGGTTTCTTTCAACCCTTCGGCGGTTCCCCGGAACATGGTCTCCGTTATAGGTAAACCTAGAATATCGTTAGCTTGATCAAACAATGTCTTGGCCAAGGGATATTTTTCATACAAATCCAACCCCATACCCACAAACTGAGCCCCCTGTCCGGGAAAAATATATGCGTTCATCGTTTTAAATTTAGGTTCGGCAAAAATAAGGATAATCGCGGAAAGGATTGTTCTGTTGTTCAATCAAGTCAATCATTTTGCTTAAACCAACCGGAATACATAATATAGGCTTCTGCTATTCTATTGATTTCTCCTTTACTTAGTTCAGGACTAATATCCTTTATTTTTTTTGCCGGTGTGCCTGCAAAAACACTTCCCGAAGGCACATGGGTTCCCTTGGTCACAACAGCCCCCGCGGCAATGATACTGTTACTTTCAATAATGCAATCATCCATAACTATGCTTCCCATTCCAATCAAAACATTGTCCTTTAGGGTACAGCCATGTACAATGGCATTATGACCAATAGAAACATTGTTGCCAATATTGGTAGGTGATTTTTTGTAGGTACAATGGATAATTGCCCCATCCTGAACATTTACCTTGTTTCCAATTTTAATATAATGCACATCCCCCCTTATGACAGCGTTAAACCAAACACTACATTGATTTCCTATTTGGACATCACCAACTATTGTCGCGTTCTCAGCTACAAAACAATCTTCCCCAATCTTTGGATGATTCCCATTAACCTCTTTTATCATAGACTCACTTTTTATCAGTCAAAATACGATAACAAATCTTTCTTTTTTGATGCCGAAACCAATAATTCTTTTCCACCAGTAATTACTACACTTCCCCCCTTGCCCTTTCTGTATTTCACAATTTCATTTACATTGACCAAGTAGGACTTGTGGATTCTTACAAAATGAAACTCGGCCGGAGCATCCTCAAAATATTTGAGCGTTTTGCTCACCAAGATTTTCTTGTTTTCCAAATAGATTTCCGTGTAGTTATCGTCCGCCTTACAATATAGGATTTCTTCCACATTGAGTACTTGAAAACCATCCTGTTGGGGCAGCGTCAATTTACCTTGTATGCTTTTTGTATTGGTATTTAATACCTTTTCCTGTAAATGATTTTCCTTAATCTTTACTTCCTTGACATAATCTACTGCCTTCACCAATTCATCAATATTTATGGGCTTGGTCAGGTAATAGGCCGCATGGTGGTTCAAGGCATCCTTGGCATAGTGGTCATAGGCCGTTACAAATACGGTTTCAAAACTGCGATTCGGAACTTGATCCAACAAGTCAAACGCATTACCAAAGGGCATTTCAACATCCGAGAAAGACCAGGTCCAAATCATTGTTTTCGATCAGTTCCAAACCTTCTTTTATGGAGGCGGCCATCCCTACCACGTTGACATCCGGACAATATTTATTTATATAGTTGCTAAGGATTTCCCTACTATTGGCCTCGTCCTCTACTAATATTGCGTTTAAGGTCATTTGTCTTTCTTTAATATAAACAGTACTTGGGTGCCCTCACCGTTTGATTTTAAATTGGAAATGGAAACCGAAACTTTATCGCCATACATATCGTTTAAAATGGCAATCCGCTGTTTTATGTTCCCCATTCCTTTTGACTTTTGTTTCCGCTGGTTGACCGTTTTAAGTTCGGCCGATTTTTTTCTTCCAATACCGTCGTCAGTTACCAAAATCTCCAGTTCATCTTCATTTTTAGCCCGAACCTTCACTTCCAATCGTCCCTTGTCTTCCTTGTACCTCAACCCATGCCAAATGGCATTCTCAATGTATGGCTGCAATAACATGGGCGGAATCTGAAATGTCGAAACGTCTAAATCCTGATCGACCTGTATTACATAGTCGAATTTGTCCGGAAAACGCGAATGTTCCAGTTTTATATAGACTTCCAAAAGCTCCAATTCCTTGGATAACGGAATAAAGTCTTCCTCAGAATTTTCCAGCACGGATCGCATCAGCCTTGAAAAGTCGCTCAAGTATCTGTTTGCACTCCGCTCATCGCTCTTGGAAATATAATTGTTGACGGAATTCAAGGCGTTGAAAATAAAATGCGGATTCATCCGGGAACGTAGGGATTTCAAGGCCAGTAGATTGTTGGCAAACTTTTGTTGTTGGTTGCTCCTGTAAAAAAAGAACGCCGCCAAGCCGGTAAGCAATAGTCCGAATATCAGGGAGTAAATAATGTATCGTTGCCGCTTGTAACTTTCCTCGGCCAATTCCTGTTCGGTCAAGGCCAATTCATATTTACTTTGTGACAGTTCCCGCTCCTGTTCCAAGCCGGTAATCCTACTCGGGTAACGGCAATTTCCCTATTGAAACGTGCCGCCCTGGAAATTTCCTGTTCCTTCCTAATGTACAAGGTATCCACAAGGGCCACATAGTCCTGATAGGTTTCCAGGGCACGGTTGTACTCGCCTTTGAATTCATATACTTCGGATAGTTTTCTCGTGGCATCCTTTTGCACGACCAAATCGTTATCCGAATCCGCCTGAACGATACTCTTCTGTAAATAAGGTATCGCCTCTTCATATTTGTCTTGGGCAATGTAGGCGTTCGCAATCTTATAATTTATTCGCTGGCTTGTGATGGTATCTCCCAAATTGGCAGCTCCATCTTCCTCCGGAATGTTCAGTTTGCCCAAGGCCTCCAAACTATTTTTTCTTATGGCAATTTCCTCTGTATACTCGCTCCGCTTATTGTAAAAATCCGCTACTTTTTCACGCTCCTGTAGTACCCTTTTTGGTTCCATCTTTGTAGCAAGTTCCACCGAGTTTCCATAATACACCTCAGCCTCCCTAACTTGATTATCCTGCGCATAGGCATCGGCAATTTTGGAATTCAAATCTGTCATCTTGGGGGTGATTTGGTTCGGGAGGCCACCTTCAAACCCTCGTTGTAATAGTCGACGGCCAATTGAATATCACCGGTTCCTTTCTTGATATCCCCAAAGATCTCATAAAGTTCAACTCGCTGGTAGGGCACCATATTCTTGAGTTTCTCAAGCGGTTTCAACACTTTTTCGGCCGCATCAAATTGATCCGTGATTTCATAGGTCCTGGCCAACATCAAGGACGTGGCTATGGTTTTATTGGCCTTTAAGGCATCCTCAAAATTATCGATGGCCAAATCATATTGTTTGTGATGTAAATAGATTTCCCCCAATTTGGTCAGGGATTTTGCCAGTTGGTCCTTATCGCCATCGGTGCCCAAAACCTCCAAGCTTTGGGCCACAAAATCGATGCTTCCGGCGATATCTGTTTTTTTATAGTATTCCGCTGAATCCAAAAAGGACTGGTTGCTCAGGATCCTATTTCTCGGACATTGAGGATCGGCTTAAGGCATTATCCTTTTTACTTTCTTCAACTACCTGTAGTTTGATATCATCCCTGCTGGTCACTTGATGCCTAACAGTCTCAAAGCTGGGGTGTTCCAAAATCAACCGCTCACCAATGGAAACGGAAATCCTGAATTCCCCGGCACCATTGGTATACGTAAACTGCCCGGAGCTTGTGGATACGGATACACCCTGAATGGGTTCATGGAAATTTTGGGATTCCACCAAGCCCTTGAGCACAAATTTTGGGGTTCCGTTGTTTTGGGCCAAGCCCAAAACGCTCACGAAAAGAAATGGAATCATTATATGTAAAAGGGATGCCCGCATCTATTTTTTTACTAATCACATGACTGTAAACTTAGATGATTCCTAGCACACTAAAAAATGTGGATTTTAAGTAGTTCCATGAATTTCAGTCCTTATTTCCCACTTAACCAAAAGAAAGGTTTTGTTACCTCATCCAAAAGGCACGTTCCCTAAAAACGGTTATGTATCCAAAAAGTTTCATTCTAGGTTTACAGCGTAATCAAATCAATAAAACGAGGAAACCCTCATTGAGGGATTTGACATAGTAAGTTAGTACCTATCCAAAATTAACTGTTTAAAAATCAAGATTTTAATTTAATTCAAAACGTATGAAAAAATATCAAAAAATAATGGCCCTAGTTTTTACGGTACTATCCATGACGGCAAGCTATGGATGTAAAAACGAATCGAAAAAGGAAAAACAAATTCTCTTGGCGGAGAGGGTCGAACCTTCCAATAAATCAAATAAACGAACGGTTAAAATTGCCCTGTTATTGGATACCAGTAACAGTATGGACGGATTGATAAATCAGGCGAAATCCCAATTATGGGACATCGTCAACGAATTCACAAGGGCCAAGTGCGGAAACGAAACCGGACCGGAACTTGAAATCGCGATGTACCAATATGGCAATGATGCGCTTTCCTATAGGGAAGGTTACATACAGCAAGTTCTGAATTTTAGCAGTGACCTGGACGAGATTTCAAAAAAACTATTCTCATTGACCACCAATGGAGGCGAAGAGTATTGCGGCGAGGTAATCCAAACCTCCTTGAAACAATTGGAATGGGGCAACGACCCTGATAACCTGAGAATGATTTTCATTGCTGGTAACGAACCCTTTACCCAGGGAAGGCTCCACTACAAGGATGCCCTAACCAATGCCAAAGAGCATGATGTTATCGTAAACACCATATTCTGTGGAAACTACGAACAGGGCATTGAAACGGAATGGAAAAAGGGAGCTCAACTTACAGGTGGTGAATATATGGCCATAGACCATAATAGGGAAGTGGTGCATATCAACACACCGTATGACGACATCATCATCAAATTGAATTCAAGGTTGAACAAAACCTATATTTCATACGGTGCCAGGGCAAGCGAATACGAGGAAAACCAAGCTTCACAGGATGAAAATGCCATGAGTGTGGGTTACGGTGTGGCAATCAAACGAGCCATTAGCAAAAGCTCCCGACTTTACAATAACAAATCATGGGATTTGGTGGATGCATCGGCCGATGCAGATTTTGAATTAAAGGAACTGGATCGAAAAAGCTTGCCCGAAGAACTAAAGGGAAAATCGGATGAAGAAATAATAACCTACGTCGATGAAAAACGCAAGGAAAGGGAACGTATACAGGCCGAAATTGCCGAACTGAACAGTAAAAGGGAACGTTATATCAGCGAAAATGAGCAGGATTTTACACAAGGGGAACTGGAAAGTGCTATGCTCAATGCTATCAAGAAACAAGCGGCCCAAAAGAACTATACTTGGGATTAGCTTAAACGAAGATCGGATTTATTCGGGTCTTTTACGAAGGTAAAAGGCCCTTTTTAGTTAGCAGCTGGACAGTAACAATCGTACCTTTTTTCGGGCTTGCAAAAATCGAAACCTAAGGTTATCTGGTGAAAGCCCCCATTATCAAAACGTATATCGCCCATCTGGTACGAGTAATTATAGGAGATCATAAATTTATTGAAATTTGCCCCGACTATTGGAGTGATCAATTGAAGTCGTTGTTCTCCAAAACTTGTTGCCGTTTGAAATTGTGCACCGTCAAAACTCCTTCGATAGGAAACACCGCCCCAAATCCGACCAAAATCGACATCCTTATAAAGCTTCGCATTAATGTCCACAGTTTTTTCCTTGGTAAAATCCGTCATTTGAAAAAGAACGGATGGCTCAAATTGCCATTCGCTTCTGCCAAAAACATATCCAGCTGAAATGAGATATCTCCTCAGGTTATCTACCCTGGGAACCGTCAAGTTATCAGGGTCATCAGTTCTATTTACCCGGTATAGGTTTCTCCTCGAAGAAAGAGCATTTAAGACAGCAAAATGCGTATAAAACTCCTGGTATGCATAAGACATTCCAAAATCCACATTAAAATAGGTCTCATTGAGTTTAATTCCTGAAATAGCAGGGTCAAAAGCTACGGAACGAAATTCCGTTTCATCCAAATTACTTTGAAGCACCGTTGCACTCAAACCAAAGGAAAGCTGGTTCAATACCCGGACATCGTCACCACCCATACGCAAATGATGGGCGTAAGTACCTTTGAAACCGGTTTGCGAATGATACCCATTGGCATCGTTAAAAATAATGGCCCCTACTCCGCTGGGCGAGTCTCCCAATCTAAAATGTCCGTTGATGGTCTGTAAGTTTGGGGCGTCATCCACATCAAACCATTGCTGTCTCGCAGTGGCCCTGATTTGGCCGCATTCCGTAAAACCCGCCATAGATGGAAAAACCAGATAATAGTTATCCGCCAAATAATCAAAATATACGGGAATCCCTTCTTGACCATTGGATTTTAAACCAAATAATAGGAAGGAGAACAACAGAAACAACTTACATCTCATGTCAAGAATTTGGGGTAAAAGTGTATATGACACTAAATATAAAGGATAACGGTACAAACACTACATTATTATGTTGGTATAAACTTAGAATTCCTTTGTATTTTTGAAAAAAATTGGAACACATGAAAGAGTACAATATAACCGTCGTAAAAACTAAGAATCCAGCCATATTGAAATTTGAATCCAACCACATGTTGGTCAAGCGGCAAAACTATGAATTCAAAAATATAGACGAGGCCAAAAATTCTCCATTGGCACAACAACTTTTTTACCTACCCTTTATAAAAACGGTATATATTTCCGGCAACTTTATTGGAATGGAACGCTATGATATTGTAGAATGGGACGATGTAAAGGATGAGGTTGCCCAGCAGTTGGTAGAATATTTAAATGCAGATGAACCCGTAGTTATTGAAGAGGATACCGACAAGCCCATTGCGGTGACTGTTTATGCAGAAGTTACACCCAATCCGGCTACTATGAAATTTGTAGCTAGTAAAAAGATTGTAGGTTCTATGTTCGAGTTCAAGAATATAGATGAAGCCAAAGACTCCCCCTTGGCCACGCAGTTGTTTCAATTTCCCTTTGTGAAACAGGTCTTTATTGATGACAACTACGTATCGGTTACCAAATACGAGGTAGCCGAATGGGAAGACATTACCATGGAACTTAGAGAGCTTATTAGAAACTTTATAGCGGAAGGCAGGGATATTGTAACTACGAATGCGGAACCCATTCAAGGAAACCAAACAACCGAAGCCTCCGAAACATTGTCCGAAGAACAACTAGATGATACCTCATTGGAAATCATCGATATTTTAGAAGAGTATGTCAAGCCTGCGGTTGCCAGTGATGGAGGTAATATTTTATTTAAATCTTATGAGCCCGAGAGCCGTAAAGTAAATGTAATACTGCAGGGCGCCTGTAGCGGGTGTCCATCATCGACTTTTACCTTAAAGAACGGTATTGAGACCATGTTAAAGAACATGATGGGTGACCGGGTGAATGAAGTTGTTGCGCTAAATGGTTAAAAAAAAATTGTTATCAGTCGTGATTCTTGGTTAGAATCCTTAATTTAAAGGAAACATTAAAAAACACTAATTATGGCAGTATTAAAAGTTATAGAAGTATTGGCAAATTCCGACAAAAGTTGGGAGGATGCCGCAAAAAATGCAGTGGCCCAAGCCTCTAAATCCGTAAAGAATATTCGTTCGGTGTACATCAACGAGCAAAGTGCCACCGTGGAAGATGGAAAAATGGTTATGTACAGGGTAAATGTTAAGATTACCTTCGAAGTCCAATAATATTTTCCTTTACGTCAATAATAAAGAGCGCCCGAGTGGCGCTTTTTTTATGTTTTTAACCCCTAACTTTGAACCTTTACCTCAAGCTAAAATCATTTTAGAAATTCGTTATGGCTCCAAAACACACCAATAATCTCATCAAGGAAACAAGCCCCTACCTTTTACAGCACGCACACAACCCAGTCAATTGGGAAGCTTGGAGCCAAACTGCTTTGGATCAGGCAAAGAGTGAAGGTAAATTATTACTAATAAGTATAGGATATGCGGCCTGCCACTGGTGCCATGTAATGGAACATGAGTGTTTTGAAGACGAGGAAGTAGCATCGGTAATGAACACTAATTTTGTGAATATCAAAATCGATCGTGAAGAACGGCCCGATATAGACCAAATATACATGGATGCCCTTCAAATGATGACGGGTAGCGGTGGTTGGCCTTTGAATATTGTGGCCCTCCCGGATGGCAGACCTTTTTGGGGGGCAACTTATGTAAAAAAACAGGATTGGATAAAAGTACTGGGAGACTTATTCCAACTTTACAAAACTTCTCCTGAACGGGTCCTGGAGTATGCGGATAATATGGCCCAAGGAATAATACACATCAATAGTATTATAAACAACACAGATAAAAATAACTATGACCTTGATACCCTTAAGAAAGATGTTCATAAATGGTCAAATTATTTTGATTTCTATTTGGGTGGATATAAAAGAGCCCCTAAATTCCCAATGCCAGTCAACCTCAACTTCTTATTACATTATGCAACATCCCTTAATGATGACAACATATTAGAATATGTCCACACAACCCTCAAAAGAATGGCCTTCGGCGGAATTTTTGACCATGTGGGAGGCGGCTTTTCAAGATATGCGGTGGATACCAAATGGCATGTACCACATTTTGAAAAAATGCTATATGATAATGGCCAACTGATAAGCCTTTACTCAAAAGCCTATGCGGCATCCGGCGATGAATTGTACAAAGAAATAGTGGAAAAGAACATAGCGTTCATCACAAATGAACTTATGACAGAAGATAAAGCCTTTTATTCTTCGTTGGATGCTGATAGCTTGAACGAAAAAGGAGAATTGGAGGAAGGTGCATTTTATGTTTGGAAAAAGCAGGATCTCATAAGTATTCTTGGAGCTGATTACTCAGTTTTTGAGGATTATTTTAATATAAATAGCTATGGCCATTGGGAAGAAGAAAACTATGTGCTAATAAGAGACACCAATGAAGTCGAAATATTAGAAAAACATGATATAACAAAAGAACAACTCAAAACCAAAATAAACCATTGTTTCAAGGTATTAAAGAAAACCAGGAACTATAGAAACAGACCTAGGCTGGACGATAAGATACTCACCTCGTGGAATGGATTGATGCTTAAAGGGCTTGTAGATGCTTATAAGCATCTACAAAACGATTCTTATCTAAATTTAGCAATAGAGAATGCCGGTTTTATCCTTCAACATTTAAGACAGAAAGACGGAAGCTTGTTTCATAATTATAAAAACGGTAAAAGCACCATTAATGGATATCTTGAGGATTATGCCTCCGTGATCGATGCATTTATAGGATTATATCAAATATCTTGCGATGAAAGTTGGTTGGAAATTGCACTAGAGTTGATGGAATATTGTTTGGCAAATTTTCTGAATCTTGAGAACGGACTTTTTTATTTTACCTCTAAAAAAGACCAATTTTTGATAAGAAGAACCATAGAGGTAGAGGATAATGTAATACCGTCCTCCAATTCTATCATGGCACATAATCTTTTTAAACTATCCAAGTTTTATCCGGAGAAAGAATACGATCACATCTATCAAAGAATGCTAAAAAATGTCGAACAAAACTTTTCCAAAAATATCCAAAGCCAAGCCAATTGGCTAGATTTGTTTTTGTGTCAGGAATTGCAGTTTTATGAAGTGGCTGTTGTGGGTGAACATTTCAAAGAAAAAGTAATGGATTTACAGAAACACTATCTACCAAATGCGGTTTTTGCAGGCACACAAAAACAAGGCGGACTTTCATTATTAAAAAATAGATACCACCCTCAGCAGACTCTTATTTTTATTTGCGAACATGGTGCCTGTCAACTTCCTTTAACACATTCCAAAGAAGCTTTGACTCGTCTGCAATAAATGGAAGCATGTTAACATTAGTTTAATGAAATATTCTTGATTTACATATGTCTATTCTATAAGTTGAGCTCGGAAAAAACAAATAACGAATATGGAAAAATTTACCAACTATCAGGAACATATAGATAACGCCATAAAATGGTTCCGGAACGCTTTGCCAAATTTGGTGGCAGCCATCTTACTGCTGTTTGTGGGTATGTATGTGATTCGGTTTATCAATAAAATGATTCGTAAGTTTTTTGAAAAAAAGGACTACGACCAATCCTTGGAGTCCTTTCTTCAAAGCTTAATTTCCATCGCGCTCAAAATTCTTCTTTTTGTACTTATTATAACACAGTTAGGAGTGCAATCTTCCTCCTTGGTCGCCATCATAGGTGCCGCCGGTTTGGCCATCGGTCTTGCACTTCAAGGATCTTTATCCAATTTTGCTGGCGGTGTCCTTATCCTGCTGTTTAAACCTTTTAAAGTGGGGGATTTTATCTCGGCACAAGGGGTTGATGGTACGGTAAAGGAAATTTCCATCTTCACTACGAAGCTTAAAACCTTTGGAAACCAAATTGCCATTATACCCAATGGACAACTATCCAACAACAACATTATTAACTACAACGCAGAGGACACAAGAAGGGATAAAATAGATGTAGGTATTGGTTATGGCTCCAATATTAAAAAGGCAAAGGATATCTTGCTTGCTATTTGTGCAGAGAACGAAAACATTTTAAAAGACCCGGCGCCCGAAGTATATGTTGGTGAATTGGCCGACAGTTCAGTAAACCTAACCTTAAGATTACGGGCAAATAATGATGTATTACGGAAAGCACATTTCCATGTGATGGAAGAAACCAAAAGTAGATTTGATGCAGAAGGAATAGAAATCCCATTCCCTCAAAGAGTCATACATCAAGAAAGCAACTAGTCCTAAACCATTAAAAACTTTTATGCCTGTTCGTTTTTATGGACAGGCATAGTTATTTGTATTTCAGCATTTTATTCACTAAATTAAGGTTACAAAAGTAAGTTTTATGAAAAATATTGTTTTTGGTTTTTTTCTAATGGGATACATCTCCTTCAGCCAAGTGGCAGGTTATGGAAGGTCTAGCGGTGTAACAACAGATTCACAGTTGGGGATTTCCTATAATGAAGTTGAAATCGAGGGGACACAATATATTAATGAGCTTTATAAAAAAGGAGTCACTATTGTTTATGGTAAGGAAGCAAGGGAGGCCCTTATGAGATATGATGCTTATAATGATGTCATGGAAATCATAGATGAAAATGGCAAGACTAGGGCTATGTTGCGCCAAAGAAACATAATGGCGAAGTTAGATGGAAAAACTTATGTTGTTATGGAATACATAGATGAGGGAAAATCCAAAATAGGGTATTTTAATCCTTTAAACGATGGGGAGGTGCAGCTCCTTTGGAAACCCAAGAAAATCTTCGTACAAGCTGAAAATCCTGACCATGGATATGATAGCTATTCCCCTCCAACCTTTAGGGATGTCTCAAGTCATTATATTAAAGCAGAAGGCCTACCTGCAGAATCCATAAAATTGTCCAAAAGAAATATTTTGAAATATTTGGGAACTAAGGACAAATCTCTAAAAGAATTTATAAATATCAATAATCTTGACTTAAAAGAAGAGGAGGACGCACTCACCCTGATAAAATACTATAACTCTCAATTATTAGATAAGAATCCTTCGGAAAAGGATAGCTAGGTACTTTTCTTCGTCACCATAAAATCTTTCAAATAATAGGGTTCAAAATACGCAATATCTTCAAATTCACCCTTTTCATACTTTTCATAGGTTAGTTTGGCCATTTCTTTAGAAGAAGGTACGGCCTCAATGAAGAATTTCGCGTTAAGGTTAGGTAAGATACCCTTTATTTTATCCGCTCCGAACCTATAAAGTTCACCTTATCCCCTTTTAGGTAATTCTGAAAAGATTCCTTATTGATTACTTCTGCTTGAGTTTCCCTTATCTGATTAATCGAAGCATCAAAAACCGCTGAATATACTTCCATCCTACGTGCATCCAACACTGGGATAATATATTCTCCTGGAGATACATTTAACTGACTTGCCAAGCTTTTCAAGGTGGCAATAGCAATAAGTGGAATATCCAGGGCAAAACAAAGACCCTTGGCAGCAGAAACACCTATTCTCAAACCAGTATAAGAACCTGGGCCCATACTTACAGCTACTGCATTCAAATCACTCATTTCATATCTAGATTCTTCTATACATTCCTCAATGAACACATGTAATTGTTCCGAATGAGAATAATTTGGAGTGTTGTTCTCCCTTATTGAAACGACCTCTCCGTCTACAGACAAACAAACGGAACAGTTGGTTGTTGAAGTTTCCAAATTTAAAATCAAAGCCATAATTCAAAGGTAGCCATTGGGCATAAAAAAACCTGCAATTTAAATTGCAGGTTTTTTAGACTTATAAGTATCAATCTAGTGAAATAGGAATACCAAAAAAGAATTCTAGAAATTTCAATCTAAAGATATATTCATATTTTGATCTAATAACATTAGCTGCTGCATCATCTACCCTCGCTTGCGCCTGTCCAAAATCAAAGGAGTTCATTAAGCCAACATCATATCGTTCCTTAGCATATTCATAGGCCAAGGTTCTAGCTTCTAATGTTTTTTCGGCCGCTTCATATGACTTCCGAAAAGTTGTAACATCAACATATGCTTGATTAACGGTAGATTCCGAGCCAATTTATCCTGCTCCAATTGCACTTTTGCTTTTTCTAAACTTATTTCAGAACGCTTTACATTATTACGTGTGCTCCAGCCATTAAATATAGGAATGTTCATCTGTGCACCATAGGATATACCATCATTGATCCAAAGTTGGTCTTTAAAACCTATAAACTCACCGGTTAAAGGGTCTCTATTTTGATCTGAATAACGAGTATTATAATTAAAGAAAGCCCCTACCGTTGGAAAATAGGCTCCTTTTGCAATTTCAAGATCCTTCTCCGCAAGGTCTTTCATGGATTGAGAAAACTTAATATCATTTCTAAATTCCAAAGCCTTTGCAAAAATTGATTTTGCTGAATTACTTAGAATATCCGAAGGTGGTATTTCAAAAGACTCATCAGCAATCTCAAAATTTTCATAATCAGTTATTTGAAGAAGCTGGGCCGGATTAATTCTTGATATCAGAACCAATCCCTCGTTATTTACGATTTGTTGTTCTTGATTCGCGGCCGTTGCTTCCAATTCCAAAAGATCTCCTCTTGGAACGACACCGAGACTCTACCAATTCCTTGGTTCGCTTTAAATCCTGCTCTGTAACTGCGTACTGTGCCCTGGAAACTTTTAGCGCTTCTTTGTTTGAGAGTATTTGCAAATAGGCTTGTGCCACATTTAAGCGAATATCGTCCTTCAAATCTTCCAATCTATATTCATTCGCGATGGCGTTTAATTTTGCCCTATTAATCCTATTTATATTTCTAAGACCATCGAACAGTGTTAGTGTAGATGTGATATTGCTACTAGCAGAGAAAATGGTTCCTGTGACCAAGCTATTGGTCGTAGGATCCAAAATTAACCCTGTATTGCCCGATGTACTGATCTGTCCATTTAAATCGGGAAGCAAATTGCCCAATGCATCTTTCCTGTCAATTCTTGAATTTTCCAAGTCCAATTCAAATTGCTCGACAGATAAGTTATTTTCCACTGCATAGATTACACATTCCTCCAAGATCACTTTTTATTTTGCGCCGTGGAAGCTCCCACTACTAGAAGTAGTAGCATTATGGTTATCGTATACTTCATTTTTTGATTATTTATTTTGATTGATGATGATTATTCTGTTTCGGTCTCTTCTTCACCCTTCTTTATAGGCTCTGTTTTATTCCAATGTTTTACCTTGTCCTCTTTGGTCAATCCGGATACTACCTCCACATTTACTCCATCTGAAATACCGGTTTCAATATCCCTTCTTTCAAACTTTTGTTCTTGCTCAGAACCTACTGCAACTTCTACGTATGGTTTATCGGTTTCCTTGTCAAATTGCAATACAGCTTCCGGAATTACCAAAATACTATCCTTTTTCTCCAATACTATAGAAGCATTGGCACTATACCCTGCCCTGATAAAAACGTCGTCCTTCTCTTCAACATCCCCTTCTATTTTAAATTGTACGGCCCCAGTTTCTTCGATACCCTTTGGTGCAATAAACTTTAGCTTAGCATCCAATTCCACATCCTCTACTGCTCCCAAACTTATCTTTAAAGGCGTTCCCACTTTCAATTTTCCAACTTCTCCTTCATCGACCTTTCCTTCAAAAATCATTTTACCCAAATCCGCTATGGATGCAATCGTAGTACCATCATTGAAGTTGTTACTCTCGGATAACTTGATCCCCCTCTTCTACGGGAATTTCCAAAATGGTACCATCAACCGTGGCACGAATATTAGTATTGGCACTGGAAGAACCACCTGCAGAACCTCGAAGAATGATTTGATAATCGTTTTGTGCATTTTCAAGCTCCAGTTTAGCCTGGTTATACGCCAATTCAATATTTTGAAAGTCCTGTGCGGAAACAACGCCCTTATCAAACAGTTCTTTATTCCTATTATAATCTAGTTCTGCATTTCCTAAAGCTACCTTGGCATTGTTGACTCGGCCACGGGCCTGATAAACAGATTGCTCGTTAGGAACCACTTTAATTACGGCAATCAAATCACCAGCCTTTACTTTGGCACCTTCTTCCAAGTAAATTTTTTCGATTATTCCGAGAAATTTGAGGCTTTATCTCAATTTCATCCTCCGGAATAACCTTACCGGTAGCTACCGTTTTTTTCTCAATACTGGAAATAAAAGGTTGACTGGTATCATATGTAATAGCAGATTTACTGTTCGATTTAATAAAGAAAACAGCGGCCCAAAGTGCTCCTAGCACTAAAACTCCTATTAAAATATATTTTACGATTTTGTTCATTTTTAAGTGTTTATTTAAATGGTTGTTATTCTTCTCTTAATGCATCTATTGGTTTTATACTTACCGCCCTTTGTGCCGGTATCAATCCAATCAAGGTTCCAAGGATTACCATTATCAATAATGCTCCCAACACATAAGGAATCGGAACGGTTGGATTTGTATATGGAAAATCTAAATCTTTCGTAAGGTTGTTTATGATGGACAATACACCCGCCCCTAGTATGATGCCCATAACGCCTGCAATCATCGTAAGGAAAACGGATTCCAAAATGATTTGATTTCTAACCTCGGCCGGTGTGGCACCCAAGGCACGTCTCACGCCTAATTCCTTGGTACGTTCCTTTACAGATATCAATAATATATTTCCAATACCTATGACCCCTGCAAGAATCGTTGCAAGTCCAACGACCGAGACTCAAAAAAGTCATACCCTTGGCAAACCCGGAAACCCGTGCAAACGCCTCCCCTAAATTAAAGGATCCAAATGCTCTTTCATCTTCAGGGTTTACACGATGAATATTTCTAAGTAAAGCCTTAACATCCTTTTCTACCTGAACAACATCCACATCATCGTAGGCGGCAATACAGAAATAATCCACGTTTTCCCCTGTATTATAAAGTTTTCTAAAGGTCGTGAAAGGAATAAAGATAGCCGTATCGTTATCAAAGCTTACCCCTTGCGATAGTTTATGTATTCCCACAACCTGAAAATACACGTCTCCGATTCTAATGTACTGACCGATGGGCTCCTCATCCTTATCAAAAAGTTCCTGAACATTTCGTTCCCCTATTACGCACACTTTTCACGCCTGTGCAATGTCCTCATCATTTATAAACCTGCCACCATCAAAAATTTGTTTTGTAGCTATCTTTGTATAAATAGGATAGTCCCCGTTTACCGGATAGGTTCCCGATTTTTGACCACGGATCGTAAATACGGGGTCTGATCCAAAATTCCCAGATTAATCCTAGGTGCTATATAATTGATTTCAGGTATCCTATTCTCCAATTTAGAAGCATCCCCCAATTTCAGCTGCATTGGACGACCAGTTTTAAATCCTTCATAAGGCATACTTGTACTCTGCCCCCATACGAACATACTGTTCATGGAAACACTTTCAAATACTTTCTCAAAACCATTGTCCATTCCTTTGGCAGCTCCGGACAAGGCTATATAAATAAATATTCCCCATAAGACCCCAATAATGGTAATGATGGTCCTGGTCTTGTTCTTACTTATAGAACCGAATATTTCTTGCCACGTATTCCTGTCGAAAATAAACTTCATATTATTCGTCCCTTAATGCCACAATTGGTTTAATTCTTGCCGCTCTTCTAGCGGGTATATATCCAGCCAAACCTCCAAAGAAAATTAGTACGATAGTCGCAAAAATGGCGGTTCCCATATTGATAAATGGATTTGTAATGAAATAATCCTTCAAGGTATCTCCTAAAGAACTTAACATGGCAACTCCCGAATCATCCCTACAATGCCCGATATAGTTGTAATGAAAACAGACTCCAATAAAATGGTACTAATTACTGATTTTGGCGTTGCTCCCAAGGCCTTACGAATGCCTATTTCCTTAGTGCGTTCCTTTACCACAAATACCATAATGTTACTGATTCCAATAATCCCGGCAATGATGGTTCCGAATGCTACAAATGCTACAATTATTTGCAATACCCCTGCAAATTGTTGGTTCTGCTTCAGTTGATCTGCCACATTCCTAATAAAGAAACCTCGTTGATCGTTTGGATCAATGAATTTTTTCTCCCTTAAAAATTCTCCTAGTTTTCTTTCGAAGGTCATGGCGCCCGCATATCCTATTTCCGGTTTGAATCCAATTACAATCTGATTTATTTTATCCGTATTCTTCTCTATCAACTGCCTTGTGGTGTAAGGGATGTAAATTCTTCGTTCCTCATCATCCCCTGCTTCATCCTGAAAAACCCCAATTACCTTGAAAGCACTACCTGTGATATCGATATACTTGCCCAGTGCATTTTCGTTATTGAACAAATCTTGCTCCACCAACCTCCCTATAACGGCATATTTGGCCTTATCCTTTATATCCTCTTGGTTCAAATACCTACCTTTCATGATCAAAGTCTTCTCCGCAAATTGATAAGACTCACTCACTCCCCTGGTCGTGTAGTTGTTAGATTCATTTTTGTACTTGACCATACCGCTTCGGTCTACCCTAGGTGATATGTATTCCACAAACAGAGGAAATGATTCTTCTATATCGGCTATGTCAGAATTATCGAATTCAATCTGTCTATTGGATTTATATCCCTTGTAAGGTTTTGAGGTCCTTCCTGGAAACACAAAAAAGGTGTTCGTGGCATCATCCTCAAAAAATTCGTTGAAGGTATTTATAAGCCCGTTACCAAAACCATAAAGAACAACAAATATGAGAATCCCCAAGGCCACAGTAAAACCAGGAAAGGAAAGTCCTTAACTTGTTTTTCTGAATGGTCTCGAATATTTCCTTCCAGTTGTCCCTATTAAACATATTGTTCGGCTCTAACTTGTTCTACCTTTTTGTCCTCAACGATGACCCCATCCTTTAGATGCACAATACGTTTGCACATATGGGCTATATCCTCTTCATGTGTTACCACTAATATGGTATTTCCCTGATCATTGATTTTTTGAATCAAATCCATTACTTCATAAGAAGTCTTACTATCAAGGGCTCCCGTTGGCTCATCGGCCAATAATACCTTTGGTTCCGCTGCCATGGCCCTTGCTATGGCAACTCTTTGTTTTTGACCACCGTAAAGCTCACTTGGTAAGTGTGTTGCCCATTGCTTAAGACCGACTTGCTCTAAATATTTTAAGGCCTTTTCCTGGCGTTCCTTTCGTCCTACACGCTGATAGTATAGAGGCAACGCCACATTCTCTGCAGCACTCTTATAATTTATTAAGTTGAAGGACTGAAAGATGAACCCTAGAAATTTATTTCTGTATTGGGCAGCCTTTGTTTCATTTAGATTTTTGATTGGCACACCGTCCAGTGTATATGTTCCTTCGTCCAATTCATCCAACATACCCGAATATTCAATAAGGTAGATTTTCCTGACCCCGAGGATCCCATAATGGCAACCAATTCCCCTTCTTCTACGGAAAAATTTATTCCCTTAAGAACATGTAAGGAGTTTTTGCCCATTTTATAGGACTTATGAAGATTTTTTATTTCAATCATGCTGGTTATGGTTTTAGATCGTTAGCATTTTAACGTCTACTGGTTAGACTTATGTTCTTTGATTTTGTTACAAGAAAAAACAGAAAATTTATTTCCATTTTAATTTTGGGCAAGTTCATCCGGTTTTACCTCGTTCCGGACCTTGATACTTTCATCTTGGGCTATTCCCGATTTTATTTCCACATGAATCCCATCACTGATGCCCAATTCAATATCACGTCTTTCAAACTGTTGCTCACCAGTGGCAATTTCAACAAATGGCTGTTTGGTCTTGTCGTCAAACTGTACCAAGGCTTCCTTAATGGCCAATACGCTGTCTGCTCTAGCCAATATAATAGACGCATTGGCACTTAGTCCTGCCCTTATAAATACACTATCCTGCCTTTTTAAGGTACCCTTTATCTCAAATTGAATAGCTCCATTCTCCTCTTTTCCTTTGGGAGCAATATAATCCAATATTGCATCAAACACTTGATCCTCAATGGCGCCAACGGTTATTTCCAAAGGTAGATTCTCTTTTATTTTTCCTACTTCTGACTCGTCTACCTTGCCTTCAAAAATCATTTTTTCAACATCGGCAATGGCGGCAATCGTAGTTCCTTCATTGAAATTATTACTTTCGATAACCTGATTGCCCACTTCGACGGGTACTTCCAAAACCATTCCACTGACAGTTGCCCTTATTTGGGTATTGGCGGCATTTCCATATCCCTTGGTAGTACCAGTTTTTACAATATCATATCGCTTATTTGCGGCTGCATATGATTGTTTGGCCTGATCGTATGACACTTGTGCCCTCTCTAAATCTACTTGAGAAATAACTCCTCTTTCAAATAGACTTTTCTGTCTTTGTAAATTACGCATTTGATCATCCAACCCTATTTTGGCTTCATCGATACTGTTACGCGCATCGTTCAAAGCGTTCAGGTTGGGTACCACCTTTATCTTGCAGATTAAATCTCCTGATTTTACATAGTCGCCACCCTCCACATAAATTTCTTCAATAACTCCGAAATATTTGGTTTAATAAGGACCTCCTCAAGTGGCAAAATACTCCCAGTGGCCATTGTCTTTCTGATGATGGTCTCCTTTGTGGGTTTCTCGGTTTGATATACTACCGGGTCTTCGGCATTTTTTTGATATAAATAGTACATGGAACCTCCAAAGGCTACAGCTATTACTAGTAGGATAATGATTGTTACCGACTTTTTCATTTTTCTGATTGGTTTAAAAATTTATGATTGATGATTAGAGGAAAGTTTTATGATTACAAATAATATAACCGCCAAATTTCCCAATACCAGTTTTAATTTTTCATTCATTTTAATTATTCAGTTCTTAAAGCCTCAATTGGGCGAACTTTAATTGCACTTTGGGCAGGAATAAAACCGGCCAACAGTCCTGATATAATCAGGATTAGTAAAGCCGTAACCACTACACCCACACTCACGCTTGGATTTACGAACATATCCACTGGGCCTACGGAATCCAGCAAGGCATTAATACCATAAATGAAGGCCGCTCCAAAAATTATACCCGTCATCCCTGACATGATGGTCAAGAATATGGATTCCATTAATATTTGCTTTTTAATGGATCATGGATTTTCTCCCAACGCCCTGCGTATTCCTATTTCCTTGGTGCGTTCCTTAATTACAATGAGCATTATATTGCTCACGCCAATGATACCGGACAATAACACCAAAATCCCTACAAAGTAGGCTACCCATTTCAAGGCCCCAAAAAGACTTTCTACACGATTGAATTGTTCGTACAAATCAAAATAACCCACGGCACGATCATCCTCCTGGATGAATCTTTCTATTTTCTTTTACTACACTAATAATAGTTTCCTTTAAATTGGAAATAGAATTGCCATCCTGTGCAGTAATCGCCATCCAACCCACATCATTCCCCATATTAAAAGCTTGTGAAAAGGCGGTAAAGGGTATGAAAATTTCCTTCGGCCCTCCTCACCATTATTATTTTTCTTTTTGTAACTCCCTACGACCATGAAATTCACCCCTTGGATTTTGATGTAAGTCCCTAAAATTTCCTCCCCTTTATCATAAAGTTCATTTTGGACTCCATCACCAATTATGGCCACCTTTCTCTTCGCTTCTATATCATTCTGATTAATGAACCTCCCTTTGGTGATAGTCATCGGCTCTTGCTTAATAATTTCCGGATAGTCTCCATATACATTAAAAGCCCCAGTATTTAATCCTCTTACCACATTATTACCTCCACCAAATCCACCTAATTGATTTCTAGGTGAGATAAATCTAAGATTGGGAACCCTATCGTTAATCGCCTCAACATCCTCCAATTTAAAACTGTAAGTCCTTCCTTTAGGAAGTCCCTTGTAGGGTTTGGTCGTATTTACGGATCACATAAACATCGTATTGGTCGCGATATCGCCAAAGTCTGCCCTAATACCATTTTCCGAGACCTTTGCCAGCTGCCAATAATATAATTAGAATGAAGATTCCCCAACCGACGCCAAAGGCAGTAGCCAATGTCCTAAAAACATTTTTGGACAATACCTCAATGATTTCCTTCCAACGATCGCTACTAAACATAGTTTTTAGTTTTAGGCCTTATGTTTTTTTCATTATTCATCTCGCAATGCATCTATTACATGAATATTTGCGGCCCTCCAAGCCGGAAAAAAACCTGCGATGGCACCAGCAGCGATTAGAACAAAAACAGTGATAAGCGCCACGTTAAAATCTACCGAAGGGTTCATTACATAATCTACCTCTACATGAGGGCCTACCAGCTCCAGTAGCCCCATACTAAATATCAATCCAGTAAACCCCGCTATGGCCGTTACAAAAATTGATTCGTGCAAAATCATACCTACCACAGCCCAGGGTTTTGCGCCTAATGCCTTCCTTATACCTATCTCCCGGGTCGCTCCTTAACCACAATCAACATTATGTTGCTTACCCCCACAACCCCCGCGATGATGGTGCAAATACCTACGAACCGAGAAGAAAAATTTTATACCGCCCATTAGGCTGTAAAACCTTTTGGCCTCTTCCATGGGATTCCAAATCTGAATAGCACTTGTATCTTCAGGGGCCACCGTATGTGCCTGTTGTAGATAGGTTTGTAGTTCATTCTTAAATTGAATGGATTGCGCCACCGCTTCCTCAAAATTTTCAACTGGTGGCAATGTGAATGCCATATTATTGATATGGTCGCACCATTGAATACTTGTTGGGCCGTAGAGATTGGAATAAAAATTCGTTGTTCCTCACGTTCCCCCCCAACGTCCCCGTAAACTCCAATGATTTTAAAAGGAATACCGGAAATATCCAAAAATTGTCCTACTGGGTTGAGGGTATCCTTAAAAACCTCCCTCTTGATCATATTTCCAATGATGGCCACCTTTGCCTTATTGGCTTCATCCAAATGATTAATAAATCTACCCTGAGAAATAAATTCATTTTCAATAAACTGAAATTGTGCAGACACTCCCTGAATTCCGTAAGCCAAGGATTCCTTACCATAATTCACCTGGGCGTTCCTTACGAACATTCTGGGGATTTGTTTTCTATATCATCTTCCAATAGGGCAGATGCGAAGGCATAGTTCTCATTCCTAAGCTGAATTCTTCTACCCGTATTTAAACCTTTATACTCTTTAGTTGTAACCCCAGGCCAAACCCATACACTGGTAGCGGCATCCTGCTCAAATTCGTTGGCAATGCCATTTTGCATACCTTGCCCGAAACCCAATAAAATTACAAGAATAAAAATACCCGAAGCAACGGAAAGTCCGGTAAGGAAAGTTCGCAATTTGTTCTTTCTGATGGTCTCGAAAATCTCTTGCCATCGTTCTAAATCGAACATGTTGATTGGTTTTGATTGATGAACGTAATACTAGTATTACTATACATTAGACTAGCGAATGCACACAATGTTACACAATCAAACTAAAAAAAATGTTAAATCCTTAAAATTCAGTTAAGAACGCATTTTGCGATAGATAAAGTAGAAAATTCCCGCCACCAAAACATAAGGTATGGCCATAAGATAAACAATACCGTTATTGACACCTTCAGCGGTATTCCCCGATGCCTCACTTTCCAATACCGCCCTGCACATAGCGCATTGTGCCTCGCCCAATGATGGAACCATTATAAAACCTATAATTAAAACAAAAAATAATGTTTTATTGCTGGACTTGAAAAAAGACGGTAATCCCATTAGTTTAACCACTAGGCTATCTTTTAATATTTTACGCATAATAAGGAGATATCATTAGATAGACCACCACTCCGGTTATTGCAACATACAGCCAGATAGGAAAAGTATATTTGGCCAAATTTCTATGCTCCTCAAAATTTCCCAAATATGCCTTTGCATAAGTTCGCAATACCAATGGAATTAAAGCGATGGATAACACTATATGGGTTATTAAAATAAAATAATAAATGTACGATATAACACCGTCTCCCCCATAAGGTGTGGAATCAGAGGTCATATGGTAAAGAATATACATTACCAAAAAAAGAAGGGAAAGCCCAATATTGGTCATCATTAATTTTTGATGAAGGGGTCGCTTACCATTTTTTATGGCCCAAACTGCGATAATCAACAAAACGGCCGTTAAACCATTTATGGCCGCATATATAGGTGGCAAAAAGGAAAGCGGCGCAACATTAGGAATCTTAATACCGAACAACAATGCTACGACAACGGGTATTACAATTGATATCATAGTAATAACCCTGTTAAACTTCTTTTCCTTAACTACAGTATTTTCCATATTACTCTCCCAATAATTTTTTGATGTCTTCTTTTAAAATACTTATTTGTTCCTTTTCCCCTTCACTATTCTCCCCCATTTCCCTCGTTATAGCGCCCCTGTAATAAACAATAGGATTGCCAAAGGAGTCCTTTCTTGACCTTATATATCCTTCTTTATCTACCAATGCAAACAAACCCGAATGTTCAAAGCCTCCAGGGGCTTCGGCATTTCCGCCGCAAAAATATTGAATCCACTATTCGCTAAATCATAAACTTCCTCTTTGTTTCCTGTCATTAAATGCCAGTCTATACTCGTAATACCATATTTTTCAGCATATTCCTTTAGGATCTGTGGGGTATCAAAATCAGGGGTAATACTAAATGAAGCTATTCCAAAATTTTTGTTCTCGAATTCATTCTGTAAAGAGACCAAATTTTTGGTCATAATGGGACAAATACTTGGACATCTCGTAAAGAAAAATTCAACAACAAATACTTTCCCCAAATAATCCTTATCGGTGATTATTAAGCTATCCTGATCTATAAATTGAAAGGAAGGAACTCGACGCTTTTCACCATTAAGTAGCACATAACTTAAACTCCCCTCGGCCGAAGTAGTATTCATTCGGTCGTTTTCAATTACATCGCCCATTTTTAAGCGCTCCACAATTCTAGGTATAAAAATTATACCGAATATGAGTATAATCAAAGAAACCCAAACGTACGTATACTTTTTGTTCATTGTCTGTTTTTATTCAGATTGTTTTCTTTTCTAGCCATTCTATATTCGGCAAGGATTATTTTTACGTCATCCACCATTTTATTGTTTAAGTCCGCTACCGAAGCTGTGTTGTAGCCGTATTTGATACCTTCTTCTTCGTCATCGGGCCTACCCCTTAGCTTTAAGTTTTTATCCACGATAAATACGTATGGAGTACTTAAATCCTTTTCCAAGCTTAAATTTGTTCCCAGGCTTTCAAATAACTTTAAGATAGTTTCCTCATTCAAAAAAGTAAAATTCCATTCGTCCGTTTCATCAAGGCTGGAAAGTTCTTTTTTTAAATCCGATACTGCAGCTTCCGTTCCTTTTGGAACTACCATCAAAAATTGGAAGTCATCAAACTCATGAAATCTTTTATAAATCTTTTGATTCAAGTTAAATGCATTGCCTTTTCTTCCATTCACATCCCAGCCAAGAAATCCCAATACCGTAATCTTGTTTGAAAACATGGTATTATCTTCATTTAGGGGGATTTCCATTACACCCTCCTTAAGTGTTGGCAACCTTCCAAAATTTGTAACTCCTGAAGCAAAGAACAAGTAAGCCACAATTGGCAAAACGAACAAAACAACCAGTACGAAGTTTTTTTTCATATGACAGAAGTCCTAATTTTTCAAATTCCTAGAATATATCGTTACGGGTATCCCTAATAAAAACGATACAAAAATAAAAAAGACGGTTCGTTAACCGTCTTTGAATTTTGTTAATTATGGTATTTTACAACGCCTAGAAATTCCATTTTATAAAGCCATCCTTATATATTTCAAAAATATAATTGGCTTCAACCAAAAGAATAAAGACTAAATACAAGACCAAGAATATAGGTGTCCAAACTATCGCCCTTCTCATTGCACTTTTCTCATCTCTTAAGTGCATAAAGTCCCATGAAATATAGTAAGCCTTAACCAAGGTAAGTATGATAAAAATCCAATTTAATAATTTCATACCCAACACATAGGTATCTGTGAGTGCCGCAGGTTTGTAAATACCCAAAACTACTTCGATTGCCGTAACAAAGGTTAGAAAGGCCAATACACCCCAAATCTTTTGGGTATTGGATTTAAACTTCCATAATCCTCTAAAAATTTCCAATTTATGTTCGTGTGCCATAATTCTTATCTAAACTTTTTCCTAAAATTATTTATACCAAATAGAAGAACGTAAATACGAATACCCATACCAAATCTACAAAGTGCCAGTATAGACCTACCTTTTCAACCATTTCGTAGTGTCCTCTTCTTTCATAGGTTCCAAGAATAACGTTGAAAAATATAATTAGGTTAATAATTACCCCGGAAAAAACGTGGAATCCGTGAAACCCGGTAATAAAGAAAAAGAAATCTGCAAAAAGACGACTACCGTATTCATTATGTATAAGATTGGCACCCTCTACTACTTGGGAAGCATCTGCCAATTTAGCAAGGGATTCTTGTCTACTTAATACTACTTTCTCCCCCTCTTCATTAATAGTCTCCGTCTTAATAGCCAATCCAGGGTTTGCTTTGAATCCTTCAATTACTTCGTCTACTGTAAAACTAGTTCGGGTACCCTCACCATAATACCAAATACCGTTACTCTCTACATGTTCAACACGTTCACTTGGAATTGATTTGGCAAAATCCGCCAAAGCCACTCTATCTCCAGTCTCAGCATCCACAAATTGAAGAATTCTACCTCCATTAGTTTCTACAGCACCATAATCCCCGCTAATGAAAGTTGCCCATTCCCAAGCCTGCGAACCTACAAATATGGCTCCACCAATTATCGTAGCGAACATATACCGGATTACCGCATTCTTTTTCATTTTATGACCAGCATCCACCGCCAAAACCATTGTTACGGAAGACATAATCAGGATAAAGGTCATAAAGGCAACATAAATCATAGGATAGTTACCATGAAAGAAAGGAACGTGGGTAAACACCTCATCTGCTATGGGCCAAGTTTCCATGAACTTGAAGCGAGAAAAACCATAAGCCGCCAAAAAACCTGAAAAAGTAAGTGCATCCGAAACCAAGAAAAACCACATCATTAACTTACCGTAGCTAGCACCTAAAGGCCTATTACCTCCCCCCCATGTACTTTCTTTAATCTCCGTTGTAACCGTCGTATCCATAGATTTATGTATCGTTTTAATAAAACTTTAGCAAATTTACATTTTTTTCAACTATATAAAAGCTGAATTTGGGTCAAAACTATTTTTGTTTCAAATTATTATTTAACAAATGTCATAAATAACAAAAGGTATATCCAAAGCAAGTCCAAAAAGTGCCAAAAGGTCGCACCCAATGTTATCCCAAGGTATTCTTTCTTAGTATATTTCTCCTTGTATTGATTGTATAAAACCACTAACAGGGAAATCAATCCAGCCACTACGTGCACTATATGTACCATGGCAATTAAAAACACATAGGACAACTTTATATTACTTGTAGGCCCTGTAAAATAGTATCCCCTAGCTACCATTTGGGAAAACCCATTAAACTGCATTAGTACAAAAGCAATACCAAGGGCCAATGTTACCAATAACCAGGTAGTGCCCATCTTACCATTACCTTCCTTGACCGACTTTTTTGCCAAAATGTAGGTAAAACTACTAGCAATAATTATGACCGTACTTATGTAAAAGGAAGTAGGTAATTCCAAGCTACTTACCCAGTCCTCACGGGAACTACTCACAATATATGCACTGGTTCATCCGGCAAAACCCATTAACAAGCTTACCATTCCAAACCAAAGAATCATCTTCTTTGATCTATCGCTTTTCTCCTTTTCCGTCCCCTTGGTTAAATCCATACTAGGCTAAATAAATTTATCTATTACATATATAATTTGCATGAGTGTAATATAACTTACACTGGCCAGCATTAACTTTCTCGCCGTGACCGTATCCCTTTTTACATAGAGCTTAAAAGCAAAAAATAACATTACCCCTCCCAACATAAAAATTAGTATTGCTGCGGGAGTTGAAAGTACCAGCCTTCCTGTAATCCCAAACGCTGGAATTATGGAAATAATTATCATCCAAATGGTATACATAATAATCTGAAGGGCGGTACCTGAGTCTTTTTTGCCAGTTGGGAGCATCTTAAAACCACCTTTTTGGTAATCTTCATGCAGCATCCAACCCAATGCCCAAAAATGTGGGAATTGCCAAAAAAACTGAATCATAAACAAGGTCCCTGACTCAATACCAAAATCATTGGTCGCTGCCACCCATCCCAACATGAATGGAATGGCCCCTGGAAAAGCTCCTACAAAAACCGATAATGGCGTTTTTGTCTTTAAAGGAGTGTATACGCTTGTATACAAGAATATGGAAATAGCCCCGAACATGGCTGTTTTCGGGTTAAGAAGATATAGACTAATAACACCCAATAAGGTGAGGACTATGGCAATGGACATTGCCATGGAAACGGTCATTCTACCTGCAGGTATAGGTCGGTTTCTCGGTGCGTTTCATCAAAGCGTCCAAATCCCTTTCGATTACTTGGTTAAAGGCATTACTCGCCCCTACCATACAATATCCTCCAAAAGCCAATAGCAAAATGGCCGTTGCACTTATTTCGTAAGCACCTAAAAAATAGCCTGCGATAGAGGAAAAGACTACACTGACTGCCAGCCTTACTTTGGTAATCTCCTTAAAATCAGCAAAAATCAATGGAAATGTGTTGTCTTTTGCCATACCGACAGCGGTCTTCATCCTTTCTCGAAAAATTGGAACGCAAAGATAATCTGACAATCATATTTCTGCAACCCATTGAAAGGATTTAAACATAACTTAGATTCGTACTAAATAGAGAACATTGTATTCAAAAATCCTGAAAAACAAAAAAGATTCAAACAATTTGTTCAGACCTTTCAAATATTTATAAAAGTAAGATTATTGCAACCTAAAGTTAATCGGAATACTAAAAGGTACACGAACCGCTCTACCTCTTTGTTTACCAGGAGTCATTTTAGGTAATTTACTAATGATTCTTTCAGCTTCCTTTTCAAGGTTTTTATCCTGACCACGCATTCTAATATTTCCAATGCTACCATCCTTTTGGATAACAAACATAACACTTACCCTACCTTGAACACCCATTTCCTGGGCAATCTCTCGGATAACGGAATTCTTTACTAATATGTTTCTGTATCATGGAATTGAAACATGCCCTTTTATCGCTTTCCTTTTCACATCCAGGGAATACAGGTACATCTTCGATAACAGCAAAAGGGACGTCCACATCTTCAACTTCCTCCTCTACAACTACATCCTCTACTTCTATAATTTCCTCTTCCTGACTAGTCTCGGTAGACTCGATAACGGTCTCTTCCACTTCTTCCTCATCCTCTACCACTTCGATGATTTCCGGTGCAGCCGGTGGCGGTGGTGGCGGTGGAGTTTTAATTTGCTCCGTCATAGGAACTTCTTCGTCTAATAAATCATCCACATTCATGGAGATGTCATAGTTATTCACTTCATCATACGTTTTCCATTCAAATGCCAAATAAGTGAGCAGCATAACAGCGAAGAGACCTACAACAAAGTATAAGCTGCTATTTTTGGTCAAATCCGCTTTTGGATTCTTTTTAGGTTCCATAAATCATCATTTTAGTGTTTGCTAATTTAATTAATTAATCCGTAAACATGCAATTAAAATTTTCATTTTAACGACCTGTCCTTATAAATAAGGCTTCTCGTTAAGAACATCCCTACAAAAGCCCCAAGAGAATTGGCCAAAGCATCTAGGAAATCCCCTTGTCTGTTCAAGGTAACAGTATTCTGTAAAACCTCAATAATCATGCCGTATATTATTGAAAATATAACAATGGCCAAAAGTATCTTACTCAATCTATACCGATGTGCAAAATAATCTTTTAGGGCAAAAAAACCAGTGACCACCATTACCAGGTAAAAAATAAAATGGACCATTTTATCTAGATGAGGAATCCTATGGGCGAAGGAGCCCATTTGCATTCCTTCAAAAGAAAATAAGCTGGAAAAAGTGACGAACACCATCCAGCTTATATATAGTATTTTAAAAAAGAGCTTTTTAAGCACCAATCAAATCCTTGTAGTCCACATCACTCAAAAGTGAATCAATTTCAGAACTATCGGATAATTTAATTTTTACCATCCACCCGGTACCATAAGGATCTTTGTTTACCATTTCGGGCTCATCTTCCAAGGCTGTATTGAATTCAATTATTTCTCCGGATAATGGGGAAAAAAGGTCGGAAACGGTTTTTACCGCCTCAACGGTTCCAAAAATGGCCTCCTTATCCAAAGTCTCATCCAGTGTATCCACTTCTACATAAACAATATCTCCCAATTCTCCTTGGGCAAAATCCGTGATGCCTACAGTGGCAACGTCGCCTTCAATCTTCACCCATTCATGGTCTTTGGTATACTTTAATTCAGCTGGTATGTTCATAGTCCTAATTTTTGATAGGGGACAAATGTAAATTATTCCCTAAAGGAATTCAAAAAATAATTTTACTTCTTTAAAAAGTTAGTTTTGCTTAGTTGCCAAAATTGTATCTCAGCGTAAACCCAGCATTTACAGTGGTCTGAGGGAAGGCCGTGGATACGGCAAATTGGGAGAAGTTATGATCGTAAAAGAACAGCACGTTCAATTGTTTGCTAAGTGCATAGTCCGCCCCAAACTTTATGGACAATAGATTCTGCCCCGAAGTAATCTGGTTGTTGTTGATGTCCAAATTTCTTATAATGGTAATGTTATCCCTAAGACTTACGTCTGCTTTCAAATTCAAATCCCCTTTCAATCGGGTCTTGTTACCCCCTATATTGGTCACAAACTGTACATCTTTTATCCTGTATCCCAAGCCGACTGTATATTCCTTGCCGTTTATTTCCGTCATTAAATTATTATCAAAACTTAAAGATAGGGCTCTATCAGTTCGTACCTCCGCTAAGACGCTAACGGAATTCTGCATTTCAAAATCCAGCCGTACCAAAGGATTGAACTGATCTGTAAGTACCACGTTGTTCAAGATTAGATCTGGCAGTACATCCTGATTTTCGGAATCAACCAAGGGCAAACCATCATTTCTCAATTGCTCTTTTTCTAAATTGGTCTGAAAAGAATTGATACTGTATGAAGCCCTATATCCATGGCTCAACGAAAAACGCTTGAATTTTTTCTTGAACCATTTGTTCTGCATTAGGCCAGTATACTTAATATTCCAATTAGGGATGGGAATCTGTCTAAACACATCCAGGTTTACCCTATTGACATCCTGACCGGTATAGGCCGCAAAGAAGGCCGGCAACAACACTTCTTGTTGAGTCTTTCCATACCGTTGCGGAAAGCCATCCTCATCCAAAGTACCCGGTGTTTCCCCACGATCGGAAACCAATCTGTTGGCAATGGTAATCCTGTTTTCTTTGAACTGTTCAAAAGTTGCCGAATCAAACTCGTCACTTTTTCCAAAGGCCGTACCGATCATCATAGTGGAAATACTAAAACTTCCCAATTGGTTCTGAAGTCCGGTTTTATTGTCCAAGAGGGCCTCCAAATCATAGTTTTCCTGTATACTGCTAGAGTATTGTCTATCGGCCACCAAATCGATAGTAATATCTTTGGTAGGCTGTGCCGTAGCCGTAATGTTCAATTGCTTGTTCGTTCTTCTTATAAATTGCTCGTTGAAATCAGGGAAAGCTGTTAACCAACCATTTCTTGCAGCCTCGAAGCGAACATCGGACTGACTTCCCAATACAAAGCCCAGCGTAGGTCCGGTGGTACCTATAAATCCAATGGACTGGGTATACCCAGGAAGAACGGTTCCACTGTTTTCATTGTAATTTATATTCAATCGTTTAACCATGGTCACCACATCCACAACCGTATTAAAAAGTCCACTTGTCTTGGGTTTTACCTTTTCCTCGTCTCCCTGTCCTTGATTCAAAATATTGGCACGAGAACCTCCACCTCTTTGGGCTGTTGGTGCCTCCCTCTTTTTTAAACCTATGAGATCATAAAACTTTTGCATGGTCAATGAGGCGGTCAAGGCGTGGGTATTGGCATTCTGAACCGTGTTAATCCGGGCATTGGGGTCCCCTAAAGCTTCTTGTGCGACCTCGGCAAGGGCATCCCCCCCTCGTTGCCAATCGAAGTTACTGGTATAACTGTATTGTGCGTTTATAAAATCCAAGGCCGGAATTTTCGCAAAAGGCAGTTCGTAGTTCAATTGTATCTGTTGGGAATGTCTATTGGGCTCGCCCAAATCAAAAAATCCGTCCCAAAGTTCCAAGGTCTTATCGATATCAGATCTTGGGTTCCCGTCCTCCTCAAAATAATTACGGACGATATTATTGTTGGATGCCGTCATGTTAAATCGCAAGGACTTGGTCAAGTTATAATTCACGGCATATTGCCAATTGAACAAATAATTTCTTTGTTGTAATTCGGAAGTGGCAATCGGTCTACACCTTCTTCCCGCACATCCCTAAATCGCTGCGCATTGAATTGCCTGTTGATATTGGAATTGACCGATACACTTGCCGGTAATAGATTCAAGTTCAAGTCCTTTAACCATTTCCAGTATTTACCCGTAAATAGAGAATCCTTTTTAGCAAAGGGAGCAACTTCCACCGGATCAAAACTATGATTATATACAAAACCCGTATTGACCGATTGATCTCGAAGTTCCGCTATTTCAAAATCCCGATGCTGGGTTTCATTATAGGAATAATTAAAGGTGAAATTTTCCACGTCGTAGAAATTTGCATCAGCCTCTTCACCACGATCTTTTCTCACCCCTATAAAGTTTATACTGGTCCTTTTGGTATAATCCTCTGCTTGCTCCCGAATTTCATCCGCTGCTTGCTGATCAGGTGCGGCATCTATCAAATCGTTCAACTTTAAATCATCATATACCGGGTCAAACTCCGGAGTAATCAACTGCTCCGATATTCCATAATTAAAAGGTAATTGTATGCCCCATTTCTTGGGCAATAACTGACCCACGTTGACATTGGTAACCACATCATAACTTGTAGCGTCCTCCCGAGCCCTTTCATTTGGCATTTGGTCAATGGAACCAAAACCGGAGGTACTTTTACTACCTGTAGCGGTCACGTTTGCAAAATCCGCGATATTGGCATCTACCGCTGCGATAGCGGCCCAGCCACCGTTATTATCCAACCCGGCCAAACGTAGTTCATTGAACCAAACCTCGCCTCTTGCGGGCAGGATATCCTGGTTTTTTATACCGACCATCATACTCCTGATGCTACCCAAGGACGGATTTCCTTTGATACCAATTCGGAGCCTTCCCGCGGTTCTATCATCAAACTCATTGACCGATATCACTTCACCGTTTTCTACTTCAAAAAATCGCACCTCGCTTAAATCGCCGCCCTGAATCCATGCCGATTTCACCTTGTTCAAATCGCTTAGGGAAATATCCATTTCGTTTATGTCCGGCCAAATCTCACTTTCCGATGCTGCATTAAAAGGTGTAAACTGTAACGGCAATTCAATTTGGTAGTAGTTCTGCGTAAAGTCCGTACCGATACGCAAGAAACCGACCAAAGGCGTGGAACTGTCCGCATAATCACTATCCACAATCTTCTCCGCATGCATGAACATTTTCAGTTTTTTGTACTGACGAATATCCACATTCAAATTTTTGAAAACCCCACGGGAATCCCGAGACTCAAGCCCCTCTACTACCAAGGACAAGGATTGCTCGTTCTGTCTAATTATGGTATTGTTATTGTTCAACTGCTCCCTGGCCACACCTGGAGGCAACACATAAGGAATAGGAATCCTTCCACTGTTCTCTTCAATATTTACGGTGTTTACATCCAACGTAGTTCCATCATCTGCTGGATTATCATCAATATCAGGATCTTGTAAGGTTTTTACGTACGTTCTCCAATCCCCTCTTACCAAATCCAATGTAGCGAAACGTAGCACGGTTGATCCTGAAAAACCAGTCATATACATACGCATGAAACTTATAGACCTAAAATCGGTGATTCCACCAACGGCATCGGTAAAATCGCTAAGAGGTATCTTATACTGTATCCACCTTCTACTCAGTTGCGTTCCGTTTGGCAATTCGGGAGTAATACCCTCCTTAATATCGGTTACATATTTATCATTGATGGTAGTTCCAGGTTTAATTTGAATACGATATTCGTAGTAGCTATTTACCGTATTCATTGTCAAGTCCCTATCCACATCCTCTACATCGGGCAACGTGGTGGAACCCCTATTTGTATTGGTGACCTGCACGGGCGAGTTCCCATCGGGATTATTGAAATCCAAATATCGTTCTAAAATGCCCCCTTCACGATTTAAATAATATTGGTAGTTATCCGAGCGGGGTCGAGTCCTGGGTTAGCATCGTAAATGGCGGCTTCAGCTTCATCATTCAAACCATCAAAACCAATATCCTGTAAAGCCCTATTGGTTTCACTGGCATCAAAGGCATATACTAGGGATTGTGTTGCGGGTACTTCACCCCAACTAGTAGGTGCCACAAATTCATTACTATCCACTCCTGGCAACCCATTTTCATATTGTTTTTTGCCATCACGTAATATATCTTCCGATATATTTCCCAAGTTCAAGACCAACTCACCCGGGCTAATTGCCTCACCATCAACATAAGGATCCAATACCCGTAACTGCACAAATTCCACATTGGCCTGTTCAAAATTGGTACTGCTCAACGAACGCATGATACCGCCCCACTTTTGATTTGGCTGCGTATTCTGAAAATCAGGATTGTTATTGTAAGGTCCTTTTAGGTTAGGATAATAGGCAATATCCAAAGTTCCCTGAACCGTAGTCTGACCTTGGGCGATATCCACTTGTGGAAAAACCTCGTCTATAAAAACCCTCCTAGTGGGATTTGTAGAAATATCGTTGTCACTAATGGCCGTTGGCCTTTGGTTGGTATAAAAGATAGGATCTATAGTATACCATGCCATTTTAGCACGTCCAAATCCGTTTTCAAGGTTGGCAGGGTCTTCCGGCGATGTTCCTACCAACTGTCCGCCAGGAGCAAACTCCAAAGGGGTACTTGCCAAGGTCCATCCTAAGGACCCTCGAATGTCAATAAGGGCCTGGGCCCCTTCAAAATCATCCAAATAGGTTGTGGTCTCTCCTTGAAAATCGGCATTTTTTGGCGAATTCGGTTTTAACCAAGCAACCTCTGCACGAACCGAAAGATTGGAGGGTACGTCAGTATCTATATTGGGAAGCTTATTGACCATTCTCGTCAACCAGGGCACCTCTGTAGAAAAGTTTCCGTTCAGACCAAATATGGTATTGTTTACCGGCTCTATTCCATAATTGGATTTTTGGGTCAATGGACGTTCATTCAAATTCAGTAAAGTTCCCCCTAACACAAAATTTTTATTGAACTGATGTTCAAGGTTTACCCCGGTGAACCTTCTTGTTTGTTGTCCAAAAACGGCGTTATTCTCTACTGATATGTTAATAGGAGTGTTGGAAGCTTCCAAACTTGGATCTAAAATCTGTACGGTTCCGGCTTGATAGTTCACGGTATAATCAATTCCTTCCTGTAATTGCCTGCCTCCCGCGGTTACGGTTACAGAACCCCTAGGCACATTAAAGGCTCCAATGGGTATACCGTTGTTTCCTTCTGATTTATAACGTCCTTTTAAAAGGAATTTGTTTTTCTCAGGATCTTGTAATGCGGCCGCTTTGGTGGATTCGTACATATCCTTGAAGACATATTTTGCCTGATTTTGATTGTAGGAAGAGGTTATGTCATAATCACCGGTGCCGTTGTCCAAAGTTTCAAAAAGAAATTCCCCAAAAGGTTCTACTTTGGTAAAAATGATACGTCCTCCTTGCATATCCACCGTAATCCCGGGATAAAAATCAAAGAAACCATCCCCACCAGGTTGCACGTCATTATAGACATTCAATCGGTCTAAATTAAAAACGTCCAATAGGATACGATCCTGCAGTCCTTCCGGCCAACCACTTCCAGGCCCCTCATTTACCGGGGTAATATAGTTTCTAGGCGTAGGGTCGGAATATAGAATATTCATCTTGAAGTCGTCCTCGCTTAATCTAAATGCCCCTGTAGCATAGATGTTCTTCATCATCAAATCCCAAATAGGATCGTTGACGTTTGTAATGTTACTTTTTAAGAGCTTTAATACCAAGGTATTATTCTCTATAACTGGAGCGGCTCCACCTGAAATCGTCGTAGCATCCACTCCTCCATTGGCAAATTCACCCACTTGATATACGTTACCGTCGAAAGTATATTGATAGGCCACCGCCAAAACCTCATCATTGCTCAACCGCTGGTTGAGGGATATATATCCCAACTGGGAGTTGAAATCATAATCACGACCCTGCTCCAATTTTCGGGCATTTTCCAAAATTGCGTAATCAAACCCTTGATCTGGATTATAGCCGTAAAAACTTGCTTGATTAAACCCACCCTCAACAGTAGCTATTTCCCTTATATTATCATTTAGGGCGCCTGTTCCAGTGATTATTAAGTTAGGGTCATAACTATTGGCATTGTTTCGAGGTCTTGCATCACTTGGGTTCGAAAAGAAAGTTCCAGCAAAGCCATTATTTCTACCTATTCTCGGTCTTATCCGGATTTGGCTCTCCCAAATCCTGTAATGCCACCACATTACGAACATTTAAAGTCTGTTGACTCCTGTTGGTGACCCATACCTCCAAACGGGTAATCTGAACCTGACTTTGGATGTAAGGATACTTTTCCAAGGCCCTGTCATAGTTGTCCCTAAAATACTGGGCCAAAAAGAAGTGCCTATCCTCGTCGTAGTCAAGGGCAGTAAGCGAAAATTCATTGATGGTTCCTCCACCCTGTGCTACAACCGTATTGTTCCGGGATCGTTGCTCAGAAAAAACAGCGGTCACCGTAGTTTTGCCAAACTGCAATTGTGTCTTGACTCCAAAGAGGCTCTGTGCACCTTGAATCAAAGAGCTGTTTAAGGGCATGTTTACGTTACCTACCTCTATTTTTCTCAAAATATCGTCTTCCGTTGGGGTATAGTCCAACTTTACAATATTCTGAAAATCAAAAGTAGCTTCAGTATCATAATTGGCGTTTACCTGTAAGCGCTCACCAATTTTCCCCAACATACTTAGACTAATACGCTGATCAAAGTCAAAGGACAAGTTGGTCCTGTTACGGGGTGATAGGGAAGGATTATCGTTCTTTTGCCAAATAACCCCCAAATCCATCGCCACGGAACCTTGAGGAATTACTTCTATGGTGTTTCCGCCAAAAACCGATTGAAAAAAATCATTGTTGATATAAAAGTTGGGCAGTAGGTTTTTTCGGGCTTCTTCACTCCCGGTCTTTTTACCGGAATAGGCATCTGATTTTTCCTTGAAATAACTTTTGATTCCTTCTTTGCGAACGAGTTCATAGTACTCGTCAGGAGTAAGAATGATGGGGTAGCCTATATTAAAATCTCCGATACTCTCATTATAGATATATCAGTCAGGATTGGGGTCATAAATATATTTGGAAACAATACTATCCGGATTTTCCGAACGATCCTTCCTAGATCATAACCTGTCTTTACCGAATCTATCTCCTGTTCATCCGTTTCCTGGGCGCTGGAGTATTCCAAGCAGCCAAAAAAAACAATGAATAGGAAAGTATACTTAAAAGAAATTTTAAGTTTTTTTAATGCCCCTTGTTTCAAACTTGCTACAAATTTTTCAGCGCCAGTTTTATAATGTTCTCCACGCTTAAAGAGGGGTCTTGGGAAATCACCTTGTCTACTACCTTTTCAGCCTGTCTTCTAGCAAAACCCAATACCTCTAAAGCAGATAACGCTTCATCTTTATTTGTATTGTTTTGAGTTAAGGAAACTTCGTCTATATCGTAGACTTTTAAAATCTTGTCACGTAGGTCTAAAATGACCCGTTGCGCGGTCTTGGCACCAATCCCTTTTATTGCTTGAATGGCTGGTACGTTTCCATTGGCTATCGCGTCCCTAATCTCGGCCGGGGACATGGATGATAACATCGTCCTGGCTGTACTTGAACCAATCCCGTAAACAGATATAAGCAACCTGAAAATTTCCCGCTCCGATCTTTCCGAAAAACCAAACAGGGTATGTGAATCCTCCTTGACCTGCAAGTGGGTATAGATGTTCACCAATTCATTATCAGGAAGTTTGGAAAAGGTGTGTAGGGATATATTCACAAAGTACCCTACTCCATTACATTCAATGATGAGATGTGTTGGGTTTTTTTCTATCAATTTGCCCTTTAAATGGTGGATCATGTAATTTGGTTGATGGTTGTTTGTTTCTAAACGAGAAAACTTAAAACTATCCTATTTTCAATTTCCTTTTTTGATATTTCTTCTTTTCTCGCGCTC
Organism: Maribacter litopenaei; assembly: GCF_025244665.1. Classification (GTDB taxonomy): domain Bacteria; phylum Bacteroidota; class Bacteroidia; order Flavobacteriales; family Flavobacteriaceae; genus Maribacter; species Maribacter litopenaei. Next base: position 581,328 of record NZ_CP104205.1, on the reverse strand, counting down.
CTGGGCATCGATGACCGCCACGGCCGTCATATTTACGATTTCTTCCACACTGGCTCCTAATTGCATTATATGAACCGATTTTCTTAATCCCACCATGATAGGCCCAATTGAATCAGCTTTATTTAATTCCTTAAGGAGCTTATAGGTAATGTTCGCCGATTCCAAATTTGGAAAAACCAAGGTGTTCACTTTTCTGCCTGCCAACTTGGAGAACGGAAATTTACTTTCATGAAGTTCCTTATTTAAAGCAAAGTCCATTTGTATTTCCCCATCTACCATTAGTTCTCGGACTGTTCTCATGCAAAAGACGAACCGCTTCCCTAACTTTTACGGCATTTTGATGGGTAGAAGATCCAAAATTGGCATAGCTCAGCAGGGCTATGACTGGGTCAAATCCAAAAGTATTGGCTACATTGGCGGTCATTTGCGTTATATCTGCAATTTCCTCTGCGTTAGGATCGATATTGATTGAGGTATCTGCTAAGAACAATGGACCTCTCTCAGTAATCATAATGTTAACAGTGGCTACCTTTTTTACCCCAGTAGCTCGTCCAATGACCTCCGTAATTGGTTTTACCACCGTTGGATATGCCCTAGAGTAGCCGGAAATCATTCCATCCGCATCACCTTCCAATACCATCATAGCACCAAAATAGTTACGCTCCTTCATCTTTATTTTAGCACTGTACAGAGTTGTACCTTTTCTTTTTCTACTCTCCCAGTATTTAGTAGCATATCTAATATGACGCTCATCGAACTCATCTGAAAGTGGATCAATTATTGGAATATCGGCATCAAATTCTAGCTCTTTTTTCAATTCCAATATGATTTCTTTGCTACCCAACAAAATAGGCTCGGCAATACCTTCCTCATATACAATTTGAGCAGCTTTAAGCACATCCAAATGATCCGCCTCTGCGAAAACAATTCTTTTAGGATTGGATCTTGCCCTACCATGAAGGAGTCTAACAACTTTATTGTCATTTCCGGAGCGAAGCATCAACTCCTCCTTATACTTTTCCCAGTCCTCGATTGGAGCTTTGGCAACACCACTATCCATTGCTGCTTTCGCTACTGCTGGTGGTATTTCATATATCAATCGTTGATCAAAAGGTTTCGGGATAATGTAATCCCTTCCAAAGGTAAGCCTGGTTTCCCCGTAGGCAATGTTTACCTGTTCCGGAACGGGTTGTTTGGTCAAATCTGCCAATGCCTTAACGGCTGCCATTTTCATGGCCTCATTTATACCAGTGGCCCTAACATCCAAAGCCCCTCTAAAAATAAAGGGGAAACCTAGAACATTATTTACCTGATTCGGATGATCGGAACGGCCCGTTGCCATAATGATGTCCTTTCCGGTTTTTATCGCTAGGTCATAGTTAATTTCGGGATTCGGATTGGCCATGGCAAATACAATGGGATTGTCCGCCATGGAATCCAACATTTCCGGAGTTACGATATCGGCAATAGAAAGTCCGATAAAAACATCGGCACCCTCCATGGCCTCCTCTAAAGTATCTATCTTTCTATCAGTAGCAAATTCCTTTTTTGCCTCGGAAAGGTTTTCGGCATCATTTCTAATGACTCCTTTGCTATCCAGCATGACGATATTCTCAGCCTTTGCTCCAAAAGCCTTATAAAGTTTAGTACAAGAAACAGCTGCGGCCCCTGCTCCACTTACCACAATGGTGACATCTTCGATTTTCTTCTTAGCCAGTTCCAAAGCGTTCAAAAATGCCGCTGCAGAAATTATAGCCGTTCCATGCTGGTCATCGTGCATCACCGGGATATCTAATTCCTCCTTTAGCCTTCGTTCAATCTCAAAAGCTTCCGGTGCCTTAATATCCTCTAGATTGATACCTCCAAACGTTGGGGCGATCATCTTTACGGTCTCGATAAATTTGTCCACATCCTCTGTATCCACTTCTATATCAATTCCGTCTATATCGGCAAAAATTTTAAAAAGGAGTCCCTTACCCTCCATCACTGGTTTGGATGCTTCAGGCCCTATGTTTCCCAAACCCAAAACAGCGGTTCCGTTGGAAATAATGGCCACAAGATTTCCCTTTGAGGTGTATTTGTATACATTTTCCTTGTTCTTGGCTATTTCGAGACAAGGTTCCGCCACTCCTGGGGAATAGGCAAGGGCAAGATCTCGTTGTGTACTATATGGTTTTGTGGGAACAATTTTAATCTTACCAGGTTGCGGTTTGGCATGATATACCAGTGCTTCCCTTCGTTGTTTTTCCTTGCTCATGTATTGGGATTTTAAACCACAAATGTAACGGTATTCCTGAAAACCCTATAAAAAGTCGTAGGTTTTAAATCAAGAAATAAAAGCCACAAAATAAAAGGGTACGAAATTGAATGATTTACTATAAATCAATAACAGTTTTTGCCTTTCCCACATTCAATCGCATGGCAAGAATAGCCGCAATAACAAAAAATCCACCTGCAAACAACATGGCATTTACCGCATTCCCTCCCGGAAGATATTTGTAAATAGGGCCGAAAGTCAGGGTCTCTATCCCCATAGGTATTACGATCATCATGTTCAAAATACCCATGTATACACCTCTTCTTTCCTGAGGAACCACTTTAGAAACCATGGTATACGGTATTCCCATCATAGCTGCCCATCCTATTCCGAAAAGTACCATTGGCACCAAAACGAGTAGGGGATCCTGTATAAAGGGTATGGAAAACAAGGCGATAGCAGTCCCAACCAAACTATAGGAATAGATTCTTTTACCACCAAACCGAAGTGTTAGAGGCACCAATCCCAGGGCAACTACCATAGTAACTATGTTGTAGGTAAGACTCATCCGGGCCGACTGTGAAGCCGCTTCCGATGTAGAATATCCCAAGGTGCTTTTAAACAAAGGTGTTATATACTGCCAATAGACAAACAGTGCGTACCATTGAAATAAATATACGGCTCCAAGCTTCCATAAAAAGGTGGGCATATTCTTGACCGCCTCCTTTATCTCACCAAAAGGTTTGGCTATTCGGGTACCTAAGGGCTTTTTCCTTGCCTCATTTATTTCTTCAAGTTCTTCTTCCGATGGAGGAATTTACGGGGTTTTCAATACGGACCATAGTATTGTAGTAATAGAGAGGATACCGCCAATATAGAATGAATAATACAACCAAGTAGGAATGGACCCAGCAACTTCTACAGATTCATTACCAAATAAATATTGAAAAAGTACAATAGAACCATTAGCCAACAAAATACCGGCCCCAACGAACAAACTTTGCATTTGATATCCAAGACTGAACTGCTTTTCCGGAAGTTTGTCCCCCACAAAGGCCCTGTAAGGTTCCATGGCCATATTATTGCCCACATCCAAAATCCATAAAAGCCCTACGGCAAACCATAGTACCGGACTTGATGGAAACATAAACAGACAGATACTACCTATAAGAGCCCCTATTAAAAAATAAGGCTTCCTTCTACCCCACCTTGGAGACCAAGTCTTATCGGACATAGCACCGATTATAGGCTGAACCACCAATCCGGTGATGGGCCCTGCAATATTTAAAATTGGTAACATTTCCTCAGGTGCCCCTAAATATAGAAATATGGGATTGATAGCTGTTTGTTGAAGTCCAAAGCTGTACTGAATGCCCAAAAATCCAACGTTCATGTTAAATATCTGCCGTAAACTGAGACTTGGTTTCGTTAGTTGCATACTACTTGGTTATTTGGTTTTAGAAACTTCAATTACAGTATAGTCAAAAAACAATACTTCTTTTTTAAGAATTCCTATAAAAAGTTACCTAGCAATATAGTATAATTAACGAAAAGTAGATATAAAAGAGAAAAGAAATAGGATCATTGGAAAACTATAACGTTATAGTTGTTCTGAATTGTTCTTTAAAAATTCTATATTTCTTTTCAACCCGGAAAATTTGGTACGCTTCACCGCCGATTTTTGAAATATTTTTTTAAAAACGTCATCGGTAATTTCTTCCCATTCCCTTTTGGTCATACATAACAACTCCGGATTTGGATCGAACAAAGGTTCCTTATGAGGTTTCGAAAACCGATTCCATGGACATACATCCTGACAGACATCACACCCGAACATCCAATTGTCCATTTTACCTTGAAACTCGGTTGGAATTTCATTTTTGAGTTCTATCGTTAGGTAGGAAATACATTTACTACCGTCCACGACATAGGGTTCTATAATAGCTTGGGTGGGACAGGCATCTATACACGCAGTACAGGTACCACAATGATCGGTAACAGGTATATCATATTCCAGTTCCAGATCAATGATTAGTTCCGCTACAAAATAGAAGGAGCCTACTTCTTTGGTCAATAGATTGCTGTTCTTCCCAATCCACCCAAGTCCACTCTTTGCCGCCCACGCTTTGTCCAAAACCGGAGCGGAATCAACGAAAGCACGACCACCTACCTCACCTATTTCTTCGGATATATAATCATACAATTGCCCAAGTTTCCTTTTGATCACATGATGATAATCCTGTCCATAGGCATATTTGGAAATTTTATAGGAGTTTTCCGTTTGGATTTCCTTTGGGAAATAGTTTAATAACAAGGATATCACTGATTTTGCCCCGTCTACCAGCAACCTAGGATCCGGACGTTTGTCAAAATGGTTTTCCATATAGCCCATTTCCCCATGCATGTTGTTGCCCAACCACTTCTCCAATCGTGGTGCTTCCTGTTCAAGAAAATCTGCCTTGGAAATACCACAAGACAAAAAACCGAGGCGCTTGGCTTCGGTTTTTATTTGCTGTGATAATATACCTCGGTTCATATTCCGAAGGTACATTAATTTTAATTTAAAATACCTAATCAGGAAGTAGGCGGTGTATAGGCCGGCACAACATTTTCAATAGGTTTTAAAGATTTAAGATAGGCGAAAATCGCCTCAACATCCTCATCTTTCATACTTCTGTAGGCCTCAACGGGCATTGGCGGCATAATAGGTCGGGAATCGTCCAACCCCTTATACTTTCCCCCTTTGATGGCCTTTTTGAATTGTTTTAATGTCCAGCTTCCAATACCTGTTTCATGAGGGGTAAGATTACCGGCATAAGTTGTTCCCCATGATCCAACAGCAGCCGTTAAATCCCCTGCGAACAGGGCCCAAGGGCCTAGTGGCACATTTTCAGGAATTGGCGGTAAGGCGCCTGAACTGTCAAACCCCATCATGTAGCGGTCCATATCCGGTACAGGACCCATTTCGGACATTTTCTTGGGAGTATGGCAATCGGCGCAGCCAATAATGTTCACCAGATATTCGCCTCGCTCTGCTAAATTCAACGTTATAGAGTTTGCTTCCTCTACCACTTCGACCTTCTTTTCCTTAGGCTGGTTGCACGAGGCCAATATCAATACCGAAAAGGTCATAATCGCAATTGCTTTATTTTTCATCTTCTTTCTTTTTTGGTTGTTGAATCCGTTTATTCCTACTTATCGGAAGGGTCACTTACAGGCACATTAGGGTTAAATTCTGCAAATACTCCATTAGGGTTCTCTTCAATAACCCAGGCGTGAAGTGTCCATGAACCTCCCGCCACATTGGGATTGTCATCCCAGTGATCCGTGTCTCCCATAAAACCTTCTCGTGGTGTAGGAGAAATAGCCTTTGGAACCGCGTACTCGACACCTACCAATTTTAGCTGACCTTGTTCATTGGGCACGTACAGGAGAATTTCTGGTTTTTCCATATCAAATTCTCCATCGATCAGTCCTACATTGATATAATGGAAGCCCATGTTGGGAACATAGATAGATGGATTAAATGCATAAGGATCGGCATAGCCTGCCTTTTTCGCCTGTTCAAAGCTGTGAAAGCGCATGGTTGCCTTTTCAACTTTTTTCAATTGGGATTCCAATGTTTCCTTCTTTGCTTTTACCGATACCATTTCAAGCTCGGTTTCCGCAGTAGCCTCTTCTTTTGAACAGGAAGTGACTACCAAGAGTAATAACAGACTTCCGAAACTTTTAATTGTGCTTTTTAATGTCTTCATAACGATACGATTTAAATGAAATATTATTTGTCCTTTGGGGAACAGTATCGCTAAGGTCAAAAGAAGCTACAGAAGTGTTTGACAATGATGTCGCATATCTTAACAGATTTGTTTCACTCAAATAAAAGCACTGAATATCAATAACTTAAAAATTACTGATTTTTAATGACTGCCACTTCGCTTGGAGAGATTCCAAACTTTTCCTTGAAGCTTTTCGCAAAATAAGAGAGATTGGAAAAACCAACACTATAGGCTATTTCAGAAACATTACCAGTAGAGTTCTGTAGAAGTTTATAAGCGGTATTCAAACGAATTCCGGATATAAGTTGATTGGCAGATTTATTTGTCAAAGCTTTTAATTTGCGATGTAATTGGGCACGACTAAATCCCACGGAACTGGCAAGAAGTTCCACTGAAAAAGAAGAATCTTCCGGATGCTCGTTGATAACCTTAAAAACCCTTCTAAGAAATTCATCCTCCATTGAATTTAAGGAAAGGTCGTCCACCAGCAGACCATCTGTCTCCTTCACCCTAATCCAAAGCTTTTCTCTTAAACCTATAAGATTTTTTATTCGGACTAAAAGTTCCTCGGAGGCAAAAGGCTTGGTCAAATAGGCATCAGCCCCCTGATAAAGTCCCTGCATTTTATTGTCCTGACCAGCCTTGGCCGTTAATAATATAATGGGGATATGGCTGGTCTTGCTATTCGTCTTCAAGGCATCGCACATTGCAAATCCATCCTTTTTGGGCATCATCACATCACTTATGATAATATCCGGTATTTCAGACATGGCAATCTTCTCTCCTTCCTCCCCATCATTAGCAAGTAAAATTTCATATTGATCCTCCAAAATGCCGCCCACGTAACTTCTTAAATCTTCATTATCTTCTACGATCAATGCAATCGGCAAATCCCTTTTAGAACGATTACTACCATTTTCACTAACCGTGGTAAAAGTTTCAAAATGCCCTTCATCAGAATCCATTAATTCTTGAGCCTCGACTATCATGGACGAATTGGGGAGACCTTCCAAAGTAATGGGTATTTTTAAGTAAAATGTGGTCCCTTTACCTAAAGAGCTTTCTACCTTTATTTCACCCTTATGCAATTCGACCAACTCCTTTGTCAATGCAAGCCCTATTCCGGAACCATTAGCCTCAGAGCCTTCCACTCTATAAAACCGATCAAAAACATTGGCAAGGTCCTCTTTTGAGATTCCATTACCAGTATCTGAAACAGACAGGTGAAGATTACCGTTATTAAAATCAACATTGACGGCAACCTTTCCCCCTTTACTAGTATACTTAAATGCATTGGACAACAGATTGTTGATTATTTTCTCCAACTTGTCCGAATCAAAATAGGCAATTTCCGAATCTGAGTTCAACTTCACCTCAAAGTCAATACCGGAACGTTCGGCCATGCTTTCGAATGAAAAAACCATCAATTTTATAAATGGCACCATGTCATTTTTAGTTAGGGAAAGCATTGTCTTTCCACTTTCCAATTTGGAAAGTTCCAAAAGTTCATTGACCAAGGATTGTAAGCGGGAGGAATTTCTAAATACGATATTAAATTCCTTTTCGCTTAATGTCACGCCTTCTTGCCCATTTTTCTTTTGTACTCTTCTTGCATTCTCAATAGGATCCTGAATCAAAGTGAGGGGCGTTCTAAACTCATGACTGATATTAGTGAAAAATCGCGTTTTTAACTCATCCAAATCCTTCATACGAAGTACTTCAGAGCGAGATTTTTCAGCTTCCACTTTTTCAAATTCGCTTCTCTTGGCTATAGTTTGACGCCTATACGCAATACCAAATGAGTATATGACAATTTGTAGAAAAATACCAGTGGCATAAGGATCAAGTCTAAACGGTGGATTCATCAAACCCATTGACCAAAGTGTTCCGATGACCAGAGCAATACTGGCAACTATGGAACCAATTCCAAAATACCTAGCAAACGCATCATTTTTAAGTGCTATAATAATTGATACTATCAAGCTAGCAATAGCGTAAATGTTTAAAACTACATAATGAAAACCTACCCCTGTGAAGGATGTTTGAGGGTTCAATAATAGAACGTAAATAGTCATTAAAAGTATCTCCGCCAAGATGAACAATGCAAGGCCTAGCATCACTTTATCCAATTTTGGAAATTTGCTTTTGGAATCAATAAACGCCCTTCCGAAAAACCAAAAGGAATAAAAAATCCCATTTGCTATTAGCAACCACGTTATATAGCGGAACTTCGCCAAACCACCAATAATAAACCCTACGGTCATTGCCTGGGTTAACGTACAGAAGACCAACCAAATACAGAACCAAAGAAAAATAGGTTCCCGTAAGTAGATATACTGCAATAAATGATATAACAATATGATGAACGTAACACCAAGTAAAAAAATATTGAAACTACTATGGTATTGATTAAACTGGTGGTAATAGGGTTGATCCGGGCTTCGGCAGTCAAATTAAAATAGGCAGGATATCCCATGGCATTTCCTTTGACCTTAATTATAATTTCTACGACCTTTTTGACGGGTAATGAATCTAAAGTAATTGCATTCATAATCCAATTGCCCTTATATGCCTTTTCTTCTTTTGAATATTCGGCACCCGTTTTTTGATGGAATATTAATTCCTTATCTACATACCCATAGACATCAACGGTTCCATTACTTTTAGTCCATGCTGGTGAATCGATCATTTTATCCTCAAAATGTAGGGTCCACCCAATTAACTTTTCTTCTGCTTTTAGGTTAAGTTTTCCCCAGTAAGTTGTACCTACATTTAAAAGACGTGGTAATTCGTCCCCTTTTAGGAAAGTGAGTGTAGTATCGGAAAGTATTCTTTCAGGGGAAAAATCATTGTTGGTATCAGGATATACTTTTAAGATTGGATCCAAATCATGCACTGGATATAACGTATCCAAGACGTAGACGTTATCTTGTGAAAAGATTAATCCTGAATTAAGAAAGCAAAGAAAAAGGATATACTGAAAGAAGCGCATCTATGGCAAACCGATTAATTAGGTTTGCAACAAGATAAAAATAAAAACGAAAATTTAGAACAAACCAGGTTGTATGCCCCCTTTTATCCTTCCCAAGTGCTTATAGGCCAACTCGGTTACCTCACGGCCCCTGGGTGTACGCATAATAAAACCTTGTTGTATCAGAAAAGGTTCGTAAACCTCTTCAATGGTTTCTGCACTTTCCGATACCGCTGTGGCCAACGTGGTAATTCCTACCGGCCCTCCTTTAAATTTATCAATGATAGTGATCAATATTTTATTGTCCATTTCATCTAGCCCATGAGCATCAACGTTCAGAGCCTTTAATCCAAATTTTGAAATTTCGATATCTATCTTTCCGTTCCCCTTTATCTCGGGCAAAATCCCTTACCCTCCTCAATAAAGCATTGCAGATTCTAGGTGTTCCCCTACTTCTGCCAGCAATTTCTATGGCCGCCTCATTGGAAATCGGAACTTTTAGTATATCCGCACTTCTTTGAACAATCGTAGAAAGCAATTCCGTATCATAATATTGTAGCCGGCTTTGTATACCGAATCCGGCCCGCATGGGAGCGGTCAAGAGACCTGATCGGGTCGTGGCGCCAATTAAGGTAAACGGATTTAAGTTTATCTGAACCGAACGGGCATTAGGGCCCGTTTCTATCATGATGTCTATTTTATAATCCTCCATTGCAGAATATAAATATTCCTCCACAATAGGACTCAATCGATGTATTTCATCAATAAAAAGCACATCCCTTTCATCCAAGTTTGTCAATAGACCTGCCAAATCACCAGGTTTGTCCAACACTGTATCCGGAGGTTATTTTTATCCCAACACCCAATTCATTGGCCAAAATATTCGCCAGTGTGGTTTTTCCCAATCCTGGAGTGATCGTGAAACAACGTATGATCCAAAGCTTCTCCCCTACGATTAGCTGCCTCCACAAAAACCTTTAAATTTTCCAAAACTTGCTCCTGACCGGTAAAGTCTTCAAAGCTGACGGGGCGCAAAGCCCTTTCAATATCAAGCTCCGCATCGGAAAAACTGTTTTTGGATGGGTCTAGGTATTCATTCATACGCTAACAAAGATAGGCAAACGACCGTAATTTATTTTCAACCTCTGCCGGCTTTATTCCTTAGAATTTCATGTATTAATTTGTATTTTCAAATTATGGAAAAGAAAATATACACACCCGGAATCCTACAGTACATTCCATTTTTTTATGTTATCTCGGTCAGACGATCTTGTTTCTGCATCAGAGGTCAATGTTGTTGAAAAAGCAATTGAAAAGGATTCCACCTTATCGGATACCGAAAAAGTCTTGCTACACTCGTGGCTACAAGTAGAAAATCCTCCTAAGAACGAAGAGTTTAAAAATTGGAAACAAACCATTTCAAATTCAGGTTCTAAATTGCTTGAAGGAGAAACCTATCCGCTAACTGCCTTCAGTCAAAAAGTGGTCTGCCATTATCATAACACCTGTCCCTTTAATGAGCAGTTAAAAAATATAGAGGTTAATTTAGGAATACAACCCAATCACTATAATCACTTGTTCGAGGTTGAAGTTGAACATATGGCCAGTGCCAATACTTATAACTCTAAGGAGCTATCAACTATCCTTAAAGGAAGACATATTTCCGTTATTGATTCGTTCCAAAGGCTTTTGAAGCACCCCATTTTTAACTGGGAGGTTCATCGCAACAAGGAAGATTTCAGGAAGGTAGTTTTAGAGCAAGTCAAATTTTTGGCTGATAATGGATATGGCGCCATGGCCTATCCCAGTAACTATGGTGGCAGTGGGGATATGGAAGGATACGCCACCATTTTTGAGAATTTAATGTATGTAGACGGCAGTCTAACCATAAAATTTGGGGTTCAGTTCGGACTTTTTGGTGGAAGTATTCAAAAATTAGGTACAAAAACCCATCACGATACCTATCTAACCGATGCTGGAAAGGCAAAACTTTTAGGCTGTTTTGCCATGACGGAAACGGGGCATGGCTCCAATGTGAGAGGTATCAAAACCACGGCCACATATAGAAAGGAAGATGATAGCCTTATCATTCATACACCCGGTGAAAACGATAACAAAGAATATATAGGAAACGCCTTGCACTCTACTATAGCTTCTGTTTTTGCCCAGCTCATCGTTGATGGCAAAAATGAAGGGGTACATGCCATTCTTGTCCCGCTGAGAAATGAATACCATGAACTTCTTCCCGGAATCCAGGTCGAGGACAACGGATACAAGCTAGGACTTAATGGTGTGGACAATGGAAAGATATGGTTTAATCAAGTAAAAGTACCTCGTGAAAACTTGTTGAATAAATATGGGAGTATAAAGGACGATGGTTCGTATTATTCCGATATCAAAAACCCCAACAAACGGTTTTTTACCATGTTGGGAACACTGGTAGGTGGTCGAATTTGTGTTGCGAGAGCGGGTCCGGGCGGAGCAAAAATGGCGCTGACCATAGCCATAAAGCACGCTTTAAAAAGAAGGCAGTTTAATGACAATGTCAAAATACAGGAAGACTTATTGATGGACTATCCTTCTCATCAATTGCGTTTGACCCCATTAGTTGCAAGTGCCTTTGTCTACCATGCTACTCTTGATAAAATGATGGAGGTATATTGTGATGACAGTCAGACCGACAAGCGAAAGGTGGAGACACAGGTAGCAGGACTCAAATCCATCATTACTTGGTATGCCAATAGTACCATTCAGGAGTGTCGTGAGGCCTGCGGCGGAAAGGGCTATCTTTTGGAAAACCGTATCGCCGATCTAAAGGGTGATGTGGATATTTTCACAACTTTTGAAGGTGACAACAACGTGTTATTGCAATTAGCCGCCAAGGGCGTCCTATCCGATTTTAAATCAGAATTTAATAGTGCAGGATTCTCCTCGGTTCTTAAGTTGTTGAGTCAGCAATTGTCAGATAAACTAGCTACGGTAAATCCAATCTATTCCAATAAGGTTGACAAGGAACATTTGTACAACCCTAAATTCCATAAACATGCCTTTGATTACAGAACGCGTAGACTGACCTATACCTTGGCTATGCGCATTCGGGATTATATTAAGAAAGGAGTACCTTCTTATCAAGCTTTTTTGAAAGTACAGACCCATTTATTAGCGTTGGGAAAAGCCTACAGTGTAGAATTGGCCTACCGGACATACTTTAAATTTACTGAGAGCATTAAGGATGACAGGAATAGGACCTTTTTCAAAAATTGGGAACTCTATATGCCCTCTACGAAATTAGGAAGGATGCTTCTTGGTACCTGGAGCAAGGCTATATTGGAAGTACAAAATCCAAAGCGATTAGACAACGTGTGGAGCGATTGTGTACGGAGCTTAGACCCCACATAAATGTACTTGTGGACGGTTTTGGCATACCGGAACATCTTGTTACAGCACCTATAGCCAATTAATTATTTTCCTTGTCCAGCTGGGAGGTATCCAAAAAATCCAAAATGGTAATTTTAGGATTACCATATAAACTGGTTTTAGAGGACCCTCTTGAGGAGAGCTGAAAATCCTCAAGTACATTCACTCGGGCATCTCGGGAATCTTCTAAAACAACAATGGCCTGTTTTGCTTCCAATCGTTCCCCTTTAAGACTGCTTTTACCATATAATTTTACCATAAGGTTTTCAGCAGCACCCTCCAAACTGGCCGATGCATTCTCGTACATAAATAGATTATTGGAAGCACCAGTGGAATATACTTTGACATCGATACGATCCTTTAAATTCATTACAAGGGAATCACTGGCCACATTAAAGTCACCGGAACTGATACCTTCCATGTTTATATTAATAATATCGGCGGTTGCGTTCAGCTCCAATCGAGAAGTCTCCCTGGTTAAAATATCCAATCGATCCCCGGATATCACATCCTTCATACTAATCTCCCCGTTATTCATGGTAATACGGCTCAATTCTGTATAGTATACTGTGATATCAAGTTTTCTTTTTGAAGTGATATTATAAAATGAAGAAATGAACAGAGTGCTATCCTCCACCTTAAATTTTAATACGTCTATTAAATTGTTATCTATTTCCGGAGAGTATCCTTCACTATTCGATTTTTGAAGTACTACTTCCAAATCATCATCCAACTGAATAGCGTTGAATGCCGGGAGGCTTTCCCGAACCTCTACGACTTCTTTGTTTCCTTTAATCTTTGGTTTTCTTTGCCCATTGGCATGTATCCCAAATACTAAGGCCACACCCATAATAAGTAGCTTTCTCATGAAATTCATTTAAGTACCGTTATACTCTTTTCTTTATAAAGATATTACAAATTAAAAATAGGTAAACCCTAAAACTTGTAGCAAAAAAAATGCCTAACTCATTGGTTAGGCATTTAATAGTATTATATGGTTTAATGTTGCAACTCTTCCTCACCGTCAAATAGTGGCACGTGCTGCTGTACATAATCCTGTCCTGGAATGATGTATTCATCATTTTCATCAACCTTGCTATAATCATAGGCCCATCTATGGACTTCGGTATAGCTCCAGGCCAGTTTCCGTGAATATGCTCGGTAGGGGTTGTCCATTCCAAAGTTGTGGCGTTCCATGGGTTTTGTGAGCCACGCTTTCCGTAGAAAATACTTCTTACAAAGTTGAACACGAAAAACAATTGGGCCGCTGCAGTGATAATTGCAAATACCGTCATTAAGACTTGAACGTCGGTTAGTTCATCGAACATCGGGAAAGCCGTGTTCTCATAGTATCTCCTTGGAACACCTGCCATTCCAACAAAATGCATTGGGAAAAAGATTCCATACGAACCAATAGCGGTAATCCGAGAAATGGGCAAAACCTAAATTCTTATTCAACATTCTACCCTGAAACATTTTTGGGAACCAATGATAAACACCAGCGAACATTCCATACAGTGCAGAAATACCCATAACCAAATGGAAGTGCGCCACTACAAAGTAGGTATCGTGTACATTGATATCCAATGTGCTATCACCAAGAATAATTCCTGTTAGACCTCCTGTAATGAAGGTGGAAACCATACCAATGGAGAACAGCATTCCTGGATTCATCTGTAAATTACCTTTCCAAAGCGTAGTAATCCAGTTGAACGCCTTAACCGCAGATGGAATTGCAATCAACAATGTTGTAAATGTAAACACAGACCCCAGGAATGGGTTCATACCTGAAATAAACATATGGTGACCCCAAACAATCGTAGAAAGGAAAGCAATCGCCAAAATAGAAGCGATCATCGCCCTGTAACCAAAAATCGGTTTTCTCGGCATTCACAGCCATTACCTCAGAAACGATTCCCATCGCAGGTAGAATTACAATATATACTTCAGGGTGACCTAAAAACCAGAACAAATGCTCAAAAAGAACAGGTGAACCTCCTTGATAATGCAACACTTCTCCTTGGATAAAAATATCCGATAAAAAGAAAGAGGTACCAAAACTTCTGTCCATTATCAATAAAAGTGCGGCAGAAAGTAATACAGGGAAGGATATTACACCGATAACTGCGGTAACCAAGAATGCCCAAATGGTCAAAGGCAATCTTGTCATGGTCATACCTTTAGTTCGTAAGTTCAACACCGTTACGATATAGTTCAGAGAACCCAATAAGGATGAGGCGATGAATATAGCCATAGATACCAACCGAGTGTCATACCCATGCCCGAACCAGGTTGTGCCATTGGTAATGCACTCAACGGAGGATAAATAGTCCAACCCGCTGCTGCCGGTCCTGCCTCCACAAAAAGGGAAATAACCATGATAACCGAAGAGACAAAAAACAACCAATAGGAAATCATGTTCAAGAAACCGGAAGCCATATCCCTTGCACCAATCTGTAAAGGAATCAATAAATTACTAAATGTTCCACTTAGACCAGCAGTCAAAACGAAAAACACCATAATTGTACCGTGCATGGTAACCAATGCCAAATATACGTCTGCATCCATTACACCCTCCGGAGCCCACTTACCTAAAAGTGCCTCAAAGAAGACATTGGATTCCCCTGGCCAAGCCAATTGCATCCTGAACAAAAGGGACATTGCTATCCCTATAAAGCCCATAATAAGTATTCCAGTAATGAAATACTGTTTAGCAATCATTTTATGATCTTGGCTAAAGATATATTTGGTTACGAAGGTTTCCTTATGATGATGTCCATGATCATCATGTGCGTGATCATCTACGTGTGCATGTGCTGTTGCTGACATAATCGAATTCTTTCTTTATAATATTATTATATCCTAATTTTATTGGGCGCTGGCCATCATGGTCGACTTAAAGGTCTGCTGACTTGCCATCCAGGCATTGTACTCCTCTTCGGTCTCTACGATGATCTTCATCTGCATATTGTAGTGTGATTTACCACAAATTTTATTGCATAAAAGTACATAATCAAATTCCCATGGGTCTATAATCTCGCCCGTTGCGGCGGACTTCTCTGCCCTAACCTTATTGGTCCTTTGTACCTTCTCCACGATATCCGGGTTCTGACGCATCTCTTCTGTCGTATATATGGGAGTAAAGGAAAACTCTGTTATCATACCAGGAACACAGTTCATTTGTGCCCTAAAGTGCGGCATATAGGCTGAATGCAGAACATCTTGTGACCTCATTTTAAAGTTCACCTTTCTACCTACTGGCAAGTGCAATTCCTTAACGATGACATCGTCCTCCGCATACGTATCAGATTCATCCAAACCTAATACGTTGGCCCTGTCAATATCAATCATACGAACGTTCGCACTACCTAGTGTGTTATCATCACCAGCGTACCTTGCTGTCCAGTTAAACTGTTGTGCATAAAGTTCAATTACCAGCGGATCGTCCTCATCATTTACATCTGTAATGTTTGTCCAGGTATACAGACCGTAAAGAATCAATCCGGCCAAAACGATAACTGGAATGATAGTCCATATGAATTCCAATCGGTTATTATCCGCATAAAACAATGCCCTTTTTCCTTTTTCACCTCTGTATTTAAATGCGAAATAATGCAAAAGAGCCTGAGTAATTATCTGAACAATAAATATGATTACCATGGATATCAACATCAACATGTCATAATCAGATCCATGCTCCGACGCCGCTTCAGGCAAAAGCACTTTACCATATTTTGCAAAACTGAAAATAGTAATCCCGTAAATAAAGACAAGAAAGGCAAACATTAGATAACCGTTGTATTTGTTATCCTTATCATTTGCAACCTCAGAATTATCTGTTCTAAGCTGTGATAACTCAAATATCTTGGTCATTTGCCAAATAGCAATTGCCACGAGAACTAAAACAGCTAAAGTCAATAATGTA
Source organism: Maribacter litopenaei (assembly GCF_025244665.1). Classification (GTDB taxonomy): domain Bacteria; phylum Bacteroidota; class Bacteroidia; order Flavobacteriales; family Flavobacteriaceae; genus Maribacter; species Maribacter litopenaei. The sequence goes on along the minus strand of NZ_CP104205.1, from coordinate 564,982 downwards.
GTCATTGTATGTATTGATATTATACTTTAAAACTCACTAATAATGAAAGTGTCTACTTTCTTCAATAAACGGATTCCTTTTAGGCTGCAGAGGTACTGTGGTAAGCGCTCTAAACACCCGTAATATAAACAACCCTGCAAAAAACAATATAGCCCCAATTTCTGGAATACCAATGAACCATTGATCTCCAACAGTAGATGGCATGATGGCATTAAAGATGTCCATATAGTGTCCGGCCAAAATAACGATACCCGACATAACAACGAACCAATTGATACGCTTATAATCACTATTCATTAAAAGCAATAGTGGGAACAAGAAATTCATGGCCACCATACCAAAGAAAGGTAATTTATAATCCTCGATCCTAGTTACGTAATAAGTAACTTCCTCCGGAATGTTTGAATACCAGATTAGCATGAACTGGGAAAACCAAAGGTAGATTCAAAAAATACTGATACCGAACATAAATTTTGCCAAATCATGGATATGGCTATCATTTACATCTGGTAAATATCCTTTAGATTTCAAATAGATAGTCACCATAGCTATAACAGTAATTCCCGACACAAACATACTGGCGAAAATATACCAACCGAACAACGTACTAAACCAATGTGGCTCCACACTCATAATCCAGTCCCATGACATGATGGATTCAGATATAAGATAGAATACCAAAAAAGCGGCTGAAATCCTAAAATTCAATTTAAAACTTGAATCATCCGTAGATTCATCCTGTTTAAGGGACAATCTTCCGGAGTATTCCCTATAAGCAATCCAACCCCCTAAAAAGATGGCAGCTCTAATCAAAAAGAATGTAGGATTTAAGTAACCCGATTTTCCCTGAAGTAATTCATCGTGCGCCACCACTTCAGCATCCATCCATACAAACAAGTGGTTCATATGAAGTACAGAAAGCACCAAGATTACAAAAACAATAATACCTCCAGGAACCAAATAGGCCGTAATCCCTTCCATGACCCTGAACAATAATGGAGACCAGCCAGCTTGCGCCGCTCTTTGTATTGCGTAAAAAGCCAAAACTCCCAAAGCAATCATCATAAAGAAGAACGCTGCCACGTACAACGCTGCCCAAGGCCTATTTTTTAGTTGACTTAACAAATGTTCGTCATGAGAAGCATCATGACCACTTTCATGATCAGTTGACGCAGCATGAGCCATTTCAGTGTCGTGAGAAGCAGTAGCTTCATGTCCACCTCCGTGACCATCATCATGACTGGCCACTATCGCTTTTGCTTCCTCGACAGTACCAGGAGCCATAACAAAACCACCTATTATACCTAATAACCCGACGGCCATTAATATGATGGAACCTATTTTAAGTCTATTTGAAAACGTATACATAGTATTGTTCACCTATTATTTGGTTAAATCTTGTTTCAGCTTCATTACGTATTCGGCCACTTGCCACATTTCGGTAGTGTTCATTTGGGATGCATAAGACCCCATAGAATTAAGGCCATAAATCTGTGCATGATAAGCCGTACCTACAGTAATATTTCTTGCGGCGTCATTATAACTTGGCACCCCAAGAATTTTTTCCCTTTTTACCAAAGTTCCTTGCCCGTCTCCCTTGTCACCATGACAAATGGCACAGTAAATAGTATACAACTCCGCACCAGCCGCCAAATTTGCTTCTTTGGATAAGGAATCCAATGGACTTGTATTTAACCTAGCCAATTCCTTTCCCTCCGGGGTATTCTCAAAATCGTAAGGCAACCAACCTCTATTAATGGTATTGGCTGGAGGAACCATTGCTTCCTGATTAGAAGGCAGTATGTCCACCTCACTATACGCTTCATACCCTACTGGTTCATACATATTGGGCATATATTGGTAATTAGGTTCTCTCTTATCTTGACAGGCCGCAACCACAACCAATAAACATATTATGACCGATATTTTTAGAAAACTGTTCATATTCAATGACTGTTTTTTTCTGATATATTAATTTCCACCGCGCCAGTTCCTGCAAGTAAATCCTTCAATTCCTGTTCATTACCATGAACTTCAATTTCCATTATAAAATGGTCATCTGTACTTCTTACATCAGGATTTTCAGCTTTTTTAAAAGGCCATAACCTACTACGCAAATAAAAAGTTATTACCATTAAATGCGCTGCAAAGAACACGGTTAGCTCGAACATAATAGGCACGAATGCAGGCATGTTCTCGATATAGCTAAAACTCGGCTTTCCACCGATATCCTGCGGCCAATCCTTGATCATGATGAAGTTCATCATAACAATAGCCACCGTTAGACCTACACATCCATATAAGAAGGAAGTTATGGCGATTCTAGTTGGTGCCAATCCCATAGCCTTATCAAGGCCATGAACTGGAAAAGGACAGTAAACTTCCTCTATATGATGTTTGGCAGCCTTAACCTTTTTGACAGCATGCATTAGCACGTCATCATCATTGTAAAATGCTTGTAAAACTTTAGATGCCATAGCCTACTTTTTGTTATTTAAAATTTTTGCTTGCCCGGCCCAATCATCACGTTGTGCCCTTCCTGGGAAGGAACCCGTAATTGAATCTAACAAGTCATATTCCTTTTCCGTCATCCTTGCAACCTGTGCAAACGTATAAATACCTATTTCATTCAAGGTGGCCTCCATTTGAGGATCAATACCTTTCACCTTTTTAAGATCGTCTCGGAGATTCCTTGGTAGCGTCAAATGTACCAATAGAACTCAACAGCTCCGTTACACCAACCTTGTCACCTTCCTTTGGTTCTACCTCACCCATTAAAACATCATCAGTAATAACAGGTTCTTCTTTAACAACCACTCTGTCATTTGAAATTTGATACAATGGTTTACCAGCGTCTCTAAGTTTCTTATATCTCTCCCCGGAGGATTTAAGGATAGACTTAACCTCAGCCTGCGCAATTACCGGGAATGTTCTCGAATACAATAGGAACAATACAAAGAAGAATCCGATGGTTCCAATGAAAATACCTATATCCACAAAAGTAGGTGAGAACATGGTCCAGGATGATGGTAAATAGTCCCTATGCAAGGATGTAACGATAATTACGAAACGCTCAAACCACATTCCAATATTTACCACGATTGAGATAAAGAAAGAGAACATAATACTTGTTCTCAATTTCTTGAACCACATAAACTGTGGCGAGAACACGTTACAGGTCATCATCGCCCAATAAGCCCACCAGTAAGGATCGGTAGCCCTGTTTAAGAATGCATATTGTTCGTATTCCACACCGGAATACCAAGCCATGAACAACTCCGTAATATAGGCACAGCCAACGATAGAACCAGTAATCATAATTACAATGTTCATCAATTCTATGTGCTGAACGGTGATATAAGCCTCCAAACTACACACCTTTCTCATGATAATCAACAAAGTGTTTACCATGGCGAAACCGGGAAAAAATAGCTCCGGCAACAAAGTAAGGTGGAAATATAGTCGTATGCCAACCTGGAATAACGGATGTGGCAAAGTCAAAGGATACGATGGTGTGTACGGAAAGTACCAAAGGAGTTGCCAAACCTGCCAACACTAAGGAAACTTCCTCAAAGCGTTGCCAATCCTTGGCGCGTCCGCTCCAACCAAAACTCAATAAACTGTATATCTTTTTCTGAAAAGGTAAAATGGCCCTATCACGCAACATGGCAAAATCAGGCAACAAACCAGTCCACCAGAACACCAAGGAAACCGATAGATAGGTAGAAATCGCAAATACGTCCCAAAGCAAGGGCGAGTTAAAGTTTACCCACAATGAACCAAATTGGTTAGGAATAGGAAGTACCCAGTACGCCAACCATGGCCTACCCATATGGATAATAGGAAAAAGACCTGCCTGAATAACTGAGAAAATAGTCATGGCCTCTGCCGAACGGTTGATAGCCATTCTCCATTTTTGACGGAACAGTAATAACACCGCAGAAATCAAGGTTCCGGCATGACCGATACCTACCCACCAAACAAAGTTGGTAATATCCCAAGCCCAGTTTACTGTCTTGTTCAATCCCCAGGTTCCTATACCTGTTGAAATAGTATAAATAATACAACCTACTCCCCAAAGAAATGCCACCAAGGCAATGGAAAAAACAATCCACCAATGCTTATTGGCCCTTCCCTCGATTGGACCGGCAATATCCACAGTTACATCGTGGTAGCCCTTGTCTCCAAGTACTAGGGGTTTTCGTATAGGTGCTTCGTAATGCGACGCCATAGACTTCTATTATAATTACTTTCTAGTATTGTTATGCTTCGTTGGTATTTCTAACTTTTACGTGATAGAATACGTTTGGTTTTGTACCCACATGCTCCAATAAATGGTACATACGGTTGCTTTCCTTTAATTCCGATACCTTGCTGCCTTCATCATTTACATCTCCAAAGACCATTGCACCATTACCACAGGCAGCGGAACAAGCTGTTTGGAACTCTCCATCCTCCACAATCCTACCATCGCGCTTGGCATCCAAAATTGTTTTTTGTGTCTTTTGTATACACATGGAACATTTTTCGATCACACCTCTTGAACGGACATTTACATCCGGGTTCAATACCATTTTACCCAAATCATTGTTCATGTGGAAATCGAATTCCTCGTTATTGTTGTATAAGAACCAGTTAAATCTTCTAACCTTGTAAGGACAGTTGTTTGCACAATATCTTGTCCCTACACATCTGTTGTATGCCATTTGGTTCTGACCCTGTCTACCATGTGAGGTAGCAGCTACTGGACATACCGTTTCACATGGAGCATGGTTACAGTGCTGACACATCACAGGTTGAAAGACTACCTGAGGATTATCGGATGGATGTTCCATTTCTCCAAAACCTCCAAGAGAACCGTTATCTCCCCAAAGACCGTCCAACTCTTCTTTTTTAGTATTGTCCGCCTCAAAGCTTTCTTCGGAGGAATAATACCTGTCAATACGCAACCAGTGCATATCCCTTGAAACCCTTACCTCTCTCTTACCTACAACCGGAACGTTATTTTCTGCATGACATGCTATAACACACGCGCCACAACCCGTACAGGCGTTCAAGTCAATGGAAAGATTAAAATGATGCCCCACCGAGCGATCAAAGCTCTCCCATAAATCCACAGAAGTTGCTGGAACCTCTTGGTGGTTCAAGGAAACTTGAGGAACATGGTTCCATTCCGCATGGTCTTTGGTATTGAATATCTCCAAAGAAGTTTCTTTTATAATATCGCCTCTACCCATTAAGGTTTTATGAAGCTGTACACAGGCAAACTCATGGTTCCCTCCAGCCTTTTCTACGGTCACAATCTGATTGGCGTTAAAACCTTCGTACAATAGGAAAGCATTGACACCTGTTTGCATCTCCTCTTTCATTCCCACGGTTTTACCATAACCAAAAGAAAGCCCCAAAGAACCTTTAGCCTGTCCTGGCTGCACAACCACGGGTACATTTTGTATAGTTACCCCATTAACCGTTAAGTTAACGTAGTTACCATCCATTCCTCCATTAGCTACGTTCACGTTTTTAACGCCTAGGGATTCGGCATCCGCTTTGGAAATGGTCACATAGTTATCCCAAGAAACCCTTGTTATAGGATCTGGAAACTCTTGCAACCAAGGGTTACTGGCCTGTTGACCGTCCCCCATTCCAACTTTAGAGTATAACGTCAATTCCATACCTCCGCTAGTGGCATTAGCCAAACTTCTAACTGCGGAAGCTATCGGCACACTCGCTTGCTCCATTTCGGATTCGTCTGCATCAGGAACGACCTCTCCTTCGACATCTACGGTCATAGCCTGTGCTTGGAAAACACCATCCTGTAACGCCTGATTCCAACTTTCACCGTTTAGGATACCAGCATTCCAAGTCTCTTTAATATAGTCGTAATAGGAACTTTCACTACCCATCCAACTTAACAAAGCCGTCTCGGAACTGCTTTGTATCGAACAATTCTTTGATGGTAGGCTGCATTAAACTATAGTGTCCCTTTTTAATCTCGGCATCACCCCAAGACTCCAAATAATGATTTGAAGCAGCGGTATATTGTACGACTTCAGCGGTCTCGTTCCAATTTGTAGAAAACAAAACGGAAAGATCCGTTTTCTCAAGACCTTCCTTAAAATCGGACGCATTTGGCAAGGAATACAGTGGGTTCACCCCATCCATAATCAAAGCTCCAATTCTACCTGCCTTCATATCGGAAATCAGAGTTTCCAACATCTTAACACTTCCCTTTCCGGTATATCTCGGTGCTGCAGGGTCAAAAGCCTTACTACCCAACATTTTATTGATGGCCAAAACCACGGACTGGGCATTCACATCATCCAAACCAGTTACAACAACAGCATTGGAACCTGCCTTTTTAATTTCGGCCACTATCTGATCCACAAGGGCATCATGTTCTGAAGTATTTCCACCAACAGAAGTCCCATTTAGCTTACCATATATTTTGGCAAGTACCACCTTCTGAGCAGTAGGTGTCAGCGGAAATCTTTTATCTGCATTCGCCCCTGTCAGAGACATATTTGCTTCCAATTGTACATGTCTCGGACATCTTTCCGTTCTTAGGAACCCTTCCTTTGGAATAACCAGCGCTATATCCACCACCTTGCCAATCCGCCGGAAAATCTGCACCTATGGAAACAATCAAATCGGCCTTTTCAAAATCGTAATCGGCCAAGGCACGTTCACCGTATGCCTGTTCGAAAGCGGATAAAGCCGCATCTTCGGAAATGGCATCATAGGTTACATGCTCAACATTCTCATTGGAAGCCATCAATTCGGAAATCAATCTATCCGTAGATGGACTTGCATAAGTCTGAGTAAGCAACACAATTTTTTTTGAGGAGCCCTTAAGGCTTCCCATCTTAGCCTTTACGGATGCATTCAAGACATCCCATTCAATTGGCCCTTCAGGGGACATTGGCCCTTGAAGCCTAGTACTATCATATAACGAAAGAACAGATGCCTGAACCCTGGCATTAGCAGCCCCGCCCACTTTTGCCAAAGTATTGTTTTCTACTTTGATAGGACGGCCTTCACGAGTCTTGATTAGCACACTGGCAAAATCAAAACCGTTCGCAATGGTGGTAGCATAATAATTGGCCACACCTGGCACAATATTTTCAGGCTGAACCACATAAGGAATGGACTTTATAACAGATCCTTCACAAGCTGCCAAAGAAGCCGCAGCCGTACTAAAACCAATGTATTTTAGAAAATCCCTTCTATTGGTACTAGTCGAGGATAAATTCTGCTTATCTCCCAAAAAGTCATCCACAGGAATCTGCTCTACAAATTCATTTTGTCTTAGCGCCTCAACAATGGAATCGTTAGGATTTAACTCCGCTTCGCTTTTCCAATATTTTTTGTTTGATGCCATACGTAATATCTGTAATTAGCTTCTTATATAAATTAATAGTGACACTTTCCACATTCCAAACCACCCATTTGGGCCGCCGTTAAATTCTCAACGCCATATTTCTTGGAAAGCTCTGCGTGAATTTTTTCGTAATATTCGTTGCCCTCAACTTTGACATTCGTTTCTCGGTGACAGTTAATACACCATCCCATAGTCAAAGGAGAATACTGATACATAACCTCCATTTCCTCAACCGGACCATGACAGGTTTGACACTGCACCCCTGCTACTGAAACGTGTTGCGAGTGATTAAAATAGGCAAAGTCAGGCAGGTTATGAATCCTAACCCATTCTATAGGCTGTGTTTCACCAGTATATTTCTGATTTTGCTCATCCCAACCTACGGCCTTATAAAGCTTCTTAATCTCATTGGTATAGAATTCGTTGGTATACCCATTGGCCAAATCTTCTTGAGAAGGTCCTCGGGATTCCCTTTGTACTCGTAGATTGATTTATGACAATTCATACACACATTCATAGCAGGAATACCGGAATGTTTCGAAACCCTAGCAGAAGAGTGGCAGTACTTACACTCAATCTTATTATCGCCAGCATGTATTTTGTGGGAATAATGAATTGGTTGTATAGGAGCATACCCTTGATCCACACCCACCTGCATCATCCAGCCATATGCAAAATAGGAACTACCCAACAAAAGGAATATTACTGTTACCAATACCAAAAACTGGTTCCGGGCAAATGCCTTCCAAATGGGAACCCTCTTTTGCGCCCTTTCCTTTTCAATAGAAATACCATTCGCCTCCGCTATCCTTCGTAAGGTGTTGTTCACCAAAAACAACATTACCACCAATAAGGCAAAAACAAGGGCCAACGCCCCCAATATCAATTCATTGGAAATTCCTCCGGATGCACCACCCTCTGCAACAGCGGCAGATTCACCGGTAGCTGCGGTAGCCGGAGCCGGCGGAGGAGCCGCCGTATAGGCTAAAATATTATCAATGTCTTGGTTAGACAAGGTAGGAAAGGCAGTCATGGCCGCCTGATTATATTCATTGTAAATACGGTTTGCATAAGCGTCACCGGACTTAATAACACCAGGACTGTTCTTTATCCATGCATATAACCACTCCCTATCCAATCCTTCCTCTTCCTCCAAACGGCTTTCAACATTCGCCAAAGCAGGACCGGTCATTTTTCGGTTCAATGCATGACAAGCTGCACAATTCTGATTAAACAAAGCCTTACCTGCAGTGGCATCACCACCGAAGCAGCAGCATCACCGGACTCCGCAACAGCGTCTTGTGCCGCCAATGAAACTGAAAAAAGCAGGGTAGCTACTAAACTGAAAACAAAGACTTTGGAAAACTGATTGCGGTATGGTACCTTTTTCATAAATAGAATATTTCAATCGGAATCTTGGCACGATTTTAGCCCGTTTTTCTACGATGAACGGTAAAAAATGCCTTAATCGATGGCAAAAATACGACATAGACTTTATTTGAAAAAATGTTAATGTATTTATAATTTCTAATTTATAGTTGTTCTAAATAATTGAAAACGCTAACCGATTATACCTTAAAAAATTACCTTTGCAGAAGGAATTAAATCACCTGTTTTTATATCCATGAAAAAACTTTTTTTTATAGCGACCCTTATTTTTATAACAAATTATTTAAGCGCCCAAGAGGGTACCATATCCATAGACCAAGACGCTCAAATAACCCAACTTTTGGATTTATACAAGAAGTCTTTGGATAAAAATGATTATTACCGGATACAGGTAGGTTTTGTTAGTAATAATGAAAAGGCCCAAGAAATAAAAAGCAACGTGGAAATTGACTTCCCGGAATTACCTTCCCAAATAGATTTTGACTCCCCTACCTATCGCATACGAGTGGGTAGGTTTAAATCGAAATTGGAGGCGGAACGAAAGTTTAACGAGGTAAGGAAAAAGTATCCGAATGCGATGCTTCTAAAACCAAAAAAATCGACCTAAAAGGCCGATTTTTTTATTTCTTAAATTTCTTAAATAATTTACTATTTCAACTTCTTCTTAACCGCTACCTCTTGGAAAGCTTCCACTATGTCATCTACATTGATATCATTGTAGTTCTTAATCTGAAGTCCGCAATCATACCCTTTTGAAACTTCCTTAACATCATCCTTAAATCGCTTTAATGATGCCAATTCTCCAGTATAGATAACAACTCCATCTCGGATGAGACGTATATTGGAATTCCTGTAAATTTTACCACTGGTCACCATACAACCCGCGATAGTACCAATTTTGGATATTTTAAAGGTCTCCCTAATTTCAGCAGTACCGGTAATCTCTTCCTTCATTTCAGGAGAAAGCATTCCCTCCATGGCATCCTTAAGATCATTTATGGCATCATAGATGATGGAATACATACGAATATCAATTTCCTCATTTTCAGCCATGGTCTTGGCGTTACCCATTGGGCGTACGTTAAATCCAATAATGATGGCATCAGATGCCGATGCCAACAATACGTCTGACTCCGTTATTGGATCTACTGCTTTGTAAATAATATTCACCTGAATTTCGTCGGTGGATAATTTCCGGAACGAATCCGTTAATGCCTCTACGGAACCGTCCACATCACCTTTAAGAATGATGTTCAATTCCTTGAATTCACCCAAGGCAATACGTCTACCAATTTCATCCAAGGTAATATGACGCTGGGTTCTAACAGATTGTTCGCGCTGCAATTGAGATCTTCGGGCAGCAATTTGTTTGGCCTCCCTTTCATCTTCCAGTACATGGAATTTGTCACCTGCTTGTGGAGCTCCATCAAGACCTAATATGGATATCGGTTGGGATGGGCCTACTTTGGTCACGTTTTTGCCTCGCTCATCTTGCATGGCCTTCACCTTTCCACTCGTGGTACCTGCCAAGACATAATCTCCAATATTCAGGACCCTGCCTGCACCAAAATCGTGGACACGTACCCCTTTCCTTTGTCCAAAAATGCCTCTACAACAGTACCGGAAGCCAATTTGTTAGGATTGGCCTTCAACTCCAGTAATTCGGCCTCCAACAACACTTTTTCCAAAAGTTCCTGCACACCTTGTCCAGTCTTGGCAGAAATATCATGAGATTGGATTTTACCACCCCAATCTTCCACCAACAAGTTCATCTGTGCAAGCCCTTCCTTAATTTTATCAGGATTTGCCGTTGGCTTATCCACTTTATTTATTGCAAATACTATAGGTACACCGGCCGCCTGGGCATGACTAATCGCCTCCTTGGTTTGTGGCATTATATCATCATCCGCCGCAATTACAATAATGGCAATATCCGTTACTTGGGCACCTCTCGCACGCATCGCCGTAAATGCCTCGTGACCTGGAGTATCCAGAAAAGAAATTTTTTGACCATTATCCAAGGTTACCGCGTATGCACCGATATGTTGGGTAATACCACCACTTTCACCCGCAATTACATTTTCTTCCCTAATGTAGTCCAGTAAAGATGTTTTACCATGGTGCACATGTCCCATTACGGTGACAATGGGTGCCCTTGGTTTCAAATCTTCAGGTGCATCCTCCTCTTCTACGATACTCTCCTCAATATCCGCCGTTACGAATTCCACTTCATAACCAAATTCTTCAGCAACAATGGATAAGGTTTCCGCATCCAAACGTTGGTTCATGGTTACCATTATACCAAGGGACATACAGGCTGAAATAATCTCTGTAGTGGATACATCCATCATCGTAGCGACCTCACTTGCGGTTACAAACTCGGTAACCTTAAGGATCTTGCTTTCCAGCTCCTGTTGTTCAAGGTCTTTCTCGGTCTGCTGACGGTGCTGATCTCTTTTGTCCCTTCTATATTTGGCCCCTTTCCCTTTCTTGGATTTACCCTGTAATTTTTCCAGGGTCTCACGTACCTGCTTCTGAACGTCTTCCTCGGTGGGCTCTACCTTAGGGGCTGAAAATCGTCTATTGCCCTTACGGTCGTTGGAATTACCGCCCTTTGAGGACTGTCCTGGGCCGGAAGTATTTTTACTTACAATACGCTTTCTTCGTTTCTTACGGTCGGAACTGTCGGAATTGCTTTTTTCCTCTTTCTTCTTTTTAGGTTTTTGAAACTTGGAAAGGTCAATTTTATCACCGGTAATTTTTGGTCCCGATAATTTCTTGTATTGGGTCTCCAAAGTCTCCGGAGCATCTGATTTGGCCTCAGGAGCTTCCTCCTTACTTTTTTGAACGACTGGAGTATCAGTTTGCGTTTTCTCCTCTACTTTAGGCTCTTCTGCAACCGGCTCTTTTTCCTTAGGCTTTTCCTCTTCCTTAACTTGCGGTGTTTCCTCTTTTTTCTTGGGATTCAGGTCAATTTTACCGACTGTTTTTGGCCCTGCAAGTTCGACTTTCCCCACAAGTTTTTTCTCTTCTTGGGCAGCGTTCCTTTTTTCACGAGCCAATCTTCGCTCTTCCTGTTCCTGCTCTAATTGAACTCGTATGGCCTCCTTTTCCTTTCGCTTTTCCTCTCCCACCTCTTTAGAAGCAACTTTTTTGCTCTTATCGGTCCGGAACTCGTCCAGCAGCACCTGATACACCTCATCGGATATTTTTGTGGTCGGCCTTGCGTCCACATCATGTCCTTTGCTGTTCAAGTAATCTACTGCCCTGTCCAAGGAGATATTAAGCTCTCGAAGAACTTTATTAAGTCTTATTTTTGGATTATCTGCCATAAATACTGATTCCCGTTCTTTTTATTTAACCGCTAATATATAGCTAATCTTCTAATTCTTCTTTTAGGATACGCACAACTTCGATAATTGTTTCTTCCTCTAAATCTGTACGCTTTACTAGATCGTCCACATCCTGATCCAATACACTTCTTGCGGTATCCAATCCTATTTTTTTAAACTCTTCAATGATCCATGCATCGATTTCATCTGAGAATTCCGTTAATTCAACATCTTCCTCAACACCTTCCCGAAACACATCGATTTCATAACCTGTCAATTGACCCGCCAAGCGAATATTGTGACCTCCCCTACCAATTGCCTTGGATACCTCCTCCGGCTTAAGATAGACCTGCGCAGTCATTTTCTCATCGTCCAATTTAACGGAAGAGACCCTTGCCGGACTTAACGCCCTGGTCACCAACAATTGAGGGTTGGACGTCCAATTGATTACATCAATGTTCTCATTACCCAATTCCCTAACTATTCCATGGATCCTAGACCCTTTCATACCCACACATGCCCCGACAGGATCAATTCTATCGTCGTATGAATCTACTGCCACCTTCGCCTTTTTCACCTGGAATTCGGATCGCCTTTTTAATAGTAATCAAACCGTCAAAAACTTCGGGATTTCTTGAAAAAATAATTGCTCCAAAAACAAAGGGGAGCTTCGGACATGATAATCGTTGGTTTGGCGCCTTTAAGCTCCACACTTTCTATAATACCCCTAACATTATCTCCCTTTCTAAAAAAGTCAGATGGAATTTGCCTGTCCTTGGGAAGGATAATTTCATTGCCTTCATCGTCCAACAAAATAACCGCCTTATGACGTATATGGTGTACTTCGGCAGTATAAATTTCTCCCTCAAGATCTTTAAATTGCTTATAAATTGTAGTGTTATCATGCTCATGGATCTTGGCAATCAAATTTTGACGAAGTGCCAAAATAGCACGCCTACCAAGATTGATCAACTTCACCTCTTCCGATACATCCTCACCCACCTCAAAATCGGGCTCTATCTTACGAGCCTCCGTAAGGGATATTTCCTCATTGGGGTCTTCAACCTCTCCATCTTCCACCACCACACGGTTACGCCAAATCTCCAAATCTCCCTTGTCCGGATTTATGATAATATCAAAATTATCATCTGACCCAAACTTCTTTTTTAGGGCGTTTCTAAAAACATCCTCCAAAATAGCCATGAGCGTTACCCTGTCTATGAACTTGTCATCCTTAAACTCCGAGAAAGATTCAATTAACGCAATATTTTCCATTGGTAATTACAATTAAAATTTTAATACAACTTTTGCTTTTTTAATATCAGAAAAGGGTATCTCCTCTCTCTTCTGAACCGTAACTTTTCCCTTACCAACAGGTTTGGGTTCCCTAGCCTTCCATTCCAACACGATATACTCTTCGTTAGCCTGGGTCAGCTTGCCTTCATATGAAGAATTGGATGTCTCGACTTCCAATTTTCTTCCAATATTCTTTTTATATTGTCTCGGGCATCACCAAAGGGGCAGTTGCCCCGGCCGAAGCCACCTCAAGGGCGAAGTCCTCCTCTTCCCTATCCAGATTATGCTCAATGGCCCTGCTTATTTTGATACAATCATTGACCGAAACCCCTTGGTCACCGTCAATGATAACCTTTATTTTATTGTCCGCAGATACTGTAAAATCAATCAAAAATAGCGAAGGGTCTTCTTCCAATCCTTTTTCCAGCAATACCCTTACCTTTTCCTTTAGCATAAAAAACCAAGTAATAAAAGAGGGGACTAATGTCCCCTCATGAATACTCCTTATTCTTTCAGTGATGCAAATATACAACAATCTTTGTTCCCCGCAATAACATCTTCTTTTACAATTGAATAATTTGAAAAATTATAAAAAGTTTATGCTGACAAAATTTTATGCGAAACCTCTCAACTTAAAAAATAAACTAAATTTACCCTTAACCAACCATACCAATTGCATGGAAATTTTCTCGTCCTACAATGTCATTATTGAAGCAGCTATAGTTGTAATACTGTCCTTTTGGTTTAACAGCATTGCCAAAAAAACCAATATTCCGGCGGTACTAATGCTTATTACATTAGGAATCCTTATAAAAATTGGTCTTGGATTCCTAATTCCTACAATTCCGAGACTTTACGTCATCACTTGAGATCCTAGGTACCGTGGGTCTAATAATGATCGTACTAGAAGCCTCTTTAGAATTAGAACTAAAAAGAGAAAAACTCGTTCCTATTTTAAAGTCTATGGCCATAGCGCTAATAGGTTTGGTTGGTTCCGCGTATGCCGCCGCACTTATTTTACATCAATTTATTCCCGGCATGGATATGCAAAAAGCACTTATTTACGCTACCCCATTATCCATTTTGTCCAGTGCCATCATCATCCCAAGTGTGGGAGGGCTTTCAGAGGAGAAGAAGGAATTCCATGTCTATGAAAGCACCTTTTCCGATATTATGGGAATTATGATGTTCTATTTTCTCATTGCAGGAATTAATCCTTCTGAAGATTACGCGCTTTACAGGTTTTACCATCAATTTAGCGGTAACGATTCTTATCGCCCTCATCGCCAGTTATGCCATCATTCTAATTTTTCAACGTATAAAAAGTCAGGCAAAGTTATTCCTACTAATCTCCGTGCTTTTGCTTTTGTATGCCATTGGTAAAAAACTCCATTTATCGTCTTTACTTATCATCCTAATATTTGGCTTGATGGTAAAGAACATTCACCTCTTTTTCCCTGGCAAAATAAAGGTGTTCCTAGAAGAGGCAAAAATGAAACAAATCTACCACGAATTACATATCATTACCCTGGAAACAGCCTTTGTAGTAAGAACCTTTTTCTTTGTCATATTTGGTATTACCATAGTCCTAAGTTCTTTGCTAAGCATTACCGTTATGCTTACAAGTCTTGCCATAATCGCCTCTATCTACCTTATCAGGTTTGCCATCCTCAGAATTTTTATGGGTGCTGATATTCAACCTCAACTTTATATTGCACCACGCGGACTCATTACCGTTTTATTATTTTATGCGATACCCAACCAAGCCAAAGTTCCCGATTTTGAATCAGGTATTTTGTTATTCGTAATCATAGCCACTAGCTTAATTATGACCTGGGCCATGATTAAAGATAAACGTAAAATGGGAACCCTTTTAGATGAAATAGACGAGGAATACGCAGAAAGAAACAGGGCCGAAGACTTATTAAGAAACGCTTCCCATGGCATTGCGAATAACATCGAGGAGCAAGGAACTCCTAAAAAAATGGATGTGGACAACGAATTGGAAGATGATGCACCCTAAAAAAGGCACTTAATGAGATACCCCGAAAAAACCTGCGGTCTGTGCCTTTTCTTCCGGAATGTTCAAATCGTTTATACTATCCACCTCTCTTCTAAACCTTAAAATCATTAAGGTATCTAGCTGACTTTGGATACTGTCCCTCATTATCTTCCAGTTGGCAGCGTTCATTTTTTTATTGTATTCGGTAATCTTATCAAATCTTGAAAGATTGTATCTATTGGCCTTCCATGCATGTTGGGTGCTCTTTTGATGTTGTTGATCCTGAAGATATATGCCCACACCAAAACCAAGTAGCACTACAACCAAGATAATCTTTAAACTTTTTGCGGTCAACTTCATAACATTCAGTTTTAAGAGTGGGACAAAACTAAATAGCGTCACGAAAAAATACTATCTACTTCCATTTAATTCTTGACCCAATCAATGGGCAAAGTACAAAATATAGTTTGTGCGAATCTACTTATCCGCCCAAAATATGATTACATCGGCAAAAGGGAAGGAGCATTGCTTTTGAAAAAGGTCTTAGTTCCCATAAGGCACCAAACATTTATATGAAGTACGTTAACCCGAAATTTTATACTTTTAATACTATACCTTATCAGACTAAAAATGAAAAGAAAAACATTTTTGGGCCAGCTTGGCCTTTTATCCATGACCAGTGCATTTATTCCCAGGAATATTTTTGCAAATTCCTTTGGAACCACCCCTACCCTGAATAATATTGGAGCCCAACTATGGTCATTGCCCAAACTACTTGAAGATGATTTTGAGGGCACCATTGCACTTCTTTCAAACATGGGATACAAGGAAGTGGAACTGTATGGCCCATACCCCTTCAGTGAGCCAGCAGCCCAAGAAAGATGGAAATCATTGGAACCCTTATTGGGATTTAGTGCCAGTGGCTATTTTGGCCGAAAACCTGAAGAAATAAAAACGATATTGGAATCATATGGCATCTTAGCTCCTTCTATGCATACGGATTTGGGCACCTTGGAAAATAGGATGCCACAATTGGGAGAAGCTGCCAACAAATTGGGCGCTGAATTTGTGGTGCTTCCTGCCATCCCGGAAGAAAGACGCACAAACATGGACGATTACAAGAGACTGGCGGATATTTTCAATGAAATAGGTGAAAACGCCAAAAAAGTCGGCGTAAAATTTACATACCATAATCATGGATACGGCCTGTCTCCTGTTGATGGAAAAATACCTTTGGAAATCATACTGGATGGGACTGACCCGGAACTGGTATTTTTGGAAATGGATATATTTTGGACGATAGCCGGAAAAGCAGACCCGAAGCATTACTTAAATAAATATTCCGGACGCTACCGATGCATGCACGTTAAGGATATGGCCCAATTAAAGACCTTTGCAGGAGATGGTGGCAATCCTCAACAGTGGACGGAACTTTTTCCGAATATGACATCCGCAGGAAAGGGAATCATTGACTTTGAAAGTATTTTACCCGTAGCAATGGAAAATGGGGTAGAACATTTTTTTGTGGAACAGGATTTAGTAAAGGATCCTAAAACGGCACTAAAGGAAAGTGCGGATTTTCTGCTTTCAATGTAAAATCCATTTGCTCGTATGCGATTTACAAAATAGTAGGCCCATTTACATTGATTGAAAGTTTATTCAATGGACATATTGTAGATTTAAGGAGCACCGATTGAAATCATTTAGAAAATTATATAATATACTGGACTATGTGTTTTTCTACCCAAGAGTTTGGAGACCCAATAATTGTTGAAAGATATTACAGGGTTGATCATAAATATGTTTACACGGAACCTGAAGAAGAGTACAAGAGATACTTTAACAATGGTTTCGCCCATCACAATTCATTAATTATCACAGAAGAAAACCCTCGCAAGCTTATATGGGCAACATGGGGCTTGGTTCCACTCTATAAATCCAAAACCGATTTGAACGAATACTACAAGGAAACGGTAAAATATGGTTCAGGTTTAAATGCTAGGTCAGAAAAATTATTTTCATCTGCCAACTATAGAGGCTTTAAAAAATGCATAGTTCCTGTACAAGGGTTTTTTGAACCCCATACTGCTAAAAACAATTTTAAAATCCCATTCTACTTCAAAAGAAAAGATGATAATCCTTTAAGTTTGGCCGGTATTTATACGGTTACTGACGATGGTATTATCACGTATTCCATTCTAACAAAGGTAGCTACTCCTTTATTTGCCAAAATACACAATAAAAAAAATCGTAGACCGGTAATTCTCCAAGAAATGGATATTGAGGTTTGGTTGGACTCCACACTTTCTGAAGACCAAATAAACGAAGTCATTTCCGATGATTTGGTTGATGAGGAACTGGAAACGTGGCCAGTTAGCAAGGATCTGTATAAAGGGGAAGCTGGACAAAGAGCAAGTATTGTTGAGAAAGTAAGTTATCAAGAATTAGAAATCGAATATTCCTAACTTAAAATCCCTCATAATCTACCTAAATCCGCTATCAAGATTTCCCACGGATTTTAACAGAAACTCCCTTGTTGAGATTTACCAAACAAGTATACATACGCCTTATAAAACTTGAACTTGAGCATCATTAGTTTTACCATGTGTATCGCAAATTTCCCGACAAAATAAAATACAAACAAAAAATCCCAACATCGAATGATGTTAGGATTTAATAATCTTATTAGTTGGCCCACTAGGACTCGAACCTAGAATGACGGTACCAAAAACCGGAGTGTTACCATTACACCATGGGCCAATACCTATAAGAGCGTGCAAATTTAAAACAAAGTTTGATTTGAGCAAACATTTTTTAGACCAAAAAAGTAAAAACACCTATTTACTTGCCTGTTAAAGGTTTATAAAAATAATGGGTAGGTATCTATATTAATTAGTAAATTCGCCGGATAGCTTTAACCAAGGTTCCATGTTTTCAAAGAACTTCAAAAAATGGGACACCCTTCTTGGGTGGGCCGTCTTTTTCATTGCATTTATCACCTACTTTATCACTGTTGAACCTACCAACAGTTTTTGGGATGCCGGGGAATACATTGCGACTTCAGCGAAATTACAGGTTGGTCACCCTCCTGGAGCACCCTTATTGCAAATGATCGGGGCCTTTTTTGCCATGTTTGCCTTAGAACCTAGCCAAGTGGCTATGATGGTGAATTTGGTTTTCGGGGTATCCAGTGCCTTTACCATTCTTTTTATGTTTTGGACCATTACGAACATCACCCAAAAATTATTGGATAAGGATGGTTCACTTACAAATAGTAAAGCCATTGCCATTCTAGGTAGTGGTTTAATTGGTTCTTTGGCCTTTACCTATTCGGACAGCTTTTGGTTCAATGCTGTAGAGACAGAAGTATATTCCATGGCTAGCCTTATAATGGCCTTACTGCTTTGGCTAGGTCTAAAATGGACAGACAACTTGGACGACCCCCGGGGAGACCGTTGGATTGTTTTAATATCCTTTGTGGTTGGCCTCACTTTCGGAATTCAGTTTATGGGGTTTTTGGCCATTCCATCGATAGGGCTGTTATACTATTTTAAGACCTATAAAAAGACGACAGTAAAAAATTTCCTTTTGGCAAATATCATAGTGATTGCCATTTTAATGTTGGTCTATAAATTTTCCCTCACCTATGTACTTATGTTGTTTGGCTGGGGAGAGGTCTTCTTTATTAATACCATCGGCCTACCCTTTAATTCCGGTTCTATTATTATAGGCCTACTTTTTATTGCTGCCTTTTATTTTGGACTCAACTACACTCGAAAAAACAATTACAAGGTTGCAAACACGATTGTGCTTTGCTTAATGTTCCTTTTTCCGGGCTTCTCATCTTGGTTGATGCTGCCCATACGAGCCAACGCCCAGGTGATAATCAACGAAAACAATCCGGAAGATGCGCGTGCGCTATTGGCATATTATAACCGGGAACAATACCCAGGTGTGGACAGCCCTGTATATGGCTCCTATTATTCAGATATGTTTGCTCCTGCCGGAGAAGACAGGGATGGTAAACCCAAATATGAAAAGGACTATACTTTGGGCAAATATATCATTGTAAACAAGTATAAAAACTCCGAACAAGGTCCCAATCCAAAGCATGAAGGCATTTTGCCCAGGATGTGGAGTTCACAGCATGCCGAAAATTACATGAGATATTTTGGCCCCTTGGATTTTAAAATGACCGAATATAACGCGGACCTTGCAGAAGCCATTAATCAGGTAAAAACAGGATTTGCGAACGGTGAAATAGACGCGGATCAATATATAGGTTTCATTAAAAGGTTTAGCGAATTTATTGAAGTAGAACCACCATCTGTTTGGGACAATATTAAATACATGTTTGAATTCCAGTTCAATTACATGTATATGCGCTATTTCATGTGGAATTTTGTGGGGAAACAGAACGATGTTCAAGGCAGATATAACGAAAACGGAAATTGGTTAAGTGGCATCAATTTTATTGACAGCGCAAGGCTTGGAAGTCAAGATAACCTACCCAGTGATATCTTGAACAACCCAGGTAGGAATACGTATTTCTTTTTGCCACTTTTATTGGGAATTATAGGACTGGTATTTCAAGTTTCTAAAGACCCCAAACAATTTTGGGTATTAATGGTATTTTTCCTTTTTACTGGGATTGCCATTCAATTTTATACCAACCCATATATTTTTCAACCTAGGGAGCGCGACTATTCTTTAGTAGGTTCCTTTTATGTTTTTGCCATTTGGATAGGACTAGGTGTGTATGGACTGTATGATGGGTTTAAAGATTTAATTACCCCAAAGGTCTTGGCTCCTGCAGTGGTGGTTGTTTGTTTATTTGCAGTACCAACAGTGATGGCGTTTCAAAACTGGGACGACCATGATCGTTCCAATAGATTTACGGCCAACTCCTCTGCCACGTCCTATTTGGACTCTTGCCAAGAAGATGCCGGTGCTATTCTGTTCACCATAGGGGACAATGACACCTTTCCGTTGTGGTACGCCCAAGAAATAGAAAAGTACCGTACAGATGTCCGTATTGTATGCACCAGCCTGTTCGAAACGGATTGGTACATAGACCAAATGAAACGAAAGGCCTATGATAGCGACCCTATCCCTTCACAAATAGAACATGACAAATATAGATTTGGTACAAGGGATGTATTGTACCATCAAGGGATTACCGAAAACAGATGGCCCATTCAGGACTTTATCAATTGGATCGATAGTGATAAACCTAGAACAAAGTACAAATATCTTCTAGAGCAAAATGGCGCCGATATTAGCAATTATTCAGAAAATATATTGAATATGGTCTATTATCCTACCAACAAAATTAGGGTACCGGTGAACAAAAAGAATGTTCGGAAAGTGGATTGGTCAAGCCAAAGGATTCCGCTTTGATTGTGGACTACATTGATATTAATTTACCTAATGCGATTACCAAAAAAAGCATGATGATGTTGGACATCCTTGCCAATAATGATTGGAAGCGTCCCCTTTATTTTTCTCGGAGGTAGTTTTGATGATGCGGAATATCTTTGGATGAAGGACTACCTGCAATTGGATGGTCTTGCCTATAAATTGATCCCCATAAGAACAGAAAGACCCAATTCTTTTGAAATGGGAAGAATTGACACAGACCTCATGTACGATATCGTTAAAAAGTGGAATTGGGGCAACGCAGGTGACGAGAGCATCTATCATGACACACAGACAAGGATACAGAGTGTAAGTTATAGGGGAAATCTGGCCCGGTTGATGGAGGCCCTTATTAAAGAGAACAAAATGGATAGGGCGAAGGAAATTATCGAGATATCCTTGACCAATATGCCCGTTGAGATATTCGGTTATTACTCCTTGGTAGAACCGTTTATAGATGGTTATTATAAAGTGGGAGAAACTATGAAGGCCGGAGATCTATTCGGTGTTTTAAAGAAAAAATATCAAGAGCGATTGGAGTATTATGCTTCTACCAGCCTGGACGAACAGTATAGCAATATTGACGATATCATCGCCGATATGGAAGCATATCGAAGAAACATTGATACGGTGATTGCCAATGACGAAAAGGATTTTGCCGAAAAGGAAACGTTGATTTTCAATGAGTATATTGATAAATTTCAACATTTCTATAAGGATGAGGATAGTCTTGAAATGCCGGAAGGGGAATTTAGAAGTAACCCTGATATGATAATTGACACCCTACCGATGAGCGATACGATCAGCACAGATAATACTACTACGGATTTGCTTCAGGATACTATTGGCAATCCAATAGAGTAGAAGATTGAGAAAATTTTTGAGAGAATAAAAATAGTACTAAACGTATTCGTTCAGTATACCAATTAGGGTTTTGGCATCCTGCTCACCGCTTTGGCGCCAAACCATTTCGCCCTTTTTATAAATCATAAGTGTGGGAAGGCCCTTTACACGTAAGGCCTGGGAAAGTTCCTTATTCTTGTCCACGTCAATTTTAATAACCTTACCCTTATCACCTAGGGCAGCGGCTACATCGCGCATAACCGGATGCATGGAGGTAGATTGTTCGTTCCATTCGGCATAGAAATCCAAGAGAACTGGTACATTCAAGTCTATAAGTTCACCAAATTTAGACATAGAATCGGCTTTACGTTAGTAGCCAAATGTAATAAAAAATGTTAAAATACAACGCTAGCCAAATGTATTGTACACAATGCTCTGAGTTAAAATCATGTTAATGACTTCTTTTTTAAAGTGATGACCGTTATTTCCGGCCATATGCCTACCCTACCTGGATAGCCCAAAAAACCGAAACCCCTGTTTACATTAATAAATTGGCCTAACTCTTTGTAAATACCTGCCCAATGTGGATATCGCCACTTTACGGGGCTCCATTTTATCCATCCTGGTATTTCAATACCAAATTGCATCCCGTGCGTATGTCCACTTAAGGTCAAGTGGTAATGTTTGTCATCATGAAGCACTTCCTCTGACCAATGGGACGGATCATGGCTCATCAAAATGGTGAAGTCATCCGGATGTATCTCAGAGGACGCTTTTTTAAGGTCGCCAGCTTTTTTAAAACCTCCCTTTCCCCAATTCTCTACCCCAACCAAGGCTATGCGGTCCTTCCCCTTTTGAAGATATCTATGTTCGTTCAACAGTAGGTCAAATCCAATATTTCTCTGTAGATCCTTTAAATCCTGTAAATTTTGTTGTTTCAACTCTTCGGTCTCCCAAGGAATGTAATCCCCATAGTCATGATTGCCCAACACAGAGAACTTACCGTCCTTGGCCTCCAACGTACTGAACAACTCTGCCCATGGCAGCATTTCCTCGGTCTTGTTGTTCACCATATCCCCAGTAAAAAGTAATACATCGCTTTTTTGCCTATTGATAAGGTCTACACCGTATTCAATTTTTTTACGGTCATCAAAACTACCACTATGGATATCCGATATTTGGGTGATTTGGTAGCCGTCAAAACTATCGGGCAAATCCTCATATTCTAGGGTATATTTAAGTACCTTAAAATTGTACTTGCCCTTGTACATCCCATATAACAAGGCACCGAATGGCAAGGCCGCTATACCCATTGCAATCATTGCCAAAAACCTTCTTCTTTCGGGAAGGCTAAACTCCTTGGAAGCCCCAAAGAGCTTTTGGTAAGTACCTGAAAGTAGTCTAAAAATATCCTCAGAAAACAAGAAAAGAATAATGACAAGCTTAAACGATAACATGGTCAACAAAAAACCAAAGGCATAACTTTTTGGCCTGCTTAAAACGCGGCCTGCCTCCTCCCCTGCCGTAAATTGATATATAAAGTTGATCAAAACAGCCATGGAAACCGGAATGTATATGAGATACACCCATGGTTGCCTAAAAAGCGATCGTAACGCCTGAACGATGTAAAAACTCAGACCTAAATATATGAGAACAAATATTATCCAGCGTAGCATGCTTTTTTTTACAAATATATTTTATGATGGACAGGAAAGGGGTTTATTTTGATTTTATTTAACCTTATCCACCACGGATTTAATTGTTTCAAAATTTGAAACACCCAGTTTGTCATCGTTCAGAAAGGATATTGAATTCATGGATATAGGTGGTGGGGAGGCCAACGTTTGATGAAATTTTGTTCCGGATAGATGTACTGCCTCGAATCCTACTTCCAAGAATGACGAGACATTCCCCTCATTAATACCCGAACCCGGCATGATCGAAACACTCGGAAAAAGCTTCTTTAACTCCTTTAAAAGTGGTAGTCCCTCATGAGCCGATTTTTTTTGCCCTGAAGTCAAAACATAATCGACCTTTAAGGTATCCAAAACCTTCATGGTCTTTTTAGGATCTCTTACCCAATCAAAGGCCCTGTGAAAGGTAAACTTCATCCCCTTGGATGCATCTATCAATGCGGCCGTCCTATTCTCATCCAATGCAAAATCGGTATGTAATATTCCTGAGACCACTCCTTCCATTCCCAATTTCTTGCACATTTCAATATCCTTTAACATAACCTCGAACTCAACATTGGAATAAGTGAAATCTCCACTCCTAGGCCGTATTAACACATGAACCGGAATAGAAACCTGTTCCTTAATCTTTTTCATCAGTCCATAGGAAGGTGTAATTCCTCCTACGGCCAACTCGGCACACAACTCAATTCTATCGGCTCCCGCCCGTTCCGCGTTGATGGCAGATTCCACAGAATTAGCACAGACTTCTACTAGCATCTTCTTATATTTAATTTCTTAAAAGTAAAGAACCAAAGCAATGCAAAGAAGAAAGTTTCTAAAAAATTCCAGTGCTCTCACTGCCGGTATATTAACTGTTCCCATAATAGCATCATCGGAAACCCGAAAAAAACCTATAGAGCCTTCAAAAGGAAGTATTCCAATAGCTATCTGCACTTGGGATTTTGGAAATGCGACGGCGAAGGCCTGGGAAGTCATGAATAAAGGCGGAAATTCTTTGGACGCCGTTCATCAAGGGGTCATGGTTGAAGAAAACAATCTGGACAACCGGACCGTTGGGAATGGAGGTAGACCGGATCGAGATGGAAATGTGACGCTGGACGCCTGCATCATGGACAAAGATGCCAATTGCGGAGCGGTACTTGCCATTCAAAATATAGCCAATCCCATTTCAGTAGCTAGAAAAGTAATGGAAGAAACACCCCACGTTATGTTGGTTGGCAAAGGAGCGGAACAATTTGCCTATGAACAAGGTTTTGAAAAACAAAATTTATTGACGAAGCAATCAAAAAAGGAATGGGAGGAGTGGAAAAAAACATCCCAATATAAACCCATTATCAATATAGAAAACCATGATACTATTGGCATGTTGGCCATAGACAAAAATGGGGACATCGCCGGTGCCTGTACCACAAGTGGAATGGCCTATAAAATGGCCGGTCGTGTTGGGGACTCCCCTATAATTGGCGCGGGTCTCTTTGTGGACAATGAGGTTGGTGGTGCCACGGCTACGGGAGTTGGGGAAGAAGTGGTTCGCACCGTGGGTAGTTTTTTGATTGTGGAACTAATGCGCCAGGGCAAATCTCCCCAAGAAGCCTGTGAGGAAGGTGTTAAGCGCATCATCGCCAAAAACAAGGATAAGCAGGATTTCCAAATTGGGTTTATCGCCATCAACAAACAAGGTGAAACGGGTGCCTATTGCATACACCCAGGTTTTACTTTCAGGACCTATACGACTGAGGGGCATGTTAACAATCCTTCAGGTAGTTATTTAAAATCCTAGGATCCAATGAATGGTGGTCGCATTCTTTCAAAACAAACTTTGTACTTTTAACCTCTCACCTTTAATTCTTAAAAATGTCAGAACAAAAAAAACTGTTTTTACTGGACGCCTATGCATTGATTTTTAGAGGATACTATGCCCTCATTAAAAACCCACGAATCAATTCCAAAGGGATGGACACCTCCGCCATCATGGGTTTTATGAATTCTTTGTTCGACGTGATTAAGCGAGAAAAACCAGATCATTTGGCCGTATGTTTTGATAAAGGCGGAAGTGTGGAAAGAACGGAGCTCTTCCCGAATACAAAGCCAATAGGGATGAAACCCCCGATGCTATTCGTATTGCGATTCCATATATCCAAGATATTTTGAAAGCCATGCACATACCTTCCGTAATTCCGGAAGGATGGGAAGCGGACGACATTATTGGAACACTCTCCAAACAGGCGGAAAAAGAAGGCTACAAAGTATTTATGGTAACCCCGGATAAGGATTTCGGTCAATTGGTATCGGAGAACATTTTTATGTACCGCCCCGCCAGAATGGGCAATGGTATTGAGATCCGGGGTATTCCTGAAGTTCAAAAAAGATTTGGGGTGGAACGCCCGGACCAGGTAATCGATTACTTGGGCATGATGGGCGATGCCAGTGACAATATTCCTGGATTTCCCGGTGTAGGTGACAAAACGGCCAAAAAATTCATTGAACAATTCGGTTCCTTGGAAGGTCTTTTGGAAAATACGGACCAATTGAAAGGAAAGATGAAGGAGAAGATTATTGAAAATGCGGAGCTTGGACGGCTTTCTAAAAAACTGGCGACCATCTGCACTGATTGTGACGTTACCTTCAATGCAGAAGACTATGAACTTTCCGTTCCGGACAGTGAAGCGGTTCAAAAAATATTTGAGGAATTAGAGTTTAGGCGGCTTAAGGAGCAGTTCATAAAAATATTTTCTGGTGAGGAGGAGACTACGGAAACGCAGGTTACAAGTACGGAAACTGCCCAAAAAATAGCCGCTTCCGCAGGGAGTGGGCAATTCTCACTCTTTGGTGGGGACGGAGCATCCCCAGCCACCATAAAAAATACCTCCAGTAGGAATACTATAGCAGATGTACCCCACGCGTATCAGAGTGTGGCCCCGGGTATGGCAATGAAATTGTTCCTTCAGAACTTAATGAAGCAATCCTCGGTTTGTTTTGATACCGAAACCACCTCCATCAACCCCTTAGAGGCAGAATTGGTGGGCATTGCCTTTTCTTGGGAATCGACCAAAGGATTTTATATTCCATTTCCTGAGGAGCGGGAAAAGGCGAAAGAGCTGATAGAGGAATTACGACCATTTTTTGAGTCCAAGGACATTGAAAAAATAGGCCAAAATTTAAAGTATGATATCAAGGTGTTGGACAAATACAACATAAAGGTTCAGGGAAAATTCTTCGATACCATGTTGGCCCATTACCTCATCAACCCGGATATGAGGCATAATATGGACGTACTCTCCGAAACCTATTTGAACTACACCCCCATTTCCATTACAGAGCTCATCGGCAAAAAAGGAAAAAACCAACTCTCCATGCGGGAAGTACCTCCGGATAAACAAACGGAATATGCGGTGGAGGATGCTGATATCACCTTTCAACTTGCACAACATTTTAGGCCTGAGTTGGCGGAAGCAAAAACGGACGATCTTTTCGCGGATATCGAAATACCCTTATTGAAGGTTTTAGCGGATATGGAACTGGAAGGCATCAATTTGGATATTGAATTTTTAAAGTCCCTCTCCAAGGATTTGGAGAACGATATCGCCAACTTGGAACAAAAAATCTATCAGGCTGCCGGGGAAGAATTCAATATTGGATCGCCGAAACAATTGGGAGAAATCCTTTTTGACAAAATGAAGCTCGTAGACAAACCTAAGAAAACTAAAACCGGACAATATTCCACGGCAGAGGATGTGCTTTCCTACTTGGCCAAGACCATGAAATAATCCGAACGTTCTTGATTACAGAGGTCTCACCAAGCTAAAAAGCACCTACGTGGACGCTCTTCCGTAACAGGTAGAACCTTCTACAGGAAGGGTGCATACGGACTTTATGCAGACCGTAGCTGCCACTGGCCGCCTAAGTAGTAACAACCCCAACCTGCAAAACATTCCAATTAGAACGGAAAGAGGAAGACAGGTACGGAAAGCATTTGTCCCAAGAAACGATGACTACACATTGTTGGCAGCTGATTATTCTCAAATAGAATTACGGATCATTGCGGCCTTGAGTGAAGAGAATACTATGATAGAAGCCTTTAAAAATGGTGAGGATATCCATGCGTCAACGGCCTCCAAGGTTTTCAATGTTCCCATAGAAGAAGTCACAAGGGAGCAACGAAGCAATGCCAAGACCGTTAACTTTGGTATTATATATGGGGTTTCGGCCTTTGGACTCAGTAATCAGACCGATTTATCGCGTTCGGAAGCAAAAGAACTTATAGACACCTATTACAAAACGTATCCAAAGCTCAGAAACTATATAAGCGAACAGGTAGATTTTGCCCGTGAAAATGGATATGTGCAGACTGTATTGGGCCGTAGGCGCTATTTAAAGGATATCAATGGAAGCAATGCCGTGGTTAGAGGTGCCGCCGAACGGAACGCAGTGAACGCGCCCATTCAAGGTAGCGCAGCCGATATCATTAAAATTGCCATGATCAATATCCACAAGAAATTGACCGAAGGAGGATATACATCCAAAATGCTGTTACAGGTACATGATGAATTGGTTTTTGACATTTACAAACCCGAACTGGAAGAACTTAAGGGAATAATAAAGTCTGAAATGGAAAATGCCTACAAACTGGCTGTTCCCTTGGATGTGGAACTGGGCATGGGGGAAAACTGGCTGGTCGCGCATTAAGTTCAAGAAATATTTCAAAAAAGAAAGGCACCCTGATCGGGTGCCTTTTTACATCGTTTTGGTTTACTGACCTAAGCTATTGGCCCACTTATAGGTAACGGTTTTAGACTTTTTGAATAGGCTCAAAATGGGTTTAAAATAACTCCTAAAAGAACAAGGGACAAAATCGAAACGGAGAATGACCTGTTTGGATTCCTTACCGGTTACAATCAATCCATTTTGGATATTAAATTCCAAAAACGAAAAACCATAAACAGCCTCCATATTTCTTTCCTTATTGAAAAAATAATTGCCTTGGCCCATTAGATGGAACCTGAATGATTTGTAATTACCAGGCTTTAAATCAATTGCATCTTTGGTCTTTAAGAACAATCCAGTATGTAAACCCTTTAGGTTTAGGGCCTCGTTTCCTTTAAACTTGGTCATGAAATGTTCCATACCGCTATCGTCCACAATCGATATTTGAGCAACGTTCAATATCATTTCGGACACACTTCTTTGTATAGCCATATCATTTACCAAGACTAAATCTTCTATTCTATTTCCTTTATCGTCCCACTGTTCCATGGTATCCAGTGAGAATGGAATGGATTGCCAAATTGTTGGGTATATTTTTCTATGCTTCATAACACCGTATATTAAAAATTATACGGTACAAAATTGCATATCATTTGTGGTCACCAAAACAAGAATTTTCGCCAATTTCTATGCGATATTACCCTAACTGTTACCTAATAATTGGGGATTTGGTCAAAATAACACCCCTTTATATCTAGAACCGCCTTTTTGGATTCCCTGCACATTAAATAGTTAAACTATCTTAAAAGGACACTAAAGCGAATTTTGAAAACGTTGATTTATTATCTCGTGGTAAAGATTGGATCAATGAAGCGAATCGTTGTGCTTTTAAGTTTTTTATTTAGCGCCTTCCTGTTTTCCCAACAAGGAACAGCGACAGACGTAAAATCATCGTCTGAGCAAATAAAAGTCTTTCCCAACCCCGCAACCAACGTCATAAACGTGCTAGGACTCCATAATTCAAAAAAAGCTACCATTGTGATATCGGACAGTTACGGAAACCCACTAATGAACTATCAGTGGGAAATAAGAAATAATGCCCTGAATATTCCCATAGCGAATTTAGAACCTGGCATCTACCTTCTCTACATTCACTCACCTGAACAAAAAATTCAAAAGAAATTTGTGAAGCAGTAACTAGTCAAAAACGAAATTGTAGGTTAGCGCAAGTAAGGGACTATTTAACACTGAAAGTTCATAAGAACCCGGAGGACTATTTAAAAAGATATTTCCATCTTCTGCTCCCTGCCTTTGGGTATAATAAACGTTATATGGATTTTTCCTACCATAAACATTGTAAATTGTAAAAATCCAATCCCCTTTCCATTTTCTATTAGGGTTTTTACCATAAGACACTTTCCATGAAAAATCCAATCTATGATAGGGGCGTAATCCGGCATTATTCCTTTCTAAAAATATGGGAACATCAAGATCCTCTATTTTGAATACGCTATTAGCAACCGTATAGGGTCTTCCCGTTTGCGCTGTAAAATTGAAACTCCATGTGTTGTAAGGATCTCCCTCAAAATTCACGGTCCCATTAAACACATGTGGACGATCAAAATCGGAAGCAAACCAATCATTGTTGTTGATTCGATCGGCCAATTTTTCATTCTCAGACTTTAATAGGCTTCTAGACCAAGTATAATTGAACCATCCATTAAATTTACCTTTTGGCTTTCTAAAACTTAATTCAACCCCGTAAGCCTTTCCTTCCGCCTGTACAATGTCCCTTTCCAAATACTCCTGTAGAAAGAAATTGGCTCCAGGTTTATAAGTAAGATTATTGTCCGAAGTCCTGTAGTAACCTTCGAGTCCAAGTTCAATTGTATTGTCCGCCACCCCGGTATAAATACCAAAACCATAAGCATCACTACTTTGGGGGACTATATTGGGGTCGGAGGTTTTCCACCGCGAAGTGGGCAGTGGGGTTGTTGAATTGTAGACATTCTGTAAATATTGATTCAACCTAGCATAGCTGGCCTTAAGGGAGGTTACCTCACCAATTTTAAAATTGAGCCCTAATCGCGGTTCCAAATTATTATAGGTCTTAACACCAGCTCCCTTTTCAAAAAAAGTGGATCCTACAATTTCCCCGGTGATATCATCGAAAAAAGCCTGTGTATAAGGCCCGACAAATACAAAATGATTAAAACGCAATCCTGCGGAAAACTTAAACCTCTCACCCAATAACCAATTCAAATTTCCGTATCCGGAAAAAACATAACTGTTTTCTTGTGCTAAATCCACTGGTAAAATACTATTACCGTTGCCGGGATCTAAGTTACCCGGTTGAATGGTATATTTATTGACTTGAACTCCCCCGTAATAGTCGACTTTATCGTTTATAGTATTGGATAGTTCCGAAACAAAACTTAAATAATTGATTCCAGAATCAAACTCTATTTCATTATCGCTTTCCTGCTCGGAAAAATAGTTTTAGGGTTATAATCACTCGAAATAAGTAAACTCCTAATAATCATATCGTTACTAAAGCTATGTGTCCAGTTTAAGGTTCCGTTCAACGTCCTAAAATCATATTGATTACTTTCTGCATTTATGTTTTGAATTTTAGTTATCAGATCTAATTGGTAAAAATCCTTTGTATAAAAACCTGTAAATGACACTTGATCATTTTCCGTAGGCAAATACAGTAATTTTAAAGTTGCATCTTGAAAATTTGCCTTTGTATTTTTTAAGCGTTCAGAGAATAAAGGCAACAGGAAATCTGTAAAGCCCGCCCTACCACCTATGCTCACCATGAGTTTGTCTTGAATTATAGGGGTTTCTATAGCCAGCCTGCTGGATATAATACCTACCCCGCCACTTAATTTAAACTTATTTGTGTACGGGTTCTTTACCTTAACATCCAATACCGAAGTGGTTCTTCCGCCATATCTAGAAGGAATATTCGCACGGTATAGGTCAACCGAGGAAACCGCCTCAGGTGTGAATACAGAGAACAATCCAAAAAGATGGGTAGGATTAAAGACAGGGGCATAGTCAAAAAGTAACAGGTTTTGGTCCAATGAACCGCCTCTAACTGAAAGCCCGTTACTAAGCTCCCCGGCATTGTTTACACCTGCCAACAATGTCATTCCTCGCAATACGTCAAACTCACCAACAGCAGCCGGAATTTTTTTTAGTTCTTGGGCATTTAATTCCAGTGCACCCATTTGTGGAGTCTCCAAATTATCCAAAATTCGCTTTGCCCTTACAACAACTTCAGACAGTTGTTCCTCCTGTGGCCATAATTTTACTGTAACAACCTTACTCTGGTTCAATTGAACGGTTAAAACCTCCTTTGTAAATCCAATGTAGTTTATAGACACATTATAATCCCCTCTTGGGAGGTCTATTGAAAATCTGCCAGCCTCATTGGTAACACCACCACAGGCACATGGGTTAATTGAGATTTGGGCATTTTCCAATGGGAGATTCGTTTCTTCATTTAAAACGATAAAGGATAAAGTAGCATCCTGTGCTTTTGATGTAATACCTATAAGAAGTAGTATAACTACTAAAAAATGTTGGGTCCGGTTTCTCATTTGTATGCTTTTATTGCCATCCCATTGGTTCAATGGAAGTTCTATATCTTGATTCTTCACAGGGAGCCAATTGTGTGGGTGGTGGGGGAAAAGGAGACCCAATTGTTGGTTCTGTGTTTATGTTTGGTGGTTGCCTTGTCTCCGTAGGAGCCCCATCAATAAATCGCCTTTCTACAAAAACATTGATCGTAGACGAGGCAGCGGCGGTAAATCTTCCTAAAACAAATTCATCTGGATCATTCACGTTGTACAAATTTCCGATTAAGGCAGCCGGTGGTGGAGCATTGAATCCTGATGCATTATCCACAATATCCTTTAAGACTTTATAATATTGGTAAGCTGCCGGAGTTAACGAGAATTGTTGTACCTCTACTACCATATCTTCTTTCGTATACAAGGGTAAGGTTCCAACTTCCAAACCAGAGACTGTCTTGCCATTAGAAAACTTGTCATCAAAAATGTTTACTTTCTCGGGATATCTAATTTTCCAGCAATCCGTCTCGCATATATAATCGAAATACCTTAATTGCTGACCGAGATAAATCATAAGGAATACATTCACCATCCCTGTAAATACCCTCTTGACATCTAATACAGTAATCAAGGTTTTCAAAAGAGCGATAGCTCCAATAATAATTATTCTCCGCTTCGGAGGGATCATCAAAACTGACCGATATTCTATGACCGGACACAAATTTGTTAAGTGATGACCTAAATTCTAATTCACTATCAAATTTTATTTCGACATCGTTTATTGGAACCGGGGTTAAAACAATTTCGGGCTCGGATTCATATACAGTCCCATTTGGCATTATCACTGTAAGTTTCCAACGTTCACCAGGGGCCACCCTAAAATCCTGTGGGGCTAAATAAGCATCTTCCGATTCCGTGAAATTTACAGATGTGCCGTTATTAAGGTTTTCCAAATTGACAGATGCCCCTGTAACAAACTTTAATCCTCTAATGCCAAACTCGGTAACAGATTCGTTAATGGCTACATAGGAGGCACCTGAAGTGGAACTTGCAAAACCTTCGATAAAAATCAAACCATCTTCATAGTCATATTCAGGTGATACTGGGTCAATGCATCCCTGAAAAACAAATAGGACAAAGGCCCATAAAAGCGACTTAAAACGATAAAAAATAAATTGTTTGTAAATATTTCGAATCATAAATTATTTATTCCGGCCAACCTACTGGCAAATTAGAGGTTCTGTACCTTCCCGAAATACATGGTGCCATAGTCACCATTAATGGTGGCACTTCATTTCCTTCCGGATTGGTAATTATTCGTTGTTCTAGTTGAGATTCCTCAATAAATATTCTTTCAATTAAAATAGGGGTTACCCTACTCGATGCGACAGTAAACCTTCCCGAACAAATTCCTCAGAGTTCTCCTCATTGAAAAGGTTTCCAACCAATGCTGCTGGAAGGGGTGCATTAAATCCACCATTATTATCCACCAAATCTTTAAGGGTTTTAAAATACCCATACGCTTTTTGGGAAATAGAGAATTGTTGCATCTGTACCAAAATGTTATCATTCGTATATAATAGAATATCCCCTACTGGCAATTGCATCACTTTTTGACCATTAACAAATTCATCTGAAAACAATTTAATATTTTGACTATATCGTATTCTCCAGCAATCTTCTTCACATTCATAAGTGTAGTAGTATTTTAAGGGAGAATCATCCGCTCCTTGGTTTACAACAATACAATTACCATCCCTTAAAACCTGATAATCATTACATACTCTACAGTTAATGAGTTTTTCAAAAGATTTAAACCTCCAATAATAGAAATTGTTTTCACCTGATGGGTCATTGAAAGTTGCTGCAATTTCATGCCCAGGAACAAATCCTTTGTAAGCTTCCGAGTACAGAAGTTGTTTTTTGTAGAGAACTTTATAGGAGGTATTAGGAATTGGCACCGGTACTTTTTCCGGTTCCGATAGATATATTCTACCATCATCAAGAATGACTTCCAACGACCATAATTCATTTTCGCGTACCTTAAAGTCTGAAGGTGGAAAATACGCACCTTCCAACTCACTTAATACTATTCTTGTATTTGTATTCTGATTTAAAAAATAAACCATGGCTCCAGTAACCTCAACAGCCTGATTTATTCCAAAAAGATTTTTTGTCCGGCTAATAATAGCATATGAAGTGCCCTCTTCCGTAGAGGCCAAGGCATCAATATAAATTAGCCCCTCCCTAAATTCAAATTCGGCTCAATGGGATCGGAGCAACCAATAAAAAGTATCTGCACGACTAAAGCGAGCAAAAAATTAGGTTTATAAGTTTGACTTAAATAATTCACCCTTTCTTTTAGAGCCATTTTTAAAAATAGCCGTAAAAAACTATAGTATGAATATTTATAATGTTAAAAAATCATTTAATTAAAAGTATTACATCCATGAACAAAAAAACCTTCAATTATGCATTGAAGGTTTTACTATTAATGAGATTTTTTTATCTACGCTGAAAGACCAACTGTCCACTCTCATTGAACTCCGGTATTTGGAGGTCTGCCGCATCGACCAACATTATATCCCCATCAATGGTCACATCTACTTCTACAACCTCATCATTCACGTTTACAAAACTTACTATATTATTTTCATATGTGTATGTACTTGACTCTGTTTCAAAAGTTGTAGGACAGGGAATATTGAAACCTGATGTTGTATCAATTTCTAGGTATTCCGTTGAATTTGTGGCCGTCGCTGTTAAGTCGGCATTAAATTGTAGGGTTATAATAATACAGTTTTGGTCTGTTAAGTATGCAAGGGCTTCTCTCGGCAAAAATGGCATTGTCACTGGCGGTAGCTTCATCAATACGCAGCTCGGTGGCATCCCAAGTCCCTACTATATTTACGGTAGCGTCAATTTCTGAACCACTTCCTTTATCAGAACTACAGGAAAACATCAAGGAAGCCATAAGTAAGATTGGGAAAATATTCTTTTTCATTTTTAAGCACATTTATCTTTCAGATATAAAACGCCTCTTTTGGAATTATATTTCCCTATACCATAAATGCTTTTTCGCCTAAACAGTATTTATAGGATAAAGCGATATGTGGCTTTTATGAGAAAGGTATTATCCTTCTTCTGTCCCGAATCTGGTTATCCGGATTTCTTCCCAAGGTTTCCGTAGGGTCTCCAAAACCGACAACGCCCTGAGACCAAACCAAAAAGATTTCGGATCCGGGAATGTACTCCCATCGCATTACCAAATTGGATCGAAACTGGACAAATGAAAAATCGGGATCGGCAATTTCATAATCGGTATTACCATTGAGATTTTCATCTATTAAGTAGGAACCCGACGCATTCGATCTTGAAATTTGATTTTCCGAAAATAAGGTAACCCTATCCTCAAGTTTTTCGGCAATCGAATTGTTTACATAATTGAAGTCGGTGTAGGTGCCCCTTGAAATAAATGGCTCCCCGTAATATTGTATGGAAAGGTTGGGGTTTAAGCTATAATTAAAACGAATGGCCGTATTGAATGTTCGCTGATCGATATTAGCGGTAATGTATCTTGGAGTACCATTAAACGAGGTTTCGGTCACATATTGCGTCTTATTGGGACTCTCCTCGTATTCAGACACTACCGAGAGACTAAACGCATCAAAAGGTTGGTAATTACAGCGGAAGACATACCTTATGAGCGAAAAATTATCCTCAGCTGCCTGACTGTTGACATAGCCCAAGGTAAAATTGAATTTCTTTCTCCTGTCCGAACCAAAGAACAAATACCAAAAATTTTCTTCGAATCACTGCCATCTAGGACCTCCCCTCAAGACGGTATTAGAGAATATCCTAGGTTTATGAGCCGCCCCTGCTTCGGTCCACCAATTATTCTTGTAATTAATGAAGCCTTGAAATTCGTATTGTATCCTATTGTAATTGCCTTGGAAGTCGTAGGTAGAAAACTGTTCCAATCCCAATTGTGCCGTTCTGTAAAGACCCGTTGGTTTCAAGAACAACCTTCTTAGTCTGGCATACTGTTTTATCTCATCGGCCTGACGCAGAAAACCCACATCGTTCAATTCCAATTCAGGGGAACGCCAAATGACTCCACCATTATACCTCCAATTGCCTCCTCCGGCTTTCCCCGCTTCCAACTTTCCACCTGTTCCCGTAAGGGAAGTTCTGCTAGTATCTACTGCAACATGATCGGCATCCACTCGCTGAAAGAGATGCGTAATGCTTCTTTGGGTATTTTCTATGGCTTCCTCACTTCCATTAATATGACTACCCACAAAATTTCCCTCAATGTAGTATCTCCTGTCCTTCCAATTATGTCTGAAGTCAAGACCACCGGAATATGCGTCCTTTCTTAAAAAGGATAAATTATCTCGGCAAATTTCTATTGGTTGCCGTAAAGATCCCTCCCACATAGGAGTTCCTTTCGTTAAAATCCTTTTGTACCCTACCCACCAAATAGTTGGTCAATGGTTCCACAAGCTCTCTGCTATTATTACCCAAAGTGTCCAAGACCTCTGCGTACATATTTCCCGTAACACTTTCTAAAAGACCAAGAGACCATCCGTCCTTGGTTTTTCCGAAAAATTTGGCAGCTCCCGAATGGTTGAGTTCTTGGGCTGGTCAATAAATTCCGCATCGGCATCCACTACAAAACCCTGAGGGCTCCTACCTATTCTTCTGCTATAGAATAAATTGTCATTACCGTCAGCAAATTCATAATCGAAAATATTCTTGTTCTCTATAAAGAAGGGCCGCCTTTCCTCAAAGAAAATTTGGAATCCGTCCAATGCAATGGCACCAGGATCGGCATCCACCTGTCCAAAATCAGGGTTTACGGTAAGGTCCAAAGTCAAGTCATTGGTAATACCAATCTTGGCATCCAATCCACCATTGAACCTAAAATCACTTCCATCCCTAAAAGGATTACCGGCCTCAGATGGATAGGTATCCAGTTGGTTCACCACAAAAGGCTGAATTTCCAATTGTTTTTGGGGCTGAATATTCAATAACCCCCTTAATGTTCCAAATTCACTGACCCACCCTGGGGCGCCCCTTAACATAGGTTGCCAAAGCGACCTTTCCTCAGCCCTAAAAAACCTTCTATTTAGTTGAAGTCCCCAAACCTGCTCTTCTTGTTTTCCAAATTTCAGCTGACTGAACGGAATCTTCATTTCAGCGGTTCAACCTTCATCGTCAATATTGGTAGCGGTGTACCAAATAGGGTTCCAACTGGAATCCCAATTATTTCCGTTTTGGGAGATGAACTCATCCCCTTTTACGCCCGCAGCGGAAACATTAAAGGAAAAGCCAGTACGTTTATCATTATAACTATCAATGTTTATTTCTATCCAATCACCAGCAAAATTGTCCCTTCGGCCAATCGCCGTTCAATTTTAGAGGGTATACTATCATAACACCGAACACCTACATAGAGGAATTTTGAATCGTATGTAATCTTAAATTTTGTAGGCTGACTGGGGGTTTCACCATTATTTGGGTCGAAAACCGTAAAATTACCATCCCATGGCACTACATCCCACGCCTTTTCATTCAATAGCCCGTCTATTTCCAAACCATCACCCTGAGGCAACATTTTCGTGGTATAGGTTCGCTTTTCAATTTGTGTGGAATCATTCGGGAATAAAGGGTGATTGATGTCAAAAGGAGTATTGACATCCATATTAAACGGATTATCATGATTGGTCGTTGATTTGATTGAATGACCTAAAAATATAGAGGGTGTTACATGATAGTCCCTCTTTTATCCTTTTTTTAACATTCTTTCAACTTTACACTTATTCCCATATTTTTGCCCAAGAATTGAAATGAAAAAAAAATCTAAAAATAATCAGAAACAACTGTTTGCAATTCAACTTTATAGTTGTACATTTGCAGCCCATTTCACGGGATTGAATAGAATAATAGTTAAAAACAGTAGCAGTGGATACATTAAGTTATAAAACCATATCCGCCAACAAAGCGACGGTGAACAAAGCATGGTTGTTGGTAGATGCCGAAGGAGAAACGTTAGGCCGTTTATCTTCTAAAGTGGCTAATTTATTGAGAGGAAAGCATAAACCAAGTTTTACTCCACATGTTGATTGCGGTGACAATGTTGTAGTCATCAATGCTGAAAAAATTAGCTTAAGCGGCAACAAATGGGCAGACAAAACGTATCAGAGGTACACTGGCTATCCAGGTGGACAACGTTTTACCAGTGCCAAAGAATTATTGGATAAAAACCCTGCTTCGATCATTGAGAAAGCGGTTAAGGGAATGCTTCCAAAAAATAAATTGGGTGCCGACCTTTTTAGAAATCTTAAGGTGTATGCTGGATCCGAACATGGCCAAGAAGCTCAAAAGCCTACTGCAGTAAATTTAAAAGACATTAAATAATGGAAGTAATTCACAAAATAGGAAGAAGAAAAACTGCTGTTGCCGGAGTTTACCTTTCCCAAGGAAATGGAGCTATTACTGTTAACAACAAAGAATTAAACGATTATTTCCCTACTGCCACCTTGCAGTATAAAGTAAAACAACCTTTTACACTTACCGATACTACTGATAATTATGATGTTAGGGTAAATGTTTACGGTGGTGGTATCACAGGACAGGCAGAAGCCATAAGACTTGCTATATCTAGGGCCATGTGCGAAGTAGATAGCGAAAATAGGGCTACCCTTAAACCGAAGGCTTGTTGACAAGGGATCCTAGAATGGTTGAACGTAAGAAATTCGGTCAGAAGAAGGCCCGTAAGAAGTTCCAGTTCTCCAAGCGTTAATCAAACGAATTTTCAAAGCATCCGTCCTTCGACGGATGCTTACTTATATTTATTGCATGCCGGTACAAGTCCGGTATATTTATTAACAAGTTCATTGAAAGTCCGACATTCCGGACACTTAAAAATCCTTTATTCACTTTTAAGATAAAGGTAGATTAGTTTAGCATCTAAATGATGAAGGCTTCCTTGATTAGGATACCACTTTATCATTGCTATTTCAAAAGAACGTAAACTAAATTTAAAATGGCGAAAGTCGAAGTAAAACAATTATTAGAAGCAGGTGTGCATTTTGGCCACCTAACCGGAAAGTGGAATCCAAACATGGCTCCCTACATCTACATGGAGCGCAATGGTATTCACGTAATCAATCTTTACAAAACAGTTGCAAAATTAGACGAGGCTAATGAAGCTTTGGCTAAAATTGCTGCATCGGGAAGAAAAATTCTTTTTGTTGCTACCAAAAAGCAAGCAAAGGATATCGTAGCCGAGAAGGCAGCCAATGTAAATATGCCTTACATTACTGAAAGATGGCCAGGTGGCATGTTGACAAACTTTGTAACCATCCGTAAAGCCGTTAAAAAAATGGCTTCCATTGACAGGATGAAGAAAGATGGTACATTCAACACCCTATCCAAAAAAGAGCGCTTACAAGTTGATCGTTTAAGAGCAAAATTGGAGAAGAACTTAGGTTCTATTTCTGAAATGACTCGTTTACCAGGTGCCCTATTTATCGTTGATACAATGAGGGAGCACATTGCCGTTAAGGAAGCTCAAAAATTGAATATTCCAATTTTTGCTATGGTCGATACCAACTCCGACCCAAGAGACGTTGATTTTGTAATTCCATCAAACGATGACGCCTCAAAATCCATTGAAATCATAATGGCACAGGTAACTGAAGCCGTTGCTGAAGGTCTTGCAGAGCGTAAATCAGAAAAAGCGGAAGGTTCAGAAGGTAAGAAAGAAAAAAGTCCTAAGAAGAAAGATAAGGCACCAAAGGAAAATTTGGAGCCTACTCCGGACAAAGTTGATACAAAACCAACTCCAGTAGTTGATAAAGTTCCTAATGTTACCGTTGACGTTGAAGCTACCAAGGAAGCAGTGAAAGAGGACAAAAAGGCCGAAGCTGATGATCTTACCAAAATTGAGGGCGTAGGATCAAAAGCAGCTGAAGCACTTTCCAATGCTGGATTGGACACTTTTGCAAAAGTTGCTAAAGCAGATGCCGATGAAATGAAAGAGATTTTAACTGAGGCAAGTTCAAGAATGGCCCACCTAGACCCAACCTCTTGGCCTAAGCAAGCCCAAATGGCCGCTGATGGCAAATGGGACGAGCTTAAAGAATGGCAGGACAGCGTTAAAGGCGGTGTTGAATAAGAATACCTTTTAGATTAATTGATATTTAAACCTCCCTACCCAGGGAACAAAAAACATACAAAATGGCAAAGATTACAGCCGCAGAAGTAAATAAATTAAGACAGACTACCGGAGCCGGGATGATGGATTGCAAAAATGCCTTGGTTGAAGCCGATGGTGATTTCGAAAAAGCAATCGAAATTCTTCGCAAGAAGGGGCAAAAAGTTGCAGCGAAAAGAGCCGATAGGGATTCCTCCGAAGGTGCCGCAATAGCCAAAGTAAATGATGACAATACAAATGGCGTTATCATTTCCTTAAATTGTGAAACCGACTTCGTGGCGAAAAACGACTCTTTTGTGACATTGGCCAATGAATTGGCAGAATTGGCATTGAACTATGACACCAAAGATGCTTTGTTAGCTGCGGACTTTAAAGGAATGACAGTACAGGATAAATTGACTGAGCAAACTGGTGTTATTGGTGAAAAAATCGAAATAGGAGGGTTTGAAAAATTAAGCGCCCCTTTCGTAGGTTCCTATATCCATGCCGGCAACAAAATTGCCGTTTTAACAGGTCTTTCCGCTGCGGTTGAAGGTGCTGATGTTGCTGCAAAAGATGTGGCCATGCAGGCTGCTGCAATGAATCCAGTAGCATTGAACCAAGAAGGTGTTGACCAGTCTATCATAGACAAAGAAATTGAAATAGCCAAAGATCAGCTTCGTCAAGAAGGTAAGCCGGAAGCTATGTTGGATAATATTGCTAAAGGTAAGTTGAACAGGTTCTTTAAGGACAATACTTTGGTAAACCAAGATTTCATCAAGGACAACAAACAAAGTGTTGCACAGTATGTTAAATCTGTGGACGCAAACCTTGAAGTAACAGGATTTAAAAGGGTTGCTTTAGGTTAAATCCAAGGTTGAACTATAAGTAAATAAAAAATGCCGGGGACAACACCCGGCATTTTTTATTCCCATTAACCATCTTATTAATTTTTCAGCCAATCATTTCTAAGTTCCTTTACTTCAAAAGAGGCTTCTTCCATTGGTACAATTTTATTAACAATGACAGTAGGAGTTCCTACCGGGCCTTCAACAGCAATGACCTCGCCATCCCTTTCCAACTCCATTTTAATGTTTGTTTCTAGACTCCAACCAAAACTTTGACCAATAATGGGCCGCATTGTATCCAAAGTAATGGCCGTACCATTGATGCTTTTGATAATATCACCACCTTGTACACCCAACCCGGTTAAAAAGGAATTCAAGTTAATACCCCTTCTTACAAATATCGCATTGTCATTGGATTGATCTACATCAATAAAAGGAACCTCACCTTGTAAAAAATACCCAGTTTGCTCTTCAACCTTATTCATGGTCAAACCCATTTTCTCAAGATATATGTTGTAATCTATTGGATTATCGCCAATAACATGTTCATTAAAAAAATCCCGCACCTCAGGATAAGTAAGAGCAACAATTTCATCAATCAATTGGTCGTCCTCAAAAGGAGAATCCACTCCATACTTTTTCGAAAGTTCCTTCATTAACCAAAGAACCCCCTTTTCTCCATCGCTTTTTTCCCTAATCAAAATATCCAGCACCATGTTAATCAAGGCTCCCTTTTCATATACATTGGCATAATTGCTCTCATAAGGCGCCTCCAATATGTTTTTACTCATTGCAGTAAAGGACATATTGTCATCATATGCTTTAGCGTTATTTATCTTCTTTCTTATGCGCTCGTAAAACTCCGCTTCGTCAATCAAGCCTTCATGCACCTGAAACAAATTGGCAAAATATTCTGTGGTACCCTCATACATCCACAAGTGTTCGGACATTTTCGGATCATTATAGTCAAAGTAATGTATCTCATTGGAATGAACGGTCAAAGGTGTTACAATATGAAAAAACTCATGGGAGACCACATCTACCATGGCCTGTTCCAGTCTTTCCTTGGGCATCGCCTCCGGTAAAACAACCACTGTAGATGTATGGTGTTCCAAAGCCCCAAATCCCCTAGCATCGGTATCCTCCATGGTGGATAAATACAATAAAATATTATATTTCTGTGTGGCATCTACATCCCCTAAAAATGCCTTTTGAGCCCCCATCATTTTTTCCATTCGCTCTCTTAAATCACTTGCATGATATGCGCCATTGGGAGAAAACACACTTAAAGTGACCTCAATGCCACCCACCTTAAAAGTTTCCTTATCCGGCTTGGTATAAAATATAGGGTTGTCTATAATCTCAAAATATCTATTTGCCATAAATACATCAACGTTGTCTACCTCCTCCAAATTTATTCGGGATAATGAGGTAGCCCCTTCAAACCCCGCTGGTTTTTCAATCGTCAAACGATACGGTATTTCCTTATATCCATCAAAATATCCGACAAACCCATGAAGATTGAGCATGTAGTTAGACCCCTCCTTGATATTCGTTCCGGCAGGTGAAAATACAGCATCACCTACCTCATTCTCCGTATCATAAGTGTCGTTAACTAGATAAGAGATTCTGTCCAATTTGGTTGCATTGGAAATACTCCACGAATTAACATCCAACTTAGAAACTTCCATGGGATTGCCGGAGTAGTCGTAAGCCACAAACCCGTCTATATATTTTCCATAATCATCACTACTATACGTACCGGGAACAGTCTTAGGAATTCTAAACGATATTTGGTCTACGGTGAAGGCCCCTGGATTCATATTCACTTTAACCTGATCGTTAGTAACATTGACCAAATCCATGGCAACTTGAATCGGCGCATTATCTATAGAAATCAAACCTTTCCCAGCCCCGCAACCATATAGAAGCACAGCGGTCATTAAATATAAAAATGTCTTTTTCATGTTAAGTCTCATTAAGGAAAATTACAAATCCAGTTTTAAAATATGCATCCTGCAAGGATATCAAAAATACAGATGAAAGTAGTATGAATTAGTAAATAATTATGTTTTGGCCCTACGGATTTGGCTTTGTTCACCATTGAAATTTTTCATTATTTTTGCCTTGAAATAAATCAAACGATGCGATACAAAAGGATACTTTTAAAACTTAGCGGTGAAGCCCTAATGGGCGAAAAACAGTACGGGATAGACCCTAAAAGGTTGGATGAATATGCCGAAGAGATTAAAAAGGTCGTAGATAAAGGTATCGAAGTTGCTATTGTAATTGGTGGGGGCAACATTTTTAGAGGTTTATCCGGTGCTGCCACAGGCATGGACAGGGTTCAAGGCGACCATATGGGTATGTTGGCCACTGTAATTAATGGATTGGCACTACAAAGTGCCCTTGAAATGAAGGATGTTCAAACCCGATTACAATCTGCCATTAAAATCAATGAAGTGGCGGAACCTTTTATCCGAAGAAGAGCCATGCGCCATTTGGAAAAAGGAAGGGTCGTGATTTTTGGCGGAGGAACGGGAAACCCATACTTTACAACGGACTCAGCTGCAGTTTTAAGGGCCATTGAAATAGAGGCCGATGTAATCCTTAAGGGAACTAGGGTAGATGGAATTTACACCTCCGATCCGGAAAAAGATAAAAATGCCACCAAATTTGAAACCATTTCCTTTAAGGATGTTCTTCAAAAAGGTCTTAAGGTTATGGATACCACGGCATTCACCTTAAGCCAGGAAAACGAACTTCCTATCGTTGTTTTTGATATGAACAAAAAAGGGAATCTTTTAAAGATTGTGGATGGCGAAGCGGTAGGAACTACCGTAAACATGTGATTTTGGTATAATAAATGCTTTTGAATACAAAATTTTGATATGAACGAAGAAATACAATTTGTTTTAGACTCCGCCAAAGAAAGTATGGACGCTGCTGTTTCACATTTAGAAAGGGTATTTATTAAAATTAGGGCCGGCAAGGCCAGTCCTGCCATGCTCTCATCCGTACTCGTGGAGTATTATGGATCCCAAACACCACTTTCCCAAGTAGCGAATATCAATACTCCCGATGGTAGAACTATTTCCGTTCAGCCTTGGGAAAAAGGAATGCTCCCCGAAATTGAAAAGGCCATCATGAATGCCAACCTAGGTTTTAATCCAATGAATAATGGCGATTTGATCATTATCAACGTACCACCATTGACGGAGGAACGTAGAGTCCAATTGACCAAACAGGCCAAAGCGGAGGCTGAACACGCCAAGGTAGGTGTTAGAAGTGCCGGACAGGATGCCAATAAAGAAATCAAGGATTTAGAGGTATCAGAAGATTTAGAGAGCAATGCCACCGCAGACGTACAAGATCTTACGGACAAATATGTAAAGAAAATAGATGATTTCCTTAGCGCCAAGGAAGCTGAGATAATGAAGGTCTAAATTAATTTTTTTCAAAAATATATTGAGC
Organism: Maribacter litopenaei; assembly: GCF_025244665.1. GTDB lineage: Bacteria > Bacteroidota > Bacteroidia > Flavobacteriales > Flavobacteriaceae > Maribacter > Maribacter litopenaei. Next base: position 520,817 of record NZ_CP104205.1, on the reverse strand, counting down.
AGTCCAATAAGACTGCTCTTTTTTTGTCCTATATATTCTTCAACTACTTTTTAGGTACAATTAACCACATTAGTTACCTTTGCAATCTCCTAAAAACAAGTATGGTTGCTAAACTTACCAAAGGATTTTGGCCCAAAACGGCCGGAATAATACTAAGGAACAGAATACTTATTTTATGTGTGGTTGCGGGAATTACCATATTCCTTGCCATGCAATGGGAAAATATGCGCTTTTCCAATTCACAGGCCAATCTTTTACCGGACGACCATCCTGTTAATCTAGAGTACCAAGAATTTTTAAGCCAGTTTGGGGAGGAAGGTAACGCAGTAGTATTTGCCATTAGAGATTCTGCACTGTTTACTCCGGAAAATTTTAACCGTTGGAACAAATTGAGCAAACAACTTGGCGCTTTCCCGGAGGTTGACTTTGTACTTTCTACTGATAATTTGCAAGAACTTGTTAAGGATACCCCGGAGCAAAAATTTGTGATGCGACCACTAATCAAAGAAACTCCGGAATCTAAGTCGCAGGTAGATAGTATCACCGAGACACCTATTCAACGAGCTTCCTTTCTACGAAAATCTGATTTACAACAAAGAATCTGGCACCATTAGAACGGTAATGTATTTGGACAAGGATATCGTAAATACCAGTGTACGAAAAGATTTCATATTGAAGGACCTTGGTCATTTAATAGAGAGGTTTGAGGAAGACACCCATCTAGACGTGCACATTTCGGGATGCCCTACGTACGAACCATGAACTCGCAAAACATCATCGATGAAATTGGAAAATTCATTCTTGCGGCCTTAGGTGTAACTTCCTTAATATTCTTCTTTTTCTTTAGAAGTTTCAGAGCCACTTTTATATCTATGTGCGTAGTTATTATTGGGGTAATGTGGGCTTTTGGAGTTCTTGGACTGCTGCAATATGAAATTACGGTGCTTACCGCATTAATACCACCCTTGATTATCGTAATAGGTATTCCAAACTGTATATTTCTCATCAACAAATATCAGCAAGAGGTCAAAAAACATGGGAACCAAGCTTTATCCCTTCAACGTGTAATTTCCAAGATTGGAAATGCCACATTGATGACCAATATTACAACCGCATCTGGTTTTGCCACTTTTATAATTACGGATAGCAAGCTGCTTAAAGAGTTCGGTATCGTGGCCTCTATCAATATTATAGGGATTTTTATCCTATCACTAATGATCATACCAATCATTTACAGTTTTCTGTCACTCCCAAAAACAAGACACTTAAAACACCTGAACAAAAAATGGATAGATGCCTTTGTGAGTTGGATGGAGAATATTGTACGAAACAAAAGAATTACTGTTTATATCGTTTCCATAGGCCTCTTGGTAGTCAGTATTATCGGTATTTATCAAATTGATATATCCGGAAGTCCCATAGAAGATATGCCGAAGAAGGCAGAATTTTTTAAGGATATTCGTTTTTTTGAGAACGAGTTTGACGGAATAATGCCAGTGGAAATAGTAGTGGACACAAAAAACCCTAAAGGCGTCATGAAACCGGCCACTTTGAAAAGAATGGACCAATTGGGAGATGTAATTGAGGAAATACCCGAATTATCCCCTTCCCTATCGGTAGTGAATTTGGTTAAATATTCAAAACAGGCTTTTTATAACGGTATCCCAAAATACTACCAGTTACCCACAAGCCAAGAAAACACTTTCATCATGGATGTTGCGCGAAAGTCATCGGATGAAAGTAACCTGCTAGAAAGTTTCGTAGACAGTACCGGTCAAGTCGCAAGAATGACCACGTATATGCGCGATGTTGAAACAAGTCGCATGGAACGCATTGAGGAACGTTTATTGGAAAATATAAATAAAATCTTTCCCGAGGAGCGATACTCAGTATACATGACAGGGAGTGCCTTATTATTTCTAAAAGGGACAAAATACCTTGTCAAAAATTTGGTTATGTCTCTAGCTTTGGCCATTGGATTGATTGCCCTGTTTATGGCATATTTATTCAGGTCTTTTAGAATGATCGTAATTTCCCTAATACCCAATTTATTGCCCTTAATTATAACTGCCGGTATTATGGGATTCATTGGAGTACCAATAAAACCTTCCACAATATTGGTTTTCAGCATAGCCTTCGGTATTTCTGTGGACGACACCATCCATTTCCTTGCGAAGTATCGACAAGAATTGGAATCCAAAAAATGGCAAATTAAGAAATCGGTGTATGCAGCATTGAGGGAAACCGGGGTTAGTATGTTCTACACGTCCATCGTTCTATTTTTTGGATTTTCGGTGTTTATTATCTCAAATTTTGGTGGTACTGTGGCTTTAGGTGCCCTTGTTTCGGCAACATTGTTATTTGCCATGTTGGCCAATTTGATTTTATTACCTTCTTTATTGCTATCGCTGGAGAAAAGTATCGCCAATAAGAAAACATTGAAGGAACCTCAAATAGACATCCTTCCCCAAGACGAGGAAAACGATTAAGTATCGCTTAAAACCACTAGAGATTCATTTATTCTTTTAGGCCAAAAACCTATCTTTGACTTTTTAATTTTCAATCGATTTATAATGCGCTCAGTAAGCATCAAAGAACTATTTACAGGAAAAAAATTATTACAGGAAGTAACTGTAAACGGATGGGTACGAACTTTTAGAAGCAATAGATTTATTGCCCTAAATGATGGTTCCTCCCTTAATAACATCCAATGTGTGGTAGATTTTGAGAAGTTCGATGATGCCATTTTAAGACAGATAAATACAGGAGCCGCCCTAAGAATAACGGGAACTTTGGTAGAAAGCCAAGGAAAAGGGCAGAGCGTAGAAATACAGGTAAGTGATATTTTTGTTCACGGGGGGGCAGACCCTGAGGTATATCCCATTCAGCCCAAAAAGCACTCTTTGGAGTTTCTACGGGAAAAGGCACATTTAAGGGTGAGGACAAATACTTTTTCAGCGGTGATGCGAGTTCGTTCTGCACTGGCATTTGCCATTCACCAGTATTTAAGGGATAATGGATTTTATTATTTTCACGCCCCTATTATTACCGGTTCTGATGCCGAAGGTGCAGGTGAAATGTTTCGGGTTACCACCTTGGACGAAAAGAACCCGCCCTTAAAAGAGGACGGTGAAGTTAATTTTAAGGAGGATTTTTTTGGAAAGGAAACCAATTTAACGGTTTCAGGGCAATTGGAGGCTGAGGCATACGCCATGGCCCTGGGCAAGGTGTATACTTTTGGCCCTACATTTAGAGCCGAAAATTCGAACACCTCAAGACATTTGGCCGAGTTTTGGATGATCGAACCTGAAATGGCTTTCTATGATTTGGATGCAAACATGGATCTGGCCGAAGACTTCATTAAAAATGTACTTAAGTACATTCTTGAGAACTGCGAGGAAGACCTACTATTTCTTGAAAATCGTCTTCTTGATGAGGAGAAAACCAAACCACAAGCAGAAAGAAGTGAAATGGCTTTAATTGAAAAATTGAAATTCATTACGGACAACAACTTCAAACGTGTGTCTTACACTGAGGCCATAGATATTCTGAGAAATAGCAAACCGAACAAAAAGAAAAAATTCCAATATCTGATTGATGAATGGGGTGCCGACCTACAAAGCGAACATGAACGATATTTGGTGGAAAAGCATTTTAATTGTCCGGTAATCCTATTTGATTATCCGGCAAAAATAAAGGCCTTTTATATGCGTTTAAATGAAGATGGAAAGACCGTTAGGGCCATGGATATTCTTTTCCCTGGAATAGGTGAAATTGTTGGAGGTTCTCAAAGAGAGGAGCGCTTGGATGTTCTCAAGGAGAAAATGGCAGCCTTGGATATTCCTGAAGAAGAACTTTGGTGGTACTTGGATTTACGTAAATTCGGCACAGCAGTTCACAGTGGATTTGGTTTGGGTTTTGAACGTCTTGTTTTGTTCGCCACTGGAATGGGTAACATTAGGGATGTAATCCCTTTTCCTAGAACCCCTCAAAATGCCGAATTTTAAGGGTATTTCGTTATTTTTATAGAAGTAGTACGAAAGGATGTTAAAACAGCACTTACAATTTAAACTTTCCCGTAAGTTGTCTCCTCAACAGATTCAGTTGATGAAGTTGATTCAGCTTCCTACGCAAGCGTTTGAACAACGTTTAAAACAGGAGCTTGAGGAAAACCCTGCATTGGAAAGTGGTAAGGAAGACTTAGATAACACTTCGGAAGACTACGAGGATATATATGACAATGAATCCGATAGCGAGACCATTGCCGCTGACGATATCAATATTGATGATTATTTAAGCGACGATGAAGTACCGGATTATAGAACACAAGCCAATAACTATAGTGCGGACGATGATGAGAAAAGTGTCCCTTATGCTGCCGGAACCACTTTTAATCAATATCTAATAAATCAGCTAAACACGGTATATCTTAATGACGAGGAATGGGCAATTGCGGAATTTTTGGTCGGCAGTGTGGATGAAAGTGGCTATATAAGAAGACCCATTTCCGATATTTTGGATGATTTGGCCTTTACGCAGAATGTTTACACTGATGAGGAAACTATAAAAAAGGTTTTGTCCATCGTTCAAGAATTAGATCCACCCGGGGTTGCCGCAAGATCTTTGGAGGAGTGTCTTATCATTCAATTAGAGCGAAAGGAAATTACCCCAAGCATAGAATTGGCTATATCCATTCTAAAAAAGTCGTTCGAACAGTTCACAAAAAAACATTATAAAAAGCTCATTCAGAAGCATAATGTAACTGAAGAAGAATTGAAGGACGCCATTTCCGAAATAGAAAAATTGAACCCCAAACCAGGTGGTTCTTACTCCGGCAACAATAGAATTATTGAACATGTAGTGCCGGATTTTTCCATTAGGATTGTGGAGGGGGAGTTGGAACTGAGCCTCAACGGTCGCAATGCCCCTGAGTTGCATGTATCCAAGGAGTACAGCAATATGTTAAAAGGTTACAAGGAGTCCAAGGACAAAACCAAATCCCAAAAGGACACAGTTCTCTTTATTAAGCAGAAGCTGGATGCCGCAAAGTGGTTTATAGATGCTATAAGACAGCGCCAACAGACGTTGTTTATTACTATGAACGCCATCATGCAATATCAAAAGGAATATTTTTTAACAGGGGACGAGCGCAACTTGCGACCCATGATTTTAAAGGATATTGCAGATGAAATCGACATGGACGTAAGTACCGTTTCAAGGGTGGCCAATAGCAAATATGTGGATACTCCTTATGGCACAAAATTAATAAAGGAATACTTTTCCGAATCCATGAAAAACGATCAAGGGGAAGATGTATCCACTAAGGAAATCAAAAAGATTTTGGAAACGGTCATCAAGAATGAAGAAAAAAGAAAACCGCTAACGGATGATAAGCTTGCTGCCATTTTAAAGGAAAAGGGATATCCTATTGCCCGAAGAACCGTGGCAAAATATCGTGAACAAATGGATATTCCAGTGGCGAGATTGAGAAAGGAAATCTAATGAGGTTATTCTTTCAGACAATATCCTATATTTTCCATCCCATTTTAATACCTATTGCTGGGACGGTTGCATATTTCTTAACGACACCAAAGTACAGTCCTCTAGAATTACAAAGTGGAAATATCCTTCCTATTTTTATTCTTACTGTCATTATCCCCATAATTGCCTTCTTAATACTAAAAAACTTGGGCGTTGCGAACACGGTTTTTTTAAACTCGGTCTCTGAAAGAAAATATCCTTTGCTTATTCACATTATCCTACTCGGATTAATACTCATCAAGGTAATCCCAAACAACTATATCCCTGAACTTTATTTTTACTTTGTGGGGCTTATAGGGGCTGCTTTTGCATGCCTGTTCCTTCTCTATTTTAATTTTAAAACAAGTTTGCATGCCGTTGGTATTGCTGGAGTCTTAATGTACCTCATAAATCTTAGCATACATTTTGAGATAAATATTGTGATAGCCATTGGGCTGTTGACCCTTATTACCGGCATAATTGTTTCGGCAAGGTTGTATCTAAAGGCTCACTCAAAACTTGAGATTATTATAGGTCTTTTTATCGGACTACTATCCCAGCTCCTCACCGTTAAATTTTGGCTATAGGATATAGAATATTAATCCAACCCTCAACGGCTTAAAACCTATAGTTTCATTATTCAAAATGGCCTTATCGCTAAATATATCGGTAAGGGAATAGTATATATGGACATTAAAGGTATTATAGCCGATATTAAATGTAGAGACCATATTGGAAATTATCAATGTCTGTATTAAAAAATCCGTCCTTATAATCAGATGTAACCAGTTTAGACCTAGCACCAACAACATAGGAAAATTTCATTCCCGCATATATTCTCCAAAATCTATAATCGGAAGGTGTTGAATTTCTCCATCTAAACTCTAAAGGAATTTCAATCCCGTGGGTCTCTACCTTGCTTCTTTTGAAACTTGGACCGATACTCCCAATGTCGTAAGAAAATCCACTAGGAAGTTCCCTAACCACCAAATTGGAATAATAGGTATTTAATGCAAAACCCAATCCAATACCCAAGGCCTTTGTACCACTCCTATTTATGGGAATATCCTTTATTATTCCCCCCATTAATCCGTAGGACAAGTTTCTTTGCTTTAAGTCATCCGGTTTGTTCCTTATAAAATTATAGGTAATTCCAAGATAAAACTGATCTTCAAAATAACGCGATTTAACCGACCTATCCTCGGATATAATTTCTTGAGCAATACAGTCAAAAAAACATACAAAAGAAAGCACAAATACAATTGACCTCATAACTCTAAATTAATCAAATAAAAAGCGCTTCAAATAATTTTGAAGCGCTTTAAAAAGTTTGAAAAATTACAATTTATTGAAGGTTTCTAAATGCGTCACCTTCATATGTAGTATAGTTTACTTTCAATGCGTTTACCTTACGCAACTCTTGCTTAATATCCGAAATAAGTCCCATACTGGCGTTCTTATCGACTTTTAAAGCAGTAGTTAATACGTTCTGTAATTCCTGTGGCTTTTTAGCCCTTTCCATTAAAATATAGTCACCAACCTCAGATGGCTTGGCAAACTTATCATTTAATTGTATTTGCGGCTCAGTTCCATACACCTTTTCATATTCCCGTGTTGGCTTACCAACATAGATATATATTACCCTGTCCTTTTTTTCAAGTTTTTTAACTTCATTGGCGTTAGGCAATACATTTTCCACCTTAAGTGTACTATCCTTCATAACAGTTACCGTCATAAAGAAGAACAAAAGCATAAATACAATGTCAGGGAGTGATGCAGTTGATACTGCTGGCACTTCTCCATCCTTTTTCTTTGCAAATTTAGACATAGTGTTTTATTTTTCTTCTTTATTAATTGGTAGTAGTCTCAGCTTCAGATAATTTCTGTGGAAATAATTCCTGAATCCTTTGAACTTTTTCTTTAAGCTCATCCTTTACTTCATCAGAAGTTTCAGGGTTAAGGTATTCCGCTTCCATATCCACAAATTTCTTCCCGTAAAGTCTTTGGGCCTCTCTATCCCTCAAGTCATTATATGCTCCCACCAATTCATTTTGAACTGTTATGTAAGTAGCATACTTTGTTTCCCTATCATTCTTTAAGGAGATAATCGCCTTTGCAGGACTATCTGAAGAGGATGCATCCCTCGCTCCCTTGCAATAGCTACAGTAATCTGGACTTCCTTGTGGCGCACCTCCGTTATCCAAGAATGCCATTGCCTTCTCTCTTAAATTTGATATCTCGATCAACTCATCGTCAGCCAACAATTGACCATTTTTATTAATATTGACCTGAAAGATATTCTTTTGCTTAATTACAACATCTTGATCTGGCGGTTCAATTGGAGGCAACATACGATCCAAACCTGCATCCGTTTCTATAGTAGTCGTTACCAAGAAAAAGATGAGCAGTAGAAACGCTATGTCCGCCATGGAACCTGCATTTACTTCGGTGCTCCTGCTCTTCTAGCCATAATTAGTTTTTTTATTTACCGAATAGTTTCTTAACCCCAGGAACTATCATCAAGACAACGGCAACTACCGTTAAAATGAAAAATACGTTCAATCCCATTCCTATCTTCTTGACTGTTGATTCACTGGACATAGCCATATATTCCGGTGCAACGTCCGTACCACTTGAAAGTACGTATGATATCCCAACGACTATAGCCAATCCAACAACAACAAACAGGGTTTTTTTAAGACCTTGAGGGTTAGAAAACAAATTCTTTAACGTGAATAATAACGCGGCCACCACGGCAATTCCTAAAAGGATATACGTGATAATGAACATTCCATTCATTGCACCGCTTTGAGCTGCCTCGGCTGCAGGCATATCGCTACTTGGCAACATATACCAAAGCACCGCGCTTAGCAAGCCTATGACAATCAATGCTATTTTTATTATTTTTTGCATAATATTTTTAGGTATTTAAAGTGGAACTTATTTTTTGTGGTCTACCAACATGTCGATCAACGTGATCGATGAATCCTCCATATCATTTACAATACTGTCGATTTTTGCAATAATGTAGTTGTAAAAGATTTGAAGTATGATAGCCGTAATAAGACCAAATACCGTAGTCAATAACGCCACCTGAATATCACCTGCGATAAGTGAAGCACTTAAGTTACCCACTGCAGCAATCTTTTGGAAGGCCTGAATCATACCAATTACCGTACCCATGAAACCAAGCATCGGTGCAATAGCGATAAACAATGACAACCAAGAAACGTTTTTCTCCAATTGACCCATTTGAACACCACCATAGGCAACAACAGCTTTTTCAGCAGACTCAACACTTTCTCCAGCCCTATCCAAACCTTGGTAATATATAGAGGCAACAGGACCTTTTGTGTTTCTACAAACCTCTTTAGCGGCTTCAACACCTCCTGAGGCCAAAGCATCTTCAACTTGTTGTTTTAGTTTAGCGGTATTTGTGCTAGCCATATTCAAGTAAATAATTCTTTCAATTGCTACGGCCAAACCAAGAATCAAACACAAAAGTACAATTCCCATAAAGCCCGCCCCTCCTTGGATGAACTGCTCTTTCAATACTTGAGTAAATCCTCTATCGTCTTCAGGAGCCGCATCTTGAACTAGCAAAGCTACAGCCGCCACTTTTGCACTTACCATATTTGTACCTGCTACAAACGCCCCAGCAACAGCTAGGCTTGGAAATAATTTTTTCATTTTTTCAAACTTAAATTAGTTAGTTAATAGGGTTAAAGATAAAAAAAAATCAATATAAAAAAAGTAAAACTTACTTGCAGAGAGGAAGGGATTCGAACCCTCGATACACTTTTGGTGTATACACACTTTCCAGGCGTGCGCCTTCGACCACTCGGCCACCTCTCTAAATTTAGCCTTTTTTAAGGTGGGGCAAATAACAAAAAAAATATTAGACAATAAAATAATACCCGTTAATTTTAGCGCATTTCTCCGCGCAAGGAAGTCTCAAAAACAGTCTTAAAGTGTTTACTGGACACACCGCTCCCCAACATATACATTGCCTTAGAAATAGCAGCCTCTGTGGTAATATCCTTACCATTAACAACTTGCATATCCTTTAAGGCCGAGCTAGTTTCATATTTACCCATAAGCACACTACCACCGGAGCATTGCGTGACGTTAATTACATGCAACCCATTTTCAATCGATTTTTTTAATGAAGTTATAAACCAATCAGCCGTTGGCCCATTACCAGATCCATAGGTTTCCAAAATAAGGGCTTTTAAACCGTCTGTTTTTAAAACATTTTCTAGAACTGAAGGGTTCATACCTGGAAATAATTTTACCAAAGCAACATTCTCATCCATTTTTTTATGGACGACCAATTTTTTATTGTTCTTCTTTATGAGGAGGTATTCGGGAAAAACATTTAAATGAACACCCGATTCCGCTAAATGAGGATAATTGAGAGATGCAAAAGCCCTGAAATTCTCGGCATTTATTTTTGTTGTTCTATTCCCCCTATACAGTTTGTACTCAAAATATAATCCTACTTCCTTAATGACCGAAGTGCCTTTATTTTGCAAAGCAGCAATCTGGATGGAGGTAATAAGGTTCTCCTTTGCGTCTGTCCTTAAATCTCCGATTGGCAGTTGGGAACCTGTAAGAATAACGGGTTTATCCAGATTTTCCAACAAAAAGCTAAGAGCGGAAGCGGTATAGCTCATCGTATCGCTGCCGTGAAGGACTACAAATCCATCGTAGTTGGTGTAATGCTCCTCGATAATAGATACTATCCTGACCCACTCCTTTGGATTCATGTTGGAAGAATCCAAGGGATTATCAAAAGAAATCGAATCTATGGAACAATCCAGCTGATTAAGTTCCGGAACGTGCTTCAAAAGCTTATTGAAATCAAAGGATTTTAATGCTCCAGTTTTGTAGTCTTTGACCATACCGATGGTGCCCCCTGTATACAACAATAAAATTTTTCTCTTGTCCAAACCTACCCTTTAGAAATTAGATTCCGAATACTTCCATTGAGTTTTCTGTGGTCACTTTTGCCACTTCTTCCTCATCCATGTCGTACAATAAAGCTACCTTTTTTAATACATTCATAACATATGCGCTTTCATTTCGCTTTCCCCTATAGGGCATTGGGGCCAAGTAAGGAGCATCAGTTTCCAAAACAATATTACTTAGGTCAATTTGACTTAAAAAAGTGTCGATTTTCCCGTTTTTGAAAGTTACCACGCCTCCTATACCTAATTTCATATTGTAAGACAATGCCCTATGGGCTTGCTCCAAATTTCCAGTAAAGCAATGAAAAATCCCTCTTAAACCACTACCATTTTCGCTCTCCAACACCTCAAAAACTTCATCAAAAGCATCCCTGCAATGTATTACTATTGGAAGATGAAGTTTTTTTGCCAATTTTATCTGTTTTCCAAAAGCTTCCTTTTGTTCTTCTAAAAGGCTTTTGTCCCAATATAAATCGATTCCTATTTCCCCAATCGCACAATATTGATGTTCTTTTACCAATTGTTCCACGTGCTTTATTTCCCCCTCAAAATCTTTCTTCACATGAGTAGGATGAAGCCCGGCCATTAAAAATACATTCTCCGGGTAGCTATCCTTCAATTTGAGCATCCTGCCAGTATAGGTAGAGTCGATTGCAGGAACAAAAAATCGGGTAACCCCTTGATCTATGGCCCTTTGAATTATGCTATCCCGATCCGCATCAAATGCTTCGCTATACAAATGAGTATGTGTATCAGTTATAATCATAGCGCAAAAATAGGCTTATCTTTGATTCTTTAATGTCTAACACAGGCATACTATTTCATGTTTAGGAATAAAAATCTTTCAATGAGCTCACTCAAGAAGTATTTAAAGAAAAAGGGATACCACAAAATACCCTTAACCATGACCAAGACCCATCATCCGGAACTTTCGGCCAAAATAAACGGTAATGCCGGTAGGTTTATTCTTGATACCGGGGCTTCCAATACCTGCATTGGCTCTGATAGAATCGCCTATTTCAAATTAAAATCAAAAGAATCAAAAATAAAAGCTGCCGGAGCCGGTGCCACAGACATGGAAACATCGACTTCCAAGAAGAATTCAATAGAAATTGGTAAATGGCACCATAAAAAATTGAAAATTGTACTCTTCGACCTTGTCCATGTAAATACGGCACTAATAACCCACGACGCCGAACCTGTTGATGGAATTATCGGAGCAGATGTGCTCGACAAGGGCAAGGCCATTATTGATTACAAAAAGAAAGCCCTTTATCTAAAAGTCAAAAAATGATATAATGAAAAAAGCACCGAATTTCGATGCTTTTTCAAATACTTAAGGAATATGTGATTTTACATTTCCAATGCCTTTTTCACATCATTGTCCATTAACAATTCCTCCGGACTTTCCAAAGCTTCCTTTACTGCAACCAAAAATCCAACCGATTCCTTGCCATCTATGATACGATGATCATATGAAAGAGCAACATACATGATAGGCGCAATGGCAATGGCTCCATCCCTTGCAATAGGACGTTCTACAATATTATGCATTCCCAAAATAGCACTTTGTGGCGGGTTAATAATAGGAGTGGACAACATAGAACCGAACACGCCACCGTTGGTAATGGTAAAGGTTCCACCAGTCATCTCATCCACAGTAATTTCACCTTCCCGTGCCCTTATTGCCAATCGTTTCACCTCAGCTTCAATTCCTCTAAACGTAAGATTTTCCGCATTTCTAATAACAGGAACCATCAATCCCTTTGGGCCCGAAACAGCTATACTGATATCACAAAAATCATAGGATATCATTTCCTTACCATCAATCATGGAATTCACGGCAGGATACATCTGCAAAGCTCTCACGACGGCCCTTGTAAAGAAGGACATAAAGCCAAGACTAACACCGTGTCTCTCTTTAAAGTCATCCTTATATTTATTTCGCAACTCAAAAATAGGGGTCATATCAACCTCGTTAAAGGTGGTCAACATAGCCGTTTCATTTTTAGCGGATACCAATCTTTCTGCCACCTTTCTTCTTAGCATTGACAGTTTAGACCTGGTTTCCCCGCGATTCCCTCCAGTCACAGGCGAGCCCATGGAAGGTTTGGCGTTCATGGCATCTGACTTGGTAATTCTACCGTCTCTACCTGTGCCCGAAACTCCTGAAGCATCAATTCCTTTTTCGTTTAGAATTTTCTTAGCAGCGGGAGAAGCAACACCGAAGCATATGTTTCTTTTGCTTGTGCAGGTTGTGGAGCCTTTTCACTGTCCTCCTTTTTATCCTTGTTTGCCTTTTGTTTGTCTAAATCTTTTTCTGCATTACTTGAGGAACCCTCATCCCCTCCAGTGGCGGTACTTGCGGCCTTACTGGCCCCATCGGGTTTTTCAGCTCCCGTGTCTATAAGACAAACCACAGCTCCAACGGCCACGGCATCGCCTACCTCTGCCTTCAACGTAATGGTTCCGCTGGCCTCTGCTGGTAACTCCAACGTAGCCTTATCTGAATCTACCTCAGCAATAGCCTGGTCCTTCTCCACGTAATCGCCATCCTCGACCAACCACTCGGCTATCTCAACTTCAGTTATGGACTCCCCTGGTGAGGGAACTTTCATTTCTAAAATCATTCTTTCTATAATTTGCTATTCTTAAATCCTATTATTTTGGTTTGGACATGTTATCCTTGGTCTTATCAAAGACATAATCGATTACTTGCTGGTGTCTCGGCTTTTGACCTTACCGCACTACCCGCCGCAGGGGCCGCGTAAAATCTTCGAGATGCAACCCTGAATTTATTTACATCACTAAAGTGCATCATTAAGTGGCTCCATGCCCCCATGTTTCTTGGCTCTTCCTGCGCCCAAACAATATCGTCCGCATTTTTATATTTGGCAATGATATCTTTCATTTTTTTGTCCGGCAAAGGAAACAATTGTTCCAATCTAACCAGTGCAACATCTTCTCTATTTAACTCCTCTTTTACGGCAAGCAGGTCATAATAAAACTTACCAGTACAGAAAACCAGGGTTTTTACTTTTTTGACATCTGCGGTGACATCGTCAATAACTTCCTTAAAACTTCCATTGGCCAATTCTTCAACAGTTGAAACTGCTTTTGGGTGCCTCAATAAACTCTTTGGGGTAAAGATAATAAGCGGTTTTCTAAAATTCGCCTTCATCTGCCTTCTTAAGATGTGAAATATCCGGGCCGGGGTAGTCACATCGGCGATGTACATATTGTCTCTTGCACATAATTGAAGATACCTTTCCATCCTCGCCGAGGAATGCTCGGCCCCTTGCCCCTCATAACCATGCGGCAACAACATTACCGAGACCATTCTGAAGCTTCCATTTATCCTCTGCAGCAGAAATATATTGGTCGATCATAATTTGGGCACCATTGCTAAAGTCCCCAAATTGAGCTTCCCAAATTGTCAATGTATTGGGGCTGGCCATCGCATATCCATAATCAAATCCCACTACACCATATTCCGAAAGCAATGAATTATAAATTTGAAACCTTCCCTGTTCCTTGGAAATATTATTGAGCAATAGAACCTCTTCCTCGCTTTCCTCGACTTTCATAACGGCATGCCTATGCGAGAAAGTTCCCCTTTCGACATCCTGACCGGACATACGAACACCAAAACCTTCCTGAAGTAAAGTTCCATAAGCCAAAAGTTCACCCATTGCCCAATCCAATGAATCGTCTTCAAAGAACATTTTATGACGATCCTTTACCAGCTTTTCTACCTTGCGCAAGAACTTCTTACCTTTCGGCAGTTCAGTAATAACTTTGGCTATTTCGGTTAGTTTATCCTTATCGAATGTAGTATCGATGGGATCCATCATTTCCCATTCCCGTACATTTTCAAAGCCTTTCCACTCATCTGCCATAAAAGGAGTAATGACCGTCTTGTCCTCTTTTCTTGAGTCCTCAAGTTTTACCTCCAAGCTATCTTTGTACTGTTTTTCTAGCTCGGCCACGTAACCGTCGTTTATGACACCTTCCTTTATTAAACGTTCAGCATAAATATCCCGCGGATTCATATGCTTAGCGATGGCCTTGTACAATTTCGGTTGTGTAAATCGTGGCTCATCACCCTCATTGTGACCATACTTTCTATAGCCTAACAGGTCTATAAATACATCTTGATCAAACTGCATCCTATATTCCAGTGCGAATAAGGCCGCATGAACCACTGCTTCCGCATCATCCGCGTTTACGTGTAACACTGGACTCAAGGTAACTTTACCAACATCCGTACAGTAGGTAGAACTTCGGCGTCCAAATAATTCGTCGTAAATCCTATCCGGTTATTTACAACGATATGGATTGTACCCCCAGTCCTATAACCATCCAAACTGGCCATTTGAACCACTTCATATACCAAACCTTGCCCGGCAATGGCGGCATCTCCATGCACCACGATGGGAAGTACTTTAGAAAAATCGTCCTGATAATGGGCATCTTGTTTTGCCCTGGCAATACCTTCTACCACCGCACCCACTGTTTCCAAATGGGATGGGTTTGGGGCAATGTTCATCCGAATCTGATTGCCGTTATCGGACATTCTATCCGAGATCCAGCCCAAATGGTATTTAACGTCACCATCAAAAATCTCTTGCTCGTAATCCTTTCCGTCGAACTCACTAAAAATATCCTTAGCGGATTTTCCAAAAATGTTGGTCAACACATTCAATCGACCCCTGTGGGCCATGCCCATCACAAACTGTTTAACCCCCATTTCCGCAGCACGTTCCACAATGACATCCAAAGCTGGAATCAAAGATTCGTTACCTTCTAGCGAAAACCGTTTCTGCCCTACATATTTGGTATGTAAAAATCCCTCAAAGGAAACAGCCTGATTCAATTTCTTTAGAATATGCTTTTTCCTTTCCGGATTGAAATTAGGGTGATTGTCATTGACATTGATCCAGTTCTGTATCCATTTGATTCTTTCGGGTTTTCTAATATACATATACTCAACACCTATCGAATCGCAATAGATGCTGGTCAAATGGTTGATAATTTCTCGCAAAGTGCTGGGACCTATTCCGATAATATCGCCGGCATTAAAGACCGTATCTAAATCGGCTTCCATGAGACCAAAATTCTCAATGGACAGCGTAGGCTCATATTGCCTTCTTTCCCTAACCGGGTTTGTTTTCGTAAAAAGATGACCCCTGCTTCTATATCCATCTATCAACCTGATTACTTGGAACTCCTTCTGCAAGGATTCTCGGCATTTCAACTTGGTTGCCATTAATGGTTACAGTACTTCGGTTTTCAGGGTCGATATCCAGTTCGTCCAGCGAACTCTCTATACCAAAATCAAATCCCTGAAAAAAGGCTCGCCAGCTTGGCTCAATACTATCCGGATTTATTAAATACTTATCATATAACTCGGAAAAATAGGAGGTATGAACAGCATTCAAAAAGGAATATTTATCCATGAATTACTTTCTGTATCTTTAGAAGAAATTTGTACAAAAATACAACATTTACTATATCTAACGGAATGTTGCTTAGTAATATTGAAAAAATTTAATGTTTAAAACAAATTTTAAAAAAGGATGATAAAAAAAATCATTTTTACCTGTTTTATTTCCCTTTTGACCCATATGACCTTTGCCCAATACTTTGACAATAATTCCAATTTTTTGAATCGTGTTCGATTTGGTGGAAGTTTGGGATTGGGATTTTTCAATGGAGGTTTCAATGCCTCGGTTTCCCCAAGTGCCATTTACCCCTTTACCAATGAATTTTCTGCAGGGGCCAGTCTTAATTTCAATTATGCCAAATTCAATGATGATAAACTTTTGGCCTATGGAGGAAGTATCATATCCCTTTACAACCCCATACCTGAACTACAGCTATCCGCAGAATTTGAGCAACTTCGGATTAATAGAACATATGAGGCCATACCAAATTATATCGAGGACAACTATTGGTCTCCAGCACTTTTTATTGGAGCTGGTTACAGCTCATACAATGTTACCGTCGGACTTAGATACAATTTATTGTACCGGGAAAATGAGAGCATTTACGCGAATGCCCTGCTCCCATTTATAAGGGTTTATTTTTAAGAATTACGTCCGTACTTCCTTTTAAGATGTACTTTATCATATTCCCTCTTTAATACCAAAAAAGATACTTTCTCCGCCACATCTACGGCATCCACGACTTCTATTTTCTTGAGTACATTTTCCGAAACATCAATAACATAGAGAAGATTTAAATATTCATCAAATCGCTCCATAAGCAATACATACAATTTCTCCTTGACGAAAACAGCCAAATTTTCAGGCGAAATATCATCGGGCAGTTTAAAGGAAATGTTGGCCAAATGGAAGTCTTTTTCCAACTGCTTTAGCAAGTTGACAAAAAGATTTTCCTCTTTTGACTTGAGCAACAAGCTCAATATATCAGTACCCTTCACTTAAATTAGCAAACTATTATTCAGATTTAAAGATTTGGCCTTCTTTCATTACAAAAACTACCTTTTCCAAGGTATCAACATTCTGTAATGGATTTTCATCGACCGCCACAATATCGGCGATAAAGCCTTCCTTAATTTGACCTAAATTATCTATACCCAAGAGGTTGGCGTTAGTAATAGTGGCTGCTTGTAAAGTTTGTAGGATTGGCATTCCCGCTCGATGCATATACCCGAATTCCTTGCCGTTTTCCCCATGTGGCGAAACACCGGAGTCGGTACCAAAAGCAATTGGAACCCCTTTTTTGTAGGCCTTAGCAAAGGTTTTCTCTGAATAGGACCAATTTCCAAAGCCTTTTTGGCGACCACAGGTGGAAAATATCCTGGTATCTTCGCCAATCTGGCTGCTTCCTGACCAGCTGAAATCGTGGGGACAAGGTAAGTATTATATTGTATCATCAAATCCATGGTCTCTTCGGACATTAGTGTACCATGCTCAATGGTCTTTATACCTCCCTTTATGGCCCGTTGCATACCCTCATCACCATGTGCATGGGCAGCAGTTAACATCCCATAATCTTTGGCCGTTTCTGTGATCGCCTTGATTTCCTCAATCGTAAATTGAGGGTTTTGCCCATTTTTAGCAACGCTCAATACACCTCCCGTAGCGGTTATCTTAATTACATCAGCTCCATTTTTATAACGTTGGCGCACCGCCTTTTTGCCGTCTTCAGGAGAATTGACCACTCCTTCCTTTGGCCCAGGATCCCCCATAAGGTCATCCCTGGTACCGTTTGTTGGATCCGCATGTCCGCCTGTAGTAGCAATGGATTTGCCCGCGGTGAAAATTCTCGGCCCTACAATAGTACCTTTGTTGATTGCGTTTCTTAGAGCGATATTAACGCCGGACCCGCCTAAATCACGAACGGTAGTAAATCCGGCCATCAAGGTTTTCTTTGCATAAATGGTGGATTGGAAGGCAACATCCGCTTCATTTTTTGTAAACCGCTCCAAATATCTGGATGGACTCGATTCACCCTCAATATGAACATGCATATCTATAAATCCAGGTAAGATGGTCTTTGACTTTAAATCCACTATTTTGTCGGAGTCCGACCCTGAGACAAACCCGTTTTGGATGCTTTTAATTTTTCCGTCGGATACCACGATGGTCTGTTCATTAAGAATCTTGCCCGATTCCACATCCGGAATTTTGCCACATTGCAGATAGGTGTCCTGTGCACTTATGATGCCCATGACCAATAACATTAAAGATAACAGCGGATTTTTCATACGATACTTATATGTATTAAATAAGGGGAAATATAGCTATATTTCCCCTTATAGTGCTTCCCAAATCTAGGAAATCAATTTCTAATTTTTTGTTCCCATTTCCATGCAGATTCCATGGCGTCGTCCAAAGAGTATATTGATTTCCAACCTAACTCATTATTCGCCTTCGTGGTATCCGCATAGGCGGTTGTAATATCTCCTTGTCTTCTGCCAACTATTCTGTAATTCAATTTTTTTCCGTAAACCTTCTCAAAACTGCCAATGACTTCCAAAACGGAACTACCTTTTCCCGTACCTACATTAAAAACCTCATAATTTTTTGGATTCTTGGAAGCCAATAATCGTTCCAAGGCCACCACATGGGCCTTTGCCAAGTCCACAACATAAATATAATCCCGAATACAGGTACCATCCTCAGTTGGGTAGTCATCTCCAAATACGGACAATTCCTTTCTCAGACCAACACCGGTCCGGGTAATAAAAGGAACCAAGTTCTGTGGCACACCAATGGGCAATTCACCAATCTCGGCACTGGGATGTGCCCCCATAGGATTAAAATACCTTAAAGCTATTGCATTTAAATTGGGGGTCACTTTACAAGTATCACTTATAATTTCCTCACCAATTTGCTTTGTGTTACCATATGGGGACTCCGCCTCTTTTACCGGAGCATCTTCGGTAATTGGCATTTTATCCGCCTGCCCATATACAGTACAAGAAGAACTGAAAATGAAACTTGCCTTATTTTTTTTGCTTAACTCCTTAAGAATGTAGACTAAGGTCCCGATGTTATTCTCATAGTACAGCAAAGGCTTTTCCACACTTTCACCAACAGCTTTGGAAGCCGCAAAATGGATAACGCCCTCCACATCGGGATATCTATGAAAAAAGTCCTCCACTTTGCCCCTATCCTTTAAATCCAATTTTTCGAAAATTGGTTTTTTGCCGGATATTTTTTCAATACCATCCAGCACTTTTTCATCTGCATTGGAGCAATCATCTATTACTACGACCTCAAATCCTTTTGCTTGAAGTTCTACAACCGTATGGGAACCTATAAAACCAAGTCCGCCAGTTACAAGTATTTGCATCATCTTATTTTATCAGGACGAAAAGTACTTTATCTATTGCTTATTCTTTCATAAACTCGATAACCTTATCAGTAATGAAGGTTATTTGTTCATCATCAAGTTCTGTGTGCATAGGCAAAGAAATTACTTCTTCTACCAATTGATTGGTCACTTTAAAATCGGCTTCGTTATAGCGCTCATCCAAGTATGCCTTCTGCCTGTGCAATGGAATAGGATAATAGATTCCACATGGAATATTGTTTTCACCTAAAAACTTGACCAAACCATCCCGCTTTCCGTTCGTAATCCGCAAGGTGTATTGATGAAACACATGGCAATCACAGGTATCGCAAATACCTTCACATGAATTCACCGTTTTTGGAAGCACAATATTTTCTTGATTTTTTAATGCTGAATTGTACTTCTTAGCGGCTGTTCTACGTGCATTACAATACCCATCCAATTTTGGAAGCTTTGCTCGAAGTACGGCTGCCTGTATGGAGTCTAACCTGGAATTTACCCCAACAACATCATGGTGATACCGCTCGTACATACCATGGTTTACCATACCCCTAATGATATGGGCCAAATCATCATCATTAGTGAAAATAGCTCCCCCATCTCCATAGCATCCCAAATTTTTTGATGGGAAAAAGGAAGTGGCTCCCACATGTCCAATGGTGCCCGCCATTTTCTTTGTTCCATCAGCCGACAAATATTTAGCTCCAATGGCTTGGGCATTGTCTTCGATTACAAACAAATTATGCTTTTCAGCCAATGCCATGATTGCATCCATATTGGCGCATTGACCAAATAGGTGAACGGGGACAATTGCTTTTGTTTTTGGGGTTATGGCATTTTCAACAGCCTTTACATCGATATTAAAAGTATCTAAATCTACATCCACCAAAACCGGAGTAAGTTGCAATAAAGCAATAACCTCTACTGTTGCCGCAAAGGTAAAATCGGCCGTAATAACTTCGTCCCCAGGTTTTAAACCAAGTCCCATCATGGCAATTTGCAACGCATCAGTTCCATTGGCACAAGGAATTACGTTTTTCACAACCGAGATAATCCTCTAGTTCATTTTGAAAGGCATGCACTTCCGATCATTAATAAAGGAAGCGGATTCCAATATTTGGGAAATAGACTTATTGACCTGTTCCTTTATTTCCTGGTACTGACCACCAAGATCTACCATTTGTATTTTTTTCATTTCATTGAATTAAATGAAGTAGTGCAAAAATACGAAACGTGCCACAATGATTTTCTTGAAAGAACCGTAATTTAGTCCAAAACAAATCAATTTGCGCCATCTCTATTCCTTTGTAGTTTCATTATCCTGGCAAATCCTAAAATTGGTTGGTCTTGCCAACCCTAAGATTTCTAAATTCGTTCGAGGCCGAAGGAATATTCTAGAGACCCTAAAAAACAATATTTCTAATAATGATAAGGTCATTTGGATACATGCAGCATCCTTGGGAGAATATGAACAGGGATTGCCTATTCGGAAAAATTGAAATTGGAATATCCAAATTATAAAATTCTATTGACCTTTTTTTCACCCTCAGGATATGAGGTTAAAAAGAACTCTTCACCCGCAGATATAACATCATACCTTCCAGTGGATATTCCAACCAAAGTAACCTCTTTCTTGGATGCTGCAAGACCTGCACTGGCCATTTTTATAAAATACGAGATCTGGCCAAATTATTTATACGCATTGAAGAAAAGAAGAATCCCAACGCTTCTGATTTCAGCGCGATTCAAGCCGGACAAAATTTACTTTAAAAATTACGGCGGTTTTATGCGCAAGGTCTTGGGTAGGTTTTCACACATATATGTTCAAGACAAGACATCAATGCAATTGCTTAACAATATTGGAATCAATAATGTGAATGTTGCTGGCGATACCCGATTGGATCGGGTATCAGAAATACTTCAAAGAGACAACTCTGTGGACATTCTCGAAA
This sequence comes from Maribacter litopenaei, assembly GCF_025244665.1. GTDB lineage: Bacteria > Bacteroidota > Bacteroidia > Flavobacteriales > Flavobacteriaceae > Maribacter > Maribacter litopenaei. The sequence continues at coordinate 499,549 of NZ_CP104205.1, read as the reverse complement.
GTTTCTGCAAAGGAGATGATTGTTTGGTTGCCGGCAGTACTTGGCCGGAGGACGAAAGTATACTTATAGAGTACATCAATAATGCACCTGATGACCGAAAGTTCATTATTGCACCCCATAATATAAAAGAGAACCATATTAATAGTCTTTTCCATTCTATTGGTAAAAAGACCCAATTGTTTACCAAACTCGCCACTAAACCGTTAGAGGATACCCAGGTTTTGATCTTGGACACTATTGGCATACTGACTAAAATATATAGCTATGCGACCCTTGCTTACGTTGGTGGTGGATTTGCCACAGGTCTTCATAACACCTTGGAACCGGCAGTTTTTGGGATACCAGTAATTATAGGACCATAATTATCAGGGATTTTTGGAGGCCGAGGATTTGGTTCGGCTAGGAGGAATACTTCCAATTAAAAACCAAGAAGAGTTTAAAGAGGTAACCAATCGTTTGTTTGCAAACGTTAACGAGTGCAAAAGAATAGGGGCCATTAATTCCCAATATATCTTAAATAACACAGGGGCAAGCATCCAAATCATGGAAGGGGTACGTACATTATTAAAGTAATCAATGTCTCATTGAGGATGAAATTCGCCAAATTCCTTTATATTTTATTACTTGCTATTTCCCTTTCTTCCTGTTGGGATTCCTTAGTAAATGGCAGAGGAAATAAAAATGGAACACCCCAGGAAAATATTGACTCTATCAAAATCGATTCAAGTTTATTGGAACCCCCTATTGATAAAAGGAACAGACCCAAAAGCAACAACAAAGCCTTGGACACATTGAAACCTAGAATTGCCATGGCAAATCCATTTAGTAAAAAAAATAGCCTTTAGAATTTTCGTTTTTAACGGGATATTTTACTCCCTTAATCGAATTAAACTACTGTTTTCCGGAATCTTTGATCTAAAATCGGTATATTGTAATAAACAACACTATTTAGGATTATGGAACAGGAACTATCTTTTGGAGTAAAACTCCTCAATGGTTTTTTAAAATTTATGATTGCCTGTCTTATAGGTATATTGGTCGCCATACCCATTGCCTTGATTTTAGACTGGATAGGTCTTATTTAAAATCGAAATTTATAGAATTTAATAGACTAAGGGTGTGTCCTGATCGGACATACCCTTTTTAACTTAAAAAACATCGGCCAAAAGTATTGTTTTGCCGATGTAATGCAGAATTTAGGGATAAACCAACTACAAAATTTGGGCCCTACACCACTCCAAAAGCCTGCTAGACAACATTGCGTACAATTAAAAAGTCATTTGTCCGTAACTTATTATAAATAACTTTAAAGTAGGTAATGTCATGAACAATTTATCATTTAAAACCGGGGTTGACGCTTACTTGTCAATTCTAATTATCGCAATGAACGCCTTTTTGGCCGTAGTTGCCGTGGGATCTTTATTGGCCTTGTTTGGCTTAATATAAACTATCTAAAATTTCGATTATAGATTAAAATGTACGATTTACAAAAAAACCCTCCTTGTTGGAGGGTTTTTTTATTTAAAACATAGAATGTCCCAAATTAAAATCTTGGCTTCCTCAACCAATTTAAGCTAAATCAATTTTCTGATAATTAAATAGATGCATAAGTGGACACTTAAATACCTCATTCAATACGAATCAATATATAGCATTTGACCAGTATATTTTATAATTTAGGATGCTCTTAAGGTTGATAATGACGGTTTGAACAAAAGCTCCAAAATACTCGTTACTGTTTTTATAACGATTCACTCATTCGTTTTTTCCCAAAAACAAAAAAATGATAGTATAAGCGATTATTTTAATCGTATTGAAAAGTTGGTTTCTGAAACAAAAAACCAAAATAAATACGAGGAAATCAATACGCTAACCGCAATGAAGGATAACGCCGTTGGAAAAGAAAAGGCAGACATCCTACTTCAACTCTGCCATCTCTATAAATATCGCAACATTGAAATAGCCAAAAGCTTCAACAAAGAGGCATTGACGGTATCCCAGGAATTAAATTATCAAAATGGAATATACAAGGCCAAATACAACATGGCCTACTTATTCTTTATTCAAGGTGATTTTAATCGTTCCATGGAAGTAATTAAAGGTTTGGAACAAGCTATAAGTTATAGAAAGTATCCAGAAACCTATGCAGAATTCGAAACTTTAAAGTCGGACATCCATACGGAAAAAGGAGAATACGACAGGGCTTTGGAAACGGGTCTTAAACTTTTGGATATTGCGGAAAACACGGGGAATGAATTTATTTTATCAAAGGCCCATGCCGCCTTGTCCCATTATTATCTTCGCTTGGAGAACTATCAGAAAGCCTTGGAGCATTGCTTAAAAGGTTTGGATTACATTATAAAACAGAAAGACACCCACTACATTTTTCAGAAAGTGGATGAAATAGCACGAATGTCCGCAAAGCTTGGAGATAGGGAGGCCGCTCTAAAAGCTTATGATTTCTATTTGAAAATTGAGAAAGAACTATATTCCCCAGGAAGTTATATACAAAGCATAGTATACATGAACATGGCGGACATTTATATGTCCAATGGGGATTACAAACTTGCTCAAAACTATTTGGACCAAGCTATTACGATGGTAAACGCCAACAACTACCGGTTTAGGTTACCCAGGGCACTCATGATTCAGGCGGAACTATATCTAAAATCCCAAGATACCGCAAGCGCCATTTTTACGTACGAAAAGAGTATAGACGCAGCAGAAAACATCAATGCTTTTGATGTTATAAAATCTAATAGCCTTATCCTAATGGATCTTTACAAAAGGATGGATAGACCTGATAAAGTAAGCGAAAATAAGATCCTATATGATGTTATTAAAGATTCACTTTTTAATAATGAAAAGGAGCAACGCATCATTATTCTTGAGACCAGAAGAAAGATTAAGGAGGCTGGTCAAAAACAACAAGCGCTGGAATTGGAAAACGAGTCACAAAAAGCTAAGCTCACTGCCATCATTACTGCTCTTGTATCCTTTTTGGTCATCGGATTGTTTATAGGGATTACTTATGTAAAAATCAAAGAAAAAAATAGGGTCATTTATAGAAGGACTATTGAAAATTTAGAAGCACAATTAAATACAAATAGCCATACTACCATCATTAAAAAATCCGACGCAAAAATTGATGACAAAACGAACACTGTGCTTGACGAAAACGTAAAGGACATTATTCTTGAGCGGTTGAAAAAACTTGAAAAGGAACATTTTTTTATTGACTCCAATTGTAATCTACATCAATTGGCAGAAAAGCTAAAGACCAACCCAAAATACCTCTCCCAAGTCATAAATATTGAAAAGGGCTCTAATTTCAATAATTATATAAACGAGCTCAGAATAAATTATCTATTGACAAGATTAGTACAGGATGAAGATTTCCGGAATAGAAAACTAAGTTATATAGCATCCTCCATAGGTTATAACAATTTAAACACTTTTAATGCCGCCTTTAAAAAAAGACAAGGAATACTTCCTTCCTATTTCATTAAGCAATTGAATGAAGAATCGTAAAGATATTTCTATGATTATAATAATAGAAAAAGGTAGTATGGGAACCTATACTACCTTTTTTTTGAAATTAAATAAACTAACTCTAACAATTTTGTAGCCCTTACTACTCAAACAAGTTACGTTAAAAATCAGTCGTTTACTTAGTAATAAAGATCAAATCTTGTAAAATTCATGAATTTTACAAGAATATCTTAAATTCTTAATTGATAGTGCCATTCTAACTAGAAATGCAATCAATACACCCATATCAAACTTTACAAGAATTTGAAAACAATTTGACCTGAGTCTTCAAATTATCCAAAAGAAAAAGGATTTTTCTTAAAGCAAGCAGGCTATTCGTTGTTAATTCTATCATCAAAACAGATATCTAGATTAAACTACAAAAAGAAAAGCCCGGAAGAATAATCTTCCAGGCTTTATTTAATTATAATAAATGGTTATTAATAGGCCGGGTCTTGGGTCAATGTTGGCTGTCCATCCAAAGCAGAACGATCTATGGCCTCCAAAGGTATTGGAAAGAACTCGTGCTTACCTTCTGTAAAGGAACGGCCTTGTAGATATGAACGATGTTCCGACTCGCTTGCGATGTAAGCATTCAACACTTCCGCTGATATTCCCCAGCGTTGAAGGTCAAAAAACCTATGTCCTTCTAACGCAAACTCCAAACGAGACTCAAAGCGCACAGCTTTTCTTGCTACATCCTGATCTGTCCAAGGGGTATCATAGGTAGCTATATCATAATTCGCCGCAGGAACTCCTTCTTCAATAGTAAAGTCATTCCGCTCGGCTCCTTGTATCGCACTTGGAACAAAACCATCCGGATTGGCCGCCCTAGTCCTAATTATGTTAACAAGCTCTCTAGCCCTTTCTAAATTACCTAATTCTACTTCTGCCTCTGCAAGCCATAGGTAAATCATATCCAACCTCATAATCCTGTAGTTATTGGCGGATAAGTTACCCCAACCTCCTTGACCAAAGAACTCAGGCTCTGCTACGTGTTTCATAGAGAAAAACGATCCTGCATAAGATAGGTCTCTTACAAAATCAGTCTGATAAATTTTGAATCCCTTGTAAAGTATTCCAGGTCTACCTACCGTATGGTCCAATCTTGGATCTAACGTAGTCGTAACGACTGAAGAACCGTCAGGATTGGTATCCGCGGAAACATCCGTGTCATCGAATGTATCCAATAAAGGTAGTCCATTTTCAGTTTGATAAGCATTCACCAAGTTTTGCGATGCTTGGTAAAATCCACAACAACCCCAAGGGTCTGTATAGGGATGAGCCAAACCAATACCCCTATTAGCTGCATCACCTGTAGCACTGTTGATGGCATATTGAACTTCAAAAATTGATTCCGCATTGTTACGAGTGGCAACCAAAAAATTGTCTTCGAATTTCTCCATTAACTGAAAAGGTCCATTGTTAATTATGTCATCAAAGATAGTTTTCGCTTCTTGCAATTTTGAAGTATTAGCAGAACCATTTGCATCCCATCCTTGATACATTTTTGCTTTTCCCAAAAATGCCTTCGCAGCCCAACTTGTTGGTCTACCAACTTGACCTTGCTCAGCAGGTAACACAGACGCTGCAGCTTCAAAGTCTGCCTCAATAAATGGCCATATTTCACGGTCATTTGGAATTTTGGTACTCTCCAAATCATTGAGAACAAAATTCTCATCACTAATATAGACAGGTGAGCGCCACATTTTTCTAGCTTCAAAATGAAAAAGACCTCTCAAAAATCGTGCTTCCGCAATGATTTGTTCCCTTCCGGCGTCAGGTATACCTTCCTCAACGAGAGCCAACGTATTAATTACATTATTGGCAGCCGCAACACCTTTGTATAATCCCCTCCATTTATCGCGTATGTGTACATTAAATGCCTGAAAATCGTAAGCTTCTATAAACGACTGTTCAGGTTGATCACCTGCATCCGTTCCCTTTAGAGCATCATCAGACGCTATATTGAATACCCAGCTATGAATGTCATTATGCCAAGTTTGACCAGTAAGTCCGCCTCCAGGACCATTGTATAAGCCGCTATAAGAAGGCCTTCAACACCGTCCGCAGTGGCTACATCACTTTCGCTAAAACGGCCTTCTGGCTCCCTATTCAAATAATCATCACTACAGCCAATCACCAAAATCAACATGGCGAGCAAGATCCCTAGTATAAAATTCCTCTTTTTCATAATACTTGTATCTAACATAATTTTTTTAATTTAAAGTTACATTAAGTCCCAAAAGAAAAGTTCTTGCAACGGGCATGAACCCTCCATCGTAACCTATATCTATACTATTTGGTGTTTGGATTTCAGGATTCAACCCTGAATATTTTGTCCATGTAGCCAAGTTCTGACCCTGGATATAAACCGAAGCTCTTGAAATTCCAGGAATAGCATCCAATAAGTTTTCACCAAAATTATACGTAAGCTGAACATTCTTAATTCTAAAATAACTACCATCTTCAACAAAGTAGGATGATGGACGGCTACTTACCTGGTCGTTGGCGTCCATAATAGGCACGGTAGCACCTGGATTTGCAGCTACCCATGTACTTGGGTCTGCTTGAGGGTTTGTAGGTTGCCAAGCACCGTACAAGGCTCTTCTTGAGCGATTACCCTGAAAAGTGTTAAAATCTGCAAAATACCTTACATAGTTGTAAATGTCATTTCCTTGGGAGCCATTACCAAAAATGTTCAAAGCCAAATTTTTATAGGTAAGGTCTATGTTTATACCATATACAAAATCTGGATGAGGGTTACCAATGACCGTCCTGTCATCATCATTGATTACACCATCACCATTTATATCAGCCACCTTTAACTTACCAGGAGCATTATAAGACCCATACTCCGGCCAAGCATCTGCTTCCGCTTGGGATTGAAAAATTCCAACGGTCTTAAAACCGAAGAAAGAGGAAAGGGGTGAACCTGCTTGGGTAACTGTCAATGACGGAACCCTTCCGGATCCGCCTAGGAAACGAGTGGATGGGTTATCATCAAGTTTGTCCACATTGTTTGTGTAATGTGTGAAGTTTGTATTCACACTATATCCGAAATCGCCTTTTCGATCACTAAACCCTAAATTAAATTCCACCCCCTTATTGGTAATACCACCTACATTGAATCTTGGGGCTTCCGCCTGTCCTGCAGTATATGTTGGAGGAATTTGGAACAACATATCGGTTGTAACCCTACTGTATGCATCTAAAGAGAAAGTCAACCTGTTTTGCAACATATTAAGGTCAAAACCAATGTTGTTAGTTGTAGTTGTTTCCCATTTTGCGTTTGGGTTACCAAATGCTTGTGTTTGAAAACCAATAGCCGGCGAAGAGGGGTTACCGTCTATTGGATAACCGCCAGTTCCTATATTGGATTGATAAGTAGTAAAGGCATTGTAATCACCGATCTGTTGATTACCTGTTTGACCCCAGCCATACCTAATCTTAAAGTCATCAATCCATCCCACATTGTCCATAAACTTTTCATCAGAAACCCTCCATCCTAAACTAAATGCCGGGAATACAGCACTTCGAGAAGCCGATTGAAATCTAGAAGATGAGTCATTTCTCAAAGTTACCTGCGCTAGATATTTACCATCATAATCGTAATCCAATCTTCCAAATTGGGATCATAAGGAATAATCTTGTTCAACAAACCCATAATTAGTGGATGTAGTGGCGTTTCCTAAGTCCAAATAACTCAGGATATTTGTCGTTTCAAAAGCAAAACGCTGCCTTGAAGCACCAAATCTTTCCTCAAATTGCTGTATACTCTCAACACCCACAAAGGCTTTGAAATTATGAACCTCATTGAAGGTTTTTGTGTATTCCAAACTATTGGTCCATGTCCATTGATACTCATATTCCTCCCTTGCGGTTGAACTATTGATAAAGTTTCCTTCTACATATTCAGGTTGGGGCCTGCCCAAATCCCTATTTCTTTGTGCTCTTACGTCTGCACCAAAACTGGAACGAATACTTAGATTTGGAGTAATGGCGTAATTGGCAAATACATTCCCCAAAAGACGCAACCTGTATGTTCTATCATCCTGATCTCTTGCCAAAACGGCATAAGGGTTAAAATTGTTTCCTAAATTGGCTCCCCTACTACCTGCAAAATTTCCAGCAATATCGTAAATTGGAAGCAGTGGATGGTGCTTGTAAGCTGCGGAAACTGCATTTTGTTCTTGGTCATTTTGGAAGTTACCCTTCTGATTATCAAATGAGGCAGTGAAATTCTCACCAATCGTCAACTTTCCATCTATAGCCTTGAATTCCGTATTTGCCCTCAAAGAAACCCTATTATAACTCGCAAATTTCACCAAATAGTCCTGCTCAAAATATCCTAAGGTAAATGCATATCTTGCATTTTCCGTAGCACCGGAGGCTGATATATTATGTTGTTGTACAGGTGCAGAACGTGTAACCGCGTCCCACCAATCCGTATCAGCGGAACGTGTAATGGCATATATATTGCCTTCTTCTAAGGCGTACAAACTTGGATCGGTACCTGCATCACCTTCGTTGGCACCACTAGGAAACACATAATCTGGAATGGTAACTTCGCCATTGGGCCCAAATGTATACTGTCCATGGCTTGGTGTTTTTCCGGCGTAAAGGTCTGCTAAATAAAGATACTCACCTAGTTCCCGAGCGTTTAAAGCCTCTCGGATCCTTTTCAGGAGAACCTATCCCATAAAATGAGTTATAGGAGATTGTTGGTTTTCCCATTTTCCCTTTTTTGGTCGTAATAATGATAACCCCGTTTGCCGCCCTTGAACCATAAATGGATGCAGCAGAGGCATCCTTTAGAATTTGAAGGGATTCTATGTCATTTGGGTTTAAGTTCGCCTGCGCCTGTGTAGGAACACCATCAATGATGTATAATGGTGCATTGTTACCAACTGTACCGAAACCACGAATTCTCACCGTTGCTTCACCTCCAGGCCTGGCATCGTTGATAATACTAACACCAGCGGCCCTACCTTGAAGTTGTTGGGCAAATGTAGTTGCAGGAACAGCCAAAAGTTCTTCCGTATCCACTACGGATACTGAACCGGTCAAATCCTTTTTGGCCTGTGATCCATACCCAGTGACAACTACTTCATCCAATTTACTGGCATCCTCTTCCATGGTTACATCAATAGTTGATTGGCCATTCACGGCAACTTCAAGTGTCTTAAAACCGATGTAACTAAATACCAAGGTAGCGTTGTCATCTACGTTGTCCAATGTATAATTACCGTCAAAATCCGTTTGGGTACCTGTAGTAGTACCCTTAATTAAAACACTGGCACCGGGCAATGGATCGGTCTCGGTCTGAAACTGTACCCGTTACGGTTTGAGCTTTTACCAGTCCAAAGCATAAAAACGCTCCAAAAAGCAAAAGACCCTTTAAGAATGTACTCTTCATAAAAAAATTAGGTTTAAGTTAATATTGATTGTTGTTAGTTAAAATGAATTATTTTCAAAGTGTAACCAAGCATATTTCCGATATACCGGGCAACCAAATTTTATGTTAATTTTTTTTCATTTCTTAAAACTACCTTAACAGAATTAAACTCTTGCAAATTAACACCCTTAAGAACTATCAAATTCATGAATTTTAAGTTTTTTTAACTGAATCCGGCAATTCATTACCTATCGAATCAACTATTGACAAGTGTGTAATTCACACTGTTATTTATTAAATATTTCGCAAAATTTAATAAATATTTAACTATTATCCGCAGATTTCTAAAAAATTAACTGATTGATACCACAAGAAAACATTCAAGGAATCAAGACAATTTTATATCTCAAAATCAAAAGAGCAAACATTAGGATTATGTAGTAGTTTCAATTAATTATTAATTATTCCTTACAAAATTTGATAGGACTAGAGCATCCTAAGTAAATATAAAATAGATGAAATTGAAGAGTTTTACCCCTTTAGGAGGCACTTGCTCTTAATATTGAAATGATATAATTTGGAAATATTTATCGAATCGAATCAACGATGCTTCCGCAGGTAAGCATTTCAGCACCATAATACGGATTGCGGATTTCCTTTTCCATACTCAACCAAAAAGCTCCTTTATTATCATTGGCCATAGGGCATTTTTGAACAAAAACAGGGGTACTCAGGTCATTCATGTTCATGGCCACAGGAACAATATTCTCGTTAAGGATTACAAAATTATCACGTTGGTTTTCAATGTCCTTGGCACTGGCGATATTTTTGACCCTTTCAACTATATTACTAATATGCTCCTTTTCCATGTTGCCCAAACCATCGATATCAATTGCGTTTAATTGTACTAATAATTTCCGCGACTCTAGGCTGACTTCATCCTTATTACTTTCCACTAAAGCGTTCTTAATATCTAAATATAGCGGCAATATATCCTTAAAATCCTTTTGAAAAGAGGTTGGGAATTTGAGTTTCATATCCACCATATTTTCTGAGCTGGCTTCAAGTTTCGTATCTTCATTCATCATGAATCTTTTACCCTGTAACTGAGCGGCCGCATCGATAGTGAAAGTACCATTTGTAACCACTTCGTCGCCAATTTGAAGACCTGAAAGCACTTCATAATAATCACCAATCCTATTACCAAGCACAACCTCCCTCATTTCAAAAACGGGGGCATTGGGATTCACTTTTATGTATACTATGGAGCGTTCACCCGTCCATAGTACTGCAGCGGATGGAACGTTTAAAATGGATGAACTCTCGGAATTGTTTTGAATCTCACCCCTCATAAACATCCCGGGTTTTAATATTCCATCGCTATTTTTAATAGTGGCCCTCATGGCCACTGTTCGAGATTGCTCGTTAAGGATAGGGTCAATAAAACTAATGGCAGCCTCAAATTCCTTATTTGGATATGCATTGCTGAACATGGTAATTTTTTGGCCTTTCTTTAAGGAGGCTATCTGATTTTCATAAACATCAAATTCTGCCCAAACCGAATTCAAATTCGCCAATTTCAAAAGGGGTTGCCCTTGTTTTACATAGTCCCCCTCTGAAACCATTTTTTCGGCAACGGTTCCGAAACCGTAGCATATATTGGAAAATATTCCTGAACCTTTTGACTCTTTTCAATGGCAATTATTTGATTATCGGTTAGTTTCCATAATTTCAATTTCTTTCTTACCGCTTCATAAAGCGCCGGTTGCGATTCCTTTAAGGATAAGGAGCTTATCAATTCCTGTTGTGCCGCCACCAGGTTAGGCGCATAAATGGTTGCCAAAAGAGCCCCCTTGTTTACTTCTTGCCCTTCATAAGAAATGTTCAATTGTTCCAAACGGCCATCAAAATAACTGGATTGAACCGCCTCTGCTTCCTCATTGACCTTAATCTGACCTGATAATGTGATTTTTTGTCCTTCGCCGGAATTCCCTTCTCCAATGACAGTGGTACCTATGTTGGCCAAGGCCATGGCATTTTCGGTCATCTTGATTTCATTTAGGGCAAAACCCTCTCCATCAGATTTCGCAGGAATCAAATCCATACCACATATAGGACAATCACCCGGTTCCGGTTGCATTATCTGAGGGTGCATGGAGCAGGTCCACATTTGCCCAGATTCTTCTGAATGTTCATGTACTAAATCACCACTATCAGTTTCCACCATGAAACTTCCAAATATGAACCCTCCCACTACAACTCCTATAATGAGAGCGATTACAATATAAATCACATTTTTATTCATGATTATTTTGATTAAGTTATCTAAATATGCACTATTTTCTAATTTTTCTTACGGTTGGAGAACTTGTAAACCAAAGTAAAAAACCACTAAGGACTGTTATCAACCCCAATAGGGAGAAGGCTCTTAGCACTAGGGTATTAAAATCATCCCTTCCCTCATAATCCATGGTATGTGTCATCCAAAGAAAATCGAACCAACGCCAATCCCTATGCCGAAGTGTTTGGAAGGCCCCATCTTTTATGGATACATACGCTATCACATTTTCGTCATGATCATAATGTATGGCGAAAGCAGGTAAGGGTCTTCCTCTATACTCGCTATGCGTGCCCACCTCGTTCAATCGCTCTACATGGGAAACCTTTAATTCCGGCATCATATTGGCAGCGGCAATTCCCAAAGCCTCCTTTTCGTCGATTTCCTTTTTTAAAGCACCCGTTTTGGCATTGTACAAAAATTCATGGTTGATCCAGTAATAAGGTTCGCCTGCAATATTTCTTAGCGCTATGGATGAAACGGAAATATCCTTGGTAATTTCATCCAAGCCAAAGAGGTTCTCAAAGGCTACAATTTCAGAAGGGGTCCTTCTAAAATGATCTCCGTGTATCTCATCTATATCAGTCCAACTGAAATAGAGACCACTAACGATCCGAGAACAAGAATTGTATCCCAAGAAAAATTCCCAAATACCGATGGGCTTTCCTAATCTTGATGGCAGTTTTTCTTTTAACCATAAATTCAATCCGATTTTTTACTTCTTAATCTAAGTGCATTTGCTATAACGGAAACGGAACTAAAACTCATTGCCAATGCCGCAATCATTGGAGACAAAAGAATTCCAAAAAACGGGTACAGTACACCCGCCGCTATCGGTATTCCTAGAGTATTGTAAACTAGCGCAAAGAAAAGATTTTGTTTTATGTTCCTCATGACCTCATCACTTAAAGTATAGGCCTTTACTATTCCATGCAAGTCACCTTTCACTAAAGTCATCATGGCACTTTCAATAGCCACGTCAGTACCCGTTCCCATGGCGATACCCACATCACTCTTAGCGAGTGCCGGAGCATCGTTTATACCATCACCGGCCATCGCAACAATTTTGCCCTTTGCCTGTAGCGCTTTCACTTCCTCCAATTTGTTCTCTCGGAAGCATACCCGCCTTAAAATCGGTCAAATTCAATTCGCTTGCTACTGCTTTTGCCGTATTTTCGTTATCGCCTGTCATCATGATGACATCAATACCCTTTTCCTGAAGCTTTTTAACTGCCTCTTTACTAGTACTCTTTATTTTATCACCGATTACTACGTAACCGACCAACGTATTCTCAATAGCCAAAAATGAAACTGTCTTACCTTGATCCTGATATTTCTCCGCCTCCAACGCGGCTTCCCTTTCAAGTCCAAGACCTGCGTACTCCATCATTTTTGCATTGCCCAAACTTAATTTTCTGCCGTCTACGAATCCTTCTACTCCTTTTCCGGTAACGGAATTAAAACTTTCGACTTTTTTCAACCCTATATTCTTTTCCTTGGCATACTTTACCGTTGCTGCCCCCAAAGGATGCTCACTGGAGCTATTCAGTGATGCAATTGATTCCAATACCTCACCGTCCGAAATAGTTTTATCAAAGGAAGCTACTTTTTCTACCGTCGGTTTACCTTCCGTAATCGTACCTGTTTTATCAACGACAAGAACGTTCACCTTATCCATTTTTTCCAAGGCCTCTGCATTTTTAATAAGTATTCCGTTTTGGGCCCCTTTCCCAACTCCAACCATAACGGACATGGGGGTCGCCAGCCCCAGGGCACAGGGACATGCGATAATGAGCACAGCTATGGCATTGACCAATGCATATACATAGACCGGATTGGGATCCCAAACTGCCCATACGATAAACGTCAGTACGGAAACAAGGACTACGATAGGTACAAAATAGCTTGAAATTTTATCCGCTAGATTTTGGATGGGGGCACGGCTTCTACTAGCATCATTGACCATGCTAATTATTTGGGATAGCAAGGTATCGGATCCAACTTTTTGGGCCTTCATTAAAAAGGTCCGGTTGCCATTAATGGTTCCACTGCTTACGGTATCATTTACGGTCTTGTCCACTGGTATGGGTTCCCCTGTTATCATAGATTCATCCACGGAAGTCCCACCCTCCGTAATGATACCGTCCACAGGAATTTTTTCACCTGGTTTTACTTTTAAGATATCATCGATTTCAATACTATCAATGGCCACCATTTTCTCTTGGCCTTCCACAATTTGCACGGCTTTGTTTGGGGCCAACTTTAATAGTTCCTTTACGGCGGAATTTGTTTTACTATGGGCCCGGGCCTCCAATACTTGTCCCATAAGCACTAGAGTCAGTATAACAGTAGCGGATTCAAAATACACATGAACGGCTCCTGATTCCGTTTTAAACTGGGCGGGAAAAAAGTCGGGGAACAGCAATCCAAAAACACTGAAAACCCATGCAATTCCAGCGCCAATACCAATGAGCGTGAACATGTTTAGGTTCCAAGTCTTAATACTTCTATAGGCGCGTTCAAAGAACATCCAGGTAGCATAGAATACCACTGGGACAGATAGCACCAGTTGAATCCCAATTCCACCATTTTTGATTCATAATACGGAACAAGGGTTGACTTGGCAGCATATCGCTCATGGCAATCAAAAATATAGGCAAGGTAAAACCAAGGGCAATCCAAAACTTTTTCAGTAGTTTTTGATAGTTTTTTTCCTCGGCAGAGATATCGGGCTCTTTGGGTATAAGGTCCATACCGCAAATAGGACAAGACCCAGGCTCGTCTTTCACCACTTCAGGGTGCATAGGACAGGTCCACTCCGTTTCGGACGAAGATTGAACCCTTTGTTCCTCTACCAGATCCATTCCACACACAGGACAGTCTCCAGGGGTATCGTAGGTTTTATCCCCTTCGCAACGCATAGGGCAATAAAAAGTACCTGTTCCGCTACCTGTAGCTTTCTTTTCTTCCGTTTTATTTGCAACATAACCTTGAGGATGGATGGCATACCCGCCACCATCTTCTTTAAGAGCTTTCTTAAAGCGTTCCAACGGAATATGTTCCTTCATTTCAATGGTAGCTTCCGCACCTTCCGGATTCACAGATACCTTGGAAACACCTTCTACATTGGACAAAGCCTTTTCAACATGGTTTTTACAACCGTTACAGCTCATCCCAGTTATGCTATAGGTGTGCTTCATGGGTTTTTTAATTTATAGTTTCGGTCACCTTTCCACAAGTGAGCATCTTGTCCCCAAAATATGGGTTTCTAATCTCCGATGCATCCGAAATCCAATAGGCGCCCTTGCCCTCAAATGCCATGGGACAAAATTGCTTGTAAATTTCCCCGCTTTCAATAGTTTCCTTGAACTTTGGTTCTACTTTTTCCGTCAATCGGGAAAACACTTCCCGTTGTGCTTCCACATCCAAGGCATTTGATATTTCATCTGCCAAAGCACTGATTTCCTTCTCCTCCGTATCCAAGTTCATTTTCATTTGCTCTGCAGCTGTCTTTGCATCGTCCGGTGCAGTGGCCACCAAAGCCTTTCTTAAATTTTGGTAATCAGTAAACAACATGTTGGTCTTTTCCTGATTAAAAGAGGCCACGGCCATCTCCTTTGCCTGCTCCTCCATCACCGGTTCCGGATTTGATGTTTCTACGGATTTCTTTTCTTCCTTACACGAAAGGGAAAAGATTAAAATGGTTGCCATAAATGGCATAGTTACTCGTTTCATAGTTATTGTATTAAATAGTTAATAATTGCACTCTGTTCATAATATGATTTTATGGTTTCCAATCGATGTATCTCGGAACCTTAATTGTAATTCCTGAATGTCCAAAACATCATTGAAATCTATAGTACCCGTCTCGTAGTTTTTTATTAGGATGTCCTCAGCATCCTTTGCCTGTTTCAAATTCCTATTAATAGTATTATAGGAGATACGGGCTTGGTTTCTTTGTGAAACCGCTTTTGCCAAAGCCGTTTCGAGTACCTTCAGCCGTTGTTGCTTTTGCGATTCCAACTCCAATTGACGAAATTCATTCTGTTTTGTCACGGATTTATAAGAATTGTTGAACAGCGGTATGGACAAAGACACCATAGGCATCAATATGTCCTTTCCATTATCTACAAAATCCATATCTGGCCGCTCCGAAACCGTTACATAGTCCAATCCTATTCCAAAGTTTGGGGCACTTTGCTTTTGATTCAACATTTCGGACTTAATTACTGATTCAT
The DNA here is from genome assembly GCF_025244665.1 of Maribacter litopenaei. Classification (GTDB taxonomy): domain Bacteria; phylum Bacteroidota; class Bacteroidia; order Flavobacteriales; family Flavobacteriaceae; genus Maribacter; species Maribacter litopenaei. The sequence continues at coordinate 484,044 of NZ_CP104205.1, read as the reverse complement.
AAAGTCTATCATATTTTAAAAGCTCAGGATTCAAATCTATCTGTGAATTATTCAATAATGAATCTTCAACGGGTAAATCCAATTGCGAAACAATTGGCACGGCAAGGCTTTGTTTTTGGTTTCTCAATGCATTGAAGTTCGCCCTTTCAGCAAAAAACATTTGTTTCAAAACCTCTACCTGTTGCTGTAATTCATTTTTTCGAATTTGCAATCTCAACACATCCACTGCCGAGGCCTTGCCCACCTCAACGGACGTCAAGGCCAATTGCTCATAGGTATCCAACAATTGGATATTTTCCTCTAAGACCTTTTGTTTTGCTTCCAAAAGATATAGGGTATAGTAGGATTGTGTTACGGACAAGGCCAATTTTCTTTTGGCGATAACCAAATCCAAATAATCCGCATCTGCTAGTGAACTTGCGTAATTTTCGCGTGCAGTTATGGTACCGAACCAGGGCAACATTTGGGATACGGAAAGTCGGATCCGCTGTGGACCCGTTCGTGTTTCAGGTTCACTTAAAAAATATCCGGCACTTAAAGAGGTATTTGGCAAACTATAAGCTGCCGAAATTTTCTCTTTTGATATATTATATCGCATTTCAAATGCTTGTATTTACGGGTTGTTAGACATAGCCTCCACCAAATAATCTCTTAGACTTTGGGCAGAACCATCTACAACTAACAAAAAGAATAATAGTAGGCTCAGGTTTCTCATTTGTTTGTCTTTTTTAATCGATATTCTTTATGCCAACTATACAATACTGGCACTAAAAAATAGGAGGTTATGTCAATCACCATTCCACCAAAAATAGGTATGGCCATAGGAATCATGATATCGCTTCCCTTTCCGAGAGGAAGTCATAACCGGTAATAAGGCCAAAATGGTGGTGACCGTGGTCATCAAACAGGGCCGAATTCGCTTATTCGCGGCTTGCAATGCTGCCAAACGGATACCCTTTACACTGTCCGTTTTTTCCCTTTCAAACGTTTGGGTCAAGTAGGTGGCCATGACCACACCGTCATCCGTGGCTATTCCAAACAAGGCGATGAACCCTACCCATACCGCCACACTTAAGTTGATGGTTTTCATATGAAATAAATCCCTAAGGTTTTCACCAAATAGGCTAAAATTGAGGAACCATTCTTGGCCATAGAGCCATATCATGATAAACCCTCCGGCAAAGGCTACGGCGATACCGGTATATACCATTAAAGAAGTGGTAACCGATTTAAACTGGAAGTACAAGATCACAAAAATAATGAGTAGGGCCAGGGGCACTACTATAGACAAGGTTTTTTCTGCCCTTAGCTGGTTCTCATAGGTCCCCGTAAATTGATAGCTAATCCCTTTGGGAACTGTCAATTCCCCGGTTTTGATTTTCTTACCTATCAAAGCCTGGGCATTTTCAACCACATCCACTTCGGCAAAGCCGTCCAACTTGTCGAACAGTACATACCCCACTAAAAAGGTATCCTCACTTTTAATTACCTGTGGTCCCTTTTCATATTTGATTTCCACCAGCTCCCCTAGAGGTACGGGACTTCCCTTTTCAACGGGCACATAGATATTCTTCAAATCCTCTCGGATTATCCCTTAATTCCCTTGGATAGCGAACCCTTACCGAATACCGTTCCCTGCCTTCCACTGTTTGTGTAAGGGGCATGCCTCCAACGGCCACCTCTAGGATGTTTTGTACATCGGCGATCGATACTCCGTAACGTACCAATTGTTCTCTTTTAATGTCAATGAGCAAATAGGGTTTTCCAATGATACGGTCGCAAAAACGGACTGCGCCTTAACGCCCTCGGCCTCCTTCAGAAGCTCCTCCAGCTGAAGTCCAAATTTTTCAATCTCCCGTAAATCCTGACCTTTTACCTTGATACCCATTGGTGCCCGCATTCCTGTCTGCAACATTACCAAACGGGTTTCTATAGGTTGCAGTTTAGGTGCCGATGTAACTCCCGGCAAACGAGTGGCGGATACGATTTCGTTCCAAATATCATCCGGACTCTCTATTTCGGGCGCCAATTCCTAAAGTACGCTCCGTTCTCGTCAGGAATTAAATCTCCCCTTTCTACAAATTGGACCAATTGGGAAGTATCATATTGCTCATGACCTTCTATAGGATTGTTGGGATTTACATGAAATTTTCCATCATTAAGTACAAACAATCCGTCCTTGTTCACTTTGTAACGTTGTCTTTTACCCTCCGTATTCCTCATGAATTCGGACTTGTACTGAATCACATTCTCATACATGGACAAAGGAGCTGGGTCCAAAGCCGATTCCGTTCGTCCTGATTTTCCAACCACGGTTTCAATCTCAGAAATGCCAGCCACCGCCATATCCAATTGCTGTAGCACACGCTTATTTTCCGCGACCCCGGCATGGGGCAGGGAGGTTGGCATCAACAGAAAAGTACCTTCATTTAAGGAAGGCATGAACTCCTCACCCGTATTTTTCATGATCATAATACCAAGAAAGAGGATCGTGGAAGGTATTACAATAAAAAGCCCCTTATGGTCCAAGGCCCACCTTAGAATACGGGAGTAATACCTTTTAAATACCGAGAAAGTACCCAAAAGACCGAAACAAATAAGGGCCACAAAAACAAAATTTATGAGGATGCTTCTATCAAAGCCTAAAGGTCTCCAGTATTCGGCCAATAGTATTACGATAAGTAACACGGATATCCCAATATTGGCCAGTTTTTTTGAAAATGAAACATTGAAATTACCACTGGAAATCTCTATACTTTCCTTTTTGTTTAATCGAAACCAAAGCCCCACTCCTCCAAAAGCGATCAATGCCGAGACCTGTCCAAAATCCGAAAATGAGTGCCAGTACCCCTATCACAATCAGTGCATAATCCCAAAGATTCCTCAGAGCAATAGGCTGTTTTCCTTTTCTAAAAAATAGCGCTGCAAAAGGAGGAATCAAGAATAGGGCAATGACCAAGGATGCGGCCAGGGCCATCGTCTTGGTAAAGGCCAAAGGGCGAAACAGTTTTCCTTCCGCTCCAATCATGGTAAAAACAGGAATAAAACTTATAATCGTGGTCAATACGGCTGTTAGAATAGCCCCGGATACCTCGGAGGTCGCATTGTAGACAATTTCATTGGTCGTTAACGGGTTGCCTTCTCTGTCAAGACACAATGTCTTATCCTCTAGATGTCGTATCATATTTTCCGCCAGGATTACCCCTACATCCACCATAGTACCTATAGCAATGGCAATACCGGAAAGTGCCACAATATTCGCGTCCACATCAAATAGTTTCATGGTGATGAACACCATAAGGATAGCAACGGGCAAGAGCCCGGAAATAAGTATAGAGGCACGAAGGTTGAATACCATAACGATGATGACCAAAATGGTGATCAAGACTTCTAGTGTTAACGCCTCGTTGAGGGTACCCAAGGTTTCCTGAATCAATTCCGTTCGATCATAGAAGGGTACGATGGTCAATTGTGAAGTACGGCCATCGGCCAATACCTTGGATGGCAAACCTCCACTTATTTCTTTAATTTTATCCTTTACCTGATTAATGACTTCCAAAGGATTTGCACCGTACCTGGCCACAACAACACCTCCAACGACTTCGGCGCCCTCCTTATCAAGAATACCTCGCCGACTGGCAGGACCTAAATTTACCCTCGCAATATCCTTGATCCTTATGGATGTAAAATCTTCCGAGGTCACTACCGCATTTTCAATGTCTTCAATGGATTTTACATAGCCCAAACCACGAATTAAATATTCGGCCTGATTCATTTCCAGGGTTTGCGCTCCTAGGTCTTGATTGCTTTGCTTTACGGCCTTTACCACCTCGGCCAATCCTATGTTGTACTGCCGCATAAGCTCAGGATCCACATCTACCTGATATTCCTGCACAAAACCACCTATAGAAGCCACTTCGGAAACTCCACCGGCAGCTGCCAACCCATATTTTACATAGTAATCCTGTATGCTACGTAATTCCTGTAAATCCCATCCTCCGGTGACGTTTCCTTCCTGGTCCTTCCTTCCAAGGTATACCGGAATATTTGTCCCAAGCCCGTGGCATCGGGCCCCAAAGTGGGGCTTACCCCATCCGGTAGTAGACCTATGGGCAACGAGTTAAGTTTTTCCAAGATGCGACTGCGAGACCAGTAGAATTCTACATCTTCCTCAAAAATGATATAGATGCTGGAAAATCCGAACATAGAAGAACTACGGATAGTCCTCACTCCAGGAATTCCCAACAAAGAGCTCGTAAGTGGATAGGTAATTTGGTCCTCGATATCCTGTGGGGATCGTCCCTCCCATTTGGTAAAAACAATCTGTTGGTTCTCCCCTATATCCGGGATGGCATCCACCGCAACCGGGGAAGCCGGCAAACCGGACAACCAACCGGAATTTCCTCTATTAAAAGGTGCATTCACCAAACCCCATCCTACAAAAAGAACCGGAAGGAGCACTGCAATAAGTTTGTTTTCTATAAGATACTTGATGCCTTTGTTCAGCATAACATTTGAAAATTAGACAGTTTTACAAGGTTCGTTTTGAGGTACTGGGTATTCCATACAACAAAACTGCCCGGGAGCATTAGCAACCAGGTTACATCAAAACGTCTAAAATCAAATTAAGAAGGTCTGATCCAGAATTTGAACATCCCGAATCAAGGACGGCGGAGAATAGTCTTTAAAAGTTATTTTTTCCTGATGGATACTTTCGTATACCTGCAAATAGGCGTAAACGAAAGTAGAGAGGAAAACCTGTTGGTCAAATGTCAATTGATTAAAGGTAGGCTGCAAGTCATCTTGACCGGCAACGGACAACTCCACATCGGCACAACAATCCATTTTCATTTCCATCATAGGACAATCGTCCATTTCGTGAGAGACTTTGGGTTGCATCATGCAACCTTCCACATTCCCGGTAAGACTAAAATCCATGAGATGATCTCCACAAAAATGCATGCCCACTGAAAAAGAGGTAGTGGTGAACAGCACCAAAAGTGCCATTGAAATGGATACTATTTTGTGAAATACAATCTTCATCTGTATGTAAAAGTACAAAATATTCGAATCGGTACTACTTGTATCGTGCAAAACCTACTTCTCTGTACTTCGCTTGAACACATAACGTACTGTTCTTGGAGATATTTGATTATCAAACAAGTAATTGGGCGTAAGGTTTCTAAAATACTTACAAGACAGGTGCAAAAAACTTCCGGGTTACCCTAAAATTATACAGAAAGTAGTATCTTCCAAAACGAATCAAAAACATGTATTTCACATGAGCGCCAAAACCAACCCAAGATACCAAGCCTCCAAAGAGTTCCTCAAGTTTACAGTTCTTTTACTAAGCGTAACCTTTTTTACTGGATGCAATGAAGCGGAAAAAGAAATACCCAAAAAACCAAATATTGTCTTTATCATGTCGGATGACCATGCCTATCAGGCCATTTCGGCATACGACAATCGTTTGATTGAAACACCTAACATAGACAGGATTGCAAAAATGGGTATGCTTTTCACCAATGCAAGCGTTACCAATAGTATCTGTGCCCCATCAAGGGCTACCATCCTTACTGGAAAACACTCCCACCTAAACGGCAAAATAGATAATGTATCCCCTTTTGACACCACAAATGTGACCTTTCCACAACTCCTACAAAAAGCGGGGTACCAAACGGCCATGTTCGGGAAATTGCATTTTGGAAACAATCCCAAAGGTTTTGACCAGTTCAAGATTTTACCTGGACAGGGTTCGTATTACAACCCGGATTTCATCACCAAAAACGAAGGGGAGATCAACGTAAAGGGATACGTAACGGACATTGTAACCGATATGACCCTTGATTGGCTGGATAATGAGCGCCAAGCGGACAAACCCTTTATGCTCATGTACCTGCACAAAGCCCCGCACCGTTCCTGGTTAATGGCGGAACGCCATATGGAAGAATTCACAACAAAGACTTTTCCGGAACCAGCCACCTTGTTCGATTCCCATGAAGGTATGCCTGCCGCAAAAGTGGCCGAAATGAAGGTTGACGGTGATATGGGCTGGGCAGCGGACAGCAAGTTGTATCCGAGGTTATGGATCAATTGGGATTGGAGGAGCAAATTGGTTTTGATAAACGTAGGTATGAAATGACGGTAGGCAGGTTGGACTCCACCCGAAAGCTACTTTTGACACCTATTATAGGGCCATTGCGGATGAATTTATAGAGAACTATCCCAACATGACCGAAACCGATATTGCTAAATGGCGTTATCAGCGCTATATGCAGGATTATTTGGGCACCATTAAATCTGTGGATGAGAACGTAGGCAGGGTGTTGGATTATCTCGGAAGCCAACAATATGATGGAAAATACCATTATCGTGTATACCTCGGATCAAGGGTTTTACTTGGGCGAACATGGTTGGTTCGATAAAAGATTCGTGTACGATGAAAGCCTAAAAACACCCTTGCTAGTCTCATGGCAAAACCATGTAAAACCTGGAAGTGTTTCCGATGAACTTGTACAAAACTTGGATTTTGCCCAAACTTTCCTAGATGTTGCCGGAGTGGAGCAACCCGCAGACATGCAAGGAAAAAGTTTGGTACCTGTGTTGACCGATGACATGGAAAATTGGGACAGGGATGCCGTGTATTACCATTACTACGAGCACCCCTCCGAACACAACGTGAACAGACATTATGCGGTAATTACCAAGGATTACAAATTGATCCATTACTATTTTGATTTGGATTATTGGGAATTGATAGACCGAAAAAAAGATACGTTGGAGCAGCATAATTATTATGATGACCCTGCCTATGCGGATATACAGAAAGACCTTCACCAAAAACTGGATGCCCTGCGGAAGCAATACGGGGATTCCGAGGCCCTTAGCCAACAGTATATTGACGAATTTATGCCTCTTGCCAAAGAAGGAAAAGTTTGGGGTGTGGAAGATGATATTTTAGAGCCCATCGTGGAAAAATGGGAAAACTCGAAGAAGGATTGATCTACCATTAACCGAACGAAGTTTGAAGTATTTCTGATTAATTAAGAAGCCAACTTTTAAAAGTCGGCTTTTCCCTTTTTAGAGGCACCTCGGCTACGCTCGGTATAAACTCCGAGACTACTTTCGCTCCACTCAGGGCAAGCTTCTCGTCTCTCCTTACTGACCACCTCAATTTCGCTTTACAGCAAAAAAAACCTCCTGATTTCTCAAGAGGTTTTCTCTGTACAGGCGGAGAGACTCGAACTCTCACACCTTGCGGCACTAGATCCTAAGTCTAGCGTGTCTACCAATTCCACCACGCCTGCATTTCAATATATTGTGGTCCTTAAATCAAGACCTTTTCTGTTGCGTGTCTACCTCCCGATAACTATCCTGACCACCACGCCTGCAATTCCCTTCCGACTGCTGTCGAAATATTCGGGATGCAAATATAAAGTAAATTTTCAATTCTCTAAATAAACAATCTTTAAATTCGAGGTTTTTGTATTTTTAAAAAGAATATAGAAAATCATACATGCACAACGTAAAAGAGTACATTGACGAACACAAAAACAGATTCCTACACGAGCTCGTTGAACTTTTAAAAATTCCTTCCATTAGTGCCGACTCCGCCTTCTCACAGGATGTATTGGATACGGCCGAAGCGGTAAAGGAAGCGCTGGAAAAGGCCGGGTGTGATGTGGTGGAAATCCATGAAACCGACGGCTACCCTATTGTATACGGAGAGAAGATAATTAACCCAAATTTACCCACCGTATTGGTTTATGGACACTACGATGTACAACCTCCGGACCCCATGGATTTATGGAACTCCCCACCTTTTGAACCAGTAATAAAGGAAACGGAACTCCACCCTCAAGGCGCCATTTTCGCCCGAGGTGCCTGTGATGACAAAGGTCAAATGTTTATGCATGTAAAGGCCTTGGAATTTATGGTGAATACCGATCAATTGCCTTGCAATGTAAAATTCATGATCGAGGGCGAAGAAGAAGTAGGGAGTAGCAATCCGCCACCTACGTTGCGCAAAAGAAGGAAAAACTTAAAAACGACATAATCCTTATTTCCGATACCGGAATGATTGCCAATGACGTGCCTTCCATTACCACGGGACTACGTGGGTTAAGCTACGTGGAGGTGGAGGTCATAGGGCCCAATCGCGATTTGCATTCCGGTTTGTACGGGGGTGCTGTGGCTAATCCCATCAACATATTGGCCAAGATGATTGCCAGTTTACATGATCAGAACAATCATATTACCATTCCGGGTTTTTACGACAAGGTTCAGGAGCTTTCAGATGAAGAACGAGCCGAAATGGCCAAGGCACCTTTTTCGTTGGAGATGTATCAAAAAGCACTGGATATTGATTCTGTCTATGGTGAAAAAGGATATACTACCAATGAACGAAACTCCATTAGACCCACCTTGGACGTCAATGGAATTTGGGGCGGATATACAGGCGAAGGTGCCAAAACCGTCATAGCCAGTAAGGCCTATGCTAAAATATCCATGCGATTAGTGCCTAATCAAGATTGGATGGAAATCACGGAATTGTTCCAACACCATTTTGAATCCATTGCCCCTCAAGGGGTAAAAGTGAAAGTGAAACCGCATCATGGAGGCCAAGGCTATGTTACGCCCATTGACACCGATGGCTACCAAGCAGCTTCCGAGCCTATGAAACTACCTTTGGCAAAAAGCCTATACCTCAACGCAGTGGCGGAAGTATCCCCATTGTTTCGCTTTTCGAAAAAGAATTGAATAGTAAAACTATCCTGATGGGATTCGGATTGGATAGCGATGCTATACATTCACCTAACGAGCATTTTGGAGTCCGGAACTACTTAAAAGGAATTGAGACCATACCTTATTTCTATACCTATTTTACAGAGATGAAAAAATAGCCCTGTTATATGAAAAGCACGTTGACCATCTTTTTATTCCTCTTGGGTGTTACTATTTATTGCCAAAACGATAGGTATGTGGGTGATTATTTCCGAAACTAGGGAATGAGAAACATACCATAGAATACACTTTAAACTTGAACAAGGATGGAACATTTATTTTTCATTCCTATTCCAACAACGAAGACGGAATTCCAGCGGTTGTCCATACTTATGGAAGAGGAAAATGGATTTCCAAGAAAGAGATTCTTTCCTTTTACTTAGATGAGAAAAGTAAGAGCGAAAAATATACCTTAGATTTTTCAGGATTAAGGCTCGATATATCTCCAAGTCACCTAGAGATACATCGGACAGGGAAATAAAAACACGATTAAAGTTTTATGAATCTGGAATATTTTGGATGAAAGGGGTGGAAATGCCTAAATTGAAATAACCCATTTTGGCTCAAGATATTTTCGCTGAAAATTTTTCATTATCTTCATGATTAGCCCATTGTTTAGGATGAACACCTTTGGGTAGACTTCGAACCAAATAAACCTAAAATTGGAAGATGGAAGAAAGTGATGATGCACAAAAACCTGCCAAGTCTAAAACACCTTTACAACAAAATAAAAAAGGAACACATAAAGAAGAATTGGTAGATCATTACTGGGGAAGCATGAATCATATGAACAGTATGATAAAATCCAGTGAAATTAAAGCAGGCCTAATTCTTTCATTTTATGGCATTCTTCTAAATTTTATCTTTCAAATCAGTCAATCCTTGATAATAAATGTTTCGAAAGCCACTCTTTTTTATTTAATAATTGGACTCCGGTTTTTGGCCACCACAATATCAATTTACTTTTGTATACGATGCTTCACTCCAAAAATTGAAGGTAAATATGATAAAAATCTTTTCTTCTTTGGTGATGTAATTACCAAATTTGGTGATATAAAGCAGTTCTCTAAAACATTTTATGAAATAAGCCTTGACGAAGAACAGCTTTTTCAACAATTGGGAGAACAAATCTTCATCATTTCAAAAATTGCCGCATGGAAATTCAAAAATGTAAAATATGCTATAGTTTTCTTGGCTATTAGTTTGACACTACTGTTTATTGCGGCGACCTACTATATCCTCTTAATCTCAGCCTAATGAAAAATTTGGGGAAAGTCTATGGGCATTTAGTTTTATTTTTCTTGCCCATCTGCGCTTTTCCCCAAAACGACATAGACTCTCTTCTCAATATTTGGCAGAATGAAAAATTGACTGATACAGTAAGGGTCAATGCCCTAGAAGACTATATTTATCAAGGTCCATTCGCAACACATCCGGATAGCGCAATATTCGGGCCGGACAACTCTTCGAATTTACCCAAAAAATAGGTTTTGAAAGAGGGGTCGTAAATGCTTTGAATCTAAGAGGGTATTCATATTTCCGCGTAGGGGAATATCTAAAAGCATTAGATGACTATAACAATGGACTAAAAATTGCTCTAAGGATACAATATGAAAAAGGGATTGCAGATATTCTGATAAGAACAGGTTATGTATATCATGACAACGATGATTATGTAAAAGCGATTAACTACTACGAAAGAAGTTTAAAGATTTATGAAGAAACCAACGACTGGGAAGGAAAAAGTGATGTTTATAATGAGTTTGGAAGTATATATAGGGCAAATGGTGACTATGAGAAATCTTTAAGATACTATCAACAAAGCCTTTCGATAAATGACAGTCTCAAAAATAAAAGCGCCAATGCTCCAATCTACAATAACATTGGAAGCCTTTATTTAAATGAAAACGAATTTGACAAGGCTATTGAATATTATGATAAAGCTTTGGTACTAGAAAAACAAACTGGCAATCGATTGGGCATCGCCTCGGCTTTAGGGGGAATAGGGGAAGCATTACTTTTAAAGGAAAAATATAAAAAAGCACTGGATACACTCAAAAAAAGCTTACATATAAGTGAAGAAATAAATGATATTCAAGGTGGTATTGCGACTCGATTCGCCATCGCGGATATTTATTTAAAACAGAAAGAATACTCAAAAGCCATAGAAGCAAATAAAAAATGTCTATTAGAAGCAGTTCAAATTGGAGATCTGGGCAATCAGGAATATGCTTATGCTAACCTGTATGAACTATATAGAACTTTGGGAAACCCTAGTTTGGCATTGAACTATCACGAAAAAATGTTAACTATTTCGGATAGCTTACAATTGGGTCAAACCGCTGTTAAACTTGAACAAATGGAGTTCAAAAAACAGATGCTTGCGGACAGTCTACTTCAAGTTGAAAAGGATTTAGAGGTACAAATGCTGCACCAGCAAGAAGTACGTAAAAAGGACAGAAACAGAAATTTTGCCATAGTCATCGGTTTATTTTTTCTTTTACTTGCAGTAGCCTTTTATACGCGTTGGCGTTATGTAAAAAAGTCTAGAGCGATTATAGAAAAAGAAAGGAATCGATCCGAAAATCTACTGCTGAATATCCTGCCGGCTGAAATTGCTGAAGAGTTAAAAGAAAAAGGAGAGGCAAAAGCTCGTGATTTTGAGATGGTATCAATTTTGTTTACTGATTTTAAAGGATTTACAGAACAATCAGCTAAAATTTCAGCATCAGAACTAGTTGGTGAGATCAACTATTGTTTTAAAAATTTTGATCTGATTTGTGAAAAATATGGTATTGAAAAAATTAAGACCATAGGAGATGCCTATATGGCCGCCGGTGGCCTACCCGTTCCATCAGATGATGCCGTAGAAAAAACCATAATGGCCGCACTTGAGATGCAATCCTTTATGAGCTCAAGAATAAAAGAAAAGAAAGCTTCAAATGAAATGACATTTGAAATGCGGGTAGGCATTCACACCGGATCTGTGGTAGCCGGTATAGTTGGAGTCAAAAAATTTCAGTATGATATTTGGGGAGATACCGTTAATACCGCTTCTAGAATGGAAAGCAATGGTGAAGTTGGAAAAGTAAATATTTCTGAGGATACATATAAATTGATAAAATACAAACCCAACCTATCTTTTGAATACCGCGGGAAAATTGAAGCAAAAGGAAAAGGACAAATAAATATGTGGTTCGTAGGGTCTACTTAACCTTACTAAATAAATTTATAATAAAGATTTTATGGAAATGCCAATCATGATAAATCTTTATAATCGATAAGCATATAAGCTACACTTTCTTAACATATTTAGTAATGATAACAATTTGCTGCCCGTCTACTTTGCCCTCTATATATTCGGCGTTTTCATGATCCAAGGAAATTCTACGAACTGCTGTACCCTGTTTGGCTACCATACTTGACCCTTTAACCTTTAAATCCTTTATCAGCACAACGGAATCCCCATTCTCTAAAATAGCTCCGTTGGCATCCCTATGGATTATCTTGTCCGCTTCGGCAACGCCCTCTCCCGTGGCCTTTGCCCATTCGAGGGTTTCCTGTTCTAGGTACATCATATCCAACAAATCTTTAGGCCACCCCTCGGATTTTAATCGGGAAAGCATTCGCCATGCCAATACCTTTACAGCATCGTATTCGCTCCACATACTATCATTGAGACAACGCCAATGATTGACATCAGTGGTTTCAGGATGTTCAATTTGACCCTTACAGGTACTGCAAACTAAGGCGCTACCATCAAATCCACCCGTGGAAACCGGCGGTACTTCGTAAATCGTTAAATTATCGGTACTACCGCATAACTCACACACATTACCACTTCGGTCTTGTAAATCCTCTAATAAACCCATGTCCAAAAAATGTATCGGCAAACATACCATTTTCATGTGGTAAAATAGTCGGACGGAATAAAAATTAATTTCTACACTTGTAGAATTAAAATATTTATTCTATGTTTGTAGAACAAATTCTAAACCTGTAGAAAAATGCAGTTGTCAAAATCCGAGGAAGAACTTATGAATATCGTATGGAAACTCAAAAAAGCCTTTATGAAAGATCTTACGCGATGCTTACCCTGAACCCAAACCTGCTACCACCACGGTTGCTACACTTTTAAAGCGTATGACCGATAAAGGTTTTGTGGGGTACAACAGTTATGGAAGGAGTCGTGAATATTATCCCTTGGTGAAGAAGAAGGATTATTTTTCCAAACACGTAAACGGATTGATCAAGAACTTCTTTAATGACAGTGCCAGTCAGTTTGCCTCGTTCTTTACCCAAGAAACGAACTTGAGCAAAACCGAATTGGAAGAATTGAGAAAATTGATAGACAACGAAATAAAAAAGAAATAATATGCTCGTGTTTCTAGCAAAATCGACTGCCTGTTTGGTCATTTTCCTGATTTTCTACAAACTATTGTTAGAAAAGGAGAATATGCACCATTTTAAGAGAATTTATCTGCTTTCAGCTTTGGCGTTTTCTTTTCTTATTCCAAGCATCGTTTTTACCGAATATGTTGCAGTTTCTTCCAATACTTCCACTTTGGAAACACCCAACATTTCAGAATTTGAAGCGATATCCAATAACCAAATATTGGCTACTGAACAGCAAGCGGATTGGGAAACTATTCTTTGGTGTATCTATGGTTTGGGTGTTTTGTTATTTGGCATTCGATTTATACTCCATATAGGCCAACTATGGTGGCGTATTCGTAGAAACCCACGTCTTAAAGAATATTTTACTACGCGGGTTCTCCTATTACAGCAAATACCTCCACACACATTCTTCAACTATATCTTTTTGAACAGAGAGGCCTATGAAACTCAAAACATCCCGAAAGAAGTGCTATTGCATGAAGAAACCCATGCAAAGCAATGGCATAGCCTGGACATTATTTTGGTCGAACTGGCCCAAATAATCTTTTGGTTCAACCCTCTTATATACCTGCTAAAATCAGCCATAAAGCTAAATCATGAATTTTTGGCGGATAGTGCCGTCGTCAAGAACGATACTAGCATACCTAAATACCAACATCTTTTACTTTCCTTTTTATCAAAGGGATGTGAAAACTACCATTCATCCATCAAAATAGCGAACGCTATAGTTTATTCATCAACCCGTGCCGAGCGAAGTCGAAGCATCAAAAAACGTTTTACAGTCATGAAAACAAAAACATCAAAAAAATCAATTGTATTAAGGAGTTTTCTATTGCTCCCATTAACCGTATTCCTTCTATTTGCCTTTAGCACCAGCAAAGAAGTTTACATACCTAACAACGCTTCCATAGAAATTCTAAATCATTCCGCAAGAAGCTTGAACATAGAAATTTTAGGGAATGGTAATTACCTTGTAGAAGAAATAAAGGTGGACAAGGATAATTTGGTTGAAATCGTAAATCAATTCAACTCTGATATCAATACGGAAATAAGAAACAATATTCTGAATATTCACTTAACCTCCTCAAGGGATATTTCCAATAGTGAAGTTTTGTTTATATATAAATCCCTTTTTGAATATGGATTTTACCGAATAGTCACTCCAAACCAGGAAATTATACGAGAAAAGGCAAATACCCCATTTGCTATTGAAAATGAGTATGCCGGTAGGCAGGAAATTGAAAAATACAACACCCTGGCAATGAAATATAATGCCATTCCCGTTGAAGAACGAAAAATTCCATTCACTGATTTAAAGGTTCTAGAGACCATTTACGATAAAATGAGCGACGCCCAAAAAAAGGAGGCGCAACCCTTCCCTGAATGTTTGCCGAAGAAGTCGACTTCAAACCAACAAACAACCACACATATTACCATTCTAATTAATAAAAATGGGCAATTAATGATTGGAGATGAGTTAGTAGCCTTGGAAAATCTAAAACCATTTCTTTTAAAAATAAACAAACACCTATCATATGATGAACGCAAGAATATAGTGCGTTCAATAATTAGAGTGGACACCAGAACCCCAAAAAATGTAATTCAAAAAGTGGATAAAATCCTAACGGACTATGGTTCTGCCACCATCAATATTGTAGGCCCGAAGGATAAACAATTCTCAAGAGTTCAGCAGAGTGCCACTCGTGAGGAAATGAAGGAATACAACGCATTGGCCAAAAAGTACAATGAAATGGACCGAAACCATATGGTCATTAAAAACAAGGAAATAAAACGCCTAAAGGAACTGTATGGCAAAATGTCTAAAAAACAACAGGCGGATGCGGAACCTTTCCCTAATTTTCCACCACCGCCTCCTGCCCCGCATGCACCAAAAGCACCCAAAAACGTCTCGGATACGGAGTATGCCTCCAACGAAATAGAAAGCATTATTGACACCCAGGATCCTTATGATGTGGTCAGTGGCCCTATCAATCTAAATCAAACAAGATTTCCGGAACCTCCTGCACCAACAACCTATATAAAGGCTGAAGATGCAAACACACCACCACCGCCACCCGAACCTATATCCCCAATAGAAAGTATGGAGAAATGGGTAAAGGACGGTGCTGACTTTTTTCTAAACGGAACACCCATTTCCCAGAAAAAGCATTGGAAGTCGTTAAAAACAATCACAAAATAAACATCGACCTCAGGGAATCCAGTGGAGAAAAGCCCTTAGTGAAGTTATCAGTAAATCCCATTCACCTAAAAAACTAGAATTTTTACTAATTACTGTTAAAAGCCCCTTCTAAGGGGCTTTTTATGTAACAAACTTCGGTAAAATGCGTTCTAACAGGTAAGGCTTTAATCAATGTTTGCCTTGAACGGTGACACTGAGCAGAGTCGAAGTGAAATTGGAGGGTCAATCAAAAAACAAATCAACATGCTACAAAAATTTTTTATCCTTTGCTCCGGAGCAGATTCCGAAATTTTAAAAACGTGTTCCAAAGGGGAGCAGAATAAATACGCCGGTATTGGCGCCACCGTTTTTTTTACGGCCGTTATGGCCTTTATTGCCAGCAGTTACGCACTCTTTACTGTATTCGACAGTATCTATGCAGCCATAATTTTCGGTCTTATTTGGGGGCTTTTAATTTTCAATCTCGACCGTTTTATCGTTTCTACCATAAAAAAGCGGAATAATTTTTCGCAGGAATTGCTACAGGCTACACCGAGGATCGTATTGGCTATCATCATCGCGGTTGTCATCTCTGAACCACTTGAAATGAAAATTTTCGAGAAGGAAATCAATCAGGTCCTTTTGGAACAGAAAAATGAACTGACCTTGGCCAACAAGGAACAGCTTGCCTTACAGTTTAAGCCCAAGGTGGAGCAATTGAACCAGGATATCGCTAGTTTAAAATCGGAAATAGCGGCAAAGGAAGCCGAAACAAACGCCCTCTATGATATCTATATCAACGAAGCTGAGGGAACAGCCGGTACGGGGCTTCTTGGAAAAGGATCAAGTCTACAAGGAAAAACGTGAGAAACACGATGCCTCCTTGGCAGAATTACAACAGTTAAAAACAACCAACGGTGAAAAAATTGCCGGTTTGGAAAACCAAATAGCCGATTTGAATACGGAATATTCAGAAGTGGTACAAAATACCCAACCTATTATCGATGGTTTTGACGGTCTTATGGCTCGAATCAACGCTTTAGGTGAACTACCTTGGTTTCCTTCCTTTTTCATCTTCCTTTTGTTTCCGGCCATTGAAACCTCTCCCATAATTGCCAAGTTGCTGGCTCCCAAAGGTGAGTACGACGTAAAATTGGAAGAACAGGAAAGTATCCTCTCTTCCTGGGTTGCCCAAAAGGTGGCACAGCGTCAACTCATTGTATCCACCGATGGGGATATCAACCAAAAAATCTATGAAGACTTAAAAGGAGAGGAAGAACTATACGGTTATAAAAAACAAAAAGCAGAGGAACTCTTACGTCTACAGGCAGATAAATTTCATGAGATTCAGGTAAAAAACCTATAGATGTCTAGGGCAGCTTAAATTCAGGATTGTAGATAAGGCCCAAGATATTTCCCCAAGGGTCTTTGACAGTAGCAACCATTATTTCTCCACCGACGTTGTTTGGAGCTTCATTCGTGGTCGCACCAAGTGCAAGGAGCCGGTCATATTCAGATTGGATATCTTCAACGCCCCAAAGTGCCGTTACACTTTCGGTTTTATCTGTTGTAGGGATTTCCTCGGGCAATAGACCCAATTCATATCCTTGAATATTAAAACCTACGTAAAAAGGCTCATCAAAATAAGGATTGGTAGTAAAGGCCTTAGCATACCATTCTTTGGCCAACGCCAGATCCCCAACGTGATAAATAGCTGTTCTTAACCCAAGCATACTGTTAAAATTTGATACCACTAAATTTAATCCAAAACATTGATTCTTCAGGGAAAAGAGATATTCTTAATTTCATAACAGCATCAAAGTATGAAAAGACCGACCTATATTTACATCGTATGGGTACCTTGAAGGACAGAAAGCAAAGAAAGAGGAGGATATACAACTTGGTAATTATAGTTTCCCTAATGCTAGTAATCATTACGGCGATTTTGGTGAACACTTTATAATTGGGCCATAATCCAATTGCCTATTTATCTCCTTTCTTTACGACCTATGGAAAACAAAAAATGGAACCGAAAACGAATTATGAAGGTGGTGGGGAAAACTATTCTCGCCCTTTTGGTATTGTTCGCTGTTTTGGTATTGGTCATTAGAACACCTTGGGCTCAAAATTTAATCGTTACGCAGTTAACCAACTATGTTTCATCCAAGACCCACACCAAGGTAGAGGTCGATCAAGTCTACATTACATTTTCAGGGGACATAAAAACCGAAGGCATTTATTTAGAAGATGAACATGGTGATACTTTGGTATATGCAAGGGAACTTAAATTAGACCTCCCCTTATACCCTTTACTTTTCAAAAACCAACTTTCCATTGACGATGGGGAGGCAGACGGTTTGGTAGTGAACATAAAAAGAGGTTCGGACATAGACCAATTCAATTTTTCCTTTTTAATCGATGCTTTTTCGACGCCGACCGATACCACACAGTCCTCGGAACCTATGGAAATCAGCTTGGGTGATTTTTTTCTTTCCGACTGGAAAGTCGGCTACGAGGACGACTATTTGGGGATCTATGTCCATCTTTTATTGGGAACCCTCGAAACCGATATTGATCAATTCGACTTGGAAGCGATGATTTTTGATATAGGGGATTTTGAACTTGGAAATACCCAAATAATCTATAACCAAACGCATCCCTTTCCCCAAACCAACGAACCTAGCACGAGTCCTTTACCCAAAATAAATGTAGACCAATTTCTCCTTAACAACATAACGTATGAATTTGATTCCTCTCCCGATAGTATAGCAACCTCTCGGAAAACTAAACCATTTTAACATTACGGAAGCGAATGTGAACCTTTCCGAATCAATCTACACAGTGGAGGACTTCATTCTTGAGGACACATCCATGTCACTAACCCTTATTCAGTCCTTGGATACTACCCAAACACAGAATACTCCCTTTAAGTGGCCCGAAATGGAACTTTCCGCGAACAACATTCACCTAAAGAATAATGAAGCCCATTTTTCCGGACCATACGCTCGTACAAACGAAACTACTTTCAAACCGAACAATCTCAACTTTCAGGAGATGACGTTCCTAGCGCGGGATTTCAATTATAAGCCTAAAAATTTTGAACTGATCGTGGATGAAACAGTTTTTAAGGAAGCCAGTGGTTTGATCCTTAAACAATTGGCTTTCAATGCGCAGGTATCAGACAATGGGGCCTCTCTAAATGATTTTACTATTGTTCTTAATCAGAGCATCGCCCGTGCAAATTTTGAAATGGAATATGAAAACATAGAGAAGGCGATGGTCAACACAGCCAATTCCAAACTAAATGCTACTATTTCGGATGTATCCATTGCTACCAAGGACGTTCAAAAATTCCTACCCCAACTCCAACACAACCAATATCTTGATTCCCTGTCGCAGTACAGTATCACAGGAAACTTAGAAGTATCTCGGGAATCTGAAAAAGATTGACCTATTACGGTCGGAAATACATTGGAGTCCCAATACAAATGTATACGTTCAAGGGGAGGCCAGTGCTATCACAGATGAAAAAGATTTTAGTTATAATTTGAACGATATTAACCTAAATACGATAAATACTGATGTTTCCAAGTTTCTATCAGACAAAGAATTGGGAATTGAAATTCCGGAATCCATAGCTCTTACAGGGAATGTGAAAGGCACTTTAAAATCCTTAGAAACACAATTACAACTTTCAATCCCTGAAGGATCTGTTCATTTAGATGGTAATGCAAGTTTTGATACGACTCAAAGTTTTGATGGCACCATAAAAACCGATAGTCTCCATATTGGCGAAATCTTGAAAAATCCGCGATTGGGATTGCTATCACTACATCTAAACGCCAGCGGTTCCGGAACAAACCTTTCCAACCTAAATTCTAAAATTGATGGTCAAATCCCGATAGTGGAATTTCGTGAATATGGGTATAAAGATATTCATATAAATGGGGAAATCAGCGATGGAACAGGAGGTGCGACCCTTGAAATGCAGGATCGAAATCTTAATTTCAAAACCACTGCCAATATAGATTTAAAAGCAGCAACCAATTCCGTAAACTTCAATGCCAATCTAATAGGGGCGGACCTAAGGGCATTGGGCCTTACCGGAAAGGACATTAAACTAGCCGCCAATATGGAGGGTTCCTATACGGGGCTTTCGAATAATTTCACCCTTGAAACCACCATCGACAATGGAATTGCGGTAACTGAAAACCAACAATATCAAATTACGCCGCTCAACATAAATGCCCATGTAGAGGATTCTATTACGGATGTGAAAATAAAGAGTGGATTTATCAACGGAGGATTATTTTCAAACGCCTCCCCTACCAGTAATCACTACCGCATTAAAAAAACAATTTGAAACCTACTTCAGTTCGGATTCCCTAACGACTATGGAGTTGGACAGTGTAAAAGCCACCCTGGACTTGGCCCTTGCACCTACCCCCATAATTTCAAAGGTGTTTTTTGATGGTATACAAGAGTTGGATTCCCTTACCATTGATGCCAAGTTCGATTCTTTTACAAAGGAAATATCGGGTCAGGTAATCGTTCCCGCAGTCTCCTATGCAGGGAGCAGGATAGATAGCCTCCGTGTGGATTTGGAGGGCGACTCCCAGGATTTTAAATTTATGGCAGGGGTTACTGAACTTCATTACCAACCGGTTCTATTAAAAAAGACGTATTTGGAGGGCAGTCTTAAAAACAAGAAACTGGTTTTGGATTTTAGTTCGGCCAATGATACTACTACAGTGATGCACGTTGCATCAGAACTTGTGTTCCAAAGTGATACGGTTCGGCTTCATGTGTCTCCAAAAAATCTCATCTTGAACAAAAAACCATGGGACATTCCGAGAGGACAATGCCATACGTTTAGCGAACTCTTACTCCCAATTTAAAAACGTAAAACTCTCCGAGAAACAATCAAAAATTGGAGGTATCAACACAGATTCCTGAAATGTCATCGGACCATATAGGTATCCAATTTGAAAACTTCCAGCTACAGACCTTTTTAAGCCTTTTCAATCCTGAAGAACCCTTGGCCAAGGGCATCGTGGAAGGCAACTTTGTCATTTTAAATCCGTACGGGGCATCAGGTTTGGTGTCGCAACTCAATATAGACCAATTCCGATTGCTACAAAACCCGTTAGGTACCCTCAGCTTAAATGCCTCCTCAAAATCGTTATCGGATTATGACATCGACTTAGTGTTAAAAGATGGTGGTGCCAATGTACGCCTTATGGGGGATTATGCGGCAACACAGAACGGCGCCGACTTAAACTTGGAGCTGGACATACAAAAATTGGAGACTGCTATTGTACAAGGTTTTTTTACCGATGAACTCTCGAACCCTTCAGGAAATATATCCGGGAGTTTATTGGTCAACGGCTCCCTTACAGAGCCGGAGTACTCAGGTAGGATCAAATTTAACGATGTGGGTCTTACACTATCGGCATTTAAAACCGATTTAAAAATAAATGGCCAACAATTGGATTTGAACGAGAAAGAATTTACCCTGAACGCCTTTCGCATAAATGACTCCAACCAAGGTAGCATACTACTGGATGGAGCTATTACCACGGACAACCTCTTAAATCCAGGTTTTGAACTTACCGTAAAGGCCAAAAACTTTACGGCCTTGAATTCGGAAAAAGGAGATAACGAATTGGTATATGGGACTGCCGTAATCGATACCGACCTAGAAATTACAGGAGATTTGGAACTACCAATTATTGATGGCTCCCTGAACATAGGAAATTCTACAGACCTTACCTATTTGGTACCTCAAACACAATACGAAATTCAAGAAAGGGAAGGGGTAGTCTTATTTGTAAACCGGGAAAACCCTGATGCTATACTCACTAGAACTTCAGGAGAAACAGCAAATTCCGTATTTGCCGGAATGGATATCAATACCACCTTGGAGATTTCAGACGATGCGGTTTTCACCATTGTGCTGGATGAAAAAACCCAAGATAAATTACAAGCCTCCGGCAATGCCAGTTTAATCCTAAATATTGACCCCAATCAAGATATTCGATTATCAGGAAGGTTGGAACTCAATTCAGGTTTTTACAGGACCAGTTTGTACAATTTGGTTAGCAGGGAGTTTACCATCAATAAGGGGAGTAGTGTCACCTGGTCCGGCGACCCATACAATGCAAAATTGGATGTTACCGCCATCTATGAGCTGGAAACGTCGGCTGCACCCCTAATGTCATCCATTAGTTTTGGTCAGGATACTGGAATTTCGGGGCAATATCAAAGATCATCCACTTTTCTAGTATATCTGATGGTCGGTGGGGAAATAACCACTCCAGAGCTCTCCTTTGCCCTCGATATGCCGAGAAAATGCACAGGGTTCCTATGGGGGAGCGGTCTACGGGCGCATACAACAATTGAACGAACAAGAATCTGAATTGAACAAACAGGTGTTCTCACTCTTGGCCCTGAATCGATTCTATCCTACCTCCGGTAGTGATGGAAGTAATGGGGGCGCCATTGCCTTGGCAAGAAACAATGTCAATAAGGTATTGTCCAGCGAACTGAATACGATTTCGAACAAAATATTGGGAAACAGTGGTTTTGAACTCGATTTTGACTTAGACAGTTTTCAGGATTATCAAGGAAACGGCTACCGAGAACAGAACCCAACTTAATGTCAATGCAAGTAAAAAATTATTCAATGACCGCCTAATCGTTACGGCAGGAAGCGCCTTGGATGTGGAAGGCAGTGCCGCCAATTCCGACACTTCCACCCCGGTGATCGGCAATGTAATGCTTGAATATCTTTTATCCGAAAAGGGAACCTATCGTTTAAAAGGATTTAGAAGACAAGAATATCAAAATATCATTGATGGGCAATTGATCGTGACCGGACTCGCATTTATCTTCGATAGGGAGTTTAATAAATTTAGTCAACTTTTTAGTCCGGTCAAGGTAAAAACAGAAGATGATATAAAGGAAAATGACAACCAAAAACAGGAGAACTAGACTTTGAAAACGTTGCACCTAAAAAACACATTTCTTACCCTTTTGGCAGTAAATCTATTCCTTGCATGCAGCGTAGAGAGATTCATACCTGAAGGAGAAAAACTATATACGGGTGCCAACTTAAAAGTGGATACCATTGGAGAAATTAGGGACCTTAAAAATATCGAGAGGGAATTAACAACTTTAATAACCCCGAACCCCAATACCCAGTTTTTAGGTATGAAACCGGCGCTTTTTTTTCATTATAAGGCGCAAAGGGAGCGTCCAGGTTTTATATATAAATTCCTAAACAATTCTTTCGGGGAAGAACCAGTATACTTCTCTGAAATAAATCCGGAACAAGTTGAGGAGCTCTTATTAAACCGTTTGGACAATAACGGTTTCTTTTACAGTAGATCAAACTCCGAAGCCATTATAGGGGATAAAAAAGCTTCGGTCAACTATAGTATTTCCATTCAAGAACCCTACACGCTCGGAAACTATCAATTGGATACGGATTCGCTTCCAATTTATAAAGAGTTGGAAAAGCTTATTGTAGAAACCCCCTTAAAAAAGGACAATCGATTCGACCTTGACCTGTTAAAAGCTGAACGGGAACGACTGGATAATAGCTTAAAACAAAGAGGGTATTATAACAGTCAGGCCAACCTTTTGATTTTTGAGGCGGATACCAACCAGTATAAAAACAAAAAGTTCGATCTTTTTCTAAGACTTAAGAGAGACGTACCCAAAAAGGCCGCTATCCCTTACTCTATTGATTCCATCACCGTGTATCCTAATTATTCCGTGGAAGGGGATACCATACCAAAATCTAGGCAAAAACCAGTTACGGTAAACGGAACGGATTTTATACAGAACGAATATTACTTTAGGCCGAAATTATTGGAGACGTATCTCCTTTTTAAGGAAGGGGACCTTTATGATGCCAACACCTCCAAGATAACAAGTGACCGACTTTCCTCATTGGGAAGTTACAAGTATGTCAACATTCAATATACAGAGTTGGATACTACCATGACCGACGGTGATGGAGGTTCCTTGGCAGCAGATATATTTCTTGCCCCTTTGACCAAAAGATCTCTAAGGGCAGAAGTACAGGCCGTTACAAAATCCAACGGATTTACGGGACCGGGCATACAACTCATCTATAGCAATAGAAACTTGTTCCACGGCGGGGAAACCTTGAGCCTATCCACAAACTTCTCCTATGAATCACAACTTTCATCAGGGAATAATTCAAGCTTAAGCAGCATTGCCTGGGGATTGAAAGGCGACTTGATCTTTCCTAGGTCTATTCCATTCTCTCCCAAAAACTTTAGGTATTCCGTTCCAAAAACGAAAATCTCTGCTGGTATTGATTACTTAAGACGTAGTCAATTGTTCACGTTAAGCTCTATTAATGGATCCTTTGGATATACTTGGAAAGAGAACAGGTATGTATATCATCAATTGGATCCCATTAGCCTAAATTATGCAAGGCTATCAAACGTTACAGACGATTTTCAACAAATATTGGATGACAACCCTTTCTTGCGACGCAGTTTTGACCAACGGTTCATAGCAGGTTTGCTGTATGGATTCACCTATGACGAAGTGTCTGATTTGGAAAAGGACTACCCCATTTTCTTTTCAACCAACTTGGATATAGCTGGTAATCTATTCAGTTTGGTAGATGGAGGTTCCGGGACTATAGTTGGTTCAGAGTATGCCCAATATGCCAAATTGGATGCCGATTTTAGGTTTTATCTACGAATGGGGAATGACCAAACCTTGGTTTCCCGTGTATATGCAGGATGGGGAGTACCCTTTGGCAATAGCGAAACCTTACCCTTTGTGAAACAGTTTTTTTCAGGCGGACCCTATAGTGTAAGGGCCTTTGACATCCGTTCCCTGGGGCCCGGTAACTTTAATGCCTCACAAGAAGATGCCACTACCGATTATTTCGACCGGTCCGGAAATTTGAAATTGGAAGCAAACCTGGAATATCGGTTTCCTATAGTCTCCTATCTAAAGGGAGCATTCTTTGTGGATGCGGGTAACGTTTGGTTGACTGGTAATTATGAAAATCTTGAAGCAGACCAACAACTAAGCAACGCATCCAACTCATTATTTACCGATGGAAAATTCGAATCGGATTGGCTACGTGAAGTGGCCGCCGGATTTGGATTTGGCGCTCGGGTCGATATTCAAAATTTTGTAATTCGGCTAGATTTGGCATCCCCGTTCCGAGTACCCTACCGCCCGAGAAAATGACCGATGGAACATCCCCTTCTTTGGGGACAAAGGGAATAAAATGACCTTGAATTTTGCCATTGGATATCCATTTTAAATCCAATTTCCATGATATAATGGCAATCTACTTAACACTCCCCATATTCTTGGAAACCTCTTCAAGACTCTTTCTCCAATGGGGTATTTGCGTTTTCAACACCTTTTTAATTTTACTTTTGTCCAACAGACTATAAGATGGTCGTTCCGCCGGAGTAGGATATTCTTTTGACCGGATTGGCTTTAAATCGACCTGGATACCATTGATATCAAAAATAGCCTGGGCAAAGTCATACCAGCTCGCCACCCCCTCATTGCTAAAGTGATAAATACCATAGTTGTCTATTTCCTCAACAATAATTTTCAAGATTGCTGTTACAAGGTCATGTGCCGAAGTAGGCGTACCAATTTGGTCGAATACTACTGACAATTGGTCCCTTTCCCTACCGTACTTTAACATGGACTTGAAAAAATTATGTCCATACTCCGAATAAAGCCAAGAAGTCCTGATAATAAAATAACGGTCCATATTTCGTACTACTTCTTGTTCTCCCTTATATTTGGAAAGACCATAAATACCCAAGGGGCTTGGCCTATCCGTTTCTAAATAGGGAGAGCTCTTACGGCCATCAAACACGAAATCCGTTGAAATATGGATTAAAATAGTATTATAGCTATGACAGGCTTTGGCTAAGTTTTTAACTCCATGCTCATTGATAAAAAGTGCCTTCTCTTCGTCTTCCTCTGCTTTATCCACTTGCGTATAACCTGCACAATTTATACAATAATCAAAGTCAGCTTTATTTAGGTATTCCATCACTGATTCCAAGTTGCTTATGTCCAAATCTTTAGAATCGGTAAAAACAAAATCAATAGTTTCTGTTGTTGATTGAATCGCCTTTTTTAAAGTACTTCCCAATTGTCCTGACCCACCGGTAACCAATACTCTTTTAGATTGTTTCATAGCTATCCATTAATCTAACAAATCGTCGAATTTGGGTAAGATACGATCCTTCTCAGAAAGAATGAGTTCTTTATCCGGTATTTCCCAATCAATATTCAACGTTGGGTCATTGTACGCAATTCCGGATTCCGCACCCGGATTATAATGATTGTCACACTTATAAAAGAATGTTGCAGAGTTGCTCAAAGTAACATATCCATGGGCGCATCCTCCGGGAATAAAAAGTTGTTTGTGGTTTTCCGAAGATAAAATGGTTTTAAAGAAATTCCCATAAGTTGGAGAATCTCTTCTTATATCTACGACTACGTCCAATACTTCGCCCTGAATCACCCGAACCAATTTTGCCTGAGCACTCTCTCCTTTCTGAAAATGAAGGCCCCGCAAAACACCATGCGTTGAAAAAGCCTGATTATCCTGAACAAAGGCCACCTTCAGTCCGGTTAGCTGTTCAAACCTTTTTTTATTAAAGCTTTCAAAAAAAAATCCCCTTTGATCCTTAAAAATCTCAGGTTTCATCTCATAACATCCCTCGATGTTCGTTTTATTAATCTGCATTATTTAGTCCAAATATAGAAACGACCTCTTGGATCGGTTTATTCACAATTAAAGCATCCATGCAAGATAAATACTTTTAAGCAACATCATTAATGTATCCTCTTTAATAAAATCACGAATTCTCACTTATTGCAGTATATATGAAAATTGAGCTATTATTGAATTATTTCCATTTTTCGTAGTAAGAACGAGGCGTTCATATTTTGGCAAATCCCCTCCTTAAAAGTATAGTCAAAATGAAGCTCATCATCTACTATCTCTGCGTCAAAGTAGTAGTTTTTGACCTGGGGCAATTCGTTTGCCACTTCACAGAGACTTAAATCGTGCGTGGCAATGATTCCCGTAGAGCTTGATGCCACCAAGCGTTCCACAAATTTACGCGACCCCCTAGCCTTATCCGTACTGTTGGTTCCCTTGAGAATCTCATCCAAAACAATAAAGTAGTTATCCTTTTGGATTTCGTCCACAATGAATTTTAGTCTTTTCAATTCTGAGAAAAAATAGGACTCATCATCGGTCAGCGAATCCGAGGTGCGCATACTGGTTATCAATTTAATAGGGCTGTACTCCATGACTTTGGCGCATACGGGCAAACCGATATTGGCCATCACTATCTGTAAGGAAACCGTTCTAAGAAAGGTACTTTTCCCTGCCATATTGGCCCCAGTGATAATGAAAAAATCCTCTTTCTTTATCTCATAATCGTTCAGCACACTCTTTTGAGGGTCAATAAGGGGTGTCCGGCCTGTTTAGATCTGATGCACACTTCATTTTCATTCAGGACTGGAAAGGTATAATCGGGATGATTGAAAACGAAATTCCCCAAACTATTATAGGAATCGAAGAATGCGATACAATTGAACCATTTCTCGACGAATTCACCATGAAGACTTATCCACTTCTCTATTTTAAAGGCTGTATGTAACCCTCTAAGAAATAACCCATTGCCAAAAATTAAATACAACAAATTGTTATTTTGGTCCAAATCTGCCAACAACTTGGAAAACTCCTTTAAAACTACCGAGGTTTTTCTTCCCTGACTAATAATCTCCAATTGTTTGTCCTTCAGTAGTTCCGACTTAAAGTTCCGAGTTTCTATTCCCTCTAATAATTGATCATATTGTTCAAAAAGGGATTGGATTTTACCCGTACCGGAGACCAGCTTGGTCAATTTTTTAGTGTACGTGCCCGTTATGATTAGACCCAAAAGCAACCAATAGAACAAAACTGTTGCAGCAAGGTAATCCAGCAGAAAGAAGGTAAAAGTCAATATGCTTAATCCAGTAAATAGAAATGGAAGAACCCTCATAAACCTGGGGATGAAAGGGGTATAGTTCTTGATCCATTGAAGCACTTTTTTGGAAGTAATTTCCGTCTTTGCCAAGGAGGCCGTGGCGGAAAAATCTTGTCGCCATTTAGGTATCCTGGAAAGTTCCTTTAAGGCAGCCTGCTTATCTCCAATATTTTGAGTTTCATTACCTTTTAAAAAGGAGGCCAGCATCTGACTCCCTTCCCATAGACTGGTCCTGTTCAAATACTGATAAAAAGACCCTAAACCAAATAGGTCGATATCCTGACTATAAAAATGGGTATCATCCTTAAATGCAGATCCGTCAGGAAGGTCTTTAAAGTCTCTTTTTAAAACCTGGATTTCCGTTTCGTTTATAGATATTAGCTTTTTAAGCTTGTCCCTTTTGTACTGTAAATCGGTATGTCTTGAAACCAGGAAAAGAAAAATGGCAAAAACAACGACCACCAGGCCTAAGACTATTCTAGTATTTTCGTAAAAAACGTAAACACCACAAGCCGCAAGTAAAAAAACAGTCAATCTGATCATACTGGAAGTAAGCAACTGTGATTTCACTTTTGTAAGTTGCTCTTGGTATAATACTATTTCTTCTTGATAAAAAGATAGAGGTTCCTCCATGCTGCCGTAAACATCTTGTAATTCAACAAAAGTAGGGTTTCAATTCGTATGCATGGAAACCAACATTGAAATTTGGCCTAAATGGTAAATATCGTGTTGTGAAATACTGGTCAAAATAGATCCGAATGTGTACTTCTTACCTGGTACTCTTTTCTCTAAAAGCTGCTCGTCTTCCAATGCCAGTTTTTCTAAAAGTTCAGATTGTGTCCGTCGTAACTCTTCCAACAGTACTTCCCATTCCTCTCTATTTTTTATAAATAACGGTGTCCAATCCTCTATGCTGTCAATGATAAGGTCATAGGCTTCATCCCCCTCCAATTTCTTTAAAACGAAAATGCGCCAATTGATAATATGTTTTACCAAGACCGCAATGGATTTAGCACCGTACTTTTGTTCGTTGACCAAATTCCAAGGTATCTCTTTAAGCTTATTCATGATAGAAACACCGTACCAAGGCTTTCCATCAAAACAGGTTTTAATATTTTGGATGATATGTTCGAATTCGGTAGTCACTTTCTAGAGTTAATCATATGCTGAACGTAACTTCTTGGGAAACTTGGCAACAATCAAATCATAGGAGTGGTCAATAAGTTCCAAAACCAGTTTGGGCGGCAAGCTTTCTATAAAAAGGGTATTCCAATGGATTTTGCTCATATGGTAGCCCGGAATGATCAAACCGTCATATCGTTCCCTTAATGCCTCACCACGTTCAGGTTCGCATTTTAGGTTTACTTGAGAGGGTACCCTTTCCAAGCCGCATAAAGCGAACATTTTACCCATCACCTTAAACACGAGGGTTTTCTCATCAAACGGAAATTCTTCCGTTACGCCTTTTTTGCAAAGACAGTATTCACGAAAGACCTCAATGTTCATGGCAAAGGTTTATATACCGGTAGAATCGTAAACAATGACCTTTTCCCAAAGATGTTCTGATTCTTCTATGAAAAGTTTATGTGGAGCCTCATCCTGATAAGCCTGTTGCGCTTCGGCAGATTCAAATGACACCATTAAGGAAAAGGTAAACGAACCATCCACTACGTCCCTGCTCGCCTTTGGTGGGGTACCAATAAACTTGGTCTTTGCATAACCGGAGTTGTCCAAAAATTTGGATAGGGACTTTACAAAAGCATCTTTGTCCGCTTGACTATCCGGGTTTTTCAACCAAAAAAATACGGTATGGTTAAAATGAGGATCGAATTCTTTCATGTTTTCATTTATTTGGCCAAAGGCAATTGTTGTAAATACCAAAAATACTAAAGTAATAGCTGTTTTCATTCCCTTGAGTTATGTGTCCAATAATTTTTTATCCTTCTCTGAAATATGAAGCGCGGTATAATCCAATTTCCATCCAATGGTCTCCACTATCTTTTCAATTAACAAAACGGATTGAAGGG
The DNA here is from genome assembly GCF_025244665.1 of Maribacter litopenaei. Taxonomy (GTDB): domain Bacteria; phylum Bacteroidota; class Bacteroidia; order Flavobacteriales; family Flavobacteriaceae; genus Maribacter; species Maribacter litopenaei. The sequence continues at coordinate 454,582 of NZ_CP104205.1, read as the reverse complement.
CCTCTTTTTTAGCGGTATCCATAAGTCCGCTTTCAGGAATTTTTTCTCGAATGTGTTTTTTTGCTTCGATGTTTAGACTTGTCAGATCATCCGGAGTAAACGTATTAAATAGTCCATTTTTAATATCATAAAATTCCAGGTCAGGTTCAATGGAAAGTACCTCCGGCTCCGGAAAATTGGATAATATGATTTTCTTTTTGCCGTTGTCAGCATGCATCAATATTTTACTTAGGTCATAACCTATCCGGGCTTTTGCCTTAATAACAATGAGGGCCTTCTTCTTACTTATCAATAAACTCATGAATCGCTCTCTTGTATTCTCGTACTTGTATACCTCGGCAAAATCTCCTTCCACTGATATGAGCTTACATACACTTCGTATCTTCTCCATCAATACGGTGGATTGATGGGTGGTTATCTCCTTGCTTTGCTTCTTTCTAAACAATGAGAACAACCAATACATGCTTATCCCACCCAATATAAGGCCTAAAAAGACATCGAGTATATTATCCATTCTTTTTTCCTATTTCCCCTAAATGGGTATACTTAAATCCCTTATCATACTTTAAACCATATCCAAAAATACGATCCATTGAACTATGTGTAAATAGTATGACCCCTATCATTTCAATAACCGGAAAAGATAGGTACATCCCAAAGAAATACAATAATATGGCAACTCCCTTATGATGAAAAATATTATACCCAATAGCTCCTGCCTTCTCATTTATTAAATACCCAAGCATACCAAGATCCGGAGTCAAGATCAATACAAAAAAGAGCCACCAGGGATAGCCCAAAAGTCCATACATAAAAATGCCGAGGACGAACATGGCAAATTCTTCCAACTTTAATAGGTTCTTCATACTTCTGTAGTTTTAAATAAAACCGGTCTGCTAGGGCTAGCATCGTTTATGAATGGCGCCATCTGTAGGTTCAACAGATACGTACCATCTTCCAAATCATTGGGCACAAAAATAAACTCAGTAATGGTTGCCTCCTTCCGTATTTCTCCTTTCAGATTCCAAAATTTCTTATGGCAGACTAACGCTCCACCATCCTTTTCCTTATCCACAGAAGGAAGATCCACCAATAAATGATCTATGCCTTTTGACACCAAAAAAGCCATGGCATCCTCCATAAAGTAAGGGGGGTTACTATTTGAATACTGTTTTGACAATTTTTCCTTGGTATTGGGCAAGGTCCTTACCACCAAAGCATCTAGATTCGTTCCTTTTATGGTATTGCTTAACTGATGCTTAGAAATCACAAAGTCATCCCCAAGCTTACCCGGTGCAATAGTAATAACCTCTGCCAAAAAGAAGTATTTTTTCAACTTTTCATTCACAGAGTATACTTCTCGAGTAATATGTCCATAACATTCCGTATGAGTGCCATGCGCATGTGGATTGAACCAAATATCATTAAAATTGGTACTTGCACCTGACTTTACACTTCCCGTAAAACCATGTTCCGTGTGTGGCTCAATTCTCGGATGGTCCACATACCAGGCATTCACATTGGAAATATCCCCGGTCATGGGGATGGATATATCCAACGGCTTGGATAAATCTACTTGATACGTCCTTTTTTTATGGATTATGGTTGTCTTCACTCAATAAGATCAATAACTATTGAAAACCTTTTATCAGGACAAGTTAATCATAAACAAATCAGCAGCAATTCCATCCGCTAAAAACTTACCTTTTTTGGTCGTAGAGAGCACATCCCCTTCCAACCATAATAGACCTTGTTCCCTATATTTTTGAGATTGCCACAGGAGGTAATCACTATATTTCACTCCATACTCCTTTTGAATTCGTCTCAAATTTACCCCCCAAATCGTCCGTAGCCCGGTCATGACATACTCATTGTATTGATCCTTTGTGGACAGGATTTCCGTTTCCATAGGAAGCTCCCCATTTTCAAGGGCCTTAATGTATTTCGGATTGTTACTGATATTCCATCCCCTACGGTGACCATCAAAGGAATGTGCCGATGGTCCAATCCCCAAATATTTCTTTTGCTGCCAATAGGCCGAATTATTTTGGGAAAAATAACCAGGTTTACCAAAATTGGAGATTTCATAGCAAACGAAACCTTCATCAAGAAGTTTGTCATATAATAGGTTGAAATGTGCCTGAGCCATTTCATCTTTTGCAGGTATGACCAAACCTTTCTCCACAAAATTGGCCAATGCGGTCTTTGGTTCAATCGTAAGTGCATAGCTGGAGATATGGGAAACCCCAAAAGAGAGAGCTGTATCTATGTTTTCTTCCCAACGCTGCAAGGTCATGTCAGGCATACCGTAAATAAGGTCGATAGAAATATTATCAAAATAACGGACAGCGTTCTTTAAGGATTCCGATGCTTGTTTGGATGAATGTGCCCTGTTCATCAGTTTTAAATCGGTATCAAAAAAGGACTGTATTCCTATGCTTAATCGGTTTACAGGACTTTTGGACAATGATTCGATTTTTGTGAGTGATAAATCATCCGGATTTGCTTCCAAAGTAATTTCGGGATTATCGATAACCCTATAGTTTTCATATACGGTTTCAACTATACCATTGATTTCCTGCAATTCCAAAACGGAGGGAGTGCCCCCACCAAAATAGATAGTTTCCACTTCTTCATCCTTAAATTCCGTTTTCCTAAATTGCAACTCCTTCTTTAAAGCGGCTATCATGGCTTCCTTTTTCCCCATGGAAGTTGAAAAGTGGAAATCGCAATAATGGCATGCCTGTTTGCAAAAGGGAATATGGATGTATATGCCGGACATATGCTAGGTTTCTAAGGTCAATTCTTAACCCTTCCTTCATTTTGTTTCACAAAGGCCTCCCAGCCCGAATAGGATTTGCCCACTTCAACCCGACCTTCATTATAGAAATGACATACGGCAGCCGCCAACCCGTCTGTACTGTCCAAATTTTTGGGCAAGGTTTTTAGGGAGAGTACACTTTGGAGCATTTTTGCGACCTGTTCCTTACTGGCATTGCCATTGCCCGTGATGGCCATTTTTATTTTTTTGGGGAGATATTCAGTTATGGGAATTTGTCCGGAAAGACCTGCCGCCATGGCCACGCCTTGTGCCCTGCCCAATTTAAGCATGGACTGGACATTTTTTCCGAAAAAAGGTGCTTCAATGGCAATCTCATCAGGGTGATAGGTATCGATTAACTCAATGATCCTTTCAAAAATGAGCTTGAGCTTGGTGTAAGGGTCATCATACTTTTTTAGCTGCAATTCGTTCATTTGGATAAACTGCATTTTTTTGCCAACCACTTTAATCAGGCCAAAGCCCATTATGGTGGTCCCAGGATCTATTCCTAAAATGATTTTTTCTGTAGCCACACCCTATTTGGTATTTAATTGTACCGGTATTTTAAATTTTGTTTTTACCGGAATGCCCCTTTTAAGAGCGGGAGCGATAGGAGGAATATTTTTTAGACTTTGTGTGATGATACCATCAAACTCGGGCATTTGCTTTAGTATGGCCGCATCTTTAATAATATCCTCAACACTAATTTTTCCCTTCGCATCAATGACAAAGATAACATCTACAATGGCGCTATGGTCAGAATCTATGGTAAATTCGAATTCTCGTAGGGTGTTTTCAAAATGAGTGGTCAATTGTTGGGCGAAGCATTGCTTTTGGGCCTCCTTGGTCGCGGTTTCATCACACTCCAAAAACAGGGGGTAGGAATCCACGGAGTTCCAATCCATTTCCCTAAGTTCCGTATTGATCAAATCCTGGGTTCTTTTTTCCTTGGAGTCAAGGAAATTGCAAGAAACCGGACCTAGAAAAAACAAAAAGACCCAAACGCGTTGCATGACACCTAATCTACGGTGGAAATTACAATTTTTTGAGCAGTTTAGTTTTGGGAAAAGTGTATTTCTGTCTTGAGTTCAGAAATACGTTTGGATACGATTTCATAGAAATAAGGATGCTTATCCCTATATTCACCTAGGAAGTTTTGGTAACAATCCGAGACTTTCCTTGGCATTTTTATTCAATCCTTCCTTCATTGCACATATTTGATAAAAAAAACTAGGTTCATCAAGGGCTTCTTGATGCGCCAATGTGTAAAATCTCATTGCACCCCCTAAATCATTCTGTTCACGGGCAATACTCGCTAGCGTCTCATACTCCTTCGCTAAATTTGGTTTTTTAACCTCAATGGCTCTCTTGATAAATATTTGGGCACTGTCCAAAACCCTATCCTTCAAATACACATGCCCCAATTCATAATAAAGTTCGGGGTTGTCAACCTCCATACCAATTGCCATTTTATAAATCATTTTGGCCTTTTCAAACTCCCAGGTCTTATAATATGCATAACCAAGTTTTTGATAGATAAAGGGTTTATGTTCTCCCAACTCAATAAGCTTTTCAAAATAGGGAATGGCATCCCTAAAATTATCATTGTTAAAATAAGCTAGCCCCTTGAAATTAAGTAATGAAACGTCTTCGGGATAAAAGCTAAGCCCCATATTCGTATAATAAAGTACAGAATCCTTTGCGCGCTTTACCAAATAAAATTTGGACAACTGGAATAGACTTCTTAGATGGGTACTATCCACAGCGATGGCTTTCTTGTACGAAGGAATTGCCAAATCCAAATCCTCTTTTTCGCGGATAGTTTCCCCAAAATAAAAGTGATATTCAGGATTCTCTCGGAAATTCGGCCGTTAGAATACCTAACAATTCTTTTGCTCGGAAATATTTCTTCGTCTTTAGATACAGTTTGGCCAGCTCGAATTTGGCAATTCCAAGAGTAGAATTTTCCGAGACCAATGCTTTATATTGAGCGATGGCCTTTTCAAAATTCCCAATGGCATTATACGCCCTTGCAATCTGTAAAGATGCCTTCTCCAAACCTAGTTTGGAATATTCGTTAATCGCATTTATATAGTTGCCATTTACAAATAGGCTGTCTGCAAATTGTATTTTTATGGATTGAGCATCAGCCTGGTAAAATACAAGAGCCAAAATGAAAATGAACTTTCTCTTCATTTTTTTATCCGAAAACCAGTACCCTTTTTGGCGGTAGTCCTTCATACTGAAATTCTAAAATTTGCCCTTCCAATACGGGAATACTAAACTGACCTTCAAAATCTGAAATAGCCGCTTCATTACTTCCAACGACCAAAATATCCACACCAGGGATTCCCATAGATTCACGATCCATTACTTGGCCCTTAAAAACACTTGCTCCTCTTTCAACTGCCAAAGCCCCCGCTACCTGTAAATAGTCTTTTACCTTTTTCTCATTGGATGTCTGACCATCCTCAACCTGTAACTTAAAATTTACAGGTATTGAATAAGCTACTGCTACTTGCTCTCCATCATTTTTACCTGGCTCCATTTTGGGCAAACGTTCCAAGATGCGTTGTACCTCATCCTCTAATAATTTATCAGGCCCCCTTAATTTTAGGTTTTGGACCATACCCTTATCCGAAATGGTGAACATGGCACTAACCCTACCCTGAATACCATTTTTTTGAGCCTCTTCAGGATATCTAAAATTCTTGCTGATGTGTTCCATTATTTTTTCATTGAAACAGGCTCGTGTGTCAGATACATCTTCACAGCCCGGGAAAATGGGCACCTCATCTACCTGACCAAAGGGAACATAATCCGAATCAAGCCCTTTTTGCGACATTGATTTAGCCGATGTACCATCTAACTTAAAGACTATGGGAATGGAGTAAGGTATGTTCACTGCGATACTATCCTTTAAACCTGGTTTCATTTGCGGGAGTCGGGAAATGATACGCTCCACTTCATCTTCCAAAAGAGGATGTGGGCCTCGCTTTTTTATGTCTACAATATTTCCTTCGGCATTGATAGTAAACATAACATTGACCCTACCTTCAAGACCCTGTTTTATAGCTTCCTCTCGGATAGCTAAAGTTTTTGCCAATGTGCATCTGTATTTTTTCGTTAAAACAAGCACGTTGGTCATCTACGTTCTCGCACCCTGGAAAGATAGGCACCACATCAATTTCATTGAAGGGAACCTTCATGGATTTTAAGGAAGTGCTATTTGTATCTTCCTTGGAATTAGATTCGCTTTCACAAGAGGAATAAACCAGCATGCCTAAGACTATTGGAACAAGTAGCAAATATTTTAACTGCCAGATTTTTTTAGATTTTGATTTTTGTAACATGACTATTCGTTTTTTGATTAATGATGATTTATAAAATGGATTGATAAAAGAAATATTTTGAACTTCGAATGATTGAGATAATAGCATCTCACAATGCGACTGTCGGTCTTGTTTTGGAACTTGGGCGTCGGCAATGTATTCGTGCAGTTCCGTCAACCGGTTTTGATACATATAAACCAAGGGGTTAAACCAACTCAGAATGCGCATACCCTCAAAAAACAAGAGGTCTAAGGTGTGGCGCTGCCTAATATGAACCAACTCATGTTTTACAATGGATTCTATTTCCTTTGAATTGATACTCTCGCCTAAGAAAATGGATGTAAAGAATGAAAAGGCTATATGACTTTTTGGAATAAGAATCCGGGTATGGTCCGGAAAATAGCGCATGCTGCCAATAGTCCTTAATCGATATAATCGCCATAATTTTATTGCAAAAACGATGGTGGCAAGCATACACCCAAGTGCAAAAATTGCTTCGGACTATGAAATTGAAAACCAATCTTGTGAAGCTTCTACTATAGTAACGGGCGATTCCTGAACGCTCCATAAATATTCAGAATAGCCTTTAAAGATAGGGGACTCGCTTCTTAGGGCCTCGATTTTTACCCAAGGCAAAGCCATGGAGCCAATGAAGGTGGTCAATAAATAAACTCGGTTCCATTGAAAGAACGTCTCCTTCTTTAGGAAGAAGTCATAGATAACCAAAAAGGTCAATTGAAAGGCGATAATTTCTAAGATATATTGAATCATCTCTATTGTATTAAATGGACTAATTTTATTTGGTGGAACCCTCTTCCTTCTTCATCTCCTTAAGGATGGCTTCCAGTTCCTTAAGATTCATATCATTCTTCTTTACAAAGAAAGAGACCATACTTTTAAAGGAACCCTGAAAATACCCGTCTACTAATTTGTTGATACTTTGATTGCTGTAATCTGACCTTTTTACGATTGGAAAGTACAGGTAACCCTTTCCTTCCTTCTCATGATCCACGAAGCCCTTGCTTTCCAAAATCCGTATGATGGTGGAGATGGTATTGTAGGCCGGCTTGGGTTCACGGCAACTCGGCTATGACACCGGCTACATTTGACTTCTCTAATTGCCATAATACTTGCATTACCTCCTCTTCGGCCTTTGTTAACTGCTTCATTTTTCAACTATCTTTTTAGTTTAACATAAAACAAATATAACTAAACATTTAGTTTAAACTAATTTTTTAGTTAAAAATGATTGAAAAAATCCGTCAGTGTTTTTTCTGACGGATTTCCATTTAGAAGTTTACGGTCACTTTGCCCCTTACATAAAAAGGTGTGCCAGGGGTAAAGTGTATTTCCTCAAACGGCATACTTTCATTTCGCAATCTACTTTCAGTAGCAAATTGGGTCTCGTTCCACTCCGTATCAAAAAGATTTTCTACAATTAAACCAAAAGTCCAGTTCTTTAGGCTATAATTTACAGTAGCATCCGTTACAAAATAGCCCTCAGCTATAATTGAATTATCCTCGTTGGCCGGTCTATCATCAATATACCTATAGTTGATTCCACCGGAAAGACCTTGCCCTCCACCCAAGGTTAACCCACCGGACATGGTAAAATCCGGCGCAAGGGGAATATAGTCCTCGCCCTCCGGCTCCTCTGTACTTCCGGCATGGGTAAAATTGGCATCGGAATAGACATATAACCATTCCAAAGGTTGGTATCTAGCCCCTACCTCAATACCCATTCTTCCGGTCTTACCACTAGGTTCCACGATTGCGGCATCCCCCACATAGACGAACTCCTGATCCAGGAACAAACTCCAAAGCGTTGCATTAAATACCAATTTATCCACTGGTTTTAGAATGGTACCTAAATCTACGCCATATGCCGCCGGCAGTATTTCTTCACCACCATTCGCCACCACTACACGGGTATCGTTTGAGTGGAATCCGATTCCTGTTTTCAGAAAAATCTGAGTGTTTTGGGATGGACTGAATATGGTATTGAACTTTGGACTAAATGCCACTTTTTCTTCGCTTCGATTATCATAAAGCGTGGATAATTTATTATAATAATCGAACCTAAAGTAATCCATTCGCAATGCAGGTTCAAAGGCAAACTTTCCCGACCGGAAGGTAGCACCGGCAAAGGCATATCCGTTCATCTCATCCACATCGCCAAAAGCAAGACGCTCCAAAAGTTCTTGCCTATTCAATGTGCTAGATAATTGGTTATCATTTACATTATCATATCTAAAACCGATACCTGCATTATATTCAAAATCCATAGTACCTAATTTGGCCATTTTATTCTGATACACCGTTTTGGCTCCCGCCAGCATTCGGTCTTCAAACTGCCGTATTTGGTCACCATTCACAGGGTCCTCCAAGAAAAAAGTGAAATTAGAGAAAAGTTCAAAATCATAATGGGAAATGAACGCCGTGGTTTCCAGCGACTCACCTACCCCCAAGTTCTTGTTGTGATTCAATACGATATTGGTTCTACTGGTCTGTCCACCCTCCGTATCGTCAATGGCTCCAAATCGTCCAATAAGTCCTTGATCTATGGCCCTCTGTGGAATTTGACCCGAAGCATCCCATTTACTGGAAAAGTGTGAAGCGGTAAGTACCAATTCCTGTTCTCCTGGCAACGCATATCTATATCTCCCTAAAATATTTATCCGATTAAAGTCCTGAGGGGAATCAAAAGGACCATCCGTGAGGTAAAGTTCAGAAGCCAAATAGGCGCTACTGTTTTGGTTTTCCATTACGTTGAACATGCCCATAAACCTTCGAGTACCAAACTGACCCACCTCGGTAGAAACCATGCTTTGATCGAGACTTTTTTCAATCTTAAATTGACATATCCAGCCGTATTGAAGTTTCCCTGATCGGCATAGTAGGGTCCCTTTCCAAAATTGATATTTTCAATAGTTTCCGGAATTACAAAGTGTAAATCCGCATACCCTTGTCCATGCGCATGGGATACCATATTTACGGGCATTCCGTCTACACTAAGCGCCACGTCGGTTCCGTGATCTACATCAAAACCCCTTAAAAATATCTGTTCTGCCTTTCCGCCACCCGCATGCTGCCCTATAATCAGACCCGGAACTTTACGAAGGATTTCTTGGGAGGATTTTACAGGATTGGTTTTGACATCTACGTCTACCAATCTACTTAGTGCATCCACCTTGGACACCAACACCATCTGATCTAATGAGATACTGCTTTCTTCGAGAATTATCGTTATCGGCGTATCCAAATCTATCTGTCGAATTACTTTGGTCTGCGTGGCATACCCAAGCATGGAAAAATACAAGGTATCACCTACTGACGTTCTATCCAGCAAGAAATGTCCGGTGGCATCCGTATGACTATGTTGTCCACTGGTTTTGTTAAAAATTCCTGCGTCCTCTAAGGGAGAATCCGATGTATTTACCAGTTTCCCTTTTATATTTTGTGCGGTTGCCATACCCATAGATAGCACGAGTACTACCGCAATACTATATTTCATATTGTAGTACATTTTATTGATTAGCCTAAAAACTTGAATGTTGGGCAACTAGAAATTTTTCGAAAAATGAATTCCGAATTTCTGCATCACCCTTTTTAAACTAAATGTACTGGGGAGGTGGGGACTCCTGCTTTGGATATCTGAAGTGATAGTTCGCTTGATAATGCCAGGAGGTCCGCGATTCAAACGAAGTTTCAGCGGGCACTTTCAAAGTAACTTTTTCTGATAAATGCTTATCCAATTTCTCCGAAAAGGTATTCTTGGTGTCGTCCTTTTTGGGGTTGTTTGCTTCCAACAAATCCTTAAGTTCCTGAAGTGCCTCATGGGAATGTCCTGCCATGCCCTTTAAAGAAGAATAATCCACTATTTCATGTCCAAAAACAAACGTATGGGAGTGGGTCTTTGGAGCTACAATGTGCGATATCTCGTGCAGCATCTCCAAAACCGAACCATTAAAGACACCCAACAAATAAAAAGAGCACATAAGTGTACACACCAATTGGATATATCTTTTGCGCTTTGTTTTATTTGATTTCATGGAATTCAGTTGGTTTTCAAATCTACTTACGAAAGATGGATTGTAAAGGTTTTATTTTACATTATTTTGTAACGAAGTGGACAAAAGACAGTCTTATTCATAAATTATGGATATTGTACTTTTATTAATAGGATTTGTTTTTATGCTGGTAGGAATCTTGGGAAGTTTTCTGCCCGTACTTCCCGGGCCACCTATAAGTTGGATCGGACTTTTATTGTTATACCTCACCCAAGCCATACCCAACAATTGGTGGGTTTTGGGTACCACCCTTACCATTGCGCTGATTGTTTTTGGGTTGGATTACATTATACCCGCTATGGGAACCAAAAAATTTGGTGGTACAAGGGCTGGGGTAATCGGCACTACGATCGGACTCATCATAGGCTTGATAGCACCTATCCCGGGTGGCATAATCATAGGTCCATTTGTTGGGGCCTTTATTGGGGAACTGTCGGCGAAAGCAGATAACAAAACTGCACTAAAAGCTGCTTTTGGTTCCTTTTTGGGTTTCCTGACGGGAACTTTTATGAAATTTGTGGTTGCCGTCGTGTATTTGGGATTGTTTATTGTGACAGCATGGGAATATAGGTCAGTGCTGTTTCCTTATTTTGACTAATCCAGCCAAACGGTTTTATCCTGAATGGGTTCCCGGGTAGATTCCGGCATATCACCCTCAAAATAGCCCATATACAAGAATCCGAGGCACTTCTCCCCTTCGGCCAAATCAAAAAATTCGTGCATGTATTTTATAATTCCAGGGGAGCTCCAGTAACACCCAATTCCCAATTCCGTGCAGCATAGCCACATATTCTGTACCGCCATGGCAACCGCTGCCACTTCCTCCCATTCCGGCAGACTTTCTTTAAGATCTCGCTGCATACAAATAGCTAGGACCGCCGCAGATCGATCGGCATTGAACTGTAATTTTTTAATTTTCATCTGTTTGGGTCTTGGATCCGTTTCCGCATATTTCTTAGACAAGAATTGTCCTAGGGCTTTCTTAGATTCACCCCGCAGTACCTTAAATCGCCAAGGTTCTGTTTTTTTATGCGTAGGCGCCCAATTAGCGGCTTCTAATATCCTTTCCAAATCGGTTTTGGATATCTCCTTGTCTATATATTGAGGCGGAAAAACCGACCTTCTTTTTTTGATTAAATCAAATATCATAGTTTAAATTTTAGTCTTTTAAAAATACGCTTCATAGTACATGAATAAATAACCAATAACTGCATTTAAAAAGGCACAAATTGATTTTTGTTTCTTTTACTTCTGAAATAAAAGATCAATGCAGTTTTGCAATACTGGGTTTTTACGCTCCTTTTTCCAAATCACAGACAATAAAGCCCTTTGTTCAATATTCTTTAACTCTATAAACTTTACCCGCATTTGAAACCCGTACTGTAATGCTGTAGGTACAATGGCAATTCCTAAATTATTTTCCACCAATTTAAATATGGTCTGCGCATGTACCGATTTATGAGAGACTTTAGGTACAAAACCCGCATCGGAACAGATACTCATAATCGTTTCATAGTAATAGGGACTATACTCCTGACTAAACAGAATGAAATTGTCTTCTGAGAATCGACCCATCCCCTTATATTCCCTAGTTAACATGGGGTAACTTTCTGGTAGAGATACAATGAAAATGTATCTTCATAAACAGTCCTCATATACAATTCTGCCGGAATCCTGGCCAATCTTACAAAACCTATATCCAATGTATCCTTTAAAACAGCATCCACTTGTTTCAAGTTGGACAATTCCTCCAATGACGTCTTTATCTTTGGGAATTTATCCCTTAATTTTAATAGTAGATTTGGTATGACATCCTGCATGGCGGAACCCAAAAATCCGATTCGGATTTCTCCTGTATCTCCCTCTCCTATCAACTGCAATTGACGTTTGGTTTCTTTCAATTGCCCAAAAATTTCTTCGGCCTGACTTTTTAAATAATGTCCTGCTGGGGTTAGGGACACCTTCTTTTTGTCCCTAACGAACAAATCGGCTTGAAGAATTTCTTCCATTTGCTTTATTTGACGGGACAGTCCTGGTTGTGAAATAAAAAGCTTATCGGCTGCCTTCCTAAAATGTAGTTCATCGGCTACCGCCAAAAAGTAGGTAAGGTGGCGTAATTCTATCTGAGAACTCATAGTAATTAACTGTTCACTAAAATGGTATTGGCAATTATCAAACCTAAGCAATATCTTTATAAAACTAATATTCAAAATGTAAATTGTGGCCTCAAAATCATTTAAAATTGGAGAAGACTGGCTTACTGTAGGAAAGGTCTTAGATATAGAAAAAGGAGCTACTACAACAGTACTTTCCGAAGCTATCCAACAGCGAATTGAAAACAGTGCCAAGGTTGTTTCAGCAATTGTGGAAAAAGGACAGCCAGTCTATGGAATCAATACTGGATTTGGGCCTCTTTGCACCACTAAAATTTCCAAAGAGGAGACTCTAATTTTACAGAGCAACATCCTTAAAAGCCATAGCGTGGGTGTGGGCGAACCCATTTCCAAAGAACTTGCTAAAATCATGCTGATTTTAAAGGCCCATTCCTTGGCCAAGGGATATTCGGAATTTCCCTTAGTACACTTAAACGCATTATCTCGGCATATTGAAAATGATGTCATTCCAGTGGTACCCTCACAGGGTTCCGTAGGGGCGTCGGGTGATTTGGCTCCCTTGTCACATTTGTTCCTACCACTCATAGGCTTAGGCAAGGTTGTTTATGATGGCGTGGTTATGGAGACCCAAAACATGTTTGATAAAACGGGGCTTGACCCCATAGACTTAGAGACCAAAGGAGGGGCTTGCACTTATTAACGGCACCCAATTCATTGCGGCCCATGCCGTTAAGGTCGTGGAAAAACTCCATTCTCTTTTATCACAAGCCGATATCATTGGTGCCATGATGATTGAAGGCCTACAAGGTTCCGTGAAACCTTTTTATAAAGAATTACATGAATTACGACCCTTTAAAGGGAATATACACGTTGCCCGAAGGGTGAAGCGATTGCTAAAAGGGTCGGAAATTATGGAAGATCATATAGACTGTGATCGTGTACAGGATCCCTACTCCCTGAGGTGTATTCCCCAAGTGCATGGGGCATCACGTAATGCTTGGTTACACTTGAAGGAATTACTGGAAACCGAATTGAATTCTGTTACGGACAACCCCGTAATAATCGATGAGGAACTCACAATAAGTGGTGGTAACTTTCACGGACAGCCCTTGGCCTTAGCCTTGGATTATGCCTGCTTGGCCGCCTCAGAGGTAGGTAACATCTCGGACTGACGTATTTATTTGGCCTTGGAGGGGAATAGCCCCGGAATTCCTAAATTATTGATGAAGGACACCGGCATCAACTCCGGTTATATGATATTACAGTATACGAGTGCCGCCCTGGCCAGCGAAAACAAGGGCATGTGTTTTCCATCCAGTGCCGATAGTATTCCCACTTCTTTAGGTCAAGAGGATCATGTGAGTATGGGATCCATCGGCGGGAGAAAAGCGCTTAGGGTCATAGAAAATGTAGAGAAAATATTGGCTATAGAATTATTGACGGCCGCTCAGGCCTTTGAATATAGAAAGCCTTTGAAATCAGGAATCTTTCTCGGATGAAATACACAAAACCGTGCGAAAACAAGTATCTTTTGCCGAGAAGGATCGTGTTTTTTCGGATGATATCGAAAAGGGCATTGAAATGATACAAAACAAAACAATCATATCGGTCATTGAAAAAGTTGAAAAAAATAGAAACATTTCGCTCAAAACGAAATATTCAACTGAATTTGAAAGCTATTAGTACATGGAAGCATTGCAATTAATCGGACCTTTTAAACAATTACTGACCATGGAGGCGTTGCCCCTAAAAGGACCTTTATCTGATAGTCAATTATGGATTATTGAAGAAGCGGGAATCTTAGTTTCCGAAGGAAAAGTGATAGCCACGGGAAATTTTGATTCCCTTAAAAAAGAACATGCTTCCGCCGAGTGTCATGAACTGACCGGGGCCCATGTTTGTCTCCCTGGATTTATCGATGCGCATACCCATATTTGTTTTGGAGGAAGCAGGGCGAACGATTACGCCCTTAGAAATTCCGGAAAAACCTATTTGGAAATTGCCAAAGCGGGAGGGGGTATTTGGGACACGGTTACACAAACGAGAAAGGCGGACAAGGAAACCTTGATAAAAAAGACGGCAAAATTGGCCAATCGGCATCTTAAGACCGGTATCACCACCTTAGAGGTAAAAAGTGGTTATGGCCTGTCCATTCAAGAGGAGGTTAAAATGTTGGAGGCCATAAGGGAAGCGAACAAAGAAACACCCTCGGACCTTATTTCTACGTGTCTCGGCCGCCCATATGTATCCCAAGGACTACAAGGGTTCCAAAGCGGACTATTTAAAAGAATTATCCGAAATCATTCTTCCATTATTAAAAGAAAAAGGACTTACCAACAGAATCGATGCCTTTATAGAGGAAAGTGCCTTTTCGCCGGAGGAAATTGCCCCTTATTTTAAAGCGGCCAAACAGATGGGTTTTGACATCACGGTACATGCGGATCAATTTTCCACTGGAGGCAGCAAAGTGGCCGTTGATTTCGGGGCCATAAGTGCCGATCATTTAGAGGCGAGTACGGATGCCGAAATTCAACTATTAGCCAATAGTAACACAATTGCCACGGCCCTACCCGGAGCCTCTTTGGGACTTGGTTGTAATTTTACGCCTGCCGGAAAACTGTTGGACGCAGGTGCAACATTGGCCATTGCAAGCGACCACAATCCGGGTTCTGCCCCTATGGGAGATTTATTGACCCAAGCTGCCATATTGGGCGCTTTTGAAAAATTATCCAATGCCGAAGTTTTGGCTGGAATTACCGTAAGGGCAGCCGCCGCTTTGGGCCTTGAGGACTGAGGAAAACTGGCAAAGGGATTTCGGCGGATTTTAGCCTTTTCCATACCGATAATTACCAGGAAATTCTATACAACCAAGGGAATTTAAAGCCCTGCATGGTATGGAAAAACGGAGAATTGGTTTACAACAAGCATAAAGCCTAAAAGAATGAGCAAGGATTTTAAAGCACAGATTTTGGCGGGTATCCCGTATGAATTACCAAAGAAAAAAGGACGCTCTTTAGATGTATCTCACGCCCCAAGAAGAAAGGACATTTTATCCAACGAGGAAAAAAAATTGTCCATTAAGAATGCACTCCGTTATTTTCCCCAGGAATGGCATAAAGAACTTGCTGAAGAATTTGCACAGGAGCTTTTGGAATTTGGCCGTATCTATATGTACCGATTCAAACCGAGACTACGCTATATATGCCCGACCCATTTCGGAGTATCCCGCAAAGACATCTCCAGCGGCCGCAATTATGTTAATGATCCAGAACAACTTGGATCCAGCTGTGGCACAACATCCGGAAGAATTAATCACTTACGGAGGGAATGGTGCTGTTTTTCAGAATTGGGCCCAGTATCTCATTACGATGCAATATCTGTCCATCATGACCGAAGAACAAACGCTTAATATCTATTCGGGCATCCCATGGGCTTGTTTCCTTCCTCCAAGGAAGCTCCAAGAGTGGTGGTGACCAACGGTATGATGATTCCAAATTATTCCAAACCGGACGACTGGGAACGTTTTAATGCCCTTGGAGTTACGCAATACGGTCAGATGACGGCTGGCTCCTATATGTATATTGGTCCGCAAGGAATTGTTCATGGTACCACGATTACGGTCATGAACGCCTTTAGGAAAGTATTAAAATCCGGAGAAACACCCGAAGGAAAAATATTTCTTACGGCCGGACTTGGAGGTATGAGCGGGGCACAACCGAAAGCAGGAAATATTGCAGGATGTATAACCGTATGCGCCGAAGTTAACCCTTTAGCGGCCAAAAAACGATATGAGCAGGGATGGGTCGATGAACTTTTGGAAAATGTAGACAGCCTTGTTGAGCGAACCAAAACCGCCATCGAGCAAAGAGAAATTGTTTCCTTGGCCTATATAGGAAATGTAGTGGATGTTTGGGAGCGCTTTTATAGCGAAAACATTTTTGTGCATTTGGGATCGGATCAAACATCCTTACATAACCCATGGGCAGGTGGGTACTACCCCGTAGGACTTAGTTATGAGGAATCCAATGACCTTATGAGTTCCAATCCTCAACAATTCAAAGACAAGGTCCAGGAGTCGCTAAGAAGACATGCCAATGCCATCAACAAGCACACCGATAGAGGTTGCTATTTCTTTGATTATGGAAACGCCTTTTTGTTGGAAGCTTCCAGGGCCGGTGCAGAGGTAATGGCAGAAAACCAGATTGATTTTAAATATCCGTCTTATGTTCAAGATATATTGGGACCCATGTGTTTTGACTATGGTTTTGGTCCGTTTCGATGGGTTTGTACTTCAGGAAATCCGGAGGATTTGAGAAAAACAGATCAAATTGCGCTTGCGGTAATGCAACGGATAAAATCAACCGCACCCATAGAAGTTCAGCAACAAATGGAGGACAACATCAAATGGATACAGGAGGCTGAAGAAAATAGTCTCGGTTGTAGGATCACAGGCCCGTATTTTATATGCCGATGCAGAAGGAAGAGCCACGATTGCCGAGGCATTCAACCAAGCTATAAAATCCGGTGAAATTTCTGCTCCGGTTGTCCTAGGAAGAGATCACCACGACGTGAGTGGCACTGACAGTCCCTATAGGGAAACCAGTAACATTTACGATGGAAGTAAATTTACTGCGGACATGGCCATTCATAATGTTATTGGTGACAGTTTTAGGGGTGCCACTTGGGTATCTATTCACAACGGTGGCGGTGTAGGTTGGGGCGAAGTCATCAATGGAGGCTTTGGAATGGTCCTGGATGGGACAGCGGAAGCATCGAACCGTTTAAAAAGCATGTTGTTCTTTGACGTTAACAATGGAATAGCCCGTAGAAGCTGGGCTCGGAACAAAGAAGCTATGTTTGCCATAAAAAGGGAAATGGAGCGGACACCCTCGTTACATATTAATTTACCTAACTTAGTAGAAGACCATATTGTTGAACCCTTATTCAAGACCAAAACTCAAAAAATTAAGCACTAGGGAATTTTAGAAGGGTATTTATAATCCGGTTGAAGAATTTAAAGTAGCAGATGAAAAGTTATTCAGAAACTTTATCGAATATATACTCCGGCAGACCTTCTAGCCATCAGCTGTATTTGCATGAAAAGATTTTATGTCTACCCATTGGCGATATTTCAATCAATACTACGGAAAAATCCTTTTCCATATTAGGATATGCATGTGAAGAGGGCGTAAAAAGAAACCAGGGACGAATAGGTGCCGTCAATGGCCCAGATGCTATTAGAAAGCAATTGGGCAAGCTCCCCAACCATCTGCCCAATGAGGTAAACGTACTAGATGCAGGTACCGTAAACTGTGCGGATAGAGATATGGAAACAGCACAGCAACACCTCTCGGAATCTATATTTCAACTGCTCCAAAAAAATCACTTTCCCATTATTCTTGGGGGTGGACATGATATGGCATATGGCACCTACAATGGGCTAAAAAAACATGTATCAAAGTCCGAAACTATTGGGATTATTAATTTTGACGCCCATTTTGACCTAAGAAGCAATTTAGATGGTGATAATGAAATAGTAAATAATTCGGGTACGCCATTTTATCAAATTGCCCAAGATTGCAAAAAAGAGGGGACTCCTTTCAAATACCTATGCCTGGGGGTTAGAAAAGATGCCAATGACCCAACTTTATTTGAAACGGCAAGGGAATTGGATGCCCAATATATCATGAGAGAAACCTTTAGAATCCAATTTCATAATGAATTAAATGCTTGGATCAATGCCTTTACCAGCAGTGTAGACCATATTTATGTGACCATTGACCTTGATGGATTTTCTTCTGCCTATGCCCCTGGAGTAAGTGCTCCTTCCCCTATGGGTTTCACCCCGGATGTAGTATTGGAGTCTTTAAAGACAATCATGGGCTCTGGTAAACTTAGGGTCTTGGATATTGCAGAGTTAAATCCAGATTTCGACTTGGATAACCAAACGGCAAAACTAGCTTCATCCTTGGTGCATTACATTCTCCACGACCTACCTTAAAAGAGGCCAAAACAAAAAAAGCCTCCCAAATGGAAAGCCTTTCATTGGTGTAAAACAGGTATAATCCTATTCTTACCATTGTCCCAAAATTACTTTAGGGACACAACACAACATGGCAAAGATAATAAAGGAAAATTAATATTAAGGGATCTTTTATAAATTATGAAGGGTCAAAAAGTCCATTTTTCTCCTTGAAATGAAATGCTATTCATTCCTGAAATATCGATTAAATACTGGATAATCAGTTCAGTATAAATCCAAATAGAGTAATATCGATAATTGGCTGACTTGGTCGATAGTTTTCCGCTTGTACCATTCAGCATCGTAATTTGTAAGTCCAAATCTATTTAGACCTACTACATGAACCTACGATTAATCGCGTTCTCATTCTTCATTATTATTTTATCCTCTTGTAGCAAAGAGGACGTTACTACCCTGCATGAAGACTTAAAGGTTTCCTTAGATCAGGAAATAGCAACGGAATCTGAAAAAACAATCCAAAAATCCCAAGTTTTTGATGTAGCGTTCACCAATTGGATTTTGAACAGGCAACAGCCTTCCGGCCTATTGGAAAGTACCGAGATATCTCGGCTTTACTTCCTTGTATGATAATGCCCTTGCCGCTATTTTCTTTATGCAAGAGGGCATGAAAGGTAATGCCGAAATGATTTTAGATTATTATGAATCCATTTCAGACACAGAATTATCACAAACTGGTGGCTTTTACCAATTTAGAAATTCTGATGGTTCCGAACCTGAAAGAATATGGATGGGGGATAATGCCTGGTTATTGATTGCCTTAAATCAATATGAGAACACATATCAATCTGGAAAATACAACTCACTTTCCCTCAAATTGGAAACCTGGTTGCGTTCCCTTCAAATGGAGAACGGAGCTTTAAAAGGTGGATATAATCCTGACGGAACAGAAATCCCAAATGTTACGGAAGGTATGATTACGGCTTTTCATGCTGTACAAGGGTATGACGAATTCCATAAGAACCTCTTAAGCTTTCTACAAAATAATCGATGGGACCAAGAATTGGGCGTTTTAATGGCCTGGCCGTAAAACCCGGATTATGCCTATGCGCTAGATGTATTTTCCTTAAGTAAAATGATATTCAATGAGCTATCTGACGATGTGCTGTTTCAAGCCAACAAGTTCATTAATGAACAAACCGCCACCTTAAGTGGAGAACTGATTTACGGATATTGCTTTGACGAAGATAAGGATGTGATTTGGTTGGAAGGCACCGCCCAAATGGCTGTGGCATTTAATAGCATTCAGCGATTCGATCTTTCGGAAGGGATTCCGGAAAATATTGAAAAGACATCTATTCAAAGTTCCATTTCAGAAAATGCCAAAGGCATACCCTATACGGCAAATTTCGGTACTACCTATGGCGAAAACAATTTATGGGACCACTCGGATATTACTCCGGCCCTATCGGCAACACTTTGGTATTACTTTGCAAAGACAAACCAAAATCCTTTGGAAATAGATTTTAAAAACACGATTCCGGAAACCGATAGATTTTGGTCCACAATTAGTAACTCATTTTTTAGAAATCCTTTAACGCATTCTGCAACCCTTAACCATTATCTTACAGATAAAAATGAAAGATTCAGTGTACGTTTGGATAGTAATTACAACCTTGGCCTTAGTCACGGTAACTATAATGTCCGTGATGAACCTTCCCTTTAATTGGGTATTTTACTGTACCGTGTTGGGGCAGGCACTTGTTGTTTATATGGTGTATAAGGTTTTAACGGATAACTACACTACAGATAAGACTTTTAAGGACTTCTACGAAGACAATCCGATAGGGAACCGAATCAATTAGAAAGTAATACGTTGTCCTTGTTACTGGATTCCTTTAAGTTTGATGTCATGCCCAACTCGGAATTACCAATAGAGGTATCTGAGTGTGGAAAGCCACCCTTTTTACCACAGGCTCCCGTATTAATTGCTCCATGTAGCTATGCTGATAGTTCAGCATGGCCAACAAATGAATATCCATTTCCTTAGAAAATACTTCCAGTGTCTTGGAAACGGAATTAAGTTCGGACACCGTGTGCACATAATGTTCTACCTCTCCAAGATACTTTCGTAGCATCCCTAAATTGAACAATTGTAGCTCTGAAAGTGTCCTTATTTCATATTGTACATGTACGATACGTACCGTAGCATCAAAAATATTGGCCAACTCAACCAAAGGTTTTAGTTCAGACTTGGTATAAAACCTTGTAAAGTCCGTCGCAAAAGCAATTTCAGTTGGTTTTTGAAACTCAAAATTTTGTGGAATGGCCAATACCGGGCAATCCTTCACTGATTTGATGACCCTTACTGCATTGCTACCCATAAAAACCTCTTCCATTCCAGTTGCCCCTTTAGTACCCATAACAACGAGATCGATATCATAGGCGGATATACTTTCGATGACCTCATCTACCAATAAACTAAAGGATGAAATGGTCTTAAATTGATGCTTTTTGTTATCATAATCATTCGTGATTCTCACAAGTAGACTATCCGGACCTCTTTGGGAATACTTGGCCGCACTATTGGTGAGCATACTTTCTTCAAAAGAAGCTGCCATGAACCTACTACCCGCAATGGCAGGTGTATAGGTATTCAATAAATAAAAGGTACATTCCTGGTCCCAAAACATGGAAACCGCATACTTAATGGCATTACAGGAATTATCCGAAAAGTCCGTGGGAATTAAAATATTCTTCATCCATTTATCAACTTAATATCGATGATAAAAGTAATGGGCGCTGTCGGTGGAAACTATGACAATTATCAGCTTTTAAAAAAGGTGTGTTAAAATCCCTCGACTAGGTTTGTAAGGGCCTTTTCATCTGTAATTCCAATCTTTTTTCCCGAAGTCTTTAGGTATCCCTTTTTCTTGAATTCTGAAATGATACGTATGCAGGATTCGATGGCGGTGCCTACTACGTTAGAAATATCTTCCCTAGAAAGTATCAATTTTAGAAAGCCTTCCTCGTCCTCTCCAAAATTGTTCTTCAAATATAAAAAGGCTTCGGCCATTCGCTGTTTTACATTTTTTTGGCTCATATTTACAATAACATCATCGGCCTCTTTAAGATCATGTGCCATATGCCTTAAAACCTCCAGTGTGAAATTGGGATTGGTGTGTAAAGTAGAAACGATGCCTTCCTTCGGTATGAAACATACCTCCATGTCACTAACGGCTACTGCACTTAAGTTTACACTTTCTTCGGCCACCACGGAGCGTTGCCCAATGACCTCCCCCTTACTCGCAAGCTTAACAATTTGATCTTTACCATTGGCACTCAACTTGGATAGCTTGGAAACTCCGTCACGTACACAAAATACGCCATCCAATTTTTCCCCTTCTTGGAAAATAGGTTCGCCTTTTTTAATGACCTTGGTAGTTTTTGAATCGGACACCCGTTTTAGTTCCTCTTTGGACATGGCCCGTAAGGAGTTAAATTGCCGGATGATACAATTTTCACATCTGCTTTCCATTTGACTAAAATTTACCTGACTCTACAAATTTAACATCTTGAAGGTACATAAAACCTGATAAATATCATATCTTTTGAGGGCATGGATTTACATCTTTGCCATCAGGTATTAGCAAATGAATTATGGAAAAACAACCCTGTTATCACTGTGGTGATGATTGCGGTTCCGACAGTATCGAATACGACGAAAAATGCTTCTGTTGCAACGGATGCAAAACGGTCTACGAGATTTTTTCGGAAAACAATCTCTCTTATTATTACGACATACAGGCTTCAGCAGGTTCTACGCCCACCACGATTGAAGGTAAATATGACTTTCTCGGAAACCGAAAGCATCATTGAAAAATTAACGGAATTCAATGACGGCAACCTCCAGATCGTAAATCTATATGTTCCATTGATTCATTGCAGCTCCTGTATTTGGGTTTTGGAGAACCTGAACAAGCTGAACCCGTTCATATCCTCATCGCAGGTAAACTTCTCAAAGAAAACAGTTAGAATCGCCTATGATAGCCAAAAAACCTCTTTAAAGGATGTAGTGTTACTATTGGCAAGGATAGGATATGAACCTTATATATCCTTAGAAGATATTGACGGAAAGGAGAAGAAGGTTGACCGAAGCCTTATATATAAGTTGGGCGTAGCCGGATTTGCTTTTGGCAATGTGATGTTCCTATCTTTTCCCGATTATTTTGATCTAAGCTCCAGCAAAACCTCCGGTGGTGAGTTTTGGTTGAATCAGTACGAAGTAGTTTTCAGATGGTTGATGTTCGCTTTTTCGCTACCCGTCGTTTTTTATGCGGGAGCGGACTACTTTGTTTCGGCCTATAAAGGGCTACGCTCCAAAATCCTGAACATTGACGTTCCAATTTCATTGGGGATTTTGGTCCTTTTTGTACGAAGTACCCTTGAAATCATGTTCGATTGGGGAAGCGGTTTTTTTGATTCCCTTACAGGATTGGTCTTCTTCCTACTGCTTGGGAAATTTTTTCAACAAAAGACCTATTCCTTCCTGTCTTTTGAACGGGATTATAAATCCTACTTTCCCATCGCAGTCACCAAAATAAATGATGATGGCACCGAGGAAAGCGTTCAAGTCCACGAAATTAAACAAGGTGACCTGCTATTGATCAGAAATGAAGAACTGATTCCAGTTGATGGTATTCACTATAAGGGAAAGGCACAAATTGATTACAGTTTTGTAACGGGGGAATCGGTCCCTGTAGAACGGGAATTTGGAGATAAGGTATTCGCAGGGGGAAGACAAATGAACGGCCCCATAGAAGTCGAGGCCTTAAAATCGGTCTCCCAAAGTTACCTTACCCAGCTTTGGAGCAATTCGGTCTTTAAAACGGACAAGTCCACCCGATTCCAAAACATTACCGATAGCATTGGAAAACGATTTACCATTGGGGTATTGACCATTGCTTTTTTGGCCACTTCGTATTGGATATATTTTGACCCATCCTTGGCGATGAATGTTTTTACAGCGGTGCTTATCATAGCGTGTCCTTGCGCCATAGCCTTGGCCTCGCCCTTTACCTTGGGTAATATGCTTCGCATCTTTGGTCAAAAAAAATTCTACTTAAGGGATACCAGTGCCATTGAACAATTGGCACAGGTAGACACAGCTATTTTTGATAAAACCGGGACAATTACCACTTCCAAACAAAGTACGGCCACCTACCAAGGCATGCCGTTGACACCCGAAGAGGAATCCCTTCTAAAAAATACCCTTAGGGCTTCTAACCACCCATTGAGCAGGACCTTATATGATATTTTGTCTGATCATAATATTTACACCCTGGACGATTATGAGGAACACCTTGGCAAAGGACTGGAGGGTAGTAAGGGGAACAAACATATAAAGATTGGTTCTTCTGAATTTGTAGGCAAGGAAGAGGTTTCGGACAGTTTGAACACCGCCGTGCATGTGGCGAGCAACAATACCTATAAAGGTAAATATGTATTCCACAATCAATATAGGGAAGGTGTTACCGAAGTCTTTGAACAAATGGCGGGACAACTGCAATTGGCTATTCTTTCGGGGGATAACGAGGGCGAAAAACGAAACTTGGAAAAACTGTTACCCAAATTGACTCCGTTGTATTTCAACCAAAAACCGGAGGACAAACTAGCCTTTATCACTTCTTTACAAGAACAGTGCAAAAAAGTCCTTATGGTGGGTGACGGATTGAACGATGCAGGTGCCCTCGCCCAAGCGGAAGTGGGTATTGCTATATCGGAGAACATCAATGTTTTTTCCCCTGCATGTGATGGTATTTTGGATGCCTCAAAATTCCAGCAATTATATCAATACATCATCGCCTCAAAAAAGGCCATGAAAATAATAAAACTCAGCTTTTTACTGTCGCTCCTTTACAATGTGGTAGGACTCTATTTTGCGGTTACCGGGCAATTGGAACCGGTCATCGCGGCAATTTTAATGCCCTTGAGCTCCATCAGCGTGGTTGGGTTTACAACGATAATGACCAACCTACAGGGCAGAAAATTGAAATAAAAACCCCTGGAAAACATGGAATTGAAGAAAATATTTAAAACTGATAAATGTCATATTTAAAGGGAACCAACAACGGTAATTTTACCCCGAAATTCAGGTAGGTATGAGTGTTATATATGTGTTATTGGCCATTAGTATCATCGTCGCCATGGTCTTTTTTGCAGCTTTTATTTTCTCGGTGAAGAACGGGCAATATGACGATTCCTATACGCCATCAGTCCGAATGCTCTTCGAGGACGAACTGGTAAAACAAAAAAAGAGTTTACAAAAATCCAATATGGATACATCAATAGAATCAAATAACTAATCAACTATGGAAGTACAGCAGTTTTATTACGATAACAAAATCGTAAAAAAGTTCATCTATGCCACGATGCTTTGGGGTATTGTTGGTATGTCCGTCGGCCTATTATTGGCCTTTATGTTCCTTTTTCCGAATGTCACGGACGGAATTTCTTGGCTAAGTTTTGGCCGTTTAAGACCCTTGCACACCAACGCGGTCATTTTTGCCTTTGTAGGTAATGCCATTTTTGCCGGTGTGTATTACTCGACCCAACGGTTACTAAAGGCACGGATGTTCAGCGATGTGCTGAGCAACATCAACTTTTGGGGCTGGCAATTGATCATTGTGGCCGCAGCCATTACGTTGCCGTTGGGCTTTTCAACTTCTAAGGAATATGCAGAATTGGAGTGGCCCATAGATATTGCCATTGCCCTTGTATGGGTAGCCTTTGGGGCCAACCTGATTGGCACTATGATCAAAAGAAGACAACGCCATTTATACGTTGCCATTTGGTTCTATTTGGCCACTTTTGTAACCGTAGCGGTACTGCATATTTTCAATAGTTTGGAGTTACCGGTAAGCGCCTTAAAGAGCTACTCCGTATACGCGGGGGTTCAGGATGCCTTGGTACAATGGTGGTATGGCCATAACGCGGTTGCCTTCTTCTTGACAACCCCTTTCTTGGGATTGATGTACTATTTTGTGCCCAAAGCGGCTAACAGACCTGTATATTCCTATAGACTTTCGATCGTACACTTTTGGTCTTTGATATTCATATATATCTCGGGCAGGACCTCACCACTTATTATACTCCGCATTGCCGGATTGGGCTCAAAACCTTGGGGTAGCCTTTTCAGTTATGTTGATAGCTCCTTCTTGGGGTGGTATGATCAATGGTCTTTTGACCTTGAGGGGTGCTTGGGACAAGGTGCGTACGGATCCTACGCTTAAATTTATGGTGGTTGCGATTACCGGGTATGGTATGGCCACTTTTGAGGTTCAATGCTTTCCTTAAAGAACGTAAACGCCATAGCCCACTTTAGCGATTGGATTATTGCCCACGTACACGTAGGTGCCTTGGCTTGGAACGGTTTCTTGACCTTTGGTATGATCTATTGGTTGGTTCCTAAAATGTTCAAGACCCGTTTGGCTTCCGTAGGAATGGCAAACTTCCATTTCTGGATCGGAACCTTGGGTATCATATTATATGCCCTACCTATGTACGTCGCCGGTTTCACACAGGCATTGATGTGGAAAGATTTCAATCCGGATGGAACCTTGGTCTACGGTAACTTCTTGGAAACCGTAAACGAGATCATCCCCATGTATTGGATGCGAGCCATTGGCGGTAGCCTTTACATCGTAGGTGCCATCGTAATGGTATACAATATCGTTGTAACCATAAAATCAGGACAAAAAGTGGAGGACGAGTTGGCCGAAGCCGCTGCCCTTACACGAGTATCAAAAGGTCGGACTGTTGGGGAAACCTTTCACACTTGGTTGGAGCGTAAACCTATCCAATTGACCATCTTGGCTACCGTAGCCATTCTCATTGGGGGTATTGTACAAATTGTACCTACCATTATGGTGAAGTCCAATATTCCTACCATCACCAGTGTAAAACCCTATACACCTTTAGAGTTAGAAGGAAGGGACCTATATATAAGAGAAGGTTGTGTAGGATGTCATTCCCAAATGATCAGGCCTTTTAGAAGTGAGGTAGAACGCTATGGAGAATATGCCAAGGCAGGTGAGTTCGTATACGACCATCCATTCCTATGGGGAAGTAAAAGAACAGGTCAGGACTTGCTACGTGTTGGTGGAAAGTATTCGGATAACTGGCACTTGAACCATATGTACGATCCGCAAACGACCTCTTCCGGTTCCATAATGCCCTCCTACTCGTGGTTGGTACGCAACAAACATGACAGAAGTGGGGTTCAGGACAAAATGGAGGCCATGGTTACCTTGGGAGTACCTTATACCGATGAGGATATTGCCAATGCCGAAGCCAGTATGAGCGAACAGGCCCTACAAATAGAGAAGAATCTTTACAGCGATCCCGATTTTGCATCGACCTACGAGGCGGATAAAAAATACGCCGCTGAAAACGGGGAGGAATTCATAGAAATGCGCGACAGGGAAATTGTTGCCATGATCGCCTACCTACAACGATTGGGTACGGATATAAAAATTAAGGAAACAAACGAATTAATATCAGAAAATAAATAGCCATGCTAAAGTTTGTAAAAGGATATATGGAAAACATTGAGGGGGTGGCCACCTACCCAATGATTTCGTTGATGATCTTCTTCGTCTTCTTCGTAGTTCTCTTTTGGTGGGTCTTTACCGCATCCAAGGAGTATGTTAAGGAGGTGAGCGAGATTCCACTAGACAATAACAACCAACAAAATATAGAATTATGAAGAACCTAGGATCTTGGTGGATCAGACTTCCACTACTATTTTTTATCATATTTGGATTGACGGAGTTTTTTATAGACTCAGGGGATAAACCAGCCTTTCCAGACCAACCCATAGTCGCACTTTTTCTAGGCTTTATAATCCTTTTGCTTGTGGGCATAGAGCTTATCCTGGCATCCATTGAGAACGTCATGTTTCAGACGCTATCGGAAGAGGCTAAGGAACGCTACTTGGCTTCCAAGGAACAAGGCTTTGAATGGGCCTGGGGCAAGAAGATGTACAAGAAACTATTGGGTTCCAAACCTATTGAGGCCGAAGGCGAAATCATCTTGGACCACAACTATGATGGCATTCGCGAGCTGGATAACAAGCTTCCACCATGGTGGGTATACATGTTCTACGCCACCATCATTTTTGGCGTAGTGTACCTAGTACGTTTCCATATTTTCCATGATTACGATCAAGATACCGAATACCTTACGGAGATCACCTTAGCCGAAGCCGAAATAGCGGAATACAAGAAAAATGCCAAGGATCTGGTGGATGTTAATACCGTAGAACTATTGACCGATGCATCTGATATTGCCGCTGGTAAAACCGTTTTCGAAACCAATTGTGTGGCCTGTCATATGGCTGACGGTGGTGGGGGAATCGATCCTAACCTAACCGATCAAAACTGGATATTGGGAGGCGATATTAAATCAGTTTTCAACACCATTTCGGAAGGTGGAAGGGATGGTAAAGGTATGATTGCCTGGAAACAGAGTTTAAAGCCTGTCGAGATGGCACAAGTAGCCAGTTATGTGCTTAACTTTCAGGGAACCACTCCGGCCAATCCCAAAGCCCCGGAAGGTGATATTATCGTAAGCCCACACATGGATGTAGAAGGAGCACCCGCCGTAGATTCGGTCATGATAGAAGTTGAAGTAGATACGTTAGAATTTATTGAAACGATTGACGAGGAGGGTACCGTGATAGAGTAACGCCATCCTATTGAATTATCACATGCCATATACATTTGGCATGTGGTGGTTCAAAATAAACTAAACAACCAAAAGCAAATAACAAGAGAATTCCCATCCCTAAAAAAAGCAAGACAAATTAAACCGTAATGGCACAAGATCAAGAAAACTTTAGGGATTCCATTGGAACGATAAACGAAGAAGGGAAAAGAGCTTGGGTATTTCCAAAAAAACCAAGTGGCAAGTTCTACGAGTATCGGAAATATGTAAGTTATTTTCTGCTGGCCTTTTTGTTTGCCGCACCATTTATAAAAATAAATGGCAACCAATTTTTAATGTTCAATGTATTGGAACGTCGTTTCAATATTTTTGGGTTTCCCTTTTGGCCCCAAGATTTTCATCTGTTTGTTATTTCCATGATTATTGGTGTGATTTTTATCGCGCTGTTTACCGTTGCCTTCGGACGTATTTTCTGCGGATGGATGTGCCCTCAGACCATATTTATGGAAATGGTCTTCAGAAGGATCGAGTATTGGATCGATGGGGATCGTGGGGCGCAGCTAAAATTGGACAGACAAGCGTGGGATGCTGAGAAAATTAGAAAAAGAGTTCTAAAATGGTTCATCTTTTTCGTTATTTCATTTTTAATCGCCAATGTATTCTTGGCCTATTTGATCGGTAGCGACCGATTGATCAGGTATATTACAGATGGGCCTTTTGAGCACTTAAGTACTATTGTCTCCCTATTGATCTTTACTGGTGTATTCTACTTTGTATTTGCTTGGTTCAGGGAGCAGGTCTGTATCATTGCATGCCCTTATGGTAGAATGCAAGGTGTGTTGTTGGACAATAAATCGATTGTTGTCGCCTACGACCACAAACGTGGAGAGGCGGAAAACGGCCGCAAAAAATGGCGTAAAAATGAGGATAGGGAAGCCCTTGGCTATGGGGATTGTATTGATTGTTTTCAATGTGTGAACGTGTGCCCTACGGGCATCGATATCAGAAACGGAACCCAACTGGAATGTGTTAACTGTACCGCCTGTATCGATGAGTGTGATACCATCATGGAAAAGGTAAACCTCCCAAAAGGACTTATTAGGTATGCAAGCGAGGACGAAATCACCAAGAAGGAGAAGTTCAAATTTACGCCGCGATTAAAAGGGTATTCTGCCGTATTGACCATTTTGATTGGTGTTTTGGTAGGGATGCTGTTTTTAAGAAACGATCTGGAAGCGAATATTCTTCGGTTGCCAGGCCAACTCTACGAGCACAAGGAAGGAAACATCATAAGCAATGTGTACACGTACAAGTTGGTGAACAAAACCACCAAACCTGTGGAGGACGTTAGCTTCAAGTTGATGTCCCACAAGGGAACTGTAAAACTGGTCCGTAATGAGAACTTTGAAGTACCCGCACAGGATTTGGCAGAAGGTACGCTCTTTATAGAAATTAACAACGCCGCCGTAAAAAGCGATAAGGAAAAAGTAAAAGTTGGGGTATATAGTGGAGATGAGTTGGTAGAAACTACCCTCTGCTCCTTTATGGCTCCAAGAAGCTATAAATAATAAAAATAAACAGATGAAATTTAATTGGGGAACAGGAATCGTATTGGCATTTATAGGTTTTATTGGCTTTATCCTCTTCTTTGTGGTACGAATGAGTACGGATAATCGTGCTAATCATGACCTTGTAACGGAAGATTATTACAGGCAGGAATTGGCCTATCAGAAAGAAATCGATGCCCAAAACAATGCCACCAAGGACATCAATAAATTACAAGTGAGAAAAAGTCCGGACGGACTTGAAATTCGTTTCCAGAAAAAGTGAACCCAAAAGAAATTGAAGGCACAGTGTCCCTATACAGACCATCTAATAAGCAATTGGATTTTAACTTACCCATAAGTTTGTCCAATAACCATTTGCTCATACCTGACAACCGCTTGTTGGATGGTCGCTGGGACATTAAAGTTAGTTGGAACTACAACGGTACGGATTATTTGCATAAAGAAAACATTACTTATTAGAACTCATGCTCCTTTCTGCACTCATATTAGGTTTTATGGGAAGTCTTCACTGCATAGGCATGTGTGGCCCCATAGCCTTTATGTTACCTGTGCATCGTAAAAACAATCTTAAAAAATTTGGACAGATCAGCCTTTATCACATAGGTAGGCTACTGGCCTATGGAATTATTGGGTTGATTTTTGGGCTTTTGGGGAAAGGGCTGTATGTATTTGGAATGCAGCAAAGACTTTCCATCGCCGTTGGTATTATTATGATCCTATTGGTGCTGATTCCAAGCAAAACCTTAAACAGATTTCAATTGGGACGCCCTGTATATAGGGCCATATCAAAAATAAAAAGTAGATTGGGTCAAGAGTTCAAAAAGAAATCGGCAGATACCTTTTTGACCATTGGATTCCTAAACGGTTTTCTTCCCTGTGGCTTGGTCTATATGGCTCTATTCGGGGCCATCGCCATGGGCGAGGTGGCACAGGGCAGCCTTTACATGATGCTTTTTGGACTGGGTACTGTTCCCCTAATGACCACTGCCGTTTATTTTAGTGCATTTTTGAAAGGAAATGCTAAGAAACGGATCCAAAGACTGATACCCGTTTTCGTGGTTCTTATGGGAACACTTTTCATTCTGCGCGGACTTGGATTGGGAATCCCCTATGTTTCCCCAAAACCGGTAACGGAAATGGCGTCGGCACAAATGGAATGTCATCCATGATATAATACTGATGAAGAAACTATCCAATGATATTGTCCTTAGGCCACGGTTTCAGCTCGAAATTTTAGGGAATAGGGAAGTATTATTGCGAAAGTTTCTCGAAATCAAAAAAGCCCCTTTTCTTGTCAAATGCCTAGACAATCACATCTTCATAAAATTCAATGAGGAGAACAACCATTTTGGCTCTCCACAGCTACATCTTGAAATAGATGCCTTGGACGATAGAACATCCAAAATCTATGGTTTTTTTGGTCCAAACCCAACGCTGTGAATCTTTTTCATGTTTCTGCATTTTGTAGTCGCCACCCTGTTTATTATTGTGGGTATTTGGGCCTATGTGAGTGCATCGCTCAACAAACCCTACGGACTTCAGATTGGATTTATGGTATTATTGGTCGCCGTTTGGTTCGCACTTTATACCTTTGGGCGAATGGGCAAAAGAAAAGGCAAACCACAAATACAGGAACTTTATGCCTTTATGATGGAAACCTTGGGGCAGATTTAACCCTTTTTCCTAGAAAGCCTTAATAAAAGAAAATGAGCGGCAATCCGGATATCAACACCCGAAAAGATATAACACTCCTTGTAAACACTTTTTATGAAAAAGTGCGGAAAGAGGATACCCTAGGGCCCATTTTCAATGGAATCATTTCTGATTGGGATGCCCATTTGGAAATCTTGACCGATTTTTGGGAATCCCAATTGTTCCTTAAAAGAAAGTATACCGGCGACCCTATTAAGGCCCACATAAAGACCGATAATTTTATGGGAAACACCATGTCCATGGAACACTTTGGTATTTGGTTAAACCTGTGGTTTGCCACAATAGACGAGCTATTTTCAGGGGATACGGCCTGGATAGCGAAGAATAGGGCCCGCAAAATGAATACAATGCTTTTTCTAAAGATATTTGAACATCGGGCGGCCAAATAACAGTTCCTAAGGTTTTCACTTCGGATTTATCGTTTAAAAATTCCTATTTTTAAAACCGACGAATTCAAATAGTAACCAAGCCCGTTTAGTTTATGAGCAAGAAAAACGCCCGAAGATCCTTTTTAAAAAAGGCTACCTTGACCTCAGCCGCCGTAACATCAAGTCCATTTCTATTAGCCTCCGGCTTTGAGGAAAAATTGATACTGAGCAGAAATCATACACCCAATTCCTTTTCGGCCAATGACCACATCAACCTTGCACTTATCGGCACGGGAATCCAAGGAATTTATGATACGCAGACCGCTTTGAGAGTGGATGGCGTGCAATTAGTTGCTGCGTGCGATTTGTACACAGGCCGATTAGAAAGGGCAAAGGATCTTTGGGGAGCATCCATTTACACAACAAGGGATTATCGGGATATATTGAATCGAAAGGAAATCGATGCCGTCATTATTGCCACCCCGGACCATTGGCATCAAAAGATCACTATCGATGCTTTGAATGCAGGAAAACATGTGTACTGTGAGAAACCCATGGTACAAAAACCTGAGGAAGGTCAGGCCATCATCAACGCACAAAAAGTAAGCGGAAAGATTTGTCAGGTCGGGAGCCAAGGCATGTCCTCCCTTGGGAATGAAAAGGCAAAACAATTATATGAAGAAGGGGCCATTGGCGACTTGGTCATGTTGGACATGTACAACGACCGTTACTCGGCAGAAGGTGCCTGGCAATATCCCATCCCTCCCGATGCCGATACAAAAACCGTTGATTTCGATACCTTTCTAGGAAAAGCGCCCAAAGTTCCTTTTGAGCCCAAACGCTTTTTTAGATGGCGAAACTATAGGGACTATGGGACCGGAGTTGCAGGGGATTTATTCGTTCATGCATTTTCTACCTTAAACCACGTAATCAGTTCCATGGGTCCTAACCGTGCCCTTGCAACCGGCGGACTCCGTTATTGGAAAGATGGACGGGATGTGCCGGATGTTTCCATAACCTTATATGATTATCCTAAAACCGATACACATGCGGCCTTTAATGCGGCCTTTAGAATCAATTTCATTGCCGGCAGCGGAGGCGGGGGAGGCTTTAAACTAATCGGTACCGAAGGGGAAATGGAAGTCGGACAAAATTCGGTCACCGTTAGACGTTCCAAATTAAGTATGATACCCCATGGATACTCCATGGTTTCATTTACCGAGGAAATGCAGGAAAAGATAAGAGCTGGTTATGACTTGGATACCTTAGAACCAAGAACGTCTTCCTTAAGCACAGGCACTACTACTTGGGAGGCGGAACGTGATTATAAAGGAGGCCACTATGATCATTTCAACAATTTCTTTACCGCTATTAGAAACAACGGTTCCGTAATCCAAGACCCAACTTTTGGGCTTAGAGCGGCCGGCGCAGCACTATTGGCGAATGACAGCTACTATACCCAGCAACCCGTAAACTGGGATCCCGTAAATATGAAGCTGATATAAAAAAAGGGTGCCTACGCACCCTTTTCAACCAACTAAAAACTGTGATTCCTTGCTCCTAACTAAATCTTAAAGGTGACCACAGGTAATGTTGCATGGTTAGCAATGTCTTCCCCTATGCTGCCCATGAAGAAATGGGACAGTCCCTTTCTACCATGGGTGGGAACTCCGATCATATCGGCATTGCTCTCCATTCCAAAATTCAGTACGCCTCGTTCCACATTGTAGTCGTTGTAGATGGCAATGAGAAGTTCAAATCCGACCAGGTCACAAAAGGATTTTATCCGTTTTTGTATTTCGGCGGTGCTTAAAAAATCGTCACCTGGGGTATTTATATACACTAATTTTAATTCGGCGGAAAAAGCATCGGCTATTGCCTTGGCCCTTTGTAAGGCATGAATGTTTTCGCTTTTTAAGTCACAGGCAAAAACAATCTGCTTCGGATTAAAATCCGATATTTTAGACTTTATTACCAAAACGGGTATGTCTGAATTTCTAACCACCTTTTCCGTGTTGAATCCTACAAACATTTCCTTGAGTCCGTCCGCACCCTGACTGCCCATTACAATCAAATCCACATCGTTTTCCTCGGCAACTTCGCTAATCTCACCAAATACCTTATAGTGTTTTATTATCGGCTCTACCTTTACACCTTCCAAGTAAGGTTTGTCCAAGAATTCATTCAATCGCTTTTCTGCCAACTTTATCAAGAAAACAGTCTGTTCCGGGTGAAAACCTTCGGTGGAGGTCAGCATCGCCTGATTCAATTCTAGCATGTGCAACACATACAGAGTGGCATCGTGCTTTTTTGCAATAGAAGCCGCAACCTCAAAAGCATACTCGGATATTTCCGAAAAATCTATGGGAACAATAATACTTTTCATTTTTACAAGATTTAGGTTAAACAATCAAATGGTCATGGAGAACAGTCTTGTCTCCGGTGTTTTTTCATGCAATTTCAAATCGAACGCCATACATATATTTCGTACAAACGGCCGACCTTTTTCGGTAATTCGTAATTGGTATTGGGTCATTTCCGAAGTCCGTCCTCCCGCATCTCCTTCAACCTGTCCATTACCATAGGTAGTGTCTTGAACTGCATAGATTCCTTGAACCAAATAGTTTCAAGTTGACACATTAAGTTAAGAATGTGCTTCCTTATGATCCTATCCTCATCGGTTAAAATATGGCCTCTAAAAATGGGAATAATATTGTTTTCCACCAAGTGCTGATATTCCTCCAAACTCTTGACGTTTTGCGCAAAACCATACCAACTATCGCTAATACTGGAGGCTCCAAGACCCACCATTAATTTTGTTTTGGAAGCCGTGTAACCCATAAAGTTTCGGTGCAGTTTTCCACTTTGCATGGATTGATACAGACTATCCGTGTCCAAGGCAAAATGATCCATACCTATTTCAGTATACCCGGCCTTTGCCAGCTCCAACTTGCCAGCTTCATATTGTTCACGCTTCTCTTCGGCTGATGGCAAATCGGAATCCTTATAACCACGCTGACCATTTCCCTTGAGCCAAGGCACATGAGCGTAACTATAAAACGCCAATCTATCTCGGCTTTAAGGATTTCGTTTTTTCAATGGTTTCGAGTACGTGCTCCAAGGTTTGGTGCGGTAACCCAAAAATGATATCGTGACCAATGGATGTATACCCAATTTCCCTGGCCCACTCCGTAACGTTCTTCACATTTTCAAAGGATTGTACCCGATGGATGGCCTTTTGAACGGTCTCATTATAATCCTGTACGCCATAACTTACCCGTCTAAATCCCACATCGTACAGGGCCTGAAGGTGTTCCTTTGTCGTATTATTTGGGTGTCCCTCGAAACTAAATTCGTAGTCCTCTGCCCTATCGGCCCTTCTAAAAAGTCCGTTGATAAGCAATTGTAGATTCTCTCGGACTAAAAAACGTTGGAGTCCCCCTCCCAAATGCAACTCCTTGATTATAGGTCTTTGATCAAACAACTCCAAATAAAGGGACCATTCCTTCAACAAGGTCCGTATGTAAGGAACCTCAACATCATGCCTTTTGGTGATACGTTTATGGCACCCACAAAACGTACACATGCTCTCACAAAAGGGAAGATGAATGTATAGACTGATGCCCTCCTTAGAATTCGACTCGGAAAAACTTTGCCTTACCGTGGCTTCCCATTTTTTCCCGTGAAAACGATTGGATATCCCAAAAAGGTACCGTTGGATAACTGGTATACCTAGGACCTGGAATATTATATTTTTGAATAAGACTGCACATAGTTGGTTTGAATATGGTACAAATCTACTCTTGACACCGCCCAAAAAATATGATAATTGTCAGTTTCCCCGCTATCAGTGGGTCGATGGTTATTTCATTATGGTTACATTAATGTTACCTTTATAGAGTTTCCTGAATGGTTTAGCCAATTCTTCCCATCTATTTTGAAACAATCCTTATTTTTGCGTCCTAAATTTGAAATCATGACATTACTTTTAATGGCCGCAGGTAGCGGAAGTAGATATGGAAAACTAAAACAATTTGATGATTTAGGGCCCGAAGGGGAATTTCTCATGGAGTTCGCCATCTACGATGCACTACAAAACGATTTTGAACAAATCGTGGTCATCACCAAAAAAGAAAATGTATCTTTTTTGGAAGACTATTTAAAGGAAAGATTACCCAAACATATAAAACTAAATGTGTTAGCCCAAGAGCTTACGGATTTGCCCGACGGTGTAGATTATAAGGGTGACCGTCAAAAACCTTGGGGAACCGCACACGCCGTATGGACAGCCGTAAATGTCATCAATGGATCTTTTGTGGTCTTGAATGCAGATGATTATTACGGACAGGCCGTTTATAAAAAGGCTGCCGATTTTATAAAATCAAATAACGAAGCCTATGCCCTTCTAGGGTATACCCTTAAAGATACACTATCCGAACATGGCTCCGTATCCCGAGGTGTTTGTAAGGTTGAAGGAGACAACTTGGTTTCCGTGAATGAGCGATTAAAATTGGTTCAACAGGGCGACAAAATTGTAGATGAGGACACAGGTCCGGAGTTTACTGGTGATGAACAGGCCAGTATGAACTTTTGGGTTTGCAGACCTTCCATTTTCGATAAGATAAATACTGAATTAAAGGTATTCCTGCAGGATGAGAACAAAATAGCATCCAGCGAGCTGTATTTACCTTTTATGATTCAAGAAATGCTTCAAGCAAATGAAGCAGAAGTTAAGTGTATTCCATCCGGGGCGGAATGGTTTGGTGTTACGTACGCCAGCGACCGTGAAAAGGCCGTAGAGAACCTACAGTCCAAAACCGATCAGGGACTTTACAAAACGCCTCTGTGGTAGAAAATAATCTAATTATTAAAAAGGCCGGTAGGAATAACTATCGGCCTTTTTTAATGCACCACATTTACGAATGGCGCAAACTAAAAAGAGTCCGGCTTTTTGGAACCGAGACTCTTTTACGAGAACACTATATGAAAATGAAAAATTATTTACTTTTTTATTACGTTGTAAATGTAAAAGCTTTCTATTCATATTAGAACTAATTGTTGTAAGATAGGTTCTATTTGTTGTCAACTTCCTTTTATCTGTGGTTTAGCAATTTATCTCACCTCAGTACTATTTTACAAATAACCTTTTTGACCCTTCCGGCTCTAAAAATCTTAACAATCAGCTAACTAAAAGATAAGTCGTAGGTAACCTAAAATGTAGTTTTAATATCAAACTTTGTATGCAGAGATATTCTTTGGATGAAAATTAGACTGCAGGATTCTTCCTTCTTTACCGCAACTTTTAAAGAAAGTCCCTCTACCACTCCTATAATCCAAAAAAATACCAACCTATTTTATATCATAGATGAAAAAAAGACCTGTTGACATCGTGGTCATATCTGATGTGCATTTAGGCACCTACGGATGCCACGCGAACGAACTATTACAATACCTAAAGTCTATTGCTCCTAAGGAAGTAATCCTAAACGGCGATATTATAGATATCTCGGCAGTTTAGTAAACGCTACTGGCCCAAATCGCACATGAAGGTCGTCAAGTACCTTATGGGTTGGATTGCAAAGGGTATCAAAGTACATTACATCACGGGCAACCATGATGAAATGCTTCGGAAATTTACAGGATTTCAAATGGGTTCGTTAAGTATCGTCAATAAAGTGGTTTTGCCCATTCATGGAAAAAAGGCGTGGTTCTTTCACGGTGATGTATTTGATGTGACCATGCAACACTCAAAATGGGTGGCCAAACTTGGAGCCAAAGGGTATGACTTTTTAATCTTATTGAACAGGGCCATAAATTTTTTGAGCAAACAATTGGGTAGTGACCCATTTCCATGTCCAAAAAAATAAAGAACGGTGTCAAATCGGCTGTTAAGTTCATCAATAACTTTGAAACCACAGCCTCTGAAATCGCCATTGAAAATGGTTATGAATTTGTTGTTTGTGGCCATATACATCAACCGAGAAATACGAAAAATTACAACGGAAAAAGGTGAAGTAACCTATTTGAATTCAGGGGATTGGATTGAAAACCTAACTGCCTTGGAATATGTTAACGGCCGATGGGATCTTTATTCTTTTTTTGCTGATCTAGGTATAAAAAACCTAACGGAGGATTCTGATGAGGAACACCCCGTTCTCGAAAAAGCCGAACTGTTCCAAAGCCTTTTGGACGAATTCAGGATCAGCGGATTGGTCAAGGCCAAATAATAGTAAAATAAGAGAGGGACTATGCGGGTATTATATGCCATCCAAGGTACCGGAAACGGCCATTTAAGTAGGGCAAGGGACGTTATCCCAGCCTTGCTTGAAGAAAAAGTAGATTTGGATATATTGATCAGTGGCACCCAAGCCGATATTGATCTACCTTATTCGATTAAATACCGATGCAAAGGTTTGAGCTTCATTTTTGGAAAAAAAGGAGGTGTGGATATGTGGAAGACCTACGTGAAATCGAACACCTTGCGATTGCAAAAGGAAATCCGAAGCATTCCGATCCAGGACTACCATTTGATCATCAATGACTTTGAGCCCGTTTCGGCATGGGCCTGCAAACTGACCGAAAAACCTTGCTTTAGTTTCAGCCATCAATCGGCCGTGCTATCCAACAACGCCCCTAAACCAAAGAAAAAGGACAGCCTGGGTAAAATGATACTAAAGAACTATGCGCCCGGCAGCCATCATTTCGGACTACATTTTAAATCGTACGACGAAGATATTTTCACGCCAATTATCAGGACCGATATTCGAAATGCAAAGGTTTACGAGGGGGAACATTATACAGTCTATCTTCCATCTTACAGCGATGGAAAAATCATTCATTTTCTTTCACAAATACCCAATGTAAAGTGGGACGTTTTTTCCAAGCACAACAACCAAGAAACGGTTACCAAGAATTTAAGCATACGTCCCATTACCAACGAGGCCTTTGTGGAAAGTATGGCATCAAGTAAGGGCGTTCTTTGCGGTGCCGGTTTTGAGACCCCCGCTGAAGCCATATACATGCAAAAGAAGCTATTGGTGGTGCCTATGAAAGGGCAATACGAACAACAGTGCAATGCGGCCGCTTTACAGGAAATGAACATTCCCGTCATTAAATCCCTAAAGGAAAAGCACCTGCCCAAAGTCATGGATTGGGTGGCATCCAGTAAGAAAATTGAAGTAGATTACCCAAATATTACCGGTGAAATAGTTCAAAAACTACTTCAAAAAAGCTTGCAGGGATAAGTCTCCAAATGACGAAAAAGATTCACTCCTCAGATTTTGGCAAGGATTTTATTTGGGGGGTCTCCACGGCCGCTTTCCGGATTGAGGGGGCCCATGACAAACATGGTAAAGGGCCTTCCATTTGGGATGTTTTTACCTCAAGGAAGGGAAAAATTCGGGGAAATGATACTGCCAAAACCAGTTGTGATTTTTACCACAGGTACAAAGAAGATATCGACCTGATGAAATCCTTAAATATCCCAAATTTTAGGTTCTCCATTTCCTGGAGTAGGATTTTGCCTACTGGAACGGGTAAAATAAATCCGGAGGGAATTGCTTTCTATAACAAGGTCATCGACTATTGTCCGGAACAGGACATAACTCCTTGGGTTACCTTGTACCATTGGGACTTGCCCCACGTCCTTGAGCTGAAAGGAGGTTGGACCAATAGGCAAATCATAGATTGGTTTGGGGAATACGCCGAGGTTTGTGCCAAAACTTTTGGCGACAGAGTAAAGCATTGGATGGTACTGAACGAACCTATGGTGTTTACCGGCGGCGGCTATTTTTTGGGAGTCCATGCCCCGGGAAAAAAAGGAATGCGCAATTTTCTTCCTTCCGTTCATCACGCGCAATTGTCCCAAGCGGTTGGGGGACGCATGATTCGAAAATGGATTCCGAGATGCTAAAATTGGAACTACGTATTCGTGCTCCTATATCGTACCAAAAAATAAATATCCAAAGAACATCAAAGCGGCAAAAAGGGTTGATGCACTTTTAAATCGACTTTTCATAGAGCCTGTCATAGGTCTTGGCTATCCAAAAAAAGATTTGCCAATCTTAAAAAAACTAAAGCCTTATATCCTCCCAGGCGATATGGAAAAATGTCGTTTTGAATTTGACTTCATCGGCATACAAAATTATACGAGGGAGGTAGTACAACACAGTTATTTTATACCTTATATCAGAGCTAAAATCATTGAAGCACCTAAAAGAAAGGTAAATACCACGTTGATGGATTGGGAAGTATATCCACCTAGTATCTATGAAATGATACGCAAATACAACGAGTATTGTACTATGCCGAATCTTATCATCACGGAGAACGGTGCCGCCTTTCGGGATACTTTCTCAAAAGGAAAAATCAAGGATAAAAAAAGAAAGAAGTTCCTCAAGGACTACTTGGAGCAAGTACTAAAAGCTAAAAATGAAGGCTTAAACGTCCATGGGTACTTTGTATGAATCCTCACCGATAATTTTGAATGGGCCGAAGGCTATCGCCCCGGTTTTGGATTGATCCATGTTGATTTTAAGACGCAAAAACGCACCGTGAAAAAATCGGGAAAGTGGTATAAAAGCTTTTTAAAAGTTTCCTAGCAATCCTTATTATGGGACATATAAAATAGAAAAGCCGATGCTCCCATCGGCTTTAGCTAACTAACTCAAAAAATTACATGAATCTTATCAAATGCAGGACAAAAGTAAAACCAATATTCGGTGCAATGTTAAGCTAACCTAAGCAATTGGTTATGTTTATTTAAATGCCTGGTGTCCGGTAATATCCGCTCCAGTAATCAATAGGTGAATATCATGGGTACCCTCATAGGTAATCACGCTCTCCGGATTCATCATATGCCTCATAATGCTGTAGTCTCCGGTGATTCCCATACCTCCCAATACTTGTCTAGCTTCCCTGGCAATATTGATGGCCATTTCCACATTGTTTCGCTTCGCCATGGAAATCGGGCCGTCGTGGCCCTACCCTCATTTTTTAGTTGCCCCAATCGGAAAGCCAGTAATTGGGCCTTGGTAATCTCGGTAATCATTTCGGCCAATTTTTTTTGTTGGAGCTGAGTGGCGGCTATGGGCTTGCCAAATTGAACACGTTCCTTGGCGTATCGTAAAGCTGTATCATAACAGTCCATGGCAGCACCGATAGCTCCCCAAGAAATTCCATATCTAGCAGAATCCGGACACCCTAACGGAGCCCCTAAACCCGATTTATTGGGTAATAAATTTTCCTTGGGAACTTTGACGTTATCAAAAATAAGTTCGCCGGTAGCCGAAGCCCTTAGTGACCATTTATTATGCGTTTCCGGCGTAGAAAATCCTTCCATGTCACGTTCCACTATTAATCCGTGAATTCTTCCCTCCTCGTTTTTAGCCCAAACAACGGCGATATCCGCAAAAGGTGAATTGGAAATCCACAGTTTCGCCCCATTCAACAAATAATGATCCCCCATATCCTTGAACTTGGTCTCCATACCTCCGGGATTGGAGCCGTGGTTGGGCTCCGTTAAACCGAAACAGCCCATCATCTCACCACTCGCCAATTTTGGAAGGTACTTTTTACGTTGTTCTTCGGTACCATACGTATAGATAGGATACATTACTAAAGAGGACTGAACGGATGCAGTAGAGCGTACACCACTATCACCCCGTTCAATTTCCTGCATGATTAGTCCGTAACTGATTTGGTCAAGGCCAGCTCCGCCGTATTCTTCAGGAATGTACGGGCCAAAAGCGCCTATTTCTGCTAATCCTCCGATAATTTGTTTGGGAAATTCGGCCTTTTGGGCATACTCTTCAATTATAGGAGAAATATCCCTTTTCACCCATTGCCTG
The DNA here is from genome assembly GCF_025244665.1 of Maribacter litopenaei. Classification (GTDB taxonomy): domain Bacteria; phylum Bacteroidota; class Bacteroidia; order Flavobacteriales; family Flavobacteriaceae; genus Maribacter; species Maribacter litopenaei. The sequence continues at coordinate 413,042 of NZ_CP104205.1, read as the reverse complement.
GCCGCATCACGTACCAATTTGTGTTCATCGGACAACAAATCGTCCAAATGATAATAATCAGGTGCTTCAAATAAGTCGCTTCTCATAGATACAATTTAAAGGTCTTGTAAAAATATAACATTAGACAAACAAAAAGTTACATTTTTAAGTAAAAGTCTTTGGTCAGGGCTACATATTCATTCGTATACAGATGTCTTTCCTTTTCTATTGTCAATTCTTCCTTTTTTACTACAACCTTTGTTCTTGAAAACTCGATTAAGCTTCGCTTATAAGGAGCATCCTTATGCCCTTTAACATTACAGGTTCTCATTGCATACAATCCTTTTCCGTAGGCAAGTTTGATGAACTCTTCGGATTCCTTGTATGGAATAATAACTGAAAAACGACCTTCATCGGATAATAATTTAGAAGCGCCATCAATCAATTCTGTAAAAGGAAGAGCCTCATTTTGGCGTGCCCAGTCTCTAGCTGTATCTCCACTTGTTACTTTTTCACTATAAAATGGTGGATTGCTTACTATCAGGTCGTATTCATCCTCTATTTCATCCATGAACTCGTCCAATCCCGCATGGTAGCAATAGAGTCGGTCGCCCCAAGGTGAAGCCTCAAAATTGTCGACACACTGTTCGTAGGCATTTTCATCGATTTCTATGGCATCGATTGTAGGCGCATCGCATCTTTGGGCCAACATTAAGGAAATAATGCCGGTCCCAGCGCCAATATCCAATATAGATTGTGGTTTGTGTTCGACAGTTGTCCAAGCGCCTAGCAGGACACCATCGGTTCCAATTTTCATGGCACAACGTTCTTGGTCAATTTTAAATTTTTTAAAGCAAAAAGTATCCTTCAACGAATTGTTTTTTGGAATGTATTGAAAATGGAAAGGGCCATAGGTTCAAAAAAAATAAAAAAACCAAACCCCTTGGAAATTCTTCCGTACATAAACATACATAAAAACAATTATTATGAAACTAAGAAAAACAATCAGATTTATCCTGCCCATAGTCATGGGCGCAATGCTCTTCACCTCCTGTAGTGATGACGATGGTGATTTTATACCTCCAATAATCGATGGTGGAGATTCCGAAACCTATCAACTAAGCTCCGTTTCCAATCCTGATATTACAGGTACCGCAAAATTCGTAGACAACGGGGACAATTCCATTACCGTTGAATTAGAACTACAGAATACGCCGAGTGGTGGAATGCATCCAGCACACATTCATTTTAATACGGCCGCAGAAGGTGGGGATATTGCCATTACTTTAGGAACCGTAGACGGTTCCACCGGCATGAGTTCCGTTACCTTTTCAACACTGGATGATGGTACAGCCATTTCCTATGAAGAATTGTTGGATTTTGATGGATATATTAATGTACACACTAGTGCAGATGACCTAGGAACGTTAGTGGCGCAAGGTGATATTGGGCAAAATGAGTTGACCGGCGACACCAAGGTTTATGAACTAGGAAGCGTGGCTGTTGAAGAAATTAGCGGTACGGCAACATTTTCAGAACGTGTTAATGGGGAGGCCTTGGCGACTATAGTATTGAACAATACGCCGGCAGATGGTATGCACCCAGGACATATTCATATGAATACGGCCGCAGAAGGCGGTGATATCGCATTTACCTTCAATCCAGTGGATGGTGCTACAGGGATGAGTAAAACAAACGTTTCCAACTTGGACGATGACAGTGATTTTGGTTATAACGATGTCCTTACGTATGATGGATACATCAATATTCATTTAAGTGCCGATAACCTGGCAACTTTAGTAGCACAAGGTGATATAGGACAGAACGAATTGACCGGTGAAGCCAAAACCTATGAATTAGGTTCTGTAGATGTTGAAGGTATTGATGGTACGGCCACATTTGAGGAGAGAGTTAATGGTGAGGCTTTGGCAACCATCATGTTGAATAATACTCCGGAAGATGGAACTCACCCTGGACATATACATATGAACACTGCAGCGGAAGGTGGGGATATTGCCTTTACCTTTAACCCAGTGGACGGTGCCACCGGAATGAGTAAGACCAATGTGGCTGCTTTGGACGATGATACCGCCTTTGGTTATGCCCAAGTTCTTGAAGTTGATGGTTATATAAATATTCACTTAAGTGCCGACGATTTGGCCACTTTAGTAGCGCAAGGAGATATCGGTCAGAATGAATTGACCGGGGAATCCAAAACCTATGAACTAGGTTCCGTTGCGGTACCAACTATTTCCGGTACGGCTACCTTCGCTGAACGCCTCAATGGAGAGGCTTTGGCAATCATCATGCTGGATGGAACCCCGGATGGTGGAATGCATCCCGGACATATTCACGGGAATAGTGCAGCAGAATCTGGTGACATTTTGTTTACCTTCAATCCTGTTGACGGAACTACGGGGATGAGCAAAACCAATGTAGCTACTTTGGATGATGACTCCGCTTTTGGATATGATGACATACTTATCATTGACGGATATATCAATATTCACTTAAGTGCCGATGATTTGGGTACCCTAGTAGCGCAAGGGGATATTGGTGAAAATGAACTTACCGGCACTTCAAAGACGTATGCTTTGAATACAGTGGATGTTCCCGGAATAAGTGGAAACGCCACCTTTTTTGAAAGGGTAAGCGGAGATGCCCTAGCAGTTATCGAACTGACCGGAACTCCTGCTGATGGAGTGCATCCCGCACATATTCATGCCAACAGTGCCGCTGAAACCGGCCCTATCATCTTTACCTTTAATCCTGTAGATGGAACAACGGGTATAAGTAAAACCCATGTGGATATTTTGGATGATGAAACACCTTTCAGTTATCAAGGTGTGCTGGATGTTGATGGATACATTAATGTACATTTAAGTCCGAGATGACTTGGCTACCTTGGTTGCACAAGCAGATATTGGAATCAATGAGTAATTAAAATTCATGAAACCTAAATAAAAAGGCGACCGAAATTCGGTCGCCTTTTTTAGCTTATAATGGTCTTGAAAATCACCTATTTGACCTTACCAGGCTCCCTTCTTTCGGTACCCTCAATACCTTTAAGGCTGTCGCCAAGCTCGGCACGCATTTCGTCTGCCATTGTTTTTATTTTTTCAACAACTTCACGGATGCTCATTTGCTATATTTCTTGTTTCACTTTCATCTTTCTCCAAATCATACAGCTCAATTTCTTCCAAATCAACCATTTTATAATTACCTGGCAGACCATCCTTTCCAAGTTCCTGACCCTCCATAGTTCTGTACGTGTGTGGAAAATACAGTTTCCATTTTCCATATCGTACACCGAACAATTCATTTACCCGATAGTAATAGAAATAAGCTTCTTGAGGGCTATCATCGGTCTTTCCAGTGAATAAACCCCAAGCACTTTTACCATCGATTTTCTTTTTAGGCAACTTCGCTTTGGTCGCCTCCACAATGGTAGGCAAAATATCGATAGCCATGACCGGGGCGTCGACCACTCTTCCTACAGGTATTTTCTTAGGGTACTTGATCAAAAATGGTTCCCGCTGTCCCCCTTCCCAGGCCGTACCTTTACCTTCCCTAAGTGGATAGGCACTACCGGCATGGTTACCATAGGAAAGCCACGATCCGTTATCAGAAGTAAAAATCACCATGGTATTTTCGGTCAATCCGTTTTCCTCCAAGGCTTTTAGAATTTCCCCAACCGACCAGTCCAACTCCATGATTACATCCCCGTACAAACCCCTCCCCGATTTTCCTTTAAAGGTATCGGAAACGAATAAAGGAACGTGTGGTTGTGGATGTGGTACATACAAAAAAAAGGGAGTGTCCTTATTCTTGTTGATGAAATCCACGCTCCTCTTTGTAATCCTTTTGGTCAGGTCGAATTGGTCTGTTAACGTGTCCAAAATTTTTGTGTTTTCATACAGATACAGTGGTCCAAAATTAAATACAGGCCCTTGTTGGGGATGTAAAGGCCACATATCATTGGAATAGGGTATACCAAAATACTCATCAAACCCATGGTTATTGGGCATCAGTTCCGGAGCATCGCCTAAATGCCATTTCCCAAAAATTCCGGTGGCATAGCCTTGATCTTTTAGGATTTCAGCTATGGTAGTCTCCTCAGGATTCAAGCCAATTTCACTGTTGGGCATCAATGCATTATGAATACCGATTCTATTGGGATAGCAACCGGTTAAAATTCCGGCTCGGAAGCAGAACATACCGCTTGTGCTGAGTAAAAATTAGTAAGTTTAAGCCCTTCCTTGGCTATTTGATCCAAATTGGGGGTATCGATATCGTCGGCACCAAAAACTCCCACATCATGATATCCTTGGTCATCCGTAAAAATTAAAACAATGTTGGGCGAAACACTAGTTTGGTTCTTATCTATATTTTTGCCCGATTCTTGACAAGATGATACAAAAACAAAGATAAAAAAGGTTATTCCTATAAAATTTAATTGTTTCATTGACACTTTTTCAATAAAGTCATAGTTAAAATGCTTGTAAGATGCTATGAATATAGTTAATTTCCGAACTTAGTTTAAGAATGACCCAGGCCAAAATGTTAATGACCAAGAAAAATAGCCATCGACAAAGCGTTTGTAGTTTTGTCTTTTTTTTACCCCTTCTATTTGCCTTACTTAGTGTAAGTTGTACTTCCGAGAAGAAAGAAAGGGATGCCATTGCTGATGTTATTTCTTCCATGTCCGATTCCCTTCCGGTTGTTTCCCTTCCCGAAGGTGTTGACCCGGAGCATGAAGATTGGAAAGGGGCAGATTTGGAACCCAAATCACCGGTTCTTCCCCTATATCCGGAAGAAGAAGCCAAAAAGTTTTTGTTGCCGGAAGGATATCACATAGAACCCATCCTTACCGAACCTCAAATTGAACAACCCGGAGCCATCGCTTTTGATGGTAATGGTAGAATGTTTGTGCTTGAATTACGCACGTATATGCTTACGGCTGATTCTGACGGTACTTTGGAACCAACGAGTAGAATCTCCGAGATGGGAGGATACGGATAATGACGGGGTTTATGAATCAGGAACGGTCTTCGTGGACAGTCTTATTTTTCCCCGTTTTGTACTGCCCTATGGAAAGGATGCCGTACTGACCATGAATTCAGATGAGGATAATGTTTACAAGTTTTCGGACACCAATGGTGATGGCAAAGCCGACAAAAAGGAGTTGTTCACTACAAATTACGGTAGATCAGGCAACGTTGAACACCAACAAGCCTTTATGTACTACAACATGGATAATTGGCTATATAGCACTTATAATGCCTTTCGGGTCAGGGAAACACCTACAGGGGTTATTCGTGAAAATACGGGGTACAATAGAGCACAATGGGGTGTAACACATGACGATGATGGCAAGGTTTGGTTCCTGGGAGGTGCCAGTGGACTTCCTTCACAATTTCAACAACCTGTTCATTACGGTAATTTCAATTATGAAGACAATTATGCCGAAGGCTTTGAGGAACCTTGGGGCGCCCCTGTCTTGATAGGTGACCTCCAAGAAGGAATGGACCGGGTACGTGAAAACAATGGTGGCCCCAAACGGGTTACCGGAGCAGCTGGAAACGATATTTATCGGGGCGATAGATTACCAAAAGAATTATATGGGCAATTGTTCTATGGAGAACCTGTAGCCCGGATTGTTCGACAGGTTGATCCGGTGGTCCACGAAGGCATCACCACCTTGCACAACGCATTCCAAAATGAAAAATCAGAGTTCCTGCGTTCCACTGGATCCCTTGTTTCGTCCAGTAGATATGACGACTGCGCCGGACGGCACACTTTATATAACGGATATGTATCATGGCATCATCCAAGAGGGACAATGGGCACAAAAAGGTACCTACCTACGAGCAAAAATTGAACAATATCAATTGGACAAGGTCATTGGTTTAGGACGTATATGGCGGATTATCCATGATAGCATGGAACGGGACAAGACGCAACCGAACATGCTCAATGAAACGCCCGCACAACTTGTCAAGCATCCGGAACACCCCAATGGTTGGTGGCGTGACCAGGCGCAGCAATTGATTGTACTGTCCCAAGACAAAAGTATAGTTCCGGCACTGGAAAGGATGGTACGCGAAAGTGATAATCTGTTGGCCCGTGCCCATGCCCTCCGGAGTTTGGAAGGACTTTCTTCTCTTAGACCTGAAATGGTTAAAGAACTCCTGAACGATCCAAATCCACGTATTCGGGTACAGGCGCTACGGGTGAGTGAAACCCTTTATAAGTCGGGCAATAAATCCTTTGGGGACACTTATTTAAAAATGCTAAAGGATGATAATGTGGACGTGGCCCTGCAGGCTATTTTAACGGCGCATATTTTAGAGGTTCCTTCTTTGGACCAGTCCTTAACAGCACTCCTCAAAACTAATAGAGCAAAAGGAATACAGACCATAGGAACACAAATACTGGAACCTAAAGAAGTTAGGAATTGGTGGGAGGTGGGAAACAACCAACTTACGGATGCACAGAAAAATTCATTGGAAAAAGGGCGGGTAATTTTCAACGAATTGTGTGTTCAATGTCATGGAAACGATGGCATGGGTACACATGTGGGCGACGGCTTGGTCATGGCGCCACCTTTGAGTGGTTCGGCTCGAGTACAAGCGCACCCGTAATACGCCATAAAAACGGTCATGCACGGACTTGAAGGCCCTCTTGAAGGGAAAACCTACCCAGCAGGCATTATGGTGGGCAATGAAGAACAGTCTGACGAATGGATTGCAGCTATTGTATCTTATATCCGTACCAACTTATCCAACGAAGGAACCTTAGTTACGGCAGATGATGTAAAAAAAGTAAGGGACAAAACCACGGGAAAAGATGCACCATACACCTATGAAGAATTAGTACATTCCGTGCCTCAGATACTGATTCCTAACGAAGGTTGGAAAATTACGGCCAGCCATTCCGTCCCTACTCGCATAGGTGGTAGGGCATCGCCCAATAGTGCTTTCAACTTTGAAGGATGGAGTACAGGCGGTAACCAGGAAAAGGACATGTGGTATCAAATTGAATTTCCGGAGATTATGAATATTTCCGAACTTCACTACAATGCAACCCCTATATCAAGAGGTTGGCGACCCGATGCTCCCCCTCCTTTGCATACCTATCCCCGTGGTTATATTCCGGAAACATCCACAGATGGAAATTCTTGGAAGGAAATTAAAAATGGCAAGGGCGAGCAGGCCGATGTGTCATTGGTATTTGAACCTATTGAGACAAAATTTGTACGTATGAAACTTACTGAGAATTTTGGATCTCAGGAAGACCATGAAATACCATGGTCTATGCGACAAATGAAAATTTATGGATATGTCAAATAAATATTTAATATAAAGCACTAGTATTATGAACAAGAAAAAACATACGGTTTCAAGAAGAAATTTTATTGCAAGCTCTTCTGCCTTGGCCTTGGGCACAACCTTGTTAGGTCCAAACCTTTTTGCCAATAACAGCTTAACATCCATCAAGCCAAATTCTAAGATAAAGGGTGTACAAATTGGGGTGATCACCTATTCCTTTAGAAGTATGCCGAGACCAAAGTGCGGAAGCTACACTGAAATATATATTGGATTGTGGCATCAGTGCAATTGAGCTTATGGGCGACCCTGCGGAATCCTTTGCTGGAAAACCGGAAAGTCCAGTAGATAGGTATACTTTTTTTGGGTTCATGCGAAAGAGTAGAAATGGGGAACTAACAGCCGAAGAAGAAAAGGAGTTTGACAATCTTAAAAAAGAGATGGCCGCATACAATTCGCAGGTTGCAGAATGGAGATCCAAAGTTTCCATGGACAAATTCGAAGAATTGAAAAAGATGTACAACGATGCCGGGGTGAGTATTTATGCCTTTAAACCCAGTGCCTTTGGCAAAGACAATACAGACGACGAAATCAACTATGGATTCAAGGCGGCCAAAGCTTTAGGGGCCTCCCATGTTACCCTGGAACATCCCAGTGATGACGAACATACCAAAAAACTAGGGGAAATGGCCGCCAAACATGGAATCTATGTAGCGTACCACGGCCATACCCAACAAACACCCACCTTTTGGGACACAGCCTTGGAACAATCCAAATACAATGCGCTTAACTTGGATTTAGGACATTTTGTTGCTGCTGGAAATGAAGCCCCCTTGAATATTATCAAGGAAAAACACGATCACATCAAAAGCATGCACGTAAAGGATAGGCAAACTCCTGAACATGGCCAAGGCAATGTGGTTTGGGGCCAAGGAGACACTCCTTTAGTGGATGCCTTGCAAATGATGAGGGACAACAACTATTCCTTTCCCGCTACAATAGAATTGGAATATGATATTCCCGAAGGTTCGGATGCCATTGCCGAGGTAAAGAAATGCTTGGCATTCGCCAAAGAAGCACTGGAAAGTTAAGAAAGATAAAGGTCTACCGGACCTTCCGAGTAGAAACGTAAATGCTTTTGCCTTGACGGTCTACTTTTTTAATAATTTCATCATTGATGGGGACCAACAATTGTTTGTCCCCTTTTCTTATTTCAAAAAGTGCTTGGGAAGTGGCATCGTTCACTCCTTCAATAACACCAATATCTCCATGGATATCGTCCAATACAGCAAATCCGATAACTTCGTGATAATAAAACCTATTTCCCGATAGTTTGGGCAACATAGTTAAGGGAAGGTAAAGTTCACAGCGCATGATTCTGTCCGCATCGGACTCGTCCTTCACTTCTTCAAAATCGATACGAAGTAAGTTGGATTTGTGAAGGCGGGAACGTTTAATAAAAAATGGAACCAGATTGTTTCCCAATGAAACAAATACTGATTCCATATTTTCGTAAATCTCGGGGTCGTCTGTGTCCAACTTAACTAGGACTTCACCCTTAAAACTATATTTTGAAACGATTTTGCCTAGGTAGAAACAATCTTCCTTTCGCATCGTTAAAACTACTCGCCTTCTTTTGGAGCTTCTTCCTCTTTCATCTCAGGAGCGGCAGGAGCCTCTTCCGGTACTTCAGGTGCTTCCTCTACAGCTTCAACTTCTTCCTCTGCACTTTCTCCTTCCGAGTTTCCGGAAGTGCAGCAGCCGCAGCTTCAGCAGCTCTCTTCTCATTTATTTCTTTTTCAGCAGCCAATGCTTTTGCCTTGGCTTCTTCTTTTGCTTTGTCCAATCCACCTTTTTTAGCATCTATGGCAGCCTCCTTTTCAGAAATCCATGCATTGAATTTTTCCTCTACTTGATCTTCCGTCAAAGCACCTTTGGCAACACCTCCTAATAAGTGTCTCTTTAAAAGAACTCCTTTGTAAGAAAGAATCGCTTTTGCAGTATCTGTTGGTTGCGCACCGTTTTGTAACCATTTAACAGAACTATCAACATCCAGCTCTATCGTAGCAGGGTTCGTATTAGGATTGTAGATTCCTAATTTTTCCAAGAATTTTCCATCACGTTTGGCTCTTGAATCAGCGGCAACCACCCAATAAAATGGTTTACCTTTTTTACCGTGTCTCTGTAATCTAATCCTAACTGGCATATCATATTAATTTGTAGGGTGCCCGACCCTTGGTTATTAATTCTATTTATCCTTGAAAAAGGGCTGCAAATGTAATTTAATTAGTTTGATTTGGCAACGAATAAAGCTAAAAAATCAATTCCAGGATGTTAAATACATTAAGACACTCTCGCAAATAACGTTAAACCTATGCAAACCCCCCCGTAAATACTTGTGTTCCCGAGAAATTCTTATATCTTAGTTAGTGTAGTTATTGAGAGACAATAACGATAGTAAATTTAAATGATAAGAGACATTATGAAGTATTCAGAAAAAATTTCAAATAGATTAAACGACTTACTAACCGAGAACATATGATGCCGAGAAAGGCTATAAACTAGCACAAGATAAGGTAAATAATCCAACCGTAAAGAAATTCTTGGCCGATAAAGTTCAACAGCGCTATAATTTTGGCCATGAGCTCAAAAAGGAAATACAGACCTTTGGCGAATTGCCGAGATAAAGGCGGAAGCATCAAAGGAGACCTACACAGGACTTGGATGAATTTCACTACTACTTTCACCAGCGATGATACCGAAAGGATATTGGAGGAAGTTGAAAGAGGGGAAAAAGCAAGTCCGGAAGAGTACAATGAAATCTTAAATGACGATGACATGGTGCTTGCTCCTTCGACTGAGAATATGCTGAAAAAGCATAGAAACGAAATAAAGGAAGCATTGAACAATGCCAAGATATATGAAGAGGCAGTCTCCTAAGCATTATATTAAATTTGCTGAAAAAGCGGACGTTAAAACGTCCGCTTTTTTTCGTTCATAACTTATAAAAACTCCCTTTTCCTCGACCAACTCTTTTCTGTAATTTTAAAGTTCCTTTTTAACGTTCCGTTCCGGAGCGTATAGACGCTAATTTATAGGATATACGTATGTACTTAATCTTCGATACCGAAACCACAGGATTACCAAAACGCTGGGACGCCCCCATTACCGATACGGACAACTGGCCCCGATGTATCCAAATTGCATGGCAATTGCACGATGCCATGGGCAACTTGTTGGACCAACAAGATTATTTGGTAAAACCCGAAGGTTTCAATATTCCTTATGATGCCGAGAAAATACATGGTATCTCGACCGCATTGGCGGAACAGGAGGGGGTTCCTTTGGCCGAGGTATTGGAAAAATTCAATATCGCCATGTCCAAGACCAAGTTCATCGTGGGACAAAATGTTGGTTTCGATGTCAATATCATGGGGACAGAGTTCCATAGAAAGGGCGTTGAAAATCCATTGCAGGAACTTCCCGTTTTGGATACCTGTACAGAACATACAGCGGAACTCTGTCAAATCCCGGGCGGACGTGGGGGAAAATTTAAGCTCCCTACCCTAACGGAACTTCATGAGTTTCTCTTCAAGGAGCCTTTTGCGGAAGCCCATAATGCTACAGCAGACGTTGAGGCTACCACAAGATGTTTTTTAGAGCTTGTTCGGCTAAAACAATACACGGCCGAGCAATTGGACGTTCAACCCGATTATTTCAAGAATTTCTCCGAGGCCAACCCCCAGGAAATTCAACTCATCGGTCTCAAGCACATCAATCTAAAAAAAGCGTCCAAAAAAATCGCGGATGCCCTTTGGGAGAAAGATACCGGTGGCATTTCCAAAGAAGAGATCAAAGAGAACTTGGCTACCCTGGAGACTGCTAGTTTTGCCCACCTCCACAACCATACCCAATTCTCCATTTTGCAATCCACCATCAGTGTACCTGATCTCATTGCCGCTACCGCAAAGGCAAAAATGCCCGCAGTGGCCATAACGGACCATGCTAACATGATGGGCGCCTTTCACTTCGTAAACGGCATCATAAACCATAATAGCGGGGTAACGGCCAGGAACGAAGAACATAAGAAACGCTATGAGGCCACCCAAAATGGCACCTTGGAAGAAGGTCAAGAACCACTTGATATCCTACCCGAACCCGAACTTGAAATAACACCCATTGTGGGCTGTGAGTTTCAGGTATGTGAAGATCACACTAATAAAACGCAAAAGGATAATGGGTACCAGATTGTCATGCTTGCAAAAAACAAAAATGGATATCTAAACTTGGCCAAAATGTCTTCCATTGCCTTTGTGGACGGTAAATATTATGTACCAAGAATCGACAAAAAAATTATTGAACAATACAAGGAAGACATCATAGTCCTAACGGGGAACCTTTATGGCGAGGTACCAAGTAAAGTTTTAAATGTAGGTGAAAACCAGGCGGAGGAAGCCTTATTATGGTGGAAAAAAACCTTCGGTGATGACCTATACATGGAAATTATGCGTCATGGTCAGGAAGATGAAGATCGCGTCAACCAAGTATTGATTCAGTTTGCCCAAAAACATAAGGTAAAGTTGGTGGCCACCAACAACACCTATTACGAAAAAAAGGAAAATGCTCACGCACATGATATTTTGTTATGCGTAAAGGACGGGGAAAAGCAGTCGACCCCTATTGGTAGGGGCCGCGGCTATCGATATGGACTTCCAAACCAAGAGTACTATTTCAAGTCCTCGGATGAAATGAAAGAGCTTTTCAAGGATATTCCCGAGGCCATTATCAACATTCAGGAAATCGTTGACAAAGTAGAAACATTCACTTTGGCTAGGGATGTCTTGTTACCCGCTTTTAATATCCCCGAAGAGTTTCAGTTCGAAGAGGATAAATTAGATGGAGGAAAACGTGGTGAAAATAAGTACCTACGGCACATCACCTATGAAGGTGCCAAAAAGAGGTATGGTGAAATCACCCAGAAATTGATGAGCGTCTCGATTTTGAGTTGAAAGTCATTGAAAAAACAGGGTATCCCGGTTACTTTTTGATTGTAGAAGATTTCATAAGGGCCGCAAGGGAAATGGGGGTTTCGGTTGGACCCGGCCGGGGTTCTGCTGCAGGTTCCGCAGTAGCTTATTGTCTCCGGATAACCAATTTGGATCCGATCCAGTATGATTTGCTGTTTGAGCGCTTTCTAAATCCGGATCGTATTTCCATGCCTGATATCGATATCGACTTCGATGATGAGGGACGTAGCCGTGTAATGGATTACGTTATAAATAAATACGGATCAAATCAAGTAGCCCAAATTATCACCTATGGCACCATGGCCGCCAAGTCCTCTATACGAGACACCGCCAGGGCCTTGGACCTTCCATTAGGTGATGCGACCGTATGGCCAAATTGATTCCCAATATGTCCAAGCTCAAAAAGATAATGGGGGTCGATGAGAAAATCTTGAGAAGCAAGTTTAACAGTGACGACCTGGTCAAAATAAACGAACTATTGGCCATTTCCGAAGGTGATGGCCTTGAATCTGAGACGTTGAACCAGGCGTATGTTTTGGAAGGTTCCGTAAGGAATACAGGAATACATGCCTGCGGGGTTATTATAACCCCGGACGATATTACCAAATTCGTACCGGTGGCCTTAGCGAAGGATTCGGATATGTACTGTACCCAGTTCGATAATTCCGTGGTGGAAAGTGCCGGACTACTAAAAATGGATTTTCTAGGCCTTAAAACGTTGACCCTAATCAAGGACACCGTTAAGATTGTAAAGGCCAAACATGGCATTGAACTGGACCCGGAGAATTTTCCCTTGGACGATGAAAAAACGTATGAACTTTTTCAACGCGGAGAAACCATAGGGGTGTTCCAATACGAATCCCCCGGGATGCAAAAACACATGAGGGCATTAAAACCCACAGTTTTTGCGGATCTTATCGCCATGAATGCTTTGTACCGCCCAGGTCCGATGGAATACATTCCAAGCTTCATTGCCGTGAAAACATGGAACCGAGGAAATCGTGTACGACTTGGAGGCTTGTGAGGAGTATCTTTCTGAGACCTATGGAATTACGGTTTATCAAGAGCAAGTGATGCTTTTATCCCAAAAATTGGCAGATTTCACAAAAGGTGAGGCGGACGTGCTGCGCAAGGCCATGGGGAAAAAGCAAAAATATGTGTTGGACAAAATGAAACCCAAGTTTATCCAACAAGCTTCGGCCAAAGGTCACCCGGAGGAAAAACTGGAAAAAATATGGAAAGACTGGGAAGCGTTTGCCGCCTATGCCTTCAATAAAAGTCACTCCACCTGCTACGCATGGATAGCTTATCAAACGGCCTACTGCAAGGCCCACTACCCTGCCGAATATATGGCGGCCGTACTCAGCAACAACATGAACGATATTAAGCAGGTGACCTTTTTCATGGAGGAATGTAAGCGCATGGGCTTGGATGTTCTAGGACCTGACGTCAACGAATCCTATTATAAGTTTGCAGTGAACAAGGACGGGGCCGTTCGTTTTGGTATGGGTGCCATCAAAGGTGTAGGAAAGGGAGCTGTAGACGCCATTGTTGAAGAAAGAAAGGAAAACGGACCTTACAATTCCGTTTTTGATATGGCCAAACGTATCGATCTTAGAGCTGCCAACAAAAAGGCCTTTGAAAATTTGGCACTTGCCGGCGGGTTCGATTCCTTGGGAAGCTCCCATAGGGCACAATATTTTCATAATGATGGGGATGGAATCACCTTCTTGGAAAAAGTAATTAAATACGGTTCCAAGTTTCAGGAGAATCAAAACTCGGCCCAAGTGAGCTTATTTGGCGACGCGAGCGAAGTTTCCATTCCGGAACCGATTGTGCCCCCTTGTGAGGAATGGGGCACCATGGAAAAACTAAGAAGGGAGAAAGACGTGGTAGGTATCTATATCTCTCGGTCACCCTCTTGACGACTTTAAAACAGAAATTAAGGCTTTTTGCAACGCCAGTCTCTCCCATTGCAATGACCTATCCAACTATGTAAATAGGGAACTTACTTTTGCAGGCGTCATTACCGATGTACAACATAGGATATCTAAAAACGGCAAGGGATGGGCCTCCTTTACCATGGAGGATTATACTGACTCCTTTGAATTCAGGATTTTTGGTGAAGAATATCTAAAATTTAGACACTTCTTAATGCTTAATTCCTTCGCGTATATTAAATTGTTTGTGAGGGAAGGTTGGGTCAATAGGGATACGGGAATTAAGGGCGAACCCGTAATGCAGTTCAACAGTTTTATGTTGCTACAGGATGTTATGGAATCCTTTGCAAAAAAATTGACAATAAAGCTGAACATAGATGAATTGGAAGAAACCCAAGTCCATCAACTGAAGGACACCCTGGTTTCACACAAAGGGGATCACCTTTTAAGCTTTATCGTCTATGAAATGCAGGAGCAAATAAAAGTACGTTTGAGCAGCAGGAAACAAAAGGTACAGATTTCAAGTGAGCTTTTACAAACGTTGGAGGAGCAACAGGTGCATTTTAAACTGAATTAGCTATAAGAACCTGTCCCATTGAAGAAAAAGATATTTGTCATTCTAAGTTTGCTAGTGATTGGTTTTGTCTCCATAAAACTATATAAATACATTTCTAGATCAACCGAGCAATACTCAGATTTACAAGTTATCGCCTACCACTACAATGGCGAAGGCTATGTGGGTTCAGAAACTTGCATGGAATGTCATAGGGACATTTATGAAACCCATTTGAAAACGGCACATTTCAACACTTCGTCCTTTACCAACCTAGATAATATTCATGGTAGTTTTAAAGAAGGAGAAAATACAGTATCCCTGATGGATGCAGATATCAAAATGGTTGAAATTGATGGAAAACCTTTTCAGCATGCACAAATAAAATACGGTGATCGCCAGGCATATGATTGGAGCATGGACATAACCATAGGATCGGGGTTAAAGGGACAGTCCTATTTGAGTAACCAACCCGATGGTTTATATCAGTTGCAGGCCTCCTATTTTGTACCTTCGGACAAATGGATCAATAGCCCGAACTACACAGACAGAATAAATCCATTACGGCCCGTAAACGATCAATGCTTAAAGTGCCATGTGACCTTTGCTAAAAGCTCATCGACATCGCCAAATTCAAATAAATACGATATTTCCAAAATTGTCTTGGGCGTAGATTGTGAAAAATGCCATGGCCCAGCGGAAAAGCATGTGGTCTTTCAAAGAAAGAACAAGGGAATTCATAATGACACCACACTTATAGGCCTAAGTTCACTATCGAGGCAACAGCGGCTCGACCTATGTGCTTCTTGCCATTCCGGACTTAGAAGCAATCAAATTCAAAATCCCTTTAAATTTTTACCCGGCGATACCTTGTCCAAGTTTTCAAAGAACTACAATTCGTTACGGCCGAGTACCACTTTGGATGTCCATGGTAACCAATTTGGATTGTTGACCAGCAGCAAGTGTTTTACCGAATCCGATCAGATGGACTGTATGACCTGTCATGACCCGCACAGGAATCAAAGGGGGCAAAAGGCATATTTTAATAGCAAATGCATCGGATGCCATCAACAAAATACCACAACCTGTTCCATATCAACAACTGAAATGGCACAAATGGGCAATGATTGCATCCAATGCCATATGCCCGTGGTCCCGTCCAAGAATATGCAGGTGCAACTGACCAAATTGGATAATACGACTCCAGTAGGCGTTAGAACCCATAACATTGCTATTTACCCGGAGGAAGTTGCAAAAGAATAGATTACATCAATTTTGAAATAACCAAAACGAATACCACAAGCGTAAGGAAAGCGCCGAATATTTGACTAACTTTGCATAATCAATTAAAAGTATTAATCATGGCATTAGAAATAACAGATGCTACTTTTGACGAAGTAGTTTTAAAAAGTGATAAACCTGTAGTAGTAGACTTTTGGGCCGCTTGGTGCGACCATGTAGAATGGTAGGGCCAATCATCGATGAAGTAAGCAACGAATATGAAGGTAAAGCCATTGTAGGAAAGGTGGACGTTGATGCCAACCAAGAATTTGCGGCAAAATATGGTGTTAGAAACATTCCGACCGTATTGGTTTTCAAAGATGGTGAAATAGCCAGTAGACAAGTTGGGGTATCCCCAAAAAAGGTATACACCGATGCTATCGATGCCCTTTTATAAAACAATTTTCTTTACTTATTAAGGTAAAAGATCCAGTTAGAACTGGACCTTTTTTATGCTATCTTTAGTTTGTGGATATTCGACAAGAATTAAATAACGCATCATTATTTCCAAATCTTGAGCTACTGGCCAGTCAGGTAGTGGAAGGTTTTATAAGTGGCATCCATAAAAGCCCCTTCCATGGTTTCTCTGCGGAATTTGCAGAACACAAAATTTATAACAATGGCGAAAGTACCAAGCATATTGATTGGAAATTATACGCCAAGACCGATAAACTGTATACAAAGCGATACGAGGAAGAGACCAATTTAAGGTGCCATATGATTTTGGACAATTCGGCCTCCATGTTCTACCCTGATGTCAAAAACCAAGGAATTGGAAACCTCAACAAGATAGGTTTTGGCATTTTGGCCATTGCGGCCCTCATGAACGTGCTAAAAAAGCAAAGGGACGCCGTAGGTCTAAGTGTTTTTTCAGATGACTATCACTATTATGCCCCTGAAAAGGGAAGTGAACGACACTTCCGGATGCTATTGGCAAAATTGAATGAAATTGGGGCCGATAAAAATCTAGTGAAAGAAACAAGAACCTACACCTACCTTCACCGAGATAGCGGAAAAAATAAAGAGAAGAAGCCTAATTTTTCTTTTCACGGACATGCTTCAAACTGAAAAAGAAGATGAGGAACTATTTGAGGCACTTCGTCATTTAAAATACAACAAACACGAAGTGGTTCTTTTCCATTTAATGGACAAGGAACTTGAATTTCACTTAAATTTTGACAATACACCCAAAAGATTCTTAGATGTGGAAACAGGTGAATATCTTGATCTTTATGCAGACAACGTCAAAGAGGCATATGAGGAAAGTATAAGTAAATATTACACCAACATTAAACTGAAGTGCGCACAGTACAGAATTAAATATGTGGAAGTCGATATTAATAGGGACTTTACCACAATACTCAACACGTTTTTGGTAGAACGGAGTAAATTTCTCTAGAAGAGAATATTTTAAAAGAAAATGTTTGTGCAATTGAATAAGCAATGTATATTTGCACACGCTAAACGCCACGGTCCGGTAGTTCAGTTGGTTAGAATACCTGCCTGTCACGCAGGGGGTCGCGGGTTCGAGTCCCGTCCGGACCGCCAGTAAAATAAAGCCCTCACGGATGTGGGGGCTTTTTTATTTCTCCATTTATAAACTATTTATAAACATTCGAGGGTTTTATAATCAAGATTTTAATCAAGACTAAAAAAGTCATATCTTGAAACAATAAATAATCATACCAGTTAATTACCATGCAAGTCGTCTGTCTACAAGAGGAAGCTTTTTATGCCTTGTTTAAAAAGGTCATTGAACATGTTGAATCCAAAAGGCAGGATAAGCCCGAAAAATGGATTGATGGGGAAGAAGCAATGTCTATCCTTAGAATAAAATCTACGACTACCCTTCAGAGACTAAGGGATGAAGGAAAAATTAGGTTTTCCCAACCCCAAAAGAAGATTATCCTTTACGATAGGGATTCTATTATAGCATACATCGAGAAACACGCCCGAGAAACTTTTTAAAAATGGAAGAAGAAATCAAAGTTGACGAAAAATTTAAGCATGCCTTTAACTTGGGTTATCGATTGGCAGAGGAGTTGAATCTCAAATCCCCTATGCTTGAAAATCAGGAGAAAATTATGCCCTCAAATCCCATGCACTTGGGTATGCAGCAGTTTATTGATGAAGCCAAACTTTCCAAAAATAAAAGACAGGATAAAACCGTTGAAAAAAGTGTCAAAAAGAAAAGGGGCAAGGGTTTAGGCTTTTAGTTAGACCAGCTTTCCATAATATTTTATTCCTAATCAATAATTTTTCTCTGATACGTAGGTACTAACCGCCCAAAATCGTACATAATGCTTTGCTTTCCATTACTCGAAGTCAGAGGTTTTAGACACCTAAGGATAGTTTGATATTTTGTGTTTTTCGGTACTTATAGTACCGAAAGGAAATAAATTATAAACCAAATCCATATAAAGTTTAAAAAATTACGTAAATTGGTACCGTGAGTACCGATAGTAAATTAAAAATAAACCAATTATTGGGCGCGAATCCTTCGGGAATCGTTTACCTATCTTCTTGGTTAGTAGGGCAAGGATATAGCCTTGATCTGCAAAAAAGATATCGTAGCAGTGACTGGTTTACTTCAATAGGTACAGGAGCCATGATACGCTCGGGCGATGATGTCGGTTACGAAGGGGCTATCTATGCCCTTCAAAATCAAGCAGGGCTATTTGTACATCCAGCAGGGAAGACCGCTTTCTCATTACTCGGAAAATCACATTATTTAGAACTTTCCCAAAAAAAGGTTACACTGTTCGGTGGAAAAAACGAAAAGCTGCCCACTTGGTGCTTAAAGCATGATTGGGGCGTAACCCTAGACTATTATAGTTCTTCTTTTCTACCAGCAGAAATAGGACTTACGGAAGTGGAGCTAAAAACATTCACCATAAAAGTTTCCAGTGCTGCGAGGGCAATGCTAGAGTGCCTATTTTTAACACCCAAAAATCAAGAACTTTTAGAGTGTTACCAATTAATGGAAGGGTTAAATAATCTAAGACCCAATCTTGTTCAAAATCTATTGGAAAACTGTTCCTCCATAAAGGTAAAACGCCTCTTTCTATATCTCGGCAGAAAAGGCTGGTCATAGTTGGGTTCAACATATAAACCTCGAAAAAATAGATTTGGGAAGTGGTAAACGAAGTGTCGTAAAAAATGGTGTTTACAATTCAAAATATAAAATAACCGTTCCTACCGAATTTGCAAATGGCGAATTATAAATCACAAGTTTCATTATTATTGAGTGTACTTCCGGAAGTTGCACAGGAAACATGCTTTGCCCTCCATGGAGGAACGGCCATTAACCTGTTCGTTCGTGAAATGCCTAGGTTGTCCGTAGATATTGATTTAACCTACGTTCCGCTTGAGGATAGGGAAACATCTTTTAAAGATATAACGGGGGCCTTGGAAAGAATTAAAGCAACTATTGAAACGGTCGTCCCAAACGCCAAGGTTGTACACAAACAAGCTGAACTTAAATTGCAAATTTCCAATATACAAGCTCAAATAAAACTCGAAGTCAATCAGGCAATGCGCGGGACTATTACGCCATCGATTAAAATGACCTTATGTGAAAAGGCGCAGGAAGCATTCGATGCTTTTTGTGAAATTGCTATCGTCCCTATTGGTCAACTTTATGGAGGCAAAATTTGTGCTGCTTTGGATCGTCAGCATCCAAGAGATTTTTTCGATGTCAAATATCTTTTAGAAAACGAGGGATTTACTGAGGAAGTCAGAACAGGATTCCTCTTTGGTCTGTTAAGTAGCAATAGACCACTACATGAAATGCTTGCTCCAAATTTGCTTGACCAACGTTCAGTTATGGCGAATCAATTTGAAGGTATGAGTGAAGAAGTGTTTGCCTATGAAGATTTTGAAACAACACGAAATTTACTTCTTAAAACCATTCATGAAAACCTTACTGATTCTGATAAAGAATTTCTATTGAGTTTTGAAAACAACACCCCAAATTGGAACGCGTACAATTTTGAAGACTATCCTGCGGTACAATGGAAATTACAAAATCTACAAAAGCTAAAAGAAGCTAATCCTGAAAAGCATAGGGAGCAATTAGAACTTTTAGAAAGTGGGCTTACAGCTTAATCCTAGTTATGAACATTCCACATAAAAACACTCCGTTAACACGTAAGTACAATTCTTAACTAGAGAACTGGTACAAAATTATTCGATGATGAACAGTAGATATCAATAACCTCTACTATCTCTTCTGATGTAAATTCATCTATAACCGATAAATCAAATTCACTAGCGAAATTACAACATAAGAGTACTTTGAGTTCTTCCATAGTATCCTCCTCCAATCCACTAGCATTTGGGTCATAGATTTTATAGGCAAGAAACCTGCCAAATTCCTCGTCGAATTTCTTTTCCGAATAGGTGTCACTTTCATCTGTAAAATTCTTGAAATAGTACATGTATTTTTGGTTCAAGCCCCAAAAGTATAGAGCGGTTAGCTCGGCCTTTTCAAGGTTATTTTTGAACTGCCATAACATTCCGAGAAGGGTCTAATTCATACTCGTTGGGCAAGTCAAATCCATAATGATTGATGCTTTTGAAGAGGCCGGTAATAGCTTCATTATTTGATTGTGGTTCAAAGGAAAAACTCATCAATAATTTACGTAGCACTATCTTTTTAAAATAGGCTATAGTAGCTGCATTGATATCTTTTGTAATGAACATTTTGTCGCTAATACTTATCAATGGCTATAAGTTTTTTTGTTTGTCGTAGGTCTAGATTTTAAGATTGACCAAAGATACCGAGTAAAGATTTTAACTAAGGAGGTAGTACTCTTTTTAACTTTTTTATTCAGCCATATATTCCCAAGCCACTGCGGAAGTCTTGCAAAAATTCCACTCCGATCCTCCCGAGCGGGCGACCTTCGTCCGCCCGCTTTCGCTCGTCTTTCCGTTCCGGTTTTGCAAGACCCCCTCGCGGCCGCGCAAAAGCACAAGCGGCAAAATGCCGCTTGCCCTTTTTTCTCCCTACCCACAAAAAACTTGAACACTGCCGTAATTCTTCCCATTTTTTAAACACCATATTAGACCATTTTAATTTCATGCCTGTACCCATTTATATTGATATGGTTCGATATGAATTAACGACTTAAACAATTGATTAATAGATAGTTAAATTCATAATTGATTACTTATATTTATCCGTGAAACGGATAGCGAGGTGCATTCTAAGTAACTTAGAATTGTCTACTTCGGCGAAGTGTTTTGCTTAAAAAGCAACGAAAATGGAAAAACAAAAAAGAGGTCGGAAACGATTGGGAAACAAGAAGAGATTCCATAACATAATGCTGCGTTTCAACGATTCCGAATTTGAAAGATTGCGAAAAATCTGTGAATCCTATAATCTCGATATTTCGCAAAGGGGCGTTATAAGTCCACTCCTGAGGAGATTAGTTTTGCAGCAGGAGGCCGAAGAAAAAGATAGGCTCCCCGATACCTCGAACCTTGCTTACCACATCAACAGAATAGGCAACAACATTAACCAATTAGTCAAAATCGCACACCACAAAAACCTGAGAAACCCGAACAGTAATCTGCAAAATGAAATACAAAAGACGAACAGATTGCTACATGCACTTTTAGAGATTGTCATGACAGAACAAACGGTATGATAGCAAAGATCATTTACGGCCAAACCTGTACCGGAACATTGAACTATGTTTTCGGAAAGGAAGGTATGCGAATACTCGGCTACGGAAACACATTTTCACGAAACATATCGCCAAAATTTTTCGGGAGCGTGCTTTATTTTCAGGGACAGCGCAACGCCACCAAGAACCGGTATGCCCATATAAGTTTGAACCTTCCCCATGGCGAACATTTGGACGATAGGATCTTCTATAAAATCTCCGAGGAGTATATGGAAAATATGGGCTTTGGAAATCAGCCCTTTGTAGTGGTGCGCCACAACGATACCAAGCACGAGCATGTCCATATTGTAACCACCACAGTAAAGGAAGACGGAAAAGTACTCGGAATCTACAATAGCCACAAAAGAAGTATGGCGATACGGAAACACCTCGAAAAAAAGTACGGACTTACACCTGCACCGACCAAAAAACAGACAAGCCAACTACCGATATACCGATTACCGGAAAAACAGTTTGGAATGGAAGCCGAAAAAGGAACGAAGTACTATCTACAGGATGTCCTGAACAGCATCAACCAAAAATACAGGGTGCGCAGTTTTGATGAACTTGCACGATTGGTAAAACGGTATCATATTGAAGTAAGACAGACCAAAAGTGAAACGGGAAGAATAGGGGTCGCATATGGGCTGAATAACCAAAATGGGTATAAAACACGATTAATCAATGGTTCCGCCGTACACCGAAATTTGAGCGGCCCAAAACTTCAAAAGGTATTCGATATCCATTCCAAATCGAAGCTGTTGCCGATGTACCGTAAACGGCTCTTGAAACAAATAGAGACCACTTACGACCTTTTCCGGACCATCCGTCCGCATGACCTGGAAGCCATGCTAAAGGAATATCAGCACATTGATATCAAACTGGACAAAAAAGGAGATGTTATCGAGGGGTACACTATCTTTGACAGATCGCGCTATGTTTTCAGGGCAAGGGAGCTTGGCAAGAACGTTCGGATGCAGAATCGTTTAGACATTTTTGGTAAAGGGCACGAACCCACCCAAGTCGATATGGAAAGCAAACAGGTCAAATTGGAAATCCAAAAACTTATAAAAGACGCTTTTACAACATCCTATCTTAAATCCCCGAAACAGCAAGGACTGCTTTCGGAACATATTCTGAAAACCAACTTCGGGGATATCGTTCCAATCTTGACGGCCTCCAAAGCTCATAATTTCTTGGAACGCTACATCCCAAGAAATCAAAGGACGGATTTCAGGAAAGCGGTAGAAAATATCTTTCCCATGGTCAGGGACAGATTGTATGAAATTGAGACCAAAAAGGAAAAAGAAATCTTAGAGAACATATTCAAACTTATCGGCAAGGTATTGAAAAAGGACATTTTCAATGTTGGCACGAAACAGGGGAGTGTTCGTCTTTTGTTCCAAGCTTTGGGCGTAAAGTACTATGACAACAAATTGTCCTTTACCAAATCGAACAAGCATACGGTTCCCGTTACTCCGGGAGACTTGTCCTTCCCCGAGCATATGGAAAAACATGTATCCACGGGATTCGTGCGTCAAAACCATTTGATGTTGGATATGCTTTCGGAGCAGTCTTCCGATAACAGTCCTAAGCTGACTGCAACGGCTATATTCTTGCCTATGATTTTTCCGAAACTATATGGAAAAATGAATACCGTTTACAAAAAGCAATATGAAAGTATCGCTTTGGGTTCGTATATAAAGAATGCCGAACGTATGCATGCGCCTTTCGAAAAATCGGCGAAGGATTATATCTCCCTGTTCAATGCCAAGGGGTTCTATTTTGTAAATGGAGAGAAAGGGTTCGAGATCAAATCCATTTATACGGACAATACAACAAGTTGCCCCTTGCCGAAAAGAACGAACCAGTATTTGAGTTCAATTCCTGATTTAAGCGAAACATTAAAAGGACAACAACCTATCATTAATGAACTAATAGCAGATGGAAGGAACAATCTCGAAAACCTATGGGCGGGACATTTGATGGAAAGGGGACTGTACGACAAGGTCGCCTTTATGCTAACCGCTGAAAAAGGGTACCCGAACCTGCACCGGGAAATAGTGCAACACCATATGGATAACGGACTTCGCGAAAGTGTGAAAATGGCATCAGCGAGGCATTCGAATATCCAACAAAACAGACTGCTCAGAAAAGGCGTTTATGCCGTTAGCTCCTTATTGGGCAGTAGGGGCAAGAAAACCGAAGAAGTCTATAACGGGTTCAAGGATGAGTTTACGGATTGGTCGAAATACAAAGGCAAAGGTAGAGGACTTTCATTCTAAATTTCGTTTTCATTCTTTGTCCCACAAACTATTATCTTATAAAACATCTCACATTTTTTGACTATTTTTCATCGATTGCATTGCCCAAAAATTCCTTAAACCAAAAAAAGAATCTTAAAATTTTGTAATTTTGCATCGATGAAAAAGGTTTTCCATAAAATATTATCTGTTTTAATGGCATTTGTAGTGATGTTCACTACGATGTCATTCACGGTTGATATACACTACTGCGGGGACTCTTTGGTCGATTTTAGTTTCTTCACAAAGGCAGAAACCTGCGGAATGGAAAAGGCACAACCAACCACGGGTTGTGAAAATCCTTCAATGAGCAATAAATCGTGTTGCTCAGACCAAAAAATCGTGAAGGAAGGTAGCGACGACCTTAAAACATCATTCAACAAACTTACTTTTGAGCAACAAACCTTCGTTGCCACATTTTTCTACACCTATATCAATCTTTTCGAGGGACTTGATGAAAATATCGTTCCCTTCAAGGATTACTCGCCCCCCTTTATTGAACGGGACGTTCAGATACTCTACGAGACTTATTTAATTTGATTTTTAGACAGTAGCCCGATTCCGATACCCATCGGAACGGCACTAAGCCCAACGGTTATCCCGTTCCGGGCACGTTTTGTTGTATTCAACTTTTAGAATTGCAACAAGCCACAATTGTATAACTGTCTAATTATCATTTT
Source organism: Maribacter litopenaei (assembly GCF_025244665.1). Taxonomy (GTDB): domain Bacteria; phylum Bacteroidota; class Bacteroidia; order Flavobacteriales; family Flavobacteriaceae; genus Maribacter; species Maribacter litopenaei. The sequence continues at coordinate 388,282 of NZ_CP104205.1, read as the reverse complement.
ATATGCTGAACAAAGGCATAAAATTCCTTATAGAAAATAAGCTCGTTGCGGTACTGATGCTAGCCCTTTTCGTGGGTTGGGGTATCGTGAACGGACCCTTTAATTGGGACACCGGAATATTGCCCAATGACCCTGTGGCTGTAGATGCCATACCCGATATTGGCGAAAACCAACAGATTGTTTTCACCAAGTGGCAAGGGCGCTCTCCTCAGGATATCGAGGACCGAGATTACCTACCCGCTCACCACTTCCCTTCTCGGAATACCTGGCGTCAAGACCATTCGTAGTTCTTCGATGTTCGGGTTTTCCAGTATCTACATCATTTTTGAAGAGGACATCGAATTCTACTGGTCGCGTAGCCGCATCCTCGAAAAGCTCAATTCGCTACCCAGCGGTCTGTTGCCCGATGGTGTCAATCCCGCCTTGGGCCCGGATGCCACGGGATTGGGACAGATTTTTTGGTACACTCCGGAAGGTCGTGACAAAGAGGGAAACGTTACAGGTGGATGGGATTTACAGGAACTACGAAGCATACAGGATTACTACGTAAAATATGCGCTCTCTTCTGCAAGCGGTGTAAGTGAAGTGGCATCCATTGGCGGATACGTTCAGGAATACCAAGTGGATGTTGACCCCGAAAAGATGCGGCAGTACAACATCGGTCCGGCGGATATTGTAAAGGCCGTTAGGGAAAGCAATCAGGACATCGGTGCGCAAACCTTGGAAATGAACAAGGCCGAATACCTGGTGCGCGGTCCGGGGTACGTAAAATCCATAGCCGATATAGAAAATGCGGTAGTCGATTCCGAGAATTTCACTTCCATCAGGATAAAGGATGTAGGCAAGGTACACTTGGGATCAGCTACACGTCGCGGCATTTTGGACAAGGAAGGTGCCGAAGTCGTGGGCGGTGTGGTAGTTGCCCGTTACGGTGCCAATCCGCTGGAAGTCATCAATAATGTCAAAGACCAAATCGACGAGGTAAGCTCGGGGCTTCCTTCAAAAGAACTGGCCGACGGTAGAACCTCCCAAGTCACTATTGTCCCCTTTTACGACCGTACCGAACTCATTCAAGAAACCTTGGGTACGCTCAACGAGGCCCTGACCTTGGAAATCCTGATTACCATTTTGGTCATTATCATAATGGTTTTCAATCTCAGAGCATCCATATTGATTTCCGGATTATTGCCCGTGGCGGTGTTGATGGTCTTTATCACGATGAAGCTCTTTAATGTGGATGCGAACATTGTGGCACTTTCGGGTATCGCCATTGCTATTGGTACGATGGTAGATGTCGGGGTCATCCTTGCCGAAAATATGATTCGACATCCGGAAGATGAAGACTTGCGGGTAAACAAAAACGGTCAACCCTATACAACAAACGAAATCGTTTACAACGCCACATCCGAAGTTTCCGGCGCTATTGTTACTGCTGTAATGACTACAATAATTAGTTTCCTTCCGGTGTTTACGATGATTGGTGCTGAAGGGAAACTCTTTCGACCATTGGCATTTACCAAAACAATGGCATTGGCCGCTGCACTCGTTATTGCCCTATTCCTTATACCGCCATTCGCAGCCACTTTCTTTAGAAAGACCGAAATGCGGGAACGGCTCAAATATGCCATCAATGGGCTTTTAATCCTTTTGGGAATCACCGCAGTGATTTTTGGGTATTGGATAGGATTGGTACTTGTCGCTTTTGGCTTGGTAGCCATTTTATCGATGCGTGTTACGCTTTCGCGAAATCGAGCTGGCGAGATTCACGACCAAAGGGAGAGCGTAGCGGTAAAGCAAAAAAATCTCATCAATACGGCTATTGCCACAATCGCAGTTGTATTCCTATTGGCTGAATACTGGCGACCGCTCGGCTTCGACCGCAGCCTGATTATGAACCTCATTTTTGTAGCGGTAAGCTGTTTTGGTGTTCGGGCATCTTTTCGCTACTCAGAAAATACTACGATAGCATCTTAAGATGGGCATTGCAAAACAGATTGCTGTTCTTGATAATTCCCACCACATTGCTGGTTCTCGGTTTCTTCATAATGCGCAACACGGGTAAGGAATTTATGCCAGCGCTCAACGAGGGTTCGTTCCTGTTGATGCCTACCTCGCTACCGCACTCAGGTGTAGCCGAAAATAAACGGGTCTTGCAACAATTGGATATGGCGGTGGCCACCATCCCTGAAATCGAGACCGTGGTCGGAAAGGCAGGCCGCACCGAATCCGCGCTTGACCCGGCACCGCTTTCGATGTACGAGAACGTGATTCAGTACAAGTCGGAATATATGCGCAACGCTTCAGGGGAACGGCAACGCTATCGGGTAAACGACGACGGACTTTTTGTATTGAAAAATGATAGGTTCCATATTAATCCGAACAACGAAGTAGAAAACGATGCCAGTTATGAAGCATCCCAATTGCAAACTACCATCACAAGAAACGAATTGATTCCCGATGATGATGGCGAGTACTACCGAAACTGGCGACCTGAAATCCGAGCCCGGATGATATCCGGAACGAAATCGTCAGGGTCACTAAACTGCCCGGTATTACTTCCGCCCCTAAGTTACAGCCTATCGAAACCCGATTGGTGATGCTGCAAACGGGTATGCGCGCGCCAATGGGCATTAAGGTCAAGGGGCAGGACTTACGGGAAATCGAAGCTTTCGGCTTGGAACTCGAAGAAATATTGAAACAGGCCGAAGGTGTAAAAGAACAGGCCGTATTTGCCGACCGTATCGTGGGCAAACCCTATCTGTTGGTGGATATCAAACGGGAACAGTTGGCGCGTTACGGGGTTTCGATTATGGACGTACAGGAAATCCTGCAAGTGGCCGTAGGTGGGATGCCCCTGACCCAAACAGTCGAAGGTAGGGAACGCTACGCCGTTAGGGTACGCTACCCACGAGAGCTGCGTGATAATCCGACCGACCTAAAGAATATCTACGTTCCCGTGGAAAAAGGAAGCCCCGTTCCCCTTGGCGAACTCGTGGACATCCGGTATGAGCAAGGTCCGCAGGTCATCAAAAGTGAGGACACCTTCTTGGTCGGCTATGTTTTATTTGACAAGCTGGACGGCTTTGCCGAAGTGGATGTGGTGGAAAATGCCCAGGCCTTGATTCAAGAAAAGATAGACAGCGGCGAACTGACCGTACCCAAAGGCATCAGCTACAAGTTTACGGGCACCTATGAAAACCAGTTGCGTGCAGAGAAAACCCTGTCCATCGTGGTTCCGCTATGCTTGATTATCATATTTCTCATTCTATACTTTCAGTTTAAATCGGTCACCACCTCATTGATGGTATTTACCGCCATTGCCGTAGCATTTGCAGGTGGCTTTGTGATGATTTGGCTCTATGGACAAGACTGGTTTCTCAATTTCAATTTGTTCGGTGAGAACCTTCGCGAGTTGTTCAATATCAAAACTATCAACCTGAGCGTTGCGGTCCGGGTCGGATTCATCGCACTCTTTGGTATTGCTACCGATGACGGTGTGGTGATGGCAACCTATCTCGACCAATCTTTCGATAAGGAAAAACCGAATGACAAACCGGGCATTCGTCAAGCTACCCGTGAAGCGGCAGGCAAGCGTATCCGTCCCTGTTTGATGACGACCGTAACGACCGTTCTTGCCTTGTTGCCAGTGCTAACATCCACCGGAAAGGGAAGCGATATAATGATTCCAATGGCCATTCCCATTGTGGGTGGGATGCTCATTGATGTAACCTCATATTTCCTGTTGCCCGTACTATATAGCTGGCGGGAAGAAAATCAACTTAAACGAGCGAGCAAATGAAAAATGTAAAAATCATCATCGGATTATTGCTTGTTTCTTTTTACGCGGAAGCGCAAGAGCTTCAATCTTATATACAGGAAGCAGAAGCGAACAATCCGGATATTCAGGCTTACGAGCTGCGGTACAATATCGCCGAAGAAAAAGTGAACGAAGTCAATACGCTACCTAATACTGTGGTAAGCGCAGGATACTTTGTAAGCGAACCCGAAACCCGAACGGGTGCGCAACGGGCACGATTTTCGATTTCGCAGATGTTGCCGTGGTTCGGTACGATAACGGCACGGGAAAACTATGCCAGCTCAATGGCGGAAACCGAGTTTGTTGAAATTGCCATTGCCAAACGAAAACTGGCACTTTCGGTCGCCCAATCCTACTATCAACTATATGCCATCAATGCGAAACAGGATGTACTGGACGAAAACATCCAACTACTACAAACTTACGAACGGTTGGCATTGACCTCTGTGGAAGTGGGCAAGGCTTCCGCAGTTGATGTTCTACGGTTGCAGATTCGCCGAACGAACTGCAACAACAAAAAGAGGTCTTGCAGGAGGAGTATTTGGCGGAACAGGTCAGCTTCAACAATCTTTTGAACCGAAAGGAAAGCATTGCCGTTGAAATCGTCCCGAAATGACCATCCCAACGGAAGACCCGATATACAGCGATGAAGGATTGGCGCTTAATCCCGAACTGCTCAAATATGATAGACTTTACGAGTCCATTGAACAATCCGAATTGCTGAACCAAAAGGAAAGTGCCCCGAACATCGGTTTTGGATTGGACTATGTACCCGTTTCCGAACGTCCCGATATGACCTTTAGCGACAACGGCAAGGATATCGTGATGCCAATGGTATCGCTGTCCATACCTATTTTCAACAACCGCTATTCATCGGTTTCCAAACAGAACGAACTGAGACAACTGGAAATCGAATCACAAAAAACAGAGCGTTTGAATGTACTTGAAACCGCTTTCGCGAAAGCAAAATCACAGCGCAATCAAGCCCGTATTCAGTTCAATACCCAAGAAAAGAGTTTAATGCAGGCTAACGATGCCGAGGAAATATTAATAAAGAATTATGAAACGGGAACCATCGATTTTAACGATGTGCTGGACATTCAGGAATTGCAACTGAAATTTCAGATGAACCAAATCGAATCCATAAAGATGTATTACGTGCAATCAGCACTTTTAAACTATTTAATAAATTAAAAATGAAAATATTACAAATCACCACCCTATTGCTGTTTTCTTCTACTGTATTTGCCCAAGTAGGCACAAACGGTGCGGACAGAAATGAAGAAGGTAGACCTGTCAAGGAGTATAACTTAACCATTGAAGAAAATGAAATGACGCTCGCTGGTGTAACAGCAAAAGGAATGACCATCAATGGTAGTATTCCTGGATCAGTCTTGGAATTCACCGAGGGCGACCTCGCCATTATCAATGTTACCAATAAAATGGATGTGGAAACCTCTGTACATTGGCACGGGTTGATATTACCCAATTTTTACGATGGCGTTCCCTATTTGACCACGCCACCTATTAAACCAGGAACAACTTTTCAATACAGAATCCCAATCAACCAATCAGGCACCTACTGGTACCATTCCCACACGATGCTACAGGAGCAAAGCGGTGTTTATGGGTCTATTATTATTCACCCAAAAGAAAAAACTACGGAATATGACAAGGATTTGGTTGTGGTACTCTCTGATTGGACCAACGAAAATCCTATGAATGTTTTGAGAAACCTTAAAAGAGGTAACGAGTGGTATCAGGTCAAAAAAGGTACGGCGGTTCCTTTGGGCAGGGTTATCAAGGAAGGCGCATTTGGTGCACAACTGAAATTTTGGAGAGACCGTATGGAAGGAGCAGATATAGCCGACATCTATTATCCGGCATTTCTGACCAATGGAAAATCATTGGCCGAGTATCCCGAATTCAAAACAGGCGAAAAAGTACGGCTTCGCTTTATCAATGCATCCGCCTCTACCTATTACTGGATGGATTTTGGCGGTGGCAACCCTATGGTCGTTGCGGGCGATGGTATTGATGTGGAACCTGTACCTAAAAGCCGTTTCCTTTTTGGTATTGCCGAAACCTATGATGTTATCGTAACCATCCCTGAAGGTACTTTGGAAGTTACCGCCACCGCTCAAGACGGTTCTCGGTAGCACCTCGTTGCGCTTGGGACAGGGAAGCCTGTATCCAGCAAAAAGAATTGAGAGACCGGACAAGGTTGCAATGATGAAACAAATGGCCAAAATGGATATGAAGATGGGCGCCCCTGCAATGGTGGGTAACAAAAAGAAAAAAACACCCGAGTTTTTGAAGGAAAATTACGGGATGAAAATGGATATGAAAGATGGCCAGATGAATATGGGAATGCAAGACAAAATGTCAATGAATAAAGGCGAAATGGGCGACAATATGAAGATGGACGACCATAAGCAAATGAAGATGGATAAAAAGATGGACGGTATGGCAGGAATGAAAAAAGATTCAATGCCAATGAAATCTACCGAACCTTCGCATATGATGGGAGGCCATATGGGGCACGATATGCCTATGATGCAAAAAGACACTTCCTCTTTTGATTACGATACCCGTAAAACCTATTTCAACTATGATTTCTTAAAAGCGAAGGAAAATACCACCTACAAGGCTGATTTGCCCGTAAACGACATTCTATTAAACCTGACCGGAAATATGCAACGCTATGTGTGGAGTATTAACGGTGTGCCACTTTCAGAAACGGATAAGATTAAAATCAGGGGTGGTGAAGTAACCCGCATTACCCTTAACAACCTAACGATGATGCACCACCCGATGCACCTTCACGGGCATTATTTTAGGGTAATCAATGAAAATGGTGAGCGCTCGCCGTTGAAACACACCGTCAATGTGCCACCGATGCAGAAAGTGGTTATCGAGTTCTATAACGAGGAGTATGGCGATTGGTTCTTTCACTGCCACATCCTGTACCATATGATGGGCGGTATGGCTCGCGTATTCAGCTATGATACCCCAAGGGATGAAAGGATGAAAAACTTTCCCGTTCAAAAACTGATTGACGAAACAGACCATTACTATTCTTGGGGATTGTTGCGTGCAGGCTCAAACTTTAATGAACTATTTCTGATGTCAAGCAATATTCGGAATGAATTTGGTTTAAGAGCAGAGTTCGATTATAACAAAAACCTTGAAGCCGAAGTAAACTATAATAGGTATCTCAATGATTGGGTGCGCCTCTATGTAGGAGTAAATACCGAAACTTCTACACCCGACTCGTATGACACCTTTAATACAGTAGGTCTAATTGGTGTAAAATACTTTACGCCTTACCGATTTAATGTAGATGTGAGTGTAGACCATCAACTGCGCCCAAGGATACGTCTCGATAGGGAACTGTTGCTTTTTCCACGCTTTTTCCTTGAAGGGGAATACGAATACCGGGCAGACTTTGGTTGGGTGAACGATATAGGCGATACATCCTATCAGGGCGAAACGCAATGGTTGGTGGGAACCTCTTATATCCTATCCCGAAATTTTTCAATACAAGCAAATTACAATAACCGATATGGCTGGGGTGGCGGTCTTTTAGCCCGATTTTAACAAAGTAACAATTTAAAACAAACACAAAATGAAAACAGTAAAGAGAACGATAGGTACAATGGCACTTGCTACCGTAGTGATGGTAACAGTTTCCTGCAAGGACGGAAATAAGAACGAACCCGCCAAGCCAATGAGCAATGAAATACATCAAGAAAAGATGGATGATAAAGGAAGATATGGCTATGGATAACAGCCAAGATGCCAAGGCAGAAGCGATATTGAAGGACTATTTCAACTTGAAGGACGCTTTGGTCAACGATGACAATTCCAAAGCAAAGGAACTGGGCAACACCTTGGCACAATCGCTCAAATCCTTTGATGCATCGAGCTACTCGGACAGCGAGCAGAACGAACTAAACGATATCATTGAGGATGCCACCGAACACGCCGAGCATATTGGCGAGAGCGATATAGCCCACCAACGCGAGCATTTTAAAACGCTTAGCAAGGATATGACCGATATGGTGGCGATAACGGGAACTTCAATGACCATTTATGAGCAGTACTGCCCAATGTACGATAACAATAAAGGCGGTGCTTGGCTAAGTATGAATGAAGAAATCAGAAACCCCTATTTCGGTGCCCAAATGCTAAAATGTGGTAAGGTGCAACGTGAAATCAACTAAGTGAAAATAGTAAAAATCATAGCGTGGATAGCATTGGTTGCCTTTGTGGTCATCCAGTTTTTTCCTGTGGACTATAACCAGAGTGAAACCGTACCACAAACCGATTTTATGCTCGTGAACAATGTACCTGCAACGGTAGAACAATCGTTGCAGGTTTCCTGCTATGATTGCCATAGCAATAATACCGATTATCCTTGGTACAGCAAGGTACAACCCTCTTCTTGGTACTTGGAACATCATATCAAAGAAGGAAAGGCAGAGCTGAATTTCAACGAATGGGGCAACCTTTCCGACCGAAGGAAAAATAGCAAATTACGGTCTATCATAAACCAGATCGAGGATGGGGAAATGCCTTTGGATAGTTACACGCTAATTCATCGGGATGCAATTTTTTCTGAGGCGAACAAAACAGCAGTAATTGACTATATGAATAAACTAAAAGATAGCTTGGAATAAAGTCCTGCTGCGGGAAGGGTAGTATGATGGTTCGTAGTAACCCTTTCCGTAACAGACACAAATTAGTAAAGTAATGAAACACACCTATCACATACACGGAATGACCTGTAACGGTTGCAGAACCCACGTCGAGAAAACGCTCTCTAAAGTGGACGGTGTAATTGATGTATTGGTCGATTTGGAAAAATCTGAAGCGGTCATTGAAATGGAATCGCATATTCCTATCGAATCATTTCAGGAAGCTCTAAAGCAAGATGGTGGTTCGTATAGCATTCACAAATCGGCAAACATCATCACAAGGATGATTCGGCTAAAGTTAATACTGAGCATAGTCGAAGTACGAAAGCGAAAAAGCAAAAACCAAAAGGCAAGGGAACCGGAACGTTCTACTGCCCGATGCACTGTGAAGGCGATAATACTTATGACAAGCCAGGCGATTGCCCTGTCTGTGGAATGGATTTGGTGGAAGAGCAAAGCTTTTCCGCCAGTTCCCGCAGCGAACAATGGACGTGCCCAATGCATCCTGAAATTGTAAAGGATGAACCGGGAAGCTGCCCCATTTGTGGGATGGACTTGGTACCGATGAAGCCGATTTGTCCGCAGAGGAAAAAACCTATAAAAAACTGCTCAAAAAGTTCTGGATAGCCACGGCCTTTACACTGCCTATTTTCATCATTGCGATGTCCGAAATGGTCAGCAACAATCCGCTATACGATATTTTGGAACTGAAATACTGGAACTGGATTCAGTTTGCACTTTCCCTACCCGTGGTGTTCTATGCCACTTGGATGTTCTTCGAGCGTGCTTATCGAAGCATAAAAACGTGGAACCTCAATATGTTCACGCTCATTGGCATCGGTGCTGGTGTAGCTTGGTTGTTTAGTGTATTCGGGATGCTGATGCCGGACTTTTTCCCGGACCAGTTCAAGACCGAAGCGGGCACCGTACACGTGTATTTTGAAGCGGCCACGGTCATTCTCACGTTAGTTTTACTTGGCCAACTATTGGAAGCCCGAGCCCATAGCAAGACAAATTCCGCGGTCAAGGAACTTTTAAAACTGGCGCCAAATAAGGCAGTTAAAGTCGTGGATGGTGAGGAACAGGAAGTGGCCATCGACCAAATTGAATTGGGCGATATTCTTCGGGTAAAACCGGGCGATAAAATTCCCGTTGATGGTGTTATCACCGAAGGCGAAACATCCATCGATGAATCGATGATAACGGGCGAACCCATTCCAGTCAACAAGTCAACCGATGATAAAGTCAGTAGCGGAACTATCAACGGCAACCAGTCTTTCCTTATGAAAGCGGAAAAGGTAGGTTCCGACACTTTGCTTTCACAAATCATCCAAATGGTCAATGATGCCAGTCGTAGCCGTGCGCCTATCCAAAAACTGGCCGATACCGTTTCAGGTTACTTTGTGCCCATCGTGGTCATCATCGCCGTAATCACTTTTGGGATTTGGGCAATTTGGGGACTGAACCAGCTTATGTGTATGCCTTGGTCAATGCCATTGCCGTTTTGATTATCGCCTGTCCCTGTGCATTGGGATTGGCAACACCGATGTCCGTGATGGTCGGTGTGGGTAAGGGTGCACAAAATGGGGTGCTCATCAAGAATGCAGAGGCACTTGAAAAAATGGATAAGGTAGATACCCTTATCGTGGATAAAACGGGAACGATTACCGAAGGAAAACCCACGGTGGAAAAAATGGGGTCTTTTGATAACGGTTTCAGCGATAGCGAAGTACTGCAATACATTGTTTCCCTGAATAATCAAAGTGAGCATCCCCTTGCGGAAGCCACCATCAAATACGGCAAAGAACAAAAAGCTGATTTCTTAAAAGCCGACGGGTTCAATGCCGTAACCGGTAAAGGTGTTGAAGGTAATGTAAACGGTAAAAAGGTGGCTTTAGGAAATGCCAAAATGATGGAATATGCAAAGGCGACGCTTTCCAAAGAAATGGAAGAAAAAGCCCAATTCTTCCAAAAGCAGGGCAAAACCGTTTCCTATCTCGCGATTGATGGAAACCTTGTCGGTTATGTAGTAATTGGTGATAAAATTAAGAAAACGAGTGCCAAGGCCATCAAGGAATTACAGGACAAGGGAATCGATGTGATTATGCTCACGGGCGACAACCACGATACAGCTCAGGCAGTGGCCAACGAACTCAATCTTGCAGATTTTCAAGCGGGAATGCTTCCCGAAAACAAATTGCAGGAAGTTGAAAAACTACAAGAAAATGGAAAAGTCGTGGCGATGGCAGGTGACGGTATCAATGATGCACCTGCTTTGGCAAAAAGCGATGTAGGCATCGCAATGGGAACGGGTACTGATGTGGCCATAGAAAGTGCTGCCATTACTTTGGTCAAAGGCGACCTACACGGTATTGTCAAGGCAAGAAATTTAAGCGATGTGGTAATGCGAAACATTAAGCAGAATCTGTTTTTTGCGATGATATACAACACCTTGGGAATACCCATTGCTGCGGGATTGCTCTATCCATTTTTTGGGATTTTACTATCACCAATGATAGCTGCTTTGGCGATGAGTTTCAGTTCGGTTTCGGTCATAGCCAATTCGCTTAGGCTTAAAGGTTCAAACATTGATTAAGTTATATGGTAAAAAGAAAAACAGCGATAAAAATTAGAAAGGTACACCGCTATTTGGGCATCTTCTTGGGCATCCAGTTCTTGATGTGGACGATAAGTGGGATGTATTTTAGTTGGACAGACATTGACGAAATACACGGTGACCAATTTCGGCAAGACCCAGTAAAGGCATCTGCTTTTACAAGTTTGATAAGTCCATCCGAAGTGAATCTTGAAGAAGCAATAGTCTCGGTAGAACTTCGGGAAATCGGTGGTAAACCCTTTTACTGGATTAATGACAAACAGCTCTTTGATGCCAAGACAGGCAAAGTAAAGAAAGTAATCTCAGAAAGTGAAGCTCTGAAAATCGCTGAACGGAATATGTTGCCGGAACTTCAAGTAAAAGGAATCGAGCGCATCGAGCAAGTAGGCAGCCATAGCGAGTATCGTGGCAGACCGCTTCCGGCCTATGTCATCAGCTATGAAACACCTAAAAACATCAAGGCCTACGTTTCCGAAAAAGATGGCGCATTCCAAACGCTACGTCATCGGGATTGGCGTTGGTTCGACTTTCTATGGATGACCCATACGATGGATTATGAAGGTCGCGACGATTTCAATACAACCGTACTACGTGCCTTTTCCCTACTTGGATTGATTACCGTATTGAGCGGGTTTTTGTTATGGTATATCAGTTCACCAACAATCAGAAAAATAAAAAAGAGAAACAAATAACACCAAAAATTCAAAAACTATGGAACATTCAAAACACGCAAACAAAGGAAAATACAGAACATTTTTTATGATGCTGGCTTGCTCATTTGTAGCAATGTACATCACAATGTATCTCAACACCTATGAACTCGACCACGTATGGTTCAGCCTAACGCGCTTCTATATGGTCTGTCCGGGCATAGCAGCAATGGCAGTCATTATGTGGTTTTTTATGCGGAAGATGTACACCGACAAGAAAAAGAATATTGCCATTCTTTTAGGTAGTTTGGTCTTGTTTTTTGGGGCATTGTTTTTGGTTCGCGACCAAAAATCCACAGTAGGTGACGTACTATGGATGAAAGCAATGATACCGCATCATTCCATCGCTATATTGACCAGTGAACGAGCGGACATCAAAGACCCGGAGGTGAAGAAACTGGCAGAAGAAATCATCAAGGCACAGCGCAGGGAAATTGCCGAAATGAAAGAAATGATTGAACGATTACAGAACGAAAAATAAATAGCTATGAACAAGAATTTCATATATATCGCTATTGCAGTCGTTGTCGGACTGCTTGGTGGTTGGCTCATTTTCGGTGGCTCATCGGAAGAATCTATGACAGATAAGCACGACCATTCCACAGAAGCGGAAGGTCAAATGTGGACCTGCTCGATGCACCCCAGATTATGCAACCCGAACCAGGTGATTGTCCCATTTGCGGAATGGATTTAATTCCTGCGGAATCAGGTGCTGATGGACTTGCAATGAACGAAATAAAGATGACCAAAAATGCGATGGCATTGGCGGACATCCAAACATCCATCGTGGGAAATGCTTCTGTAGATGATGAGAATATGATTTCCCTTTCGGGAAAAATCAAGATGAACGAGGAAGAAAATGCGGTGCAGGCCAGTTATTTCGATGGTAGAATTGAACGGCTCAACGTCAATTTTGAAGGTCAGGAAGTACAAAAAGGGCAATTGTTGGCAACCATTTATGCACCTAATCTGATAGCTGCTCAGCAAGAATTGATTACTGCGGCTTCGCTAAAAGAATCGCAACCCTCACTATACAAGGCGGTACGCAACAAACTGAAACTTTGGAAACTCTCGGAAGCCCAAATCAATAGCATAGAGGAATCCGGCAAGGTCAAAGAGAACTTTCCGATTTATGCGACCGTATCCGGAACGGTTTCAGAAAAAATGGCTGCCGAAGGCGACTATGTAAAACAGGGACAGCCCATTGTAAAGGTGAGTAACCTAAACTCTGTATGGGCGGAATTTGATGCCTACGAAAACCAGATTTCAGAGTTTAAAAAAGGGCAGAAAATTTCAGTAACGACAAATGCTTATCCAAATAAGGAATTTGATGCAACGGTCTCATTTATAGACCCTGTTCTGAATACCCAAACCCGCACCGTAACCGTTCGGGCCAATCTCAAAAATAGCGATGGAATGCTAAAACCCGGAATGTTCGTAACTGGCAAAGTAGAAGGAACAACGGTAAATACGGAATCAAACCTGACCATACCTGCAAGTGCTGTGATGTGGACGGGTGAACGGTCTTTGGTGTACATCAAAACCAACGCCAACGAACCTGTTTTTGAAATGCGGGAAGTTACTCTTGGCAATCGCAATGGCGATATGTTTACGGTTACATCCGGTTTAAAAAATGGCGATGAGATTGTGACCAATGGCACTTTTACCGTAGATGCAGCTGCGCAATTGCAGGGGAAGAAATCGATGATGAATCAAAGTACTGAAGAAGAGAAAGAAATGATGGCGATGGAAATGTCACTTTCAACTTCTTTTCAAGAACAGTTTGTGAAGGCTTTGCCGTCATACCTTGAACTCAAAGATGCTTTGGTAGCGAGTAATGCAGAAAAAGTTTCCGATTTTGCGAAAGTATCTTCCGAAAAAATGAAGGTGATATCACAAAAAGATTTGGACAAAATGCTCAAAACCCATCTATCCAAAAGTATTGAAATGCTGGATGCCATTGCAAGTAATTCTAATTTAGAAAACCAACGTAGTCATTTCGTCATTCTCAATGAAAATTTGGTTGCAATAGCAATGAATCTCGAAAGCATTGACAACCCCCTATACGTTCAAAAATGCCCAATGGCAAACAACAATAAAGGTGCGGTTTGGTTGAGCACCGAAGAAGAAATCCGTAATCCTTATTATGGTGATGCAATGTTAACGTGCGGTAGTGTGATTGATTCGTTGAAATAGGACTTTGCAACCCTGTTGCACCGAAATTCTGTTATCTTTGCATCGTGAAAGTTTTGGCAATCATATTATCGATTTACTTCTTGGCGCTCAATGTGGTGCCTTGTAGCGATGTTGGTGATGTCGCCGACGATTCCCAAACCGTTTCAGTAGTTGATTTTGATGGTGACCACGGTGACGATTGCGAACTTTGCTCACCGTTCTGCCAGTGCCACTGCTGTCACGTTCACACGATACACTTTGGTATTGCTAACTTCGAACCGCTTCAAGCGACCATTCCACAGGATAACTTTTCCCACTTCGACAGTATCGGTAAGGATATTACTTTCTCTCTCTTTCAGCCCCCGCAGGTTTAATTCAGTTTTACAGGATTACTATATCCAGTTTTGAAGTTTTCAGCTTTAGGAAACTTCAAATGGTGTATTTGCCTTGCGCGCCTGTCCAAAGCGCAGTCGAAGGGAAAGCACAATTTCATTTTTAACTGAATTAACACCTAAATCTATGATTAACAGAATCATTGATTTTTCAATCAATAACAAATTTATTATCGGTCTGCTTACACTGGCACTCATCGGTGCCGGTATCTACAGTATGACCCAAGTTCCCATAGATGCTGTGCCGGATATAACCAACAACCAGGTACAGGTCATCACGCAATCGCCCAATCCGGGTACAGAGGATATCGAACAGTTCGTAACCTATCCCGTGGAAGTGGCGATGAGCAACCTTCCCGATGTCAAGGAAATCCGTTCGATTTCCCGATTCGGGCTATCGGTGGTAACGGTAGTTTTTGACGATGATATGGGAACCTTTTTGCCACGCCAGCTCGTTTCCGAAAAACTGACTGAGGTACGCGAGCAAATTCCGGAGGAATTGGGCCAGCCATCGATGGGACCTATTACAACTGGTTTGGGCGAAGTGTACCAATACACCTTAAAGGTCAAGCCTGAGTTTCAGGACGAGTATTCCCTTGCCGACTTGCGCACGATGCAGGATTGGATTGTACAACGACAAATGGCGATGGTGCCTGGCGTCGTTGAAATCAATGCGATAGGTGGAAAGATTAAACAATATGAAGTGGCCGTTGACCCCAACGAATTGAAGGCTATCGGGCTTACCATTACCGATGTATTTAAAGCTTTGGAAGCAAACAATAGGAATACGGGTGGTGCCTACATCGAAAAGAACCACCAGGCCAACTTCATTCGGGGTGAAGGTTTGGTACGCAACCTCAATGACATCAAGAAAATCGTTATTAAAAATGAAAATGGTGTGCCCATCACCGTAAACGATGTGGCCGATGTACGCTTCAGTTCCGCCGTTCGCTATGGGGCATTAACGCAGGATGGCGAAGGCGAGGTCGTCGGTGGACTGGTGATGATGCTCAAAGGCGTAAACTCAAACGAGGTCATTGTCCGCGTTAAGGATAGGATGGCGGAAATCCGGAAATCACTTCCCGAAGGCGTGGTCATCGAACCCTTGTTGGATAGAAGTAAACTCATAAGTGAGACAACGGGCACGGTACGCAACAATCTTCCGGAAGGCGCGCTCATCGTGATTTTTGTACTCGTCTTTCTTTTGGGGAACTGGCGTGGCGGACTGATTGTGGCATCGACCATTCCCCTATCCCTATTGTTTGCCTTTATCCTAATGAATGTTTTTGACGTATGGGCGAACCTGATGAGCTTGGGTGCAATCGACTTTGGTATTATCGTAGATGGGGCGGTCATTATCGTGGAAGCGAGTGTATTTCTTATGGCCAGTTATGTGCTTAAAAAGAAATCTTTGGATAAGAAAGACCGTGACGAAATTGCAGCCGATGCATCCAAAAAAATGATGAACGCAGCCTTCTTCGGACAGCTGATAATCCTTATCGTTTTCCTACCCATCTTGGCATTGGAAGGTGTCGAGGGCAAGATGTTCCAGCCTATGGCACTTACGTTCATCTTTGCGATGATTGGTGCAATGGTTTTATGTCTGACCTATGTGCCGATGATGTCCGCATTATTCCTGAAACCGCCAAAAAAGGAAAAGAAATCGTGGGGCGACCGTTTTGTACATTGGGTACAACGCAAGTATGAGCCCCTATTGTTAAATGCCTTGGAAAAAGGAAAATGGGTCGTTAGTATTGCGGTGGCCATCTTTGCCGTGGCTATCTTCACGTTCACTAAAATGGGCGGTGAGTTCATACCGCAATTGGACGAGGGCGATATTGCTTTCCACGCTATTTTGAAACCCGGAAGCTCATTGAGCGAGACCATCGAGACCACCACAAAAATAGAACGCATCGTAAAGGCCGAATTTCCCGAAGTGGAAAAAATAGTTAGCCGTATCGGTGTTGCGGAAGTGCCTACCGACCCAATGCCTATGGACTTTGCCGATGTATTCGTAATCCTGAAACCGCAGGACGAATGGGTTTCTGCCGAATCCAAGGATGAACTTATTGACAAGATGAAGGATGCGGTGAGCATTATCCCTGGTGTCAATTATGAATTTACGCAACCCATCGAAATGCGGTTCAATGAACTATTGGAAGGCATCCGTGAGGATATTGCCATTAAGATATACGGTGAGGATATCGATGTACTTGCGTCCAAAGCGGACGAGATTACCAAAATCATCGCAGGTACTGAAGGTATAGGCGATATGCGGGCAGAAGCCACATCGGGCTTACCGCAGATGACGATAAAGTACAATCGAAACAAACTGGCCCAATACGGCGTAAGCATCGACCAACTCAATATGATGGTGCAATCCGCTTTTGCAGGTGGGTACGCAGGGGTCATTTTTGAAGGTGAAAAGCGTTTTGATTTGGTGGTAAGGCTCGATGAGCAGAACCGAAGCGATATCAACGATATCCGTAATCTCTATATCAATCTACCGAACGGTTCACAAATTCCACTTCACGAACTGGCGGCCATCGAATACACACCGGGACCGATGCAGATAAGCAGGGACAATACCAATCGCAGAACCTATGTAGGCGTTAATGTACGTGGTCGCGATGTGGAATCGCTGGTCAATGAGATAAGGGACAAGCTGGATGCAAACCTCGATTTACCCCCAGGTTATTTTATCCGCTATGGTGGTGCCTTTGAAAATCTGGAAAGGGCCAGCGACCGATTGCAGACCGTGGTTCCTATTGCGCTATTACTCATATTCATCCTGATATATTTTGCATTAAAATCCTTTCCGCAGACGTTGATGATTTATCCGGCCATACCGATGGCGACTATTGGTGGCGTGTTCGCTCTCCGGCTTAGGGATATGCCCTTTAGTATTTCCGCAGGGGTTGGCTTTATCGTGCTTTTTGGGGTTGCCGTACTGAACGGATTGGTAATGATTAGCGGATTCAACGAACTGAAAGAGGAAGGCGTTATAAACCTAAAAGAGCGAATCGTTGAAGGAACAAAAAGAAGGGTACGCCCCATTATGCTCACGGCCTTTACCGATATCCTTGGGTTTCTGCCAATGGCAATTTCCGCATCGGCAGGGGCAGAAGTTCAGCGACCGTTGGCAACGGTCGTTATCGGTGGATTGATTACATCCACCTTGTTGACTCTATTCATTCTTCCCATTTTCTATCAATGGGTAGAAAGACGTTCGGAACGCAAGATAAAGGTCAATCCGAAAATCGTAACCGCTTCTGCGGTGGTCTGTTTCTTTTTTGCTTTCGCGAAAGCGGAAGCGCAACAAGTTCGGCAGAACGATACATTACCTGTTGTTTCATTGGAACAAGCGGTAGAAATATCCAAAGAAAACTATCCGCTATTGAAAACAAAACAACTGGAAATTCAAAAGCAGAACGCCCTAAAAGGTACGGCCTATGATTTAGGGAATACCCAAGTGTTTACCGGTGGTGAGGAAGTTTCTGATGGTCAGGGCATTTATACCCTTGTTGGCGTGGTTCAACAGAATATCAACCTGTTCGGTATCGGTGCGAAGAAGCGGTTGCAAAAACAGCGTATCGCCTTGGCGGAAACCGCACTTGACTTTACCGCATTGCAAGTGGAACAGGAAGTCAAAAAAGCTTGGTCACAGGCCTATCAGCAACGGCAGAAATTTGAACTGTATCGTGAACTGGATTCCATCTACTCGCAATTTGAAAAGGCGATTGAACTGAATTACGAGGTAGAGGCCATTTCACGTTTGGAATATTCATCGGCAACCAATCAGGCATTACAAATCAACAATAAACTTCAACAGGCCGAAAGTGACTATGCCATTGCCCTACAGAAGCTTAATCTTTGGTTGGTTTCCGACACGTTCTATACTGTTCCCGACACCCTTGATGAAAATGAAATGGCAGTACTGGGAATTCCATCAACCATAGAAACCCATCCAGAACTGGAACTTTCGCGAAAGCGGATTGAGGAAGCCCAATCCAGCTACCAAGCTGAACGTTCCGATTTGTTGCCCAATCTCAACCTTCAGGGCGGATTGCAACGGGTGAATGGCAGTAACGGATTCTACACTTATCAGGCAGGAATATCCCTTCCATTGTTTTCTCGGTACAGAACGCAGTCAGGCCAAGGCAGCCAAAATCCAAAGTGAAATTGCAAAAGCCAATGCGGACTTTACCAAACGCCAACTGCAATCGGAATATCGACAAGCTGTACAAGCGTATCAAAAATGGGAAGCATCCTGGCGATTCTATAAGGACAAGGCCTTACCGCTTGCCGAGGAACAGCGACAGGGTGCGTTATTAGCCTATAAGGAAGGTGCCGTGGATTATGCCGCATTCACCCAAATTATTAGGGATGCCATACAGACGGAAATGGATGCGCTGGACGCGCTCGACAATTATCTAAAATCAGTTTTTGCACTACAATATTTCAAATAATAAAATGAAGAATCTATCAAAATACACAGCTATTGGTTTGTTGGCGATGCTTTTGGCGTTGACCGCTTGTGGCGATTCCAACAAAGAAACCGCAGGGAATAAAAATGCCAATCCGGAAATGGAAAAAGAACATTCCGAGGGTGAAGCCGAGGAAGTAATGCTCACAGCTAAACAGTTCGATGCACTACAAATGGAAATCGACACCCTGCAAATGCGGAATATGAGCGGTTATGTGCAAGCCAACGGGCAGTTGGAAGTCCCACCTCAGAACGAGGCCACCATCACAACGGTAGTAGGTGCCAACGTGGTATCCATCGAAGTTATCGAGGGTGATAAGGTTAATAAGGGGCAAACGGTCGCCTATCTGTCCCACCCCAATATCATCGAGAAACAAACGGATTACCTCAATGCTTTCAGTAATAGTCAATTTCTTAAAAAGGAATATGAGCGGCAAAAAACCCTGTACGATGCAGGTGTCGGCAGCGGTGCCAATTTTCAAAAGGCAGAAGCCGAATACCAGGCATCCCGAAGTATGGTAAAAGGTCTTGAGGCGCAACTGCAACAGTTGAGTATCAGCGCACCAGGCGTAAGAAACGGTACAATTTATCAGCGTGTATCTCTTAGAAGCCCCATTGAAGGATTCGTCCAAAAAGTAGAAATTAAGACTGGGCAGTACGTAGAACCACAGACCGACCTTATGGAAATTGTGGACACCCATCACGTACACGCAGATTTGATGGTTTTCGAAAAGGATGTCCATAAGGTGAAAGAAGGGCAAAAAGTGGTTTTCAATGTACAGTCCATTCCCGGAAAGGAACTGACTGCCGAAATCTATTCCGTAGGAAAGACCTTTGAACAAAATCCGAAGGCTATTCACGTACACGCTGAAATCGAGAACAAGGAAGGCAACCTGATTCCCGGGATGTACATTCAGGGGCGCATCCAAACGGAAAATACACAAACTAAGGCGATGCCCGAAGCTGCCATAGCAGCCGATGGCGAGAGATTCTTTGTATTCTCGGCAGAAAAGGAAGGTGACGATTGGTCATTCAAACCCATTGAAATCACCAAAGGCACCCACGATGGCGATTGGATTGCCATTGATTTTTTGAGCGAACAAGAACCGAACACACAATACGCCTATAACAACGCCTACTACCTAATGGCGGAACTAAAAAAGGGCGAAGCGGAAGAACACGGACATTAATACAGACAATTATAAAATGAAAAAAATAGAACAAAGACTCACTGAAAATGGCGTTCGCCCGACGGCGATGCGGTTATTGATTTATAAATATTTGGCAGAAAAGGAAGTAGCCATATCATTGACAGATATTGAAGCCGCTTTCGCGAAAGCAGAGCGTACGACTTTATATAGAACGTTGCGCACCTTTGAAGAAAAGAAAATTGTGCACCAAATAGATGATGGTACAGGCATACAAAAATATGCACTTTGTGAGCCTGGTTGCGATTGTAACCTTGAACAAGATTTGCACCTGCATTTCCATTGTAACAATTGCGATGAGACCGTTTGCCTGACCGAACATAAGATTCCACATATCAATCTGCCAGAAGGCTTTGTGGCAGAGGATGCCAATTTGGTACTGAAGGGTATTTGTGACAAATGCAGCGGACAATAATGCACTTCCGTTGCATAGGTCAGATACATACCTTGCACTTTAAAAATGAATAATAAATAATGAAATTTAATACCACCATACCAATAGGCCTTAGAGCATTTTATTTAGATGAACTGAACCTATATCGTTCTTCATTACATAGTGGAAATTCATCCCAAGCTTGGCATCACCTTGAACGTTCCCATATTCTCGGTCAATCCTACCCGTTGGAACATACCTATACCCATTGGTCAATGTTAAAATTCGGGTTACGCCAGCGAAACACAAAAGAAGTTCGGGTCAGGTGTTGCGACTTTTGGTTGGTGGTTGGAAATCATTTATCGACCACGTACCCATTGGAAATACCGGTGGAAGCGATGTGCCACCATTGAAAAGAATGGAAATGCCCGAAGACATAGCCAAAATTTTAAATAAATACCGAAAAACGCAATGAAAAAGAAAAAAGTAAACTTACGGGATTTAGACCCGAAAGAACATCAAGGTGAGCACAGTCACGATGACGGACATAACCATAGCAGTGCCGCAGAGGTATCCAATTTTAAGACCTACTTGCCCGCCATTTTCAGCTTTTTAATGCTGATTACGGGCATTGCCATAGATTATTTCGATACGTTCCCATTCTTCAGGGGCTGGGTGCGGATTATTTGGTACACTGTAGCTTACATTCCCGTTGGGTTTCCTGTAATTAAAGAAGGCTGGAACAGTATCAGGAACGGTGATTTCTTTACGGAATTTTTCTTGATGTCCATTGCCACCTTGGGGGCATTTGCCATAGGCGAATATCCCGAGGGTGTGGCCGTAATGCTATTTTATGCCGTGGGCGAACTCTTCCAGAACGCTGCGGTAAATAGGGCGAAGGGAAATATAAAGGCACTTTTGGATGCGCGACCCGATGAAGCATTGGTTTATAGAAATGGGGATTTTGTTTCGGTCAATCCCGAAACGGTCGAGATTGGTGAAAGAATTCAGGTTCGCGTAGGCGAAAAAATTCCTTTGGACGGCATTTTACTTTCAGAAAAAGCATCGCTGAACACGGCTGCCATTACCGGTGAAAGCAAACCCGATACCATTGCCAAGAGCGAAAAAATCTATGCAGGAAGCATCAACTTGGATGGGGTCATTGAAGTAAAGACTACCAAAGAATTTAAGGACAGTTCCATCGCCCGAATCTTGGATATGGTTCAGAACGCTACCGCCCGAAAATCTAAAACGGAGCTGTTCATTAGAAAATTCGCCGGAATTTATACACCCATCGTGGTTTTCCTTGCCATCGGACTGACGTTTTTGCCCTATTTCTTCGTGGACGATTATGTGTTTAGGGATTGGCTCTACCGCGCTCTGATTTTCTTGGTAATTTCCTGTCCCTGTGCCTTGGTCATATCCATTCCCTTGGGCTATTTTGGCGGATTAGGTGCGGCATCCCGCAACGGGATTTTGTTCAAAGGTGCGTCCTTTCTCGATGCGATTACCAAGGTAAATACCGTGGTAATGGACAAAACGGGTACAGTTACCAAAGGGGTCTTCAAGATTAAGGAAGTGGTCAACAAATCCGCTTTTGCAGAAGCGGAATTTATGCAATATCTGATGGCGATGGAAGAACAATCCACCCATCCCATTGCAAAGGCAATTACGGAATATAAGGCCGATGGTGCCGATTTTGAAGCGACCGAAGTTTCCGAAGTGGCAGGAAAAGGACTGAAAGGTACGGTCAACGGAAAGCAAGTATTGGTCGGCAATAAGGCTTTGATGGTTTCCAACGGCATCGAAGTTCCCTCTGAAACCGATACCATAGTCGAATCCATAGTAATGGTAGCCATCGATAAAAAATTTGCCGGATACGTGACGATTGCCGATGAACTGAAGGAAGATGCCCACCAAGCCATCAAACAGATACGAGAGGCGGGTATCTCTAAAATCATAATGCTCTCGGGCGACAAGGATTCCATTACCCAAAAGGTTTCCAAAGAATTGAATATCGATTGGGCAAAAGGAGGTCTACTACCGGAAGATAAACTGACCGAGGTTGAAGAACTGAAAAAAAAACCTGACACCACAGTTGCCTTTATGGGTGATGGCATCAATGATGCGCCCGTACTCGCTGCAAGCAATGTGGGTATCGCAATGGGCGGTTTGGGAAGCGATGTGGCCATCGAAACCGCAGATGTCATCATACAGACCGACCAACCAAGCAAGATTGCCACGGCGGTTAAAATCGGTCGTTCTACCCGAAAAATTGTTTGGCAGAATATCGGTTTGGCATTCGGGGTAAAAATTATCGTGCTTATTCCGGGCGCAGGTGGACTTGCCACAATGTGGGAAGCGGTCTTTGCCGATGTTGGGGTAGCATTATTGGCAATTTTTAATGCGGTGCGGTTGCAGAAGATGAAGTGGGGGTAGAATAACGTTTCATAATATTTTTAGCTTGGTTCTTCTATAAAACGTCAGTTATATAAGACAATACCGGGAAAGCAAACCTTTTTTCGTCAAGATGTCCTATTCTCGGTCCTTTGTATTGGCAAAGTTAATGCACCTTATTATGAGACTGAAATCTTAAAAAAAAATGGAATTTCCGACTTGGGATTTAGTGCCCTATCGGGCACTTTTTGTGGTTAGGGAGAAGAAGAAAAAGCGGGATTTTAATCAAACCGAGAAAAAAAGCTTCATTCAAAATGAAACTTAAGACATGATTTTAGCATCATAATCATCAATAACATTGGTTTCAAATGAACTTAGATAGCTTTGGGTCATGGCCTCGGTTGTATGGCCCAAACTATCTTGAATCACATTGCTAGGCGCGCCGCTTCTCTTTAGTATGTTGGCATAGGTGTGTCGGGCAGTATAAATTGTGAATTTTGGAAGTTCAAGTCTTTCCGCCAAACGCTTTAGATAAATATTCTGCCTTTTTCGTTTGTTTTTTATGGTTTCATGGGTTTGATTTTGGGATACATCCTTGGTAAGTATAGGAAAAATGTAATCATCCTTTTGAATTTTGCCCTTATTATAGTCAAGGAGCATTTGCTTTAAGGCAGGGGTTATTTTGATGGAGAACAATTTGTTCTTTGTTTTGGCCCTTATGTATGTTATCCGCTCAAAATCGCCTTGTACATTATCCCCTCTCAACAAGGCCATATCCATCCAATTCATACCTCGCAAGTAGAAAGAAGCCATGTACAGGTCTCGCGCCTTGGCCAAGTGAGGCTCTTCAATTGATACTTCCTTTAAAGTTTGTAATTGCTCCCTGTTTAAAAATTGTCTTTTAGGAGTTCCGTTCTTTATCGAATAATCGTTAAAGGGATTGTGATTTTCCTTGGCTATCCCGTGCTTAATAGCTTTTTTGTAAACCGATCTCAGAGTTCTGAGATACACACTTAAACCACCGGCCGTATTTCCGGAAGCGTAATGATTCGTCTCCAACTTCTTTACAAAAGCGTAGTTGATTTGACGGAAAGGAAGGGAACGCTTTCCATGGAATTTTTCTATTCTATTTCTCAGGGTCCTATAGATTTCTGCATTACCATATTTTCCGGCCTTTTTGAAATCTAGTATTAGAGAATCGATGAATTGAAAAAAGTCCATGTTGCCAACGGACTTACCCTCTATTTCTTTTTTGATTGAGGACATCGACAAACTTTCAATTTTACCATCTTCCTTCAAGCGGGAAACAGTGTCGTAAATCTTCTTCAGCTTTTCTTGTATTCCGTTGTTCAGCCGCGTAATATTCGAAGCTATTTTACTTGAAGGCCTTATACGTTGATTCTTGGCATCGAAGTCTTTTTCAGCCAAGTTGTAGCCCAAGGGCAGATATATAGATTTACGATTATAGGTGATGCGTATCACCAGCGGAAAGGTTCCGTCCTGTTTTTGGCGTACTTTGTTTAGAAGGACTTTTGTGGTTAGCATACGTTTGTAAATTTATAAACTATTTATAAACAAATATAGGTGTTATTTGGTTCTATATGGTTTTATATAATTTTTAATTTACTGAAAAACAGCCATTTAATTATTTTTAAAATCAATTAAAACCATAAATGACGTGTCTGTCACGCAGGGGGTCGCGGGTTCGAGTCCCGTCCGGACCGCCAGTAAAATAAGGCCTTCACAGATGTGGAGGCTTTTTTGTTTCACCCTATTGCACGTAGATTGCACGCATGTAGAGGGTATATTTTTTCCATCTATCTAATTTGGTAAATTAGTAATAATCAATTGATGGAGAGACAATTGCATCTCAACTAAGCTTAAGTAATCTATTAGTGGTTACTGAAATTCTTTAATTATCAAAAAATTCACCTGAGGTGCATATTTTTATCACAAACAGCCTTACATTTCAGCTACACTAACTTCTGCGGCTATAGACACAACAATAAATTATAGCTAGTTTTGTACTATCAAAACTGAAATACAAAGTGCTTCTAGAACGGCTAAAACATATTATCGAGCAGGGCGAGGGTACTAGAACCGAATTCAAGGAATCTCGGTCAAAGCTGCCCAAAAACCTATTTGAGTCCATTTGCGCCATGCTCAATAGAGACGGCGGGGATATTGTTTTGGGCGTAAATGATAGCGGTGTTGTTACTGGAGTAGATAAAATGAAGGTCGAAGAACTCAAAAGTAATTTGATCACGCTCTCTAACAATGCCAATAAATTGGAACCTCCTTTTATACTATTCCCCCAAGAATATGAAATTGGGGATGAAACGGTAATTCATATCCAGGTGCCAGCAAGTTCCCAAATGCACAAAAGCGCAGGCTATATTTTTGACAGAAGTAGTGATGGGGATTTTAAGATTCCCGAGCCACAATTAATAGCGGATATTTATAATAGAAAACGCAACCATTATTCTGAGGGTACGATTTATCCATTTGTACAGCTTTCTGATTTTAATTCGGAATTGTTCATGCGAGCAAGGAAATTGATTCGGGGGAATAATCAAAACCATCCGTGGTTATCACTCTCGGACGAACATTTGTTGCAAAAAGCCGGGCTTTGGAAAAAGGACTATGCCACTGGTAAAGAAGGATACACATTGGCAGCCATTTTGCTATTTGGTAAAGACGAAACCATACAGCAAATTTTACCACACTATAAAATCGATGCTTTGGTACGCAAAGATAATGTTGAGCGTTATGACGACCGTTTGTACTGTACTACCAATCTAATTGATGCGTACGACGAATTGATGGATTTCGTTGAAAAACATCTTTCGGATCCTTTCTTTTTAGAAGGCACACAACGAAGAAGTTTACGAGGAATTATTTTCAGGGAAATTATCGTGAATATGATTGTGCATCGCGAATATACCAATGCTCAGCCGGCCACTTTCATTATTTATAGGGATAGGGTCGAAACCGAGAATGCGAACAATCCGCATGGAGAAGGGGTTATCTCACCGATTGATTTTTCACCTTTTCCCAAAAACCCGTCCATCGCCAAGTTTTTTATGCAATTGGGCCGCTTTGATGAACTAGGTTCGGGAATCCTCAATGTGAACAAGTATATTAAAGCCTATTCGGGAAAGGATAACCCTCAATTTATTGAGGGAGCTACTTTTAAAACTATAATTCCTATTCCTGTTCGAAGAGTAGATAATGGAGGAACTAGTGGAGCTAATGAAGGAGCAATTGAGGGAGCAATTGAGGGAGCAATTGAGGGATTAACTGGGGGAGTAAAAAACCGTTTGATTACGCTTGTTGCCAAAACCTATAGTAACCCCGGCATTAAATCGACTGAGCTACAAGAAGTACTTAATGTATCCGAAAGAACGATAACATCTGATATTAATAGGCTCGGAGATTTTATTGAATACAGGGGCAGTAAAAAGACAGGAGGGTATTTTCTAAAGGATACTATTAAACAAATCTTGGACAGTACGAATACTGA
Organism: Maribacter litopenaei; assembly: GCF_025244665.1. Taxonomy (GTDB): domain Bacteria; phylum Bacteroidota; class Bacteroidia; order Flavobacteriales; family Flavobacteriaceae; genus Maribacter; species Maribacter litopenaei. The sequence goes on along the minus strand of NZ_CP104205.1, from coordinate 361,884 downwards.
ATAAAGTTGCGGGATAACCTGCGGATTAAATTGCGGTATAAATTGCAAGATAAATTTTAGGTTCCCTATTTCTGATAAAAATCTCCACCTAAAGAATCAAGACAATAATTATTTGGCCATTCATAGTTTTGAAAAAGAGGTGGTTAAACAAACCATTTCAGACCTTGGAATACATCAAACAATTGATAAACGAGCTTCACAACGAATTATTGAACGACTGGTCGAATTGCAAGTTCCTAAAACAAGAAATACGGTAACTTAAATATTCAATTTTCTTTTCAAGAACCTATGCAAGTCGTCTGTCTACAAGAAGAAGCCTTTTATGCCCTGTTCACTAAGGTTATCGAACATGTAGAATCGAAAAGACAGGATACGCTCGACAGATGGATCGATGGTGAAGAGGCCATGTCCATTTTACGTATCAAGTCGACTACGACACTCCAAAAGCTGAGGGACGAGGGGAAGATTAGGTTCTCCCAGCCCCAAAAGAAAATCATACTTTACGATAGGGAATCAATTATGGAATATATCGAAAAACACGCCCGAGAAACTTTTTGACTATGGAAGAAGATATTAAAGTAGATGAAGCGTTTAAAAAATCCTTTAACTTGGGCTACCGAGTTGCAGCGGAACTAAATCTCAAAGTTCCCTTGCTTCACAACCAAGAAAAAATAATACCCGAAAACCCTATGCATTTGGGTATGCAACAGTTTATTGAAGAGGCCAAACATTCAAAGAACAAAAGGCAGGAAAAATCGGTAGAAAAAAATGAAAAAGGTAGAAAGGGCAAAGGTTTAGGACTTTGAATCTACAAACCAATTTAATAGACCTTGCTTCTGTAACAATTAGTTACTAAAAAAGAAGCCAACTTTCCCAATTTTAAATCTTCATATGGACAAATGATGAAATGAGCATATGATTATAGGAATATAGCTATAAAGCTATAGTAGAATAATCAAAGTTTCTATGTTATCAAGTTAGTCTTCTTATACTTCCGCCCTACGGAAGTCGCACAAACCTTCCACTCCCATCCTTCCGTTCGGACACGCTTCGCCGGTCCGCCCGTGAATTCTTTCCGTTCCAGTTTTGCACGACATCCTCGGAATGCGTAAAAGCAAAAGCGGCGAAAAAGCCGCTTTACCTTTTTTCTCCCTACCCACAAAAACTTGAACACTTCCGTATTTCTTCCCATTTTTTAAACACCATATTAGACCATTTTAATTTCATGCCTGTACCCATTTATATTGATATGGTTTCATATGTTTTTAGGAGTTAAATAACTGATTATAAACTAGTTGAAATCGAATATGATTATATATATTTATCCGTGAAACGGATAGCGAGGTACATTCTAAGTAACTTAGAATTGTCTACTTCTTGCGAAGTGTTTTGCTTAAAACGCAACTAAAATGGAACAAAATAAAAGAGGCAGGAAACGACTGGGAAACAAGAAGCGATTCCATAATGTAATGCTGCGGTTCAACGATACGGAATATGATAAATTGAGGTTGATTTGCGAATCATATCATCTGGATATTTCTAAAAGGGGCGTTGTAAGTCCACTTTTGAGAAGATTGGTTTTGCAAAGCATATCCGAAGAAAAGGACAGGCTTCCGGACACCTCTAACCTTGCCTATCAAATCAACAAAATCGGAAACAACATCAACCAATTGGTCAAGATAGCACACCACAAGAACCTGAGAAGTCCGAACAGTAGTTTGCAGAACGAGATACAAAAAACGAACGAATTGCTTTGCACACTATTGAAAATTACGATGGTAGAAAAACCAGCATGATAGCAAAGATTATTTACGGCCAAACCTGTACCGGAACATTGAACTATGTCTTCGGAAAGGAAGGTATGCAAATTCTTGGCTATGGAAATACGTTTTCCCAAAGCATATCCCCAAAATTCTTCGCGAGCGTGCTGTATTTTCAAGGACAGCGAAACTCTACGAAGAACCGGTATGCCCATATCAGTTTGAACCTTCCCCGTGGCGAACATGTGGACGATAGGACCTTCTATAAAATCTCCGAGGAGTATATGAAAAATATGGGCTTTGGGAATCAACCCTATGTAGTGGTACGTCACAACGATACCAAGCACGAGCATGTACATATTGTAACCACTACTGTAAAAGAAGATGGAAAGGTGTTGGAAATCTTCAATAGCCATAAAAGGAGTATGGCGATACGGCAACATCTCGAAAAAAAGTACGGACTTACACCTGCACCGACCAAAAAACAGACAAGCCAGTTACCGATATACCGACTACCGGAAGAACAGTTCGGAACGGAAGCGGAAAAGGGAACTAAGTACTATCTACAGGATGTCCTGAACAGCATTAACCAAAAGTACAAGGTGCGCAGTTTTGATGAACTTGCACGATTGGTAAAACGGTATCATATTGAAGTAAGACAGACCAAAAGTGAAACGGGAAGGATTGGGGTCGCATATGGGCTGAATAACCAAAATGGGTATAAAACACGATTCATCAATGGCTCCGAGGTGCATAGAGGATTGAGCGGCCCAAAACTTCAAAAAGTATTCGATGTACATTCAAAATCGAAGCTTTTGCCGATGTACCGAAAACGACTATTGAAACAAATAGAGACCACTTACGACCTTTTCCAAATCATCCGTCCGCATGATCTGGAAGCCGTGCTAAAGGAATATCAGGACATCGACATCAAACTGGACATAAAGGAAGATGTTATGGAGGGATATACCATCTATGACAAATCACGATATGTGTTCAAGGCAAGGGAACTTGGCAAAAATATTCGGATGCAGAACCGCATGGAAATTTTCGGGCAGGGCAATGAACCGACTCAAATCAATATCGAAAGCAAACAGTTCGGATTGGAAGTCCAAAAAACAATAAAAGAGGCATTGACGACATCTTATCTGAAATCCCCGAAGCAGAGCGGGTTGCTATCGGAACATATCGGGAATATGCAGTTCAAGGATATCGTTCCGAACTTGTTGGCCTCGGAAAGGTATCAATTCTTGGAGCGTTTTATTCCACGGAACCAAAGGGTGGAGTTCAGAAAAGCCATGGAAAATGAATTCCCAATGGTCAGAAAAAAGATGTACGAACAGGAGACCAAAAAGGAAAAGGAAACCTTGGAGAAAAAGTTCAAACTTATAGGCAAGGTATTGGAGAAAGGTATTTTCAATGTCGGCACGGAAAAGGGAAGTATCCGTCTATTGTTCCAAGCTTTGGGCGTAAAGTACCATGACAACCAATTGTCCTTTACCCAATCGGACAAGTATATCGTACCCGTTAATTTGGGCAATCTAACTTTTCCCAAGGAAATGGAAAAATATGTGTCTTCAGGTTTTGTCCGCCAAAACCATCTGATGCTCGAAATGCTATCGGAACAGTCTTCCGAGAACAGTTCCAAGTTGACGGCATCGGCCATTTTCCTGCCGATGATTTTTCCTAAACTGTATGATAGAATGAATCCCGATTATAAAAAGCAATACGAGAGTGTCGCCCTGGGTTCGTATATAAAAAATGCCGAGCGTATGCACGCACCTTTCGAGAAATCGGCGAAAGATTATATCGCCCTGTTCAATGCCAAAGGGTTCTATTTCGTAAGGGGAGAAAAAGGGTTCGAGGTAAAATCGATTTATACCGACAACAAAACAAGTTGTATCCTGCCGAAACGGACGAGCCAGTATCCGGGTTCGATTCCCGATTTGGCGACAACATTACAAGGGCAACGGCCATTAATCAAAAAGCTTGTAGAAGAAGGCAGAAACAAGCTCGAAAACCTATGGGCAGGTAATTTAATGGAAAGGGGGCTATACGATAAGTTCGCATATATGCTGACAATTGAGAATGTCCATCCCAACTTGCACCGTGAAGTGGTTCAACATCATATGGACAACGGCCTTCGAAAGTATATGAACCAGGTAATCGAACGAAAAACCAGTATGCAACAAAACCGTTTGCTTAAGCAGGGTGTTTACGCCATTAATTCGCTATTGGGCGGTAGGGGCAAGAAAACCGAAGAAGTCTACAACGGGTTCAAGGATGAATTTACGAATTGGTCAAAATACAAGGTTCAATGTGTAAGGCTATTCATATAGATTTAAACAAAATGTTTCAAAGAGAAATAAGTTTTTTAATAATTAAATATATTTTAGCTAAAAGAAAGAGTCTATGCGCAATCGGCCCTATCTTTTGATTAATAATTGACATTATGGATTCTTATCGACCTTTGCGCTTCTAAATTTCCGAGCATTATCATAATACTTAACGCGATGACCAAACTTGCCACCGCTAAGAACAAGATATGAAGATCAAAGCCGGGAAGACCTAACCATCCTGAAATACCCTTATAGAAAATCAATACCTCCATTGTAAAAAATCCTGTAAAGAAGGCAATGAAAGTACTTTTATCAATTTTCAACAATCGGAAATAATCCAAAAGAAAAAATATAGCTACGGTAATTACGCCTAAAAAAGTCCAATGTAGATAACCAATCGTAAAGTCGAGATACGTTGCCGCTAAATTTGCAAAGTAAGGAAACGCCGTCACGAGTTGAAGCAACATTTTTATTGAAAAAAGCAAAAGGACTATCCTAAGTAGTAGCCATTGAAACGGGGATAGAAATTTTTGGATGAAATGGCTCATATTGATATCGACCAATACCAAAATGCCACCTATCTGAAGTAATGCTCCTAAACCTCCCAGTATGTAAAAAAAAGTGGGGGGCATTATCCACAAAACGGAAAGAAAATAAGTAAGTACAATTCCTGCATTGAGGCCCCGGAAAAAGAATCCGATTTTCCTTTTAGGAATTATCAGTTTATTTTGCTCTAGCACGTATACAAAAAGTCCAATCAAGGATAAAACCATCCATCCATTATACTGAAAATGCAAATAGAAATAAATGGCTAGGCGATACCATATGGATTGGACGCCAAGATTGGTCATAATTCCGCCCAAGGCCCAAGGTCCCAAGCTTGAAAGGGCCATGTACCAAAGTGCCCACCTTAAACATTTAAAGGATAGTCCGTGTTCATTATCAATTTTGGCGTATTTTTCAAAAAGAAATAGAAATCGATAAGAGGCGAATAGAAAAAGGGTGGAAAACAATATGGAGAAAAGGGCATATCCCTGAAAAGGAAAAGTAAGTAACATCCCCATAATTGTCACTTGGGTAAACCCGAAAAGCCGCCTATATTTCTTAGTTATTTGCCCCTTTTCCAAAAATAGTTTATAAATAATTGTGGTCAAGGCAATATAAACCCATCCCAATAAGGCAATATGCGAGTGGGCATGTACAACATACCTATAATCGAATTCAAAACTTGCCAAAGAAAAGAATCGTAAAAGTACACCAAGCATCGCTGCCGCCAAAAAATAGGTCAAAGCTATCCGGATATGTTTTTGGAGATGTTTCAAATGTAGGGTACAGACCAGTCTATCGTATTAAAAATCCTTTCTCTTTGCTTTGTAAGTTAACCACCATAAAGGGATAGCCGTCCAAATCACCAACATTACAATAGAAATTATCAAACCCGTTTGTGTACCAAAGAATTTTTTGAACACTGCTCCCGTATATCCTAATAACGCAGAAATATCAAGTTCCAATAAAATTAAAATTCTTGAAAGGTCGATCGGGTTGATCATGGTGGCGGCCGAGAGAAAATGTATCCAAGGGATATTCTTTAAAGATAATGAGGGACATTAAAAACAGCCCATCGTATATCACTGCCAAGAACAACCATAGGAGTACTGCATAGCCGAAGCCCTTGATTTTATTTTCATTTGAAAGGGCTATGTTAAAGGAAAGTGCTGTAAATATAAGGGTCAAAAATGCTCCTGTAACCAGTAGCAATGTAAAATCAAAGATGGCATCACTTTGAAAGAGTCCATATAGGATAAAGGGTATTCCAAGACCCATAATCAGGCTGAGGGCCAAAGAACCCGCTACACCAAGATATTGCCCTAAAAAAATAGAGGATCGTTTTATAGGTTGGGCCAGTAAAAGCTCTGTAAACTCTTTGGAATTATAATAGTACATGACCCCAAAAATAGTGCCTATCAAGGGTACTAAAACGATGATGATATTCATCAATGTGATCACCGCCTTTGACACATCGTTGTTAAGGAACAAGAGTACAAATCCCAATAAAAGATAAAATAAAAAATAGACGTAGCTCCATCGACTACGAATTAGGTCAAAAAAGCTATATTTCAATATTTTAAGCATGGTCCGTTGTAGTTGTTATGGCCGCAATGGCGTGTTCTAAATCGGTTTGTTTGGTCTTGGCCTTTAATTCTTCAACACTTCCTTTGAAGTAAATTTTGCCTTCCAAAATATACACAATGGTGTCGGCTATTTCGGCAACGAACTGCATGATGTGTGAAGTGATTAAAATGGTCTTTCCCTTTATCTTTTCTTCTTGTATCAGTCTCTTGAGATGTATCAAGGATGCCGGGTCGAGCCCCGTGGTGGGTTCGTCCAAAATAATGAGCGGACTATCGAACATAAAGGTCAAAACAATGTTCACTTTTTGTTTGGTACCCCCTGAAAGCGTTGAGAGTTTTTTATCCAAAAAGGGTTCAAGTTTGAACATTTTTACCAGTCCATCCTCGTTTGCGGATCGAGCGTCTTAAATCCTTTATCATTCGAATAAGCTCTCGAACCCTAAGGTTTCCCGGAAAATTTGCAATTTGGGGAAGGTAGTCGATGCCTTCTCGATATTTCCAGGTCTTTTTAATCGAATTTCCAGCAACTATAATGTTTCCTTTATTTGGAATGACCATACCCAATATACTTTTGATCAAGGTCGTCTTACGAGAACCGTTTGGGCCCAGTATTGCAAAGATGCCACCATCCTTGATTTCAAGGTCAATACCTGAAAGTACTTGGTTTTTGCCAAATTTCTTATGTAAATCCTTAATTTCTATCATATTGTCTTTTCATTAATGGGTTGGCATCCATAAGATTGTCCGGGGTGAATATAGGCGATACCTTTTCAGAAAAATCGATAATGTCCATGAAAAGGCTACGGAGCAGTACAATGGTCTCCGGCGTTCTATTCACGATATAGGAGAATAATTTTACTGGGCGGTAGGGCACATCACCAATACCATCTTTATTCAGATCATAGCCCGTATAATCGCTCCAATAATTTTGGTCAAAGGTGTTGTCGTTCAATTTGCTGTTGTATGAGATGTCGAACGAGTTGTACAGAAAATTGTTTTGGGAAAACGTGTTGGCATAACAGGCACCCAATACTTTTACGGCCCATCCGTTGGAAACGAAATCATTCTTTGTATAAGTAATACGGTTAGATCCTTCAATATTAATCCCAATGGTATTTTCCTCAAAAATATTATCCTTGATTTCGGCATCGTTTATCTCTTTCAATAGCATCCCATAGGATGCCGTGCCCCAGTTCTTTCGGAAGGTGTTTTTGTACATTTTTATGCGCTTGGAGAACATCACGGCCACGCCCGCACCGTTGTTTTCAAAAGTATTGTTGGTATATACATCATCGTTTGAGAACATAAAATGAAGACCATATCTCAAATTGTCCGTACTGGTATTATTGTTGATTGTTATGTTATCCGAGAATTCCGGATAAATACCATCTCGAACGCCCCGTACAATATTTCTGTCCACTTCCACATTGTGTGAATGCCAAAGTTGAATGCCATTTCCGAATTATACTCGTCTATGGCATCACCAATGATTTTGTTATGGAAGATTCTGCCTTGACTGCTCTTTTCCAAATAAATACCGAAGAACAATTTTTCCAAGACAACATTTTGAATCAAGAAATGTTCACTCTTTACAACTCGTATGGCAGCATAATCTGACGTGTAGCTTGTGCCAACATTGATAATGAAAAGACCATCCAATGTAACATGATCGGAAATTATACGGATTATCTCTCCCTTGTCCTCTCCATCAATAATTGGATAGTCTTGGCCCAATAATGTCAATGGTTTGTCTATAAGAATATTGAATTCCTTGTAAACTCCCTTATTTATTAATAACGTATCATACTCCATTGCTACCGAGACACCTTCTGTAATGGTAGTTATTTCGCAGTCGGCGCAAATGGGAATCGTATTTGCGAAGGAGCGTTGTACGGTAAGCACGAGGCAGAACACTATGAATAGGATATTAGTATATGCACTCATAATTTGTATTATTACTGCTGTAGGACGTTTTATGGTTATTTAATGATTCAGGATATAAACAGTTGAATATTTGCTGCAATCTTTGGTGTTAAGACCCAATCAATGAGGTCTAATAATCAGAAATTTGGAATTTTTCGTGGCCTTTACCCAGTGCTTTTCTTCTTTTTTGAACCTTATAGTCTCCTGTTCACCTATAATAAATTCCTTGCCTTTGATATGAAAGGCTATACATCCTTCAAGTACAATCAATTGAGCATCGGTAGGGGAAACATGTTACGGGAAAACAACGCCCTTTTCTAAAGAAATACTCAAAATTTCGATAGCTTCCGTAGCTACTAACCGATGTATTTGAAGTTTCGAAAAAGGTTGGTTTTTAATGGTTCTATCAATGAGAAAATATTCTTCCATTTTTCTGATTTTATTTAAGAATTGTCCGTTATGGATTTTCCAGTTATCTCGTTCAAGACGATTGAATATACTACGGGCATTTCCGCTTCCTGCAACTTGGTTGAAAAATGGCTTAGAAAAGACGGCCGTTCGGCGTTTTTCTTTTCTATGGTTCCCTGCACGCCGTCAACAAAACGTTTTAAGCTATCTTTTGCCTCGTTACCTGTAAGTTCCTCAAAAATACCGTGTACCTGTACTGATTTCCAATTTTTAAAAGATTCAATGTGATTCACTTGAAAGGATACCTTGTTGTACATTCTAAGTGCATTGATTCTATGCCCGTTAGTTGCGAAACAAAGGATACGTTCCTTATATCTGTCAAAAAAATAGGTTGAAGGAACTACATGTGGTACATTGTCAGCAATGTAGGCAATACGTCCAATATAATTGTCTTCTAAAACCCCCTTACAATCAATTACTTTTAAATTTACAAGGCTGCCCATAATCAAAGATCAAAACGGTTTTTAATTTCTGTCCAAGTAAATAGTTCTCCCCCCTGTTCGGTCTGTATCTCCCGTGCAGCCTCGATCGTGCCAAAGGCACTTAGATATTCCCCCATAGGACTAGGTATATTCTTACTTATTAAATAGGTGGCTTTGCAAGCATCTAGCATACTACCTGGGTCATTATAATCGTTCACCAGGAAAAGGTTCACTGTTTCCTCATTTATTTCCTTCAATTGGTTCAGCATACATTCGGTAGCATCAAAGCTATAGGTTCTACCTTTTTTGGTCACATACTGGGCGGCATGTTGTTTGTCCACTATGGTCATTTTACAATAATGACAACCTTCGGTTCCATATTCCAATACTTTGGGAGTACCAGAGCATCCCAGATTAGATATGTCAAAGTAAGTAGGAGTATAATGTTAATTTTCATGTTGTAGCATAGTTTTTAATTTCGCTTTCTTTGTTTTTTGATTCCTTCTTCCAGCCTAGGTAAAACGCCACCAGAGTGAGTGTCATACCAATAAACATCATCCAAGCCCCTGTTGCGGGCAGAGAGGTGACATCGAAGTTGAGCATTTTGGCGTGGCCAAAAAGAGGCGGTTTATAGCTCATGGGTGTACCATCAGGATTGGCCAATTTCATGATGGCATTTGGGTCTAGGTTCGTACCATAATCTATCATCCAGGCGTTAAAGTCGTACATTCCTAGAACACCTAAAATGCTCATGAACAGGAACCAGCCTATAAACCATTTGTGGGTAAGTATATTGAAAAAACCAAAAACTCCAATAAGTACCCCTAAGGCTACCATGACCCCGATTACAATGGGGAACGTACTAAACTCCCACATTTCCTCTCGGTTTTGGAAGTTTGCGCATGCCTATGTAATGATTGAGACCGTCTATGTTCTGAATGTCAAATTCATTTGTTCCTTTAATTCCGTCAATATAGATGTCCATACCTAAAGGCTCTGGATATTGGGGGGCGCCCAACATTATGTTCCATAAGGGAAAAAAATAAAGGCCCAATAGGAACAATGGTCCTATAATCATCAGTATGCTTGCTTTTTTCATCGTACTTTATTTTTTAGTTAAAACAGTGCCTTAAAATTGGCATAAAGAATAGCGGACGGGTACGTTAATACTCACGTCCGCTATATCAATCAACCAACTAAATTTTATAGACTATTCTCCTAAGGAATAAGTTAAGGGAACATTTGAATCTGCCGGGGAGACCCTCACATAACCTTGCATTTCTTGGTGTAGCGCTGAACAAAAATCCGTACAATAGAACGGCCGAGACCCCCACCTTTTTTGGTTCCCAAACAGATGTTTTTGTCTGTCCTGGCATGATTAATAGTTCCGATGTATTTTGCCCTATCATTGCAAAGCCATGGGGTACATCGAAGTCCTGTTCGTGGTTGGTAATATGGAAGTATACCTTGTCACCCACTTTTATTCCCTCTATATTGTCCGGGGTAAAATGGCTTCTTATGGTAGACATATACACATGTACCTCATTTCCCTCGCGAACCACTTTTGCCTGATCCGGACTGGTCACCGCATATGGATGCTTGTTGTCATCCAACCTATAGATTTTCTTGGACTTAGGTGCCAATAAATCTGCAGGACAGCCTGCGGCATAGTGCGGCTCCCCATGGGTTGGAAAATCATATATGAGCTCCATCTTATCACCGGATATATCATAAATTTGTGCGGAATGCTCCATTTCCGGACCTGTAGGCAAGTATCTGTCCTTTGTAATTTTGTTCATAGCCACTACGTATTTGCCAAAAGGCTTTCTTGAGTTTCCGCCAGGAATCATTAAATGACCAACTGAATAGAATGTAGGCTGCCTATCCAATACTTCCCATGTGCCTAATTTCCATTTAACTACTTCGGATGAAATAAAGAAAGTGGTATAGGCATTTCCCTTGTCGTCAAATTCAGTATGAAGGGGTCCAAGACCACCACTTTTTACAGTTCCAGCCAGCACATCCTCAAATCTTAAAATCGGTATCCCATAAGCTTCACCATCGAATTTTTTACCCTCAATGGCAGCAATCATCTTGTCAAAGGAATGAATTGTAAGGTCTGCGGACAATTTTCCGTTTCCAATAATGTACTGTCCGGATGGATCTACGTCACAACCATGGGGAGACTTGGGGGTGGGCAGGAAGAAGACGGCCCCGGGTACTTTTGTAGGGTCTACGGTAATTACTTCCTTCTTCATTGTGGAAGTGGCACTGTGTGTATGTTCATCGTATACGTTGTGGGCATATTCGGTGGCCATTTTGGTTCCTCCACCATTCTTAACGTATTCCGCTATCATCTTCCAATTGACCGCAGCGATGAAATCCTTATCGTTTTGGGATGAGTTTACCTCCATAAGTGAATTGGCCTCCTCTGTATTATAGGTAGTAAAAAAGAACCAACCGTGCGATTTGCCCCGTCCTGGGTGGGAAAGGTCATAGTTGAACCCTGGCATCATCATTTGAAAATCTAAATTCAGCCTACCTGTATCAGGTGCTATACTTATAAAGGAAAGTGCACCCTTGAAGTTGCCCTTGTACTCGTTAATGGGCATATCGCGCTGGGGAACGGGAACCGAAAAACGTGTTCCAGCAACCACATACTCCGTATTCTCCGTAATGAAAGAAGAACTATGGTTCCCTGCACTATTGGGCAATTCTATAATTTCCTCGGTCTCAAAGGTCGAAAGGCTTACCCTGGCTATTCTTGGTGTGTTGTTACCGTTGATGAAAATCCATCTTCCGTCCAACTCACCGTTGGTCCGGGAAATGTCAGGGTGGTGGGCATCGTCCCAAGGTACAAAGCCAAAGGAAGTATTGAGCATTGGCTTGGTCTCTTCAGAATACCCATAACCTGAGGTGGGGAACTGAGAGAATACAGGTATCTCTTTAAATAGGCGGCCGAGATGGAAGGCCATATACAGTAATATTTCCACTATATCCGCCCGACATGAAGGCATAAAACTCGTCATGTTCGCCAGGAGCCACGTAGGCTTTTTCAGCGGCACTTGAGGCCAAGGCACCGTTCGAGTTATTGTTCCCTTGGTTGCCACAGCTACTAATCAATGCGGTAGCGGCCGGAATGGTTAAAATAAAATTATACTTTTTCATTTGTAGTTATTATAAAGGGTTATTTATAAATATTATTGATTGGGGGGTAGTATTACCTTATCCACTACGTGTACAATACCATTCCCTGCGGGTACGCTGGCCAATATTTTGGCTCCACCAACATACACATCGTCACCTTTGACCTCTACCGTAGTATTTTGGTCGTTCGCTTGACCAAGTTTCTTGAAATTTTTCAAAAATGCTTTATCATATTTCCCAGGGGTAACATGGTGTTTCAGAATATTGGCAAGCGCATCCTTGTTTTCTGGTTTCAATAGGTTTTCAACGGTACCTGCCGGAAGGGCATCGAAAGCTTCATTCGTAGGCGCGAACACCATTAAGGGACCCGCATTGACCAAAGCATTCTCCAAATCCGCCGCCTGTACCGCTGCGACCAAGGTAGTATGGTCCGGAGAATTGATGGCGATACTCAGAACTGTTGGGGTGGATTCATCGTTTTCAATAAATGCCTGTCCTTGCTCTTTACTGGTTGCTATTGAACCACTGGGATCCCCTGAGTTCGTTTCCTTAGGTGCCTCATTGCAGCCTAACAAAAGGAGGCCGATTAAAAAGGGACCCAACATTGATTTTAAATTGGATGTTTTCATTGGTTATAGTATTTAAAGTTGTCTCATAGTATATAAAGTGAAAGTAATTGTAACATGATCCTGGTTCATTAATTCAATGTTCTGAAAAATTCCAAAATATCCCTGGCCTGGTCCTCTGTCATATTTTGGTTTGCCATGGCAGCACCATTGAATTCTACCGGAAGATCTTTTGCACATCGATCTTCTTCGACCATCAACTGTGGATCTAAAATCATGTTCATAATCCATTCGGGCTTCTACGTTCCATGATTCCTTTTGGCGAAGGTCCAATGAAGCGTTTGTCCACCTTATGGCAGGCATTGCAATTGGTCTTGAAAAGAGCCGCTCCTCGATCTACCATGGCCTGGTCTATATTTGGGTCTAAAGGAAGGTCCTTGATAGGACCAACTCCTTTATTGTCAAGGGTAATTCGTTGCGAGGCAGGAACCTCGCTTGCGGGCTCCGTAGATTCCACGGTTTTCTCAGTGGTTTTTTTACGATCTACGCTAAAACCTTCTTTCTTTTCTTCCTTGCCTCCACAGGCAAAAAGAAGAAGGGAAAATACCAATCCGATTGAAAAAGTCTTTGTGTTCATATTTCAAAATTTAGGTTGTTGTCTTGAAAGTTCCCGTTAGGTGTCTTTAATGGCGAAAAAGATTGTATTTGTTTACCCATTTAATTTCCGTTTCAGGTACTTTATTATTGTTTTATGACTCAAAATTAGTGGTAAGACAAGCCATTAAACATGATATTTATCATAAAGAGGATAAAAAAGTCTTTTAATCTTTATATTTGTAAAAAACGAATAAATATGCTTTCCAACTCTGCCAAATACGCTTTGACCGCAGTACTTTATCTCGGCTGTAAATTCTTCTTTTGAACATAAAATCCTGGCCAAGGATATCAGTAAGGAAACCCAAATACCACAAGCGTATCTTTCAAAGTTGATGCAGGAACTTACGAGACACAATTTAATTTCCTCGGTACGGGGATCTAACGGCGGATTTTATTTAAACGAAGAAAACAGGGGGGTCTCCCTTCGGAAATAGTGAATATTATTGATGGCGATAATAGGTTAACCTCCTGCATGCTAGGTTTACACTCCTGTGATAGCGATCATCCCTGCCCGGTTCATCATTTGGTTGGGGATACCAAGACAAAATTTGTTGAAAATCTTAAAAAAACTACCGTACAGGATTTGGTGGCGGATATAAAAATGGGGAAAAGTTTTTTAGGCATTTGATTAATATCTTTTTTTGAATGGACACTGCAACGATCCTAGAAATACATCTCTCTTATAAGGTATAAAATAGGGCGGATTCCTATGCTAAAATAGAAATCCGCCCTACCTACAAATGATTCAATATTAATTAAAACTCTAGCTCAAAATATAGGGAACTGGCTTCGTTTTCGTCGGTTACCGGTTCACCCTTTAGTACATCGCCTTGCTTATTGAATAGTTGTAGGTTTATCTTCCAGTAACCGGTCATGGTAAGTGAAAGTTTTCCTTTATATTTTCCTGTGGAAGAATCAAAAGTCAGATTTTCATTGTTTGGGGAACTATGGTTGCCCATACTTGGCATTCGGGATCTATGCCCAAGGTATAACCTTCCACTATTGGAAAATTCATCATATTCTCCATTTGAAAGACCATGGCGGAAAACGCGTTAACCTTCACTTCAGGTTCAAAGGGCATCATGGCTACAATATATCTTTTATCATCGGCCCCAATGAAGCTATGAACACGTTTAAAACCATCTTCAGGCATTCCTACATCTATCCGTTCTGAAATAGCATAGGTTTCCCCATCCAAGGTGTATTCCATATTCAGTTCCCAATACTCATCAGCATTACCTGGCATTTGAAACACGGCATATCCCATATATACCGTATCGTCTTCCATTTTGGAAATGGCGGATTTTGGACAGGAATGGGTCATAGAGGTCATGTGCATCAAAGGATTAACAGTAATTTGGGCATTGGAGAGATAGGTATCGGTACTTTCGTCCTTTATCCTATAATAGAACATGTTATAACCCACAGTAAAATCAGTATTCTCCGAATACAACTCGATTGTATGGTTATTGGCGGAGAGGGTCGTAAGTCGGTTCATTTCAGATAGTGGGTTTTCTTGCACGATAACGGGGTCGTCATTATCATCTGAACAGGAATTGAATAAGATGGCCACAGCCAAGGTTACAAAAAGAAATTTTATGGTTTTCATAGTATTTGATATTTAAAATGTGATTTAAAAAAAGTATACAATTATTTAATTAATGGCATATGAAAGGGTCAGATAGATATTGCGGCCCATTCTTGGAATATTGTTCCAGTCCGTATAGGTGGAATAATAGGTGTCAAATAAATTTTCTACGCCTACCTGTGCATCTAATCGGTCATCACTGATAAAAAAGGTTTTGGCCACGGAAAGGGATACCACGTTGTAGGCGGAAGTACGATCTTCGCCAAATTCTGAATTAAAATTCACTTGATCCGCCGCACCTCGTAAACTTAGTGAAGCAGAGAACTTGGGCAAGGAATATCGAAAGCTGGTGGAGTAGGTTAGCGGACTTATAAAAGGTAGGTTCCTACTGTCTTGGTCAACACCCCGGTGGTAACTTACCAAGCCATTATATTTAAGGTTTTTGCTCATATCCCGGACTCCATTTAGGCTTACGTTGTACAAGTTAGCGTACTCCAGGTTCCTATAGATTTTTACCCCGTCAGCCCCTATAGTCATAGTGCTGAGGGTGGGGTCTATTTCCCCAAGAATATAGTTTAGTGTATGAAAAAAGTTGCCCTCTGCGCCAATTTTTCCACTTTTGAAAGGAAGTGAGATTTTGGAAGTCAACTCCAAAGCGCCTTCGTTTTTAAGGTTAGGGTCGCCAATATAATCGTGGTTGTCAAAACTGTTGAACAGATAGAAACCAAATGCCTCCGAGACCGAAGGTGCCCTATCGCCATAGGAAACGCCATTCACAAGTTCAACATTCTTAAAATTATACCGATATTCAGTGGACAGACTTTTTAGAAAACGGGCCTGTATTTGTTCCATAGAGGGATAAAAAATGCGTAAGCTGTTTCGACCAAACTCATTGGCGACATTGGTACCCTGTGCGGAAATTCTACCGGCAATCGTTAATACACTATTTTCAAAGGCCATGGTGTTTTCTGCAAATAGTCCGGTGTTGAGCGTTCGAACATCGGGCCATGTAAGCATGAACATGGAGGCCTCGTTGGGATTATTGGGATACATCGTCATTTCGGCCAAGGACTTGTTGTAAAATCCGTCCCACTTAAAAAGCCATTTGTGCCCACGGCTCTGTAATCTTGCCTGCGAATAAAAACCATAGGTGTCGCTCCATCCAGGCATATCCATACGGATGGGAACATTTGGTCGTTGGCTGTCATCCATAACATGGGAAATTGAATTGGCGTATATTTTTGTTTCCCACTCATAAAGATTGCCTAAAAACGTATCCTGCACCCAACTTAGGGAACTAATAAAGGCCCTAGCCAAGGAGACATCCATGGGTAAGGCGGGGTATCCTACGTCCTTCGCCTCATCAAAAATAAAACTTGCGAGGAGTTTTTGGCTCTCGGAGAATTTTACCCCAGTGTTCACGGAGACATTGTATTTGGTAAACTGGGAATATGCCACCTCTTGCCCGTCGCCCGAAATGTAATTGTTTGCATCCCTATAAATGATATCCGAATCAATATAGAAACTATCCGAAGCATAATTAAGCTCGTATCCATAGATACTTGCATTATTATTGCTTTCAAAACCGGTCTCAACGGCACTTTTCCAATCCGTTTGAACAAATCCACTTTTTTCCAGGCGCATATCCAGTGCCCCACCAATGGCGTTGCCCATCTTGGCACCTTGTTGGCCACTGGCAATATGTACATTTGATAGGTTTGAAACATCCACATACGAGGTAACGGGATCCATACGATCGGTACAGGCCCCAAAAATTCGCATACCGTCTATGGTGACAGACAAACGTTCCGAAGCCATATCATTGATCATGGGTTCCCAGGCATAGGCCCCTCTTTTTATCATGGAAACTTTTTGGGAAGACTCCAAATATCCATCTAGGGTAGCAAGAGATTTTTGGTATGTACGATGTTCCATATCCTTATAAATGGGTGCGATTACAATAACCTCCGCGAGGTTGATCGGTAAGATGGAATCCTGATCTATAGGAACGGGGACTTCCTGTCCAATACCTTTCCCATGAAAACTTAGACAACAAAGTGCCAATAAGGCCATGTTTATAGTTTTTTTTGGGCCTTTTAATACCCAAAACACCAACATTTTAAAGAAATAATACATAGTAATGTTTTTAAGTTTACCCATACAGGGGGTGCTTTACGTCTTCACATGACCGTGGACGCAAACACAAAAATCAAATGGATACTGTATTTAGGACAGTTCCGGGGGTTTCCCGAAATCGGAAAAAAGAAGTGAAGAAATTAACCCAGTAACCCTTGGGAAGTTGTTCCGTTTTTTATCAAAAACCGTAAAAGTCAAATCTATTGGGGCCAAGACTTCAAAAAAGACCAAGTGTATACTCTCCAACTTGGAGCGCTTTTCCCCAAAGGGATTATCCTCGCTATTCTTGGTCTCCTTGGCCAACTGTTTGGCTAAGTAACACTTTCCGTCGCACTGTAACTCTGGACGATCTTTGTTTTCGCACAGAACGTTTACGATATAGTCGTAATTAACAATGTACTCCACTATGGGACATAGGGGCTTGACCAACATGGCCAGGGAGACACAAAGTATAGCGACTTGTTTCATTATCTAATTCGATTTGCAAAAGTAGCCGGTATATCCCATAAAAAATGGAGATTACCGTTTAATAAGTACAAATCTATGAAGGCGTCTCCCTAAAGAATATGACAAATATCAGAAATAAAGGATAAAAATATCTTTTATTACTTCTCAACACTTGGGGAGCAATTTATGTTTATGGTAAATACAAGCTAAGTTACATACAGCCCTTCTTAATAGAACCTCTGAAAGATTAAAATGTGGAATGAAAGCGTACATACGAATTGTTATATTTTTATGTTTCATGGCCCCATGTATTGTATTCAGCAAAACTTTTTCAATGAGATTCTATCAATAAAATTATTTTTGTACATTTGTTAACCGAATGGTTAAACTAATTGGTTGATAAATAATCTAAGATGACAAAGCATAAGGACAATCAAACCGAGGAGAAGATATTGATCGCGGCACAACAGGTTTTTCAGGCTAAAGGAATGGATGGCGCCCGTATGCAGGAAATTGCTGATGAGGCAAGGATAAACAAGGCAATGTTACATTATTACTACAGAAGCAAACAGTTGCTTTTTGAAGCGGTGTTTAATAAAGCCTTTGCCTTATTGGCGCCTCAACTCAATGCTATTTTGAATGACGATTCTGCTTTAGAAGATAAAATAAGAAGCTTTACACAAAATTATATCAGTTTTATGATGAAGCATCCGTATTTGCCCAACTTCATCATTCAAGAGCTCAACAGAAACCCAAAGTTTATTGAAAGTATTAAAAACAACGTGGCATTTCCAAACATTTCAAAATTTAAAATGCAAGTGGAACAGGAAGTTGAAAAGGGAACTATTGTTTCGGTGAATGCAGAGCAGTTGTTTATCAATATTTTGTCCTTAAACGTCTTTCCGTTTGTGGCTTCTCCATTAATCAAAGCTTTTACAAATGTAGATGACAATGCTTACAAAGCGATGTTGGAAGACCGAAAAACGGCAGTTTCAGATTTTATTATCAATGCTATAAAAAAATAAGCAAATGAGATTTTTATTGATAGTATTTTTCTTTTCAACAATTGTTGGCCATACCCAAAACAGCATCAGTTTAGATGCCTGTTACGAGGGTTTAAAAGCCAATTATCCGTTGGCAAAGCAAGGCGCAATTTTAGAACAACAAAACACTGCTGAACTTTCGGCAATCACCTCAAAAACATTGCCTCAGTTCAACCTCGATGCGCAAGCGACCTATCAAAGTGAGGTTACCGAAGTGCCTATCCCCAATGGGGACATCAACTCGTTGAACAACGACCAATATCGCACAACGCTTACTGCCAATCAGTTGCTATACAATGGCGGAAGAATTAAGGCGAGCCAACAGTTGCAAAATAGCAGTACCCAAAGAAAACAACAAGAAGTCGAGGTCAATTTGTACCAATTGAAACAACGGGTCAACCAACTCTATTTCTCTATTCTTTTAATCGACGACCAACTACTCTTGTTAAACGCCGAAAAAGAACAATTGAACAGCACGTTGAACGAGGTGAAATCGGGTGTAAAAAATGGGGTTCTCCTGCCTACATCAGATAAAGTCATTGAAGCCGAATTATTAAAAATTACACAGCAATACAAGGAAGCCACCAATACTAAATCCAAATTAATCACATCCTTATCCACTTTAATCGGTGTAACACTAAATACAGAAACCAGTTTTCAAAAACCGTTTCTTTCTATTGTAGAAACTAAGGATTTAAACCGACCCGAATTATCCTTGTTCAACCTAAAAAAACAAGAAATTGAACAACAACAAAATCTTTTGTCCAAAGCCATAGCACCCGCAGTAAATGCCTTTGCAACAGGCGGTTTGGGCAATCCAGGACTCAACTTTTTAGAAAACGATTTTTCTGCCTACTACATTGTTGGGTTGAAGCTCAACTGGAATGTGTTTGACTGGAACGGCAATAAAAAACAACGGCAAGCACTCAACTTTTCAAAAGAACTCATCAGCAATCAGGAAGATGTTTTTAGACTGAACACCAATACCTCCTTACATGAACAACAAAAAGAAATAGAAACTCTTGAAAGTAATATGGCAATCGACCAACAACTAATATCCCTTCAGCAAGAAG
Organism: Maribacter litopenaei; assembly: GCF_025244665.1. Lineage (GTDB taxonomy): Bacteria > Bacteroidota > Bacteroidia > Flavobacteriales > Flavobacteriaceae > Maribacter > Maribacter litopenaei. The sequence goes on along the minus strand of NZ_CP104205.1, from coordinate 342,183 downwards.
TTGTCCGCACTTTTGATGCACAATTAAAAAATGGTGTCATTACCACATCTCAATACATTATTGAACTTACCAAGCTTTTCGAAGCTGAAAATCAATTTAACCAACATAAAACCCAACTGGAACTGGCTAAAGCCAATTACAACACCTTAAAGGGCGATTTAAACTAGAAAAACCATGAAAAATATACCAATAATACTACTTATACCCACCGCTGTAACACTACTGATCGCGTGTAACGACAATGGAGACAAAGCAGATGGTTACGGAAACTTCGAAGCTACCGAAATAACCATTTCTGCCGAAAACACTGGAAAACTCATAGCTTTTAACATTGATGAAGGTACGGTCATTGAACAATATAAACGAATAGGTACTATAGATACCATTCCGCTTCACTTAAAAAAAGAACAGCTTTTGGTACAAAAAGAGGTCATTACCTCAAAATCTAAAGGTGTATTGTCGCAGATTAATGTGTTACAAGCAAAATTAAGAACCGCCAACACTAATAAGGTAAGAACTGAAAATCTCATTAAAGACAACGCCGGAACGCAAAAACAATTGGATGATGTTAATGGCGAAATCGCCGTTTTAAAAAACAGCATCCGTAGTGTTGAAATTCAAAACGCTCCGGTGGTAAACGAGCTTAAAGGTATTGATATACAACTGCTACAAATAGACGACCAAATTCAAAAAAGCAAGATCGTAAACCCTGTAAACGGAACAGTGTTGACCAAATATGCCGAACCTAACGAAATTGTAAGTTTTGGCAAACCGCTCTATAAAATTGCAGATTTATCAACAATGGATTTGCGGGTCTATGTAAGCGAAACCCAATTGGCATCTATTGCCATTGGCCAAACCGTAACCGTAAAAATCGATGATCAAGAGGGGGTGAAATCGTACGACGGCATTATTAGCTGGATAGCTTCGCAAGCTGAATTCACACCAAAAATCATTCAAACCAAAGAAGAACGCGTTGCCCTTGTCTATGCCGTAAAAATACAGGTAAAAAATGACGGTAGCCTAAAAATAGGAATGCCTGCAGAAATGTGGTTAAACTCAAAAAACTAAATATAGAATCCATGAAAAAACTAGCATTAATAACATTAACAATCGCCACTTTATGGAGTTGCGGTACCGTAAAAAATAGCCCTACGATGAACTTGAAGACCTTGCACACCCAAGAAAAAGACGTACAAACCCAACTTTTGTTTGAACCTACGGACGAGAAAGTAATCTCGCTTCAAATTGAAAAAAACAAAAGCCTAAAAGAACACGTTTCCAAAGTACCGGCATTCTTGGTATGCGTGAGCGGTAAAGCCGTTTATTCTGATGAAAATGGCACTAAAGAAACTTTACAAGCAGGCGATTATGTCTTTATTGAAGCCAATGTAAAACACCAAGTTGATGCGCTAAAAAAGAGTCATTTTTTATTGATAAAATAAATGGGAATCCTTGTAAAGAATATATCAAAATCCTATGATAAGGTAACGGCTTTGTCCAATATTTCATTAGATGTAAAACCGGGCGAACTCTTTGGCTTAATCGGTCCCGATGGCGCCGGCAAAACCACCTTGTTCAGGATTTTAACCACACTGTTGATTGCTGATAAAGGACAAGCAACTGTTGCAGGTTTTGATGTGTTGAGCGATTATAAATCCATTAGAAACAGTGTAGGCTATATGCCGGGACGTTTTTCGTTGTATCAAGATTTAACCGTTGAGGAAAACCTAAATTTTTTCGCCACCATTTTTGGCACTACCATAGCGGAAAACTACGATTTAATTAAAGACATCTATGTGCAAATAGAACCTTTTAAAAATAGAAGAGCGGGCAAACTTTCGGGCGGAATGAAACAAAAACTCGCCTTGAGCTGTGCCTTGATTCACAAACCCAAAGTCTTGTTTTTAGACGAACCCACAACTGGCGTTGACCCGGTTTCAAGAAAAGAATTTTGGGAAATGCTGAAACGCTTGCGGCAAAAAGGTATCACCATTTTGGTATCCACACCCTATATGGACGAAGCCGCTTTATGCGACCGCATCGCATTAATTCAAGGCGGTAAAATCCTTGAAATAGATATCCCAAAAGCTATAGTTGGCCACTTTCCAAAACCACTGTATAATATCAGTGCTTCTAATATGTACAGCTTAATTACGAGTTTAACCCATTATGAGCATACCTATAGTGTTTTCCCTTTCGGGGAATTTGTGCATTATACCGATAAGAGAGAAGCAATGAATGTTGAGGAAATAAAATCCTATTTAGTACAACAAGGACTTACCAATATTCACATTGAACGTACCCAACCCACCATAGAAGATACCTTTATGGAATTAGCCAAATGATGAAAGCACAAAACGTTATAGAAGTCGATAATCTATCCAAACTATTTGGTGATTTTGCAGCGGTAAACCAAATAAGTTTCCACGTAAAAGCTGGGGAGATTTTTGGATTTCTCGGTGCCAATGGTGCCGGAAAAACTACTGCAATGAAAATGCTTATTGGAATTTCGTACCCTTCTTCGGGCAAAGCCACAGTAGCTGGATTTGATGTTTACAAACAAACCGAATCCATCAAAAAAAACATTGGCTATATGAGTCAAAAATTCGCCTTGTACGATGACCTCACGGTAAAAGAAAACATTACATTTTTTGGTGGTATTTACGGCTTGTCCAAAAAACAAATAGACCAAAAACGTTGCGAAATGGTTGAAGAATTAGGACTTCAAGAAGTAACCAATAGTTTGGTGGCCTCCTTGCCTTTGGGCTGGAAACAGAAGCTGGCATTTTCGGTGTCCTTATTGCACGAACCCAAAATTGTGTTTTTAGATGAACCTACCGGTGGCGTTGACCCCATTACGAGACGACAATTTTGGGAACTCATTTACAAAGCTGCCCACAATGGCACTACCATATTCGTAACTACCCATTATATGGACGAAGCGGAATATTGCGACCGTGTATCTATAATGGTAAATGGAAAAATCGAAGCCCTGGACACACCCAAAAAGTTAAAAGAACATTATGAAACAGATACAATGAACGATGTGTTTTTAAAACTTGCCGAGAGGATGAAACGATTTGTAGGTTTTGTAAGGAAAGAATTTTATCATATTTTCCGTGATAGGCGTTCACTGTTTATTTTGTTCGGGATGCCTATTGCCCAAATCCTTTTGTTCGGTTTTGCAATTACCAATGAAATCAACAATGTGGATATCGCTCTTTTAGACCAGTCCAATGATGTTACTTCCAAAGAAATCATCAATAAAATTGCTGCTTCAAGGCATTTTAGTATTGTAGATATCATTCAACAAGAGTCGTCCATAGAATCCATATTCAAAAAAGGAAAGGTAAAAGCCGTACTTCAGTTTGAAAATAATTTTGGGCGTCACCTCATTAAAGAAAAGCAAGCAACCGTACAAATATTGACCGATGCCACCGACCCCAATATGGCAAATACCATCAGTAATTACATCTCGTCCATCCTTAAAAATTACCAACAGGAGTTAAACAACGAAGTGACTATTGATTACCAGATTGTACCGCAGATCCGTATGGTGTATAACGCAGAACTTAAAAGTGTGTATATGTTTGTTCCCGGTGTAATGACGGTTATTTTGATGTTGGTGTCCGCAATGATGACCTCTATATCCATCACCCGCGAAAAGGAGCAAGGCACCATGGAAATTTTATTAGTGTCACCCTTAAAACCCTTTCAGGTGATTATTGGCAAAGTGTTTCCTTACATTTTTTTATCGGTTATCAATGCCATTGTCATAGTGCTGTTGAGTATATTTATTTTTAATGTTCCCGTAAAGGGCAGTTTGTTTTTGTTAGGGTTTGAAAGCATCTTGTTTATAATTACATCATTGGCGTTGGGTATTTTAATTTCAACCATTTCGGCAACCCAACAAACCGCGATGATGATTTCCCTTATGGGTTTAATGCTGCCCACCATATTGCTATCCGGATTTATTTTCCCTGTCAGCAGTATGCCCTTGCCATTACAAGGTATTAGCAACATTATTCCCGCCAAGTGGTTTATCATTATTGTTAAAGGTAATATGCTCAAAGGGGTTGGTATTGGCTTTCTATTAAAGGAAACATTGATTTTATTTGCTATGACTTTAGTATTTATGGGTATCAGCGTTAAAAAATATAAGATTAGGCTCGAATGAAATGAAAACCTATAAAGGGTATTTTTAAAAAAATTTGTTGCTGATCAACATGAATAAGACCTAACCAAAAAGTCTAGCTAGTTTTTATATCGATGAAAATTATCCTGTATATCATAAGAAAGGAATTCAAGCAAATCTTTAGAAATAAAGGAATGCTGCCCATCATTTTTATTTTACCAGTCCTACAATTGGTCATTCTGTCAAATGCAGCTACCTACGAAATAAAAAACATAACTTTTGGTTATGTGGATGCCGATAACAGCAGCACCTCCGGAGGATTAATCGAACGATTTGAGTCTTCAATGTATTTTAACGTATCAGAAAAATTTTCTTCTCAAAAAGATGCCTATACTGCAATGCAAGATGGCAGTGTGGATGTGTATATCAGCATTCCAACAAATTTTGAACGTGATTTACAGGAAAACCAGCACAACGAAATAGGTGTATTTATTGATGCCATTGACGGTTCGGCGGCAGGAGTCATTAATGTGTATGCAAACCAAATTATACGAAACTATAACAAACATATTGCAACAGACTTGATACAGGTTTCAGATTCCGTTCAGCAACCCAGTAGTATAGAGAGTATTCCGTTGTTTTGGTATAACGAAACCCTCAACTACAAAACTTTTATGGTACCAGGTATTTTGGTGCTACTCGTTACTATGATTACGCTGTTTTTATCAGGAATGAACATTGTAAGGGAAAAAGAAATAGGCACATTGGAGCAAATTAATGTAACGCCCATAAAAAAATATCAATTTATCATTGGCAAACTCTTTCCGTTTTGGGTGTTGGGTATGGGACTCTTGACCGTTGGGTTAATTCTCGCCAAATTTATTTTTAACGTGCCCATACTCGGAAACCTACTGCTTCTTTATGGCTATACTTCGGTGTATATACTGGTGATTTTAGGAATGGGTTTGTTTATTTCAAACTTTACCGATACCCAACAGCAAGCCATGTTTATTGCTTGGTTCTTTATCGTGATATTTATTTTGATGAGTGGTTTGTTTACACCCATAGAAAGTATGCCCAAATGGGCGCAGATACTGACAGAATTCAATCCCATTAAATATTTTGTAGAGATTATACGAATGGTAATGCTCAAAGGTTCCGGCTTTACCGATATTTTTCCATTGGCCATAAAAACATTGGCTTATGCAATTGTAATGAATGGTTTGGCCGTTTGGAGTTATAAAAAAACCACCTAAAGATGAGTCGTCCTTAAAAACATAAGAAAAAATTGGTTACAATATATCTCAAATTAAAAGTAAACCTAACCACTTCGTTAATATTTTGTATATAGCAGGATTTTGACTTAAGCAGCAAGCTGCCCTTTTTTCATAAATCATCAAAAACTCGTTCAGAAAGATGCTCCAGTTCCTATTGGACATGTTTAACACTTTATGGTGATTTCTTCCGTTGGCAAATACAAGCACTGATAATAATAAGGGTAATCACAACGTCGAAGTTCGCCAAGGAAAGTTTCTTCTTTGTGTATTGTTGGATATTCACTTTTTAGAATACGATGAATAAATTCAATTTCTAATTCCGTATTCAAAACTGTTTTTTGGATTTTTGTTGCTAGGGAAAAAGAAGTGAAAGTCCAATTATGGATAAGCCGACTAGGGAAAGGACTATCCCGAGAGCTTGTCCATAATTTCGTCCTGGTATTCATCAATTTTGGATTTCCTAAGCCCTGCTAAGTATGCCTGTGTGGTACTGATGCGTTTGTGCCCCAACATTTGGGAAATGGCCGTCAGCGGAATTCCCATGTCATTGGCACTCGAAGCAAATGAATGGCGTGCGGCGTAACTTGTTATATTTTCTTCTATTCCTGCAAGTTCAGCAAGCTTTTTCAAATTATCGTTAAACCTTTTTCTTGCCCAAACTATTTGATTGTAGCTTTCAATTGGATTTTCACTTTTGACTACATCCAATAGATACTCAGTTTTTTTCTTTCCCTCAGTAAAATATGATAACAATGGATTAAGTTGGTCATGGATTTTAATATTGTAAGGTTCATCTGTTTTTTTACGGGAGTATTTGATACGACCGTCAACAATGTTGGACAACTTTAAATGAGCCATATCGACATAGGACATGCCGTTGAGCAGGAAGCTCATCATAAAAATATTCCTGTCCCTAAAAATAGCCGTGCCTTCTTCAAGATCAAGCGAAGCAATTTTGCGAATGGCATCGAAGGTCAAGGCCCGCTTTTCAGGTTTTCCGCTACGTATTACGTAATCGTCAAAGGCGTATCCTTCCTTGTCCGCAACCCCCGCCTTTATAGCTTTACGGTTAATGGCCCGAATGGTTCTTAAATAGACACTAAGGCCGCCCAGTTTATTGCCCTTGGCCAAATGGTGCTTTTCAAATCGGTTTAGGAATTCGAGATTCAATTCATCAAATGTGAAATCCTTGTTGTTTCTGAAATTCTTTACCGCTTTTAAGGCATGTTTGTAAGCCCTTGCATTTCCAATACGGTTCGCTTTTATTAGGTCTGCTATCTGCTTTTCGGCAAACTGGTAAAAAGTCACCTTTTTTGTGGTACGGGTAATATGGCTCCTTACCTCGGACACGCTCATATACTTCAATTTGTCACCCTCCTCCAATTTAGCAAGGATATCGACCATACGGGCGATTTTCTTTTGCAAAAGGTTGTTCAGACGGGAAGGCGATTCTGTGCCTTTGAAGGATGACCTAATTTTTTGCCTTTTATCATCCCATTCGGAAGCTGATAATTTGTATCCTGTACCTATACTTGTGGATTTTCGATTATGGGTCAATCGAAAAATTAATGGGAAGATTTTGATATCTTTCCTTCGTTTATCCAATGAGAGCTTTATGTATGTAGCCATATTAAATGTTAAAGTCTGCGCGCAAATTTGCACGCAGTTTGCACGCAAAAAGTGGTTTTTTATGGTCTTAAATATACTTAAAGATACAACTAACCCCTGAAAATCCCCGTATTTATTGACTTTTTAATTCATATGAATTTAAATAAAATCTGCCTGTCACGCAGGGGGTCGCGGGTTCGAGTCCCGTCCAGACCGCAAAAAGCCTTCAATTTCTTGAAGGCTTTTTTGTTTTCCGTTGGTTTTCTAAACTTTTAAATCCACTGAAATTACTTGGGCATTTTATCCATTTCCATATACAACATGCTCCATCTATGACCGTCTAGATCCATAAAACCCATTGCATACATCCAGCCATCCACCTCGGCTGGTTCTGCAAAAATCTTTCCCCCTGCCTTTTTTACGCTAGTTGTCATTTCGTCTACCTCTGTTCTTGTTTGTGCGTCTAGGTTAATCAACATTTCTGAACCTATACTGGTGTCGGAAATCTCAGATTGAGTAAAATGTTGAAATGCATACTCCGGAAAGAGCATTAACACAAAATCATTTTCACCTATTAAAAAACTTGCCATATGAGTGGCATGGGCGTGCATTGGATTTTCCCTAAACCCAATTTGCTTAAAAAATACCTTGGAAGCTTCGATATCCTTTACTGGCAGATTTAGCCAAATTGATTTCATATTTTTTACGATTAGGTGGATTAATCAAATATAACCAACTTTATAAGAAAGAAATTCAAGCAACAAAGAATCGAAAATCAGTAGTATCCAAAAAATCATTTTAAGCTTACGATTTTAAAATATATATGACTAATTGGTTAATCTTATTTAATTGGATTCTACATAGTTCTTGAAATTATTTAAAATGGCATGCCACCCTTGGCGTTGTAAATCCAATGGATTTTGGTTTTCGGGCTCAAAGGTCTCCACTATTTTAGTTTTGCCATTATTTTCCGAAAATTTAATCGATACTTCCCGTCCATCATCCAAGGTATATTCCAAAGTGCTATTTGGGACTATTTTGGTATAATGACCTCCAAAATCAAATCCCATACTACCATCCTTGGCTTCCATTCTGCTTGAAAATCTACCACCTTCTTTTAATTCACTTTCCGCTTTTGGGCAATGCCAATCAGGAGAAGCAAAATTCCAATTTTGAATATGTTCCGGCTTTGTCCAATATGTCCAAGCCTTTTCTATACTACTATCTACAACTGTAGAAATTTCTATTGTCTTCATATCTATTTATTTTAACTGACTTGTTTTTAATCTATTACTTCAAATATACTCTACGATATCCTTTCGAAATTTGGCAAACCCGACAATAAAAGGGGTAAATGCGTCAAATCCTGAATAATGTCTTTTATTTGAAAAGAAAGGGTTTAGTGCATTGCCAAGATTGACATTTAGTAATCCATTAATTACTAATTATATAAAAAAAGCTCCACTAGGCTTCAATAATCACTTTTCTATCGATTTTTACATTTTTTTAACAACCACTTTTTGTTAACAGTATTTTCTTGATATAATTTCGCCTTCGAAATGAAACAAAGATTTTTTAGATATGCATTGCCATTAGTGCTCACCTTATTGTGTGGGCTTTACTTTGTTCATTCCAACTTAAAGGTTGAGGATACCGTAAGTTCAGATAACAAGGAATCTTTATTTGAACTAAAAGACGTTAACCAACATGCCAGTATTGGTATCAATCCCTTATCCAGTGATAAGAAACTTGCTATTGAGGTTGCCGAAAGTGAAGAGCAAGAAGAGGAGGTACGCCATACCACGCCTTCTCAGAACAGCAAACATTTGGGTGCCGTTTCAGCTACTTTATTGAGTGCCCAATTCCTATGGCATTCCCTTTTTGATACAAAAAAATCCTTTGCCGCCCTTAGTGCATCGGATACAACTTTCCCGTTTAGAAGATACATCCAGTATCAGGTATTTAGGCTATAGAATATAACGGTCAACATATAAGCCGTTGACCTTCAGCAAAATCCTTACAACAGCGCAAGACACTTAGAGCTATGTTAGGTTGTTTGGTGTTATCTCAATTCTAAGTTTAAATAATTTTCTAAATAATTAATTATGAGGAGAATCCCCATGATTGTAGGCCTTTTCGTTATTACAGGCCTAACTAATTGTAACCACAAAAAAGAATCACATAAAGAGGAGACCCAATTTTTGGTCACCAGCCCCATTGTAAAGGATACATCCATAACCAAGGATTATGTGGCGCAAATACATTCCATTAGACATATAGAGCTACGGGCCCTTGAAAAAGGATACCTCAAGGAAATACATGTTGATGAAGGTCAATTTGTAAAAAAAGGGCAAAAAATGTTCAATATCATGCCCAATGTATATCAGGCAGATTTACAAAAAGCGGAGGCAGAAGCAAAAATTGCGGAAATAGAACTCAAAAATACCCAGCTCTTGGCAGACGGAAACGTCGTATCAGAAAATGAACTTTCTATGGCCAAAGCTACGTTGGAAAAAGCAAAGGCGGAAGTTGCCCTTGCCCGGACGCATTTAGGTTTTACAGATGTTAGGGCTCCCTTTGATGGTATCATGAATCACCTTCACGTAAGGGAAGGTAGCTTACTCGATGAAGGAGAGTTATTGACAACCTTATCCGATAACTCAGAGATGTGGGTGTATTTCAATGTTCCCGAAGCCGAATATCCGGATTATATCATGAGCAAGGACAAAGATGAAAAAAAATCCGTCGGTCTTTTATTGGCCAATAATAGGCAGTTTAACCAAATTGGAATTGTACAGACCATAGAAGGTGAGTTCAATAACGAAACAGGGAACATTGCTTTCAGGGCCACTTTCCCAAATCCGGACAAAATATTAAGACATGGTGAAACAGGCAGTATTTTGATGACCATACCTTTTCAAAATGCCCTGATCATACCTCAAAAGGCCACTTTTGAGGTCTTGGACAAAAAATTTGTATTTGTGGTCGATAACCAAGGTAAGGTAAATCAAAGGGAAATCTCCGTTGTAGGGGAATTACCTGATTTGTTCTTGGTGGACAAAGGCCTATCCGAAAAGGAAAGGATCATATTGGATGGCATACGAATGGTGAAGGACGGTGATACAATCGAAACGGAGTTCGTAGAACCGAATTCCGTAATCGGTAATCTGTCCCTATACGCCGAATAGGTAACCCACAAATTCCTAAAAAATGTTTAAAAAGTTTATAAAAAGACCGGTGTTGGCCATTGTCATATCGGTTATGATAGTTTTTACGGGCCTTCGGCCATAAAACAATTGCCCATTTCGCAATTTCCCGAAATTGCACCTACCACGGTCAACATATTTATTGCCTACCCCGGTGCTAGTGCGGACGTATTGGTAAACTCTACGCTTATCCCCTTGGAAACGGCTATTAACGGGGTCCAAGGAATGCGCTATTTAGCATCCGATGCCACCAGTGCGGGTGAGGGAACCCTTAGGGTCATTTTTGAACCTGGCACAGATCCAAACCGGGCAGTTGTTATGGTGAAGACAAGAGTAGACCAGGTTATGCCGAACTTACCGGAATTGGTACAGCGCGAAGGGATTGTTATTACACCTGTTCAGCCCAGTATGTTGATGTATGTTAACCTTTTCGACGAGGACGGGCACAATGATGAAAAGTTCCTCTATAACTACGCTTACACCAAGATCATACCGGAAATTCAACGTATAAACGGTATAGCCAGTGCCCGGATTTTAGGCAGCCGAAAATATGCGATGAGAGTTTGGCTAAAGCCTGACCGTATGCGTGCATATAACGTTTCTGCCGAGGAGATTATGGAGGCCATGCAGGAGCAAAGCATCATTGCACGTCCCGGTAGATTGGGGCAAAGCTCGGGCATTAAATCTCAATCGCTGGAATATGTACTTACCTATATAGGAAGGTATAATGAAGCCGATCAGTACAAAGAAATTATTGTTCGTGCCAACGCCGAAGGTGAGACAATTACCCTGGGGGATTTGGCCGATGTAGAACTTGGAAGCGAATTCTTTGATATCTATTCCAACTTGGATGGACATCCATCGGCTTCCATTGTTTTAAAACAGACACTCGGCAGTAACGGTAAGGATGTAATTGATCAGGTTAAGGCCAAATTAACGGAATTAAAGGAAGAACTTCCTCCTGGAGTGGATTATAGTATCAACTATGATGTCGCCAACTTTTTGGATGCCTCCATAGAACAGGTATTACACACCCTTAGAGATGCATTTATTCTAGTTGCTATCGTTGTGTTCCTCTTTTTAGGGGATTGGAGATCTACCTTGATACCCATTATCGCAGTACCGGTTTCCCTCATCGGTGCCTTTTTCGTGATGCAGCTATTTGGACTTTCCATTAATCTAATTACCCTATTTGCCTTGGTATTGGCCATTGGTATTGTTGTGGATAATGCCATTGTGGTCGTAGAGGCGGTACACGTTAAAATGGAAGAGGAAAAATTGGACCCATTCAAGGCATCCAAAGAAGTACTTGGCGAAATTGGTGGGGCCATCATTGCTATCACCCTGGTAATGGTTTCTGTATTCATTCCAATTTCGTTCATGACCGGGCCCGTTGGCGTATTCTACCGGCAATTCTCCATAACCATGGCAGGATCTATTGTAATCTCGGCTGTTGTGGCCTTGACCTTGACACCAGTTCTATGTGCCATTATGTTGAAAAACAACCATGGTAAGCATAGAAAGAAATCCCCCATAGATAAATTTATCGACTGGTTCAATAGAGGGTTTGAACGGCTTACCAGTGGATATGTTGGACTGTTGAACAAAATTGTTGCCCGTAGGGTTGTGACCTTTGGAATCCTTATTGCTTTCTGTGCCGGTATCTTCTTTACCAACGAATCGCTTCCGGCAGGATTTATTCCCAACGAGGACCAAGGTATGATCTATGCGATTATCCGGACTCCTCCAGGGTCTACTTTGGAAAGGACCAATGATGTTGCCCGTAAACTTCAACAGATTTGTGAGGAAACGGAAGGGGTTGAGTCCGTTTCATCCTTGGCAGGTTATGAGATCATGACAGAGGGACGTGGTTCCAATGCGGGTACCTGTCTAATCAACTTAAAACCATGGTCAGAACGACATCATTCGATCCATGAGATCATGGAGGAGTTGGAAGAGGAAACAAAGAATCTTGGTGCAAGGATCGAGTATTTTGAGCCGCCAGCTGTTCCAGGATTTGGTTCTTCGGGAGGTTTTTCCATGCGTTTACTCGATAAGACCAATTCAACGGATTATCATGAATTTGGTAAGATAAACGATGATTTCATGGAAGCTTTGGGCAAACGCGAAGAGCTTACCGGCTTATTCTCGTTCTTTTCGGCAAACTATCCGCAATACGAGCTTAAAATAAATAATAAAATTGCCATGCAAAAAGGGGTTTCCATTGGAAAGGCCATGGAAAACCTCAACATTCTTATTGGTAGTACCTATGAGCAAGGTTTTATTCTTTATGGAAGGTTCTTTAAGGTCTATACCCAGGCAGCTCCGTAATATAGGGCATTACCGTCTGATTTGGAAAAGTTGTTCGTTAAAAACGAAGAAGGCGAAATGGTGCCCTACTCAGCATTTATGACCTTGGAGAAAAGGTTAGGATCTAACGAAATAACACGTTATAATCTTTATAACTCTGCTACTATAAACGGTCTTCCAGCGCCGGGTTACACTACCGGAGACGCTATCAATGCTATAAGGGAAGTAGCAGCGGAATCACTTCCTAGAGGTTACGATATTGCGTGGGAGGGTCTATCCTTCGATGAGGCCAACAGGGGAAATGAGTCCCTGTATATTTTCATAGTGGTACTCATATTCGTATACTTTGTTTTGGCCGCCCAGTACGAGAGTTTTCTACTTCCTTTTGCGGTAATTCTTTCCCTCCCAGTTGGGGTATTTGGATCCTTCGCCTTATTAAAGCTGATGGGGCTGGCAAATGATGTGTATGCCCAAATTGGGGTAATCATGTTAGTGGGATTATTGGGAAAAAATGCGGTTTTGATCGTAGAATTTGCGGTACAAAAGCATAGACAGGGAGCCACTGTTATAGAAGCCGCCATTGAAGGTTCTAGAGCACGTTTCAGACCTATCCTAATGACCTCTTTTGCCTTCATAGCCGGGCTTATTCCTTTGGTAATAGCTACGGGAGCCGGAGCTATTGGAAATAGAACCATTGGGGGCTCCGCCTTGGGAGGTATGCTAATTGGAACCATCGGGGGCGTACTTGTGATACCAGGTCTGTACTACATTTTTGCAAAAATAGCAGAAGGAAGAAGCCTTATTAAAGATGAGTCCAGCGAACCTGTTTCAGAAGAGTTCATGAGAATTTCAGAGGAAGAAAGCAGGACAAAAACTGCCCTAACGGAAATGAAAAAACTTTTAAAAAAATTAACCAAAAGAAAAGACGATGAATAATTTTAAATTGAATATAACACTTGGTCTTAAACCGGTCGTCGTCTGCCTGTTATTGTTGGGGACAATCTACTCTTGCATCCCTTCTAAATCTATACGGGAGGAGAACACAGCCATTCCGGAGAATTATCAGGGAAAAACAACGGACACCTTAAATTCAGCCACGATTCAATGGAGGGAATTTTTCTCTGATGCCTATTTGATAAGTCTCATAGATACGGCCTTGGTCAATAACCAGGAGTTGAATATCATGCTACGCCAAATAGATGTAGCGCAAAACGAGGTAAAGGCCGGAAAAGGGGAATACCTCCCTTTTGTTGATGTTAAGGCAGGAGCCGAAGTCGAAAAAGTGGGAGAATACACCCGAAACGGTGCAGTGGAAAAAAACCTGAATATTCGGGAAGATGAAGAATTTCCTGAACCATTAACAGATTATTCTGCTGGTATTTTTGCCTCTTGGGAATTGGATGTTTGGAAAAAGCTCAGGAATTCCAAAAAGTCGGCAGTTTTGGAATATTTGGCTACTGTGGAAGGTAAAAATTTTATGATAACGAGCTTAATTGCCGAAATCGCCGATTCTTATTACGAATTGATCGCTTTGGACAATCAATTGTCCATTATCGAACAAAACTTGGAAATACAAGGAAATGCCATGAAGATGGTCCGTTTGCAAAAACAAGCCGCTCGAGCCACGGAGTTGGCCGTAAAACGGTTTGAAGCGGAGGTCCTAAAAAATAAGAGTCACAAATTTGAAGTACAGCAGCAGGTAGTAGAAACGGAAAACAAGCTCAATTTCCTCATTGGTAGGTCACCTCAACGGATTGAAAGAAATTCGGAAGGTTTTATTGAAAGTGAAATTGACACCATTTATTCGCGTATACCTGCTCAATTGCTTCAAAACCGACCGGATATCCGTCGCGCTGAATTTGAATTGCAGGCTTCTAAACTTGATGTCAAGGTTGCAAGGGCCAATTTTTACCCCTCCATTGGCATCAAGGCCGGTATCGGGTTAGAGGCATTTAAGCCCAAATATCTCACCGAGACCCCGCAGTCCTTGTTGTATTCCACAGTAGGTGACCTTGTTGCCCCATTAATCAACAGAAATGCACTAAAAGCAGCGTACAATACGGCAAATGCAAGACAAATACAAGCGGTATTTGAGTATGAGAAATCGATATTGGGAGGCTATATTGAAGTTGCCAATCAGTTATCAAAGCTTGAAAATCTCAAAAATACCTATGAATTAAAGGCGGACCAAGTCAAGACCTTAACCGAATCCATTAATCTTTCCACCCAATTGTTTCAATCAGCAAGGGTCGAATATATTGAGGTGCTTCTAACACAACGTGAGGCTTTGGAATCTAAAATGGAACTGGTCGAAACCAAAAGAGATCAATTGATTGCCCGTGTGGACATCTACAGAGCCCTTGGTGGCGGATGGAATTGATCATTCTCCCGAAACCTATATTTAAAAGCCTCCCAATTGGGAGGCTTTTTTTATTTTTTCCAAGAATGGTCAGTTCCTGGCCTCCATAATTTTCTTAAGCTTTGAGAATATCTCAGAGTTTTCATACACCCCTTGAAAATGTTGTGCTTTTGATTCATACGCGAATAAAGGTACCATGATAGCTGTGTGATCGATGGTCAAAAAATCTCCTTGAACCTCTCCATTTTCCAAATTTCCACCAACGATTCCAAAGCCGAGACGTTTCGTGATCGGCCGTAATCAATACCAATGTATTTTTCGTTTTATCGGCAAATTTTAATACCTCGGTAACCGCCGCATCAAAGTCCAACATTTCATCTATTATGGTGGCCGTATTATTTGAGTGACCTCCATTATCAATTTGGGCTCCTTCTAAGACCATAAAGAAGGGCTCGTTACCCTTTGAAAGAACTTCCATAGATTTTTTTACTGATTTTGGCAACATATCCTGCCTACCCTTTTCCATGGTGGGCATCTTATTGTCCCCCAAAAAAACCGCAGTCTTTCTATGTAAATCGTTAAATGCTGTAAGTGTGGTTCGATTAAAAACTGTGTCCAATTCAGCAACATAACGTTCTCCCCCAGCAATGAAAAAATCAAGTTCGCTTGCTATCAAACCGTTAAGTATCCCTTCCGTATTATCCCTATCCTTTACATGGGCATAGAATGACGATGGAGTTGCACCGTAAATGGCATCGGTGGTAATGATTCCAGTTTTGTATCCCATGTCGGATGCCACATCCACCAAGTTTTTTAGCTCCTCACCGTTTGGGCCTAACCCTATCGCCCTATTATTCGTTTTTTGTCCCGTGGCCATCGCCGTTGCCCCTGCGGCCGAATCTGTTATTAAATCATCAAACGAGGAAGTTTTGATCAACCCAATATCCCTAATATTTGTCATGCTCAATCGACCTTTATTCGCAATCATAGCGGCGGAAATTTGTGCCAACCCGTTACCGTCACCAATCATAAGAATGATATTTGTAGGTTTAGAGTTAGGGTCGAAATTGTATTCGGGATTATATGTTGTTTTAACCTCCCCTTTATATATATTTTCATCCAAGGACTCCAAATAGTCATATACCAATGCCGGTTGATCCGTGTTGATAAAATCAACTCCTAATTTGGCCATCCGGGCCCAAGCAGTTTTAGTATCCGGGGTCGCCCAAAACCTAAAGGGCTTATCAAAGGCATGCGCTATGGCTATAGCCTCTTTAATCCGCTTTAATTCTTCTTCGACCATGCGTCCGTATCCGTTCCGGACAGAGAACTTTTGAAAGCTAAGGCTAATCATTGCCACTTTGTCCGGAGGTACGGAATCCAAATCATCCAAATTTTGATGATCAAAGGAAATGTATTCGGGATAATTATTATAATCTCTTGGTTTAGGACGGTTACCTGAAATCACAAAGGACACCTTATTTCCTTGAATAAGGCAAGGAGATTTCTTTAATACATCTTGTATCGCGTTCAGGGTCGTCTCAGAAGACGATTTAATATCCAGTAAAAGTTGTATTTCTCTTAACTTTCCCGCTTTCTCCAGTTCAAGCAAAGGTTCTAAATAAAGAGATGACAAAGTTCGCCCTTCTATAATTTCAGATTCATTATGGGTAACATACAAGGTATTATTCTTTAGAAATAAATCTACCTCTATGGAAGAAGCGTTGTTGATATAAGCTTTAATAAAGGGAAAGTCTTGATGATAATCATTGTGGGAATGTACCTTATAAGTTCCCTGTCCATAGGTAAATTGGTATGCACAGACTAGAATCCAAAGTGTTAACAGATATTTTTTTAAACTATTAATTTTCATTTCCAACATGTTTAATCGCTCCCATTATTAAGGAACTACCTAATCAGCCATTAAAATACCATGGACAGCCAATTGCGTATATTATTTTTTTTTAATTCTTTCCAATCAACCTACGCCAAAATTAATTTTGCAGTTTGTTGTAAGGAGTTTGGTTCCTAGGGTATACGCAACTATAATTCAGACTCAGCGAATCATTACAGGTACTATCATCTCCACGAATTTAGATATATGTGACTAAATCTAGTATAATCTGATTTATAACTTAACAGATTTCATATAGTTATCCTTAATTAAGTTGGAGTTACTGAGTAACGAAAACACCTTCGTAAACAGCAACTATTTTAGTTCAAATTCTGATATGATCATTTAAACACTCTCAAATGGATGATCATTTGTCTTCACTTTTTTGGGGCTTAAAGAAAGAGAAGTGGTTTTTACCGATATTTTCCCTCAGGTGTTCGAAGAGTTTGCCGATAGAGACCCTCTTGTAGTTACTTTAGTAGTATAAATAAACTAACACCAAATACAATACATTATGAAAAAGTGTATTATACTGCTTGCCATTTACACCTTATTACTTCTATTTTATTAGAAGGGTTTTACTCCAGTTTTAGGATAGGAGATTTTTCAGACACACCATTCTCATTGAAGACTTCTATAGAAAAATAGTACGTTTGATCCGAATTCAAGGATTTTATATCCAAACTTGTATCCTCATAAACCATCCAAGAACTATATAATTTGTTTGGGGCAATACCCCAAAGAACATTGTATCCTTGTGCATCTTTAACCGCATTCCAAGATAAGTTGGCTCCCCGACGCATATCCTTCCGTTCCAAAGTAAATTTCTTTAATGGCTTAGGTGCCTTACCAAAACCGTTCCCAAAAATTCGAATATCTGAAATAGATAAATAAGAGGTTGGCACATGTACGTTACGATATCGAATGTGTTTAGTCTTTATAGGGTTTTGAAGTACCACATAATCGTTGGGTACATCCTTGCTATTTTCACTCCTATCGATTACCGTTTCCCAATGGATTCCATCCAATGAAGCTTCTATACTATATTGATGATAAAGACCAGGAATTTTTCCATATAAGTCAGACTTATAATCATTATAATTAATCTGAAGGGCCTTTACCACTGCCGGTTGTTCCAAATCAATTTCAATCCACTGGTTTTCTCCATTTTCTTGGGCAACCCAAAAAGTTTTTACATTTTCATCGACCAAATTTTCAGCGTTATAATCCTCAAGGGCTGATGAAACCTTTACCGGCTTTTTATAGGATAGTAGCATCCATCCCGTAAATGTCCCATGCCTATCTGTTTCCGATGGTGCATAATGAGGATAGTCACCAAATCGTGTATTGGCATACAGAAGTCCATCTGTATCAATAAAGGTAGGAAACATACCTATTCTTCTTTCCCAACCAACACTGACCCCAACGGACATGGATGAAAAATGCCAATATTGATTTCCAGGTCCCAACACGGTACTGCCATGTCCAGCTCCATTAATAAACCCTCCGGGTTTATAAGAAAATGGATTATTGGGAGCATAGTTAAACGGCCCTAAGGGAGTATCCGATATGTAAACCCCATCCCCATAGACATTGAATTCGGTCCGGGAGCTGCATATTGCAAATAATATTTCCCATTTATTTTATTCATCCATGGTCCTTCAATATATCCACCGTTAATGCTATCTGAGTGGTTTTCACCAAACCGTTCCCAGCCATGTTTTTCTCGCTCTAGGTTAAAAAATTCATGGATTTCATCAGACGGACGGAACCGTTTCTTCTTATCCAACTTCCTGGCACGTACTGGAAATGTATTGGAAGACCCCCAATACATGTAGGCCTGACCGTCATCATCTATAAACAATGCAGGATCTTGTAAGTTATGCAGTATGGATGGGGTAGCTTCCCACTCTCCATTTTCCGGAGAATCACTGAACAATACACTCATGGAACCTGATGGATTACCGGCCATATACAAAACAGAATCCCTGTAATTGAATGCGGCCGGGGCATTTGATCCTTGAAAATACCATTGTTTAGGTTTTATGAATTCCCAATGGTGCATGTCCTTTGAGTACCAGTATCCCATGAATCTGGTAACGAACATGTAATAGTCATCCTTAAACCTGACTACGGCCGGATCCGCACCAGATCTATACGACAAATCTTCGTGGGCGTTATAAATCATATAGGTATAATCTATGTTTATAGGATTACAATAAGTGGCTGGTTGAGCAAAGGAAACAGTAATCCCAAAAGCAAGTGAAAGTATCAAAGTAATTATATCTCGCATGATTCTTCTTTTAGCATTATCCTCATGAAAGTAACAAAATTTGGGAAATCTAAATTTGTAAAACCACTATCTAATTATAGCACATAAACATAATAACCATGTAGTTATTAAACCTTTATATTTTTTTTGAATTGGATGATAATGATAAAACATCCTTTTCGGCAAAGATTTTGGTACTGGTCTTCATATCGGCATAACGCGGGTCTCGGTATATAATCCTCTTTTCGCATTTTGATTACTTCTATGCTCAAAAAATCGAACTCGCTCACCACTTTTCCATAAAATCGATAAATGCCCCTGCCCCTAAAAGCGTACTTGGCCGCTACGGGTGGGAACAACACCGTATCGAAAACCATTCCCTGTTGATCCACCAAGGTGGCGAAATGCATACGTTTTCCTGTATGGGTACTGGTATTTTTTACCGTAACCAAATATCCATAAATGTCTATGTAGCCATTTAGGTATTGCTTTAAATCCTTACTGCCGTTCGTATTTTTTGGAGGTGCTGCCAATAGCTGGAAAGGACTGCAAAGACAAAATCCCAACAACTCCAATTGCGTAAAGGCATCCTCTTGATCACTGGTATGCAAAGGGGGCATCTTAAAATTTTGATGTACTGCCGGAAAAAGTTTAGGATGTTCCAATTTTACACCCTTGTTCAAAAACAAATGGGCCTTCCATAATAGTTGATGTTTATTGACCCCTGTGAACCTAAATGCATCGATTCGTATCAGAATACTGACTTGTTCTATGGATATTACGACACGGTCCAAAAAATCCTCCAAGGAGGTAAAGGTACCTTTCCGACTCCTTTCTCTTAGGATGCGTTCCGCAACCCTACTTTCCAAATCCCGTAAATAGCCCAGTCCCAAGAAAATAGCCTTTCCATAGATTACATTATTATGATTGCTCCTATTAATGCATGGAGGGTGTATCGTGGCCCCCAGCATTCGAGCTTCATGGATATAAAATTCCGTTCGGTAGAAACCGCCCCCATTATTAAGGACGGCCACCATATACTCCAACGGATAATACGCCCTTAAAAACAAGGTTTGGTAGCTTTCTACCGCATAGGAGGCGGAATGACCCTTTGCAAAAGCATAACCGGCAAAACTGGCAATCTGCTCCCATACCTCAAAAATGACACTATCCGGTTCTCCCTTTTTGCGACAATTTTCGATAAATTTTAAACGCACCTTTTCAAACTCTTCCCGTGAACGAAACTTTCCGCTCATCCCCCTTCTTAAAACATCGGCTTCTCCCGGATCACAGTCGCAAAATAATGGGCCACTTTAATCACATCTTCCTGATATACCATGACCCCATAGGTATCAGGCATAATATCCAACATTACTGGATGTGCTCTTTCTTCTGTTCTCCCCTTTTCCCGGTGCCTGAGTATATATTCACGCATCATACCACTTTTGGCCACCCCTGGTCTAATGATAGAGCTGGCAGCCACAAGGCCAAGGTAATTGTCGACCTCCAGTTTTTTCAACAACATCCGCATGGCAGGGGATTCTACATAAAAACATCCCATGCATTGTGCGGTCTTAATCAGGTCATTGATCCTGGAATCCTTTTTGAATTTTTTGACATCGTGGATATCGATTTCATCAGGATTATCTATGCGGTTATAGGCAATAATCTCCAAGGATTCCTTGATTTTTGCCAACCCCCTTTGACCAAGAATATCGAACTTGTACAATCCTACATCCTCTGCAATGACCATATCAAATTGGGTAGTAGGATAGCCCTTTGGCGGCAGGTGCGTAGCGGAAAACCAATGCAACGGTCTTTCGCTTATTAAAATACCTCCGGCGTGAATGCTCAGGTAATTGGGCATTCCCATGATCAACCGACCGTATTTTAGGACCAACCGTGCCACCTCATCAAGCTTTCCCGAATCGAATCTTCCCTCAGAAAGGAAATCGATTTCATCTTTAGGAAGCCCAAATACCTTTCCCAACTCCCGAATGACCCCTCTTTCCTTAAAAGTAACATAGGTTCCCAAAAGGGCCACATGCTGAAAACGATCAAAAATATATTGGGTCATTACTGGTCGATCGTGATGTGAAAAATCAATATCAAAATCAGGGGGATTGGTACGATAGAGGTTTATGAAGCGCTCAAAATATAGGTCGAGTTCCATGGGATTCACATCCGTAATTCGCAATAAATAAGCTACAATACTATTGGCACCGCTGCCCCTGCCCACATAGAAAAACCCTTGCTTACGTGCGTAGGAAACAATATCCCAATTGATCAAAAAATAAGAAACGAACCCCTTTTCCTTAATAAGCCCCAACTCTTTTTGTAAACGTTCCATAATACCCTCCCCACCATCGGGATAACGATACGGCAAGCCTTCAAGACATAACCGCTCGATCATCCGTTCATCCTCCTCCCTAGAGTCCGTATAGTTTTGCAGATTTTGAGGTTTCCTATCCTGTGAAAAATCAAATTGGATAGAGCAGGATTTCAACAAACGGTCTGTGTTTTCAAGAATAAAGGGATATTCAGAAAAAGCAGCGGCCAAATTTTCAATAGGATACATTTTTTCATCCTCATTGCCTTCCTCTGTTTTTTCCAACTTGCTCAACAATACATTCTTATCAATGGCTCTCAACAATCTATGGGCATTGAAATCGCCTTTATTGCGAAAAGTAACCGGTTGTTGTACCACCAACCTATCCTTTAAGCACAATAGTCTTGAAAACGGCAAACGTCGCAAATCGGCAATGGAGATACCTATGAATTCATAATCTGCAAAGGTTTGTATCTCGTTACGAAGTACCTGCTCAAAGGGATAAATGACATAGACATTCTTAAACTTTGGCGCAACTATGGGCAATGGTCTTTCCTTATGCAAATGCTCAGAAAGAAAATTGTTCAGTTCCAAATACCCATCGTTGTTTTTGGCTATACCTATGAAACAAGATTCCACGCCATTTCTAAAATCAATCCCCAATAGTGGTGTGACATCGTATTCGGAAGCTTTTCGAACAAAATTGAGACATGCAGATGTATTGTTGATATCCGTAAGTACTAACCGTGTAACACCATTTTTTTGGGCCAAACCCAAAAGCTCTTCCTCGGAAAAGGTTCCGTAGCGCAAACTGTAATATGTGTGGCAATTCAAGTACAAGGGACAAATTCAAGTGTCAAGTTCAAATTCAAATTCAAAAGCTACTGGTTGTTGGTAATCAATAATATCTATTTCTAAAAACTAACAACCAGTAACTAATTTTTACTGTTTCCGATGTGCTAGCACGATGGGCGGTCTACCATCAAAAGGATTATGCATACGCCCTATAGTATTCTTTCCCATGGCCGATGCCCGAATGACGCTCTTTTCCCCAAAGCGATTCCTAATATAGTCCATGGCATGGTAAAGATTTAATCGTTCTTCTGTATCATCAAAAAGATTGATCTGATAATTGCCCGATACCAAATGACTAAACCGGATACCTATCAACCGTACCAATAACCTTCGGTTATACAATACCCTGAACAGTTCCAAAATTTTAGGAATAAGGATATGATCCGCACTCGTATAGGGAATCCGCAATTGTTTGGAATAGGTATTAAAATCGGAATACCGGATTTTCACAGTAACACAAGCCGTCAACTTTTCTCCCCTGCGAAGTTGGTAGGCAAGGTTCTCCGTCATGGCGATAAGGATACCCTTTAACTTTACCACATCTATGGTATCACGATCAAAAGTGCGTTCCGTTGATATGGATTTGCGTTCACAAAACGGAATCACGGGGGTATGGTCTATACCATTGGCACGGTTCCAAATAACCGTACCATTTTTTCCAAGTACCCGCTGCATTACATCCATAGGCATTTCCTGTATGGTACGTATCTGTCGGAGTCCCAAATTTCTAAGGGTCTGATACGTCTTATCACCAACCATAGGAATCTTTTTTATGGAAAGCGGGGCCAAAAAAGGCTTTTCCAGTCCATAATCTATCTTCAATTGGTTGTTGGGCTTCGCCTCATTGGTAGCCACTTTAGAGACCACTTTGTTCACTGAAAGTCCAAAGGAAATAGGGAGTCCGGTTTCCCTAATAATCCTATGGCGTAGTTCAGAGGCATATTTATAAGCTCCAAAAAAACGATCCATACCCGTAAGATCCGCATAAAATTCATCGATACTGGACTTTTCAAAAAGCGGAACGCTCTCTTTGATAATATCGGTGACCACGTCCGAGTATTGACTATAGGTACCTGCATTCCCCTTTATCTGTATGGCCTCAGGACAAAGTTCCTTTGCCATTTTCATGGGCATACCGGAATGTACTCCGTATCCACGTGTCTCATAACTACAAGCAGCCACCACGCCACGGTCACTCAACCCACCAACAAGAATCGGCTTTTTAAGTAGCTTGCTGTCCAGCCTGCGCTCTACGGATACAAAAAACGTGTCCAAATCCAAATGTAAAATAGTCTTGTCCATTAATAATAAAAGAGGAAGACTAAATTATGGAATAATTCCATATTATTGGAAATAATCCATAATATATTTTATATAATTAGCGATGGATTATTATTATTACATTTAAAATCATATACCGAAACACGATGAAGCATATAGTTACCCTTATTAAAACTTCCTTATTCACAGGTCTCGGTTTTTCTCATAAGCTGTAAGGATAAAAAAGAGGAAAAGGGTATCATGCAACCTGAGGGTGTTCAAAGCCAATGGATATCTGTTTTTAATGGTGAAAACCTTAATGGTTGAATCATGAAGATAAATGGGTATCCTTTAGCCGAAAACTTTGGAAATACCTTTAGGGTAGAGGACAGTATCCTAAAAATACGCTATGACGCATATGGACCTGAATTCGGGGAACGTTTTGGAGCACTCTTCTATGACAAGGAATTATCCGATTATCGATTGAAAGTTGAATATCGATTCGTAGGAGAAACCGCCCCTGGTGCCCCGGAATGGGGCTTTAGGGATAGTGGGGTACAGATACATACCCAGCCTCCCGGTACCGTCCAATTGAACCGGAGCTTTCCTATTTGTTTGGAATATAATCTACATGGTGGTAATGGAACCGAAGAGAGGCCGCTAGGCGCTATTTGCGGTATAGGTATGAAGGTAGAAATTAATGGGGAACGGAGTGACCTGTTTTGCAATCCCGCCAAAGTGTCTAAAACCTTTCATGGTGACCAATGGGTCACTATAGAGATTGATGTAAAGGATGGCAAAATGAAACATTTTGTTAACGGGGAAGAAATTATGAACTATGCCAACCCCGTATATGACCCCGAAAATGAATTCGCCCGAGCTTTTATAAAAGAAGGGGATTCAACCGTGAAAAGTGGGTATATTTCGCTGCAATCCAACAGCCATCCCATAGATTTTAGAAAAATAGAATTATTGGAATATAGATAGTCAAAAAGAAATTATAAATTAATTTCGACCTTATCCCCTGTTTTCGCGGCTTTGAAAATGGCGTCGATAATTTTCATATCCTTTACCCCTTCCTCGCCATCTACTGGTACGATAGGCTGTTTACCTTCAAAAATAAGTTCGGCCATCCCGTCCATTTGGAGTGTTTGGTGCGTTACATGAGGTTGATCAAGTTCCCCTTTGTGTGTACGCCCCTCGATAGGTCCATACCCGGTTGATGGCTTCATCTCCATCCATCCTTTTGAGCCCGTCATGAAAAAACGGTCCAGATTGTTCATATTATAAGTAGAAAGACAATTGGCAACGGCACCGCTCGGAAAACCCATTTGAAACTGAATGGTTTCGTCCACTCCCCTCCTTTGAATTTAATCGGGTCCGTTTTAGTTTCTTGAGCCGTTACCCAAATAGGGTCTTCACCCGAACATATCGCGCCCCGTTAATGGAGTAAATTCCGATATCCATCATGGCACCGCCGCCGGCAAGCTCCTTATTCAAGCGCCATTGTGTGGGGTCGCCAATTACAAATCCAGATTGCCCCTGAAAAAATTTAGGCTGCCCAAATTCCCCGTCCTTGCGCATTTGGATGACATGAACCGTTTTGGGTTCAAAATGCATGCGGTACCCTATCAATAGTTTTACATTGGCAGCCTTACAGGCATCTACCATCCTTTGTCCTTCCTCTGCATTTATCCCCATCGGTTTTTCACAAATGACATGTTTACCTGCCTTTGCAACCCGAATGGTTTGTTCGCAATGCAATCCGTTCGGAGTAATGACATATACCGCATCTATATCATCATTGCTCTTAATGGCATCGAAATTATCGTAGTTGTAGCAATTCTTTTTAGGTATACCGTATTTCGCCTGCCAATCGGTAATTTTCGATGGGGTACCACTAATTACACCCACCAATTTGGCCTTTTTACAATCCAACATGGCTTCCGCCACCCTATTCCCATAACTTCCCAGTCCCATAATGGCTACCCGCAGCATGGATCCATCATATTCCTTTATCGGTGATGCAAAAAGTCTTGTTGGATTTCCGAGTATGGAAACACCAATGGACGAAACAGCAATATTCTCTATAAATTTTCTTCTTGAACTCATATTAAGGGTGGTTTTAACTACTACCCCTAAAATAGTACTTAAAATAACAATTGGCTACTATCCCCTCACCAATATTTCCTTCATCATTATTTAATTCTATGGGTTGTATTAAATATAATTGACCCAACATTTTTAGGGAATTAGCGTTGTAATTAAAATCAGTTCTTTTTATAGCTTTATATAAAATAATAAAAGTGCATCTATTTTGATTTTCAAACTATACTTGAAGTACCCCCTAATTACATTTCTTTTTTGCCTTATTGGCGCCATTGGATTTTCGCAGGAAGGCAAATCCAGTATACAGATTATAAACCCCGACCAAAGTACGGTTTGGTCAATTCCTCAACAGGTTTCCTTGGAATGCACCACCCAAAATATTGGAGCTGATAAATCCATACGTTTTTTTCTCGGTACGGAACGAAATGGTGGTACAGGAATTGGGTTCGTTTTCAAATACGGGTACGGCCACCGGAATAGAGCTTGCGAAAAATATAGGTTCGGGAAATCAATATCAAGTAGTGGGCATTGAACTATTCCCGGATGACAAATACAACATAGCCAAGTTCGTAACCCCTTTTTTTTCTATTGCCAATAAAGCTTCGGACGAACGAAAAAGAAAGCATGAGCAGGCAGAGGAAGCAAAGAGAGAATTAACGCGAAAGGAAAAGCGTGAAAAACGAAAAGAACAACGGGAAAAGAAAGAGCAAGTACAGGCAGTATCTACCAATACCACTCGGGAAAGCCCAAAACAGGAACCCACTATACGAGAGCAGTTTGATGGAAGAAAGATTTCTTATACAGAAGAACTCACCTTTGACAGCGAAAACATTACAATCAAGATCTGGGACTATGGTAGACAGGATGGGGACATTGTCTCCATATACCTAAATGGATCTCCCGTCGTTTCAAAACATTATTTGACCTATTACAAGCGTGAATTCAAGGTAAAGCTGAACCCAAACAAATCCAATGACCTATTTCTATATGCGCATAACCTGGGAGACGCTCCACCAAATACGGTTTCAGTTGAAATTTCGGATGGGACGAAGTCTGAAAACCTAATCTTGAACTCGGACCTTCAGAGTTGTGAAGCCGTTATGATCAGTGTAAATAAGTAAAGGGAACTTACACGGTTTATTCGCCTTTATAAATAAAATAAGTAAGGTTTAGTGTAATTAAAATGTACTTTTATAACAAGTACATAATAGAGATTACCATGAAAGAAAACCTGAATCTTTGGGCAAATTTTAAATTAAGTCCATTTCATAGAAATTGGATACCCCTTTTTGCTATCCTTGTTTGTAACACATTATATTCCCAAAGAGAAAAAGATTCTATAGAAATTATCAGGCTCTTGGAAAAAGAGGGACTCACTTGGCGTCTTGGAGATAAAGAAAAGCATGCCGAATGCTGGAAGGCCACTCCAAATGCCATCAATGTGATGTCACGAGCGAACGGAAATTTCATTGAAATCCCAGTAAGTATGTCCATCGACCCGCCATCCAACATTATCGGCAACGGAGGTTTCGCCTTTCATTACAACCATAAGATGAATATTGGTGAACATACGGCATGGGTTGGCCATGACGAGGTTTCGGTTGACACACAAGGTAAGGAGACACTTTCCTATGAGGTACGTTTTTTGGAAAAATTCGATAATGATTGGAAGCTTGTTGGCCAGTCCATGCATTTTTACAACCATCCACCTGAAAATAAGATAGACACCACCAGTTACATCCAAACTGTTGATATAGAAACTGGCCGAATTGAGACAGCAATACGTATTAATGAACATTTTGAAGCACCCAACTGGCATCCGGAAGGTTATTTGATTATAAACAGCAAGGGGAAACTATATACTCTGGACCTTGGTACGCAAAAATTGAACCCGCTTGATACCGGTTTTGCAAATCAGTGCAACAATGATCATGGCATTTCCCAGCATAATCAATGGTTGGCCATAAGCCATAATGATAAAAATAATCCTTCCCCCAAATCCTATAAATCAGCCATCTTTATTATGCCTATAAATGGGGGGATACCAAAACGTATAACTACAAACGTACCTTCATATTGGCATGGCTGGTCACCCAATGGTAAAACCCTAGCCTATTGTGCCGAACGAAATGGGAATTACGACATATACACTATTGGCGCAAACGGTGGCAAGGAAAAAAGACTAACTAGTGCCAAAGGATTGGATGACGGTCCCGATTATTCACCGGACGGAAAGTACATTTATTTCAATTCCTACAGAACGGGGCATATGCAAATTTGGAGGATGAATGCAAATGGTAAAAGACCTGAACAGCTGACTTTTGACGAAAACTCCAATTGGTTCCCACACCCCTCACCTGATGGAAAATGGATTGTTTATATTGCATATACCTCTGACCAAAAACAAAGTCACCTGTTTGGAAAACAGGTCAAACTCAGACTTATGGACGTGGAAACCAAGGAAATTCGTGATATCACCCCAGTTTTCTTTGGGGGTCAAGGAACCATCAATGTGCCTTCTTGGAGCCCTGACAGTAAAAAGTTGGCCTTTGTTAGTTATTCAGTCAACTGATTCTAGGTTAGAGGTGAAAACAAAAATCCCCAACAACAGCTGGGGATTTTCCTTGTACTCGAGGTGGGAATCGAACCCACACTCCCGAAAGAACTGGATTTTGAATCCAGCGCGTCTACCAATTCCGCCACTCGAGCCTATAAAATTGGACTGCAAAACTAAAAAATATTTTTATTTCTACACCAAAAAATTCAACAATTATACTTTATCAAGACAAATTAATTTCTAAATTTGCACCTCCTTAGAAAACAGGGACTTTCGAGTTCCTTTTGACCCTAGGGAGAATCAAGAAAATAAGACATGCCATACAGCGTTCCGAACCTAAATTCTTCGCTTGTACCCGGAGTACCGTTTTAGGAGAAAAAATTGCCAAGGCCTATGGCGTGGAATTGGGGAACGTTATATTTTCCCGTTACAGCGATGGAGAATTTCAACCTTCCTTTGAGGAGTCCATAAGGGGCGCTAGAATTTTTATTATTGGCTCTACCCACCCAGGGCCGGAAAACCTTATGGAAATGTTGCTGATGATAGATGGCGCCAAAAGGGCCTCTGCTCGTCATATCACTGCTGTAATGCCGTATTTTGGTTGGGCGAGACAAGACCGAAAGGATAAACCTAGGGTGCCAATAGCGGCCAAGCTTGTAGCTAAAATGTTGGAGACTGCTGGAGCTACAAGAATCATAACCATGGATCTGCATGCAGATCAAATTCAAGGGTTCTTTGAAAAACCAGTGGATCATTTGTTTGCCTCTACGTTGTTCCTGCCTTATTTACAAAATCTAGGATTGGATAACCTGACCATTGCCTCTCCTGATATGGGTGGTTCAAAAAGGGCCTATGCCTATTCCAAGGCCTTGGACAGTGACGTAGTTGTATGTTATAAGCAAAGGGCCAAGGCCAATGTAATCTCCCACATGGAACTTATTGGAGACGTACAAGGCAAGAATGTGGTATTGGTAGACGATATGGTAGATACTGCCGGAACTTTAACAAAAGCGGCCGATTTGATGATGGAAAGAGGTGCCGTTAGTGTTAGGGCCATTGCTACTCATGGTTTATTATCGGGCAACGCTTACGAGAAAATAGAAAAGTCAAAACTAACGGAACTAATCATCACTGATTCTATTCCGTTGGAAATAAAAAGCAATAAAGTAAAGGTACTGAGCTGTGCAGATTTGTTTGCTGATGTAATGCACAAAGTACATAATAATAATTCCATTTCGTCCAAATTTCTGATGTAGCAGAAATTCGAAATGGCCAATATTTAAATTATTAATTTTTAATACATATAATGAAGTCAATTACAATTAAAGGATCAGAAAGAGAAAGCGTGGGCAAGAAGTCAACAAAGGCCCTACGTAATGCTGGAAAGGTTCCTTGCGTAGTATACGGAGGGGATAAGCCATTGCACTTTTCAGCAGATGAACTAGCGTTCAGAGATTTGGTTTACACCGCCAATGCGCACACAGTTGCAATTGAATTGGATAATGGAACCAAAGTAAACGCCGTAATGCAGGACATACAGTTCCACCCAGTGACCGATAGCATCATGCATATTGATTTCTATCAGTTGTTCGAGGACAAACCTGTAACCATGAACATACCTGTTAGGTTACAAGGTAACTCACCAGGGGTTAGAAACGGTGGTCGTTTACTTTTCAGAAAAAGAAAATTGGCCATTAAGGCATTACCTGACAAATTACCGGATTTCTTTGATGTAGATATTTCCAAACTTAGAATTGGACAGAACATTGCCGTTTCATCTTTGTTAAGTGACGATTTCACGATTCTTCACCCGGATTCCACAACGGTGGTTCAGGTTAAGACTGCACGTACCGCGGTGATGACCGATGATGAGGATGAAGAAACAGATGAGGAAGGAGCAGAAGGAGCAGAAGCAAGTGCAGAAGGGGCTGAGGCTCCAGCTGAAGAAGCTGCTCAAGAATAAAATTGATTTACAAAAAACAAAAGGCACCCCAGTACTATTATTGGGGTGCTTTTGTATTTTTAGCCAACGGTAAAAAGATATTCTATGTTGAAATATCTTAAGGAATTTTTAGGCTTTAAAGGCCCATTTTTAGAGGAGGAAGACCCCATGAAAAAGTTTTTAATTGTCGGACTAGGAAATATAGGTGATGAATATGCCGAAACCCGACATAATATAGGTTTTAAGATATTGGACGCCCTCGGGGATCAAAAAGAACTGAATTTCGAGACCCGGAAGTTAGGCGATGTAGCCTTATATAAACTGAAAGGCAGAAGCATCATTTGCCTAAAACCATCCACTTATATGAACTTAAGTGGCAAAGCCGTTCGTTATTGGATGGATAAGGAAAAAGTACCCTTGGAAAATCTGCTCATAATAACGGATGACATCAACCTTCCTTTCGGCACACTAAGATTAAAAACCAAGGGAAGTGATGGCGGACATAATGGCTTAAAGGATATTCAACAAGTGCTTCAGACCACTAATTACAATCGATTTAGATTTGGAGTAGGTGCAGATTTCGGAAAGGGGAGACAAGTGGAATATGTACTGGGGCAATGGAGCGAAGAGGAAAGTACCAGAATGAAAGAACGATTGGAAAAGTCCGTCTCATTAATCGAATCCTTTGTTCTATCCGGTGTAGCCGGAACTATGAATCAGTTTAATGGGGCTTAAAGGACACTAAAGCTATACACTCCCGAATTGGTTGCATTTCCCTCAGAATCCCTAGTAACCACACTCCAATAATAGGTGGTTCCTGAAATTACGGATACTTTTAATGAAGAGGCCGTAGCGGACAGAGTAGCTTCTAAATTTATTGGCGGATTCTGCTCGGAGAAATACACCGAATATTCTCAATATCGTTATCCAAATCAGATGCCGACCAAGAAAGGGTCACTTCATTGTTTATATCCTTAAAGACCCTTTCGGACATATTCGGCGCCAATATTTCTGCTGGGAAAGGTGCAAATGTGGTTCTAGATCCAGCATTATAAAAATTCCAAACCTCACTAGATATTGTATTTTCTACCTGATTGTTTCGGAACGGATCAACCAAGAATAAGGTTGTCCCTTGACCAAAGGAAGACTGGCGGTTGTGTTTTGGGTAGAAATAGTCCGGACCGTATTGGTGTTAATATTGGTTACCCGTAACTCATAGCTGTCCGTGTAGTCTGATCTTTGCCATCTAAAAGTTACACTGCTGGTTGTTGCATCCTGATCAATGCCCGTTGTGCACTCCGAATTTTTTTCAGGGAACAACAAGAGAACCTGCTCAGGGGGGTTTGGATTATCTTTCTTTTTACAACCAAATACTGCAAAAAGGCACATAAGAAGTACTATCCTCCTAATCATCTTTTTAAAATTTTAGTTGTTTTTTTAATTCCTCGATTATCATATTGCAAATAATACATCCCTACGGGCAATATGCCTAAATCATATTCTTTAGAAGATATACCATCCTTCAATTTGTCGTTACGTAGCAGCCTACCATCCGAACTGAACAACATGATAGAGGCTCGCTGTGTAGGAACATCAAAATAGATTTGAACACTATCATGGAACGGGTTCGGAAAGACTAAAGGGCCATCCGAAACTATAATCTCCTCTTCGTAGATTCCTTGGCAAGGAATATCAGTATACACCTTTAAAAAGTTAATGCCCTTGGCCAGCTCCAATGAAACCTGCTTATCTATTGTATACGTACTATAACCGTTCAATTCCACAAAGTATCCATTTGCACCTTCCAAATCCAGAACTAATTGGGAAGCCTGTAAGGAAACTTTAGAGGTGACATTTAAGGGTGCCGGTTCGGTTATGACCACTTCCAAACAGAAAGGCTGGTAATTAATGGTACCATCTGAACCCGTTATACAAATATTATAGGTTCCTGCACCTAAATCCGTCAGGTTAAAACTATTGGTGAAGTTATCGGTAATATTTAAACCATTTCCATTTATAGTGATTTCATAGTCCAAAAAGACCTTCGGAACAATCCTGAGGGCGCCGTCATTATTTGTTCTACAGGTCTCGCTTTCCAAACTTACATTGAAGTTTTCTTGGGTAAACCTATAAATGGCACAGCCGGATGCATCCACTTCCTGGCCAAGAGGGGTACCCAAACATAAGTCGTCACCATCATCAAATACTCCGTCCTGATCTTCATCTCGGTCTAAAGTCGCCCTCAACACAGACTTCTAGTGAGAAATTGTTGAGCCTACCTCCATCGGAAGCGGCGTTATCCTGAATTTCCAAGACCCATTCCCCAAGAATAGATTCACCATAAAATGAGCTCAGCGTACCAATGGGACGAACCGTACCGCTTATGGCGGGAGAACCTGAACAGGTAAAGGCATTTGCGGCTTCATCATCAAAAATGGCATTTATGTCCGAATTGTTACCACAAGCACTTGAGACCAAAACCACAGTAGTTCCAGCTGGGGAAGTGAGGCTAATAACCAAATCTGACAAATAGGTATGTTCAATATCCAGATTCACATTGATATCGGCCGGATTCAAGTCCTGATAAAACAAAATTACGGAAGATATTGTAGGTGTACCAATTGGTGAAATATTGATGGGAACATTGTTACTGGCTTTAGTAATACAATTAAATTGTATTGTAGTAAAGCTAAATGGAGTCCCAAAAGTCCCTTCCCCACAACTATTCAAGGGTTTTACCCGCCAAAAATATTGGGTTTCGTTCAACAAAGAATCGGGCTGATAGGAATTTGTATTCACTAACTTGGATTCAACCAGGTTTGAAAAACCGGCATCCGTAGCTATTTCAACTTCATAGGAGGTGCTTATCAAATCCGGTTCCCATTCCAAAACCACATCCTTTGATACGTCCAAACTTCCGTCTGCCGGAGCCGTAAGTACAATTTCAGAGAAATTGGTATCGTAAACATTCAGTTGTAGGGTTAAGCTTTTAGTGATTGTTGCCGAAGTAGCCACCACGTCTACTGAATAGCTGCCTATAGCCAAATTATTAGTGCCCGAAAAAGTAATATCTATTGGTGTGTTCGAAACGGATACTGTATCCTGGGAAAAAACGGCACTGACCCCAATGGGCAATGATTCAACACTAAGAGTACTTTCTTCCGTAAATCCTAAATAGGACTCGTAATTGAAACTGACGACCAGGTCGTCCGGTTTACAGACCTCATAATTGAGATTGTCAAAATTAAGTACCACTTCAGACTCCGCAATAGTGAAATCCGCTTGATTGACCGAAAAGAAAATATTATTGGAAGCTTTAACCATAAATCTACCCGAAGTTGTACTAAAACCTCCCGGAATCACTAGAGCATGACTACCGTCATTGGTTACATTTTGCGCAATTAGGTTCGGAAAAGTGATTCCTCCATCAGTAGAAAGAAAAATATCTACATTTTGAGCGGCAATGGGCAAAATGTTGGTATTGGCCACGTCCCAAGTGATGGTCTCGGTTTCACCAGCCACATAAGAAGCGGCAGAGGCTTGTGAGGTGACTACAAAAGGGCCAGCTTGTCTAGAAACGGTTACCGTAACCTCATCTGAAGCCGATTGACCTCCATTTAAAACATTATCACGTACCGTAAGCGAAAAATTTAAATCGCGTTGCACATTGGAAACAGTCTCCCATGCACCACCTTCAACGGGATTAGATTGGGTAAGGTTGCCGGAAACCACTCTGCTTAATCTTGGAAAATAGCGTTCGGGTAAAACAGATGGAGGAAGGGATCTGAACATAGCACCCGTTGGGTTGTTTGGTCCAAAGGTAGCTTGGGTAACTATTCCATTATCTATCTGCTCCCAATCATAGGTCAGTACATCTGTAAGATCTGGATCACTGGCACTACCTGTGAGTACAAAAGCGGTTCCTATTGGAATTGTGTAGTTACTGACTGGATTTATGATAGGGGCGTTATTGGTTAAGGTAATGGTTTCACCACATGTGATGGACTCTAAATAATCCCTGATCTGGACAATGCTGACATAATGAAAATAATCATCTGAGTTTGAGGCAACATCATTAGCATCTGTTATACCAGCATACCCCATTATAGTAGTACCACTTCCAGGCTCTACCTGTACCAATGTACCTTCGGACAAGTGTGAAAATGTGTGGTTTGCCCCAAATTGATGTCCCATTTCATGGGCCACAAGGTCAATATCAAAAATATCACCTTGTGGAGAAAACAATGTGGTGTAAGCACTTCCCTTCTTATTATCCTGGCAAACTGACCCAATAAAGCCGAATTTCCATCCAAGGCCCCTTCTTCCTGATTGAACAAATGGCCTATGTCATAGTTGGCTTCTCCAATGACACTGGTCAAGGTATTTTGTGTCTGTGAACTTAATCCGCCAGGAAAATGGATCTGTATCCGGATTGGTATATATCACCTGATCTGTATTTGCAATCAACTCCAGCGTAACACCAAGGTCCCGCTCAAAAACACCGTTTACCCTTGTCAAAGTAGCATTAATTGCCGCAAGTGCATCGGCTATGGTACCACCATGAAATTGGGTATATTCCCCGGATGCGGCTATTGCAACCCTGAACTTCCGTAGACTTTGGTCATCCACCAACTTGGCCGTGGATGGATCGGATATTGACGTATAGGTAGTAGGATCTGTCTTACAAATAAAATCCCATTTACGGGTCAAATGGTCTTTTGCATTGTAAATAATATAATCACCACTTGCCCCCTTTTCCATAAAAACGGTCCCTTCCTTCCTTGGATCCATAATCATGGTTTGTATTCCTTTTGGAGAAATACTAAAAAAGATTCTTTTACCTTCCGAATCTTCACTAATTCCCCTGTAAGACTTTATAGTTGGATATTTTTTGGCCAAATTTGGAGCGAATAATTGGGATTCCTCCACACGAAAAGGAATTAGGCCACCTTCTTCATTGGGAAAATAGATAGTTCCAAAAGATTTTTTGGAACCGGAGATATCTGCTAGTTCCGCTTTTAAAATCTCTTCATCCAATGAGAACGCCTTGGCCTTTTGCACATCTAATCGCTTTAACGTTATTTGTCTATCCCGGTTTTTAAGATCTACACCGTGCCAGTATTTGGTCTGTGCAACCCCATAAAAGGAAAGAAATGCTATGGTAATTGAGAAAACAAGACGTAATTTAGCGGTCATTGCGGGGCTTTTATCTCCAAATCAAATATAGTTCTTTTTATTTTCTAACACAGTTGATTACAGTTCAAAGCATTTCCAAATACGATGAAAACCACCCTGTTGCCATTACCATTGGTACCTTTGACGGAGTACACATAGGTCATCGTAAAATACTGGAAAAAGTCATAAATCATGCCAAGAATTCCGATCTTAAATCAGCAGTACTTACTTTCTTCCCGCATCCTCGCATGGTACTACAAAAGGATGCCAATATAAAACTTCTGAATACGATAGACGAAAAAAAATCCATCCTAGAAAAAATGGGCTTGGATATTTTGGTCATCCATCCATTTACCAAGGAATTTTCGCGTCTCTCCGCAACGGAATTTGTACGTGACCTTTTAGTTAATAAATTAAAATCCAAGAAAATCATCATTGGCTATGACCATAGATTTGGTAGAAATAGAAATGCCAACATTACTGATTTAATCGCCTTTGGAAACACGTTGGACTTCTCAGTTGAGGAAATTCCTGCACAGGAAATAGATGAAGTTTCGGTAAGTTCTACCAAAATCAGAAAGGCGTTGGAACAAGGAGATGTTGAAACCGCCAATTCCTATCTAGGTTATGACTATATGCTTACCGGAACAATTAAAAGAGGAAAGGGGTTAGGAAGAAAAATCCATTTTCCAACCGCGAACGTAACCATAGAAGAGTCCTATAAGCTAATTCCTAAAAATGGATCCTACATCGTAAAAAGCAGCATACATGGCAACGACGTGTATGGTATGATGAATATTGGCTACAACCCAACGGTGAATGGCACCTCCAAGACCATTGAAGTCCATTTTTTTGATTTTGAAGACGACCTTTACGATAAAAAATTGCAAATAGAACTGTTGTCCCGACTCAGGGATGAACAGAAGTTCGATTCGCTAGAAGGGCTTAAAACACAATTGGCAAGGGACAAAAAGAAATCCCTTCAATATATATCCAATAGATAATGCTCAACAGGTTGTTTTTTCAAAGAATTGACAACAGTCCACTTATCATATTTCGTATATTTTTTGGTATTCTTGTTTCCTTGGAATGTTTTGGCGCCATCGCCACAGGCTGGGTCAAAAGGAATATTGTTGAACCCCAGTACACCTTCCCTTTTATTGATTTTGCTTGGCTAGAAACTCTTACCGATCCAGAAATGTATTTCTACTTTTCGCTGATGGGAATATTGGGCATATTTATAGCCCTTGGTTTTAGATATCGGTTCTCGATTATAGCCTTTACGTTACTTTGGATCGGGAGCTATCTCATGCAAAAATCTGCTTACAATAACCACTATTACTTACTTGTTCTTGTCTCTTCCCTAATGTGCCTCTTCCCTGCCCATAAGGATTATTCCTTCGATGTTCGAATGGGAAAGGTTCAAAAGGAAAACTCCATGTACGGCTACGTTAAATGGATTATTGTACTACAATTGTTTATCGTATATACCTATGCCTCCATCGCCAAATTGTATGGTGATTGGTTGGACTTCAGCATGATCGACGTACTAATGAAGCCAAAGGTCAATTACTTCTTGGTAGGAGACCTTTTACAAGAACCTTGGATCCATAAAATTATTGGGTCCTTTGGAATTCTTTTTGACCTTTTTATAATACCCTCCCTACTTTGGAAACCTACCCGAAAAGTGGCCTTTATCTCCTCTATCTTCTTTCATTTATTTAATTCTATCATTTTTCAGATTGGTATATTCCCGTATCTGTCCCTGGCTTTTATCGTTTTCTTCTTTGAGCCAGAAATGATCCGCAAACTATTTTTCAAAAATAAAGTGCCACTTGTCCTCCATAAAACATTAGTGCCTAGCTATAAAAACCCATTCCTAATTTGTTTTTATATCTATTTTCTTTTACAACTACTACTACCTGTTAGACACTATTTTATAAAAGACGATGTTTTATGGACGGAAGAAGGCCACAGGATGAGTTGGAGAATGATGTTAAGGGAACGAAGTGGAACCGGCCGTTTCAAAGTTGTTCGTGACAACGGAAAAGAAGTCTTTATAGATTTAAAAAATTATCTCAATGTAGGTCAGCGAAGAAAGGTATTATCCTATCCTGATTTTACTTGGCAATTCGCTCAATATCTAAAACGTGACCTTGAAAATCAAGGAGAAGAAGTATCCGTATATTTAATGAACTCAAAAGTGAGCATCAATGGTCGACCCCCGTCACCTTTTATAGACCCAACCGTAGACCTAGCCAATATTTCGTGGCGTCCGTTCAAGCACAGTGACTGGATCCTGCCATCCCAATTGGATAATTAGAATTTCTGATATCTTTGGCATAATTGCAAAGGCATTCCCCAAGGATCTCTTAACATGACCAAATGACTACCATCCGGCTTATGGACTTCCTCAAATAAAGAAGCGCCTTGCGCCACCAAACGGTTCCTGTCTTTTTTAGCATCCTCCGAGACAAAAGCAACATGAAAGGTTAGAGGATGCTCTGATTCAAAATTCCTAATATCGGCATCCTCCCGGCTGTAAAGCTCCAAAACGACCCTACCTGTGCTATCGGCCAAAAAGGTCATATAGGGTGCTGTTTTTTGTTCGCTTACAATTGTTAAGTGCAAATTCTGACAGTACCAATCTACAACTTGTCCTATATCCCTTACGTTTAGTGCAAAATGTTCAAAAACCATAGACGTTCTTTTAGGAATTAAAAGTATGCCTTTAAATGAGAACTTTCCCTTAAATTTGCTGCCAAATTATACGAAGCAATGCTACAGTTACAGGTCATAAGAGAGGAAAAGGATAGAGTTTTGGAAGCCCTTAAAAAAAGAAACATTGATGCCGAATCCATGTTGAACGGGGCACTGCTTTTGGATGAAAAAAGACGGGCTACCCAAACACGATTGGATACTATTCTTGCAGAATCCAACAAACTTTCAAAGGAAATTGGGATGCTTTATAAATCGGCAAAGCCCAAGAAGCCAATATCCTCAAGGAAAAAACTGCTGAACTTAAGGAGGAATCCAAAAAACTAGGGGATGAACTTACGAATACATCAGAAGAACTTCAATCGCTTTTGTATCAAATTCCAAATGTGCCAAATCAACTAGTGCCAGCCGGCAATTCTGAGGAAGACAATGAAGAAGTTTTCAAAGAAGGTGATATACCCAAATTAGTGGATGATGCTTTACCTCATTGGGAGCTTGCCAAAAAATATGACATCATAGATTTTGAGCTCGGGGTCAAGATTGCCGGGGCCGGATTTCCAGTATATAAAGGCAAAGGAGCACGTCTTCAGCGGGCCTTGATTTCTTATTTCTTGGATAAAAATACTGCCGCCGGGTATACAGAAATGCAGGTGCCGCATTTAGTGAACGAGGCATCCGGTTTTGGAACAGGACAGTTACCGGACAAGGAGGGGCAAATGTACCATGTTACTGCTGACGACCTTTATTTAATACCCACCGCCGAAGTTCCCGTGACCAATATTTTTAGGGATACCATTTTACAAGAAAGTGATTTCCCCATTAAATATACTGGTTACACCCCATGCTTTAGAAGGGAAGCAGGCAGCTATGGTGCTCATGTGCGCGGCCTTAATAGACTTCATCAATTTGACAAAGTAGAAATAGTTCATGTGGAGCACCCGAGATAATTCCTATAAGGCTTTGGATTCTATGGTGGAGCATGTAAAATCTATTCTTAGGGAATTGAAATTACCGTATCGTATCCTGCGATTGTGTGGTGGTGATTTAGGTTTTACTTCTGCCCTAACCTATGATTTTGAGGTGTTTTCTACGGCACAGGATCGTTGGTTGGAAATAAGTTCCGTATCCAACTTTGAAACCTATCAAGCAAATCGCCTGAAGTTGAGATTCAAGGATGGTAATGGAAAAAGTCAACTAGCACACACCTTGAATGGAAGTTCTCTCGGCACTTCCTAGGGTATTGGCCGGCATATTGGAAAACTATCAAACCGAAAAAGGTATTCAAATACCGAAGTATTGGTACCCTATTGTGGATTTAATTTAATCGACTAAGCTCCCTAAAGGTCGTTATACTTTAATTCGTAAGATTCCCATTGATAGCCCATCTGAACACGTCGGAAGGCATAAATACGCTCACCGTCTGTTCTAACGTTTATAATTCCCGGCAATACCTTTTTGAATCTTTGACGGGCTTCGGTATTTGCCAAGGAGTCCGAAAAATCGAGGTCGTCCAAGGTAGTCACGGTGGAATCTGAATGGATTTGGGCCTCAACATCACCTGCATCCACAAAAAGGGCAGAAAGCTCCGTAGAAAAGATAAGGGGCATTTTTCCCCTTCCTGCAAGGCCCAATCCTCCCAAAAACACGGCCCTGGGATGACCATGATCCGGAGTCTCCCCTGAAGACACTACAGTAACCATTGGGTTTACATGATTAAGTAAGTCTTGAGAAAACTCATGGCTTCCATGATGTGGGGCTTTAAAAATATGGGCATTCACCTTAAGCGTATTTCCAGGTATGGCAAGTAAATGCTCGCTACCTTCAATATTTAAATCCCCTGAAAAAAAAGTACGGACATGATCATAATCAATTCTGAAAATCAAGGAATGCCCATTAATGGTATGGGATTTACCCCCGAACCACTTCAAGCTATTGTCCGTTTCCAAGGTTGGGCCTAAAATCTCCAATTGAATACTAGCATCCCCAATAGGGAGAAATCCATCCGAAGCATCCACTCTTTGATAGCTTGCACCGCAACTGATTACCGCGTCTATCCATTCCTTAAAATCATCCTTCAAGCTTTCATTTTCCAAATCCTGAACCGAATCGTGAATCGTTTTTAACCTATCATTTTCCAATGTACCCAAGTCCGTATTATGTCCATCGGAATAGAGTCCTATACCATTATGATAAATATGTTTTACCGTGATTTTCGGATGCTCCAACAGTGGCGCCAAACCATCAATATGATCGTTATCTGCGTGACTCAAGAACAAGTGATCTATCACCACACTGGTATCTGGCTGATCTAAGCGATACTTCCAAATAAGGAATCCCAAAGCCCTGTCCTTTAATCCACCGTCCACCAAAATTTTAATGTTATCAGGGGTTACCGTAAAGGATGCATCACCTTGACCAATATCCAAAAAATAAAATTCTAGACTACGTTTTTTTAATAACGTGGTATTGGATGCAATTTTTCCCTCGCGCCCTCTATAAATAGCAGTTCTGTAACTATCCGCTATGTTATCCTCTAGTGGTTCAACCATGAGTTCATCGCCATAAATCACCACATAACTAACATCTTCAACTCCGTTGTTAAAGTAAAAACGCTTTGTTTTAGATCCTAAAAATCTTGTTTCCATCAAAATTACGGTTGATGGACAATAGTCTGTCCATTTTTCTAAAGCTACATTATTAATAATATTCCTACAACACAATTTATGATAACCTGTATCGAAATCTGTACGGTTTGCTAGGGAAACCATATTCAAAAGGGTAGTATCGACCTAATTATGGTTCAGTTAACAGATTCTTTGGAAGCACTTGCTTAAATTTGATAAATTTCAAGTATGAAGTTTCTTGGGTTTTTTACTTTTCTACTTTTCTCCATATCCATTAATGCCCAAGAGGACTTTTTGGCCAAGCAGTATTTTGCGGATGGGGATTTTGAAAAAGCTGTCGTTTTTTACGAAAAATTGGCCAAACAAAACCCTAGAAGGACAGACTACCTACAAGGATTGATAGCCTGCTATCAACAATTGGAACGATATACAGATGCTGAGGCCTATCTGCTTGATCAATTGAATCAAAGAAATCCCCATCCTACCCTATTAATTGAAATGGGCTATAACTATTCGCTCCAAGATATGCCGAGAGAGGGCCAACGAATATTATGACCAAGCCTTGGCTTTTATCGAGGTAAATCCAAATTACGGATATGCCCTGGGATATCAATTCCAAAAATACACGTTATTGAATAGAGCCATTGAGGCCTATCAAAAATCAATGGAACTGAATCCTGCGTTTGACTATAATTATCAATTGGCCGGAATTTATGGGGAACAGGGCGATATTGAAAAAATGTACGCCTCTTACCTTGAGCTTTTGGTGAACAATAAAACATCCAAATCCAATATTCTTAGAAGTATAGATGACTTTATCACATCTGACCCTGAAGATGTCAACAACCGGACTTTAAGGGCTATACTACTTCAAAAAGCCCGGAAAAATCCTGATGTCCTATGGAACGAATTGCTGAGCTGGTTGTTCGTAAAACAGAAACAGTTTGGAAGTGCTTTTAGACAAGAAAAGGCCATATATAGACGTATGGAAGGTAGTTCCACCGGAAGACTGGAAAATTTGGGAGCAGCCGCCCTTGAAGAGAAAGAAACCCAAGTTGCAAAGGATGTTTTTGAATATATTAAAGACGAAAGTGCAGATCCAATTGTTCAATTGAATGCGCAGTTGCATTTAATCGATATAGATTTAGAAGAGGTCGATAAGAATCAATGGAACAATATCCGGAAACAATACGAGACCCTGATCGACCAATATGGATATCAAACCCAAACGTTACAGTTACAGGTTTCCTATGCCAATTTTCTTACCTTCAAAAAGGACGAACCTGATCCGGCCATTCAACTGCTTAAAAATAGTTTGGAACTCCCTTTGAATGAAAGAAGCAAAGCCTACATCAAACTGGCACTTGGAGATATTTTGGTATATGATAAACGCTTTAACGAGGCGCTCATTTACTTTTCCCAAGTTCAGGACAAATTGAAAAACGATGTCATGGGGCAAGATGCACGTTACAAAGTAGCGGAAACCAGTTTTTACAAAGGTGATTTTGATTGGGC
Organism: Maribacter litopenaei; assembly: GCF_025244665.1. Taxonomy (GTDB): domain Bacteria; phylum Bacteroidota; class Bacteroidia; order Flavobacteriales; family Flavobacteriaceae; genus Maribacter; species Maribacter litopenaei. The sequence continues at coordinate 300,035 of NZ_CP104205.1, read as the reverse complement.
TCTAACACAACTTAAAGTCCTTAGGGGCTCCACATCCCAACTCATTGCCAACGATGCCATGCAGTTAAGTTTATTGATTTCAGATAATTCATTGGAGGACTCTACCCAAACAGCCTTAAAAAAATATGCCCGTGCCGACTTTTTAGCCTATCAGAATAAAACTGATGAGGCCATTCTAGGTCTTAATGATATCCTAGAAAATCATAAGGGCGAGAAAATCGAGGACGAAGCGCTCCTTAAACAGGCGCAATTGCTAGAATCTCAAAAAAAATACGAAGCCGCTGAATTCAATTATCAAAAAATCATTGAGTTCTACGGAAATGGAATCTTGGCGGACGACGCCCACTTTGCCCTTGGGGAGCTCTATAGGACTATTTTTGACCAGCCAGGAAAAGGCGAAAGCACATTATGAACGTATCATTTATGATTATCAGGACAGTTATTATTTCCCTCAAGCGTGAAAAAACTTTAGAATCCTAAGGGGCGACGCCATTAATTGATGTTGTCTTACACTTCATTACCCTTAAAAATACCATGTACATTTACAACGTAACCAGCAATATAGAGGACAAAGCCCATGATGAATGGCTTCATTGGATGAAAACCATCCATATTCCGGAGGTACTTGCCACAGGTAAGTTCCTAAGTGCAAAAATGACCAAAGTATTGACCGAAGAAGGCACAGGGCAAACCTATTCCGTTCAATATACCGTAGCGAGCAAAGAGATTCTTGAATCGTACTATGAGGAGAATGCTCCCAAATTAAGGAAGGAAGGATTAAAACTATTTGCGGACCAATTGATTTCCTTCAGGACGGAACTGGAAGTGATCGATGAATTTTTTGTGCACAAAAACACCGCTACCCATCACCTTTTTACGTATGGCACCTTACAGGAAAAAGAAGTGCAGCTAGGTGTTTTTTCTAGGGTATTGGGAGGGTATGATGACAACCTGTATGCTTATAAAATCTCTAATACTAAAGTCGCGGGACTGTACCCCACTTTGGAGCCAACGGAAAACCCGCAGGACAAAATTCAAGGGAAAGTATATATATTGACAAGTGATGAATTAAAAAAAGCCGATTTTTATGAAGGGGATGCCTACAAAAGAATTGAGGTAAGTTTAAGTTCAGGAAAAAAGGCTTGGGTATATTTGGCAAAGTAGTTTTCTAGGATGCGTTTAAAATGTAGAAATGGGAAAGAGAAAGGGAAAAAATAAAAAGTCGCGTTATGAAAATGGAAATGATACCATACAAAATAGTCCTGTAAAAGCAAAAAAACATCTTGGGCAACACTTTTTAAAAGATGAAGGCATTGCGCAAAAAATTGCCGAGACATTATCCCTCAATGGTTATACAAAAGTATTGGAAATAGGTCCCGGAACAGGGGTTCTCACGAAATATCTCTTGACTAAGGAAATTGATTTGGTCGCCATGGATTTGGATTCCGACTCCATTATTTACCTAAATCACAGCTTTCCTTTAGAACATCCCAAGGTTCTACAAGGCAAGGGTTCCTTCAAGGTAGTGGAAGCAGATTTTCTAACATATGATTTGAACGTGCTGTTTGGTAACGAACCCTTTGCCATAACCGGAAACTTCCCATACAATATTTCTACCCGCATTGTTTTTAAAATGCTCGAAATGCGCCATCAAGTTCCGTAATTCTCGGGTATGTTTCAAAAAGAAGTGGCCCAACGGATTTGCGCCAAAGAAGGTAGTAAGACCTACGGCATCCTTTCGGTATTAACACAAGCTTTTTACGATGCAGAATACCTATTTACCGTACACCCACAGGTGTTTGACCCGCCTCCAAAAGTGCAATCCGGGGTATTAAACCTTACCAGAAAAAAGGAATACATACTGGATTGCGATGAAAAATTGTTGTTTACGGTAGTTAAAACCGCCTTTAACCAACGGAGAAAAACCATCCGTAACAGTTTAAAAATACTGGGACTCTCAGATAATCTTAAAGAAGATGCTATATTTGACCAACGCCCGGAACAGCTCTCTGTTTCCGAGTTCATTGCGTTGACCAAGAAGATAGCAAATGACACCGTTTAAACTCACAGAGGAACTCATTGCTCAGATCGAAGAGCTCATTGAAAACCAAAGGGATAGTGACTTAACTACTTTGTTGGAAGATGTGCATTATGCGGATGTTGCAGAAATCATCAATGAATTAAATGAAGATGAGGCCACTTATCTTATAAAACTTCTCGATAGCCATAAAACGTCCGATGTACTCACGGAATTGGACGAGGATGTTAGGGAGGCCATACTTAGAAATCTTTCTTCCAAGGAAATTGCGGAAGAATTGGCTGAATTGGATACGGACGATGCGGCCGATATCATCGGGGAGCTTCCGCAGGAAATGATCCAAAAAGTTATATCCGAAATAGAGGACCGCGAACATGCCAAGGACATTGTTGACCTACTCCGCTATGACGAGTATTCCGCAGGTGGGCTTATGGCCAAGGAGTTGGTAAAAGTCAGGGAAAATTGGAATGTCCTGACCTGCGTAAAGGAAATGAGGGCCCAGGCCGAAAATGTAACACGGGTTCATTCCATCTATGTAGTTGATGAAGAAGACAAGCTTATTGGAAGACTATCGCTCAAGGATTTGTTGACCACCTCTACAAAAACCCATATCAAGGACGTTTATATTCCCAAGGTAGACTCCGTCAATGTAAATGAAAAGCCGGAAGAGGTAGCCAAGATTATGTCAAAATACGATTTGGAAGCCATTCCCGTGGTTGATGAAATTGGTAGGTTGGTAGGGCGTATTACAATTGATGATATTGTGGATGTGATACGGGAAGAAGCGGACAAGGACTATCAAATGGCCGCAGGTATCTCGCAAGATGTGGAAGCGGACGATAGTATTTTAGACCTTACAAGGGCCAGGTTACCATGGTTAATCCTTGGACTCATTGGTGGTATTGGGGCTTTCATGATCATGGGTGGTTTTGAGGAAGATTTTAAACAGGAACAGTTCATTATATTCTTTTTTACCCCGTTGATTGCCGCCATGGCGGGAAACGTGGGAGTTCAATCCAGTGCCATAATCGTACAAGGACTTGCCAATGACGATTTAAAAGGAAGTATCAGCAACCGGTTAATCAAAGAAATGCTACTGGCCACTTTGAACGGAATTATATTGGCTATTTTGCTCTTCATTTTCGTCTCGGTCTTATGAAGGAAAGATGAATATCTCCTTTGCCATCTCTATTTCCTTGATAGCCGTAATCATCGTGGCGGGATTGATAGGTACTTTTGTCCCCTTATTTCTTCACAAAAGAGGGATAGACCCTGCCATTGCAACGGGTCCGTTCATTACCACCAGCAATGATATTTTTGGTATTCTCATTTATTTTATGATTGCCAAATTAATCCTTGGAATTTAAATATTAGTTACTGGGTTTTATCGGACTCCATTTTATTCTTAAATTGAAGAAAGTATGCTTCAAAATAACCATTACCAACTCATCAGAACACTAAAATGAAACGATTTCATCAACTAATCATCCTTGTAGCTTTAATACTTATAGGCTGTCAAGAAAAAACTCAAGAACCCAAAAAAGAACCTATGGAATTGGATAAAAAGTGGTGGAAGGAGTCCATCATATATCAAATTTATCCAAGAAGTTTTAAGGATACCGATGGAGACGGCATAGGCGATCTTAAGGGTATCATCGAAAAATTGGATTACATAAAAAGTCCGGGCGTTACGGCCGTCCGGTTGAACCCAATATATAGCTCGCCAAACGATGATAATGGGTACGATGTGAGCGACTACAGGAATATCATGACGGACTTTGGCACTATGGAGGACTTTGATGCCATGTTTCAAGGTATGCATGAGCGGGACATCAAGCTCATCATGGATGTGGTAGTGAACCATAGTAGTGATGAACATGAATGGTTCAAGCAATCCGAAGCTCCAGGGACAATCCGTACAGGGACTATTACCATTGGTGGCCTGCTGAAAAAGGCAAACCTAATTATAGGTATAGCCTATTCGATGAAAAAGGGGAGGCTTGGAGATATGATTCCATTACAGATGCGTACTACCTGCATTACTTCTCCGTAAAACAGCCGGACCTCAACTGGGAAAACCCCAAAGTGAGAAAAGAAGTATACGATATTATGAAGTTTTGGGCAGAAAAAGGGGTGGATGGGTTTAGATTGGATGCTTTTCAATTCGCAGCAAAGGATACCACATTCCCTGCCATCGATGATGACCTAGAAAAAAACTTTATCCAGTATTATGCCATGCAGGACGGATTGCATACCTATCTGAAGGAAATGAACGAGGAGGTTTTTAGCAAGTACGATGTAATGTCTGTATCCGAAGGTGCCGGAAGAAATTTTGACGATGCCCATAAATTAGTGGATGCTGACCGCAATGAGCTGAATATGGCCTATGCCTTTGAAGGGGTGGATATTGCAAAATCTGATGGCTATGAACTTTCCACGTTAAAAGAGGTTTTTTCAAAGTGGGACAAGGAATTTGCAGAAGACGGGTGGCTGTCCATATTTCTCGCCAATCATGACCAGGCGCGCTTGGTAAGTAGGTTTGGGAATGACTCGCCCGAATTTCGTGCTCCCTCTGCAAAATTGCTGAACACGTTTATTTTAAGCATGAGAGGGACACCTTACTGCTACTATGGAGATGAACTAGGTATGACCAACATTGGTTTTGATACTATTGAGGAATATCAGGATATTGCCGCCATAAACGGATATAAAAAGGTAGTAAACCAAGGTGGTGACATCGATGCCTACCTAAAGGACTTAAAATTTTCTTCTAGGGACAATGGCAGAACCCCCATGCAATGGGATGATTCGGACAAGGCCAATTTCACCAGCGGCAAACCCTGGTTACCGGTCAATGAAAACTATACCGAAATCAACGTGGCTTTAGAAGAAACGGACCCAAATTCCGTTCTTAACCATTTCAAGGCTTTGACCAAACTTAGAAAAGAACATGATGTGCTCGTATATGGGGGCTATAAAATTATAGCGAAGGAGCATCCCACTATTTACGCATATACTCGGACTTTGGGGAATGAAAAAATAGCCGTGCTGCTCAACTTTTCAACGGATACTGCAACGATGAGCATCCCTGACAATTGGAATCTAGGAGCTGAATGGATTAACAATTTGGAGCCCATTAGCGTGTCCAATAAACAAGTTGAATTATTGCCTTATCAGGCGGTTATAATTACCCTGAAGTAATGCATATGAAAACGATCAATCTTGATGAAAAACAATCCTTATTTGACAAATATTGGCATCCACATCAAATAGCGGTCGTTGACGATATGCAGGTATTATTGGCAAAGGTAAGGGGTGAATTCGTATGGCATTCCCATGAACACGAGGATGAATTGTTTCAGGTGTTAAAAGGTACCCTGTACATGCAATTTAGGGATCGAACCGAGATAGTGAAGGAGGGTGAAATCATTGTGGTACCAAAAGGAGTGGAACATTGCCCTAAGACAAAAAATGATGAGGTTGTTCATGTGTTGTTATTTGAAAAACTCACCACGGCACATACAGGTAACGTCTCCCATGAATTGACCCAAACGGCCTATCCAAAAATATAATCAGTTCCTATGAAAGTATTACATGTAGACGTAAACCATCCCTTGATTATTGAGCAATTCAAGGAATTTGGCTTTGAAAATGAAGAGGACTATACTTCAACCAAGGAAGAAATAGAAGAGAAAATAGGTGAATATGACGGACTCATTATACGAAGTCGGTTTACCATTGATGCTACATTTTTGGACAAGGCAAAGAACCTAAAATTCATTGGACGCTTAGGTGCAGGTTTGGAAAATATAGATACGAAATATGCCAAATCCCTGGGAATCTTTTTGGCGGCCGCGCCGGAAGGTAACCGTAATGCCGTTGGAGAACATGCGTTAGGCATGCTACTGTCCCTTTTCAACAACCTGAATAAAGCCGATGCCGAAGTCCGAAATGGAAAATGGGACCGTGAGGGTAACAGAGGTGTAGAATTGGAGGGCAAAGTCGTAGGAATTATAGGGTATGGAAATATGGGCAAGGCCTTTGCCAAAAAACTGAAGGGTTTTGACGTGGACGAAGTAATCTGTTATGATATCAAAGGAGGCGTTGAGGATGAAAATGCCCGGCAGGTCGGGATTATGGAATTGCATCAACGAACCGATGTTTTAAGCCTGCACGTCCCACAAACGGCGTCTACAGTTGGCATGGTCAATTCCGACTTCTTGAATAAGTTCCATAAGAACATCCTGGATCATTAACACGGCCCGAGGAAAATGTATAAAAACTGACGATTTGGTCACTGCTCTAAAATCAGGGAAAGTGCTGGCTGCCGGATTGGACGTTCTAGAATATGAAAAATCCTCATTTGAAAATATGTTCACTGGCGACGGACTTCCTGACGCTTTTGAATATTTGATAAGGGCAAACAATGTGATCTTAACTCCCCATGTGGCCGGTTGGACGGTGGAAAGCAAAGTCAAACTGGCACAGACCGTTGTAGACAAAATCAAAAATAAATTTGTAGTTTAAAGGATAATCAATCTTAATCGTACAAAAATGAATTTAGGTAACTTTTCAGTAAGCCTTAATGTCAAGGATATTAAGGCCTCCAAAGAATTTTATGAAGCCTTGGGTTTCGCCGTATTTCACGGGGATACTGAACAGAATTGGCTGATTCTGAAAAACGAAACTTCCATCATAGGACTCTTCCAAGGTATGTTTGAAAAAAACATCCTTACCTATAATCCCGGTTGGGATGCAGATGCCAATACCCTTGAAAAGTTTACTGACATTCGTGAAATTCAAAAAAAATTAGAAGCTAAAGGAATAAATCTTATAAGAAAGGTTGAAGAAGGCACTACGGATTCAGCAAGTATTACATTGGTAGATCCAGGATGGCAACCCCATTTTAATAGACCAACACGTTTAAGATGCAATCCGAAGCAGAAACACCGGAAGACTATATCTCTCAACTTCCACAAGAGAGAAAAGACGTGATATCTAAAATAAGGGAGCTCATATTAAAAAACATCCCTGAAGGTTTTGAAGAGCAGATGAGTTATGGAATGTTGGGTTATGTGATACCCCATTCATTATATCCGAGACGGCTATCATGTAAATCCGGAGCTTCCCCTACCCTTTATGAATTTGGCATCCCAAAAGAATTTTGTGGCACTCTATCATTCTGGAATCTATGCAGATCCCAAACTTTTGGATTGGTTTACCAATGAGTACCCAAAATATTGTACACGAAAACTGGATATGGGCAAAAGCTGTATTCGTTTTAAAAATATGGATGACATACCTTACCAACTAATAGCCGAACTAAGCGGTAAAATGACGGTTCAACAATGGATTGAACTGTATGAGAAAAACATAAAAAAATAACAAAAACATGAAAAATAGGGTAACAGGTTTGGGTGGATTCTTTTTTAAGACTTCCGATCCAGATAAAGCAAAAGAGTGGTACAAAAATCATTTAGGGTTAAATACAGATCAGTACGGATGTACGTTTTGGTGGAAAGATAAAGAAGGAAACGACTGTTCTACCCAATGGAGCCCAATGAAAGAGGATACCGAATACTTTCAACCTAGTAAATCTTCTTTTATGATGAATTTTAGGGTAGAGAATCTTGCAGAGCTATTGGAGGCCTTAAAGGAAGAAGGTGTTACCGTAGTAGGAGAAATGGAAGAATACTCCTATGGTAAATTTGGGTGGATTTTGGATCCGGATGGCAATAAACTGGAGCTATGGGAACCTATTGACAAAGCATTTTTGTGATATACTTTTATTCTTTACATTTAAGCAACAATTAACCACCAAAAAACAATACAATGTCAGAAGAAAACAAAGATTTTGAAGATAAGGCAGAAGATGCTGCCAAAGATTTCGCCAATGAAGCGAAAAAGACAGCCAACGAATTCTCAGATGGAGCCAAGGAAGCCTTTTCGGGAGTAGGAGGTGAAAATAAAAAACTCTTAGCCGGAATTCGGCCATAGTTTTGGGAGGATTCGGAATACATAAATTTATTTTAGGCTACACAAAAGAAGGTATTATCCTTTTAGTAGCTACATTGATTTTAGGAATCCTTACCTGTGGTCTCGCCGGATGGGTAGCCTGGGTCATTGGGCTTATCGAAGGTATTATCTATTTGACCAAATCCGACGAGGAGTTTTATAACACCTATCAAGTAGGCAGAAAACCTTGGTTCTAGAGAATTTAAAGGCCTTTTTAAAAAAGGCTTTTTTATTTTCATTTATTATCGTAATATTGCAATATACAAATATTACAATGGGAGTTACCAAAACACAAATTTTTAATGAGAAGCAGAACGAATTGGCCGTTATTTTAAGAGTATTGGCCAATCCAGCAAGGATTGCCATCCTAGAATACATCAGTAAGCAGGAGGCCTGTATCTGTAATGATATTGTGGATGAAATTGGGCTAGCCCAACCTACTATTTCCCAACATTTAAAGGAACTCAAGAGTATCGATTTGATTTCAGGGGAAATAGAAGGTAAGAGGGTATGCTATTGTATCAATCTTAAAAAATGGTCGGCCATTCAAGAAATGCTAAACTCCTTTTTCAATAAGACTAAAACAAATTGCTGTTAAACAAAAATTACAATATGAAAACAAAAGAACTTTTGAACATCCTTGAGGGAAATTCCGGTAAAAACTTACTTTTTGAATATGCTCCCGGTCTTTTGGTAGGTGCCAATTATCATATCACGGAAGTAAAAAATGTGACCATTGACTCCATTGATTGCGGGGCAAGACCAGATTTCCGGAAAGAAACTATCATCCAATTATGGGAGAGTCCCTCGGAAATAGGTAAAAAGGACTATATGTCCGCCTTCAAAGCGCTTTCTATTCTTAAAAAAGTGGATAAAGTAAAACCTATGGAAAGGGACGTTGAGGTAAAGTTTGAATATAGCAACAGTAATTTTCACACGGCCCAATTGTTCGTTAACGATTATCAGGTTACCAATGAGGATCTAATTTTTACGTTAGGGGTAGAAAAAACAGATTGCAAGGCCAAGGAAATATGCGGTGTTCCGTGAAACTAGTGTAGAGTCTGCTTCAGCTTGTGCTCCTGGCAGTGGTTGTTGTTGAACTATTTAAATACTTTCAATGATTTCCATTAGAACGATGGACGCATCCGATTGGGCTCAAGTGGCCACTATCTACAGAGAAGGAATTGACACAGGTATGGCTACCTTTGAGACCACAGTTCCTGCATATGACAAATGGGACAGTTCCCACCTAAAACATTGCAGATTTGTAGGGCTTTACAAAGACAGTATAGCTGGATGGGCTGCATTATCTCCTGTATCCAATCGTTATGTATATAGGGGCGTTGCTGAAGTAAGTATTTATATTGGTAAAGATTTTAGAGGATTGGGGATAGGAAAAGTCCTTCTACGACATTTGATTTTGGAAAGTGAAAAGGAAGGTTTCCGGACATTACAGTCAGGAATCTTCCCATCAAATAAGGCAAGTATAAAGCTCCATGAATCATTGAGATTTAGAAAAATTGGAAAACGGGAACGCGTCGGTAATTTAAAAGGTCGATGGATAGATAATGTCCTTTTTGAAAGAAGAAGCACAAAAATCGGAGTGGAATAGTCTATTCGTGGTTCTGTTGTGCCTCGGTCAACTTCCGTTCCAATTCTGCTTGAAATTCCTCCATGACCGGTTTTACCGTACTTTCGGGTAAATCGGCTATTTTAATGTACATTAAACCATCCACAGAATTATTGAAAAGTGGATCTACGTTGAAAGCGACCACTTTTGCGTTTTGCTTAATGTACTTTTTAATAAGTACGGGTAAACGAAGACTTCCCGGTTCCACCTCATCTATCATCCTATCGAATTTGTTCAGATCAGCCTGAGTCTCGTCAAAAACAAATTCCTTGTCGGCATCCTTTAGCTTCACCTTAAACTCCTTTTTTGGACGTATGTATTGGGCCACATATGGGTCCCAATAATGGGATTTCATAAACTCGATCATTAGGCTCTTCGAAAAATTGGAGAACTGATTGCTAATACTCACTCCGCCAATAAGATACTTATGTTCCGGATGTCTCAATGTAGTATGAACAATTCCTTTCCAAAGTAAGAACAGGGGCATAGGCTTTTGCTGATATTCCTTGGTTATGTAAGCCCTTCCCATTTCAATGGAGTTCTTCATCATACCATAAAGCTCGGGCTCTACACGGAACAAATCCTGTAAATAAAAACCATCTATTCCATATTCCGGAAAAATCTCGGACCCGAGACCCATTCGGTAAGCGCCCACAATACATTTTTCCGTATCGTCCCAAAGAAAGAGATGATAATAGTAGGAATCGAACTTATCCAGATCAATGGCATTGTTGGTGCCCTCCCCTATTTCCCTAAAAGTAACCTCTCGCTGCCTTCCAATTTCCTTGAGGATAAAGGGCATGTCCTTTTCCTTTGCCAAAAAAACCTCATAGTTCTTACTTTGCAGCAACCGACAATCCTTTTCCCTTAGCTTCTCAATTTCTCCCTGCATCACCTCTTTTCGCATGGCCGACGCTATTTTCTTGGGTGGTTTGGGTATTTTTAAAGAGGTAGGAATTTGATCTATCAACCGTTCCTTTTCATAGGCATTGGACAGAATGTAGGTCTTTCTTCGTAATAAATCGGAGAACTCCTCCATTGTAGTTTGTTCCATTTGAGTTTGCACAGATATGGGCTGACCAATCCTTATTTTAATAGGTCTGCTATGCTGAGAGAAGAGCTGAGAAGGTATCATGGCCGTTCTAAATACATCACTCATTTTGGAAAGCCTATAAAATAGCTTGCTGTTTCTTGCATGAAAATAAATGGGTACGACCGGAACCTCGGCCTTACGTATTAGCTTAAGTGCGGCTTCTTCCCAGGGTTTGTCCACTATAAGTTTATCATCGCGATAGGTAGATACTTCGCCTGCGGGAAATATGCCTAACGGGTGACCTTCTTTGAGATGCTCCAGCGTTCGTTTAAAACCACTAATACTGCTTTTTGCGTCCTTGTGTCCTTCAAATGGATTTACTGGAAGAATGTAAGGGTCCAAAGGGGCCATTCTTTGTAAAAGAAAGTTGGCCATGATTTTAAAATCGGGCCTTTTGGGAAGCATTAGGTTCATCAACAGGACCCCATCAATGGCCCCCAATGGATGGTTGCTTATGGTAATGAAAGGGCCTTCTTTTGGCAACCTTCTGAAATCTTCTTCAGGAATTTCAAAATCGATCTCAAAATGGTCAAGTACCGCTTGGGTAAAATCGGTTCCCTGTAAATGAGAAATACTATCGTAAAAACGATTAACCCCTGATATACGCGTGACCTTCATCAACACCCAACCAATAAAAGTTCCAACAAAGCCATACTTGGATAAGTTAACGGCTTTTGCCACTTCCTTTGCGGTCACTAAACCCATATATCTGATTTATTTCAAAGCATAAATATAGGAAAATAGGATGTGGAGGTCACCATTTTAACAAATGGAAAAGTGGGAAGTACGCCTATTTTACCACTAATTGTACCGTCTCCTTGCCGCGCTGTTCCAATAGTACCTCATGCCCATTTACCAGTGATTCAAGCGCTTGGGTATTGAAGTGTCTGATGGTGTAAAGAGAAACATCCTCATGGTGTACCACCTTAAACTTACCCTTCAATTGTTGCAAGAGATCCTCCAAACCGCCAAACTTATTGTCTACACACACGGAAAAACTAATTGCGGAATTCCGGATAAGATCCACCTTGATCTTGAAGTCGTGAAACAGTTTAAATATCTCGCTAATATTGTTCTCCACCATAAAGGAAAAATCCAAGGAAGACAACTTCATTAAAACTTGATTCTTCTTAACGATGAAGCATGGAACTTTGGGCTCTATACCCATTCCCTTACCTACTGTTGTACCAGGATCTTTTGGATTTAAAAAAGACTTAACGTGTAATGGAATTTCCTTACGTTGCAAAGGTTGAAGAGTCTTTGGATGAATTACCGAAGCACCATAAAAAGCAAGCTCAATAGCCTCTCGATACGAAATATTGTTCAACAACTGGGTTTCTTTGAAATATCTAGGGTCAGCATTCAAGACCCCAGGTACATCCTTCCAAATGGTAACAGAGTCCGCATTGAGACAGTAGGCCGGAATCGCGGCGGTATAATCCGAACCTTCCCTACCAAGGGTAGTCGTAAAGTTATTATCGTCGCTGCCTAAAAACCCTTGAGTTATGTTCAGTACTTTCTTATCAATATCCGCAACGTTGGCTTGGGTCTTTTCCCAGTTCACGGTGGTATCCCTATAACTATTGTCTGTTTTAATGTAATTGCGTACATCGAGCCAATTATTGGAAATGCCCACTTTCTCCAAATAGGCACTAATGATGGTTGTAGAAATCAATTCCCCATAACCTACAATTTGATCATAGACAAAATTATAATTAGGCGATTTGTTCCGGACCAAAAATCCATTGATCTCATCGATCAATACCTTAAAGTCCTTATAAATTTTATGTTGTTTGTTTTCAAAAAGATCGGTAAGTATACCATCATGGTATTCTACAATGTCCGAAATTTTGGAGGGTATGTCCTTTTTGTTCTTGAAATAGGCATTTACTACTTCTTCCATGGCATTTGTGGTCTTTCCCATGGCGGAAACCACTAGAAGTGTATTATCGTACCCTACTTGTTGTAAGACATTAACCACATTCTTTACAGCCTCTGCATCCTTAACGGAGGCTCCTCCAAATTTAAATACTCTCATACACTAAATTCGATTCTACTATTTTACATATTGGCCAAGTAACTGGCTATTCCTTTTTCATCCGGATGCACCACATCCCAATCACGTTTCACATCCGCACCTTTACTATTATAAAAATCAATGGCCGGCTCATTCCAATCCAGTACCTCCCAGCTAATACGCTTTACACCTAAATCACTTCCATACTTTACTACCTCATTCAACAAAGCCGTACCAAGACCACTACCCCGCATTTTCTCGGTAACGATCAAATCTTCCAAATGGATGATAGGTCCTTTCCAAGTAGAGTATCCGGGATAAACCAAGGCCATTCCCACAATGGAACCTTCCTGTTCCGCAACAAAACAATGGAACAGTTTTTCATCACCGAAACCAGATCGTTCCAAATCGTCAACGGTAACCTCAACAGCATTGTCCTCTTTTTCAAATACGGCGAGCTCTCGAATTAACTTCAAGACTTGGCCCATATCTTCTTTTCGGGAATTCCTTATAATAAAATTCATTGTTACAAATAAAACACAAAGTTATAATTTTAAACAAACAAGTAAAAACCAAACACAAGAGTTTCACAAAATAGGCGTTATTTGTAGAGAGATTAACCTATTCCTCTTATGATGACCAATAGAAAACAGACATTAGGTGAGTTTATCATTGAAAATCAGAAATCGTTCCAATATTCCTCTCGGAGAGCTTTCCAAATTGATCAATGCGATACGGTTGGCTGCCAAAGTAGTGAATCACGAAGTAAACAAAGCTGGTCTTGTAGATATCATTGGAACCGCTGGAGAAACCAATATACAAGGGGAAAATCAGCAAAAACTGGATGTTTTTGCCAATGAAAAGTTTATCCGAGACCCTAACGAATCGTGAAATAGTCTGTGGAATAGCATCCGAAGAGGAAGATAGTTTTATTTCCATAAACAGTAACGATGAAAACCATCAAAACAAATATGTGGTTCTTATCGATCCATTGGATGGTTCTTCCAATATCGATGTTAATGTATCTGTAGGAACTATTTTTTCAATTTATAGAAGGGTAACCCCTGTGGGCACCCCTGTAACCCTAGAGGACTTTTTACAGCCCGGAAACCAACAGGTAGCCGCAGGATATGTGGTCTACGGAACCTCTACTATGATTGTCTATACTACTGGGGATGGAGTTAACGGTTTTACCCTAAACCCAGCTTTGGGAACCTTTTATCTATCCCACCCCAATATGAAATTCCCGAAACTGGTAAAATCTATTCCGTAAACGAAGGAAACTATGTGCATTTTCACCAAGGAGTAAAGGACTTTATCAAATACTGTCAAATGGAGGAGGGAGACCGGCCGTATACCTCAAGATATATTGGATCTTTGGTATCTGACTTTCACAGAAACATGATCAAGGGGGGTATTTATTTATACCCTAAAAGTAGTATTACAGGAAGTGGAAAACTACGTCTATTATACGAGTGCAATCCCATGGCATTTATTGCAGAGCAGGCAAATGGCATGGCCATAAGCGGAAACTCAAGGATTTTAGACATTCAACCTACCGAATTGCACCAAAGAGTTCCATTTTACTGTGGAAGCAAAAAAATGGTGGAAAAACTTCAGGAGTTCTTGGAAAAGTATCAATAAAAAGGGGAGCAAATTGCTCCCCTTTTTACTAACACTTTTTGAATCTTACCGATTCATATTTTTTATTTCATCAATGAAATTGTCTTCATCAACACCTGCCTGTACAAGTTTAAGGGCTTTATCTACCACATAGGTTACATTAACCGGGTTAAAGCCAAGGCCGACTCCTAATCGTTCCAGCATGCCTACTTGCTTCTCTCCTAGTTCATGATCAGCATAAACCATTCTTGCCAAGTCAAATAAACGCTCCAACCTTCTATCATAACTCGTTGGAGGATTTATGTCATGGGAAGCATAATCCTTCAAAATTTCTTTATAATCGTTCTCCGATATATCTAGTTTCCTAGCCAAACGGTCCAAGAAAGCCCGCTCCTCATTGTTGATAACCCCATCGCTCATAGCGACCCTAACTATGGCTGCAAAATGATCTTGGTTCCTCTTTTGGAAGCCACTATCAAAAAAATCTGAAATTGACATAATGTATTCTTTTGGGCAAATATAATTTTTTTAGAGGTCATAGTTTATATCCGGCCGAACTTTGTTTCATGGCAAATTTGTAACTTCCCGATGCTATGAAAACACCCCTTCTTCAATTTACCGATAAAGGAATTTATTGTAAGCAAGCGGACGTTTACTTGGATCCTTGGAGGCCAGTTGACAAAGCCATCATAACCCATGGACACGCAGATCATAGTCGATGGGGGAACAAAGAATATATTACACACCATAAAAACATACCAATAATTTCCCATAGGCTGGGGGAAATTAAGTCTACTGGTATTGAATGGGGGGAAACATTCACCATAAACAATGTGAAATTCAGCCTTTATCCTGCGGGCCATATTATAGGATCATCACAGGTGAGGGTAGAACATAAGGGTGAAGTCCGGGTATTCACCGGTGATTACAAAACAGAAGACGACGGGATATCCACGCCCTACGAGGCCATCAAATGCCATACTTTTATTACCGAATGTACTTTTGGACTTCCGGCTTTTAAATGGTTACCACAACAAGAGGTTTTAAGCGATATCAATAATTGGTGGCAAGAAAACAAAAATGAAGGCAAGACTTCCATTTTGTTTGGTTACAGTCTTGGCAAGGCTCAAAGGCTATTAAAATATTTGGATACCGGGATTGGGACAATATATACCCACGGTGCCATTGAAAACATGACCGAAGTTTTACGACCGTTGGCATCCTTTCCACCTACCAAGTTGATTACAAAAGAAACTACCAAAAAAGATCTTCCGGGTAATATCGTTTTGGCCCCTCCAAGTGCCCATGGAAGTAGTTGGATTCGGAAGATGGTACCGTATGTTACAGCTTCGGCAAGTGGATGGATGACATTTAGAGGGGCTCGTCGCCGAAGGGCCATTGACAAGGGATTTGTCCTCAGCGATCATTGTGATTGGCAAGGGTTACTCTCCAGCATAGAAGCCACGGGTGCAGAAAAAGTCATTTGTACGCATGGCTATAGCGATATTTTCTCCGAGATATCTGCGCGAATTAGGCTATGATGCCGGAACGGAAGCCACACAATATGAAGGAGAGCAAGGTGAGTTGGAATCCTCTAAATCAACGGCAGATATATGAAAAGATTCGCCCAACTCATAAAAACCTTGGATAGTACAAACAAGACCAATGTAAAAGTTGATGCCTTGACTCAATACTTTTTGGAAGCAGGTGACACCGATAAAGTTTGGACGATAGCCATTCTTTCGCACAGGAGACCTCCTAGACCAGTGAACACAACGCTACTAAGGGAATGGGCCTCGGAATTGGCTAATATCCCATTATGGCTTTTTGAGGAAAGCTACCATATTGTTGGAGATTTAGCCGAAACAATTGCTCTGGTGGTACCTTCTTCCCAATCTTCCACCAATAAGACCTTGACTCTTTTTTTAAATGAGATGATTGCACTTAAAAAGAAAAAGGATACTGATAAAAAGGCATACCTATTTGAAAACTGGAAGGTTTTGAATTACTACGAGCGCTTCGTCTTTACCAAATTGATAACCGGCGGTTTCAGAATTGGGGTAAGTCAAAAACTAATGACAAGGGCACTTGCCAAGGCCACAGAAATTGATGAGGATATTTTGGCCTACAAATTAATGGGGAATTGGGATCCAAATACCATTTCCTTTCAACAATTGGTATTGGAGGAGAACAAAAATGACTACCTCTCCAAACCTTATCCTTTTTATCTCGGCCTATGCTTTGGAAGAAACTCCTGAAAATTTGGGCGAAGTAGCGCAATGGTCAGCGGAACACAAATGGGACGGAATACGCTCCCAAGTTATCCTTCGAAATGATGAACTATTCGTCCGGAGTCGAGGTGAAGAGCTAGTAACGGATAAATACCCGGAGTTTGAATCTCTTATTGGTGAAATTCCAAACGGTACGGTCATAGATGGTGAAATTCTTCCCTATATCAATGAAACTATCGGAACCTTTAATGACCTTCAAAAACGGATCGGGCGAAAAATGGTGTCAAAATCACTTCTTTCAAAGGTTCCAGTCATGTTAAAGGCTTATGACCTGTTGGAATGGGAAGGAAAAGATATTCGCAATAAGCCTTTTTTGGAACGCAGAAGGCTATTGGAGCAAATGTTTGATAAAGTGGCTTCGACTACGCTCAGCCACCATCTATCAAAGGGTACTCACAAAAGCAAAATTAAGGCCACTGAACAAAGTCGAAGTGGGGTAACTGAGCGGTGTCGAAGTGACCTACCCATACAACTCTCGGAGACCATGAGTTTTGATTCCTGGAAGGCTGTGGCCCATGAGAGAGATTTGTCTAGGGAAAAGCATAGTGAAGGATTGATGTTGAAAAAAAAGGATTCACCTTATTTAGTGGGAAGAAAAAAAGGGGATTGGTGGAAATGGAAAGTGGACCCTTGACCATTGATGCCGTGCTTACCTATGCTATGCGAGGTCATGGCCGGAGAAGCAATTTATTTACGGATTATACCTTTGCCCTTTGGGATGATAATGAAGAAGGGGAACGAGAGTTGGTCACTTTTGCCAAAGCCTATTCCGGACTCACAGATGCCGAATTTAGGCGACTGGATGCTTGGATTAAAAAAAATACCCTAGAGCGTTTTGGCCCCGTAAGAAGTGTGACCCCTCATCATGTATTTGAAATTGCCTTTGAAGGAATTGCGCATTCCAAAAGACATAAAAGTGGGGTTGCCACCAGATTTCCCGAATGCTACGGTGGCGGGAGGATAAAAACATCCACGAAGCCAATTCATTGACCGATTTAAAAGAAATGATACCCTAACATGAATCGGGAGGAACTTTTTAGCATTGCCGAGAATTGGTTCGAACAACAAAACTGGTCTCCTTTTCCTTTTCAAAAGAAAACATGGAAGGCTTTTCTACAAGGTAAAAATGGTCTCTTGAACGCCCCGACGGGAAGCGGCAAGACCTACGCGCTATGGTTTCCTATAGTCTTAAATTATATTAAACAAAATCCTGATTATAAGACCAAACATAAAAAGGGACTAAAAGCTATTTGGATAACTCCCCTTAGGGCATTATCCCAGGAAATAAGACAATCCGCCGAGCGAGTGGTTTCGGATTTAGGGATCCAAATGACCGTTGGCATTCGCTCCGGGGATACCTCAACCAAGACTAGGGCAGAGCAAAAAAAACAAATGCCGAGACCTGCTCATTACCACACCTGAAAGCTTACAGCTCCTTTTGGCCACCAAAGGTTATGACAAAATCTTTAAGGATTGCCAAGCCATAGTGGTAGATGAATGGCATGAAATTTTGGGCACCAAGCGGGGCGTTCAAATGGAACTTGCCTTATCCCGACTCAAAACCATTTCCAAAAAACTCAGGATTTGGGGTATCTCAGCCACTATTGGGAATATGGAACAAGCAAGGGAAGTATTGCTAGGGCCACAGTCCAAAGCTTTGGGAAATTCGGTCTTGATAAAAACCAACATCAACAAAAAAATCACCGTCAGAAGTATTATCCCCAAGAAAATGGAAACGTTCCCATGGCGGGGTCATCTCGGTCTCCATTTATTGGAATATGTAGTCCCCATCATTAAAAATAGTAGGACTACCCTCCTATTTACGAATACCCGAAGTCAATGTGAAATTTGGTTTCAAAAAATACTGGAAAAGCATCCTGAATTTGCTGGGGAAATTGCCATGCACCATGGTAGCATTAACAAGGAAACGCGTGTCCGGGTGGAAAACGCCATACGGAATGAAACCTTAAAAGCTGTGGTATGCACCTCTAGTTTAGACCTTGGGGTCGATTTTGCTCCAGTAGAAACTGTTATACAGATTGGTGGGCCCAAAGGCGTTGCCCGATTTTTACAACGTGCAGGGAGAAGTGGCCACCGACCCGGAAAGGAGAGTGTCATTTATTTTTTACCCACCCATGCCATTGAGCTTATTGAAGCTTCTGCACTGCAAAAGGCCGTGAAACACAATACGGTGGAGGATCGCATTCCCTACCTCAATAGCTACGATGTGCTATTACAGTATTTGACCACTTTGGCCATATCGGACGGATTCTACCCGAAAGAGATATTCAGGGAAGTATCGGAAACCTTTTGTTATCAGGCATTGAGTGAAGATTATTGGCAATGGCTGCTGAATTTTTTGGTAATGGGTAGTCAAAGCCTTCAATCCTACGATGAATATAAAAAGGTGGAAATCGAAGACGATGGCAAATTCAAGGTAAATAACCGGGGTGTTGCCATGCGGCATCGATTTCAAATAGGAACCATTGTGGGGGACGTAAACCTCACGGTGAAATATCAAAAAGGAGGATATATAGGAACTATTGAGGAATACTTCGTTTCCAAACTGAATAGGGGCGATGTATTCACTTTTGCAGGGAGAAACCTGGAATTTATCCGAATAAAGGATATGCAAGTGCATGTCAAAAATTCCAACAAAAAAACCAGTAAGGTCTCCAGTTGGATGGGCAGTAGGTTAACGCTCTCTGCCCGGATGTCGGAATTACTTCGTAACGAACTCTATAGTTCAGGCGAAGCTGTAGAAAAACAATCTGTGGAAATACAATCCTTGGCCCATATTTTTGAGCGACAGCGCAGAGAAAGCATTGTTCCCCAGCCCTCAGAATTTCTAATAGAAACCTTTAAGAGCAGGGATGGTTATCATGCCGTTTTCTATCCTTTTGAGGGACGTTTTGTCCATGAAGCCATGGGCAGTCTTCCGGGGTATCGCATCAGTCTACTCTCCCCTATCACATTCTCCCTTGCCTTTAACGATTATGGATTTGAATTGCTTTCGGACAAACCGATAGACATGCAACAGGTATTGGACAATAATCTGTTCACGACCGATTTTCTTTTGGACGACCTTCAAAAGAGCCTGAATGCTACGGAAATGGCACGTAGAAAGTTCAGGGACATAGCGATCATTAGTGGGATGGTCTTTACAGGATACCCCAACAAAGGGATAAAAATGAAACACTTACAAAGTAATTCCCAATTGTTGTTCGAAGTCTTCCGGGATTACGAACCGGACAATTTGTTGTTTCAACAAGCCTTTACTGAAACTTTTGAACACCAGCTGGAAGAAGGTAGGTTAAGACTTTCTTTGGAACGCATTGCAGAACAAAAAATAGTTTGGAAACAATGTGAAAAGGCCACTCCCTTTGCCTTTCCTTTAATTACCGACCGTTTGAGCCGCGAGCGTCTTTCCAGTGAAAAATTGGAAGACCGCATTCGTAGAATGGCGGCTATTTTGATGAAATAAACCTTCTTGCAACCTTAAGGTATTTTGGGGCTTCCAAAAATAGCCTATAAAACAAGATTATACCTTTAGGTGAACTCTTCTTTATACGGCACCGAATCCTGTGCACCCATTTTGGCGACCGAGATACCCGCGGCCTTGGTGGCCATTATAATAGAATTCTTCCAAGACAGACCTTCGGTCAAACCTACGGCAAGCACTCCATTAAAAACATCGCCTGCTGCCGTGGTGTCCACCACTTTAACTTTTTGTGCCGAAGTAAAAAAAGATTCCTCTGCATTTTTAAAGAATGCCCCTTTGGAACCCATGGTAATGATAACATTTTTTACCCCACTGTCCATTAATGAACTGGCAGCAACCATGGCACTTGGTTCATCCCTCACAGTAATTCCTGTTAACAATTTGGCCTCGGTCTCATTAGGTGTAATTAAAAACAATCCATCCAAAATCACTTTAGGCAATTCTTGGGCCGGAGCCGGATTTAGAATCAAAGGCCACTTTTTTTCCTTGCATATCTTGGACAAATGTATCAAGGTTTCAATAGGTGTTTCTAATTGCGTAAGTACTAAAGAGTCTTCCCAATCTTCCTTCAACATATTTTCCAAATGATTGCCACTTAATTCCGCATTGGTTCCGGGAGCGACCACAATTTCATTTTCACCTTCATTGTTTACTGTAATAAGGGCAACACCCGAAGCTTTCCCTAATATAACTTGGACCCTAGACACGTCAATTCCCTCTTTGATATACCCGTTGATTGCATTTTTTCCAAATAGGTCATCCCCCAAGGAACATATAAAGTGTACATTTCCACCGGCACGGGTGGCCGCTACAGCCTGGTTAGCTCCCTTACCCCCTGGAAACATATAGAAATCACCACCCATGATGGTCTCCCCAGGGACTGGAAATCGGTCCGTTCTCACAACCATATCCGTATTGGAACTTCCAACTACATAAAGGCGTTTCATTGAAAAATTTAAAGGTCTTCTCGGACAAAGTAGAAAATTACCATCAGAAATCCAATGATGAAATTTTAACTTTGTCACTATGCAGAAACTCTCCTTGGATATATATGGGCAAAGCTTTCAAATGCACTTTTCTCGTGCATTATTCGGGAGGATAAATCAATGTTACTAATTAGCGATGTACATCCTGGGCAAAGTGTCCCATTTCAGAAAATTCGGGGCTGCGGTACCACAACAAGCTGTTCAGAAAAACTTTATGGCCATGGACGGGGCTATAGAAGCCTTTGAACCAAAAACTGTTTTGTTCTTGGGGGATCTCTTTCATTCCCATCTCAATAATGAATGGAATCTTTTCGAAACATGGGTCAAATCAAAATCTGTAAATTTCATTCTGGTGGCGGGAAATCATGATATCATCTCTCCCCTTAAGTATGAAAACTTAGGTGTCGAAATTGTTCCGGAGTTACTTTTGGATAATTTTTTATTGACCCACCATCCCGAGGAAAGGGAAAACTATTTTAATTTTTCCGGGCATATTCATCCCGCCATTCGGTTGAATGGTCCGGGCAGGCAATCCGTTCGTTTACCCTGTTTTTATAAGACCAAAATACAAATGGTTTTGCCTGCTTTTGGGGAATTTACTGGATCATATGCTATGGAGCCTTTAGAGGATTGTGAGGTTTTTGCCCTGCTTGGTGATGCCGTACTTCCTGTTCCCATCAAAATAAGCAAACGAAAAAAGCGCAGATATTAATAATTCCGAGGGTAATTTTAAATGAAGTCCGGGCTTTCACTTTTGAAGGTATCCTTATATTTGCAAAAATTTTTATTGTTGAGTCCTTCCCAAATCCAACAAAGCTTTGCACAGTCTCCCAAACTAGGGAAACTGCAGGAATCCATATCCCAATTTCAAGATTCCGAACAAGATAATTTTCCAAAAATTGGTCTAAAAGGGCTTTCTGGTTCTTCCTTATCCTTTGTCTTAGCGGAAATATTCAATACACAGAACCGCCCATTTCTGACCATCTTCAACGATAAGGAAGAAGCGGCTTACTATCTTAATGATTTAGAACGAATCATCGGGGAAGATAAAGTGCTCTTTTATCCAGGCAGTTACCGGCGCCCCTATCAAATCGAGGAAACCGATAACGCCAACGTACTGTTACGTGCCGAGGTATTAAACCGTATTAATTCACGAAAGAAACCAGCGGTCATCGTCAGCTATCCGGACGCCCTATTTGAAAAAGTACTGACCCGAAAAGAGTTGGACAAAAACACGCTTAAAATGAAGTTGGGCGATACCTTATCGCTTGACTTTCTAAATGAGGTATTGTTCGAGTATCAATTTAAGCGTGTAGATTTTGTAACTGAACCAGGTGAATTTTCCGTTCGAGGTGGAATTGTAGATGTATATTCTTTTAGCAACGACGAGCCTTACCGAATTGAATTTTTTGGGGATGAAATTGATAGTATCAGAACCTTTGATGTAGAAACCCAACTATCCAATGAGAAGGTAAAGAGCATATCCATTGTACCCAACATGGCCAATAAGTTTCTTACAGAACAGCGCCAATCCTTTTTAACCTACATCGCCAGTAATACACTGGTTTTTAGTAAGAATACCGATTTACTCTTTGGTCGCCTGAATGATTTGTTCGATAAAGCAAAAGAAGCCTTTTCAAAATTGTCCGAGGCTATAAAGCACTCAAACCCTGAAGAGCTTTTTATGAGTGGGGATTCATTTAAAGAACACTTACAACACTTTTTATTGTTGAGTTCTGATGGAAATGCAGTCAACGAAAACATATTTAAATTCACTACCAAACCACAGCCCTCCTTTAACAAGAAGTTTAATTTACTGATTGAAAACCTTAACGATTACAGGAGTAAAGGGTATACCAACTATATTTTTTGTGCTAGCGAACAGCAGTCCAAAAGATTTCAGGACATCTTTGAGGAAATAAATGAAAAGGTACACTACCGGACGATTGTTTTTCCCTTGTATCAAGGTTTTGTGGACGATGATTTAAAACTGGTCTGCTTTACAGATCATCAAATTTTTGAACGCTACCACAAGTTCAATATCAAGAATGGGTACTCCAAAAAACAGAGTATCACACTAAAGGAACTCAACAAACTGGAAATTGGGGATTACGTAACCCATATTGACCATGGTATCGGAAAATTTGGTGGACTGCAAAAAATTGATGTTGAAGGGAAAAAACAGGAAGCTATAAAACTGATGTATGGTGAGCGCGACATTCTTTATGTGAGCATCCATTCCCTGCACAAAATATCAAAATTCAATGGTAAGGACGGGGCAGTTCCAAAAATATATAAACTTGGTTCAGGGGCCTGGAAAAAAATAAAGGATAAGACCAAGAATCGCGTCAAGAAAATCGCTTTTGACCTGATTAAGGTATATGCTAAGAGGAGACTGGAAAAGGGATTTCAATATGCCCCGGACAGTTACCTACAAAATGAATTGGAAGCCTCCTTTATTTATGAGGACACTCCGGACCAAAGCACGGCCACAGAGGACGTGAAAAAGGATATGGAGAGCGAACGCCCCATGGATCGTTTGATCTGTGGTGATGTGGGCTTTGGAAAGACCGAAGTCGCCATACGGGCAGCCTTCAAGGCTGTAGATAATGGCAAACAGGTGGCCATATTGGTCCCTACCACTATTTTGGCTTTCCAACATCACAGAACGTTTTCCGAGCGGTTGAAGGATATGCCGGTTACCGTTGATTATCTGAACCGCTTTAGAACAGCTAAAGAAAAAAAGGACACCCTTGAGAATTTAGCTTCCGCAAAGTGGATATTATTATAGGAACGCATCAATTGGTAAACAAAAACGTACAATTCATAGATCTAGGGCTTTTGATTGTAGATGAGGAACAGAAATTTGGTGTTTCCGTAAAGGACAAGTTGAAGTCTATTAAGGAAAATGTAGATGTCTTGACCTTGACCGCCACTCCGATACCAAGGACCCTACAATTTAGTTTAATGGCTGCGCGAGACTTATCGGTCATTAATACGGCCCCGCCCAACCGCTATCCAATAGAGAGTCAAGTGATTCGTTTTAATGAAGAAACCGTCAGGGACGCCGTGAGTTATGAAATTGAACGTGGCGGACAGGTCTTTTTTATCCATAACAGAATTGAAAATATCAAAGAGGTGGCCGGAATGATCCAACGTTTGGTTCCGGATGCAAAAGTGGGCATTGGTCACGGCCAAATGGACGGAAAGAAACTGGAATCCTTGATGTTAGGTTTTATGAACGGTGAATTTGATGTGCTGGTTTCCACAACGATTGTAGAAAGTGGACTGGATGTTACCAATGCCAATACTATTTTCATCAACAATGCCAACAACTTTGGATTGAGCGATCTGCACCGGATGCGAGGGCGTGTGGGGCGAGGTAATAAAAAGGCGTTCTGTTATTTTATAACTCCACCTTATGAGGTTATGACCACGGACGCCCGCAAACGTATCGAAGCCTTGGAACAATTTACCGAATTGGGCAGTGGCTTCAACATTGCCATGAAGGATCCGGAAATCCGTGGTGCTGGCGATTTACTTGGGGGCGAACAAAGTGGCTTCATCAACGAAATTGGTTTTGAAACCTATCAGAAAATATTGGCGGAAGCCATTGAGGAGTTAAAGGAGAATGAATTCAAGGAGCTCTATGATGAAGTGGAAGGTCCCCATGAAAAGGTATATGTAAAGGAAACCCAAATAGACTCGGACTTTGAACTACTGTTCCCAGATGACTACATCAATAACATTACGGAGCGGCTTACCCTTTATACCGATTTGAACAAAGTGGAGGACGAAGAAGGACTCCAAAACTTTGAAAAACAACTAATCGACCGGTTTGGGGAGCTGCCACCCCAAGCGGAGGACCTCTTGAATTCCGTACGGATTAAATGGATTGCAAACAGCATTGGTTTGGAAAAAATTGTCATGAAGAAAGGTAAGATGATCGGGTATTTTATCAGCGACCAACAATCTGACTTCTACCAAACCGAGAATTTTACCAGGGTACTTCAATATGTACAGGCACATCACCAAAAATGCAGGATAAAGGAAAAGCAGACCCGTAACGGGCTTCGTTTACTATTGACATTTGATGACATTTCAACCGTAGATAAGGCTTTGCAGGCATTGCTGCCACTTGAAAAAAGCCCCAAAAATGAAAATATCTCAAAATTGCAAGAGCAAAAAAGAGGTTAATCCAAAAAATACTCCTTTAAACAGATTTAACAGTCTCTTACCAAGGGATTGAAATATCTTAGCAAAACTAAAAAGCCCATTCAAATTGTTAAAAATGACATTTGAAATATCAGAGAAACTGGCCATTGTAAAGGTTATCGACTCTCTTATACATGCCGATGGTGTTGTACACAATGGCGAAATCAACGCTTTTGCAAAATTGATGAGCCTTTTGGATTTTGATGCCAACTTTTTGATTCAGGCAAGGAATCCGGAAACAGAACAAAGTATTGCCATGGTCAGGAATTTTTCCCATGAAAAAAAAGAATTATTGGAAGATCTTATGGAAGAGGTTGCAAAATCCGACGGTTTTGTCCATCAAAAAGAAATTGAGATGATGGAAAACGTGCTTTCCTCCATTAGATTAGAAATAAAATCTTCAAAAGTCTAAGTCCTAAACCGATTCTACTTAGAATTACCAATTTATAGCCTTACCTTGTAGCACATGCTTTTTTAAAGCATGACTATAAAGTTTGCATGAGCGATAAAATTGGACTTAAAGAAGCCATGTCCATTGGTATAGGCGGCATGGTGGGTGGAGGTATCTTTGCCGTGCTGGGCCTTGCAGTGTCATTAGCTCAAGGAGGAACTCCAATTGCATTTTTAATCGCCGGTTCTTTAGCCTTGCTGACTTCCTATAGTTACGCGAAATTGTCCTTGGTGTATCCGAGATAGGGGTGGTACTGTAAAATTCATTAACCAAGGATTAGGCAAAAATGTCTTTAGTGGAGGACTTAACAATTTATTGTGGATAAGCTATATCGTAATGTTGGGCCTCTATGCATCGGCATTCGGCTCCTATGCACCTAATCTACTTTCCATAACCGGCGACACTAATTTAGACGCACACTTGTATTCAAGTGCCATCATCATAATAGCGACGGCCATCAATTATTACAGTATTAAAGTTGTAAGCCAAATAGAGTCCTATGCCGTTATGATCAAATTGGTCATTCTTATTGGATTTATTGGTGTTGGCATCATCGGGCTAATCGGAAATCCCAACTGGAGCAATTCCATTTGGAACATTGGGAAGGGCCACTCAATCTTATGACTGGTGGTATGGTCATATTTGTGGCCTATGAGGGCTTCGAGTTGATAGCAAACTCCGCTTCGGATATTGTAAATCCCGAAAAAAATATTCCAAGGGCCTATTATTGGTCGGTAATTTTCGTGATTCTCCTCTATATGATCATTGCCGGAGTAACCATCGGATCGTTACCTTTTAAAGAAATTGCCAAAGCAGAGGATTATGTTTTGGCCGAAGCAGCTAAACCAATGTTGGGAAAGGTAGGGTTTACCATCATGACAATTGCGGCATTGATATCTACATTTTCGGCCATAAATGCCTCCCTTTACGGTGGAAGCAGGGTAAGTTATGAAATTGCCGAAGATGACGAACTTCCACACGAACTTACAAGCCAATTTTGGAACCAACCCATAGGCCTTATAATTACCGCAATTCTTACTTTGATACTGGTAAATACCTTGGAATTGGAGAGTATTTCCACCTCTCGGAAGCGTGGGTTTTCTTTTGATTTTTTCCTTGGTGAATTATAGTGCCTATAGACTATCGACGGAAATCAAAGCAATAAAAACCATACCAATGATAGGATTTATTCTTTGCTTGATTGCAACACTTGTTCTCATCTTGCAGCAATATTCGGATAATAAACTTGGAGTAATCGTATCAATTTCAATTATCTTTAGCTGCTTTCTTATGGAATTCATTTATAAGAAATCCAAAAAGTAATTTATGATGACTTTGTTCAATGATCTTCGGAAACCTTTTGCCATTAGTCTAGGACTTGCGTTCCTAGTATTGGTGTCGTGTAAGGAGGATATAAAAAAATCGGAAAATAAAACCACTGAAATTTCAGTGGTCACGGAATCGGCCAAAAGTAGGATTGATTCCACCTTACAATCCTTCGTGGATGCCGGAAACATCGCTGGTGTGTCTGCTCTCATCTATGAGCAAGGACAAGAAGTATACTACAATGCCTTTGGTTTTGCAGAAAAGGAAGCCCAAAAACCTATGAATCGTAATACAATTGTACAAATATATTCCATGACCAAACCGATTACGGGAACTGCCCTTATGACACTTTATGAAGAAGGTAAGTTTGACTTGGATGACCCAATATCAAAATATGCACCGGAATTTTCCAATATGGAAGTCTACACTGGAGTGGATTCAAACGGGAAAATTACCACGGAACCTTTGAATCGTCCAGTAACTATACGGGATGTAACCGGACACACCGCAGGGTTTCCAAATAGACCCGATATACCTGGATTGAGTAACCTTTTAGAGGAAAAGAATATCTACGATCGCGAAACTACCTTGAGCGATTTAGGAAAAAAATTAGGAGAGATTCCACTTTGGTTTCAACCGGGCACCCAATGGGAATACGGCCCAAGCGTAGATGTTCAAGCCTTGTTGGTAGAAAGAATTTCCGGGATTCCCTATGGGGAATATGTGAGAAAGCATGTATTGGATCCACTCGGAATGCAAGAAACGAGATACTTTATTCCCGAAGAGGATCGTGATCGATTTTCAAGACTGTACATAAGAACTGGAGAAGGAGAATTGGTAAAAGATTCAGTAACGTATAGTAATTACACGGAACAGTGGCCAATGACCGGAGGTGGTTCCGGGCTAACCTCCACATTAGACGATTACATGAAATTTGCCCAAATGCTGGTAAATGATGGTAGTCTCGACTCTGTTCAAATTTTAAAGCCTAAAACGGTAAAATTGATGGCCACAAACCAATTGGCCGATAGTATAACCGAAAGGTCTTGGTTACCCTCCAAGGGTCAGGTAGGGTTTGGTATCGATTTTGCCGTTCGTGTAGCGCCACCTGCCAATGCAGAAGAAAATAATGGCATGGTGGGCGAATTTTATTGGGACGGTGCGGCTAGTACCCTCTTTTGGGTGGATCCGGTCAATAAATTAACCACTGTAATGTTTGTACAGTTGTTCCCCTACGACCAAATAGGATTGCATAAAAAATTCAGGGATGCCGTATACGGACCCTATAAAGATAAAAGTGAAAATCAAAGAAATTAAGGATACATGAGGTTTGTACAAGTTTTATTAATACTGTTTTTTTCAATAGGTGTTCAATCGCAACATACGGTTTCAGGCAATTTTTCACCGGCCAATTCCTTCCGCTATATCATGGTGTACCATCCGGCCAACAATGGCATACAGTATGTAACGGATACAGGGGTAGAGGACGGACAGTTTTCATTTACCCTGCCCAACTCCGTATCCCCTGGAATCTATAGATTGGTATATGCTGTTCCCCAAGATGAATATTTTATTGATATCATCTACAACTGTGAGGAGAATATCGTTTTCAATTTTGATTTGGAATCGGGACTTACAATCGTTAGTTCGGAAGAAAATTCTATTTACTATGATTATTTCAATAATATTGAAAATGCCAAGGATGCACTCATGGATTTTTACAGCGATGGAAAATCTGATGAAAAGGAATATATGAAATTGGTAAATAGCTTGAAACAGGTTCAAAATACCTATGAGGCCAAATCAAAAAAATTGATTGCAGATACTTTTATAAAGGCCAATAGACACTATCTACCACAAGAGTACATACCGCTGAACGACTATCTCATAGAGAAGAAGAAACATTATTTTGACCATATAGATTTTACAGATGGTACGTTACAGTCCTCAGAGTTTTTTACGGATAAACTTTTGAATTATATGTTCCGGGCCATTCCGCCGGGAACACCTGATAATAAGCTGGTATCTGAAATCAATAAAAATGTAGATTATCTTGCCTCTAAATTGACAGTGGTTCCCAAGATTTTACAAACTAATATATGGGCCAAGTCATGGAAGAAAGCCAATGAAAGCAAAGTTTATGAAGTTTCAGATTACATCTTTGAAACCTATTTGAAAAAATTGGCTTTGGCGACAGGAAACGAAAATATTATTACGAATATCGAAACCCAAACAAGGTTACGTACTGGAGCGGTATCCCCGTAAATAACTTGGGAGGAAAATGGTGAAAGAAAATCATTGTCCAGCTTATCGGGAGCGTCCAAATACCTCCTTATATTCTGGAGTAGTACTTGCTCCCACTGTTTAAATGAAATACCAGGGCTCTATGATGAACTCAAGAATATTAAGGATACAGAGGTACTTGCCGTTGGATTGGAGGATGGTTTGGAAAACTGGAAAAAGACCATTCCTAGACTGGCGGATTTTCATCATGCCATTGCACTTGAGAAATGGGACAGCCCCTATGTGCAAACTTTTGCAATACAGCAAACGCCCACTTATTTCATTTTGGACGAAAACAAACGCATCTTGGACAGGCCGGAGAGTGCGGAGAAAGTATTGGAATATTTAAAGAAACATTAAAGGGTCTTTAAGTCCTTTATCGTTTTAAAGGCGATATCTACCTGCTCATCATTTACAAGGATGGTAAACTCATTAGTGGTAGAAATCACTTCATAGAGAACGATTCCTTCCCAAGCCAATCTTTGGAAGATGAAATAGTAAATACCGGGCACGGAGACATTTTCTGCAGGTAATTTGACAGTTATGGAAGAAAGATTGTCCGCCTTTTGGGTACACTTTTCATCCTTGAACAATTTTTGGACCGTAGCATCCATAATACTGCTTATCACAATATTGATTTCGTTCACTCCCCTACTCGAAGTATAAAAAACATCTTGGTTGTCATTAATTTCTTCCAGTAATTTTGCCTGGTGTACCAAGATTTTATCTGAAGCCAAAAAAGTATAATCAGTGAGAGAAGATCTTACAGTGATTTCCCCAATATTCTTTAAGACCTTTAAAATCTTATGGGTTGCCCTAAATTCCAGATCATCGGACAAACGCTTCAATGCCATAACGATGGCGCCATTTCTAATATCTTTTCCCAGTTCCGCTTCAATCTCCTGGTTTTACGATTCTCGGAAAGTGACGTAAGGTTGATGATTCCTTGAGCCAATGCACTTTGAAGGAATGGCTTCTTTTTAATGTAATGCTCTACTACAGATGAGATGGTCTTCATAATTCTTGATTGATGTGCAAATATAACAACTTGTTACAAATAAAACAAAATGTTTTTAAAATTCTTTTGCTCAAGACTTAAAAGTGGTAAAATGCGGATTCTAGGTGTTCTAACTGAAAACCTCCCTTTTCTTTCAAAACCGTAATGATATCAAACCGGGTTTCCACATCCAAGTCTTGGGAGGTCACATAATGATCGGCAGCCATAACCAACAACTTTATTTTCTTGGGAGTCACCGTTTCTGCTATATTTTCCAAAAAGTCCGAGCTTCGTGAACGCACCTCTACAATGGCCAAAATATCATCCTTTTGGGCAATGATATCAATTTCCGCTTTAAGATAACGATAGTTTTGGTAACAGATTTTGTATCCCTTTTTAAGAAGATAATTTTTTGCCATCTCCTCCCCCTCCTTTCCGAATTCATTATGTTTTCCCATAATATTCTGTAAAAAAGTGTATTTCGTCGAAAAAATAAGTTTTTTAACGTTTTTAAAAATGGAACATGTTAATTTCGAGTGTCGGTCAACGAAAATATACGGATTAAAATACTATCCCAAGTTTCGTTTCGTTAAATAGAAGCCCCAACTCTATAGAACGTAACATTATTAATGCCTATCTAGGACTATGGAATATTTCATTAACTGTAATACTTCTACTCTAGCGCCGTACACAGTACCTTTAGATCAGACCGAGCTTTACACCTTTACAGACGATTAGGATTTAGTGCCTCAGTTGATACAATTAATCAGGCTGTAGGCCAAAACGCCGGAACACTAGTGGATTCTCTTGTGGATCAAGCCATCAATATGGCTCCCACCCCGGCCCCTGCTTGGGCAGATTGGAACAATGCCAACTATCCGGCTGATGACGATGCCCGTAGACAAATGGAGAACCAACAGCGGTCAGAATTTGCATTAGGTTATACCAATGGTTTGCTAAACAATACTTTACGGGACTGTTTAAGCTTTTTTTGGAGCAACCATTTTGTGACGGAATTGGATGTTTACAATTGTAATTCATTCCTATATTACTATATCAACTGTCTTCAAAGAAATGCCATTGGCAACTTTAGGACATTTGTTAGCGAAATTGGCCTTACAAGTGCAATGTTGTATTACTTGGATGGTGTCTACAATAATGGTAACAATCCAAATGAGAACTATGCTAGGGAGTTGTATGAACTTTTTTCCCTTGGTGAAGGCAATGGTTATACAGAGCAGGATATCATTGAAACGGCAAGGGCGTTCAGTGGATATGTGGAGCGCGGGGAGATAGGGTGTACTCAAGTTACCTTTGATGCCACAAAACATGATTCCGGAACCAAAACCATTTTAGGCGAGACAGGTGCATGGGGGTATGATGACGTAATCAATATCCTTTTTCAACAAAGGCCTATTGAAATAGCTGAATTCATCTGTCGTAAACTCTATGAGTTTTTTGTACATCCAGATTCTCAAGATGACATGAACAATGCTCAAGTGATTATTGACGGCATGGCATCGACGTTTGTTTCAAACAACTTCGAGTTGGCCCCTGTCTTACGGCAGCTATTTAAAAGCCAACACTTTTTTGACGATGAGGCCATTGGCGTAATCATAAAAAGTCCTTTCGATTTTTATTTAAACACCTTAAAAGAAACAAGCTTTGCCTATGATGATACCGTGTTGGGCTCCATGCTCAATTACAGCGGACTTTTAGGTCAAGAGTTGTTCGACCCCTTTGATGTTGCTGGATGGCAGCGGGACAGAACTTGGATCAACACCAATTTTATTATAGGTAGATGGCTAACCATAGAAAGTTTATTGGAAGCTTTTTACCAACAAGACAACGAACAATTCAGGTCATTAGGATTATCCATTACGGGAACCATTGGATTGACAAGTACCAATCCGAGATGCTGTTGCCGGACTAATCATCGACTTTATCCTGCCCAAGGGATTATTGGACGAAGGAGAATATGCAAAGGCATTTGCCATCTTCAGAAGTGACGTAGAAGACGTCTATTACGAAGGAGGTAACCAAGAGTCCTGGACCTTGGCTACCTGGCCGCAAGCCCCCTATCAAGTATATCTTCTGATGCAATACCTTGCCGAGACAACCTGAATATCAATTAAAATAACAACACCTACTACTATGTGCCATACACACCATTCACCCCACAAAGGATTAGAACACGATGGTCATGATAAAGAGCATCAAATATGGAGCCGTCGTTCCTTTTTACAGGCATTGGGAATCGCCGGTTCCGGTTCTATGCTATTGGGAGCCAATATGATTACGGCATCCTCTCCCTCTCCATTGACTGCGGGAATCGCCGCGGCCGAAACGGATAACATCCTAATCCTTATACGACTATCCGGAGGTAATGATGGTTTAAGTACCGTTATACCCATTGAGCAATATGACAGTTATGCCAATGCAAGGCCCAATATATATATCCCGGAAAGTAAGGTCCTAAAGTTAACGGATGAATTTGGGGTTCCTTCCTACATGAGCGCTTTGGAGCCAATGTGGGGAAATGGACAATTTAAAGCAGTGCACGGAGTAGGGTACGAAAATCAAAGTCTCTCCCATTTTACAGGTTCTGACATTTATGCCAATACGGATTTGACCACAACCGGTTTTAGCGGTCTAAATACCGGATGGATGGGAAGACACTTTGAAAACATTTATCCCGATTATTTAATCAATCCTCCGGCTGCACCGGCGGCCATACAGATTGGACAGTTTGGGAATTTAATTTTCCAAGGAGAAGAAACCAACTATGCCTTTGTGACCTCCAATGTAGATCAATTACAGGAAATTGCAGAATCTGGGGTTGTTTACGGTTTGGATGATGCACTTTTCAATGGCTGTATGTATGGAGATCAATTAAAGTTTTTAAGAGGGGTTGCAAATACCACCTATGAATATTCCGGGTTGATACATGAGGCTTACGAAAGAGGCCAAAACCAAGTAGAATACCAGGACAACGGATTTGCACGCCAAATGGCACTATTGGCAAGGTTGATCAAAGGAAACTTGGGAACAAAGGTTTATATGGTCTCTATGGGAGGCTTTGATACCCACGGAAACCAGCCTATTGCCCACGAGCGACTAATGACAAACCTTTCCGTGGCCCTTAATAATTTCTATGAGGACTTGGGATATACCCAACAGGATAACCAAGTATTAAGTATGACCTTTTCAGAGTTTGGAC
Source organism: Maribacter litopenaei (assembly GCF_025244665.1). Taxonomy (GTDB): domain Bacteria; phylum Bacteroidota; class Bacteroidia; order Flavobacteriales; family Flavobacteriaceae; genus Maribacter; species Maribacter litopenaei. The sequence goes on along the minus strand of NZ_CP104205.1, from coordinate 266,348 downwards.
GAAGGATATTCGAAAATGGTTCCAATGGTACCGATCATGGAAAGGCGGCCCCAACCCTGTTCTTTGGTTCGGGATTGAATGGCAGCGCCTTTGTGGGTGACCACCCCACTTTGGACAACCCCGATGGCCGTGGAAACCTGGAGTACACCATGGACTTCCGAGATTTATACGCCACCGTTTTAGCGGAATGGTTATGTGTGGATATTCCATTGGTAGAACAACATTTATTGAACCACCCTTACAATCCTGTAAATTTAGGATTTAACTGTAGTGGTACTGATTTTCCTGATATAGTTTACAGCGATGGACCTGTAACACCACCTACCCCACCGGGCGAGGAAGGCACGGATCCCGTAAACCCGGATTTATTGAATGCCATTGTACACAAACCTTTCTATCCTACGGATAGCACACCACATATTTACTTGGAAATGCCATTTTCGGCACAGGTAGACATTCAACTTTACAATATTCTAGGACAACATGTAGGCACCGTATTTAATGAAATGATGCTGGAGGGGTCCACAGAAATCAACATACGAGAGCGCGTGCCCAAGCACCTATCGACAGGAAAGTACATTTATAGGATAAGTGTACAGAACCAGGAAAATGAGTAAGTCGGTAATGGTCGCTTAAACTGTTTCCCCACTATGTAACTTGACCTTCGGTCGTACCTTGTACACCGAGGGTTTTTTCTTTTTTATAAAACAGGCTACTCTCCGCTTTAAAATTGGTTATTTTTGTGCCTTTAATTTATTTTGATGTCGACTACCTTCACACCCAAAAGATACACGATTACCGCGGCCCTACCTTACACGAACGATCCTATCCATATTGGCCATTTGGCCGGAGTTTATGTACCTGCGGATATCTATGCCGAGATATTTAAGATTAACCGGTAAGGATGTTGCCTTTGTCTGTGGAAGTGACGAACACGGTGTGGCAATTTCCATGAAAGCCAAAAAAGAGGGAGTAACACCAAAGGAAGTCATCGATAAATATCACCACATTATAAAAACATCCTTTGCTGATTTTGGAATTTCGTTTGACAATTACTCCGAACCTCGGCAAAAGTTCATCATGAAACGGCATCTGGTTTCTTTAAAACATTGTATGAACAAGGGGATTTTATAGAGGAGACCACCGCGCAATTATACGACGAGGAAGCCAAACAGTTTTTGGCAGATCGTTTTGTTATTGGCACCTGCCCAAAGTGTGGTAATGAAGAGGCCTACGGAGACCAATGTGAAAATTGTGGGTCTTCACTGAATGCCACCGATTTAATCAATCCTAAGTCCACCATAACGGGCAGTAAGCCGACTACCAAGGAAACCACCCATTGGTTTTTGCCTTTGGACCGCTATGAGGATTTTTTAAGGGAATGGATCTTAAAAGGCCATAAAGATGATTGGAAACCCAATGTTTATGGTCAGTGCAAGTCATGGATCGATGGAGGTTTGGAACCACGCGCTGTTACACGAGATCTAGATTGGGGAATTCCTGTGCCTGTAAAAGGTGGTGAAGGTAAAGTGCTTTATGTTTGGTTTGATGCTCCTATAGGCTATATATCCTCCACTAAGGAATGGGCCGAAAGGGAAGGAAAGGACTGGAAAACCTACTGGCAGGACAAGGACACCAAATTGATCCATTTTATAGGGAAGGACAACATTGTATTCCACTGTATTATTTTTCCATCCATCCTTAAGGCACATGGTGACTATATCCTTCCGAGAAAACGTACCAGCCAACGAATTCTTGAATTTGGAAGGAAACAAACTTTCTACCTCCAAAAACTGGGCGGTATGGCTTCATGAGTATTTAAAGGATTTTCCAAATATGCAGGACGTGCTTCGTTATACCTTAACGGCCAATGCCCCGGAAACAAAGGATAATGATTTTACATGGAAAGATTTTCAGGCGAGGAACAATAATGAGCTGGTGGCCATTTTCGGAAATTTTGTGAACCGAGTAGTGGTCCTTACGCAGAAATATTATAACGGAGAGGTTCCAAACCCAGGTGAGTTTACGCAGGTTGACAAAGAAACCCTGAACGAGCTCAAAAAGTTTCCGGAGATTATTTCTAATTCCTTGGAACGCTATAGATTTAGGGAGGCAGGGCAAGAACTCATGAACTTGGCTAGATTGGGCAATAAATATTTGGCCGATGCCGAACCTTGGAAGGTTATCAAGGAAGATGAGCAACGGGTAAAAACCATCATGTATGTTGCCTTGCAAATCGCTTCCGGACTGGCCGTGTTAAGCGAACCCTTTTTACCGTTTACATCGGATAGATTGAAATCGATTTTGGCTGTCAGGTCGAACGGAGTCGAAACTTCTTGGAACGAAGTTTCTACCAAAGACAGCCTTTTGCCTTCTCGGACACAGCATAGGCCAATCCGAACTTTTGTTCCGTAAAATAGAAGACTCTGAAATTCAAGCGCAACTGGACAAGCTGGAAGCTACAAAAAAATCAAACCAACAAGAAAACAAAGCCCTTATGCCACAAAAAGATACGATTACCTTTGATGATTTCTCCAAATTGGATATGCGTGTGGGAACCATCATAGAAGCCGAGAAAATGCCAAAAGCCAAAAAATTATTGGTCTTAAAAGTGGATACCGGTTTGGATGTTCGTACCATTGTCTCCGGTATTGCCGAAAGTTTTACCCCGGAAGAAATTGTGGGTAAAAAAGTGACCGTATTGGTCAATCTAGCGCCTAGGGCCCTTCGTGGGGTAGAAAGTGAGGGTATGATTTTGATGACGGAGAACAAGCAAGGTAAATTGGTATTTGTAAACCCTGACGAAGAAGGAGTTGGTAATGGGTTAACCATTAGCTAATAGTTTAAAATCATATTTATTTGATTTATGAAGGATACCAATAATTACAATTTGGTCAAATACATTATACTTCATTCGAAGCTATCAGAAAAATCCATCCAAAACACGGTTGACCTATTAAACCAGGATTGTACCGTCCCTTTTATATCAAGATACAGGAAAGAAGCAACAGGTGGATTGGACGAAGTCCAGATTGGCAGTATCGTTCAGTTCAAGGAACAATTTGAGGCCCTTGAAAAAAGAAAAAGTACAATTATAAAGTCGGTAGAGGAACAAGAGCTTTTAACGCCGGAGTTAAAATCCAAATTTGAATCCGCGGAAGACCTGACCCAATTAGAAGACCTATATCTTCCTTTCAAAAAAAGTAAAAAGACCAAGGCCGAAGTGGCTAGAAAACAAGGGTTGGAACCCTTGGCCAAAATTATCATGGCCCAGCGCTCAGACGACGTTGAATTCATAGCTTCCAAATACTTGGGACCTGAGGTGCAAAACGAAGATGAAGCTTTAGAGGGTGCCCGTCACATTATTTCAGAGTGGATCAATGAACGTACAGATATACGAAACCAAATCAGAAATCAGCTGGAACGGTTTGCGTTGATTACCACAAAAGTGTCGACAGCGGCTAAAGATGAGGAAAAATCTCAAAAATACCGGGATTATTTTGATTGGAGCGAACCTTTGAACCGTTGTCCCTCGCACCGGCTATTGGCCATTTTACGGGCGGAATCTGAAAAAATCATCCGAATAAAAATAGAACTGGACGATGAGCGATTACTGGAACGCATCGAGAACAAAATCATCAAAACAAATAATGCCTGTGCGGAACACATAGCATTGGCCATTGCCGATGCCTATAAACGCTTACTCTTTCCTTCACTTTCCAATGAATTGCTGAAAAATGCCAAGGAAAAAGCAGATAACGAAGCAATCGCCGTTTTCTCCAAAAATCTTCGCCAATTGTTGTTAGGAGCACCTTTGGGTGAGAAACGGATTTTAGCCATAGACCCAGGATTTAGAACGGGTTGCAAGGTGGTGTGCCTAGATGAGCAAGGAAACCTTTTGCACAATGAAACCATTTATCCCCATGCACCCCAAAACGACACTTCAGGAGCCATTAAAAAATTGAGCTCACTTGCCGACGCCTACAAAATTGAGGCTATTGCCATTGGAAACGGAACAGCCTCCAGGGAAACGGAACGATTAGTAAAGAAGGTGGCGTTTAAAAACCCAATAGAAGTATTCGTGGTCAGTGAGGCCGGAGCTTCTATTTATTCCGCCTCAAAAATTGCCCGGGAGGAATTTCCCAATTACGATGTTACCGTACGTGGAGCAGTTTCCATAGGTAGGCGCTTGGCGGATCCTTTGGCAGAATTGGTGAAAATAGACCCAAAATCCATAGGAGTAGGCCAATACCAGCACGATGTGGATCAAACGAAACTCAAGAAATCCTTGGATTCCGTGGTGGAAAGCTGTGTAAACTCCGTTGGGGTGAACATCAACACGGCAAGCGTTCCATTGTTGAGTTACGTATCCGGTATTGGACCAAAATTGGCCGAAAATATAGTGGCCCATAGAAAACAGCATGGTTCCTTTGGCAGTCGGGAAGAAATTATGGACGTTCCCCGATTGGGAGGTAAGGCTTTTGAACAAGGAGCAGGATTTCTCCGAATAAAGGATGCCCAAAACCCCTTGGACGATTCCGCCGTGCACCCGGAGAGTTATTCCATCGTGCAAAAAATGGCATCGGACAAAAAGAAGGGAATAACGGAACTTATTGGAAACAAGGCCCTTCTGAAGGAAATCGATTTAAAAAACTATTGCTCGGATACCATTGGACTGCCTACGTTGGAGGATATTCTATCCGAATTGGAAAAACCCGGACTCGACCGTCGCGAAAAAGCCAAGGTATTTACCTTTGACCAAAATATAAAGACGATATCGGATTTGCGAGTTGGACAGTTGTTACCCGGCATCGTGAACAACATTACCAATTTTGGGTGTTTTGTGGACATCGGAATCAAGGAAAGTGGCTTGATACATGTTTCCAATCTAGCGGACACCTTTGTAAAGGATGTAAACGCCCATGTGAGCCTGCATCAACAGGTTATCGTAAAAGTTTTGTCTGTTGACATTCCAAGAAAACGGATTCAATTGAAGCTGCACAAAAGGTAAGGATTTCCTACATCAGCATATCTGCATAGAAAAGTTCAGATTGTTGATATGCCTACACACCAACTACTAGAGAAAATTAAAAAAAGAGGAAACCAATGTCCCCTTAAGGGGACTTTAGGGGTGTTTTCTACATACACCAACATCCCTAGTTCTGCGCCCGAAACAAGCGGTCGTTGATACTACTGCCCAAGCCTTTTTCTCGAAAACGTTCGGCAAGAATCAAATCCAATCCGCTGGCATCCAAGGTATGCAAAGCCTCAAAGAGGGACATGGCCGCCTCTTCCATCATTTTGTTTTTTGATAGGATAATAACCTTGGTGGCTGACGGAAAATCTTCCTGAAAGAAACTCAATACCCCTATACGCTTATGGGAATGCTGTTTCAAAGCTTCCCTAATATCATCACAGACAATTAATGGGGTTCTTGGCGAATAATGTTTGAGCAGCATGCCAGGGGCTTCCGGAGATGTTTCATTTTCTGTGGATACCCTTAGTTCACCAACAACTGCCTCGATAGCCTCCCTGGGAATACCTCCCTTCCGATACAAAATGGGTGTGTCACCTTCAAAACCTATAATCGTGGACTCCAAACCTACTTGACACGGACCTCCGTCCAAAATGGCCGGTATTCTGTCGCCAAAATAGTCCCATACATGTTGGGCAGAGGTTGGGCTCACCCTCGTAAAGGGATTGGCACTGGGGGCTGCTAAGGGAAATGGCAAGCCTTTTAAAAGTTCTTGAGTCAAGGGGTGATTGGGCATTCGCACCCCTACGGTGGACTTTCCGCCCGTAATGATTTCAGGAACTATGTCCTGCTTGGGCAATATCAAGGTTAGGGAACCCGGCCAAAAAGCCTCCGCCAAATCATAGGCCTTTTTTGGAATATCCTTCGCCAAGATAGGCAGCTGCTCCATTTGATGTATATGTACGATCAACGGATTGAAAGAAGGCCGGCCCTTCATCTCAAAAATGCGCTTTACCGCCTTACTATCCAAGGCATTGGCAGCCAAGCCATAGACCGTTTCCGTAGGGATGGCAATCAGTTGCCCTTCCTTTAAAAGGTTTCGGCATTTTTCAAGATCTGTGGTTATTGAAGTATTCATTGAGGTCAAAGGTAATTAAGGTTTCCATATTTTTGCACATTGACAGTACATCGATGCTAAAAATCGCCTACCACCCCATTTACAGACATCCGTTACCGAGAGGGTCATCGCTTCCCGATGATAAAATACGAGCTGCTGCCCAAACAGCTTCTACATGAAGGTACTTGTATTGATGAAAATTTCTTTGCTCCTGAAATCCCCAATGACAAACACATTGTTGCCGCCCATGACCCAGAGTATTTTTATGATCTTTTAAATCTTAAAATACCCCACAAGGAAGCACGGAAAATAGGATTTCCGCTCAGCGAAAATTTGGTAGAAAGGGAACGTATCATTGCAGATGGTACTATGAAGGCCTGTGAATTTGCACTCGAATTTGGTGTTGCCATGAACATTGCCGGCGGAACTCATCACGCTTATAGCAATAGAGGAGAGGCTTTTTGTATGTTGAACGACCAAGCGATCGGTGCCCGGTATTTACAATCCAAAAAATTGGCAAACCGCATATTGATCGTTGATTTGGACGTACATCAAGGGAACGGCACGGCGGAAATCTTTCAAAAAGACGATAGCGTATTTACCTTTTCCATGCACGGAGCAGGTAATTACCCCTTCAAAAAAGAAACATCCAATTTGGACATTCCCTTGCAAAAAGGAACTGGGGATAAGGAATATCTTTCCATTTTAAAGGAAACATTACCAGTACTCATACAAAAGCACCGCCCAGATTTTATTTTCTATTTATGTGGCGTTGATGTCTTGGACACAGATAAATTGGGCACCTTAAGCCTGACCCTTAGCGGTTGCAAAGAAAGGGACGAATATGTACTAATGACCTGTAAATACCACGGGATACCCCTGCAATGCAGTATGGGTGGCGGATATTCCAAGGATATTAAGACAATCGTGGAAGCACACGCCAATACATTTAGATTGGCAGTGGATATTTTCTCTTGAACAAGAGTATTCAGTTGTATAATTATATGATTTGAGCTACCTTTTTAATGTTTACCACATTTGAAACCTCAGCTTTTTTAATACTTTAGGGTTAAAATCAAAAAATTGAAGCAGGTATTCCTTTTCATTCTATTATTTCTAGGCTTTTACGGTAATGCTCAAACGGTACCACAAGACACAGTGGATACACGTTGGAAAATGTTCACCTATGATATGGGCAATATTTTTACGAGTGTAGGTCATTCTTACACCGGACCATTTCACTGGAAAGGGAAGCAATGGGCAGACTTTGGTACCGTGGTGGGAGCAACGGGTTTTACATATCTGTTCGATGACAATACCTCCCGGTTTATTAGAAACAATAGGGAAGGTGTTCCAAGATGGATTCGTGACTATGGGGAAACCTACGGAAATCCTGAGAATAATTATATAGCGACTTCAGGTGTTTATTTTACAGGGTTACTACTAAAAAATGAAAAATTAAGAAGAACAGGAGTACTACTTGTAGCATCCGCAACTTCTGCAGGACTACTGCAGCAGGTATTAAAATCTGTAGTAGGGAGAGCCCGGCCACTCGCAGAATTGGGCAAGGACACTTTCGACCCTTTTAATCCAAGCAGAAACTTTCACTCCTTCCCCTCCGGACATGCCATTTTAGCCTTTACGAACGCCTATGCCATAGCAAAACAATTCAAAAATCCTTGGGTAAAGGCGGGAATCTATACTATTGGGGCCATACCGGGTATTTCTAGGGTCCGGGACGGGCAACACTGGTTGAGCGATATGGTTTTTGCCTTTGCAATTAGTATTGCAACCGTAGAGTCCATAGATAGGTATTTGGATTCCAAATACGACCAGTAAATATAATGACCATGACAAAAAAGTAAGTTGGAACCTATCTTTTGGCCCAGGACAAGTGGGCCTGAATCTGCGGTTTTAACTTATTTCGCAAAATAGACATAAATGGCCACTACAATCAGCACTACTGCGATACCACCTTGTTTTACGTATTTATAGGGTGAAATATCCACTTGTTCCGTATACCTTAATTCGAAAGCCTCTTTCCTTGGATAGAACTTTCCAATAACCAACATGATTATACAGTTCATCACGAACAGTATGGCCATTACATGCAAATAGTGAGGATAGGCATCGGCCTCTACCAAGGTAAGCTGCCCTGCATCGGTTATTCCAGCATTTTTTGCTTCTTCCAAAGCGTTACCAATAAAATGGGGCTTCATAATAAACTGGCTGATAATATACAGTGCAGAACCTAAAAAGATACCTATTTTAGCAGCAATCGCAGGGACCCGCTTGGTTAAATATCCCACGACTATTATGGTGAAAATTGGAATGCTATAAATTCCATTGATTTCCTGAAGATAATTGAACAAACTACCTGCATTTGCTATTAAGGGTGCAATAAACATCGCTGCCAACGCCAAACAAATTCCAAAAATCTTACCGTATTTCACAACGGTTGCCTCTGAGGCTTCCTTATTAATATGCTGCTTGTAGATATCGATGCCAAACAGGGTCACCGAACTATTCAGCACACTGTTAAAGGAACTGAGGATGGCCCCGAACAATACCGCCGCGAAAAAACCGACCAAGGTCTTTGGCAGGACCGCACGCACTAGTTCAGGATAAGCCAAATCACTGGAGGCCAAACCTCCCTCAAAATAATAGTATGCGATCATACCTGGAAGCACCAGTATAACAGGACTCCAAAATTTTCAAGAAAGCCGCTAATAATAAGCCCTTCTGCCCCTCTGCCAAATTTTTAGCGCCCAAGGCCCTTTGTATAATCTGTTGGTTGGTACCCCAATAGAATAACTGCACCAACATCATACCCGTGAATATGGTCACAAAAGGAACCTCTTGACCCTTTTCCCCTGTTGAGTCGAATCGCTCTCGGATTGGCAGTCATTAAAACGTCCAAACCTTGCGTCACGCTTCCATCCCCAATAGCCATTAAACCAAAAACAGGAATCATAATTCCTCCTATAATAAGTCCAATAGCATTGATACTATCTGAAACCGCAACGGCCTTTAACCCTCCAAAAACGGCATAAATGGAACCTATAATCCCTATTCCCCAAATACAATATACCAATGCCGCTGACTCCGAGATATTGAACATGCCAGGGACATCGAACATACCACTAATGGCCACAGATCCAGTAATACAATATGACCGGCAATAACACTACCACATATCCTGTTAAAAAGAGTGCCGAAGTGATTGTTTTGGTTGTTACATCGAATCGATCGGCCAAAAATTGGGGTACCGTGGTCAATCCTCCCTTTAAATATCTTGGCAACAAAAACACCGCCGTCACCACCATGGCCATGGCCGCGAGCGTTTCCCAAGCCATTACGGACAATCCATCTTTATAGGCACTTCCATTCAAACCTACAATCTGTTCCGTTGATAGGTTGGTAAGCAACAGTGATCCCGCAATGACCCCCGCCGTTAAGCTCCGACCCCCAAGAAAATAACCATCGGATGATTTTTCGTTGGTACTTCGGGTAGCGTACCATGCGATAATGGCCACAAGTAACGTAAAACCAAGGAACGAGAATACTGAGAGAAAATCCATAAAGAGGGTAATTAGTTGGTTATTTTAGTTTAATACCTTCTTGTGCCTCCTTACCAAATATTTAGTGATCATTAGAAGCACAAAGAAGCGTGTAAATTATGAAATTTACACAAAAGCACGGCAACGAATATAATACATACAATATTAGCTCACACATTTTGCAGATTAAATAAGAAAAACTTTTGCTACATTTAAAAAAATCAATCCAAACACTTAAGAAATGAAACATTTAGCCACACTATTCCTTGTGCTTTTTTCCTTCTGCCTCACTGCGCAAACAAATTCGATAAAAAACAGTCCGGCTCTTATGGAAGGTACTCCATCGGCCCAAGGAATGTCACCGTAAAGGTTAGATAGAATCGACCTGATGCTAACAAATGAAATATCCAAGGGAAATTTACCAGGGGCTGTTGCCTTAATAGCCGTAAACGGCAAAATTGTCTTTCATAAAGCCTATGGAATGGACAATGCCGAAAAAGGTAAAGAAATGGAAAAAGATGCCATTTTTAGAATTGCCTCCCAAACGAAAGCCATTACCGCTACCGCCGTTATGATGCTTTGGGAAGAAGGAAAGTTTAAATTGGACGACCCCATTTCAAAATATATTCCACAATTTGAAGCGGCACAAATTTTGGATACGTTCAACGAAGCTGATTCAACCTACACGACAAAGCCCGCAGAAAATCAAATTACCATTAGGGATCTTATCACACATACCTCGGGTATTGGTTATGGTATGATCGATGGGGATGACCGTTTTAGAAAGATATATGCGAAGGCGGGCATCATCGATGCCTTTACTTCCGAAAAGATTTTAATTGGGGAAAACATAAAAAAGCTTGCAGCCCTTCCCCTGCACCATGAGCCAGGTGAAGCATGGATCTATAGCGAAGGATTGGACGTTTTGGGATACTTTATAGAAATAGTTTCCGGAATGCCGTTCGACGAATTTTTGCACACCCATATTTTTGAACCTTTAGGAATGAAAGATACCTTTTTTTACCTTCCAAAGGAAAAAGCGGACAGGTTGGTTGCCGTTCAGTATAAAGACGAAAATCAATGGAAACGTTTTAGCACCCCAATTTTTGATATTGACTACCCAAATAGCCAAGGAACCTTTTTCTCGGGTGGTGCAGGATTATCAAGCACTGCGAAGGATTATGCAACCTTCTTGCAAATGTATTTGAACGGAGGCGAACTAAATGGCAAGCGACTTTTAAGCAGAACTACCGTTTACAGTATCCTCAGCAACCAAATCGGCTCCATTTGGGATGGCGGCAAGGATTACGGGCTTGCCTTCGACATTATCAATGAAAAAGGCGCCATGGCCGGAGGAGAGGGAAGCGAAGGTACGTTCAGCTGGGGTGGCTACTTCAACACCCAGTATTTTGCAGATCCAAAAGAAAATGTCATCGGTATAATTATGAAACAGACACAGGGACCTGTAAATGACGATACCGGTTGGAAATTTAGACAGATGGTCTTTACGGCAATCGATGATTGATTTCCTGTATGGGAATAAATGTCACTTTTTTACGTTAGGTACTCATTAATCATTAATTTTTGAAACTAACCTATTAATTATCGAATTATGAAAAAGACATTTTTACCCTTTCTTTTTTTGTTCATAATGGGAAGCATATCTGCCCAAAGACTTAATGTTGAGCAAGGAAACATTAAAAACTTAAAAGGAATAACACTTTATAAAGTAGTATTTGATTATACCGATGTAAACATCCCAAAATTTAAGGATGAGGCGGCGTTCCTAAAGGATAAAATGGACAAACGCGAAGAAAAAAAGGCCGGCGATGGTGAGCGATTCAAAAAGGAATGGTTCAATGACCGTCCGAGATAGGTACCATCCTAAATTCATTGAATCATTCAACAAACGTTTTGATAATGGTGAACTGGCCGTAACAGAGGACGCGGCGGACTACACCATGGAAATCCATACTTCAAAAATATACCCAGGTTACAACGTAGGTATCGTACGGCATAATGCTGAAATAGATGCCACCTTTACCATTTATAAAACAGGGGAAAAAGATAATGTACTCTTTTCAGGAAGTTACCGAGACGTTCAAGGAAATGGTGCTATGGGATATGATTACAACTCCGGGTACAGGATTTCTGAATGCTATGCCAAATTGGCCAAAAACATAGCAAAAGAATTCGACAAAAAGGTTTTATAGAATAAACCCAATAATCTAAAAACGCCGGTCTAAAGTCCGGCGTTTTCTTTTTCCATATCCGTAATATGGGCAACAGTCCTCACCAATCGATGGTGGTTCTTTACGAACGGATTGGTTTTATCCCATACATAGCCTGCCAAAACGGAACATATTTGTTCCTTGATCACAGGATTTTCAGAATCGGTAAAGAATATTTTTTGAAGGTTCCCTGTATACCATTCCTTGACGTAGGTAGAAAATACGTTGACGCCTTCCAACATATATTGGGAATACTCGGTTTCCCAATCCACTGTTTCGCCCCTAAGTTCTTTGGCAATTAATTTTGCCGACAAATGTGCCGATTCCGTTGCAAAGGTTACACCAGAGGAAAATACCGGATCTAAAAACTCCGCACTGTTGCCCGTAAGCACAAAGCCTTTTCCATAAAGTTGTTTTACGGATTTGGCAATGTTCTCTATCATTTTAGGCTCAAACTCATAAGGCAAACCTTCAAACCTGTCCTGATAGTGGTTGCTCAACTTCATCATTTCTCGTAGTCTGTCCTCAGTAGAACCCTCAAAGGACTCCAAATACTCCGTGGGACCAACGTACCCTATACTGGTATATCCATTGGAAAAGGGAATGACCCATAACCAGGTTTCCTGGCTCACGATATCAAATGTAATCCGATGTCCCTCCCAGCCCTCAGGTCTTCTAATATCCTTCACATGGGTGAAAATGGAGGAATGTTTGGGAATTTCAGATGGTTTCTCCAAATCGAGTAATCTTGGAAGCACTCGGCCAAATCCACTAGAATCTATAATAAATTTTGCCTCAATTTCATAAGGATTACCCTCTTCATCCACAATTGTGGTTATGGAATAATTCTCTTTAAACTCCACTGCAGTAACTTCCTTTTCAAATTCAATATCAACACCTCGTCTTAAAAGTTCGTCTGTTAAGGTCTTATCAAATTCTGCCCTTGGAACCTGCCATGTCCAGTCCCAGCCCTTCGTATGTTTTTTACTGAAATCAAACTCGCACACCTTTGGCCCTTGCAAGAAACGGGCTCCAGTCTTTACTTCAAACTTCTTTGCATTTAAGCAATCCAAGAGGCCAACAGCCTCAAAATGATCCATGCATCCGGGTATCAAACTTTCCCCGATGACAAACCTCGGAAACTTGTTTTTCTCAACTACCTTCACAGAAAAACCTTCATTGAAAAGGTAGGCGGCAGCGACGGAACCGGAGGGTCCGGCACCGATTACCAATACGTCTGTTTTTTCTTTTTTCATTGAGCGATGATTTCCTGAACAATCATTAACCTAATTCACTAATTATTTTAAATTTGCCCAAAAGAGGCCTATATTTAAAGACTAAGGTATTATTTAAACCTTACAGAATCAACCATACATGCCGGAAATTAAAGGAAGTCTAGGAATACAAGATTTTTACGACGTAATTTTTGACCAAAAGTCCATTGATCTTTCAAAAGAACTATTAGATACCGTTGAGGAAAGTCACAACTTTTTGAAGGAATTTTCCAAAAACAAGGTAATCTATGGAGTGAATACTGGTTTTGGTCCTATGGCCCAATATAAGATCAAAGATTCCGAAACACTCCAATTGCAATACAATCTTATTAGAAGTCACGCCTCGGGTACGGCAAATCCTATCGAGCCAAAGTATGTAAAAGCAGCCATGTTGGCGCGTTTAAATACTTTGAGTCTCGGAAATTCAGGGGTTCATGTTTCGGTTATTAAGGTAATGACCGAATTACTAAATAAGAACATCGTTCCGTTGATATATGAACATGGAGGAGTGGGTGCCAGCGGTGATTTAGTGCAATTGGCCCATTTAGCGTTGGTATTGATTGGGGAAGGCGAGGTTTTTTATAAAGGAGAAAGAAAACCTACCAAAGAAGTTTTCGAGATGGAGGGTATTAACCCTATAAAAGTTGCATTGCGGGAAGGCTTGGGACTCATGAACGGAACCTCCGTAATGACAGGTATAGGAATTGTAAACGCCATTTACACCGTAAGGTTGCTAGAATGGGCCATATCCTGTTCTTCAGCCATTAATGAAATCGTGCAGGCTTATGACGACCACCTTTCGGAAGAGCTCAATCTAACCAAAAAGCACAAAGGCCAAAGAGAAATTGCCAGGGCCATGCGAAGTCATTTAAGTGACAGTTCCTTAACCCGCAAAAGAGAGCACCATCTGTATACTTCTAATAGTGATGTGTCTGTTTTTGAAGAAAAGGTTCAGGAATATTACTCCATACGTTGCGTTCCACAGATTCTTGGCCCCGTTTGGGATACGCTGAACGAAGTAGAACGAATTTTGATAGAGGAGGTCAACTCCGCCAATGACAACCCCATTGTTGATGTAGAAAAGAAACATGTTTACCACGGCGGAAATTTCCATGGGGATTACGTTTCCTTGGAAATGGACAAGTTGAAAATTGTAGTTACCAAAATGAGTATGCTTGCCGAAAGGCAACTCAACTACTTATTAAATTCCAAATTGAACAATATCTTGCCTCCTTTCGTTAATTTAGGTACATTAGGATTAAATTTTGGTATGCAGGGGGTTCAGTTTACGGCAACTTCTACCACAGCGGAAAATCAAATGTTGTCCAACCCCATGTACGTCCACAGTATACCGAACAATAACGACAATCAGGATATTGTGAGCATGGGCACCAATGCGGCCCTCATTACAAAAAAGGTAATAGAAAACGCCTATGAGGTAGTTGCCATAGAAATGATAACCATTGTACAGGCTATCGAACATCTAGGAATGGCCGATAAGGTTTCTTCCAAAACAAAGGTAATGTACGATGCAGTTCGTAACATAGTTCCCCCATTCAAAGAAGATACCATTATGTATCCTTATGTAAATCAAGTAAAGAACTATATTATAAACCATCAAAATATAAAATCATGAAACGACTTTTAACACTTTTAACGCTTTTTTCATTTGTCTTTTCGGTTGCCCAAGAATTGGCACTAGTACGTGAAAATGACCTATTTGGTTACATTAACACATCAGGTGAATATGTTATTCAACCACAGTACGAGGGTGCCAAAAGCTTCTCTGAAGGATATGCTGCTGTTGAAAAGGACAAAATGTGGGGTTATATCAATACTAAAGGGGATTGGGCTATTGAACCTACTTACGACAAAGTAAAGTATTTTAATTCCGGTTATGCTCTGATCCTAAAGGAGGATAGATGGAGATACATTGACCCTACTGGCAAGGAATTGGAAGTACCTTCAACAGAAAAATTTTATGATTTTGAAGAAGGTGTTGCGTTCATTCGCCAAGGTGATAAAATAGGACTTATTGGAACGGATGGCAAAATGGTGTTGGAACCATCCTATGATGAAATAAAATCCTTTAGAGATGGATACGCCAAAGTAAGAAATGGTGAATTATGGGGCATGATCGATAACAAAGGTAAGGTGGTTATTCCCGTGGAATACGAGGAAATAGGGAACACTTGGAACGAATCCGGGGTATACGGCAAAAAAGGAGATAGTTTTGGAATCATCCACAACGGCTCCTTCAATGTTATCGATGGTGCCGATAAAGTCCGGAACTTCCATGGAAACTCCGGTCTCACCTATGCCGGAAAGGATAAAATGACAGGATTTGTAAATTCCAAAGGGGAATGGGTCATTCAACCCATTTATAAAAAAGCTCGTGCGTTTTCAAATGGCCTAGCTCCTGTTGCCGAGAATAAAGATTGGGGCTTTATAAACAAGGAAGGAAAAAAGGTAATCGATTTTCAATATAAGGATGCTGAAGTATTTTCTGAGAACGGTTTGGCCCCAGTAAAAGAAAAGGATTGGGGCTTTATAGATACTAATGGCAACCTAATTATTCCCATGGAATATGACATCACCGCAGGGTTCGCTTTTTTGGCCGGGAACAACGATAAAGGTTTTTTAGGTGAATACGCCCGTTTAAAATCAAAAGAAGGCTGGGGGTTTTTCAATACTAAAGGCGAGCTTTTGGGCAACAAATGGTATCAAAACGCCGAACCCTTTGTAAAAAATTAATTCAATTTCTTTAATGGGAGAGGAAAAAATCAAATATGCCCTTGTGACGGGTGGATCTAGAGGAATTGGAAGGGCCGTTTGTGTTCAACTTGCCAAGGATTTGGACTATAAGCTATTAATAAACTACAACAGTAACAAGAAGGCCGCTGAGGAAACCCTTGCCATGGTTGAGGAAGTAGGTGGTTCAGGGCAAATTATCCAATTCAATGTTACCGATTCCAATGACGTTAAAAACGCCTTGGAAGATTGGCACGAACAACATAAAAATGCAGTAATCGAGGTATTGGTGAACAATGCAGGTATAAAAAAGGACGGACTGTTCATGTGGATGCCCATGGAGGACTGGTCGTCCGTCATAAACACAAGTCTAAACGGATTTTATAACGTAACCAACGCCCTCATACAAAAATTACTGACGAATAGATATGGCAGAATCATAAACATCGTATCCGTGTCCGGACTCAAGGGTACTCCAGGTCAAACAAATTATTCTGCGGCCAAAAGTGCTGTAATCGGTGCCACAAAGGCACTAGCGCAAGAAGTTGCAAAGAGAAAAATTACCGTGAATGCCGTGGCGCCAGGATTTGTTGAAACCGATATGACCGAAGAGTTGGATGAAGCGGAACTCAAAAAAATGATTCCCGTAAATAGATTTGGAAAGCCTGAGGAAGTAGCCCATGTAGTTTCATTTTTAGCTTCGGACAAAACATCCTATATTACAGGCGAAGTAATTAATATCAACGGAGGCATTTATTCCTGATCAATTGAAAACGTAGAGGCTGATGAAGAGAGTGGTTATCACAGGTATGGGCATATATTCATGCATTGGCAAGAATCGGAAGAAGTAAAAGATTCCTTGTATAAGGGAAACTCGGGGATTGGTATAGACCCTCTAAGAACAGAGTTTGGCTTTAGGTCACCGCTTACAGGTATAGTTGAGGATCTGGACCTTAAGAAAATGCTTTCCCGAAGACAACGGGTGAGCATGGGTGAGGAAAGTCGCTATGCCTATGTTGCTACCATAGAGGCAATGCAAAAAGCACAAATCACCGAAGATTTTTTTGAGAAAAACGAGGTTGGGATCATTTATGGTAATGATAGTACTGCCCTCTCCGTTGTTGAATCAGTAGATATCATCAAAGAAAAGAAAGACACCACCTTAGTAGGATCAGGAGCTATCTTTAAAGCCATGAACTCCACAGTAACGATGAACCTCTCCACTATTTTTAAGTTACGGGGTATCAATTTGACCTTAAGTGCAGCCTGTGCCAGCGGGTCTCACTCCATTGGCCTGGCCTACCATTTGATAAAAAGCGGTTTACAGGATTGTATCATTGCCGGTGGAGCTCAGGAAACCAATCATATTTCTATGGCAAGTTTTGATGGTTTGGGTGTTTTTGGTATTCGCCCGGATGACCCTACAAAAGCTTCAAGACCATTTGACCAGGATAGAAACGGTTTAATTCCCAGTGGTGGTGGCGCTACCGTGATTTTAGAAAGTTACGAGAGTGCTATTAAAAGAGGTGCACCCATTTTAGGTGAGGTTATTGGTTATGGGTTTTCTTCCAACGGTGACCACATTTCCACGCCCAATGTCGATGGCCCCTCAAGAGCTATGAAAAGAGCATTGGAAGATGCGAACATTGGGGCAGAGGTTGTTGACTATATAAATGCTCATGCCACATCTACTCCTGTAGGGGATGCTAATGAGGCAAAGGCCCTTTTTGAAGTGTTCGGTAAAAGCAACCCCCTGATCAGTTCAACAAAATCTATGACAGGACATGAGTGTTGGATGGCGGGAGCCAGTGAAGTAATTTATTCAATGTTAATGATGGAGCACAGCTTTGTAGCGCCAAACATTAATCCGGAAAATCCGGACGAGGACTCTGCAAAACTTAACTTGGCCAACAAAACCATAGATAAAAAAATTGATGTATTTTTGTCCAATTCATTTGGATTTGGTGGAACAAACTCTGCCCTTATCGTTAAAAAATGTTGACCAACAATATGATGACCAAACAGACCATTATCGAGAAGATCAACGACTTCTTGATAGAAGATTTTGAAGTAGAGGAGGAAGAATTGGAACCAAGTGCAAACCTTAAGGACACCATAGGTCCGGACAGTTTGGATTTTGTGGATCTGGTTGTCGCCGTGGAAAGCAATTTTGGGGTTAAATTGGTTGGTGAGGATTTTGCAAACGTTGTTACTCTTCAGGATTTCTACAATCTTATTGAAAAAAAACTGGACTAAACCCAATCCTTAGAATTTAGATGAATGGCGACTGAGTGGGAAGGAAAATCTAAAGGTACCGTCCTAGGTTATAAGCTATACATTTTTTTCCTCAACACATTTGGAATTGGAACGGCCTATTTTATTCTAAGGTTTGTAGTTTTCTATTACTTTTTGTTCTCCTTTAGAAGTTCCAAATCCATTTTTTATTACTTCAACAAGAGGTTAAACTATTCTATATTTAAAAGTATTCCTGCCATTTACAAAAGCTACTATATGCTTGGCAAGGTACTAACGGATAGGGTTGCCATTTCAACCAATTTTAGGGACAAGTATCATTATACACATAATGGAATAGAGCATATTGATCATCTTCTTAAAAAGAATAAAGGTGGAATCTTGATAAGTGGCCATATTGGAAACTTTGAGGTTTCCCATTATTTTTTGGAGAACCGATACTCCATTTCAAAGATTTTTATGGTAACCACACATGCGGAACATGAGAATATTAAGGAATATATGGACGGTATCGTTGCAAAATCCTCTATGGAATTTATAGTGGTGCAGGAAGATATGTCCCATATATTTGAGATACACAACGCATTGGATCAAGGAGGGCTAGTGGTTTTTACGGGCGACAGATATCTTCCTGGAACGAAGACCCTAAAACAGGAATTTTTGGGAGCGGAGGCGGAATTCCCGCTAGGCCCCTATCTCTTGGCAACCCGTTTAAAAGTTCCTGTGCTTTTCGTGTATGTAATGAAAGGGCCTCAAAGGGAATATCATCTTTATGCAAAAAAAGCGATTGCAAAGGCAAGAGATCCGCAAGCCTTACTAAAGGAATACACCCAAAGTATGGAGTGGATCTTGGAAAAATATCCTTTTCAATGGTTTAATTATTTTGACTTTTGGAAAGACAGTCTAAAGAAATGAAAGAAGTTTTAATCATTTACTATTCCCAAACAGGTCAGTTATTGTCCATATTGGAAAATATGGCCAAAGATATGGAAGGTGCTAATGTCAATATTTCCTACTATGAAATAGTACCCAAACCTGTCTATGAGTTTCCCTGGAAAAAGGAAAAATTCTACGACAGTTTTCCGGAATCATTTTTACAGATTCCACAAGATTTTGAGCATCCATCCGAAAATATTTTAAGCAAGAAATATGATTTGGTTCTTTTGGGGTATCAAGTATGGTTCTTAACTCCTTCTATTCCAATTAATTCCTTCCTGAAATCGGTCGCAGCAAAATCAATTCTTAAGGACACCCCTGTAGTTACGGTTGTGGCCTGTAGAAACATGTGGATCATGGCACAGGAAAAAATGAAAAAACTGTTGCTTGATGCTGAAGCCAAATTAGTAGGGCATATAGCTTTAGTGGATAGAAACATAAACCATATTAGTGTCATTACTATTGCCCATTGGATGTTTTCTCGGAAGAAAAGATCGCTATTTAGGGATTTTCCCAAAACCAGGAGTTTCCAACAAGGATATAAAGGATGCTGAACGATTCGGAACACCCATAAAAAAAGCCTTGCAATCAAACAATTTTGACAATCTTCAAAATGAAATCATTGAGTTAAATGGAGTAAAGGTAAACCCCTTCCTCATCATGACGGATAAAAGAGGAAATGTCCTATTTTCCAAGTGGGCCAATCATATTATCAAGAAAGGACAACCCGGAAATCCCAAACGACTTAAATGGATTGGTTTCTTCAAAATTTATTTGTTATTTGCTATTTGGGTCATAGCCCCTATAGTTTTTATCGTATTTTTGCTGACTTATTTGCCGAGCTACAATCGAAGAAGAATTGATAAAGCCTATTATTCTTCGGTTGCGTTAAAAGAGAATTGATGAAGGACGTTTATATAACTAAAATTGCCAAATTTTTGCCTAACAAACCCGTTTCCAACGAAGAAATGGAGGAAAAACTGGGAGTTATAGACGGTAAAGCTTCCAAAGCACGACGTGTTGTCCTTCGAAACAATCAAATAAAACAACGCTACTATGCTATTGATGAGCATGGTAATACTACCCACAACAATGCACAATTGACCAAGGAGGTGGTTGAGAAGCTTTGTGATGAAAACTTTACCACCAAGGATATACAATTATTGTCCTGTGGCACTTCTAGTCCGGATCAAATTTTACCCTCCCACGCCGCCATGGTACACGGCTATCTGAAGAACGGCAATATGGAAATTAATTCTCCATCAGGTGCTTGTTGTTCGGGAATGAATGCGCTTAAGTACGGTTATCTTTCGGTTATGACAGGACAAGTGGATAATGCAGTATGTGCTGGTTCTGAACGCACTTCTTCTTGGATGACCAGTGATATTTTTGAAAACGAGGTTACCCATTTAAAAGAGTTGGAGGACAATCCTATACTGGCCTTTAACAAGGAGTTTTTGCGGTGGATGCTATCCGATGGAGCGGGTGCTTTTCTATTGGAGAGCGAACCAAAAGGGAAAAATCCATTAAAAATTGAATGGATGGAAGGATATTCCTATGCATTTGAAATGGATGCCTGTATGTATGCAGGAGCCGAAAAAAAAGAAGACGGAAACCTAAAACCATGGAGCGAGTTTCCAGCCGATGAATGGGGGAAAATGTCCTTATTTGCCATGAAGCAGGACACCCGTTTATTAGGAGCCAATATATTGGTTAAAGGAGTGGACAGCCTCAAACAAGCTTATGAAAAACATGGAATAGGCCCTGAAGACGTAGACTACTATTTACCCCATATTTCCTCTTATTATTTTAAGGAAGGCCTATATGAGGAAATGGAAAGACAAGGGATACCAATGCCTTGGGAAAAATGGTTTTTGAACCTTGAACACGTTGGCAATGTGGGCGCAGCCTCTATTTATGTAATGCTTGAGGAATTGGTGGCATCCGGAAAATTAAAAAAAGGGGATAAAATATTATTACATGTACCCGAAAGTGCGCGCTTTTCCTATATGTACGCTTACTTAACCGTTTGTTAGATGAGTCGGTTACATCCTCCCATTACAAATAAGGAATTTGTCACTGAACTTATACCGCAAAAAGAACCCTTTGTAATGGTGGACAAATTGCACCATTTTTCGGAAAATAAAATTGTTTCGGGATTAACCGTAAAGGAAGAAAATATTTTCTGTACCAATAACCTCTTTTTAGAGCCGGGACTTATAGAAAACATGGCACAAACGGTAGCCATGCACAAGGGTTATACCTATTATTTAAAGAATGAGCCCGCTCCGGTAGGCTATATTGGCGCCATTAAAAAAGCGGAAATTTTTGAACTTCCCAAATTGGGCTCGGAATTGACAACGACAGTTACCATTTTACATGATATCATGGGGGTTACATTGGTGGAGGCAAAAATAGAATGTGGGGAAACGTTGATCGCCACCAGTGAAATTAAAACCGCTTTAGCATAAGCCTTATGGAAAGGGATGGGCAAAAAATAGACATTAGAAAATTCTTGCCCCACAGACCTCCTATGTTATTAGTAAGTAATATGCCCTTTGTGGACAGTACTTCCGTAATAACAGAGTTCAATATTCATCCTAACTGTCTTTTTTTGGAAAATGGATTTTTTACCGAATCCGGACTTATAGAGAATGCTGCCCAAACCTGTTCTGCCATCGTAGGACAAAGTTTTTACGACGAAAAGGATTTTGAAGGTACCAGCAATAACCTCATTGGATATATAAGTGCCATAAAAAAAGTGGAAATTTTTGAATTGCCCAAAGTGAATGAGGTGCTAGTGACCAAGGCAAAACTATTGTCACGCTATGACCTTAACGGAGTCAGTATCTGCACGATGAGCTCCAATACTTTTAGAAATGACGATTTAATTGTAGATTGTACTTTAAACTGTTTGATTCAAGAAGTATAGTATGAAGAAAGAAGATGTACCGCAGGACAAGAGCAATCTTGGCTCTGCCAACATACGGGAAATGGTATACGCAGTTGATGACGATGGCAAGTACACAACTTCACTTAGTACTGGCTGGGATCCCAAAACAATTGCCTTGGACAATGCCATCATGGAAATAGAGGAAAGAATCTCCCATGCAAAAAAAAGGTGTTGAATAATGAAACTAGCCCAATTGAATATTACATGGAAGTCCATAAAATGGATCTGCCCGTTCCGCAAGCTATGTGGGCCTTTGGCAATGGCGCGTAAAAAGACACTTTAAGCCATCCGTATTCAAAAAATTGAACCAAAAAACATTACAAAAATATGCTGATGTCTTCGATATCAGTATCGAACAATTGAAATCTATTGATGACGGAAAATCTTAAAATAGACTTTACACATAATCAGTCGGCACATTGCGAAAATGGGGTTGTATCAAATCTCATGAAACACAATGGCTTTCACATAAGTGAGCCCATGGTGTTTGGCATTGGCTCGGTTTATTATTCAGTTACCTTCCTTTTTTGAAGGTTAACTACGCCCCAGTATTCACCTACCGATCTATGCCGGGATTCATCTTCAATAAATTCGCAAAGCGGATCGGTATTAAAATGAAGCGGGAAAAATTTAAAAATCCCAAGGTTGCCAAGGAACGACTGGACCAAAACTTGGCCAAGAACAATCCAGTTGGACTACAAGTAGGGGTTTATAATCTAGTATATTTCCCGGATGAATACCGCTTCCATTTCAACGCCCACAACATGGTGGTCTATGGAAAACAGGGAGATCGTTACTTAATCAGCGACCCCGTAATGGAAGAGGTTACCAGCCTAACCGAAAAGGAACTGGAAAAAGTACGATTTGCCAAAGGTGCCTTTGCCCCTAAAGGACATATGTACTACCCTATTTCCTTTCCTGAGAGACTAGCCTTGGAATCGGCCATAGTAAAAGGCATCAAACAAACGGCTAGGGACATGACCGCTCCTGTTCCCATTGTTGGGGTAAAGGCCATGCGCTGGGTAGCTAAAAACATTCGGAAATGGCCCAAAAAACTTGGCCCAAAAAAAGCAAACCATTATCCGGGTCAGATCGTTCGTATGCAGGAGGAAATAGGTACTGGTGGGGGAGGTTTTAGATACATTTATGCCGCATTTTTACAAGAGGCCAGTTCAATTTTGAATAACCCTCAACTCATGGCGCTTTCCAAGGAAATGACCTCCATTGGCGATGCCTGGCGCGACTTTGCGGTAGATGCTTCGCGCATCTACAAAAACAGAAATTCGGAAAGCCGTGGTTATGAAGATGTGGCCATTCAGTTGGAAGCACTGGCCGACAGGGAAGAGCAATTCTTCAAAAAATTGAAAAAAGCGGTCTAAGACCGGTTACGCCATGATCCAAATTGACCAACTTTCTAAAAAATATAAGGAGGCTGAACATTTTTCCCTTTCCGGGCTGGACCTCAACATTGACCATGGTGAAATATTTGGACTTTTAGGATCCAATGGAGCCGGAAAAACCACGCTTATTTCCATGCTCAGCGGTTTGATCAAACCTACTTCCGGTTCTTTCAAAATAGATGGTCTCGATTACACATCAAATAAAAAGGAATTAAAAAAATTGATTGGCATTGTACCACAGGAATATGCCCTTTACCCCAGTCTAACCGCTTACGAAAACCTCTATTATTTTGGTAGTATGTTCGGATTAAAGGGAACGCTTTTCAAGAACTCCATTGAAGAGCACCTCATAAGACTTGGGCTCGAAAAATTTGCCCATAAGAAAATAAAGGCCTTTTCAGGGGGAATGAAACGCAGGGTAAACCTCATTGCCAGTATACTTCATCAACCCAAAGTACTATTTTTAGACGAGCCAACAGTTGGGGTGGACGTTCAATCCAAAACGGTCATTATCGATTTTTTAAAAGAGTTGAATACCAGTGGAACTACCATAGTTTACACCTCGCATCACTTGAACGAAGCCGAAACATTTTGTACACGAGTAGGAATCATAGACCACGGGCAGCTTGTATGTTTGGGTACTCCCAAGGAGCTAATTCAAAATGAACAGGGCGCGGAACATCCGGAGGAAGTTTTTCTTGCCAAAACCGGAAAAGCACTTAGAGACTATGCATAAGCTTTGGGTATCGGCAAAAAAAGAGTTTTGGTTGCTCACTAGAGACCTAGGGGGCCTGGCCGTTTTGTTTCTAATGCCCTTACTTTTGGTGATTACCATAACACTTATTCAGGACAATACGTTCAAGACCATTCAGGAAAACAAAATACCAATTCTCTTGGTCGATTTGGACCAAGGCACCGTATCCGATCAAGTAAACAGGAACCTTCAGGAATCCAGTCTTTTTGAAATCATAAAAGAGGATAGCGAGACAAATGCCCAAGACCTAGTGCAAAAAGGTGATTATCAACTGGCCATCATTTTACCTAAAAACTTGACGAAGGACTTAAAACGAAAGATTGATCAAAATGTATCTCGGAATTTTAGCAGAATTCGGGGTTGAACAAGAGGAAGAAATATCGCTGGCCAAAATCGAGAAAAAGGAAATCAGGCTTTATTTTGATCCAGCTACCCAACAATCATTCAAAAATTCGGTTCGAAATAATATAGATAAAATGATTTCCCAAATCGAAAGCCAGTCTATTTATAGGGCCTTTCAAGAGGAATTGGGCGAGGATGAAAATAGTTCCATTTTTGATACGGAAAGCTTCATTTCCTTTACTGAAATAGTCCCAAATGCCGATAAAAAAGAAGGCATTCCCAATTCTACCCAGCACAATATTCCTGCATGGACGTTGTTCGCTATTTTTTTTATCATTTTACCCCTTTCCATTAATATGGTAAACGAAAAAAATCAGGGAACCTTTATTCGATTACGGACACAACCTATCCCCTATACAACTGTTTTAGGTGGAAAGGCTGTTGTCTTTCTAGTGGTATCCCTTATTCAATTTGTGCTAATGTTGTTAATGGGCATCTATCTTTTTCCTCTTATGGGACTTCCGAATTGGAGGTTGCCGGGAGAATTCCATTACTTTTGACAGTGGCATTTTTCGCAGGTTTAGCGGCCGTTGGTCTCGGTCTTTTACTGGGTACCATAGCAAAATCCCAAGAGCAATCCGCTCCATTTGGAGCTACCTTCGTAGTGATACTTGCAGCTATTGGTGGAGTTTGGGTACCGGTTTTTGCCATGCCACATTTTATGCAGACCATTTCCAAGCTATCTCCAATGAATTGGGGATTAAATGCCTTTTATGACGTATTTTTGAGAAATGTAGGAATTGGTGAAATACTCCCCGAAATTTCAGCATTATTTCTATTTTTTATAGCGACAACAATGGTAGCCATTATTTATAACGAAAGAAAAAATGCCGTCTAGCACTTCCAAAGAAATAAGTTTCACCAGTAAAGTCCGTGTTCGTTTTACGGAAACCGACCCTTTGGGAATTGTATGGCACGGCAACTATATCCAATATTTTGAGGATGGTCGGGAGGCCTTTGGAAGGCACCACGGTATTTCCTACCTAGATCAGAAAAAACATAATTTTTCCTCACCCATTGTAAAATCGACCTGTGAGCACAAATTGCCTTTAAAATATGGCGATGTTGCAGAAATTAAGACGACGTATGTGGATTCTGCCGCTGCCAAAATGATCTTCAAGTATGAAATCATGAATCCGAAGGAAAAGTCGTGTGTACAGGGGAAACCGTACAGGTTTTTGTGGAACTACAAGGAGAACTATCTTTGGTTATCCCGAGTTTTTTAAGGATTGGAAGAAAAAAGTAGGATTGTTGGATGGATAAAGTCTACCTATCACATAACAACATCGTTTCATCTTTAGGTTTTGATAGCGTCTCGGTAATCGATAACATAGAACAGGGAAAGTGCGGGTTATCAGTTTATGAAGATACTAAGGTCTTGCATATTCCCTTTTGCTCATCCGAGAATCGATCAAGGGGAGCTGCACAAAAGATACGAACAGCTTCAAGCCAAATACGAGCATACCCGTTTGGAAAAAATGATGTTGGTTTCCCTATCGGATACCATATCCAAATCAAACCTACCCCTGGATGACCGCACCGGTCTAGTAATTTCTACTACCAAGGGAAACATTGACGTTTTGGAGGAGGATAGCAATTTTCTAGAATCTAGGGCCTATCTTGCAGAGTTAGGGAACCATTTACAAAAATTCTTTGGTTTTAAGGACAATCCTATAATCGTATCAAATGCCTGTGTATCCGGCATTTTGGCAATAGCAGTGGCCAAAAGACTGATTAGACAAGGTAAATATGACCGTGTTTTTGTGGTAGCCGGGGACATGGTAACGCAATTTATACTTTCGGGGTTTAATGCTTTTCAAGCATTGAGCTTGGAACCTTGCAGACCGTACTGTAATTCGCGGACCGGCATCAATATAGGTGAAGTAGCAGCGAGTGTTTTGGTAACAAATAACCCTGGCGAATTGACACATGAATCGGTTCAAATTATAGGTGAGGCATCTTGCAACGATGCCAATCATATTTCGGTCCATCCCGCACCGGTGAAGGCTTATTTAGATGTATAGAGAACGCCCTTGAACAATCGGGCTTAAAAAAAGAGGACATAGACTATATTTCTCGGACATGGCACGGCGACAATGTTCAATGACGAAATGGAATCTATTGCCTTTGAAAGGGCCGGACTCTCCAAAACACCCGTGAACAGTCTAAAAAGTTATTTTGGGCATACCCTAGGTGCATCCGGCCTATTGGAAGCCATTATAGGTATGCATTCCCTACATCGAAATACGCTTTTCGCCTCACTGGGGTTTAAAGAGTTGGGGGTATCGAGACCAATGAACATTATTACCAAAACATCTAAAACGGAACTTGGCGCGTTTTTAAAAACCGCATCGGGGTTTGGAGGTTCCAATACAGCCGTTATCTTTAAAAAGGTCTAAACTTTGTTATTAATACGTGGGATATTAAATTCGCCACTTTCAATCTTTGAATTAAAGAAATGCCAAAAAAGTATATCAAGGCTATCGACGCACTTCAAGAAGCACAAAAGATAGCTTTTGCACCCTTTGTATTTCAGACAACCGTTTCTCTTAAGAACCTAGGGGTTTTTGACTTCATTTTCAAGAATGTAGCCAAAGGAGGGGTCACTTTGGAGGAAATAGCCGAGACACTATCCATCAGTGAATATGGCCTTGGCGTGCTTTTGGAAATGGCCGAAAGCTCCGATATTGTATCCATAGATGAACGCGAAAGGTATGAGCTGACCAAAATAGGGTATTTTTTAAATTACAATCCCATGACGCAGGTGAATATGAATTTCACCCAAGATGTCTGTTACCAGGGACTATATCATTTGGAGGAAGCCATTCGCGAAGGCAAACCGGCCGGTTTAAAGGAACTGGGCGATTGGCCCACTATTTATGAAGGTCTATCCCAATTAAAACCGGAAATCCGAAGTCTTGGTTCGATTTTGACCATTTCTATTCGGATGGCATTTTCGAGGAAGCCTTAAAAATCGTTTTTAGACATGAGCCCAAATTATTGTTCGACATTGGAGGAAATACGGGAAAATTTGCTATTCAATGTTGTTCCTACAATGAGGATATCCACGTGCACATTTTTGATTTGCCGGGACAATTGAAAGTGGCCTTAAAAAACACCTCGGAAAAAGGTTTTGGAGATAGGGTTAAAGGAACCGAAATAGATTGGCTTTCTGAAAACCCCACAATTCCCAACGGTGCAGATACCATATGGATGAGCCAGTTTTTGGATTGCTTTTCCAAGGAAGAAATCCTGAAGATTCTAAAAACGGCAGCGAATGCCATGGATTCCAAAACGGAATTAATTATTATTGAGACCTATACGGATCGGCAAAATTTTGACAACGCTAAGTTCACACTTGAGGCTACCTCTTTATATTTTACCGCTCCGGCCAACGGGAATAGCAAGATGTACAAAGCAACCGATTTACAGGAACTTGTGGACGAGGCCGGTCTAACAGTAAAAGATGATATAAGTCTAGGGGATTTCCACACCTTGTTCGTTTGTAAAAAGAAATAGTTTTTTGAGTAATACCTATTACATAGAATCCTTTAGCCATGTTAAAAATGGTACTGTTTATGTCAATGGCGAAGCCATTTTTAAGACCTTGGAAACCGATTTTAAATCGGTGATGAAAGCGGCCTATAAAAACCTGATTGTTGACTACCCCAAGTTCTTTAAGATGGATAACCTTAGCAAATTGGGAGTTCGCGCCGCGGAGGTTTTATTGAAGGAGGAGTCGGAAAAAAATATGGCCATGGTCTTCTCAAACAGAGCGTCCAGCTTGGATACGGACAGAGGATATCAGGATTCTATAAAGGACCCTACTCAATACTATCCAAGCCCAGCTGTATTTGTGTATACCTTGGCGAACATACTAATGGGCGAGATTAGCATTAAGCACAAGATATACTCTGAAAATTGCTTCTTTATTACTGAGGAATTTTTCCCTGAAACCCTAAGCCCGTATACGACCCAACTATTAGACGAAAAAAAGGCTGAAAAAGTAATATGTGGCTGGGTAGATGTGGATAATGGAAAATATAATGCATTTTTGTATGTTGTAGCAAAGAAAGGTACTTTTGTGCATTCCGATGCTGAAATAAACCGATTATACAAGACGATCAATGAGTGATTTGAAACAAGAATTAAAGGAAAAAATAATAGAGCAATTGAACCTAGAGGATATTACCGCCGATGAAATCGCGGACAATGACCCACTTTTCGGAGATGGATTAGGTCTCGACTCTATTGATGCTTTGGAGCTTATCGTAATGTTGGATAAGGATTATGGAATTAAATTGGCCGACCCAAAAGAGGGGCGCAAGATTTTTGAATCTATAGATTCTATGGCTGCGTATATAAGTGCGCACAAAGCATAACCGTATATCCTATTACACATATATTTTAAACGTGTAATCTGCTGTTTGTCTAAATATTTTCAATGAACCAAGGAGTTGCGATTACTGGAATGGGCATGATTTCGGCCATTGGGAACAATGTAGCCGAGAACTTCGCATCGTTGATTTCAGGTAAAACCGGCGTTTCCAAAATCAAGCAAATCAAAACGGTTCATGAAAATGAGATAATGGTAGGGGAAGTGCCCTTGACCAATGAAGACTTGGAGAAATTATTGGGTTTTCCTTCTGATTCACATTCACGGACTCCGCTATTGGGAATTATGGCTGCCAAGGAAGCGTTGAAACAAGCGGGTATCCAAGATATCTCTGAATACAGAACTGGACTGATATCCGGCACTACTGTCGGCGGAATGGATAAATCCGAACAATATTTCTACGATTTTTACGAAAACAATGCCCATTGGAACCATATCAATGGATTGCACGCCGGTGATTCTACCCAAAAAATTGCCGATGCCATAGGTCTATCCAAAAGTTTTGTAACCACTATTAGTACTGCTTGTTCCTCTGCGGCAAATGCCATCATGTTAGGAGCTAGAATGATAAAAAGTGGTGAGTTGGATCGCATTATTGTTGGTGGGTCCGATAGCCTTTCGAAATTTACCATCAATGGCTTTAAGACCTTAATGATTTTATCCGATACCTATAACACCCCTTTTGATGAAAACCGAAAAGGACTAAATCTAGGGGAAGCCGCGGCGTTTTTGGTATTGGAATCGGATGCAATTGTATCCAAAGAAAATAAGCAAGTATTGGCATATGTAAAAGGCTATGGTAATGCCAACGATGCCTTTCACCAAACTGCTTCTTCAGAACACGGGGATGGTGCCGTATTGGCTATGGAAAAAGCATTAAAAGTGGCTGGAATTTCTCCAAAGGAAGTGGATTATATCAATGCGCACGGAACGGCTACACCCAATAACGACCTTTCCGAGGGACGTGCCCTCCAAAGGGTTTTTAAGGATAACGTACCGGAATTTAGTTCTACCAAACCCTTTACTGGCCATACGTTGGCCGTAGCAGCGGGTGTAGAAGCCATTTATTCCGTATTATCAATCCAAAACAACGTCATTTACCCCAACCTAAATTTTAAAACTCCGATGAGCGAGTTTAACCTTGTACCGGAAACAAAATTAAAAAACAAGGAGATTCATACGATCCTTTCCAATTCCTTTGGTTTTGGAGGTAATTGTTCTACCCTTATTTTTACCAAAGAGGCATGAAAAAGGAAGTCTTCATAAATAGCGTTGGCTCGGTTTCGGTTCAAAAAACGTTTGACAATTCAGGATTTTTGGATGAGGTGGTCAATTATGAGGGTACTTCCGTAAAAGCAGTGGATCCAAATTATAAAGAGTACATACCTCCGGCCGCTGCGCGAAGAATGGCCAAGGGCATTAAAATGAGTGCGGTTAGTTCCCAAAATGCCATGATAGAGGCAGGTCTTGAAAATGTAGATGCGATTATTGTAGGTACAGGACTTGGCTGCTTGGGCGATTCAGAAAAATTTGTGCGGGATTTGTTGGATAACGACGAGCAATATCTGACCCCTACCCGATTTATTCAATCCTCCCATAACACGGTGGCAGGCTCCATTGCCTTGGATATGGGGTGCAAGGGATACAATTTTACATACGTCCATGCCAATATTTCCTTCGAATCCAGTTTATGGGACGCCAAGTTACAGTTGGCCAATGAAGAAGCTGAAACTATTTTGGTCGGAGCGGTAGATGAAGTAGTTGATCACCATATAAAGACCCATCAATTCATAGATCACATAAAAAAGGAACCGGTTGCTATGGAGAATGTGCTCCGTTCAGGCACCAAGGGCATTGTCTTTGGGGAAGGATCACATTTTTTTGTACTGTCCAACCAAAAACAGGAATCTACCTATTCCAAATTGGTGGATCTGGGCGTCTACAATACCCTTCCAACTACAGAGGTTTCAGAAACCATCTCTGACTTCCTGAAAAGGAATGACCTTTCCACGAAAGACTTGGATGGTGTTATTTTAGGAAACAATGGGGATGTTGAGCACGATTCCATTTATAACGATTTGGGAACTTCCCTATTCAAGGAAATACCACAGTTTGTGTACAAGCACCTTTCTCGGCGAGTTTGATACCGCCTCAGGATTTGGCTTTTGGATGGCGAATAAAATTTTCAAAACGGGGGTAGTTCCCGATGTTATTCGTTGGAACGATATTGAAGTAAATCAACCGAAAAGACTTTTATTGTACAACCAATACAGGGGAAAGAACCATAGTCTTGTAGTATTGGAGAAATGCTAAGACGAAAAAACGTAAATAGTATCTTTTTAATCGGCTTTATTCTTCTATTGACCCTATCCTTTTTTCAGCCGTTTCCAAAGTCTGTTTTCTTTCTTTTAGCACTTATTTGGTTCGTATTAACTTTATGTGGATTTTTTTATTCAATGGAATTACCACCTACAATCCTTAAATTCCAATAAAAAAATCACGGGAAATAAGGTAGCGATTACCTTTGACGACGGCCCACACCCGGAACATACTCCCAAGGCCCTATCCCTTCTCAAAAAGTACAATGCAAAAGGGACCTTTTTCTGCATCGGAAAAAATATAGAGAAGTATCCCGAGCTTTTTCAAGAAATTATAAAAGAAGGGCATTCGGTGGGAAATCATACATTTTCACATTCAAATGCATTTGGCTTTTTTGGTACAAAAAAGGTGGTGGAAGAATTGAAACGCACGAACAATCTAGTCAAAAACCTTTCAGGATTACAAATGGTATTGTACCGACCTGCTTTTGGAGTCACCAACCCTAGCATAGCAAGGGCGGTAAAAGAGTTGAAATTTAGATCCATCGGTTGGAACGTTCGCTCATTGGACACCACTTTTAGGAACGAAAAACAGATTTTAGACAGGATAACCTCGCGTACGGAAAAAGGAGCCATCCTTTTGCTTCATGATACCAGCGAAAAATCTATGGCCGTTTTGGAACGATTATTGGTATTTTTGGAGGAAAGAAAGTTGAAATCGGTCACGGTGCACCAATTACTTCAAATAAAGGCCTATGCATAAATTCTTGGTAATCTTCTTGTTGGGCATCCGGGTAGGGATGGCCCAAACCAATATGACTGCTGAGGAAGCAAAGTCCTTACAGGAATTGGTGAGACAAAAATCGCAACAGACCAAAACCATTACCAGTGATTTTGTACAATACAAACATTTAGAGTTTTTGTCCAACGACATTGAATCGAGCGGCAAATTGGCCTTTAAAAGTCCTGATAACATTAGCTGGCAATATCTATCCCCTTTTTCTTATAAGGTTATTTTTAAGGATGAGAAGCTTCTTATAAACGATAATGGCAATAAAAGTAAACTAGACCTTGGTTCCAATAAATTGTTCAAACAATTAAACCATTTGATCAGCGCCAGTATCAATGGAGACATGTTCAACGCCGATGAATTTCAGATTGCCTATTTTAAAGAAGCCAGTGTCAGTGTAGTCCACTTTTTACCTAAAGACACACAATTTTCCGAATTCATCAAGGCCTTTCATATCACATTTTCCAAGGAAGGTACCGTGGAAGAGGTAAAAATGATCGAACCTAGTGGAGATTATACAAAGATCGTCTTTTCCAATAGGGAAGAAAACAAAACCATACCCGATGCGGTTTTTGACCTTTAGTATTCTTCTACTACTTGTAAGTTGTACTTCTTATCCAAAAAAATTGGGATATCAAACTACAGACAGTGCCTCTCAAATGATTATCAACCCATATTTCTCTGACATGAACAGGGATTATGTCTACAAGGCCAATATCACTGTTTTTAAGAATAATTTCGGGGGGATTTTGGTCTTAAAAAGCTAGACGATACCAGTCACCGGATGGCTTTCACAACGGAACTTGGAAATACCATCTTTGATTTTACCATCGACAAAAAAGAACTTAAGGTAAACCGCATCCTAAAAGAAATGGATCGTAAGATACTTCTAAATGTATTGGAGCGGGATTTTAGAGCCTTGATCAAAGAAAAATCGACCGCCTCGGAAATTTTTAAAAAGGAGAATGAAATACTGACCAAAGTCAAAATAGGTTCCAAACCACATTATTATAGGTTTGAAAATGATACGCTATCGGATATTGTAAGGGTTGGAAATCAAAAGGAAAAAGTACTGATTGAATTTACAGAAATTGACAATAGGATGGCAAGACATATTCAAATCACGCACAAAAACGTTAAACTTGCCATATCTTTACAGGCTATTAAATGAGGAGTTTAACACCCATACTATTTTTTCTTGCTTGTGTTTCTTTGGCAAAATTAAAAGCACAGGTTGCTCCAGGTATAAAGTTAGGTTATAACGAAAGTACAATTAGCAAGACCCGCTTGGAGCCAAAATCGGGATTATATATAGGAGGGTTTATTGATATCCCCATTTCTTCCGAGATACACTATTCAACCGTAAATTTTATATTCATCACAAGGAGGAGCATCCACCAGCCCTGATTATGGAGATGTAGAAATCGATTATTTATCCATTATGGCCGCCAATAAATTTTATGTAGATCCGAACAAGGGTTTTCATTTTAATTTGGGTCCGGGATTGGACATTAACTTAAAAAACAATTTTGTGAATTTGTTCAATGGAGACGGGGATGGTGAAATATCACCTTTTGATGTGGTGGTTTTTGGAGGGATAGGCTATGAATTCAATTTTGGACTTACCCTTGAGGCCCGTTATAAACAGGGAACCGTAAGTGTGGACTTTTTTGGGGCGGACGACCTTTACGAAGAGGATGGGAGCAACTTGAACGGTGTCTTGCAATTAGGTGCTTCCTATAAATTTAAACTTAAATAAATGTTGTTAGAAGGATTGTACGAGATTCAAGAATTTGAATACGCAGAACCTCATGTGAAGGCGACCATAAAACTTAACAAGGAACATAGAATCTTTGAAGGGCATTTTCCTGGCCACCCCGTATTGCCGGGCGTCTGTGTAATACAGATCATAAAGGAACTGACAGAAAAGTCCCTAGAAAAAAAACTTTTGTTGTCCGTGGCCTCCAATGTAAAGTTTATGGCCGTCATCAATCCAGAAAAGAATGATATTGTGCAGTTTGAAATTGAACTTGCAGAAAATGGGGATGAAGTTAAAATAAAGAATACGGTCAGCTTTGAGGATACCTTGGCATTAAAATTGAACGCCAATTTTAAAATTAGAGCGTAATGAAAATGCTTTTCGTTGGTTTTTTATCCTTTTTTCTTTTTTACATAAATCTAGAGGAAGCTAGGAGATTATATCCAAATGCCATGGAAGATGCCTCCACAACAGATATGCTCCATAAAAAACTTTCTTCCATTTCGCAAAAGGACGACAAGACGCTCTATGGTTACAAAGGGGCCGTTTACACCTTAAAGGCCAAACATGCCAAAGCAATAAAGGAGAAAAAAGAATTTTTTAAAGAAGGGGTAAGTATCATTGAAGCTGCGATAGCAGCTGAACCGGATAATATAGAGCTCCGCTTTATTCGACTGAGCGTGCAAGAAAACGCTCCAAAAATTTTAAAATACCGTGACCATATCGAAGAGGACAAAAACTTTATTCCGGGTCGTTTATCCAAATTAAAGGACGGCTCCGTAAAAAACTTGATATATAAATTCGTAAAGGATTCGAAGGCCTTTTCCGATGTAGAAAAGTCGGGCTTATAGACCTTTTTGATTATGTATCTTTACCAAGATTTTAGGTTCATTAAATCTTAAGCCCAGTGCCCGACCAAGCAACCACACATGAGAGAATGCAACAATGGCGTTGTTGTGTGCTGATTCCCACCTATAACAACGAAAAATCGTTGGCCCGGGTTCTAAGGGATGTATTAAAGTACACCTCAAATGTTGTTGTTGTAAATGATGGTGCAACGGACAGTACCCCTAAAATTTTGGAAGGGTTTTCAGAAGTCCATCAAATTCATCTTAAAAAAAACCAAGGAAAAGGAAAGGCCCTGAAGACCGGATTTACGGAGGCCTTACACAAAGGGTATGAATATGCCATTACCATGGATTCCGATGGTCAGCATTTTGCCGAGGATATCCCTGTCTTTCTGGATGCGTTGGAGAAGGAAACCACAAAAAATGTAATCTATATAGGTGCACGAAACATGACCCAGGCCGATGTTCCCGGTAAAAGTAGTTTTGGCAACAAGTTCTCCAATTTCCGGTTTTGGTTTGAAACTGGCACTTGGTTACAGGATACCCAATGCGGTTATCGATTATATCCCTTGAAGGAGATTGAAAAGCTATCCTTGTATACGCCCAAATTTGAATTTGAAATAGAGGTGATCGTAAAAGCCTCATGGCATGGTACCTTGGTAAAAAACGTTCCTGTAAAAATTCTGTACGAAGATGCAGACCGCGTCTCCCATTTTAGAACTGTACCGCATTTTACACGAATCAGCATCCTTAATACCTGGTTCGTACTAGTGACCATTTTTTATATAAAACCAAGGGATTTTTTTAGAAAGATTAAAAAAAAAGGAATCAAGAAATTCCTCCTAAACGATGTATTGGGTAGTAACGATACTCCTGTGAAAAAGGCGTTATCCATTGCCTTAGGCGTCTTTATAGGATTAAGTCCGTTTTGGGGACTACATACGATTTTGGTGCTTTCACTAGCCATTCTACTAAAATTGAACAAACCCATCGCATTTGCGTTCTCAAACGTGAGTCTACCACCGTTCATTCCCTTCATTGTGCTTGCTAGTCTACAAATAGGAAGTTGGATTCGGGTGAGTCTTTTTCGTTTTCACTGGATTCCATCGATAAAAATTTTGATTTTCTGATTCATCTAAAGGCGTATCTTCTAGGAAGTTTGGTATTGGCCATATGTGGTGCTTTACTTCTAGGTGGAATAGCCTATCTTACCCTAACATTTTTTGGAAAGCGGAAAATAGCCGTGAACAATGGGTGATTTCTTTTACAGGACATACCAAAAAATAAGGGAAAACAGGAAGGTCAGTACCTTCTTGCTCCTTCTTGTCATTGCAGGTTTGGCCTTTTGCACTTCCAAAGTAAATTTTAAGGATGACATCACCGCATTAATTCCTTCCAATCCCGAAACAAGACGTATACAGAAAGTTTTAAAGTCCATTGCCTTTACCGACAAGATCATAGTAAACATTGAAAGAGGGGAATCGAGTTCAGTGGAAGATCTGACTCAATATGCGTCAGATTTTGTGGACAGTCTTCAAAAGGATGTTCCGGAATACCTTAAAAACATACAAGGTCAGGTCGCGGATGCCCAAGTTCTGAACACGCTGGACTTGGTCTATAACAATCTTCCCGTTTTTTTAAATGATACGGATTACGAGGTCATCGAACAGAAACTTTCAAGCGATAGCATCCAAGCTCAAATGGAACTCAATTATCGCACGCTGGTATCTCCATCCGGTATCATTGCCAAAAAAAACATTCTTAAAGATCCTTTGGGGCTATCCTTTATTGCCCTAAAAAAACTTCAAAAAATTGGAGTGGCAGAGGATTTCATCATAAAGAATGGCTTTTTATTGAATAAAGAGGAAACCAATATCCTGTTGTTCCTCACACCGGTACATCCATCGAGCGCCACGGTAGAAAACAGACCTTTGGTGGAAGGGCTTTATACCATTCAGGAAAAATTGAATGCATCGTACGGAGAGAACATTAATAGTTCCTTCTTTGGTGCAGCAATGGTTGCAGTGGCCAACGCCCAACAAGTAAAAAACGATATTCTATTTACTGTCAGTATAGCCATGGCAATTCTTCCGGTACTGCTTATTGTTTTCTACAAAAGGATTGCCCTCCCTCTAATTCTTTTTGTACCTACACTTTTTGGGGCACTTTTGGCCTTGGCCATATTGGCAGTTTCCCGAGACTTCCTCTCTGCGGTTTCTTTGGGTATTGGGGCCATTTTATTGGGGGTGACCTTGGATTATGCCCTTCATATATTAACCCATATAAGAAAAGGCGAAGCACTTCAATTAATGTATCGAGAAGTAGCCCCTTCCATTTTAATGAGCAGCCTTACGACCGCTTCCGCTTTTTTATGCCTATTATTTTTGAAATCCCAAGCCCTTCAGGATTTGGGTATTTTTGCTTCTATAAGTGTGGTAGGTGCGGCCATTTTTTCCTTGTTGTTCATTCCTCAGGTATATTCCTTTGAAGGTCATAAGGAAAATCGACCAACAATTTTGGAGAAACTGGCCGCCTTTGAATTCCATAAAAATAAATGGGTTATTGGTGCCATCGTATTGGGTCTTATCCTTAGTGTATTTTATTATAACAAGGTTCGGTTTGATCAGGATATCGCCAAACTCAATTACGAATCTGAACAATTGACTACAGCCGAAAAAAGTTGGAGTCGCTAACAGATTTAGAATCAAAATCAGTCTATCTCTCCACCTATGGAACAGAGCAAGAAAAAGTGTTACACCGTAACGATGCTATTTACGAGGAGCTACAACAGCTTAAGAAAGAGAGTCGTCTTGTTAATTTTACCTCTGCATCCAGTTTGATCAAATCAAACAAGACCCAAAATGATGCAATAGCTCAATGGCAAAACTTTTGGTCAAGCACTAGGAATGACTCCCTAAAGAAACAGGTAGACGCAAGTGCTGAAGATTTAGGGTTCAAGGCTGGCAGCTTTCAAAATTTTTATGATTGGCTGGATGGTGATTTTAAACACTTGGGGATTTCCGACTTTGCCAATTTCCACGCCTTAAACATTGACGACTATGTAGTCACCGATAGTACAGGAACAACCGCCACCTCATTGATTAAGCTGAACGAGGACCAGTATTTGGAAATTAAGAATCATTTCGCCCAACATCAAAATACCCTCCTAATCAATAGAAAGGAAGTAAACGAATCCTTCCTGGGTACCTTGAAGGAAGACTTTAATCTATTGCTTTGGTTGTCGCTAGTTACCGTGGTGGTGATTTTAGCGCTTTTTTACAGAAGTCTGTCCCTCACGTTGGTCACTGCCATTCCCATTTTCATGACATGGTTCCTGACTGTTGGAATTATGGGTCTCTTAGGTATTGAATTCAATATTTTCAACATCATTATTTGTAGTTTTATTTTTGGGTTAGGAGTGGATTATAGCATTTTTATCACTAATGGATTGCTTACGGAGCACCAAACCGGCATTTCAACCCTGCCGACGCATAAAACCTCCATAATTCTTTCCGTAATCACGACCATTGCCAGTGTCGGCGTGATGATATTCGCGAAACATCCGGCACTTTTTGCCATTTCGAGAGTATCCTTGATCGGTATTTTCTCTGCGGCACTAGTGGCGTTCACTATTCAACCGTTACTTTTTCGCTTGTTTATTGGGAACAAGAACAAAAGACCTATTTCACTTCGGTATTTTATTCATTCCGTACTTTCCTTTGCCTATTTTGGACTAGGAGGACTCCTATTTTCCCTATATGCATGGATAGTTACACTATTCAATCCGTCACAACCCAAAAGAGAGAACCTTGGTTTTCATAGGGCGGTTTCCAAATTGATGAAATCGGTATTATATACCAATCCCTTTGTAAAGAAGCGCGTATTAAACCCAAACAAGGAGAGATTTGAAAAACCGGCCATGCTCATAGCCAACCACACCTCCTTTTTGGATATTCTATGTATCGGGATGCTGCACCCAAAGATTATTTTTCTCGGTAAACGATTGGGTATATAATTCCCCTATTTTTGGAAAGGCAGCCAAACTGGCGGGTGCATATCCGGTTTCGGGAGGTGTGGAAAACGGAGAAGAATACTTGGGCGAAAAACTTAAACAAGGTTTTTCCATCATCGCCTTCCCTGAGGGCACCCGTTCCACTTCCAACAAGATAAAAAGGTTTCATAAAGGTGCTTTTTACTTGGCGGAAAAATTTCAATTGGATATTATCCCGGTCTTGATCCATGGTAATTCGGAAGTGTTGCCAAAGGGAAGTTTCGTCATTAGGGACGGAAGTATCACCGTCAAAATTTTACCCCGAATTGCCTATAAGGATGGTACATACGGGGAAAATTATTCCCAACAAGCAAAAAAGCTGGGCGCATATTTTAGGAAGGAGTTCAGAAAACTGTGCAATGACCTGGAGACTACTGATTATTGGAACAAAACATTATTGGAGAATTATCAATTTAAAGGGGATGCCCTATATACAAATGTAAAATTGGATTTAGCCAATAACGGTTCGGCCTATCATGAGTTGTTAAATATAATTCCAGCAGATGCCACCATTATCCACCTTTCCAAAGACCCTGGGCAATTAGACCTATTATTGTCCCTCGATTCCATAGACCGAAAATTGCACACCTACTTAACAGATAGTAATGCAAAGCAAAGCTTAAGTCAGAACTTTCTATACAATAATTATAGTAAAATAAACCTGTACGACACCCCGGAGGATGCGGTAGCAAACGAGGCGGACATCCTAATTTACGATTTGGATACATTCTCCTTTTCAGAATCTTTATTTGCGAAATTTGAGACCATTTTTCTCTTAAAACAGGGCAAACTGTTGAAGTATGCCGAAGTTTTACCCTCAGATTTTTTGGTTAATGCACAAAATGATAATTTTATTGTACTGAACAAAAAACCTACGAGTTGAAAGAAAAATACGATGTCGTAATCATTGGTAGCGGTATGGGCGGACTGGTGGCCGCCAATATCATGGCCCGTGAGGGACTCAGTGTTTGCGTTCTCGAAAAGAACAATCAATTTGGGGGTAATCTACAGACCTTTGTTCGGGACCGTACCATTTTTGATACAGGGGTTCACTACATAGGTGGGCTGGCACCAGGGCAAAATCTATATCGCTATTTTGATTATCCGGGCATATTGGAGGGTCTACATCTTAAAAAAATGAACCGGGATGGCTTTGACATTATCACATTTGATAATGATGAAGTGGCCTACCCACATGCCCAAGGCTATGACAACTTCATAGACCAATTGGCAAAACAATTTCCGCAGGAAAGAAAGGCAATTGAGAGCTATTGCAAGAAACTTAGGGAAATATGCCACAAGTTTCCGCTTTACAATTTGGAGGAAGGAAAACCCTATGGCAACGATCCGGAATTGTTCCAACAATCGGCAAAGGATTACATTGACAGCATCACACAAAATGAAAAGCTACGGGCGGTCTTGGCAGGATCCAATTTGTTGTACGCGGGCGACCCGGACAAAACACCATTGTACGTACATGCCCTTTCCATAAACTCCTATATAGAAAGCGCCTACAGATGTGCCGATGGGGGCAGCCAGATTACCAAATTATTGGTTAGAAGATTGAAGGAAAATGGCGGGGAAGTATACAAGCACAGTGAGGTAACCCATATGACCTGTGTTGACCGAAAACTGGAATCGGTCACCATAAAAGATGGTAGAAAAGTAACTGGCGATATTTTCATTTCCAATATTGAACCAAAACATACCTTGAGAATGATCGGTGAGGAACATTTTAGAAAATCCTACAATCGACGTATTCAGGATATGGAAAGTATCATTTCGGCCTTTAGCATACATATTGTACTGAAACCTAAAACTTTTAAATACCTCAACAAGAACTATTATCATTTTAAGGATTACCGAAAAGTTTGGGATGCACATAAGTATACAGAGGAGACCTGGCCCGAGACCTATATGGTTTCTATGGGGGTCAGAAAAAATCAGGATGAATGGGGAGAGCAACTCACGGCCATTACCTACATGCGGTATGAGGAGGTAAAAGAATGGGAAAATACCTTTAATACGGTTGCACAAACAAGTGACCGTGGTAAAAGCTATGAGGAATTTAAATCCTATAAAACAGAGCTTTTCTTAAGGGAATTGGAGAAAAAATTTCCAAATATCAGGGAATGCATCCAATCCGTGTACGCCTCCACCCCCTATCCTATAGGGATTATATAGGAAACCATCAGGGATCAATGTATGGATACGTAAAAGATGTCAACGACCCTCTAAAATCCTTTATATCGCCACGCACAAAGATTGAAAATCTTTATTTGACGGGCCAAAGCTTGAACATGCACGGTATTCTCGGCGTAACCATCAGTGGTGTGGTTACTTGTTCTGAAATCTTGGGAGGTTCTTATTTGATCAATAAGATAACCGATGCACTTTCGAATAAGTCCAACAAAAAAATTACCGTATAATGGGAACATTCAAGACGACACCAATTACCGTTTTGGAAACCATTTCCAAGGAAGATTTTATAGATCAGTACTACAAACCTCAAAGACCGGTACTTCTAAAAGGTCTTACGAAAGATTGGCCTGCCTATGATAAATGGATCCTGGATTACATACAAGGTAAGGCAGGCGACCAAATAGTTCCCTTATACAACAACGAACCGGCCAAGGATAAACAGAGCGTTTATGCTCCGGTGGAAGAAATGAAATTGGCAGATTATATTGAACTATTAAAAACAAAGCCTACGGATATACGGATTTTCTTTTACGAAATATTGAAGAAAATGCCCGATTTAGTGAACGACTTTGAATATCCGGACATCGGACTAAAGTTCTTTAAAAAACTGCCTGCCCTCTTTTTTGGTGGCGGGCAATCCAAGGTTTTTATGCATTATGATATTGATTTGCCGGATAGTATGCATTTTCATTTTGACGGACATAAACATGTAACCCTATTTTCACCGGAGCAGACAAAGTTTCTGTATCGCGTTCCGTTTTCCATTCATAATTTAGAGTCCATCGATATGGATAATCCCGACTTTGAAAAATATCCGGCATTACAATATGCAGAGGGAATCACTGCCAACATGGAACATGGAGATGCACTATTTATGCCCAGCGGCTATTGGCATTATATCAAATATCCGGATGGCGGCTTTTCCATGACCCTTAGAGCCCTACCTAGAAGTCCTAAAAAATTTACCAACATGCTTTATAATGTGATGATTATGCGTCATTTCGACAATTTTACCGTGAAAACATTGGGGACAAAAGTGGTTGGATTATAAAAATCGGAGAGCCATAGAAAAAACACATAAGAACCTTGTGAACCTTTCATAATTGAGAAGCTTTAAAAAATTAAAACGATTTACTTTCATAGGGGTTTGTACTATCATGCTTGCTTCTTGCGGAGTAGCAAAATCCTTAAAGGAACAACCGAAGTAGCTGATTATGAAACAGACATTCCGAGAAAGAAAAAAAATAAATGACTCCACCTTTACCATTGCTGACAATTTCCTGAGAAAAAACCGTCAAGGACTTTGGGAACTACGCGTAAGTGGAAATCCATTAGAATTGGGCCTAAAAACCGGCAGTCTCACACAAGAATTGTTTAATGAACAAGAGGACATTTTTGTACGGAAGATTGATGAACTGGTGCCCTCCAAAGGATATCAAAATTTGCTACGTAAATTTTTGGCCTGGTTCAACCGCAAAATGTACCTCAACATTGACGAGCAGTACAAAGCGGAGCTTTATGGCATTTCCCAATTTGCCTCTCCAAACTATGACTACATTGCCAAACCCTATCAACGGGTCATGTACTTTCATGGTGCCCATGATATTGGCCATGCCCTTCAGGATTTGGCGTTGGTGGGTTGTAGCTCCTTTGCCGCTTGGGGTGACCAAACTGAAAATGGTAAGCTGTTGATCGGTAGAAATTTTGACTTTTATGCCGGTGACGCCTTCGCCAAGAATAAAATCATCGCTTTTGTCGAGCCGGATCAAGGTCACAAGTTTATGTCGGTAACATGGGGCGGTATGATAGGCGTAGTATCCGGGATGAACGATCAAGGGGTAACGGTCACCATTAATGCAGGAAAGTCACAGTTTCCCTTAATTGCGAAAACCCCGGTCTCTTTGGTAACCCGTGAGATTTTACAATACGCTTCTAACATTGAGGAAGCCATTGCCATTGCCAAGAAAAGGGAGGTTTTTGTCTCTGAATCCATTTTTGTGGGAAGCGCCAAGGATAAGAAGGCAGCCATTATTGAAGTCTCGCCCAAAAATTTTGGGGTCTATGAGGTTGAAAACACCAATAAATTGATATGCGCTAATCATTTTCAAAGTGCCGCCTATGCGAACGACAAAAAAAACCAAAAACATATTGTAGAAAGCCATTCCCAATACCGGTATGAGCGTATGGAAGAGCTGTTGGAAGAAACACCCAAAATACGCCCAAAAGACGTTGTCTCTATATTGCGCGACAAAGAGGGCCTGGACGAGGAAAAAATAGGATATGGCAATGAAAAGGCATTGAACCAATTACTGGCACATCACGGTATTGTCTTTCAACCGGAGGACTTACTGGTTTGGGTATCCAGCAATCCCTATCAGTTGGGCGAATTTGTGGCCTATGACCTGAAAGAAGTTTTTAATTTGACTGAAGGCATAGATAACCCAATAGCAAAAACGGAGCACAACATTGCCAAAGATCCCTTTTTGCAGAGCGATGCTTATAAGAATTATGAACGCTACAGGATATTACGAGATGAGATCGAGGAGGCCATCTCTAAAGAAGCCCATTTGGAACAATCCAAATTAAAGGATTTGGTTTTGTTAAACCCCCATTTTTGGGAAGGCTATTATTTGGCAGGTTTATATAATTACAACCAGGGCTACGATTTAGTGGCCAAAGGATACTTAGAAAAGGCCTTGGAAATGGAAATTACTACTGTTCCCGATAGAGAAAAGGTGGAAAAGTACCTTCGTAAACTTCGTTAGCTAGGCCTCATCCAACTAAAAAGCCCCGAATTCTAAAAAGAGTATCGGGGCATATCAAAATTTAAATCAAATTACTTTCCCAACATCAAAA
Organism: Maribacter litopenaei; assembly: GCF_025244665.1. Classification (GTDB taxonomy): domain Bacteria; phylum Bacteroidota; class Bacteroidia; order Flavobacteriales; family Flavobacteriaceae; genus Maribacter; species Maribacter litopenaei. Next base: position 222,522 of record NZ_CP104205.1, on the reverse strand, counting down.
GCTCATTACAGCGTACTTCTGTGATGTATCGTTTGTCCCCCTCCTTTGTCTCGTACGAGCGATGGGTTAATTTACCCTCAACAGCTACCTGTTTTCCTTTTGTCAAATAGTTTTCTACAATTTCAGCCGTCTTTCCCCAAGCTACGATATTATGCCATTGGGTATCGTCTACTTTCTCTCCCTTGGCATTTTTATAACTCTCTGTTGTGGCCAGCGAAAATTTGGCCAGTTTGGTGCCATTTTCCATGGTTACGATTTCTCGAGTCCTGACCCAAGTTTCCAATCAACTGTACTTTGTTTTTAAGTGCGTTCATAATTTTAATTTTTAGCGTTAAACAGTTAATACTATCGAACTGCTTTTGTTCGACGAGACAAACTTATTTCTACTACAATTCGATACTCGGTTCAAAAACACTTATTATCGTTTGTTATCGTTTACAGTCGTTTGTAAACTTTTATATTATTTATTTTCAACTACTTACGGTATAACTCAATTTTGTTTTTACATTTGATTAAAATCGGATTTTGCCTCATGATAGATTAAATCCTTTTTCCTATCTTAAAAGCTTCTAATGGAACTCTCCCTATGGATTTAATTGTGACCGATAATCCGGACAAAAAAAGATACGAAGTAACCGTGGAAGGTTCCACGGCCTTTGTTGAATACATCAAGGCAAAGGATAAAATCTACTTGACACATACTGAGGTACCAACAACCTTGGAAGGTAAGGGCATTGGTTCATCGCTCGTCTTAAAAGTAATGGAAGACGTAGAACGACAGGATTTGACCCTTGTTCCCCTGTGTCCCTTCGTAGCGATGTACCTAAAAAAACATCCCGAATGGAAAAAGTTGGTTATGAAAGGCGTCAATATAGAATAATTGAATTTTATGGATAAAGAAATCGTGAAGGAATACACCAACGGAGAACTGACCGTGGTGTGGAAACCAAAAAAATGCATTCATTCCGAGGTTTGTGTAAAAACCCTCCCTGAGGTATACGAACCTAATGGAAAACCATGGATTAAACCGGAAAATGCGAGTATAGAGGCTTTGAAATCACAAATCGAGGCATGTCCATCCGGAGCATTGACCTTCTATATGAAGGGTAGTACAAAGGAGGCATCTGAAAAAACCGAAGAAGGACATAAAACCGATATTTCCGTCCTTGCAAATGGATCCTTGCGCGTTTCCGGTAAACTGCAGATTCAATTGGCTTCCGGTGAAACAGTTCAAAAGGAAGGAACCACGGGATTTTGTAGATGCGGGGCTTCGGAAAATAAACCCTTTTGCGATGGGTCCCATCGAAAAATAGAATTCATTGGATAACCAAGATAAAAACAAAGCATACTTATGGAATTAGCCATACATAATTGGATGCGGGCAGAATCCCTGGAACACACCTTGGGCCGTATTGCCAAGTTGGGATATACCCGTTTGGAAATCCAGGGCACCCCGGAAAACTATGATACCAAAAAAATAAAACCCATCATGGACGACCATGGCATTCAATGCTGGGGTTCGGTCACCTTGATGTTGGAGGAACGGAATCTATTGGCAAAAGACCCTGCGCAACGAAAAATGTCCGTTCAATATGTAAAGGACGTAGCGAAAATGGTTGCCGATTTAGGGGGTTCTGTGATTTCTCTTGTACCTGCCACCGTCGGGAAAATTATTCCGGACGCCACGCCTGAACAGGAATGGGAATGGGCCGTAGAAGGTGTTAAGGAAATTTACGCATATACAGAGGATTTGGGACTGCAAATAGGCATTGAACCTATTAACCGTTTTGAAACTTATTTTATAAACAGAGGGGGACAGGCATTGGCACTCGCAGAGGCTGTCGGGCCCAATTGCGGGGTGTGTTTGGATACCTTTCACATGAACATTGAGGAGGTGGATATGTTTGAAACCATGAAAAAAGTGGGTAGCCGATTGGTCAATTTCCATGTGGCGGACAATAATCGTATGGCACCGGGAATGGGTCATTTGAACTGGAAGAAAATTATTGGAACGCTCAATGAAATTAACTACGACAGGGTACTTTCTGTTGAATTTTGTGCCCCATTGGACAGAACGCCGGCAAATCCCTTTCCCAATTCCATAGAGAACAATCCAGAAGGTTTGACGCCGGAACAAAAGAAATTTTTGGAAGATCATGGAAGTTCTGCCATTACGGACGAATTCTATACCATGCTGACCCAAAAATCCATGGAAACCTTAACCCAATTGATAAGATGAAACGAACATTAAGATTTTTAAAAATTCCTTTAAAAAGGACAGTTTTAAAATATCTTAAGGTGAGAACGAGTGCATCGAGTGGTTACACACGTTCTCAATTTTATAATTATCTTATTAATCAAATAATTAATAAAATTTAAACGTGTGAAAATAGCCAACATAGAAGCATTTTGGTTACGTTGTCCAATCCCAAAGGAAAAACAGCATTTTAGTGATTATGGTCTATTGACCAATTTTGATATGACCTTAGTTGTGGTGACTACGGATACCGGACTACAGGGATTTGGAGAGGCAAAGGCGGCCGTAGGTTCCTCAGGATCTTGTGCCAGTATTGTGAGTTGCGTAGAAAACGAATTGAAACCCCAATTGATAGGACAGGATGCCCGGAATATATCCCGTATTTGGGAAGTAGTCTATAACGGTACCCGGGATCACTATTCCCTTTCGAGGGGACGTAAATTTCCTATTTTGGGCAGAAGGGGACTCACCATTTCTGCACTTAGTGGAATAGATACCGCTCTATGGGATATAAAAGGAAAAGCCTTGGGTGTTCCTGTTGTGGAATTATTGGGTGGAAGTTGTCGAGATAAAATGGCTGCGTATGCCAGCGGTGGATGGGCAAAAGTAGACGCCATTGGGGAGCAATTAAAAAGTTATACCGCCAAAGGGTTTACGGGTGTCAAAATGCGTGTAGGTATTATGGATCAAACCGTTAAAGCAAGCGTAGAGAGGGTAAAAGCGGCCCGAGAAGCTTTAGGGGATGATATAAAATTAATGACGGATGCCCATGGCACTTTTAGTGTTCCGGAAGCAAAACAATTTTGCCGAGGGGTGGCCGATTGCAACCTATATTGGTTCGAGGAGCCCATTAGTCCCGATAATAAAATTGGAACTGCAGAAGTACGCTCGCATACGGATATTCCCATAGCTGCCGGTGAAAGTGAATATACGGCCTTTGACATCAGGGATATGATAGCGGAAAGAGCCCTTGATGTGCTACAACCAGATTGTGCCATCATTGGTGGAATTACAGAGGCAATGCGGGTATCCCAGCTGGCGCATTCCTATCAGTTGGAATTGGCCCCTCATTGTTGGGGTTCGGCCTTTTCCTTTATGGCCGGGCTCTCGGTGGCCTTCGCTTCCCCTTCGGCCAACGTCATAGAATTTTCATTAGGAGGAAACCCTATGATGTATGACTTGGTTGCGGAACAAATTAGTGTGGACGAAAATGGCATGATAGGTGCTCCGGATAAACCAGGATTGGGTTTAACCCCAAATTGGGATTTCGTAAAAGAATTTAAACAATAAAAACCATGGCAAAAGCAGTAAAAATTAATCACGTTGCATTGGTCGTAAGTAATTTAGAAGAAGCTTGTGAATTTTATGAGCATGAGTTGGGTCCGGAACCCATTCCCGCCTTTTTGTTCGATTATCCTACGGCCTTTTTTAAATTTAACGAAGAACAACAATTGCATCTGACTGAGTGGGAAGACACCTATTCATTTCGAGGACATCTGTGCGTAACCGTAGACGATATCAACTCCGTCTTCTTTCGAATGAAGGAACTGGGAGTGATTGACATAAAACCCTGGGGAAAAGTCAGGCAACTGCCGGATGGTGCTATTCAAATGTTCGTGCGGGACTCTTCGGGTAATTTGGTGGAGATATCTTCCGACCCGGATGACAAGGACAAGATAGACCCAAAAATATTTGAGGACGAGTTATATAAAGAAGGTATTTATGTATCCGGTCGCAACGATTTTAGGGGATACAAGACCAAGGATGCCACTTTATATCACAATAAATAAATGCCCAAAAACATCCTTTTATTGGAAACCGTAGCCGATGAAGCCATGCAGGTTTTAAAGTCGGCCAAGGATATGAACATCTTAACGGGTTTTGATGAAGCTTCCCTTGAAAAACATATCACAAACGGCGAGGTAGATGCCATCATAACCCGAGGTAAAGGCCAGGTTCGGTCTACTTTGATGGATTCACTTCCCAACTTAGAGGTTATTTCTAGATGTGGGCTGGGCCTGGATAATATTGATGTGAAAGCTGCTACACAAAGAGGTATTAAGGTCGTTAACGCTCCTAATTCCAATGCCAATACCATAGCAGAACATACCATTTCCCTGTTATTGGTATTGCAACGGAATCTGTACCATGCCATTACCATGGTTAAGGAAGATCGATGGCTAGATCGGGGCAGTTATGTCGCAGACGAATTACATGGAAAAACCTTGGGGATTTTGGGAATGGGAAACATAGGTAAAAAAGTCGCCAAAATTGCCGATGCTTTGGGGATGGAAGTGATGTATTGGAGTTCCAAAAAAGAAGAAGTCCCCTACTCCTTCACAGATTTGGACACCGTTTTGGAAACTTCGGATTGTATTAGTCTTCACCTTCCCTTAACGGCGTCCACAGAAAATTTGATTGATGCCAAGGCTTTGGCCAAAATGAAGCCTTCAGCTTTGTTGGTCAATACGGCGCGCGGCAAGATAATAGACCAAACTGCTTTAACAGAAGCTCTTTATGCGAACAGATTAGGTGGGTTCGCTGCCGATGTACTTTCGGAAGAACCACCGGCACCAAACGATCCACTAATAAAATTACCCAATACGCATATCACGGCCCATGTAGGTAGCTTAACTAAGACTACTTATGATTTTATGTGCATGTTCACCGTACAAAACACTTTAGCTATTCTTCGTGGTGAAAAACCTGCAGAGAACTGTATTTTTAATAGAAATGAACTTAAAGTGTAATCTACGGACTTGACCTTTAAAACCTGACCTCATGAAAACTCAAATCATAAAATTACTATTCACTCTGCTTTTCACCTTCACATTGACATTCGGGTATTCCCGGATATCGGTCAACCAAGACCGGTTGGAGCAGCGCATTTTTGATTTGGCTAAATTCGGTCTTCAAGACAATGGAGAAACGGAACGTGTTGCTTTTAGCGATGCTGATTTGGAAGCTCACCAATGGGTCGTGAACGAGCTTACCAATATGGGATTGGAGACCCATACCGATTTTGCCGGCAATATCGTGGGAACGAGGGCAGGTACCAAAAAGGATAAAAAACCTATTGTATTTGGTTCCCACATTGACCGAGTACCAAATGGAGGAAATTATGATGGATGTGTAGGTTCCATGGCCGCTTTGGAGGTCATACAGACCTTGAACGAGAATAACATCAAAACGAAACACCCCTTTCAGGTCATCATCTTCTCCAACGAGGAAGGTGGAGTTATGGGCAGTAGGGCAATTGCCGGACATTTGGGTAAAAGTGCTCTCGGGGTTAAAAATTCAACGGGCTACACCATGGGCGAGGGCATTATGCGCTTGGGTGGAGATACTACCCGAATTAAAGATGTGGAACGAAAAGAGGGAGATGTAGCTGCCTTTTTGGAACTTCATATAGAACAGGGTGGCATCTTGGATACCGAGCAAGTAGATATTGGAGTGGTAGAAGGTATCGTCGGCCTAAAATGGTGGGATGTAGAATTCACTGGTTTTGCAAATCACGCGGGCACCACTCCAATGAACTCAAGACAAGATGCCTTATTGGCCGCAGCCAAGTTTATTGTAGCTGTGAATGAAATAACCAATAGTTTTGAAGGAGCACAAGTAGGTACTGTAGGCCGAATAAAGGCAGAACCAGGAGCGCCCAATGTGATACCTGGCAAAGTAACCGCTAGTTTGGAAATTAGAGACCTTTCTTCCGAGGTCATCCAAAAAGTCTTTGAAGCTATAAAGACCAAAACCGAAGAAATAGCTGCATCTTCTAATGTAAAAGTGGAATTTCTTCCCTTGGATACCACCTCTGATCCGGCAATCATGGATTCCGATTTCCAAAAAATCATTGCCGAAAATGCCCAATCCTTGGGATTATCCTACAAGTTCATGCCCAGTGGAGCTGGACATGATGCACAAGACATGGCCATCATTGCACCTACCGCAATGATCTTTGTTCCTAGTAAGGGAGGTATTAGTCATTCCCCCAAAGAATTTACTTCTGCCAAGGATATGGCCAATGGAGCCAATGTTTTACTAAAATCCTTGATTAGCCTAGATAAAAAGTTGGATTAATTCCTTTTCCCGCCTTCTATTTTCGGGTATAATCGTTAACTTGAAACCTTATCCGTAAAGCAGCAGAAAATGAAAAAACAACTACTTTCCACCTTATTATTATTCATTGTTTTAATTGGAAATACTTGGGCGCAAACCACAGAAGAAATTGTGGCCGCTATCGAAAAAGAAGGTACTGAAAACTCCCAATTGGAAGAATTGGCCTATCAATTGATGGACTTGAACGGACCAAGATTGGTAGGTACTCCGGAGATGAAATCCGCACATGATTGGGCAGTTAACACCTATAAAAGTTGGGGAATAAATGCTGAAAACCAGCAATGGGGTACTTGGAAAGGTTGGCAACGAGGAATAACCCATGTAGACATGGTTTCTCCAAGGGTTGCTTCGTTACACGCTACTCAACTGGCTTGGAGTCCTAGTGCCGGTAAAAAAGGAGTAACCGCAGAATTAATCATTTTGCCTACCATAACTGATTCATTGGCATTTGCCCAATGGCTCCCAAATATAAAAGGTAAAATTGTCATGGTGAGCATGATGCAACCCACAGGACGACCTGATGACAATTGGGAAGAGTTTGCTACTGAAAAATCCTTTGCCAAGATGAAGGAGGAAAGAGAGGCCATGGAAAAGGCTTGGCGTGAAAATATGGAGAAAACAGGGTATTCCAGTAGAACCATCAATAAGGCTTTGGAACAAGCTGGAGCAGATGCCATTGCGCAATCCCGTTGGTTCAATGGTTTTGGAGCAAATAAAATATTTAGCGCAGGAACGGATGAAATCCCTGTAGTTGACATTTCATTGGAGGACTACGGAATGCTATACAGGATGGTGGAGCACGGCCAAAAACCACAAATTAAAATTATGGCTGAGTCCAAAGATTTGGGAGAAGTCCCAACTTTTAATACCATCGCCACAATTCCAGGTACGGAACTTCCCAATGAATACGTGATTCTTTCCGCACATTTCGATTCATGGGACGGAGCCACAGGTGCTACGGATAATGGAACAGGGACCATTACCATGCTGGAGGCCGCGAGGATTCTTAAGAAAGTGTACCCAAACCCGAAAAGAACCATCCTAATTGGACATTGGGGAAGTGAGGAACAAGGTTTAAACGGATCCCGAGCCTTTGTAGAGGATAACCCCAAGATTGTAGAAGGTCTTCAGGCTTTGTTTAACCAGGATAATGGTACCGGAAGAGTGGTTCGAATTTCCGGCCAAGGATTTTTACATGCCTATGATTATTTAGGTAGATGGCTGGAAGCCGTTCCCGATGCCTATAAAAACGAAATTGAAACTACGTTTCCAGGAACTCCCGGAGGAGGAGGTTCGGATTATGCTTCTTTCGTAGCTGCGGGAGCCCCTGCATTTTCATTGAGCTCGTTAAGTTGGGCCTATTGGAACTATACGTGGCACACTAACTTGGATACCTATGATAAAATTGTGTTTGACGATGTGCGGAACAATGCCATCTTGACCGCCATCCTGACCTATATGGCCTGTGAAGACCCGGAAAAGACCTCACGTGAAAAAGCGGTTTTGGGTATTAATCCGAGAACAGGCGAACAACGGGAATGGCCAAGCCAACGAAGTCCAAATCGCAAGGGTGGGTTAGATTGAGAAACTACAACTGCTTTCTCATTTCCATATTATCTGCTGACTGCAAGGCTTTTTTGATAGTATTGCTCCAAATGGCATAGCCTGCCTTGTTAAGATGCAGGCCATCTGACATATAGAGCTCCGGTATGGGTCGATTTTCTGTAGTAATCATCTGCCCATAAACATTTATATACTGGGCGTGAAGTTCGGTAATAATGTAGTTGGACAGTAACAAGTTGGTTTCCATGATCTGTGGAATCAAGGCTTCCCTTTCTACACTAGGTTTTAGACTGATCAAGGCTAGCTCTACATCAGGATATTTCTCATAGATCAGGTGAATTAGCTCCTTACAGTCGGCCAAAACTTCTTGGGGTGTTTTTCCTTCACTGAGATCGTTCTCTCCGGCATAGAGTACAATTTTGTGAGGCGCAATATCGGTAAAGACCTCATTAAAATAATGGGTACACCAAGCAAAATTAGAACCTCCAAAACCTAGGTTAAGTACGTTCATGGGCGTTAAATCACGCTGCATATTCACCCACAGTCGTATGGAAGAACTACCGTAAAAGGCGATAAGGTTTTCTTGGTCCGTCAACTTTTCCACCCTTCTTCGGAGCCTCCTAATTTCATTACGCCATATTTCCGGTGGTTCCTGAAGTTCATCGGCATCGGTGGGTGCGTTAAAGAGATGTTCGGCCCGGGTAATTGCCTCTTGTACCCAACCACTATATTTCTTTTGAAATTCGTTGACAAAACGAACTAAATCCTCGATTTTTTTGGATGGCACTTCTTGACTAAGTTTAAACGGTTTCTTTATTTTACAATAATACAGGGATTTTCCAATCCTATGGTCAAAATTAACCATAACCACAGGTACAATATATGGTTCGGGTTCTGAATGCAAGGCCAATTTGAAGGACCCTAGTTTAAAAGGCCCAGGGGAATCCTCCGTCCTGTAGGACGTTCCTTCAGGACTAATAATCAAATTGTGCTTTTCCTGTAAATATCTGGTCGCTTGTGAATAAAAAATACTTCTTGAGGTCCTTTTCTCCTCTAAAGTGGTCTCTTCCGATTCCTGTGTGTATACATTGATGTATCCTAAATTATCATAGTAGTTCCGGTGTCCATATTCCTGGCCCTTTCCTACCCGAACCGTCCTAATACCCGGTTCGCCATATTTTTTATAGAGCACCCTCGCACTCAAAAAATGGGAATCAAGTGTAATTTGAAAATTGTTATTGAGCGTGTAATAAGTATCATTGACTAAATGGTTATAGATAAAAATATTTCCGGATTCTTCCGGTAGGTTTTCCCAACCCTCTATAAAGTGGGGTACCTTATCGAAAACCTTGAGTGTAATTTCCGCACAGGCCTTTCTATTTTGTTTTGTATCCTGACTGTTTCTCTCGGCCACGGTTTCATAAATATGTTGCAGTCCCTTAATGAAGTTCAGTTCCTTTTTATCTTCGGCCAAAAGTTCCAGACTTAAAGAAGCCAAATGCCTTTCCAAGGCGGAGCCGCTTAAAAGGATATCGGACAGGGCCTTGTAGGCAAAGGGTTTAGTATTGATATTTTTCAATAAATGTGGAACTTGGTGTAAGGGCGAGGATAAGGCAATGCGAGATTTATTGTTGTTGATCAATTGATAGACTGCCTGGATATTATACTTACCCAATAATCCAATATAACGCACAAAGGCCGCGTTTAGCTGGTTGCCCATCAACCATAATAGTAGCTTGAAAAACTCCTTTTCAAACCAGCTGTCCTCATTAAATAAGTGATAAAATTCGGATTGCGGTATAAAATAAGCAGAGGTCTTGGTAGCCGTAATTGCGGAACAGATATCCTTTTCGCCCAAAAGGGAAGACCATCCAAAAATAAATCCAGGAGTTCTTTATGAATCTTTGGCGTATCTCAATATTATGCTCTATACGCTTTATGGCGACCTCTCCATGGATAAGTATAAAGAGCCCGTTGCTGGGTCGATCCTGAACATAAAGGATTTCATCCGGTTCATATTCGCGTCGTTCCGCGGATTTGGCCAATCTGTTCAGGTATTTTTCACCAAAATGGTCTAAAAAAGGGGAACGTCGCATGATGGAAACTATTTCAGACCGTTCGGCTTCCGGGAAATAAAAAATTCCCTGTCCTCCAAAAAAGGTTGAAATCGAACAGGAGTCAACAGTTCCGTTTGTTTTAATAACGCGGCCCTCAGCTGATGGTACAATTTTACCCCAATACCTTTCAGCAGATTGTTTTTTGCATCCCGTTCTACATAGTGTTTCAATTCTTCTAAAGGAACTTCATAGAATAATGCCTTAGATGAGGATACGATAGCTTTATACGTATACCGATTCCTTACGCTAAAACCATTTAGACCAATGGTGGTAAAAGGCTCTGAACTGTTGTTTACCGAATATCGTTGTCCGGGTTCTCAACGGGTATGTAGTAGTCAATACTCCCCTCCAACAACCATCTGAAGGTTTTAACCCTTTTGTGCACATCACATATAACATAGTCTTTTTCGTAGGTGGTGATTTGGCCCTTTGGAAAATACTCCCTTAACGTTTCAAAACTTATTCTTTCTCCCAAAAAGTAATGTGTTAGTAGCCCTTGAAGGCGGGCTAACTTATTAAGTTTACAGTTAAAAATGAAGTTAGGAACACATTTAAATCAATTTGGCAATTTCAACAGCCCATATTGGGAATATTTATAAATTGAATAGCTACATTTCCCCAAATTCGAAAAGCACCTTGGCCTCAACTAGGCCAACCTGACAAGTTGTAAAGTCAATCTTTTTAAACCTGTCCATAGGGTTGGAATGGTATATTTCATTTTACTATCTTCATGCAAATTAACCAAGCTAAACCGCTGATGAAAAAAATTTACTACCTCCTTATCCTTCTTTGTATTTTACCCCTAGGGCTAGAGTCCCAACGAAGAAAAAACAAAAACCAATCGGACTATGTCAAAGTTCAAGATTCCATGTTTTCCGGATTAAAATGGCGAAACATTGGTCCCTCAAGAGGAGGAAGAAGTGTGGCCTCCACTGGGGTAGTTGGTCAACCCATGACCTATTATATGGGCACCGTGGGTGGTGGAATTTACAAAACTACTGATGATGGCCTTACTTGGAAGAATATTTCGGACGGATTTTTGAAAACCGGTACGGTAGGTGCCATTGCTGTGGCCGAAAGCAATCCAAATATTTTGTATGCTGGCATGGGTGAACATGCGGCAAGGGGGGTGATGACCTCCATGGGCGACGGGGTCTACAAATCTACCGATGCCGGAAAGACCTGGACCCATATTGGTTTGGACCAAACTAGGCATATCTCGGATGTAATTATCCATCCTACAAATCCAAATATTGTATTTGTTGCGGCCCAAGGTGCACAATATGGATATAGTGCCCAAAGGGGTATTTACAGAAGTATGGACGGTGGTGCTACATGGGAAAATGTGCTTTTTGTGGATAATAACACAGGAGCTTCTTCCTTATCCATGGATATGAAAAACCCATTGATTTTGTATGCGGCCATGTGGCAGCACCGGAGATATCCATGGGTCATGGAATCTGGCGGCAAAAATTCGGAATTTATAAATCCACAGATGGTGGTACAACTTGGGAACAATTAAAGGAAGGGCTACCGGAAGAAATGGGTAAAATAGGTATATCGGTTTCCCGCGCCAATCCGGAGAAAGTATTTGCAGTAATAGAAGCCGAGGGTGAAAAAGGTGGTGTGTACCGTTCGGACGATTCAGGTAAAAAGTGGATACAGGTCAATAAGGACTAGTATCAATATAGCCAGGGCTTGGTATTATATTGAAATAGTTGCCGACCCTCAAAACGAGAACGTGGTGTATGTCCTGAATGCCCCGGTAACCAAATCCATCGATGGAGGCAAAACCTTTTCCACGGTTTCCACACCCCATGGGGACAACCATCATTTATGGATCCATCCATATGACAATCAAAAAATGATCAACTCCAATGACGGTGGAGCCAATATCTCAAACAACGGCGGAAAAAGTTGGAGTACGCAGGAAAATCAGACAACGGCCCAGTTTTACAGGGTGATAACCGATAACTTGGTTCCTTACAATGTCTATGGGGGACAACAGGATAATTCAACGGTCGCCATTGCATCCAGGACCAATGATTCCGGTATCGACTGGAAAGATTGGTATGCCGTGGCCGGGGGAGAAAGTGCCTTCTTGGCATTTGATCCGGACGACCCCAAACTAATCTACGGTGGAACTTATCAGGGCAACATCGACAAATGGGATGCAGCCACCAAGGAATCCAAACCCATAAAAGAGTATCCGAACTCGGACTTAGTATAGCTCCTGAGGATGCCGGATATCGATATAACTGGAACGCCCCCATTATTGCATCGCCACATGATAGAAAAACAATCTATCATGCAGGTAACGTAGTATTTAAATCGACCGATGAGGGTATTAGTTGAACCGCCATTAGTCCGAGACTTGACCAAAAACGAAAAGGACAAACATGGGGCCGGAGGAACACCCTTCACCAATGAAGCTGCAGGGGGGGAAAATTACAATACCATCACCTATTTGGTAGAATCTCCACATGAAGAAGGGGTACTTTGGGCCGGAAATGATGACGGTCTATTGCACATAACGAGGGATGGGGGCCAAAACTGGAAGAATGTAACCCCAACTGGGATAGCAGATGGTATTGTGAACAGCATCGAGGTTTCCCCTCACGATCCAGCGACCGCCTATGTAGTAGTGATGCGTTACAAGTCGATGGACCTACATTCTTATATTTTCAAGACTACGGACTATGGAAATACTTGGACGAAAATCGTGAACGGTATCACTGGAGAGCACACCTTTACCCGAGTTGTGCGGGAAGACACAAAACAAAAAGGTCTTTTGTATGCCGGCACCGAAACGGGGCTGTTCATTTCCCTTAACGATGGTCAAAATTGGCAACCGTTGCAGCTGAACTTGCCCATAGTACCCATAAACGACCTCATCATTCATGACAACGACCTTGTTGCCGCCACTGCCGGTAGGGCCTTTTGGATATTGGACGATTTAGCTGCCATACAAAATATAAAGACCGAAAAACAGTCCGTTACTATTTTTCAACCTAAGGATACTTATCTATTTTTTGGGGGTTATAGCGAAAACCCAGGTCCCGGTGAAGGTTCCAACCCAAAAAGTGGCGTAACCTTCGACTATTATTTGGAGGAAAAACTGGACTCTACTGAACTTAAATTGGAAGTCCTGTATCAGGGAAAGGTAATCCGTACCATTACCAACCAAAAACCAAAGAATTTTAAATCCTGGCCAGGAGGCCCCTCAAAGCCCGAGGTGTTACCTTCAAAAAAAGGCTATAATCGATTCACTTGGAATTTTAGAAGAGATCCCATTGTGGCTGTGGACAATGTATTCGTCCTGGGAGGTGATCAAGGATCTACCGTGGCCCCGGGAACCTACACCCTTCGTCTTTCCATACCAAGCACAAGCACAGAAACTAATGTCAGTATTTTGGCCAACCCCAATGTTAAGTCGACCCCTGCCGACTATGCGGAACAGCAAGAAATGTTGAATACCATTGATGAAACGGTCGTAGAAATCCACGAAGCTGTCAATGCGATGCGTTCGGCTAAAGAACAGCTAAAGAACTACAAGAGTTTATTGGAGGAAGATGAAATAGCGTCTGAATTGTTAAAACAGGGTGACTCTATTTTAAAACAAATTACGGATTGGGAGGAAAAATTGATCCAACCCAAACAAAAGACTTTTCAGGATGTCATCAACTTTAAGAACCAACTCAACGCCCAACTCTTGACTCTTAAAGGATATATAGATGTCGCGGAACCCAAGGTTACCCAAGGGGCCAAGGAGAGATATAATGATTTATTAAGGCTTTGGAACGGATTAAAACAAGAACAACAGACCATTATCCAACAGTCAATGGCAGGATACAATCAAATGTACCGATCATTGGAGTTACCAGCTATCATCATGGAAGAATAAACACTGGAACACATGGCAGATTTTATTTGTGACCAAACCTATACTTCACAGGATTTTTCAAAAAATCGCTTGAAAAAGGCGGAATATGAAAATTGTAGGTTTGAGGGCTGCAATTTTTCTGATGGTTTCCTTGACAATCAGAATTTTATGGAATGTACCTTTCTCGGAATGTAATTTGAGCAATGCCAATATCGTCAATACCATTTTTAAGGAAGTTTCTTTTGAGCATTGCAAAATGATGGGAATGAAGTTCGAGGATTGTAACGATTTCCTCATGGATTTCAATTTCTTGGACTGTACCCTTAATTATAGCTCCTTCTATGGGCTTGAACTTAAAAGGCTCCGTTTGGTCGATTCAAGGCTCTTGGGGGCCGATTTTACAGATTGTAATCTAACACAGGCAGAATTCATACGTTGCAATCTCGAGAATGCCATATTTGAAAATACCAACCTTTCCCAAGCTGATTTCAGTACCTCATTAAATATCATATTAGACCCGGAACGGAACGATTTGTACCATTGCCAGTTTTCTTTGGAAAACCTACCGGGATTATTGGGCAAATATAAAATTAAGGTGATTTCATAATGCTTTCCAAAGTCCACCATATTGCGATTATATGTTCCGAATATGAAAAATCAAAGGAATTCTATACCGAATTTCTTGGACTGACCATTTTAAATGAAACCTACAGAAAAGAGCGGGAATCCTATAAACTGGACTTGGCCTTAAACGGTGACTATATCATTGAGCTCTTCTCTTTTCCTAATCCTCCAAAACGTACTTCTAGACCGGAATCTTGTGGATTGAGACACTTGGCGTTCAAGGTTGAAAACATTGAAGAAATAGTCTCACATTGTAACAAAAACAATATAGAAATAGAAGTCATTCGCATAGATGAAATCACTGGAAAAAAGTTCACCTTCATTTCCGACCCTGACGATTTGCCTATTGAATTTTATGAGCAATAATTTTAGCCGTTTGTAAACGGATAATTAGTACCTTGTTGCAAACTGCTTAGGTATGAGATGGTTCTTGTTAATTTTTCTGCTATTGGGTTTATCCATTTCAGCACAAAATACCGTTTCTTGGGAAGAAGGTATGGATTCGCCCATTGCCAACCTCAAACAGGTGGAATGGATGACCGGGCATTGGAAAGGGGAAGCCTTCGGTGGTATAACAGAAGAAATATGGAGTCCGCCTTTGGGAGGCTCTATGATGTTTTCCTTTAAGCTCGTCGTGGAAGGAAGTATCAATTTTTACGAATTGGGACATATAAAGGAAGTGGACGGGACCTTGTTGTTTCAACTAAAACATTTTGATGGTGACCTTGGAGGCTGGGAAGAAAAGGATGAAACGGTCGATTTCAAACTGGTCAAAATAGAAGATGATAAAGTTTATTTTGATGACTTTACCTTGGAAAGGGTCTCTGACCAAGAAGTTAACCTATATGTCGTGATTGGAAATGAAGACGGTACCCAAGAAGAGGTACAATTCAATTACAAAAGACAATAAAATGGAGAAACGAAAATGCTTGGAGTGCGGCGCGGAGGTCATGGGAAGGGTAGACAAAAAATTCTGCAATGATTATTGCCGAAACGCGTATAATAATAAAGTCAATAAGGATAGTAAAAACCTGATGCGGAACATCAACAACCGCTTACGAAAAAACTACCGGGTTTTGGACGGATTTAAACTTACGGACGGTAAAACCAAGACTACAAAAACACGATTGATGGACAAAGGTTTCGATTTTGAATACATCACCAATCTGTATACCACAAAAAAAGGAACCACATACTATTTTGTGTATGACCTGGGATACCTTCCCTTGGACAATGATTACTACATGATCGTAAAACGAGAATAAATCCTATAAATTCATAAAAGAAAACATCTATTAAATGGAAAAAATTGTTTCGTCAAAATGGCTGCACGAAAACATGGAAATGCCAAATCTCATAATCCTTGATGCAAGTACAACTTTCAATGAACGGACTATCCCCCACGCAAGGTTGTTTGATTTGGAACATGCTTTTGCGGATACCTCGAGCCCATTTCCCAACACTGTTCCACAACCTCAACAATTCGAGATTGAATGCCAAAAACTTGGGATTAACAAAGATTCCAACATCGTGGTTTTTGACAATAAAGGCATATATACCAGTCCGAGGGTTTGGTGGTTGTTCCAAATTATGGGACATACCCATATTGCAGTTTTGGATGGTGGGCTACCTGACTGGATCCAAAATGGATTTGAAACATCAACAAAACATTCCAAACCCCTTACCAAAGGAAACTTTCAAGCAAACTACAATAAAGAATTGGTTGTAACATTTAATCAGGTCAAGGAAAATGTAGATCGACAAAAATATTTAATCGTAGATGCCCGATCGGAAGGAAGATTCAATGGAACGGCACCGGAACCAAGAAAACATCTAAAAAGTGGTAACATTCCGCACTCGGTAAATATTCCATATGAAGATGTACTCAATAATGGAAAGTACAAGTCTAGAGATGAAATCAATAAATTGTTTAAAAACAAAATCAAGGATTCCAATGAGTTGGTCTTCAGTTGTGGCTCCGGCATTACGGCTAGTATCATCTTATTGGCCGGCGCAATAGGTTACAAAGAGAGTTTAAGACTATATGATGGTTCTTGGACGGAGTGGGCAGAATTGAACCAATTGACGACCGAAATTCAATAGATCCTAAAAAAAATGCTCCCATATTGGAAGCACCTTTGTTAACTAACTTGGTTTAAAAAATTATTTCCAGTTGTGGCCGCTCAATTTTAGGGCCGCAATTACAATATCCTTTCTACTTATCTGTCCGACCAATATACCGTTCCGCATGACAGGAAGCCTTCTTCGGTTATGCTGTGCAAAAATACCGGCGGCATCAAAGATTGAAATATCATGTGGGATGGTTTCCACATTTTTGGTCATGAAGTTCTCCACATTCTTTTCCAAAATAGGTTGATTAAAATAACGACTCTCCGAAATCTGTTTCATACAATCGGCCTCAGAAATAATTCCTACCAAAAATCCATTGTCATCCAGCACGGGATCCCCTGAAATATGATGCTTCGCAAACTTCTCCATCACCTCTAAAATGGATTGGTCCGGTCTAAAGGTCACCAATTTAGTCGTCATATAATCGGCCACCAATATAGGGGCCTCAAATTCCTTTTTAACAATCTTCCGAATTCCTTGAAAGCTTTTGATTCCCATGATGATTTATTTAGTGGTTGATTAATAAATATATTAAAAAAAAGTTAATATGGTAAAAAAAATA
This sequence comes from Maribacter litopenaei, assembly GCF_025244665.1. Taxonomy (GTDB): domain Bacteria; phylum Bacteroidota; class Bacteroidia; order Flavobacteriales; family Flavobacteriaceae; genus Maribacter; species Maribacter litopenaei. The sequence goes on along the minus strand of NZ_CP104205.1, from coordinate 205,267 downwards.
GATGAATGGTGCCATCTCTTTAATATTTAATAATTTTAGACAGAACCGATAACCAATGAAAAAGACCTCCTCCGTACTTACGCTGCTCCTACTTACATTCGCGGTTTACTGGAGCATCTCATCCTTAATGCCTTCCTATTCCCCTGACATGGATAAAAACGAAAGTCTGTTTTCTACAGACCGGGCCTTGGAGCATGTAGAAGCAATTACCAAGGAGCCACATGGAGTCGGGTTCCCGGGACATCAAAAGGTGAGGAGTTACATCGTTTCACAATTGGAAAAAATGGGCCTGCAAACCCAACTGCAAACGGGATATACCGCCGGTGATTGGGCAAATCTCAGTAAAGCCACCAATATTTTGGCAAGAATCAAAGGTACTGGTGAGGGCAAGGCCCTGCTCTTGTTAAGCCATTATGATAGCAGTCCGCATTCTTCCTATGGGGCCAGCGATGCCGGTAGTGGGGTCACCACCATTCTAGAGGGTGTAAGGTCCTTTTTGGCAAAAAATGAAGCCCCAAAAAACGATATTATCATCCTAATTTCGGATGCTGAGGAGCTGGGCTTGAACGGGGCCGACCTGTTTGTAAAGGAACACCCTTGGATCAAGGATGTTGGCTTGGTTCTTAATTTTGAGGCGCGCGGCAGTGGAGGTCCTGGAATTATGTTATTGGAAACCAATAGGGGAAACTATAATTTAATAAAAGAGTTCACAAAAGCGAAACCGGAATATCCCGTAGCAAACTCCCTTGCTTACAGTATTTATAAATTGCTCCCGAATGATACGGACTTAACGGTTTTTAGGGAAAAAGCAGACATAGATGGGTTTAATTTCGCCTTTATAGATGACCATTTCGACTATCATACGGCAAAGGACACCTATGAACGATTGGACAAAAATACCCTTGCCCATCAAGGTAGTTATCTTACCGCTTTATTGAATCATTTTAGTGATTTGGATTTGAGTACTGTCCGAAGCCTAAAGGAATCCGTTTATTTCAATATGCCATTTTTTAAAATGGTATCCTATCCATTTGAATGGATCTGGCCCATGCTCTTTTTAGGAATTGCCTTTTTTGTTGGGCTATTGGTTTTAGGCATTCAAAAAAAGGTTCTGAATGGTAAGGATATTTTGAAGGGATTTGTCCCTATGCTGCTGGCCCTGATTATCAACGGGGTGGTGGGTTACTTCTCATGGGACATTCTAAAATCGATTTACCCGAGTATTTGGATATGCTCCATGGCTTTACCTATAATGGGCATGCCTACATCTTAGTTTTTGTATTTTTCTCATTGAGCATCTGTTTCTACGCCTATCATAAGTTTCAAGTGGTAAAAACACCCAACCTCTTGGTCGCTCCCCTATTTTTATGGTTGGTCATTTGTACCTTACTATGTCTTTATTTGAACGGTGCCGCATTTTTTGTCATTCCCATATATGCGGGCTTGGTCGCCCTATATATTCTCATTAATCAAAAAAACCCCAATGGGTTTTTATTGCTTTTCTTAGGTCTACCCGCTATTTTTCTTTTTGCCCCATTAATCCAGCTTTTTCCTATTGCCCTAGGACTTAAAATGATGGTGGCCAGTACTGTGTTCACCACATTGACCTTTTTTCCTGTTGCTACCCCTAATCCTAAGATACCGCAATAAAAGAGGTTTGGCCTTTTTGAGTTTCTTACTGTTTACGGGCTTCTTTGTATCGGCTCATATGAATTCCGATTTTAACGTCGATAGTCCAAAACCTACTAGTTTATTATATGTATGGAACGTCGATAAAAAACAAAGTCATTGGGCCACCTATGAAAAGGTGCTTTCAGATTGGACACAACAGTATATAGGAGAGACCAAAAAACGTCCCCAGGATTTGGCAGAAAACACCATTAGTAGCAAGTACGGATCAGGATTTAGTTACATAGCGGAAGCCCCTACAAAGGAAATAGCACCACCGGTCATCGAGATACTTTCGGATACTATTTTAGGTGCCTCGAGGTTCATACAGCTTCAAATAATTCCCCAACGAAATGTAAACCGATTGGAAATTTTCACTAATGCCACCTCTATTGAAAAGGCAGTGGTAAACGGTATTCCTTTAACCGATTACTATTTGAAGGGAAGAAGAAATGGTAAACTGGTTACGCACTACATCAGTGAAAACGATATTACAAAACTTCAATTGGAATATCCTTCGGAAGAAAAACTGGAACTGACCTTTTACGAGGCCAGTAATGATTTATTAAGTAATCCCATGTTTACCGTACCTAAGAGGCCGGAAGATAATATCCCGATGCCCTTTGTCTTGAACGATGCGATAGTAACCATTCAAAAAATCAAGTTTGAATAAGGTAATTGGAGTCTTGGGTTGCGGATGGCTGGGACTGCACCTGGCAAAAAACCTTTTGGAACAAGGTTTCACGGTTAAGGGAACCACTACTTCCAAGGATAAAATGGATAGTCTTACCCATTTGGGCATTGATTCCTATTTGATTCAAATTTCCGAATCAGAAATCAAGGGCAACCTAGCCGCCTTTTTAGACGGCATAGATTTTCTTATCATAAATATTCCAACCGAGACTACGTGGCAAAGGACCCAAAGAAAACTACGTACGTAAAATTCAGTTGTTGCTGAATGAAATAGCGTCTTCCTCAGTAAATAACATCCTATTTGTGAGCAGCACTTCTGTGTATGGTGAAAATCAAGGGGAAGTGAATGAGGAAACCATTCCTATACCAAGCTCGGAAGCTGGTAAGCAATTGTTGGAAACGGAAAAGCTCATTCGGGAAAATTCCCATGTTGAGTCGACCATTATTCGATTTGCCGGGCTCATTGGTCCGGATAGACATCCGGTCAACATGTTATCCGGAAGGACGCAACCTTACAGGGGGCAATGCGCCCATTAACCTCATACACTTAGATGATTGCATTGGCATTATAACCAATATCATCCAAAAAAATGCATGGGGAATTCTGCTCAATGCGGTCTACCCAGAACACCCGACAAAGGAATCCTATTATACCGAAAAGGCTATGGAACAAGGCCTTGAACCACCGGTATATATGGAGAATACGAGTAACAACTTTAAAAAAATTACATCTTGTAGTCCTTTTATTACTAAATATTACAGTTTTTTAACCTCTATTTAAGTATCGTTTACCACACTTTTTTTGGTTTTCACAACATAATAGAGTGATTCATGTTAATAAATCATTGATTTTTAAATAGTTATCGATGAAATGCATAACTTTATGTAAACTTTAAAACAATGTATCATGAAAAATTCTAAGCTAAACGAACGGATTATCATGGAGTTGGAGCGCTTGATCACACAGAGTTGTGGGGCAAAGCGAAAATCAGAAAAGTTTACACAATTACATGTGGCACTTTTAAAAAAATATTACAACGCAGCCGATGTTTCGATCGACTATCATCGACATCGGATTGAAATGGATGTCCTAATGGACGATGATTCCTATAACCCGGGCAAACTAAATATCAACTTGCCCATTCTACATATCAATCTGTTGTTCGGTAACTTAAAGAGTTTCTTGCGCTCCTGTATTGAAAAGGATCGAAAAAGTATTGGTTTCTATGCGCAATTGTTGAAGAACTTTAGACAAAAGGAGCAAGTCTATTCCCTAGTATAAGACATTAAAACCATAAAGAAAAAGGACGCCAAAAGAGCGTCCTTTTTCTTTTACATGCAATTAAGGCTTTCCTTAACAAGTTCATTCGGAATATTTTAATAGTTTAGCGCACCAAAAAATAAATCAGTACGTGATGAAAAAATTAGTTATGGTACTAGTGCTATCCGTAGGTCTTTATGGAACGGCACAGACCAAAAGTGAACTGCAAAAGCATTATGAGCAGTTTTACAACCAGATGAGATTGCAAGGTGATGTGGATGGTGTCATCAATGCCCTAACCCACTTGAATGTACTATCCCCTTCCAAAGAGCGTATGGATACCTTGGCCTATATATACGCCAATGACAACCAGCACTTACAGGCACTTAATACCATAGGCATTGAAAAAGTGGATAACGATTCCGACTTGGCAGTACAGGTAAAGGCCATTTCCCTAAAGGCATTGAACCAGCCAAAAAGAGCCTTGGAACAATTCGAGGTACTGTATCAAAGAAATCCAAATCCTTATTTGGCGTACGAATTGGCCGACTTAAAGATTATAGTGGGGGATAACGCAGGTGCATCAACAAACATTGAATATGGAATTGCAAACGCCAAGGATGACATGCGGTATGCCTTTTATGAGCGCCAACAGCCCTATGAGGTTCCATTAAAAGCGGCCTTCCTTCATTTAAAGGGGCTGGTTCAATATAACAACGATAAGGAAAATATAGATGCAGCCATAGCCATCATTGATGAAGCCCTGGCGATTGATCCTAACTTTAATTTGGCAAGTTTGAGCAAACAGGCACTGACTTCCGGAAAAGAAGCGCCGGCTACTGAACCAAAGCAATAAAAGGTTTAAGAAATAAGAAAAGACCGTTTAAGAACTTTGATGTTTTTGGACGGTTTTTTAATTTTTACGCAGTTCTTCCAACAAAACGTTGTCCGTAGCCTCCTTTATCTTGATCAATTCCGCAACATTATCATTGGGTACGGCAATGGAGAGTACATAGTGGGCAATCTTCCAAGAACCATTAACCTTTTCCGAACCCCGGATCCTCTGCACAATTTCATTTGGGTATCCAAAAGTTCATCGAACCAGGCAACTTCTCCGGAAGCATCCAAATAAATATGGCGTTCTACAGCTGTAAAACTCCAAGCCCTTCCCTTATCAAAATGGGGCTTTGCATAGGCCTTGAACTCGGGCAGTTGCCAATTTTCAGTGGCATCCGTACCTATAAAAACGGCATCGTCTGTCATCAATCCAAAATAGGCATCAAAATTAGCCTCAGCAGCTGCTTTGTGCCAAGCATCCAATGTTTGATCTATGTTAGTTCTTTCTGCTTCCTGTCCCTTCAATAGGATACAACCAAAAAGAAAAAGTATACAGCTAAATGTCTTCATTTTCAATCAGTTCTGTAGGCAAAGTATTGTTTACGGTCACATTGAATTGCTCCCTCAATGCATTGTAAGCGGTTATCAGTTCCTTCATGGAACTCTCAGGGTTTAGTCTATATTCCAGATCGCCCTTTGTCTTAAGTATATACGTTTTTACCACCTTTTGTCTACCCTTCACTTGTGGAATATTGAACTCCGCAGGATATTCACTTGCCTCCAATACCTTTTGCTTTTCCACCAAATCCTCGATGACCAAGACCAAATCTTCCCTAAAATCGATGGTATAGAGACGCTCAAAACTCTGATGAAAGGAATAGTACTCCTTCCATTGGGACAAAATAGCCTCTGCTTTGGCATTGACTGAAACCACTTTGGGCATAGCATTGGCCATAGCCCCAAAACTAGATTCCGACACGGTAGCCGTCTCTTGGACTCCCTCCTTACAGGAGCCCATAAGCAACAGAATTACGAGAAAATACAGGAATTTTGGCATAGATCGAAGGTACAACTTTTAAGAAAAGTTATCTTTACCCAATAGGTCATTTAACTTCTTTTTTAATGGAAAAATACATCTTGATTATTGGTGCCTGCGGACAAATTGGAACGGAACTCACCCTTACCTTACGGGAACGTTACGGGAATAACCGAGTTATTGCCAGTGATATCCGTGAGGGCAGTGATAGCTTGATGAATTCCGGGCCATTTGAAATCCTGGACGCCACCAATTATGATGCCTTGGAAGAAGTGGTGGCCTACTATGATATCACCGAGGTCTATTTGATGGCCGCCATGCTCAGTGCCACAGCCGAAAAATTTCCCATGCGTGCCTGGAACCTCAACATGAACTCCCTTTTCAACGTACTGAACCTTGCCAAGGAGAAAAAGATAAACAAGGTCTTTTGGCCCTCAAGTATCGCCGTTTTTGGCCCCAATACCCCCAAGGATCATACACCCCAACATACCATTATGGAACCTAGTACGGTATACGGTATCAGTAAGCAATCCGGGGAACGTTGGTGCGAGTATTACTTTAAGAAATTCAACGTGGACGTACGCAGTCTTCGCTATCCGGGACTCATTAGCTGGAAGACCATGCCCGGTGGCGGTACAACGGATTATGCCGTTGAGATTTATCACAAGGCCCTAAGCCAAGGGCGCTATACCTGTTTTTTGAAGGAGGATACTTCTTTACCCATGATGTTTATGGACGATGCCATAAGGGCCACTTTGGAGTTGATGGAAGCAGATGCCGAAAACATTAAAGTGCGCTCTGCCTATAACCTTTCCGCAATGAGTTTTGACCCGGCGGAAATGGCCCGCAGTATTCAAAAGCACCTTCCCGATTTTAATATCGATTATGAGCCTGATTTTAGACAGGCCATTGCCGACTCCTGGCCTAAAAGCATTGACGATTCCGACGCACAGAAGGATTGGGGATGGCAACCGAATTTGATCCTGACCTGACCACCCAAACTATGTTGGAGAATCTTAAATCCTAATATTCAAATCTAATAATACAAATACCGTTACAACATGGTGCCACCAGATGCCTCAATACGCTGACCATTGATCCATCGGGCATCCTCCGTACATAAAAAAGCGACCAATCCTCCAATGTCTTCCGGTTCCCCTACTCTTCCCAAGGCCGTAACACTGGACACCATTTTCCGCTTCTGTTCGTTGGTCTTGTTCTCCCCATTGCCAAAATCGGTAGCTACCGCACCTGGCGCCACTACGTTGGCCCTGATTTTTCTATCTCCCAATTCCTTGGCAAGGTATCGGGTAAAGACCTCCACGCCACCCTTCATGGACGCGTAGGCCGAGGATTTGGGAAAGGTAAATCGAGCCAATCCGGAGGAAATATTAATGATTCCTCCGCCATCGTTCAAGTATTTTAATGCTTTTTGGGTCAGGAAGTACACCCCTTTTAAATGGACGTTCATCATTTCGTCGAAATCTTCCTCGGTAGTTTCCAAAAAAGGTTTGTAAATGCCCGTACCGGCATTGTTGATGAGAAAGTCGAAGTGGGTGCTATCCATGGTTTCCTCGAGGCCTTCTTCCAAACGGCCATAAAAGGCATCAAAGGTGGAAACATCGCTCGTATCCAATTGCAGGGCAAAAGATTTTATCCCATATTTTTTAACCTGTGCTACGACGTCCTCGGCCGCACCCCTATTGGTATGATAGGTTATCACCACATCCAAACCTTTCTTTGCGATCTGAAGGGCCATATCCTTGCCCAGTCCCCTACTTCCTCCTGTAATTACTGCAATTTTATTCGTACCCATAATGTCATTGTTTTTGTTTTAACAAAGTTCGGCAGGTTTCTCCCCTAAAACGTATCCATATCCATGGATAATGAAGCCAAATCCTAGCTTTGGACGACTATACCCCTTACATTAATCATTCATCGCCAAATCATCCGGTTCTATATGGATCAATACATGTTCCAAATTGGGCATGACCGCCTTGAGATGATCTTGTAACCGATGGGCTATTTCATGACCTTCACGAACGGATATATCGGCCTTTACCATGGCATGCAGATCGATATGGTATTTCATACCCGCCTTACGGATATAACATTTTTCGGTTCCTACGATTCCTTTCACCTTTACAGACTCTTCCTTTATGGTATCGAGTAAGTCGTCATACCGATGTTCATCCATAATTTCACCCAGGGCCGGTCTAAAAATAAGGTAACTGTTGTACAGAATAAAGCCTGAGGCCAATAGTGCCGCCCAATCGTCCGCCGTTTCGTAGCCTTTACCAAAAATCAGGGCAATGGAAATACCCACAAAGGCCATGACCGAAGTAATGGCATCGCTACGGTGGTGCCAGGCATCCGCCTTTAACGAGGAACTGTGTGTCTGTTTGCTCTTTTTAAGTACTACCCTATAAGACACTTCCTTCCGAGAGAATGATGACACCCAGTACGATCAAGATTCATGGTTTGGGTACTTTGTGCGGCGTACGGATGTTTTCTATGCTTTCATAGGCGATGACCGTGGCGGAAGTTACCAAAAATGCGACCACCAAAAAGGTCACCAAAGGCTCTATCTTTCCATGACCATAGGGATGGTTGTCGTCCGCAGGTTTTTTGGCATAGGTGAGACCGAACAACACCAACAGGGAAGAAAAAATATCCGTGGTGGATTCAATGGCATCCGCAATAAGGGCGTAGGAATTTCCAAAAAATCCGGCCAATCCCTTTACTAAGGCGAGACCCGTATTCCCGATGATACTGAAATACGTGGTTCGTATGGCGCTTTGTTCGTTCGTCATGGCAACTTAAAAGGAGTAGTGCAAAAATACCACCTTCCCGTATTTTAGGAACCCCATTTTAGGGATAGTTTTGATTCACTGGCATTATTTGAGGTACTTATCCTCAAAGGCGCCTACCTTTCGTTTCAGGTAATCGGGAGCATCCAAACGGATTCCCAAAAAGAGATGGTAAAATACCCTGGTATCATGATTGACCACCGTCGTATTTTCTTGTTTGTATTGGGTTCCCGAAAGTGTTCCGTACAGGCCGGAATAGAATCGGTCGCCATTGTAGCCCACGCCTACCCTTCCGTCCCATCGGAACAAAAAATTATTCTGATCGCTGATATTCTCCCCGGTGTTGAGTCGGGTGGTAAGTTTGGTATGCAGATACCCCACATGGGCCTGTGTACCCAGGGAGAGATAATATTTTTCCTTGGCCACAAACGTATAGGCATATCCCGGATCGATGCTCGTTTCCCAGTTATTGGACTTCTGCGTACCGGGTGTTCCCGAGGTATCGTCCACAATATAATACCTTAAGTTGAAGGTAGGCATAAAACTACCGGCGCTCTTTAACTGCCTCTCCGTTTGTGAGGTAAGGCTCTTAAAGGAAAACCTGGAATTGTTGTAGTACCCTGCCGAAAGGGAAAAACCCTTATATCTAAGATCCGGGAACTGAATATAGGGGTCTCCGGGAATTAGGGTGGTAAAATCCTCTGTATTGTCCAAATAATATCCTTTGACCCTGTCGTAAGAGACCTCGAAAAAACTGTGCTTAAAAATTAGGGTCGTTCCCAAGCTAAAGCTTTTGGTCTCCCCTTTTTGATCCTCGTCCCCGTTGCCCGGAATAAAATCAGGAGCTATGGAGAAACCCAGCGAAATAAAGCGGTAATTGAGGTTGTACCTGAGGTTGGTGGATGCATTGGGGTGAATGACCAACTTCTGATTGGGCGTACGTACCTCAAACACCTCAAAGGCATTGTTCAAGGAGAGGTCCATGGCGATTTTATCGTCCATTTTTTGAATAAAGCCATCTTCCACAATGGTGATGGAATCCTGTTCTTGGGCCTGTAACAGCATAGGGGCAAACATGGCAACAACAAGGAACTGGAACAGCTTATAATGGGAAAAAGGGATTCTTGGTTTCATATACAACGGGTTTGATCGGTACTTAAAGATACGAATCAAGGTGGTTTATTAATAGTTGAATGTAAAACCCTGAAATGGGTACTTATTTTTAGCCGAGACTCAAACCGACAGAAGGCATTTTTCTATCAAAAGCCATAGATCCTTTTGGCGCTTTCTATCTGTTCCTGTTCCGTAGTTTCGGGTACAGTAGATATCTTGGGGCAATGATGGGTTTTATCTGATCCACGGTTATCTTCGTGATGGTCGCAAAAGGAAATTTCCCCTCGGTCATTTGAGTCAATATCCCTTCCATAGCTGGGAAATCGGGATTGGATTTCTTGATTATTTCAGCTCTGCCTTTTACTTGAAAGCCTTTTTGTACCAAAATATCCGGAAAACTGATGCATACCTGCGGATTTTCCTTTATGTTCTTTACCGTCCGGGGCGAGGCAATATTTGCCACGATGATTCTATCCTCTTGGTATAGGGCAAAGATTTCCTTTGGGGAAACGTTGGGCAGGTTGTCCCTGGATGCCGTGGCCAACCAGCACAACACGCTTTTGGACATACATCGCTTTACTTCTTCGGATAATTTCATAGCTACTGTTTTACAGCTTCTTCATAGGTTTCCAAACAGCTATCCAAGTCGTTTCCGGCCGTATGGATGCATTCGCAAAATTGATATCCTGCTTCTTGGTTGGGGGCATTGGTGAATTGCTTTTTACAATCCCCGATCGAATTATGGGGCATCACTTCATGTCCAAACTCGGCATAAACTACGGTACCCACCATCACCAACAACACAAAACCCGCAAAAAGATAGGGAAACTTCCAACTGTATTTCTCCGGTTTTTGGAGGATTCCCAAATCCGAAAAGTGGTTCAGGGGGAGCAAATAGCGCATCCGGTCATAGTTCCATACGATCAAAAAGAGGCAGGCCCACACCATGAGGGGCGCTGTGACATAGGGCCCTCAAAACGTACCGCATAGGAGAGCAACCAGATATTGACAATGATCGGGAAATAAAGCAAGGCTCCCAAGGTCACGGTACGGGGAATCAACAATAAAATGGCGGCTACGATCTGTGCCACCCCAATAAAGGTGTAATAATAACCCGTATGGTGTAGGGCCTCCGGATAGGCGCCCATGGGATGAATGACGGACAAGCCACTGGCAAAGCGCTCCCCAATGATCTTGACCCACCCGGCCACCAAAAAGGCAAAGGCCAGGGACACCCTACAAAAAATGGAAAACAACCAATACCAGCGGTTGCTTTTTATGGTCAGATAAAATTGTTCAAATTGGGCGAGCATGGGCTAGGTGGTTTCCGTACCCAAGGTAGTGAAACAAAAGATAAACGTTATAGAATAAGATGAAATCGAAAAAAGGAGTCCTCTTAGGCTTGCACCCGTTATGGATTCTTTGGCCAAATGGTTGTAAAGGTTTCACAGACCACGAGCATATCCTCGTCAAATTTCTGACCGTTTTCTTCCAAGGTGCTTTTAAAAAACGCCTCATGGGCGGTTTTCCATTTTACCAAGGGGTCTACATCCGTACCCATATCCAAAGACGCATAAGCGACTGAAATTTCACTGAAAGGCACCGTATCCACTTGTACGATTTCTATAATGGCCTGGGCCGTACCGTTAAAATTGGTGATGATATGCTTGGTACCCACCTTAGGCAAATCTGCCCCTGCATCCTCATACCACTTGTAAAGCCCGGATGATGCCCTCTTTTTCCCGTCTATAACCAGTTTTGCCAACCGATCGGCGTCTTTTTGATTATCGTGAAAAAACCAAGACTCAGGCATTTCTTCATCCTTAAATGCTAGATTTACTTGGGTAAAATCCTCCCAAATTTCGTAGACCGTAGGGTCAATTTCGGCATCAGATGTTGCTTCGGTTTTGGGCGTGGGTTTGCAGCTGAAAAAAATTAAGAGGCATAAAGTCGGTAGTTGTTTCATTTTTTGAGGTTTGTAGCTATGGTGAACTAAAAGAACGTTTTTGAACTCAGTTCTTCTTGATATGACCTCTATTATACTTATTCCTCTAATATGATTTGAATCGCCCTTTCTAAAACCTCATCTCTTCCTTGGCGGATGCCTTCTATAGTTGGTTTTACTTCTACATCCGGAACAATTCCAACTCTTTGCGTCTCTTCCCCATTAGGATAATAGACTCCAATACCGGAAATCATAGTCCTAAGTCCGCCAGGAAGAAGAATGGTGGATACATTGCCGTCCGACCCGGCCGTAGTACTGCCCAAAACCGTGGTGTTTTCCCCTGCCTTTAAGGCCATGGTCGTATATTCTGCCATGCTTTGGGTGAGCTCATTTACCAATACTACCAATTTGCCCTCATAGGCTTCTCCGTCATTGGGAATCTCCAAAATATCCGTAAATGTGAATTCACCGGGATGATCCGTATTGCCCTGAGTAAATTTTACGAAAGGTGTGGATTGGGAAACAAAGTAGGATCCAAGACTAAAGGGAACAAAGATGGCAGGGTAATTCCTGATATCTACTATTATCCCCTTGGTATCCTTGAGTTCCTCCTTTATTTTGGATACATCTGATTCTTTAATGTTTTGAAGGTTTACATAGCCGATATTGCCATTTAGGATCTTATAGGAACTTCCCTCTCTTTTTTTGTACCATCTGAAAATATCTAGACTATCCTTGGGATATAAGGTCAAGCTTTGTGTCCTTGGTTCCCTATCCGGCGAGATCAATGTTATATCCAAATACTTGTTGTTGGAACGCAATATATCCTCAGAAAGATTCCGTAACCGCGTAGGGACGTTGGAGGCGGGATAATATTTCGTTTTTTCCGCTACAATCTCGTCAATGGGCTTTCCTTGGATTTCAGAAATTACGTCCCCAATTTTTAATCCGTCCTTGTTTGCGTACTCCTCATTGTAATAGTCCGTCACCACCAATTTGTTCTCAATAAAACGCACATGCACAGGCGGATAATTGATTCCCCTCCAAGCATCTAACTGCTCCATATCACCATAAATATTGGCATGCGTGTCCTGTATCTCTGCAATAAGTTGAAGGGCGGCCAGCTCGTATTCCAATTCATTTTTAGCATTTAGGAAGACAGGAATGTATTCGGCCAGTTTGGTGTTCCAATTTTCGTCCATCAGGTGCCTATATGGAAAAAAGTAGTTGATCATGTTCCAATAACGATACAAGGACAACAACCTATAACCTTCATCTGGATAAGGCATATCATAATAAGAGTTCTCATTTTTAAATTCCGGATTACCTACATTGGCGGCCATGGTAATGTAAAAGTGTTTTCCCTGTGAGCGGTTTTTATATACATCCAATAAGACCGATTTTAAATCTTCTTCCTGTTGATATATCCATTTCAAATCGCTTAAGAAATGCACTTTCATTCGTGGGTTCACAATTTGTGCAGTCTTCCAATTTGCCTAAAGACGCTATCCAATCTACTAATTGCCGATTCCTTTCATTCTTATCCGCCGCCTTTAAGTAGGTGGGTAAAAATCGAAAGAGTTCAAAATCCCAATTGTAATTTCCCTTTGCAATTTCGGAGTGATGGTATTTAAGAAAACCCCAAACCCTACCCAGCAATTCCAAGCTCTCGATCTGCCTTGGTGATGGTTCCCTAAGCTCAATGCGGGAAGCATCAATAAATTCTTTATCCAGCTCTGCCTTGCTAGGTTTATATTCAACCTCCTTGAGATTCTGCACATCCTTTCCATCTATAGATAGTACAAAATCGTCGAACCAAGCTTCTCCCTTTCCTACCAAAATACCAGCCACGAATATTTTTTGGGCATCCTCAGGGTAATTCAGAGTAATAACATACTGCTCCCAATCCCTTGTACCGGTAATCTGTCGTCTTTGCATATTGTCAAAGGCCGAGTACTTCCGTTCCCATCTACCCGCAGTAAAAGTCCTGCAAATCCGTCGGAAACATTTTTAATCTTCATGTAACCTTTCAACTCGATACTCTCACCCTTATAATTAGCGGGTATCTCATAGGCTATACTGCCAAAACCCTTTTCGGACGAACCGGAAGCAATCTTACCCGACCTTCTCCCTGAACGGGCGTCTGTATCTATAGCTAATTCGTATGCTCCCCATTTTATCCATCCGTCTGAAAGACGCGAAGTGTCCTCCTGTTTTTCAAAACCTAAATTGTATTTGTCAGTTTTCTGAGCGCAGGAAATTAAACTAGATAAGGAAATTGCGATAAAAAGAAAGACTGTTATACTCGAAGATTTTTTCAGTAGAATCATATCATTTTGGCACTTGAAAGGATATGACTTAAAAATCTTACAAATAATCAGTACCTACAAATAAAGCCTTGAATTTTAACGTATTGCTAATACAAATTGCGATAGCTCTTTGGTACTGCTTTTGTGGATTGAATTAAAAAAGAACCAAACAAAAAGCCCTTCCACTAGGAAGGGCCTTTCTATTTGATTCGCTTATCTGTCTTTATTTCGCAGCCTTAAAGCTGTACATGTGCTGGTTCTTAAACGTATTCAAGGTAGATTGGATGCCAAAAAGGAAACAATCGTCCTTCCCTTCCATATCACGTACGGAACGGTTAATGGGTCGTTGAAAAAATAGGTGCTTGCTGTCTCCGTACTGTGTGGGTTTTTGAAATGCTTTCATAGGATGCTTTTTTTTTAGTGAACGATTCTTTTAGTTCGACTTTAACGGGTGCTGCCTCCCTCAGGGTGCACCCTTAAAATCTCCGCTTTAAAACAAACCTAACTACATAGTTATCATTTTGTTATAACTAAATGTATTCAAAAAATAGGCTCATTGCCGTTTTTTAAATCAATCGCAGATAAGAAATATGACAATATGAAATTCGGTGCCAAGATTTTACCAAAAACGGATTTTCGGGGTCGGTTTTTTGCTAAGAATATTTAGTCCTGTACAGGTCCAGCTCATCATTACAATGCGAAACCGAAACAAAAAAGCATTCCCCACCGTTGTAAGGAATGCTTTCCACTAGTTGCTTATGGCTTTATTAAGAGCGCAAAGGGATGTTCAACCCCACGGCAAAGGCACCCACCATTTGTTCCACATTTGGTTGAAAGTAGTACGTAAATCCTAGATCCACGTTATGGTTTTTCCCCAACTCCAGGCCAAAGGAAAAAGGCATGTGATAGATAACCCCTGTCTTATCAAAATCATCAAAATAGGTCATTGTCCTAAAGCTGCCTATGGATGTTCCAACACCCAATTCCAAATAGGGTGCCACATACGGAATGGGTCCACGTAATCGTGCCTTTCCTCCCAATAACAATGCCTTGGAAGAGGCACTTTCATCCGTAGGATCCCCATTAAAATCCTTGCCTTGGTTTCCGGTGAAAATAAAGCCTGCGTATGGCCTAAAGGATACCCAGGAAGCGGCCTTTAGTACCAATTCGCCTTGGAGATAGAGTCCGTCATTGTAGACATCTCCCAAACTATTATTGGGGTAGCTTAAACCGTATCCGATCAGGGCATTTACGGATTTTTCCTTGATAAACTGTGCGTTGGCAGTCGTCACAAATAGTATGGCAATCCATACCCATTTTATTTTTTTCATAGTTTTTATAAAAGTTTGTTGAAGTAATACCCTCGTATTGAGCAAGGGCTTTTGACTACAGGAAATGATAAAAGGTTACATCACATCTTAGGGCTTTCGTAAAAGTCCTCGTGGTCCAATCCCTTAAAGTATGTTTGATGAGACTTTGAAAAGTATTCATAAAACAACACATAACTAGTAATCAATTTTTGCTCGATGTGTAATGATGCCAACCTCCCTTGGGGTGAACCATTACACGCTTTAACTTGCAAAACCTTAACTACATAGGTATCGTTTTATTGAAACCAAATGTATAAAATAAATGAATCCATTGAACGGGTTACACCACTCCAAACACAAAAAATAGTTGGTTACAACACGTAGTGCTTAACTAAACTTCAGCTTCCTTTCAATCGCCTTGATCATTTCGTTGGCGATGTCCTTGCCCGTAGCGTTTTCAATGCCTTCCGGACCCGGGGAGGAGTTTACCTCCAACAACAACGGCCCTTTATTGGAACGGATGATATCCACCCCTGCCACAGCCAAATTCAAGGCCTTGGAGGCCTTTAAGGCCAATTTCTTTTCCTCTTGGGTAATCTTGATCATCGACGCCTTCCCTCCTTGGTGTATATTGGCCCTAAACTCGCCTTTTTCCGCCTGGCGCTGCATACTTGCCACTACTTTACCGTTGACCACAAAACAACGAATGTCCTGCCCGTTGGCCTCTTTGATGAACTCCTGCACCAAGATGTTGGTATTGACACTCTTAAAGGCATTGATCACACTCTCTGCGGCCTTATTGGTCTCTGCCAAAACCACCCCCTTTCCTTGGGTACTTTCCAACAATTTGATGATCAAGGGTGCCCCGTTCACCATTTTGATCAAGTCCTTGGTATCCATGGGCGATTTGGCAAAACCGGTGATGGGGATATGGATATCGTTCTTGGAGAACAGTTGGGAAGCAAAAAGCTTGTCCCTAGACTGGGTGATGGATTCCGCGGAATTCCGGCAATACACCCCCAAATTATTAAACTGGCGGATTACCGCACAGCCGTAAAAGGTCACCGCAGGTTTAATCCGTGGAATAACGGCATCAAAGTCCTTTAGGATATTCCCCCCACGATATCGGATCTCCGGGGAATGGGCATCCAATTTCATATAGGCCTGTTCCACGTTCAAGAACACGATTTCATGGCCCCGGGCCTCGGCCGCTTCCATCAACCGTTTGTTGCTGTATAGATTGGGATTGCTCGCCAACAAGCCGATCTTCAATCCCGTTTTTTCCTTGTAATAGGGTTTGTACTTTTCACTGATTTCCTCATCCGAAAAATCCTGAACCTGATAGTTGACCGCCGGGTTCACGATGTATCGGTCCGTCAAGGCCTCACGGCCCAACAACATCCGAAACTCCATGGTATCCCTATTGGCCAAGGTCAGCTCGATCTCAAAGGTATTATCTCCCAAAGTGACGGGCGTACGCACCACCGTGACGCTCCTCGGAGATACCACTGGAACTCTTTACCATTCTGCGGTCTATTAATCCGGCCTCGCAGGTAAGGGCAATACTACGGTTTTCCTGCAACGGGTTCACCTCAAATTTTACCCATTCCTGGGCCCCTTTGTTCACTATTTTTAGGTTGGTCGCCTGTATGGAAGATGTCTTGGCACCGGAGTCTACCCTGGCCTTAATGGCCGGAACGCCCAAGTCCTTGAACACACACCATTCCTCGCTACCTATGATCTTTAAATTTTCCAATGTTATTTTTTTCTTAGTTCAAAAATATCGGTTCTGCGGTCCCTAAGATTTCGCACCGCTCCAAACTGGTTCAATTCCCGCAACAGACTGATGTCCACGTTGGCAATGAGGATCATCTCCGTATTGGGAGTCGCCTCTGCCTTAATTCCGTTTGTGGGGAAAGAAAAATCACAGGGTGTAAACACCATACTCTGTGCAAATTGGATATCCATATTCTGCACGTTGGGCAAATTCCCGACACTGCCTGCAATGGCCACATAGCATTCATTCTCAATGGCCCTAGCCTGGGCACAATTGCGCACACGGGAATACCCGTTTTGGGTATCCGTCAAGAAGGGAACAAACAGAATATCCACCCCTTCCTCTGCCAACAAACGGGGAAGTTCAGGGAACTCTACATCATAACAGATAAGTACACCGATCTTTCCACAATCGGTATCAAAAGCCTGAAGCTTGGTACCGCCCTGAAGACCCCACACCTTGGCCTCGTCCGGGGTTACGTGCAATTTTTCATAACGCTCCAAAGAACCGTCCCTACGGCACAGGTACCCTACATTATAGAGTTTACCATCGATAACCTCCGGCATACTCCCCGCAATAATATTGATGTTGTAGGTGATGGAAAATTCCGAAAACTTCCGGACCAATACCTCGGTATGTTTTGCCAGTTCCCTGATGGCTTCCGGTGTACTCATATGATTGGTACCTGCCATCAACGGTGCATTGAAAAACTCGGAAACAGGGCAAAATCCGACCGATATCCGGATACCGAATCGATAAAGTATTCGGCCTGCTGCAACAGTTCGTCAATATCCTTATACGGACGCATCTGCCATTGGATCAGCCCCAACCGAACAATGGTCTTTGCCGTGGTTACCTCATCCGTAGGTTTTTGATAGTAGATATTGTCCCACTCCATTAAAATGGCGAAGTCGTTGGAATCCTTATCCCCTTCCAAATACCCTTTCATCACCTTGGAGGGATGAAAATCGTTACTGATCTGAAAGTTTAGGACGGGATCTTCAATTTCCTTATGGCGTACCTTTTCTATATACTGTTTGGGCGTAAGGGCATCCGCATATTTGTGGTAATTGGGCATACGCCCTCCAAAAACGATGCTCCTTAGATTTAGTTTCTCACAGAGTTCCTTGCGGTAATCGTACAATCGTCTTCCCAGGCGCATGCCCCTAAAACCAGGTACGATGAACACATCGATGCCATAGAGCACATCTCCCTCGTCCGTATGGGTATTGAAGGTATAATTGCCGGTGACCTTTTTATAGGTATGCCTGTTTTCGAACTTGGCATAATCCACGATGATGGAAAGGGCGCAACCGGCCAACTTCCCGTTGATCTTGATCACTACCTGGCCTTCCGGAAACTTCTTGATCAAACGATCTATTTCCTTTTCCGTCCAGGCGGCATCGTGAACATTCAGATAGGAGGTGACCATTGCCTCTTTCAATTCCTTATAGTCGGAAAGGCTTAGGTACTCCAGTTCAATATTTTCAATTTCCTCTACTTTCATAACATTAAAGGGGATATCCGATATTCAAAAGACTATGTTGGATAAAAAAGTATGGGTTTGAATCCTAAAAACCCAAACCCAATATCGTCTATGTAATTGACTTCCTTTATACTAGCAACGGCCTGATACTAATCATCGTCCTCGTCCCCATCCACCATATCCTTAGGATCCGGTTCCATGATTGCATCCGGATCATCGTCATCAAAATCCTCGTAGTCGTCCTCATCATAGTTTTCCATGGTGTACTCCAACTTGGCGCTGATCTTTACCAAATATTTGGTATCCTCCGTCAACACCTCCACGGCCTCTATGCGCTCGCCTTGGGCATTTTTGAAGGAGATGATGTTACGATCATCATACCCATCAGGATATCGCTCCACTAAAAGCTTCAACACTTCGGGGGTCAACTTCTTAAAATCTACAATGACTCTTTTTAAATGTGCGTTCTTGTCCATAAATAATTAATAGTCCAAAAGATAAGCAAAAATTAAAGGTGCAACAATGGTCGCATCACTTTCTATAATAAATTTTGGGGTGTCTATATCCAACTTGCCCCAGGTAATCTTTTCATTGGGTACGGCCCCGGAATAGGAACCATAACTGGTGGTACTGTCACTGATCTGGCAGAAATAGCTCGAGAAAGGGGTATCTGTACGCTCCATATCCTGATATAGCATAGGAATCACACAAATTGGGAAATCGCCCGCGATTCCTCCTCCAATTTGAAAGAACCCGATACCGTTTTCTGAATTATCGGTATACCAGTCCGCCAAAAAGGTCATGTATTCAATACCCGATTTCATGGTGCTGGCTTTCAACTCCCCTTTTAGCACATACGAGGCAAAGATATTCCCCATGGTACTGTCCTCCCAACCTGGGCAAATAATAGGTAGGTTTTTCTCCGCAGCCGCATACATCCATGAATCCTTCAAATCGATTTCATAGTATTCTTCCAACACACCCGAAAGCAACATTTTGTACATAAATTCATGTGGCAAGTAGCGTTCTCCCTTATCATCTGCATCCTTCCAAATCTTAAAGATATGCTTCTGCAACCTACGGAAGGCCTCTTCCTCTCGGAATACAGGTGTCCGTAACCCTGTTTAGACCCTTTTCCAACAAATCCCACTCCTCTTGCGGGGTTAGGTCCCTATAATTTGGGACGCGTTTATAGTGTGAATGCGCCACCAGATTCATGATATCCTCCTCAAGATTGGCACCGGTACAGGAAATGATCTGCACCTTGTCCTGACGGATCATTTCCGCAAAAATCTTTCCCAACTCCGCTGTACTCATCGCTCCCGCCAAGGAGACCAACATCTTGGCCCCGTTGTTCAGTTGCTCCTCATACCCCTTGGCGGCATCCACCAAGGCTGCGGCGTTGAAGTGTAAATAGTATTTTTCAATAAAATTGGAGATAGCTCCCTTATTCTTCGTCATCATTAAACTTTAAACTGTTACCCGATTTATAGTCCACGTCATAGGTGTTGTCATACTCCTCATCAGCGTCCTGTCCCATAAACTTATAACTCAACATTTTATAATACAACTTTGCGGCCACAAAATCCGAGGATTTAGCGGAAGGATTTGGGCAAAGCTCCATCAAATCAAAACCAACCACATTCTTTTCCTCAAAAACCTGCTTTAAAAACTCCAATGTCTCATACCATAATAGACCACCGGGTTCCGGGGTTCCCGTGGAAGGCATGATGGAAGGATCCAAGGCATCTAGGTCAAAAGTAATGAAAACATTATCGGTCATCGCCTCAATTACCTTATCCATCCAATATTCATCGGCCACCATTTCGTGGGCGAAAAAGGTCTTTTCCTCATCAATGATCGTTTTTTCAATGGCATCCATAGAACGTATGCCTACCTGAACCAAATTGGTGGTTTGGCTTGCCTCATGTAGGGCGCAGGCATGATTGTATTTTGAACCCGCGTAGGATTCCCTTACATCAGCATGGGCATCTATATGCAATACAGTTAAGTCATCAAAACACTCGTTAAAGGCACGAATGGTACCAATGGAAATGGAATGTTCCCCACCCACCAAGGTTACAAACTTATTACGTTTTATATAATCTTTGGTAGTTTTATGAACAGCGCTCACCATAGCTTCAGGAGAGGTATGACCCTCTATAGCATCCGCCAAGTATATACCTTGTTCGTACACCTCGGTATCGGTCTCAATATCATAGCGTTCCATATTTTCGGAAGCTTCCAAAAAGGCCTTGGGTCCGTTCACCGTTCCCTTGCCCCAAGTTGTGGTACCCTCATAAGGAATGGAATCAAAATAACCTTAGCGGTTTCCAATTGGGCGAATTTGTCAGGTATACCTGCATAATTCTTTGATGTACTCATCTGATTTAAAAATTAGAACAAATTAATTTGATAGTTGTTTCTTGGCCTTCGCCGATTTTTTCTTTTTTCTTTTTGATAGTCCCCATACCCTAAAATCTCCAAAAGATCTTCGGCGGTCTGTTGTGGACTATATAATGTAGTTATCAATTCTCCCTTATCATTCCTATCTATTAGGATGTGCTTGGGTTGGGGAATAAGGCAATGTTGCAAGCCACCAAAACCACCAATGGTTTCCTGATAGGCACCTGTGTTAAAGAATCCTATGTACAAAGGTTTATCACGCTTGTACTTGGGCAGATAAATGGCGTTCATGTTCTGTTCACTGTTATAATAGTCGTCGCTATCACAGGTCAACCCTCCCAAAAGAACCCTTTCATACTCATCGTTCCAACGGTTAATGGGTAACATGATAAAGCGCTTGTTGATGGCCCATGTATCCGGCAAGGTGGTAATGAAGGAGGAATCTATCATATTCCATTTCTCCCGGTCGTTTTGTTGTTTCTGATAAAGAATCTCATAAATGGCCCCGCCACTTTCTCCTACGGTAAAGCTTCCAAACTCTGTAAATATATTGGGAACAGGCACCTCTGCCTCCGCACAGGCAATATTGATCTGGTTTAGGATTTCTTCCACCATGTACTGGTAGTCGTATTCAAAGGCCAAGGAGTTCTTAATGGGAAAACCGCCACCAATGTTCAAACTGTCCGAGAGAAGGGCAGATCTTTTTAAGTCGCACGTACACTTTAAGACATTTTACCAATTCGTTCCAGTAATAGGCATTATCGCGAATACCGGTATTGATGAAAAAGTGCAACATCTTAAGTTCAACCTTATCGTTATCCTTGATCTGGTTTTCGTAAAAGGGGACAATGTTTTTATACCCGATACCCAATCTCGAAGTATAAAATTCAAATTTTGGCTCTTCTTCCGAAGCAATACGGATACCTACCTTAAAGGTGTTCTTGATGCTATCCGATAACAAGTCTATTTCTTCATAGTTGTCAATTATGGGGATACAGTTATCATGTCCGTTATTGATCAATCGTGCAATATTCTCAATATACTGTTCCCTTTTAAAACCGTTACAGATAACATAGGCATCATCCCTCAACTTTCCGTCCTTCTTCAACTGTTCCACAATGTTGATATCAAAAGCGGAAGAAGTTTCCATGTGAATATCATTTTTCAGTGCCTCATGCATAACATGCTGAAAGTGTGAGCTCTTGGTGCAATAGCAATAATGGTACTTGCCCTTATAGTCGTTCTTTTTTATGGCGTTCACAAACCAGTTCTTGGCCCGTGCAATATTCTCTGAAATCTTAGGTAAATAGGTAAATTTCAAAGGGCTGCCGTACTCCTCTACCAAGTCGTTCAGAGGGATGTTGTGAAATTTTAAGTGGTCTCCTTCAAGGGTAAATTCCTCTTGGGGAAAAAAATAGGTTTGATCTATTAGATCAATATATTTAGTATTCATGTAAGATATTGTATTTGATGATTGAAAATACGCTTTAATATTTAAAAATTAATGCTGTTTTCATGTTAAGAAAACATAATGTATTTTCTAATCAAACAAGAATTTGTTTCTGTGTGGTAGGAATAAAGAAGTAGATGTGCTGACTTTGCACGATCGAGGGGTTAAAATCGGAAGTTAGCTTTAAAATTCGGCTGCTTATCTTATAAGCTATTTTTGGGTTTGACTTCCTAATTCCCAAAAATCCGAACATAGAAACAAATTGCATTATGTTCAGCTAAAGGCCAGGGCCTTAAATAGAGTTTTCCTCTTATTTTAGGGCACAAATGAAAACAAAAAAAATGAAAAAACAACGGTTTTGAATTAAAATACGTTCAAGGGTTAAAAAAACATCAATAGAGTGCTTTTTTAGGTTGTTTTAATTTTACAAACTACTTATATTCAATATTTTAAATTATTAGATGGACTATTAAATCATGAAGATGAAACAACGAAAATTTATACAAAGCATCTGTTTTACCGTTTTAACCTTATCTATTCTCGCCACGAACGCCCAAATTTCTTCCGGAGTCTACATTTCCCGAGAGGACGATCTACGTCACGAACTTAAAGTTGACAAAGGTTACCTGACCCATACGGTCTACAAAACCAATCCCGCCGAGTTTATAAAAACGGTTGGAGGGTTCTATACCACGGATGGGAAAATGCTGACTGTGCAACTCGAATTTAATTCCGACTTTGAGAAGGATGGTCTTAGAGCAATAGAAATGGCTTATTCGATACAAGGGGAGAACATCGTACTACAAATGAATGATGACCTGACTTTTGAAAAAAAAGAACCCATGGAACAAGCTTTGGACGGACAATGGCTATTTGCAACGAGAGGTCCGGACACGGGGCAAGACCGCCGGGGTGAGGAAAACCCAAGAAAAACGTTGAAATTTCTAATGGATGGCCGTTTCCAATGGATTGCTTATCAAACGGAAACCATGGCGTTTTCGGGAACAGGTGGAGGTAGTTTTACTTCCAAGGACGGGGTTTACACTGAAAATATCGAGTTTTTTTCCGGAGATAACGACCGTGTAGGTGCCAGTCTTCAATTCAACTATGAAATTAAGGGAGACGATTGGCATCATACGGGGCAAAATAGTAAGGGAGAACCTATGTATGAAATTTGGTCTAGAAGAAATTGATATAATACTTATTGCATACAATTCACAAAAAACCCTATTTTTGCCAGCCTATTTGGCCTCGTAGTTCAATGGATAGCCCCGATAGCTATCGGGGGAAGTTTCATAACTCAGGTACGTTCTAATGAAATTTTGAAATTACATCACTAAGTAAATTCCAAAGGGAATGTATTTTGTTTATGTTATTCGTTCTATAAAAGACGGTACTTTTTACATAGGAAAGACCGCAAATTTGGAAAGCCGCTTGGCATTTCACAATGATATTGAACGTAACATAGGCTTCACCAAAGGAAAAATCCCTTGGGAATATTTTTTCACTTTAGCTGTCGCCGATTCTCTGGTCGCTGGAAAAATTGAAAACCATATCAAAAAGATGAAAAGTCGTCGTTACCTGATTAACTTGGCTAAATATCCCGAGATAGGACAAAAACTTATTACCAAATTTTCATAGTGCTGTATATTTCCACATGGCCTCGTAGTTCAATGGATAGAATAGAAGTTTCCTAAACTTTAGATGCAAGTTCGATTCTTGCCGAGGCTACAAATAAATGCATATAAGTTCACCGAAGGTGTTACAACCGAAACTAAAAAAAGGATAGCTTGCTAGTCCTTTTTTTGTTGAGGTTTGTAAAGCGATAGCCATCTGTATGCATTTTCAACATGAGCCACTAAAGAACAACGACGTTATCTCTTGCCGAGGCTACAGAAATTAAAAGGGACGAACCATCAATTCGTCCCTTTTTGTTTTTCAACTTTTACTTTTTGGACCCACTGTTCTTCAACTGGCTGTCCATACTGTCTTCTGCAAATTTGCCCTGTACGCTCCATCCCCCATCTACATAAAATAATTGGCCCGTTACATAGCTCGACTCATCCGAGGCCAAAAAAATAGCTGGACCGATCATTTCTTCGGGTTCACCTGTACGTTTCATGGGCACCACTCGGCCCCAATTCTCCCTATAATCAGGGTCCTCTTCCAAATTTCGCTGGGTGTTAATGGGGCCGGCCCAAATGTGTTTACTCTAATGTTATATGGTGCCAGCTCCACTGCCATTTGTTTGCTCATCGCCTCTATGCCCCCTTTACTTGTGGAATAACAAATAAGATTCTTTACACTTAGAACGGAGCAGATAGAGGATATGTTGATAATACTACCTCCGTTCCCATTTTCCTTCATCAGCCTTGCCGCCTCAATGGAACAAAATAGGGTGCCTTTGATATTCAAGCTAATTACCTTATCGAATAAGGCTTCATCGGTATCAAAAAAATCGCTCCATCCCGTAATACCTGCGTTGTTGACCAAAACATCCAAACGACGATATTCCTGACGGATATAGGCGAACATTTTCCTAATTTCAGCCACCTTAGACATGTCCCCTTCGTATAACTCGGCTTTGCCTCCATTTTTAATGATTTCCTCTACTACAACCTCTGCATAGGCGGTTCCCGGCAAATCGTTAATTATTACAGTAGCGCCCTCGGCGGCAAACCCTTCCGCTATTTCCCTGCCAATACCTTTACCGGCACCCGTTACCAATGCAATTTTGTTTTCGAGTCTCATTCTTAACTATTTAGTTTAATAAAACCTCCATCGATGGGATAGTCAGTACCCGTAATAAATTGGGCTTCATCGCTACATAAATACAATACCAATCCAGCAATTTCCTTGGGTTGTGCCATTCTCCCAATAGGTTGTGTATTCGATAATTTCTGAAACATCTCCCTTTGATTGTCCGGAAAGTTTTTGGCCAAATAGCCATCTACAAATGGCGTATGGATCCTCGCAGGTGAAATGGAATTACAAGTAATATTGTCCTTTATAAAATCCTTGGCCACGGTTAAGGTCATATTCAAAACAGCCGCTTTGGACATGGAATAGGCAAATCGATCTTGCAGCCCGACTGTTGCCGCAATACTCGCCATGTTCAAGATACGACCACCGCCGTGCTTTTTCATTTGTGGAATGCAGGCATGAAGACAATTATAAACACCTTTAATATTTATTTGACAAATCCGGTCGAAATCAGCTTCATTGGTATTTTCCGCCGTACCAATATGCGCAATTCCCGCATTATTGATTAAAATATCAATCTTGTCAATTTTTTTAAAGGTTTCTAGGACGGCCGATTGATTACTCACATCACAAATGTGCAAAAAACCCTTACCACCTAAGTCACCGACCAATCGCACTGTTTCCTTAGCGGCGTCCTCGTCGACTTCTATGACATGAACTATGGCGCCCTGTTCTGCTAACAGTGTGGCAATAGCCCTTCCAATGCCACTTCCAGCTCCCGTTATGACCGCAATCTTTCCTTTTAAACTGAACATCCCAATTTTAATTTTGACTATCGATTAAGCGTTTCGGCATACTTGCTCTTGACGACCTAACTGTTCTATTTCCAACACCACGGTATCACGGGCCTTAAGATATCCGGGTGGTTTCATTCCTAAACCTACTCCCGGGGGTGTTCCAGTGGAAATCAAATCGCCTGCCTCCAACGTCATGAATTGTGATAGGTAATGTACCACATAATAACAATCAAAAATCATGGTATTGGTATTTCCATCCTGCATTTTATCCCCATTGACCCAAAGCTTCATTTTTAGATTATGTACATCATCAATTTCATCCTGGGTGGCCAAAAATAATCCAAGGGATTAAAGTTGTCACAGGACTTGCCCTTTGTCCACTGCCCACCCTTTTCCAATTGAAAAGCCCTTTCAGATACATCATGGGAAATACAATAGCCCGCAATATACTCTTTGGCATCCTCAATGGAATTCAGATACCTAGCGTCCTTCCCGATGACAATGCCAAGTTCCACTTCCCAATCTGTTTTTTGGCTGTTTCTTGGGATCAGGATGTCATCGTTGGGCCCAACCACTGTATTTGCTCCTTTTTGAAAAATGATGGGCTCGTCGGGAATGGCCATACCGGATTCGGCAGCATGGTCCGAGTAATTCAATCCAATACAAATTACCTTACCAGGACGTGAAACACAGGAGCCTAGACGTTCCTTGGCATCTACCTCTCGGATACTTTTCAGGATTCAGCCCACGAAGTTTCTCAAGTCCCCCATTTTGAAAAAAAGAACGATTCCAGTCTGAAAATTCAATGGAAAGATCCCTTCTTTTTCCCTGTTTATCCAACATGCCCGGTTTCTCCGCTCCTTGCTTTCCAAATCGTATTAGTTTCATTATGAATTATTTAGTTCTTATATAAAAATCCCGGTACACCTTGATACCCGGTGTTTCGTATTACAAATAAGGACCCTGCCAATGGTTGCTCCTTTAATTCTTCTTCGGTCAAATCAACTTTTGCTGAGGTCACATACAAATCCTTTAAATCTTTTCCTCCAAAGGTACACGAGGTGATTTTCGCTACCGGCAATTTAATTCGGGCCAATAATTCCCCAGTTTCCGGGTTCCAACGGGTCACTTGCCATCCGCCCCAGTGGGCAATCCAGAGCATACCCTCAGAATCGATGGTCATCCCGTCTCGGAAATCCCTCTGTTTCATCTATTGAAATTACCGTCCGGCCATTGGATATAGCACCATTCTCAAGTTGATAATCATAAGCGACCACTGATTTTGTAGGCGTGTCTATAAAATATAGGAGCGTATGATCTGCGTTCCATGCCAATCCATTGGAAATGGTCGTATGGTCAATTTTTTTGCTACTTTTCCCCTTCTCGAACATATAGACCGAACCTGCTCCCGTTTCCTCTGAAAGCGCCATACTGCCGATCCAAAACCTCCCAGCGGGGTCACATGTGCCATCGTTGAACCTATTTCCGGTTATTCCCTTTTCAGGATGGTGCACATAGGTTATCGCTCCCGATTCCCTATTCAAAAACCCTATACCTTCCGTGGTGGCCGAATAAAATTCCAATCCTTGCATATCCTAACACATCCAACCATTTTTTGAGTGTCATATCGTTTGTACGAATCCGCATCTACAACATATTCGTGAATATGCCCATTTAGAATATCCACCCAACAAATGGCATTTTTCTGTGCATCCCAAAAGGACCCTCTCCCAATTCGCTTTTATGCGGATATACCGTTGCTATTTCCATTGAACGAACTACTCCCCTTGGGATTTTTCCTTGACGAAATTCAATAAAAGTGGTACAGCAGGATAGACCATATTGTGACCATAGCCATCCAATTCCATGAGTTCTATGTTTTCGTGCCCAACTACCTTCATCATTCTATAGAAATAGGCGTTCTCCTCATACCTCCCAAGCATTTCCATTTCCCTGTTTCCAGTTATCAACAACATGGGAGGTGTATCTTTTCTAACATGGTACAGCGGAGCGTATTTATCCACGATCGCCTGAGTTCCCGGGATTCCATTTTCCTTACGGATGGTGAAATGGGTGATGGTATGCCCGCTAAAGGGAATTAGTCCGGCGATATCATTGGTATCAATATCATATTTGGAAAGATAGCTGGTATCCAGGCCTACCATACTTGCCAAGTATCCACCCGCCGAATGACCGGTGACGAAAATCTTGTTCTTATCTCCACCATACTGGTCAATATTCTTAAATGTCCAGGCAACGGCGGCAGCTGCGTCCTCTATATACACCGGGTGTTGAACTTTGGGATGTAAGCGATAATTAACAGTTACAATTACAACCTCCTTTTCCTTCAATCCGTCCGGAATATGTTTTTCACCGGCCTCCGGACCTCCTCCATGAAACCAAACTATTACAGGTAACTTCTCCATCCCTTGAGGATAATATACGTCCAGTTTACATCTTTCCTTTTGATAGTCCGTTTGCGTTTCGGTTAGGTCTTCATAATAATTAATATTCTCTTCTAGGGTATAGGTTACTTCCTGTGCAAATGCCGGAATCCCTATACAAATCATCAAAATCCAAAAGAAACTTCGCTTTACCATATTCCAATATTTAATAATCCTGAATTTCAACTACCATTTCTACCTCCACGGCCATGTTCCCTGGCAGTGATCCCATGCCCACGGCAGCTCTTGAGTGCTTCCCCATTTCCCCAAAGACTTGTACCATAAGATCCGAATAGCCATTGATGACCTTGGATTGGTCCGTAAATTCCGGTAAGGCATTGACCATACCTTTTACATTGACTATGCGCTTTACCTTACGCAAATCACCGAGCTCCTCCTTAAGTACTGACAACTGATTGATGCCCGCTTCCCAAGCCGCATTATAACCTTCTTCCACGGTCAAATCCAACCCGAGTTTGCCCACTACATTTTCTCCATTTGCCTGTTTAGGACCTTTTCCGGCAAGAAACAACAAATTACCCGTGCGCACCGCATGTACATAGTTGGCTACAGGTTTTCCTATAGGCCTTAATGTAATGCCCAATTCTTTCAAGCTGGATTCCGGGTCATAATTTTCATCCTTGGGGGAATGTTCCGCTTCCACTTCGGATGGTTGTTCATTTTTACAACCAAATACAATCCATAAAAAAATTAGGGGCCAAACTTTTTTCATATGTATGGAATAAAAGAGAATCAATATTCCTCCAAGGTAAACTTTAACAATGTAGTTTACAAATAGGAATATAGCCTGTTTTACAACTATTTAAAATTCAGACAAACCTTTTGAAAACCTCATAATCTCATATAATGATACCGTTAAACTATGATTTTCATAAAAAACAAGGGAAATTATCGCAATTTTATTAGTTTAGCGTGCTAACCAAAAAAACAAATTAACAAAACCAACAAATATGACGAGTTCAACAGCAACTTCAAACGTAAATGCAAACAGACTGTTCTATGCCAGTTGTTTCGCTTTGATTACTACCGCGTTTTCCTTTGCAATCGCGGCGGGTATTTTGGATCAATTAAAAACAGAACTGGAACTAACCGCCGGTGAAGCAGGTCTTATTTCTTCCATGTGGTTTTTGGGTTTCCCAATTTCCATGGTTATTGGTGGTCTTATTTATCATAAGGTAGGAGGAAAAGCCATCATGCAATTTGCCTTTTTTGCGCATACCGTTGGTATTTTGCTTCTTATTTTCTCTCGGAAGCTATGGCTTGCTATTGGTTGCCAACTTGCTCATTGGATTAGGAAACGGATGTACGGAAGCCGCTTGCAACCCAATGATTGCGGATGCCTATCAAGGTACTAGAATGAGTAAAATGTTGAATAGGTTCCACATGTGGTTCCCAGGGGGTATCGCCATTGGAAGTTTGCTTTCCGGACTGATGACCAACATGGGCATCTTAGGCCAAAGTCAAGTTTGGTTGCTATTGATTCCCGCGGTTATCTATGCCTTTTTATTCTTTGGACAAGATTGGCCAAAAGCCAAGGTAGAGGAAGCGGCAACCCTTTCAGGTAACCTAAAGGCCATGTTGACGCCACTGTTTATTTTTATGATTATTTGTATGGCATTGACAGCCATTACCGAATTTAGTCCAAACCAATGGGTAGGCTTGATACTCGCAAAAAGTGGTGCACATCCTATGTTAATTTTGGCATTAACCTCAGGTTTGATGGCCATCGCTCGATATTTTGGTGGTGATATGGTAAAACAATTTGACCAAACCGGGGTATTGTTGGGATCTGCCGTATTGGCCACTATAGGACTATATCTTTTCAGCTCGCAAACAGGAACTATGGCCTACGTAGCTGCTATTTTCTTTGCTTTGGGAATTGCTTATTTCTCGCCGAACATGTTAGGTTTCGTAGCTGATAAAATCCCTAAAAGTGGCGCTCTAGGATTGTCAATCGTTGGTGCCGTAGGAATGTTTTCTTCTTCCATTTTTCAGCCTATTATTGGAGGGTGGATCGATGCAGATCAGAAAATGGCAGCAGAGCAAGGTTTAATGGGTGATGAATTGGAAATGGTAGCCGGACAGGCTACGATAGGAACTATGATGATGTTCCCAATCATACTAATTGTACTATTCACTTTGTTATACTTCCGGATGAAGGGCAAAAAATCGAAAGAAGTCGCTACTGCCTAAACCAATAAATACAAAATTAAAAAGGGATCCTAAATAGGTTCCTTTTTGTATATACCACTATAAAATCAGTGAAGTAACATTTCTAAAACCTCTATGGCGGCTTCACTAATTTTAGTTCCCGGCCCATAAATGGCGGTAACTCCTTTTTCCTTTAAGAATGCATAGTCCTGTTTTGGAATTACACCCCCAACAACTACAAATATATCCTCCCTACCATAGGATTTAAGTTCTTCTATAACTTTAGGCACCAATGTTTTATGCCCCGCCGTCAAAGAGGAAATGCCCGTAATATGCACATCGTTTTCTATAGCCTGCTTAGCGACCTCGCCCGGTGTTTGAAACAAAGGTCCTATATCTACATCAAACCCTAAATCGGCATACGCGGTAGCCACCACCTTGGCTCCACGGTCATGTCCATCCTGACCCATTTTCGCCACCATAATTCGCGGCCTACGACCTTCTTGTTCCGCTAGTTGGATCCGCTAACTTGACTGCCTTTTTAAAACTATCGTCTTGCTTGATTTCCTTGGAATACACTCCTGTAATCGTATTTGTTTTTGCCGTGTGCCTGCCATAGGCCTTCTCAAGTGCCGTACTGATTTCACCTAACGTCGCCCTAGCCCTGGCAGCTTCTACTGCTAAAGCTAGCAAATTATCGCGCTGTTTGTTTTCTTCAAGGGAATCTTTTGCGGTGAGGGTTATACGTGTCAAAATTTCTTGTACTTCCCCTTCATAGCGCTGGTCTTTCAATTTTTTAAGTCGGGTCATTTGTTGCGTCCGAACCTTCTCATTATCCACTTCCAAAATACTCAGCTCATCTTCTTGTGCCAATCGATATTTATTTACCCCTACCAGTACATCGGTTCCACTATCCAATCGGGCCTGTTTTTTAGCCGCTGCTTCCTCAATGCGCATTTTTGGGATTCCTGCCTCAATGGCCTTTGTCATTCCTCCGAGTTCCTCCACTTCTTCTATAAGGGCCCAAGCCCTTTGTGCCAATTCATGCGTGAGTGTCTCCACATAATAACTACCTCCCCAAGGATCCACCACCCTAGTGATTTTTGTTTCCTCTTGGAGAAATAATTGGGTTTCCCGAGCAATCCGTGCGGAAAAATCGGTAGGTAGGGCAATCGCCTCATCCAAGGCATTGGTATGTAGACTTTGAGTTCCACCAAATACCGCAGCCATGGCCTCTATTGTGGATCCGGGCCACATTATTAAAAGGATCCTGCTCCGTTAAACTCCAACCACTGGTTTGGCAATGGATCCGTAACATCAGTGACTTTATATTTTGTGGGCTGAACTTCTTTACCAATTTAGCCCATAACATGCGACCGGCCCTTAACTTGGCAATTTCCATAAAGTGGTTCATGCCAATCCCCCGAAAAAGGAAAGCCTTGGTGCAAAATCGTCAATTTTAAGACCAGCCTCCGAGACCTGTACGAATGTACTCCAAGCCATCTGCCAGTGTGTAGGCCAATTCCATATGGGCAGGGGCTCCCGCCTCGTGCATATGGTACCCGTAAATACTTATACTGTTGAATTTGGGCATGTATTGGCTGGTGTATTCAAATATATCGGCCACCAATCGCATGGAAGGACCTGGAGGATAGATATAGGTATTACGAACCATGAATTCCTTTAGGATATCGTTTTGGATGGTTCCCGCCAATTCCTCCTTACACACGCCCTGCTCCTCGGCTGCCACAATATAAAATGCCATAATGGGAATCACGGCACCGTTCATAGTCATGGAAACCGACATTTTATCCAAGGGAATGCCATCGAACAAAACCTTCATATCCTCCACCGAATCGATGGCTACCCCAGCCTTTCCAACATCGCCCATGACCCGTTCGTGATCACTATCATACCCTCGGTGGGTGGGAAGGTCAAAGGCCACCGACAAGCCTTTTTGTCCTGCCTCCAGGTTTCTTCTATAAAATGCGTTGCTTTCCTCGGCCGTAGAAAACCCTGCATATTGCCTGATGATCCATGGTTTTTGAACATACATGGTAGCATAGGGGCCTCTTAAAAAAGGAGGTATTCCCGCCGGGAAATCCATATGCTCCACCTCCTCCAAATCTTCTTTTGAATACGCCCTTTTTAAAGAAATTCCTTCGGCGGTCAGAAAATTTTCAGTCGGTGATGAAGATGAAAGCTTTTCAATCTTAGCTTCTTTAATACTAATATGTTGAACGTCCCTCCTACTCATCGTTCAGTCTTTTTTGTTCCGTTGCTTCGGCCAAGCGCGATTCAATTATGGGTACGATCAAGGTCTTTCTAGGGCGCGTTTTTACAAAAGGGTACAGTTCCAAATCGGACTTCATACTATCAGAACCATTCATAAACTTGTTCGTACCTACAAGTACCTCATTCCCTTGATCAAACTCCCTTTGTTGTTTGTTGGCAGCTTCCTTGATTTTTTGCTGTACGGTTCCCGATTTCAGATGACTAAGGAACCCCCCTTCCCTTTCAACCGATTTGAATAATTC
Source organism: Maribacter litopenaei (assembly GCF_025244665.1). GTDB lineage: Bacteria > Bacteroidota > Bacteroidia > Flavobacteriales > Flavobacteriaceae > Maribacter > Maribacter litopenaei. Next base: position 172,513 of record NZ_CP104205.1, on the reverse strand, counting down.
CAGCGCTTTTTCCGCCAATTGTTTGGTTAGGGATTCTATATAATAGGCACCATCGGCAGCATTATGGACTTTGTTAAAATAGGCTTCTTCCTTTAGAATTAACAATTGATTTATGGAGATTCGGCTTGAGAAAGCATTGTCCTTATGGTAAATTTTATCATAGGGGTGGTTGAAAACTACCTGTGCGCCACCCAGTATGGCACTCATGCATTCGGCCGAGGTCCGAACCATATTCATATTATAGTCATACAGGGTCTTATTCCTTCGGGAGGGTTCCGCTACGACATGACATTCCGTTTTAAGACCATAGTCATCCATTAAGGTATTCCATAAAATTCTCAAGGCCTTAAGCTTCGCTATCTCAAAAAAATAATTGCTCCCAACGGACACCTTAAATGTGACCCTTTCCAAGTTATTTAATAAGCCCTTGTCATACAAATGCTGAACATATTCATGGCCGTGGGCGAGTCCGTATCCCAATTGCTGAACCATATCTGCTCCAGCATTTTCATACAAGGTGGTGTCGATACTCAATATAGTATCCGCCCCAGTTTGTAGAAGCATCTCCAACACTTCATGGTCTTTGTTTAGGTTATGGAACCAATTTCCCGTTCGGGCCAAATTCCCAATGATATCGATATTCAAATGAAGGTTTGATTTTCCTTTACCCACAGATTTAAGAAGGGAGGCTATATAGGACTCCGATAAAAATTCAAATTGGAGCGAAACCGGGACTTTCTCCAAATCAATATTTTTTAGAATACCTTGAGGTTCCACCTCGTCATTGGGAATGGTAAAATGTAACACCTCAACGCCATTTTCCAATCCTTCCAATGCCCGTTTCTTGGCCAATTTTACATTCCCAGCATAAATGGATTGACCAATTTTCCATGGCGTTTCTGAATCCGTGGCTGCCATGGCCTCCTCCAAATCATCCCTGTGGTAAAAAGGTTTTACATGGATTCCTTCCCTAGATGTCCATACCAACTCGGTATTGTAATCGGCTCCCTTTAAATCATATTGAATTTTCTGTTTCCAAGCTTTGGCGGAAACGGAAGGAAAACCTTCAAAAAGTGGTGCTTGTTTCTTTGACATCCTATGAATATCTCAATGGTACTTTCTCAAAGATACGATAAGAAAAATCGATAGCCGACCACAAAAAATGCACTAAAAGGGGTGCTATTTCAAGAATTTACCCAGTTTTTAAAAGCTGTGGCCTTAGCCTTGCTCACCACGACTTTTTCATCACATGCAGGGGATAGCGTTACTATAAGCTTACCGTTGAAATAGTATTTGATACTTTCCGGAGCGTCCTTTCTTACTATAAATTGACGGTTTATACGATAGAACTTTGCGGGATCCAGTTCCTCCTCTATTTCTTCCAACTTATTGTCCATGACATAGGATTGGTTGTCCACCGTAACTCCTTTGACTATCCCTGTATCGATTCTGAAATAGGCAATATTATTCGTTTTTAAGGGAATGAGTTGGTCTCGATGACTTACTAAAAAAGTCTCTCGATAGTTTCTCGCACCTCCCCCGATCAAGCTCAAAAGACTATCTATTTGTTGTTTGTCTATAACCTTTTCAGGAGTCCTACTTTTGAATTTATTTATGGCCTCCAAAAGTTCCTCCTCATCGATTGGTTTCAATAAATAATCTATGCTGTTAACCTTGAAGGCCTTAAGCGCGTATTGGTCATAGGCTGTAGTAAAAATAATGGGCGTGGTTACCTCTACTTTTTCAAAAATTTCGAAAGATAGTCCATCGGCTAGATGGATGTCCATAAAAATAAGCTCGGCATCATAGGGTTGGGCAAAAAATTCCACCGCATCGGTGACGGATTCCAACACCTTTTCTATTTCAATACTATCATCAATGGATTCCGGAAGATAGGCCAGGTTTTCACTAGCTGCCAATTCGTCCTCTACAATGATTACCTTCATGCCTCTTTTGTTAAAGGTAGCTCTACACTAAAAATATCATTATCCCGTCGGATAACCAACTCTTGTTTTAAAAGCAGGGCATAGCGCTTTTTTAAGTTTATCAACCCGTTTTTTGTCCCATCTGCCAAATTGGTCCTAGGTCGGATCACATTCTCCACAAAAATAGACCCGTTCCTTTGTATGATGTCCACTTTAAGAGGATGGGAAGCAGATATTTCATTATGCTTTACCGCATTTTCTACTAGCAACTGTAAAGCCAACGGGGGTACCTTTTCGTCCGAGACAGGATTCGTCGATTTCGATATTCAGTTTAAATCGATCTCTATATCTGGTTTCAATCAAATAGGCATAACTCTCCAAATATTTCAACTCTTCCCTTACGGTTACCAAATTAGAGTCCCCACTTTGTAAGATATACCTATACATATGGGAAAGCTTGTTCACGAATTGAGTGGCGGGTTTGTTATCCCGGATCAAAGAAGTAAGTGAGTTTAGGGAATTGAATAAAAAATGAGGGTCGATCTGATTTTTTAATGCAGCCAATTCGTTCTGTAGGTTTTGCTGCTTTAAACGTTCATTCTCTAATTTACTTTCCTGCTGATCTGTCTGCAATCGTAAAACCCTGGCAATAAAAAAGAGTACTACCATTAACACCGTATAGTTAAAATTGTTGAAGCCGCGAGACCTTTCATCTACTTCCTCACCTGTAATGAACGGGAATAAATAATTGAAAAGATTCAGAAATACGATTAGGATAATAATATCCGCAAGCATCAACATGATAACACGTAACGTTGAGGGGCCCTTGAAGTAGAGATACACGGCATTGGTGTTCAATTGTAGCATTATCCAGGAAAAAACTACAAAAAACAAATAACGCCCTAGGAAATCAATAAATAAATCCCTGGAAAGTTCAATGTCCCCATCGGAAAACATATTGTATAGAAAAATAGACCGAGGAAGCGATATCAACAATGCTAAAAGCAGTGAAATCTTTAAGATCTGACCGTTCTTTACAGGTTTAAACATGGTAGAAATGTGCATGGATTGTATGGTTTCAAATGTACGTTAATTTTGGTTGGTCGGGTAATGAAGTATCATTCAAGGAGTATAGGCCCCCAAATTAATGAAGGCCTATAAAAAAGGTGCTAACTAACAACAATCAACCACCTATTTTGCATATGCATCAAAGTTTTCGGGTAGGTATGGGGCTACATCAAAACCCAAATCCACTTCTTCCTCATCTTCCAGGATTACGATATCCTCAACATCCAATTCCATACCTTCATAGGCATTAAAACCCAAAGGCAAGTATTCCGCAGTATCGAAGCCCAAATCCACTTCTTCCTCTTCTTCCAACAAAACGATTTCGCTGGCATCCGGATTGGCAGATTCCATTTCTATTTGTAATCCTTCGGCAAATGGATTATGATTAGATACATGTGGGTTGTGGTCTGCATCTACACAGAAATTTGTTGCTTTTGCAGAGATTAACAACACACCTAAAATTCCAATTCCTAATAAAACACTTAATTTTTTCATGATATTTATTTTTAGTTATAAATCTGTTTATGAATTATTTACAGGACAAATGTATGACTGAAGTATGATCTCTTGGGAAATTATACAGTGAAGTGACTGAAAACCAACGTGAAACCGCCCTATTTGGAAATGGAATGTAGCCGAAGTTTTAAATTAAGGCTATTTTTCTCGTGTTGATTATCTTAAAACCACAGATTCAGTAACAAAAAAATTCCTGAAAAACCTTAGGATGGCTATTCCAGGAATTAAATACTATGAGGGTTAAGCCCTCTATTAAAATTTATACGGACTTTATAGAGAATTCCCCGTCCACCAATCTCCAAATGCCTAACGGATTGTCGTTTTTAAGTTCTTGTGGTAATAGGCTTTCCGGGTAATCCTGGTAACAAACAGGCCTTACAAAACGCTTTATGGCATTGGTTCCGACTGACGTTGAACTCGGTGCTGTGGTCGCGGGAAAAGGCCCACCATGTACCATAGAATGACAAACTTCTACCCCTGTTGGATATCCATTGACCAAAACCCGACCTACCTTTTGCTCCAGGATTTCAAACAACTCGGCATACTCGGACAAATCCTCTTCCGTACCGTGGACAGTAGCTGTTAGATGCCCCTCTAGTTCACGGGCAGCTTTCAACAAATCCTCCTTTGTGGATGCTTCCACTACGATTGAAGACGGTCCAAAATTTTCTTCAGAGAGTTCGTTGTTTTTAAGATACGCATCCATGGTCGTTTTAAAGACTTTTGAACTGACTCCAAAAGTACCATTAGAAGCCTTGCCCTCTCCAACAATACTCAGGTCATGTGTATTTGAAAATGTTTCCAAACCCTTTTTGTAGGCCGATTGAATACCTTCCGTTAACATGATGGCTGGTTCAGTATCTTTTATTTTTTCGGAAAGAACCTCCAAAAACTCCGCCGAATTTTCTCCCTCGGTGTAAAAGCTAAGTCCTGGATTGGTACAAAACTGGCCTACGCCCATATTTAAGGAGTTAGAATATCCTTCCGCCAATAGGGAGGCACGTTCCTTTAGGGCTCCTGGTAATATGAACATAGGATTGGTGCTACCCATTTCAGAAAAAACGGGGATAGGAACAGGCCTAGAATTGGCATAATTGAAAATTGCCATACCTCCTTTGTAAGAACCCGTAAAGCCAACGGCCTTTATTTCGGCATGTTTTACCAGGTCCTCACCTACTTGAATGGAAGTCCCTTGAACCAAGGAAAAAACACCTTCTGGTAGACCTGTTTTTTTAATCGCTTTTTGAATAGCCCCTGCAATCATTTCTGTTGTCCCTGGATGTGCCGGGTGCCCTTTATAGACTACTGGGCATCCTGCCGCCAAGGCAGAAGCGGTATCTCCACCTGCCGTTGAAAAAGCCAATGGAAAATTGCTAGCTCCAAAGACCGCCACTGGACCCAATGGAATCAACATATGCCGTATATCGGATTTTGGCAAAGGTTCCCTATTGGGTTGTGCCAAATCAATCCTAGCGTCCACCCAAGAACCTTCCCTTACGACACTGGCGAACATTCTTAACTGGTTCATGGTTCTTCCACGCTCGCCAGTAAGTCGGCCCAAAGGTAAGGCTGTTTCCAAATGACAGCGGTCCAATAAAGTATCCCCTAACGCTAGTATTTCATCGGCAATGGTTTCTAAAAAATTTGCCTTGGTTTCATTGTCCAGCTTCCTGTAGGTTTGAAACGCTAGTGCTGCTTTTTTGGCCACGATATCCACATCTTTCCAAGTGGAGTTCTTAAATTCGCCTTCCAGTTTTTCTCCAGTTGCCGGATTTATTGCTTGATAATAGGTTATTTCTTTACTCATTTTTTGTTCCTTTTCTTCTTACTTCTACAATACCCCTAAAATTAGGCATTGTAGTAGAGCTGACCTCAGCTAACCTGCAAGATTTTGAATTTTTAAAGGGACACGCCCCGTTTCCAAGGGATAAAATCGTCTTGACCCAAGATATCAGCCTTGGACAAAACCTCTCCGCTAGCAACTTTGATAAGATACTCCAATAGTTCTTCTCCCATTTCTTTAATGGATTTCTCCCCCCTAATTACGGCTCCTGTATCCATATCTATAATATCGGGCATTTTTTGGGCCAATTCCGTATTGGAGGACACTTTGATTACGGGTGCGATCGGGTTTCCCGTAGGGGTTCCCAAACCGGTCGTGAAGACGACTACATTGGCACCAGATCCCACCATTCCTGTAGTGCTTTCCACATCGTTTCCAGGCGTGCATAGTAAATTGAGACCGGGACGTGTCACGTACTCTCCGTAATCCAAAACGGACTGAATCGGGGAAGTGCCTCCTTTTTTTGCCGCTCCTGCCGACTTCATAGCATCGGTTATCAATCCGTCCTTGATATTTCCCGGTGAAGGGTTCATATCAAAACCGAGAACCTACCCGTTCTGCCGAATTCTCATAGGCCTTCATCAATTTTATAAACCGTTCTACATCTTCATCCCTAACACATCTGTTTACAAGTTCCTGCTCAACCCCGCACAGCTCCGGAAATTCAGAAAGTATGGGTGACCCGCCCACTGTGGCCAAAATATCCGAAGCATATCCCAGCGCAGGATTGGCGGAAATTCCCGAGAAGCCATCGGAACCGCCACATTCCAATCCTAATTTTAGATTGTAAAGTGGCGCCGGTTTTCTTTCAATTCTATTCGCTTCTTTGATACCCTCAAAAGATTCCAAGATGATGGTATTCAACATATCTTCGACGGTGCCCAACTGTTGCTGTTCGTAGATCAAAACCGGTTTTTCAAGGTTGGGGTCAATCCCGTGTAAGGCATCCTTTAAAAGGTTTATCTGAAGGTTTTGACAACCCAAACTTAATACCGTAGCTCCCGCTACATTGGGATTTTTAACATAGCCCGCCAATAATTTGGCCAACATTTCAGAATCTTGACGAATACCACCACAGCCCCCTTGATGGGTAATAAATTTAACCTCTACATTTTCAAAGGGCCTTTGACCCATGGTAAAATCCTCTTCACCCTTTGGGCCCTTTCCTTCAATAAGGCGTCTTAATAATAGTCGTTGCTTGCTTATTTCACCAAGACCAAATTCCTTCTCAAAAGCATCCTTCAAAATCTCTATATTTCTATTTTCACAGAATACCAAGGGGAAGAACAGCCATACATTTTTAGTACCCACTTGTCCGTCCGGTCGGTGATAGCCCATGAAGGTCCTGTCCTTCCATTTGGAAATATCGGGAGGGTTCCATGTATACCTTTCTGTTCGTCCCTGTACTCCTTCACTTTGATGCTTGACGTTTTCGATAGTTAAAAGCCCACCTTTACCGATAGGTGCGGTTGCAGTACCTACCAGTACCCCGTACATGATTATACTTTCACCTACCAATAACTCTTTTAAGGCAATCTTATGTTTGGCTTTTGTACGGTTCAACAGTTCTATGTCCTGATTTTCAAAGCGAACAATCTCCCCGGCGGATATATCTTCCAAAGCTATACCAACATTATCGGCTTCATGTACCTTTATTAACCGTTGTTTCATACTTCTTTATTTGTAGCTTTCCTCAAATTTTTCGTACCCCTCTTTTACACCGTCGGTTTCTAAAAGCCCCAAAGCCTTTTCGATAGCTGCCGGAAGCCCGTGCAATTGATTTAAATCTGTATCCCGTAAGGCGGTATTTCCCAATAGTTCTTTTACCATGTCTTCTGCGGGAAGCTGCCAAAGGTTTTTGAACGTTTTGATAATGGCATCATCATCGTTTAAAGGCACGTCCTTTCCTTTCCAACGGCCTTGATAAAAACGGATGAGACAAGCAAAGGAAAAGACGATTTTCAGCGGCATTTTTTGATACAATTCAATGTAACGCAATAGACTTGGCAGCACACGAACCTTGAATTTAGAAATAGAATTAAGGGCGATACTGGACAATTGATGTTTTATAAACGGATTTCTAAAACGATCAAAAACATCCTTGGCAAAACTTTCCAATTCTTTTTGATCCATATCCAGGGTTGGCACTACTTCCTCTAAAATTAAGGATTCAATGAAGTGCCCCGTAAACCCATCGTCCACGGTTTCCTTCACGGTTTCATTACCATATAATAATGAGAAAGGTACCATGGCGGTATGGGCCCCATTCAATATCCTGACCTTTCTTGTCCTAAATGGTTGCATATCTTCCACGATTCGGACATCCAAGGAAGTTTTATGAAATGGAAGCTTTTTCTTCAGATTATCATCCCCTTCAATAACCCATAGAAAAAAGGTCTCCGCACTTACAATAAGTTGGTCTTGATACTCCAATTGAGAATTGTATTCTTCAATAGTATCCTTTGGATACCCTGGCACAATCCTATCCACCAAAGTGTTGTGAAATGTGCAGGCATTCAAGACCCAGTTTTTAAATTCCTCCGAAAGCTTCCAAAGATCGATATACTTCAGAATAACTGTTTTCAAGGTGTCGGCGTTGTAATTGATCAGTTCACAAGGAATGATGGTCAGCCCAAAGTCCGTACTTCCATCGAAATATTGAAATCGCTCTAATAAAAAACGTGTTAGCTTCCCTGGAAATGAATTAGGCGGGGACATTTCCAACTGGTCATTCCCATCATACCGAATTCCAGCTTCGGTAGTATTGGAAATCACATACTCAAGTTCCCGCTCCTGTGCCAATTCCGAGAAATTCCTCAAAATCATCGTATGTGTTGACACCCTTGACAATGGTATCGATCAGTATCTTCTCCTGAACTTCCTCGCCTTGCTTAATACCTTTGGTGAACAAGGTATACAAACCGTCCTGTTCATTTAACAAGGCCACCATTCCATTTTCAATGGGTTGCACCACCGCTACCCCGGCATTGAACCCTACGGAGTCGTTCAATACTTTAATGGCATAATCCACAAAGGCTCTCAAAAAATTACCCTCTCCGAACTGTACCACTTTTATAGGTAAGGTATGTGAACGTATTAAGCTACCTCTGTCAAGATTTTGCATGAGCTATGTTAATTAAGGAATTATAAATCGAACAAGCTTGGCAACCACAAGCTCAATTCAGGAATGTAAGTTACCAAGAACAGGGCAATGATCATGGCCACAAATAAGGGAAGTAGGGGCTTAAATACCTTTTCGATGGTCGTTTTGGCCACACCTACGCCCACAAATAACACCGAACCGACTGGAGGGGTACAAAGGCCTATACATAGATTGAGCACCATAATGATTCCAAAATGCACAGGATCCAATCCCAATTTGGTAACGATTGGCAAAAATATAGGTGTGAATATCAAAACTGCCGGGGTCATATCCATAAAAATCCCCACAAATAGTAAAATCAAATTGATAATCAACAAGATGACAATTTTGTTGTCGCTTAGACTTAGCAGGCCCGTACTGATATCCTGGGGTATATTTTCGTAGGAAAGCGCCCAAGACATGCACATGGACGCACCAATAAGCAACATCACAATTGCAGTAGTGGCCGATGAATTGAGCAGTATCTGTGGTAAAGTGGCAACATTTATTTCCTTATAGATAAACCCAAGAACCGAGACTATACAATACCGCAATAGCGGATGCTTCCGTAGCCGTAAAGACACCCGTTACGATGCCCCCAATAACTACGACCAGCATGAACAAACTGGGCAGGGCATCCACAAACGTTTTCACCACTTGCTTAAAGCTACTTCGTTTACCTACCTTATAGTTCTTCTTCTTTGCCCACACCAAGGCGACAATCATAAGAAAAAGACCCGTTAATATCCCAGGAATATAACCCGCCAAAAATAAGGCTGCAATGGAGGCACCCCCACTGGCCAAGGAATATACAATTAGTACGTTGCTCGGGGGTATGACCAAGCCCGTAGTAGAAGAGGTAATATTTACAGCGGCTCCAAATTCCTTTGAGTATCCTTCCTTTTCCATCTCCGGATCTAAAATACTGCCCATTGCAGAAGCGGATGCCATGGCCGAACCCGCAATGGCGCCCATGAGCATGGCGGCAATTACATTGATCAATGCCAAGCCACCGGGTAGGGAACCCACCAAGGTCTTCGCAAATGCTATGAGTCGGTGCGCAATACCCCCTTTGTTCATAAGCTCTCCCGATAAAATAAAGAATGGGATGGCCAACAAGGCAAAACTGTCCGAGACCTGTAGCCATACGTTGGGAAACGGTGGTTAAAGCTGGCATTACAGGAATACTGACCAACATCGTCAACAAGGAGGATATAGCTATACTCCAAGCCACTGGTGTACCTATGGATAATAAACAGATAAAGCTGATGACCAGAATCAGAATTGGGATGTGTTCCATCATGACAACAGCTGTTTTAGATCCGAAATTTTATAGTATATGATCAATAGACCACTGATCGGAATTATGATATAGACAATTGCCAACGGCAATTGCAGTGCGGGCGATTGTTGGCCCAGTACATAGGATATATATACTAAACGGGACCCGCCGATTACAAAGGCGAAAAACACAAATAATATGACCAACACCGTCACAATGGTCTTTAGAAGCTTTTGTCTTCTTTCATTGGAGCGGGCCGGTAAAATATCGATAGCCACATGCAGGTTTCTTCCTGATACATAAGCCGCTCCCAAAACACCAATCCAAATCATTAGGTACCTCGCCAATTCATCTGTAAAGGAACTGGGGTCGCCCGTTACAAATCGGGTAAAGACTTGCCATAATACATTTAACACCATAACGGCCATGATGATTACCAGCATTCTACCCAAAATCGTGTCTACTTTCGCTCTCATGTTTTAGTTGGTTTCTTGTATCCGCTTAATTAAGGGGTATATTTCTTCATCATCCTTATAGCTTTCAAATATTGCTTCTACCTTTTCTACAAAAGGGGCCTTGTCCGGTCGAATTATTTCCACGCCTGCTTTTTCAACTTCCCGTAGGGCTTCGGCCTCTGCTTCTGCCCACAATTTTCTTTGATATTTTATGGATTTTTCCACGGAGGCGTTCAACCATTCCTGCTCTTCATCAGAAAGCTTGTTCCAAGCATAAGTCCCTATTAAAAGGGCATCCGGCAATACGGTATGTTCATCCAAGGTATAGTATTTACAAACCTCGTAATGCCGAGACAGATAAAAACTGGGAGGATTGTTTTCAGCGCCATCTACCACCCCTTGTTGTAATGAAGTATAAAGCTCACCCCATGAAATTGGAGTTGGTGACCCGCCCAATGCCTTCACCATATTTACGGCTGTAGCACTTTCCATTACCCTTATTTTTTCCCCTTCCAAATCCGAGGGTTTTAATATAGGCTTGTTCATGGTATAAAAACTACGGCTACCCGCATCATAATAGCCAAGTCCCTTTAACCAGTATTTTTCACCATCGTTCAACAACATTTTGCCAATAGGTCCATCCAATACGGTGAAGGAATGTTCCCTATCCCTAAAAAGAAATGGCAAACCCAACACTTTCATTTTAGGAGCAAAATTTTCCAGTACCCCTACGGATACTTTGGTCATATCCAAACTCCCTATTTGCAATAGTTCCGAGACATTCCCTTTCTGTACCCAATTGTTGGCTGGGATAAATCTCTAGTTTAAGTTTACCCCCGGAACGTTCCGCCAAATCCTCTCCCATGGCCACCATAGCCTTGTGAACAGAATGACTGACATCGAGTCCATGTCCCAAACGTAAGGTTTTTACGGTATTTACCTCGGAGCATCCTAACACCAAAAGTGCAGTGAACAGACGAATAAATACCTTAAATGATTTCATATGGTTATTACTTTCTAATGGATTTTATAAGTGCCAAAGTAGCCTCGACCTTTTCTGTTAAACCTTTAAAATCCTCATTTGCCAATACCTCCTTGCTGATGAGTTGTGAGCCCATTCCCACGCAAGTAACGCCGGCATCAAACCAGCCTTTAAGATTGGATTCTTCCGCGCTGACACCTCCTGTAGGCATAATACTCGTCCATGGCTGGGGATCTTTAATCGCTTTTACAAAACCCGGATAGTACGTAGAACCTGGGAATAACTTTATTATTTCACAGCCCAATTCCTCAGCCTTATTGATTTCAGTTAGTGTACCACAACCTGGTGACCACAAGACCTTTCTCCTATTACAGACCATTGCGATATCTTCTCGAAGTGATGGGGTAACAATGAAATTGGCACCCATCTGCATGAACATACTGGCTGCCCCGGCATCAGTAATAGAGCCTACGCCCATTATCATCCCCGGAAGTTCCTTTACAGCATATTTGTTGAGTTCCAAAAAGACCTCGAAAGCAAAATCGCCGCGAGCAGTAAATTCCATGAGTCGCGCACCACCTTCGTAACAGGCCTTGATTACCTTTTTACCCAATTCGATATCAGGGTGATAAAATAACGGGACCATCCCGGTTTCCTTCATTACCTGGGCCACTTCCAACCTAGAATATTGTGCCATATATGTTGTTGTTAATGATTATTATTGGTATTCTAAAATTATCTCGCCACCCTCCCGCAGGCATCACCTCCCATGAGCTTTTCTACTTCGGATACGGTGACAAGGTTAGCGTCACCTTTGATCGTATGTTTCAAACAGGAAGCTGCAACGGCAAAGTCCAATGCGGTCCGGTCGTCTCCATCATACTTCATTAATCCATAGATAAGTCCGCCCATAAAGGAATCTCCGCCACCTACTCTATCGACAATATCCGTAATCTGATACTGCCTAGTCTCATACATGGTACTACCATCCCAAAGGACACCCGCCCAAGTGTTGTGCGAGGCCGATATGGATCCTCGCAGGGTTGTAATTACTTTTTTCGCTTTTGGAAATTTTTCCATCATCTGTTTGCAGACAGAAAGAAAGGCCTCCGCTTTTACCTCCTGCCCATCCTTATGGACATCCGGACCTTCCGGATGGATTCCAAAATGCTTTTCGGCATCTTCTTCATTGCCCAAAATAATATCGCAATAAGAAGTCAATTCTGTCATGATCTTTTCCCTATCGCCTCCGTAATTCCGGAGTTTGGCCCTGTAATTAAGGTCCGTAGAAATGGTGATACCCTTTTTGTCCGCGGCCTTCACGGCTTCCAAACAAACATCGGCCGCACCCTGGGAAATGGCCGGGGTTATCCCGATCCAATGGAACCATCCCACACCTTCAAAAACGCTATCCCAATTAATCATCCCTGGTTTGATCTCTGCAATGGCAGAATGCGCCCTGTCATAGATTACCTTACTCCCACGGCTTACCGCCCCGGTCTCCAAAAAATAGATTCCCAATCGGTCACCACCGTAAACGATTTTATCCGTTCCCACCCCTCTCTTTCTCATTTCCATCAAGGCACATTCCCCGATATCATTTTTGGGAAGACGAGTTACAAAATCTACCGGAACCCCATAATTGGCCAAGGAGACGGCCACGTTGGACTCCCCTCCCCCATAGACCACATCGAACTCATTGGCCTGTGAGAACCTTAAAAAACCCGGAGGTGACAACCTCAACATAATTTCACCAAAAGTGACAACTCTTTTCATCTGTTTATTTTTATTGTTTTGCAACGGTCACAAGTAACATCCTAATAATCATTCCGCTGTGTATCCTAAGTCCCGTCTTGGATGTTTCATTGCTGTATGTACTTCTTTATTTTTTAAAAATTGAAATATTCCTTGGCGTTCCTGTAACAGATATCCTGAACAATGCCTCCTACCAATCCCAAATCCTGGGGAATTTCGCCGTTTTGCATTTCCTGGCCAAAAAGGTTGCAAAGCACTCTTCTAAAATATTCATGTCCGGGATAGGACAAAAAACTTCGGAATCTGTGAGCATTCCTATAAAACAACTGATCAATCCCATATTGGAAAGCGCGTTCAACTGTTTGGTCATTCCATCTTTTTGGTCCAAGAACCACCACCCGGAACCGAATTGCATTTTCCCTTTGACACGGCCATCATTGAAGTTCCCGATCATGGTCGCCAGCACCTCGTTATCAGAGGGATTGAGATTGTATAAAATAGTTTTCGCAAGGGTATCTCGCTCATCCAAGGTATTCAAGAACCCTGAAAGACTTTCAGCTTGCTTATAATCCCCAATGGAATCCCAACCTGTGTCCGGGCCCAATAAACGGTTCATTCGCGAGTTGTTATTACGTAAGGCCCCGAGATGAAACTGTTGAACCCAATTACGCCTATGATATTGTTCACATAAGAACAACAATAAAGCGGTCTCGGAATTTCTCTTCATCTTCAATAGCCAGGGACTTACCCTCCCTTCTTTTTTGGAAAATTCCTTCAACTTCCTGATCCGTAAATGCCCTAAAAGGAAGATAGCTTAAACCATGATCTGATAAGGTACATCCGTTTGTCTCAAAATAATCCAATCGTAGGGAAAGGGCATCGCATAGTGACTTAAAAGAATCTATGGTAACCCCACTTACTTCGGACAATTTTTCCAAATAATCCGAGATACTCATTTTTTCCAATCAAGATGGACTTATCCGGACGAAACGCCGTGCTCACCTTAACCGAAAAATCACTCTTGGCCAGTTTTGCATGATGGTGCAAACTGTCGATAGGGTCTTCCGTCGTACATACCACCTCCACATTCATATTCTTTATCAGATTTTGGCAACTAAATTCCGGTCTGTGTAATTTATTGGTGACCTCGTCATAAATCTCGTTGGCACTTCCTTCGTTTAGAAGGTCATCGATACCAAAATACCGCTTCAACTCTAAATGTGTCCAATGATATAGTGGATTTCTGAGTGTATAGGGAACCGTTTGGGCCCACTTCTGAAACTTCTCTCGATCCGGTGCGATTCCCGTAATGTATTTTTCGTCGATACCAAACGTACGCATGGCCCTCCACTTATAATGATCTCCATCAATCCAGATTTTGGTCAAGTTTTCAAACTGGTGATCCTTGGCGATCTCTGCTGGAGGAAGGTGACAATGGTAATCGATGATGGGCATGGATGCCGCATAATTGTGGTAAAGTTCCTCCGCAAATGTATTATGTAATAAAAAGGTATCTGTAATAAAGTTGGTTTTCACCATAGTATGTCTAACATTTTTCCTGCTTTCCTATAAAGGGCTGTAAAAGTTAGCATAAATTATTGAACTGTTGTTGGGATCCCAAATAATACTTCGATAAGAAATGACAGATTAGGTTTATGCCTATACTAATAACAGATTCGCAAATAAAAATTAAGATAAACCATATCAACAAAAACCTTTGATTTCAATACACTATACTATCCGAAGCGATAACAGGCAAATTATAATTTCCATACTCTAAAACTATATTTCCGTCACCAAGGGAATGTGAACCACTTTTGTCCTTTTACGGGTTGAACAAATACACCTTTTTTAGGCTTTTGAATTCCTGTAATTTGCTCAAATTACCATCATCGAATCCGCTATGGGATACGTTGATACTTTTAAGATGTTCCAAAGAAGTCAGCAGCTCAATTTGGTCTCCCGTAATTATGGTATTGTCCATTTTCAACACCGTAAGGTTTGGAAGGGAGGAAAGGTTGTTGAAAATGGCATCCGATATTTGGGTGCCTCCTAAGTCCAGTACGGCAATTTGTTCTCTTATAGGTAGAAGATGTTCAAAATATGTATCATCAAAACTGGGTAAATTAAGTGCGGATACCCTTAAATAGTTGGTAGCTTCGCTAATAGGCTCCACATGAAGTCCGATCTCTTTGACCTTTGCGATACTGTCCTGCGCGGCGGCCGAACATCTTTATCGGGATAATCCGTTTCTATAGTTTTAGGAAAAAAGGAAGCAAATAGCGATTTCTCTAAACCCATTTCCCCAATAGTTTTGTCAAAGGACATACCATTTTCTATCCATACCCCTATTAAGGCTATCTCTTCTTTGGAGGGCTGCTTTTTTCCATCAGGCGGCATATGATTATCATCCTCCCTTGGTAGTTCCATTCGTTTAAAAAGGTCACTTTCAGCTGGATGATTCGCCATTACCACGGGTGCGTTTTCCCCGCTGGTCTCTATGCCCTCCCTAGTATTCAAAAGTAAATCGCCTTTAGCCTTTTTGGGGTTGTGACAACTGACACAATTATTGTTGAGAATGGGTTCTACCAATTCCGTATAAAGAACCGCATTTTGCCAATCATCTTCTGAAAGCACAATTTCCTTCTCCTCAAAAACTTCATAGCCCAAGGCTACCTTCACCCTATTGGGCAAAGGTTCTACTAAGTAGTCCTCTCCATGGGTAATATTCCCTCCCTGATGACCCGTAAAGGAAATCAGTATGAACATAAAAATCGACAAAACCACCATGGGAATTTTAGGGAATACCTTTTTTTCTGAGATACCACCCAACCTAGCCCAAAGTATAAAACAAAAAAATGCCGTTACAATCCCGGATCAAAGGTGTAATTTGACCGAATCATAGGCATAGCCTTCACCCGGATATTGAAGATATCCTGTTAGGCAAGCGAGAATGGCCGAGTAACCTGCCCACAGATACACTTTACCTATAACCTCCTTAAATGCCTTTCGTCGCCTAAAATATACTTGCAGGAGAAGTCCCAAAATGATGAAACCTATGGGCAAGTGCACAATAAGCGGATGTAACCTTCCTAAAAGTTGTTTGAGAATATCCATGACTATTCTTTACTGAAGCCCCAACCGCTCCTTAATAATTTTCATCATATACAGATTCGCCTTCCACTGGTCTGCCACGGGCACCCTGGTATGAGGCAATGTTGGCATATAGGTAGCGGGATCAAACTCCGTTGTAAGGGTAAATGTATCGTTCGTTTTCCAATGATTTCTAATCACCTCTTCCCAAATAGCAAGATGCCTGTCCACGGCATTTTTCCATTCGGGGCTTCAGGGTCATTTACCTGAGGTCCTTCGGCATGACCCACCCTGGCGTGTAGGTGGCCCGTGCGCGATATCACCTCCTTTAGCTCTTCGTCGTGACCCTCCAATAAAGATTCATGCACCACCATCCAATGGCTTATGTCCAAATTTAATCTTAACTCCGGGATTTTTGACAGATACGCTTTTGTGTCCGGCAGATTATAACTAAATCGACCTCGGTGGGTTTCATGGTAAATGGGAATTTTAGTCTCAGCTGCAATTTTATTGGTGATATCTATAAAAGCCTTATTCTGTTCAAAGGAGAAAAAATCGCTGCCCGTATGGCAATTGATATATACTGGAGACCATAAAGTCAATTTCCTTAAATGTTCCTTATACGCTTTTAAGCTTTCCTCAAAAGGCAAAGATTTATTGGTCCCGTTTAAGAATCCAATTTTAAGGTCGTGCTTTTCCAATGCCTCTCGTAACGCAATTTGATCTTCCGCAGCGGATGGAAGCCAAACCTCGATCCCATCATAACCGGCGGCTTTTGTTTTTTCACAAAATGCATCCATGGAGATAGTTCTTCCCCAGTCTGTCTGAAAGAATAGAACGGTCTTTTCTTGTCCATGTCCTTTCATGACTAGGATCATAAAAAATAAAAACGACAGTACTCTATAAGGCTGAAAAATCATTGGTTCTCTATTTAAGAGTCTAAAAAAATCAAGCAAGAATTTGATGGATTACTTCTCCTTCAACATCCGTTAACCGAAAGGGCCTCCCTTGAAAATCAAAAGTAAACTGCTCATGGTCAAAGCCCAACAAATGCAAAATAGTGGCGTGGACATCGTGTACCGACACCCTTCCATCTATTCCTGAAAAACCAATTTCATCTGTTTGTCCATGGGATGCTCCCTTCTTGATTCCACCACCGGCCATCCACATGGTAAAGGCATCCCCATGATGGTCTCTGCCTTTAAAGCCCATAGTTTTGCCTTCCCTATTTTCCTGCATAGGCGTTCGGCCGAACTCACCACCCCAAACAACGAGTGTGTCCTCTAGAAGCCCTCGTTGCTTTAAATCCAACAACAAGGCAGTCATAGGTCTATCGATCTCCCTACATTTATTCTTTAATCCTAAGTCGACTGCGGTACTAGGATCGGTACCATGGGCATCCCATCCCCAGTCAAACAATTGCACAAAACGTACGCCGTCCTCCACCAACTTTCGGCCAAAAGACAATTGTTCGCAAAGGACTCCTTGCCAGGCTCCACACCATACATCTCCTTAATATATTCCGGTTCATTGTTGATGTTCATTACCTCCGGCACGGCAATCTGCATCCTATAGGCCATTTCATACTGATTTATCCTTGCCAAAATTTACTGGATCGGCATATTTAGCATATTCCTTCTTGTTGATTTCGTTGATGGCTTTAATGGTATTCCTTTTTAAATCGCGCGAAATCCCGTCCGGATCTTCAATATAGAGTACAGGATCACCTTTTGATCGACACTGTACTCCTTGATATACCGATGGCAAAAAACCGCTACCCCAAACACTCTTCCCCGCACTTGGGGCTTTCCCCCCTGAAGTAAGTACGACAAAACCAGGAAGATTTTGATTTTCGGAACCGAGACCATAGGTCACCCAAGAACCGATACTAGGACGGCCCAATCTCGGACTCCCGGTATGCATGAACAGCTGTGCCGGATCATGGTTGAATTGATCAGTGTGTACGGCCTTCAAAAAAGCAACTTCGTCAACCACCTTTTTAAAATGGGGCAAATTATCGGACACCCAATTCCCGGATTCTCCTTCTTGTTTAAAGGTTGCCTGTGCATCCAGTAATTTTGGAACCCCGCGTATAAAGGCAAATTTCTTTCCTTCCGAAGGGATTGTGGACATTCCTGATTGTTAAGTCCGGCTAGTTCCGGTTTATAGTCGAACATCTCCAATTGGGAAGGCGCCCCGGCCATGTGCAGATAAATCACATTCTTAACACTGGGTGAAAATGGAGCGGGCAATGTCGCCAAAGGATTCAAATCACGCTCGGTAAAACCGGAGGTGAGTTTCGATTGTTTTTTCGGTTGATGTAAAGGATCGCATCCCAGGAAAATAGAACCTAGGGCAAGACCCCCCATTCCTGTCGCACATTGTTTGATAAAATGTCGTCTCGGTCTTAGCCTCTAGCTCCCTTTGGATCTTTTCGTGAATAAGCCTATCTACATTATTCTTCATGGTACTTTTAATTCGTTCCGATTACGCCTTGGTTAAAAATTCGTCCAAATTCATTATGGCGTTGGCCACGACCGTTAAGGCTGCCATTTTTTGTGTGGGCTTTTGCTTTAACCCGATAAAATCCATCTCCATACCCGATTGAAATTCATTCATCGCCTCATCGTACAAGTTTTTGAGAATTTCCAATTTTTCTGAATCTATAGCTGACAAAGTGGCTTTTTCATATCCCAAGGAAATACCTTTTTCAACGTCTTCTA
The DNA here is from genome assembly GCF_025244665.1 of Maribacter litopenaei. Classification (GTDB taxonomy): domain Bacteria; phylum Bacteroidota; class Bacteroidia; order Flavobacteriales; family Flavobacteriaceae; genus Maribacter; species Maribacter litopenaei. The sequence continues at coordinate 153,729 of NZ_CP104205.1, read as the reverse complement.
CATCCATGATTTTCGAGAATTCATAGGCGGCCTCCGGATACACAGGATCGTTCAAGGTCACCAAAGCCTGCAAAGGTGTATTGGTAACGGTACGTCGAATGGTACAGACCTCCCTACTCCCGGCATCAAAAGTGATAAAGGATGGGTACGGACTAGTTCTTTTGAGATAGGTATAAATGGCCCGTCTGTATTTGTCCTCTCCAGTGCTCTCCACCCATGATTCATTGCTGTATACGGACTGCCAAACGCCATCCGGTTGCGGAGGCATAACGCCCGGGCCATACATCTTATCGCTTAACAATCCGGAGATGGCCAATGCTTGGTCTCGTATTTGTTCTGCCGATAAACGCAATCGTAGGTCCACGGGCATACAGTTCATTATGTGGATCTTTTTGATAAAGTTCGGGTGTTGCTGTTGAACTCTGTCTATAGGTTCCCGACATTACAATTTCCTTGATGAGCGACTTCATGCTCCACTCCTGTTCGTTCATAAAACGTAACGACAACCAATCCAATAAGGCGGGATGGCTCGGCGGGTCGGACTGGGTGCCCATATCTTCCAAGGAAGCCACAATCCCCCTTCCAAAAATCTGATGCCATACCCTGTTGACCAAGGTTCTTGCCGTTAACGGGTTTTTTTACTCACCAACCATTTGGACAGTCCCAAACGGTTCTCAGGCCATTCCTCCTTAAATGGGTTAAGGGACTTTGGAGTATTGGGACTAACGGTATCACTCAGGGACAACCAACTTCCTCGTTCAAATATTCGCGTAGCCCGTGACATTTCCCTGTTGTTCTCCACCAAAATTGGAAGTTTGTCCGTTTTTGAATTCAACAGATTTAAAAAGGTTTGGTTTATAATATCATAACCCACCTCATTTGCTCCGGGAATATCTTCCAAAAATGCAAACCAAGTGATGAAACTTGTGGAAACTTGTTCCTTAATATTATCGTTTTTCGCTTCAAAATATAAATCGACTGGCCTATCTATTTTCTTGAAAGGTATTCTTCGAATAATTCTACCCTCGGTTTTATCAATTTTAAATTGGGCCAATATTTGGCCCTCGTCATTATCTTGCTTTATGGTCATTACAGTACCATTGAGAGGGGCACTGTATTCCATAAACATAAAGGATGCATCTTTTGTATGAATGTTTTTTAACTCACAGGAGCCATCTTTCCAAAGTGCCAAATATTTGGTATCAGCAAGTTCACCATTCATAAAATTTTGGGCATTATGCGCCAAATATTTGGGTTCCTTGAATAGTAAAAAATTGGCATAGGACTGAGCCATATCTTGGGAACCATATTTGCTGATCCACGAAACAACCTCGTTTCTTCTTTTTAGCTGGTCTTCATCAAAAAAGCGGATATTGGGGCTTTCATCCGGCGTATCCTCGTCCCTGGTATTATTGAAGAAGGCCAAGCTTTTATAATATTCCTCAAATTTAAAGGGGTCATAAGGGTGGCTATGGCATTGTACACATTCCATGGTCGTGCTTTGCCATACGGAATAAGTCGTATTTACCCGATCCATAACCGCAGCTACACGGAACTCCTCATCTTCGGTACCCCCTTCATCGTTGTTCATGGTATTTCTGTGGAAGGCCGTAGCTATTAATTGGTCGACCGAAGGATTGGGCAGAAGATCTCCCGCCAATTGCTCTATGGTAAATTGGTCATAATGCATATCCTTGTTAAAGGCATCTATGACCCAATCCCTATAGCGCCACATGTTCCTTCCATTATCCTTTTCATAGCCTTTGGTATCCGCATATCTTGCCAGATCTAACCACCAACTGGCCCATTTTTCACCGAAGGTTTTACGGGTCAATAGAGTGTCCACTACATTTTCATAACTCAGTTTCCCTTCCATAAAATCAGAATACAAGCTTTCTTTTGGTGGTAGGCCCGTTAAATCAAAGGCCAATCTCCGTATAATGATGTTTTTATCCGCCAAAGCATTGGGTGAAATACCTTCATTTTCCAATCGAGCCAGCACAAAGTTGTCTATCTCATTTTGTAGAAAATTATTTCCGCCCTCATCGATAATACTGGCTTTTTGTTCTATCGTAGGTACGGGCACCTTATCCGGCAATGTATATGCCCAATGTTGGCCCCATTGCGCTCCTTGATCGATCCAATCGGAAAGAAGCTGGATTTCCTCATCGGAAAGTTGAGGCTTCTCATACGGCATTCTTAATTCCGGATCATCTTCCTTCAACCTTTTTATGAATTCACTACCCGATGCATCCCCGGGAATTATGGCAGGCTTTCCCGACTCTGTCTTAGCGAAAGCCTCATCCTGAAACAATAGACTAAAACCGCCATTTTTTTTGACCCCTCCATGACACGTTATGCACTTAGTGTTCAATATTGGTTTTATCTGTGTACTAAAATCTATTTTTTCCGATGCCGTATTACAGGAATACATAAGCCATAGCCCAACCAAATAGGCCAGTCCCTTCCCTTTTTTAGAAAAAAACAATTCAATCACACCAACTATTATTTTCAAACCGGAATTATTTTAAAATCAATTCATGTTTTTAACATCCTTAAAGTTATGCAAAAAACAATAGGGATTAAGCAACTTCCTATTTGGTGATTAGTCAACGTAGGACATCCATTTGGTTTGTGATTCTTAGTCAAGAAACATCATTTGTCAAACTATTCATCATTAAATTCAACTACTTTAAATAGATTTGATACTTATGGCATTAGCGACCCGTGCCTATTAAATAGTTGAACATCTATTAAATAATGGACAAGCTTAATGAAGAAAATAAAAGTTGCCTCTCCTGGCAGAATCAACCTTATTGGAGAACATATTGATTATAATGATGGTTTTGTGTTACCCGCTGCCATAGATAAGTGTATCTATATGGTGTTTTCGGTGAATGGCCATGAAAGCCGTTGTACAATTAAAAGCCAAGGGTTTGACAGTATATTGGTGGCAAATCTAAATAAACTTGAAAAAGGCACAGAAGGATGGCATAACTATGTATTGGGAGTACTTTACGAAATACAGAAATTAAGCCCAAAACTGAGAGGATTCGATTGCCACATGGAAAGTCAAATCCCGGTAGGATCGGGGGTAAGTTCGTCTGCAGCCTTGGAATGTGGGCTGTCCTTCGGACTTAACGAGCTGTTCGATTTGGGATTTGACAAATGGGAATTGGTGAAATTGGGGCAACGTGCAGAACATAATTTTGTGGGGACAAAATGTGGTATTATGGATAAGTTTTCCTCTGTGATGGGGAAAAAAGGGCATACCATGCTATTGGATTGCCGTTCATTAGATTTTGAATACATCCCCACCAAAATAGACCCATATAAGTTATTACTGCTAAACACCAATGTTTCCCATAACCTGTCCACCGGAGAATACAATATTCGCAGAGCACAGTGCGAGGATGGTCTCGGAAATTCTATCCAAAAGATTTGGAATTGAAAAATCTTTCCGAAATGTTACACCACAAATGCTCGACAAATCCAGGAACGAATTAGGCGCTCTATTGTACAACCGATGTTCGTATGTCATAGAGGAAATACAGCGGGTACAAGATGCAGTGAAAGCCTTAAAAGCAAGGAAATTGGAAAAATTCGGCAAGCTAATGGCACAAACACATGATGGGCTTCGTAAAAAGTATGCAGTGAGTTGCCCGAACTGGATTTTCCGGTGGAGATTGCAGAAAATGATCCCTCTGTATTAGGAGCAAGAATGATGGGCGGTGGTTTTGGTGGTTGTACCTTAAACCTTATTCATGAAGACGGTATTGAGGAATTTGTTGAAAAGGCTTCAAAAGCCTATAAAGAGAAGTTTGGTATAAATCTTTCCTATTTTGTGACTGTACCTAGTCAGGGAACATCCATAATGGATATGGCATACTAATTAAAATCAGGTTTGTAAAATTGATTTTTGGCCCCACTCTTGGCCTCCTCGAAAATTCGATATTGAAAGAAGTCGAAATACTCAGGGAAACTTCCCACCCTGAAACTTTTGGAAATAAAAAAACCTTGTCATTATCGACAAGGCTTCTCTTTTGCTCCCCCTCTTGGGCTCGAACCAAGGACCTCTGATTAACAGTCGGTTCAATATTGTACTCATTTGATTTAATATGTTTCTAAAGGCCCATTTTATGGGGTTTTTATGTATATTTAAAATCAAAATAAACCATCTAAAATTAAAAAAAGCACGCCAAAAGCACGCCACTTTTTTAAATACTAAAATATGGCAACAATCAAGATAACCTTTGATAAACGGGCAGATCACAAAACAAAAGATAAAAAATTTCCACTGGTATTGCGCGTTGGGCACGCCAGTAAAACGCGTGATATACCCTTTAATTTACATTTAAAAGAGAATCAGTATGATTTTTCAACGGGAAAAATTACCGGAATAATCAACGCTACAAGACATACTAAGCGCACAAGAAAGATTTATTCAGATGTTGATTTATGGATAGATGAGCATTCAGGAGAAATTAGAAATTGGGAAATAAAAAAATTAAAATCGGAAATTGAACAATTATTCTTTAAAAAATCTCCATCGCATTCCATACTTAATCACGGAACTGTTTATCTAAATCGTCTTCGGCTCGAAGAACGTTTTTCCACAGCAAGTTCCTACGAAGATGCACTAAAAGCCTTGATTAAATTCCGTAAGAGCCTAAAAAGAGAAGATGATAGAATCTTGATTAAAACACTTTTTGAAATAAAGGATGGTAAATTAGTAGTACTTGAAAAGTATAAAAGTCTAGACATGGAAATCAAAGCCATGGACTATGCCTTTTTAAAAGATTTTAAGGCTTACATGAGCAACAGATATAAATCAAAGAATACACCGGCTATACATTTGAGAAGCTTACAGGCCATCATGAACGATGCTGGAAAAACTTATCTAGATTTAAGGGAACATAAACCTTTGTCAAGTATAAAAAAACAAAGTCATGAAAACGCTCCCGACCCATTAAGTTTAGATGATATTAGTGCTATCCGAAAATTAAGATTGGAAGCTCACACTCCTATTTGGGACACACGTAATTTCTTATTATTCATGTTTAACAACATGGGGATGAACCATTTTGATATGGCCATATTAAAGCGCTTTCAATTCAAAGATAACCGTATTAAATATTTCCGAAAGAAAACTCATTATGAAGGAGATTATTTTAGTGTTCTTCAAAACAAAGAGTCCCTTAAAATAATCGGGCATTACCTAAACGGTCAAAAAGATGACGAATACCTATTTCCGATAATTCCAAATGGCACTTCTCCTGAAAGATTGCATTTAGTAAATAATGGGAAGGTCAAGACATTTAATAAATATGCAAAGAGAATTGGAAAATTGGCAGGAATAAAAAAGAAAATTACAACTTATACACTCAGGGATACATGGACAAATATTGGATTGGATATGGGCATTGACATTCGCAAAATATCATCCGGTCTTGGGCATTCAAGCGTCCAAGTTACAGAAAAACATTACGGCAAAAGTGTCTCAGAAAAAATATTGGACGATATTAACGCCAAAATCACGGGATCTTAGAATCAAATATCTAACTGAATTCTTATAGAAGTCCTTATCTTATTTTTTAGGAGATAATCAATTACCAAATCCAGATTTAGAGTTGGATATATGTTTTTGATTTAATCAGAATTTTTATTCTATTAAAAGTAATTAAGAACTTCTTTTCCCTATCCACAAAAACAGTAAACAAATAGCACTTCGAAGAAGTAGACAGTTTTAGGACCCGCAAAACATAACTTGCTATCCGTTTCACGGATGAATTTTGACAACATGATTTTATGACCCTGTAATTTTAAAAATTACACCTATATAAAATAAGAATATATAAACCATTTGGGGCCAAGTTCTGTTTTATATGGTTTTATTACGTTTAATGTGATTCTTTAAAATCCTGTTAAAATCTGTTTATGATGATTTTGTGGCAAGGGAAAGGAAAGACTAATGGCCTTACAGCGCTATCTCTACTTTCCGGCTGACCGAGACAATCGAACAATCGAATTTGGTAGGGAGATTAATTCGGACCGGCATAGCATGCCAGCAATGGAAAGATTGGAATTGAAGGTTTGGACGACTTGCGAGGTGTTTTTGCAAAGCCTATTTTATTAGTTTACCTATTTGGCCTTACTAATAGGAAAACAGGGAATGGCCATTTAAGGCCAAAGCTGTATATCCATTTAAATTTCAATCCCAAATAATGTAAGTTTATTCTTTATCTTTAGGAATATGAAGTTGAGGCATTATGGAATTAATTAAAGGAAATTACCTTTTCCCAAGCTTAAAATCCTTTTTCATTTCGAAAGTCACCTATGAGCCAAGCGTATATGGCACATGATGTTTAATGCTAACCTTAATGGTAAACTTGAAACTTTTCAAGACTAATTTAATGAGTGTTCGCCTTATAATTTTATTATCCATTTTTTTAGAACCGTTTGTCTTATTAAGTCAATCAAACCAGGTTGATTTTTCGCGTCGTTGGTTCGATGACGTCATAGGTCAGACGAATACAGGTATTTTCAAAGGCACAGCTTACAGCAATGAATTTCGTGTAATAAACGAACAGAACCAATTCTATAAAGAGTCAGATTTTCAAACGGGTTCCGTGACCTACTCAGATCAAACATATTATGATATTTCATTAAGATACGATGTTTATAATGACCAGCTTTTAATAAGAAATGAGTCCTTGTCAAGTGAACCAATAATGGTATTTGACACAAAAGAGGTGGCCAACTTTAAAATAGGAAAAGATGCATTCGAATTTATTGAAGCTGTTTCTTCAAGGGGTGATGAACTATTCGGTTTCTTTGAAATTTTGCTTGAAAACGATTCGCTTGGCCTGTATAAGAAAAATACAAAGAAATTATTCAAACGTACCGATGAGCAGCGCATCTATTATGAATTTGTCCCTAAACATTTCTATCTTATAAAATATAAGGGGCATTATTTTCCATTAGACAAGGTCAAAGGGATGAATAAAATTTTTCCCGAATACAGCAAATCCATTTCCATTAGTTGTCGTCTTCATAAAGAGTTGAAAAAATCGAATCAGGACATTTATGTGTTGACGGTTCTCAAAGAATTGTTTCAAGAAATGTCAAAAGCCGCCCGAGAAAATCAATGAGGCTAGCCCTATTCATATCCCTAGTATTTTCTTCCGTTTTACTATCCCAGGAAAATGAGGAAAGAATTTCAATGGAGATAGGGAACCGTTCCATAGAAGAAGTTTTGACCGAGATTGAATCAATGAGCAATTTCCAATTTTACTACCCTGAAGAATGGTTGGATTTCCAAGTCCTGGACAAAACTTATAGTAATCAATCCGTTGAGATGATATTGGATGATATCTTCAAAGGTACGGATATCAATTTTTTTATTTCCTGGGACAATAGGATCATACTTACCAAAAACAATAGTATCTACGACAGCCTCCGAGAAGGCTTTTTAGTGGAAAAAAAGTCCATTGAAGATAGTACGGTAATTAAAGACCGAATACCCGGACCAACACTCCTTGCCAAGGAAAAAAACAGCACGGATGAAATTCTTGAGACTATTAGCATAGGTAAGGAAAGGCCAAACGAAACCAAGGAACTTTTAACTATATCCGGTCAGGTCACCAATGTCATGACTGGTGAAGCGATTCCCGATCTTACACTCATAGTAAGATCCCTCAATATAGGGGTCAGCACGGATGAATCAGGTTTTTATACCTTAAGGCTTCCACCGGGTGTACATTTACTGGAGACCAGTGCTATGGGTATCGAGACGACCAAAAGAAATATCATCCTGTATAACGATGGGCAATTGGACCTAAGCCTAAACGAGAGCTTGGAACAATTGGACGAGGTGACCGTCCAGGCCGATGTTATCCGAAATATTGAAGATACATCGACCGGCACCACCGGAATCGGTTCGGAGACCTCAAAAAATGTCCCCTTGGTACTGGGAGAGCGGGATGTACTTAAAATAGCGACCACCTTACCGGGTATTACCACCGCTGGTGAGGGCTCCGCAGGATTCAATGTGAGGGGAGGCAAAACCGATCAAAACCTAATTCTCTTGGACGATGCGGTGGTTTACAACCCATCTCATTTCTTCGGTTTTTTCCAAGCTATAAATCCTATTGCAATCAATGACCTTGTCGTACATAAAGGAAGTATCCCTGCTGAGTTCGGTGGCAGATTATCCTCCGTTTTTGAAATCAGTTCCAAAAACCCAAGTACAGGACAATTCAAGGGAGAGGCATCCCTCGGTCCGGTTACTACCAGTGCGGTCTTCGAAATTCCGGTAAAAGAAGATAAATCGGGACTATTGGTGGGTGGTCGCGGCACGTATTCCGACTGGGTCTTAAAGGCCTTGGACGAGGAAAACCTTGGCAATAGCCAAGCATCCTTCTACGATATCATTGCCAAATATGACCATCAAATCAATGATCGCAACGAAATACAATCTACTGCCTATTATAGTAAGGATAGGTTCAGTATCACATCCGACTCGTTGTTCAGTTATAGCAATAGATTGTTTTCAACACGTTGGAACCGCACCTTGGGCCCCAAAAGTTCGGCCAGTCTGATGCTACATAACAGTCAATATAGGTTCAATATTGACTTCGATGGCAGTTTAAACGCTAATTTCAAGCAAGGTTTTCAAATCGACGAAACCGAAGTCAAGGCGCAGTTTCGGTCATCTTTGAATAGCGAGCACACCCTAGGATATGGGATTTCAGGGAAATTGTATTCCGTGCGTCCAGGCGAAATACGCCCAAGAGGCCCCAATGATATAATTCAACCTTTGGAAGTAGCCAAGGAGCAGGGACTGGAAGCGGCAGTTTTTATTTCAAACGACCTCAAGGTTACGGAGGACCTACAACTGGATTTGGGCCTACGATACTCGTTTTACGGTGCCATGGGCCCTTCGATTCAAAGGGAGTACCTTAATGACATCCCTAAATCCGAAACGAGTGTCGCCGATACGAAGACTTTCGGCAATTTTGAAATTTTCGAAACGTATGGAGGTCCCGAACTTCGAATTTCGGCTAGATATTTAGTAAGCGATAGTTTATCTATCAAGGCCAGCTTCAACAATGCCTATCAATTTATCCATACCCTCTCAAATAATACCACTGTTTCCCCTATAGATACCTGGAAACTTTCCGATCGCAACATCAAGCCACAGAGGGCAAACCAATTCGCTCCGGGACTATATAGTAACAGTGCAAATTATGAATTAAGTCTTGAAGGTTTTTATAAGGTACAGAACAACATAGTTGATTTTAAAACGGGCGCGCAATTGCTTTTGAACCCCAATATTGAGACCAAGGTTTTACAAGGTCAAGGCAAAGCGTATGGATTGGAACTGTTGGTCCGTAAAAATGACGGAAATCTGAACGGCTGGCTGGGCTATACATATTCAAGGTCTTTTTTAAGCTGGACAGCGACTTTCCCCAGGAGCGTGTCAATGATGGAGAATTTTTCCCTTCGAATTTCGATAAGCCTCATGATTTCAGTTTGGTGTTGAATTATAAGTTGACGAGAAGATTCAGTTTTTCCGGAAACTTTATTTACCGAACCGGTAGACCGGTGACGTTCCCGGTCGGGAACTATGAATTCGGGGGTAACGAGTTTGTCCTTTACAGTGATAGGAACCAGTTTCGTATTCCGGATTATTACCGTTTGGATCTTGGATTTAATATCGAAGGAAACCATAAGATCAAAAAGTTTGCCCACAGTTTTTGGACAATTTCAGTATATAATGTGTTAGGCAGAAACAATCCGTATTCGGTGTTTTTTGTTTCCCAGGACGGGGACATAAAGGCATTGCAAAGCTCGATTTTTGCAATTCCCATTCCCTCGATTACCTATAATTTTAAATTTTAAACATTGGACAAGATGCCATATTCCATACAAATAGAAAAAGTCGCCAAGGTCCTTATGACCCTGGTGTTTTTGACCGTTTTATGGAATTGTACCGAACCCTATCAAGGCGATGTGGAAGGTTTTGACGATGTACTGGTAGTCAACGCTGTTATTACCAATGAAATGAAAAGGCAGTCGATCCGTTTGGCGCGATCCTATCGTTTTGAGGAAGATGGACCCGTTCCCGAGGAAGCGGCTATTGTACAAATAGAAACGGAAAATGGCCCCATATCTTTTGATGAAGTAAATCCCGGCGAGTATTTATCGAGTACTCCTTTTGCCGCTGAGATAGGTGAAAAATACACTTTGGCGATCATCACTGCCAATGGCGGATCCTACCTATCGGAGACCATGCAATTGCCCGTTTCCGAAACTACTATCGACGAACTTTATGCCGAACGTATGGTCAATGACAATGGTCAGGATGGAATGGGCATTTTTGTAGATACGTTCGATGCCTCGGGAGAATCCGTGTTTTATAGGTATGAATTTGAGGAAACGTACAAGATCATAGCCCCACTTTGGAGTCCCGAAGATGTTGTCTTTGTCATACAATTGTCCACGGGTCCGGACTTCAATATCATTTTGCGGGAGCGTGAAGAACGTATTTGCTATGGTAGCGGACAATCCAGAATAATCAATGTAGCCAACACCACAAGCTTTAGCCAGGATAGGTTGAGCAAGTATCCCATTCACTTTATAAGCCGGGACAATTATATCCTTTCCCACCGCTATAGTATCCTGGTCAAACAATTTGTCCAGTCCCCCGAAGCCTATTCCTTTTATGAGAAATTAAAGGGACTTACCCAATCCTCCACCAATATCTTTTCTGAGGATCAGCCCGGATTTTTGGCCGGGAACATTGTTTCCCTGGAGAATGAAAATGAAAATGTAGCCGGTTTCTTTGAAGTCGCCGCCGTGGATGAAAAAAGGATATTCTTTGATTATGAAGACTTTTTCCCTGGGGAGGATTTGCCTCCCTATTATCAGGAATGCCGACTTGCGACTATAGACGGCGAAAATCTAAAGGATGCCGTTTTATCGGAAACTCAAGTTTACTATGATTTTGCGGGAGGTTATAGGATGACCTCAAGACCTTGCGGTGATTGTACTGTATTGGGCAGCAACAAAGTACCCGATTTTTGGATCGAATAACTATTTATATTTTGAAACGACTATTGTTTTTTCCGGTTTTTCTGTCAATGTCCTCCAGTTTGGTACAGGCCCAGAAGGTTATGGAAAAGAAGGAGCAAACGGAAGGGGTATCGATGCTGCCCAAAGAAAGGGTTTTTGTTCACTACAATGCCTCTTTTTTGCTTACCGGTGAATATTTGTATTATCAGGTCTATTGCATAGATTCCGGATCCTTGGGTTTTAGTGATTTAAGCAAGGTCGCCTATGTTGAATTGGTGGGGAAATCCGGGGAGGTTGTTTTTCGGCAAAAGATTATACTCGAACATGGTCGGGGCGGTGCTGATTTTTTTATCCCGACAGCGGTACCTTCGGGGGTCTATAAACTTGTGGCTTTTACGAATTGGATGCGGAACGGACCAATTTCGGATTTTTTTCAGGCGGATGTCACGATTGTAAACCCTTATAGGGAGGACCTCGGTCAATTACAACCTAGTTCGACGATCAAAAAAGACTCTCTACTAAAATTTGGGGAAGAATCTCAAGGAGTCTATGTATCAAACGAAACGAATAGCTCTATTTTATCAAACTCATTCCAAATTTCGTTGAATAAGCAATATTTTGGGAAAAGGGAAAAGGTATCCTTCTCCTTAAACTCCGAAATGAAAGAGAAGATGTACGGAAATTATAGTGTATCGGTTCGAAAAATAGATGGTGTTTTGCCGCCAGCACAACCCTCCTTTTCAGATTTTAAGGAGATTGGCACTGGCTCAGAAAACCGTAAAGAATACGCCATTGGGAATCATGACGTTTATCTGCCCGAACTTAGGGGTGAACTTTTTCAGGGAAGGGTCGAGGCCTTAAAAGAAGGTAGCTCAATAGGTGATTTAAAGGTTGCTGTTTCCATTCCAGGAGAGGACTATTATTTTTATGTGGCAAGGACTAGATACAAACGGGGAATTTTATTTTAACGTCGATTCATCTTATAGCGGAAATCAACTTGTTTTTCAGGTTTTGGGTAAAAATCCCGAAGATTACAAAATCGGTCTAAAAGAGCCATCCCCGTTGGAATATTCCGAGTTGGAATTCACCCCAAATCCCCTATTACCGGAGTTTAGGGAGGAAATACTCCAGCGAAGTATTCACAATCAGATAGAGAATTCCTATTTCCAATTTCGACCGGATTCAGCAAAAACTTTGGACACGAAACAAATTTTTGACCGTAAGGAGAAGACCACCTATTTATTGGACGACTACACCCGGTTCAAAACAGTCAGTGAAACCCTACTTGAAATCATTAAGGATGTTTCAACGGAACGTATTGCCAAAGATCAATATCTAATAAGGGTAAAAGGATACGATTATGCGTCACCTTCCGGAAATTTGCCATTGATACTCATGGACGGACAAATCATTACCGACCACGATGCCCTATTGAAGTATGATGCCCGAAATATAGAGGAAATAAAGGTATTACGGCATGAATTTATAATTGGGCCGGAACAATTTCAAGGTGCCTTGATCATAAATACCAAGAACGGCAATGGATATACAAGCTTTCAAAATGCCAATGATTCCTCGATAGTGGAAATTTTCAAACCAGAGGCCAGGAAGAACTACTTTGTGCAGCGCTATGACAATGGTAAAACCGATTCCCGTTTACCTGACGACCGTATACAATTGCTTTGGCTACCTCATAAGCACATACATAAAAATGAAGCCGATTTCAATTTTTTCACTTCGGACGTGCCTGGAATATTTGAAATAAGGATAGAGGGCCTCACCGAAGAAAACCTTCCGGTTTCGGTATGTGAAACATTTACGGTGGAATGAAACGTTCAATCGATTCCAATGGTCCAACCAAGGGCCCATTCCGGTTTCAAGGCTCCGTTTCCAGCGCCCATCGTGGTGGCTTCATTAAAAAAGAAAGTGTTGGATCCAGTGTAATTGGTTGTGGTAAAATTCATTGCCGGGCTGTCAAACTGTACGGAATCTAATTGAAGATTTCCCATGTCCACTTGTTCCATGGCCTTCTCACCAACTATATTAAAGCCTAGATTTAACTGGGACATAAAAATATCGGCCGAATAATAGTTGCCACCTTCAACGGCAAAACTCAATCCTCCTTCATTCCCTGGACTAATAATACTGACATTGACAATAGTATCCGTTTCAATGGGGTTCTCGATTCCAATTTCAGAATCACTCGTTATTTTTATGCCCGCTTTTGTAATTCCGGATATAAACCAAGAATCTCCGTTACCACTCCAATCATTGTTCAATTCTACCCCGTTCCCACCAAGTTCATTGGCCACTAACCATGATGCATTAACATTACCTCCAACAAAACGAAAGCCATTACCTAGACTTTTATAGGTCTGTAACCGGGTTACCGTTGTAAAGGAGCCGACACCATAGAATGCCACCGCATCAAAATTCTGTTCGTTATCGCTTTCCGCCCCTGCATATTCCACCCTCAGATAATTAATGACCCCGGAAGTATCCTCCAATTCGTTTCCTCCATAAAAAATGTCCAATATGTCAGATCTACCCAAATCACTTGTATTTATGGGCGCCTTGCCATGGATTACAAGACCGCCCCAATCGCCTGGTGCCGGATTTTCAGCACCCGAGGTTAATATGACAGGGTTTTCGGGTTGTCCAAATGCATTCAAGGTTCCTCCTTGGGCGACGGCAATATAAGCACCGACACCTGGGTCGGCCTTTATTACCGTACCTGCAGGGATGGATAATGAGGCTCGATCTCTTACGAGGTACGCACCCCTGAGACGATATTCAATAGCAGGGTCCAGTTGCAGGTCGCTTACCAGTTCTCCCTCCAATATACCAATGGATTCCAATGGACAAAACCCGGGACAGTCACCTCCACAATCGACGATTACCTCATTGCCGTTAAGAATCCCATCGGAACAAGAAAACCCTAGTCCTTCAGGTATTTCAGGTGCCTCCTCGCTAGAACAGGATAGACTAATAAAGAACTGCAAAGAAATAAAAATGGCAATCTTTGTTAATGAAGTTTTCATGTTTAGATGGACTTGAAAGTAGGTTTTTGTATCAATTTACTAAAACTAAAAGGTAATTGTCTAATTACTGAAACACAAAACTATATGTAAGGGATAGAAGAGGACTGTTCAATATGGAAAGTTCATAGGACCTCAATGGACTGTTAAGAAAGACATCTGCGTTTTCCGTGCCGTTTCTTTGGTTATAGTAAATGCTGTATGGATTTTTTCTCCCGTACACATTGTAAATGGTAAATGTCCAGTCGCCCTTCCATCTTTTTCCTTCCCTTTTCGTACCCACAACATTCCAGGAGAAATCAAGGCGATGGTAGGTAGGCAAGCGCGCATTGTTGCGCTCCGGAAAAAGAGGGGTCTCGATTCCCTCTATTTCCACGATGCCATTTGCGGCAGTGTATGGCCTGCCCGTTTGGGCCGTAAAATTAAAGCTCCAAGTGTTATAGGGGTCTGATTCGAAGTTGATGGTAGTGTTCAGAACATGTGTCCGGTCAAAATCGGACGGATACCAGGCATTGTTGTTGATTCTATCGCCTGGTCTCTCAATGTCCGAGCGCAACCTACTTCTAGACCACGCATAGTTGAACCAGCCGTTGACCTTTCCCTCAGGTTTTTTAAAACTGAATTCGGCCCCATAGGCTTTGCCCTGACCTTGTACCAAATCCCTATTGATGGTTTCTCCCGGAAAGAAATTCGCTCCTGGTTTATATGTCAAAACATTGGCCACGTCCCGATAATAGGCTTCCGAGACCTAACTCCATTCGAGTATCCTTTATATTCTTGTAAATTCCCAATCCGTAGCTATCGCTTACCTGTGGCCTTACAAAAGGGTTCGAGGTCTTCCACCGGGAAGTTGGTACCGGGGATGTGCTATTATATATATTCTGAAGATATTGGTTCAGTCTGGCATAGCTACCCTTTAAAGATGTTCTGTCTCCTAATTTTAGATTAAATCCCAAGCGGGGTTCCAGGGCATTATATGCTTTGACCCGATCTCCTTTTTCATAGTCCACCACTTCCAATAATTCACCGCTGGAATCGTCGAAGGTGTTCTCCGTATAGGACCTACCAACACATAATGGTTAAAACGAAGCCCCCCCGATAATGAAACATGTTCATTGGGCGACCAATTGATAGTACCATAGCCTGCGAATTCATAACTGGTCTCCTTATCCAATGAAACTGGCAAAACATTGCCGGCCGTGCCCGGGTCAAGGTCGCCCGGACTGATCCCATACCTAT
This sequence comes from Maribacter litopenaei, assembly GCF_025244665.1. Taxonomy (GTDB): domain Bacteria; phylum Bacteroidota; class Bacteroidia; order Flavobacteriales; family Flavobacteriaceae; genus Maribacter; species Maribacter litopenaei. The sequence goes on along the minus strand of NZ_CP104205.1, from coordinate 138,376 downwards.
TGGCCTGACCCCCGATATAATAGTCCAAGGTAGTACTTGGCTTTTTGGAATACTCCGTTAGAAAGCTATAGTATTGGATATTAGATTCATAGTTGACCTCGTTGTCGCTAGCGCGCTCCGGAAATATGATTTTAGGGGTATAGTTGCCGGCTACAAAAACTGTTTTTAGATTGGCATTGTCGTTAAAGCTATGTGCCCAGTTCAAGGTGCCGTTCAAGATCCTAAAATCATATTGATTGCTTTCCGCATTTATATTCTGTATAGGTGTTACCAGATCCAATTGATAGAAATCTTTGGAAAGAAAACCTGTCAGTGTTACCTGGTCCTTATCTGTGGGCAGGTACAGAACTTTTATGGTTCCGTCATAAAATCGTGCTTTTGTATTCTTAAGACGCTCCGAAAAGATGGGTAAAAGAAAATCCGTCACTCCTGCTCTTCCCCCTGCCAAAAGCATTAATTTATCCTTGATAATAGGTGTCTCAATGTTCAATCTACTTGAAACAAGACCTATCCCCCCACTTAGTCTTAACTTGTCCACATAGGGATTCTTTACCTTTACATCAAGTACCGACGTTGCCCTCCCGCCGTATCGGGATGGAATGTTAGCCCTGTAAAGGTCCGAAGATGCAATTGCATCAGGTGTAAAAATTGAGAATAGCCCGAACAAGTGGGTAGGGTTGAATATGGGGGCATCATCCAAAAGGACAAGGTTTTGGTCCAAAGAACCTCCACGGACCGAAAGACCGTTACTGAGCTCCCCTGCGTTGTTTACTCCCGGAAGAAGGACCATGGCGCGGAGCAGATCTACTTCTCCCGCTGCCGAGGGAATCATTTTTAGTTCTCTCGGAAGATACCCTGACTACGCCCATTTGTGGCAATGTAAGGATATCATTATTACGTTTTGCTCTAAGTATAACCTCGGAGAGGGCTTCCTGCTTTTCTGAAAGTTCTATTTCCGAGAAATGTATCCTTGTTCAGTTGGACCTCCCTCACTTCCGTACCAAAACCTAAATATGCAATTGTAATACGATAATCGGCCTCGGGAAGTTCGATTGAAAACCTCCCCCGGTCATCGGATATACCTCCGCAACCACAAGGGGAAATGGATATTTCAGTATTGACCAAGGGAGTTTTAGAAGCCCCATCCATGATTTGAAAGGATAGTTCCCTGGTCCGGGCACTTGCCATACCTACCATTAAAAATATGGTATATAAAATGAAGTGCGGGCTATTCCTCATGATGGTGTTTTCGATTCATCTCTTCTGATGTCCATTCTAATTATCTATCCAGCCTTCGGGCTCAATTCCTGTTCTAAATCTACCTTCCACACAGGGTGCTATGGTTATATTGGGATTGAACGGTGGGTTAGGTTCTACACTAATGCTGGGTGCAGGATCCACCTGATTCCTCCAGAATATTTGTCCGATCGATAAAAATGGATGCTGTAGATGTGGATGTTGCGGTAAACCTACCCAATATGATCTCGTCCCCATCATTCGGGTTGATGATATTTCCCACCACCGCAGAAGGTGGGGGCGCATCAAAATTCCCGTTATTGTCAACTATATCCTTAAGTCTTCTATAATACTGGTAGGCATCGAAAGACAACGACAATTGGTCAACGAACACCAGGATATCCTCGTTCGTATAAAGGAGTACATCCGCGACAGGCAGGTCGCTCACCAAGTTACCGTTATTGAACTCATCATCGAATATCTCTATGGACTCGTTGTAACGAATGGTCCAACACTCTTGATCACATTGATAGGTAAAGTAGGGATAGAAGCGTGCGCGGGAATCATCCACGCAGATACCATTTCTTAAAATACCACCTGTACATATTTCACATACAAAGAGCTTTTCAAAAGATCTAAACCGCCGTGAAATAATAATTCTTGTCATTTGGAGTATCGTTAAAACTAACCGAAACCGAATGACCGGGAACGAATTTTTGTGAGTCCTCCCTAAAAAGAAGCTCTTTTTCATAGGTTGCTTTTATATCGACAATCGGGACTGGTTGTAGTACCGTTTCGGGAAGGGAACGATATCGCCTGCCATCGGCCAAGAGAATGTTCAATTCCCAGGTCTCACCGGGAACTACAACAAAATCTTCCGGGGGCACATAAGTATCCAGTTGTTCTTGTAATATCACTTCTTCCCCCGATTCCAAATTTATAAAACGTACTTGGGCACCTAGCTCAAAGATGTTCCTGTAGATTCCGAACTCCGAACTTGTCCTATTGATATTGACATAGGAAGTGCCGGGTTCGGAAGAGGCCAGCCCTTCGATAATCATAAGGCCGTCCACATACTCATATTCAGGTGCTACGGGATCGATACAGCCCAAAAAAAGTAAAACAATAGCGACCCTGGGCATTAGACCCAACTTCCTTAGATAGAAAAACACCCTTAAGAAACTGTTTCTAAACATCTTACCTATTGTAAATGGGGAATCATTGAATGTAATTTAACTCGTAATCCTGTAAATTACCCTTAAATAGATATAAATATTTAGAATTGGCTTATGCTCAATAGTATCCTTTTTACTTAATACGGCTAGACTTATATTTATGCTTAACCAGAATATCAAATAAATAGTCCGAATCAAAAATGTAAAATATTAAATTTTCAATTCGAAGAAAGCACGCCAAAAGCACGCCACTAAATAAAAAAAGCAGCTACATTTTTATGTAACTGCTTGATTTTAAAGCTCCCCCTCTTGGGCTCGAACCAAGAACCTCTGATTAACAGTCAGATGCTCTAACCAACTGAGCTAAGGAGGAAAATACCGTATTTGTCCTTTAAAGCGGGTGCAAATATAAATTTTTTTTAAACTTTGCCAAACAAAAAAAAGTGGTTTTTCTATTTAAATAACCATTTGTATAAATCGTTGCCATTTGCAAACAACAATAAGGCGATCAGTAAAAAGAAACCGGTCATTTGGGCGTATTCCAAAAACTTATCGCTTGGCTTTCTTCCTGTAACTATTTCATACAGTAGGAACATTACATGGCCCCCATCCAAAGCAGGAATGGGAAGTATGTTCATAAAGGCCAAAATAATGGAAATGAAAGCGGTAGCGCTCCAAAATGCAGGCCAGTCCCATCCATCAGGAAATAGACCTCCAATAGCGGCAAATCCCCCAACACCCTTATAGGCGCCCGTAGAAGGATTGAAAATCTTCTTCATCTGTTTTACATAGCCGCCTAGCGTATTCACGCCCTTTTCTATACCCGCGGGTATAGACTCCAAGAAGGAATAGTCTACCTTTTGAATTTTAAAATAGCCGTTTTCCGCATATTCCTCAAAACTATTGTACCCCGCAAAAACACCAAGTTTTCCTTCCTCAGTTACTTCTGCCTCAACAGGAAAAGTTCTAGTGCCACGCCTAATAGTAAGCTGGACTTTTCCTCCCTTGTTCTGCTCTAAAATAGGTACGACCTCATCCTGGTATTCCACTTGGGTACCGTTAATGCCCACAATGGCATCACTTTGCTGTAAACCAATAGTTGCATTGGGTGAATCTTCCGGTACTTCGCGTATTACAAATGGAGTTCTCAAACTTAAAAAACGCGCCCTATCTTCATCCTCCAATAACGTGGCGATAAAGTCCACCGGAATTTCCTGGTCAAAAGTTCTTCCGTCCCTTTGAATCGTAATCGTATTACCGTTGATGATTTCCAAAGGTAGGGAACCAAATTTCTCCACCTTTTCACCATCTACGGCGGTAATCAAATCCCCAGTTTTTATACCTAATTCATCACCTATATTCTTTTCCGTAACCAAAAAACCATCCTTTAGACTATCCGCAGGTATATATTCCTCCCCGTAAGAAAAGGCCATACCTATGTAAATGATGACGGCCAGTATAAAATTGACCGTAACCCCACCCAACATGATAATCAAACGTTGCCAAGCCGGTTTGCTTCTAAACTCCCAGGGTTTGGGTTCCTCCTTCATTGCCTCAGTATCCATACTTTCATCTATCATACCGGCAATCTTTACATATCCGCCCAAAGGAAGCCAACCAATACCATATACCGTCTCGCCTATTTTCTTTTTAAAAAGGGAAAATTTTACGTCAAAAAACAGATAAAATTTCTCTACCCTGGTCTTGAATAGCTTGGCGGGTATAAAATGTCCAAGTTCATGAAGCACAATCAATAAAGAAAGGCTTAAAAAAAACTGGATAGTCTTAATGGCAATGGGACTCATTTACGTCTTCTAAAGTTAAAATCGGACAAAAGTACAGTTTTACGGAGTCTTAAAAAAAGAAACTCGTTATACACTCTCTATTTTTAAGAATATTTTGGCTTCCTCCCTAGATAAAAACTTGAATCCCAAAACATACTACCGTACCTTTGCCAAAAAAGAAAATGCGCTCTTTCTTTGAAAGATTCAAGTTTTTTGCATTGGTCATGTTGGGTATCTCCGCAGTGATAATATACCTCTTTTATAATGCACTTCAGCCTAAAAAAACACTTCCTATCTATACTCCGGCCATGGTGAATACTGAATTGGTTGCAGAAGAAATTCAGCACATACGTAAGTATCATACCATTGCGGACTTCTCCCTTGTAAACCAAAATGGCGATACCATAACCCAAGAAGACTACAGGGACAAAATTTATATTGCGGATTTTTTCTTTACTACCTGCCCCACCATTTGCCCTATTATGACCAAAAATATGGCAGCTATCCAAGATAAGGTAGGAGATGATGTAATGCTACTCTCCCACTCCGTTACCCCGCAAATAGATACCGTCCCACAATTAAAAAAATATGCCCTGGAAAAGGGGGTAGATGATTCTAAATGGAATTTAGTCACGGGAGACAAGAAACAAATCTATGAATTGGCACGCAAGTCCTATTTGGCCGTAAAAACGGATGGGGATGGTGGGCCCTATGACATGATCCATACGGAGAACTTTATCCTAATCGATAAAAATAGACGCATTAGAGGATTTTATGATGGCACTGATGAGGAGGAAGTTCAAAGACTATTGGAGGATTTGAAAATACTTAAATCCAATTACAAGGAATAGAAATAATACCTGATAAAAGAGCACTCTAACCGATATACCCCCAATAATTCTTGTTTATGATAAAAATTGCGTTATTTTTGCTTAATTATATTGAATCTAAATAAGAATTGGAGACAACGGTTGCGCGCTTAAAGAGAGGTCAAAAAGGAATAATTAAAGAGTTCACTGAGGATTTACTACCCATTAAACTTCGCGAATTAGGTTGTTTACCGGGCAACGAGGTAGAATTGGTTCAAGTGGCCCCGCTCAAAGACCCCATTTATATTAATGTAAATGGTTCCCATATTGCTATAAGGCGTGTAATTGCCGAGCAAATTGCCTTGGAGATTATTGATGAAGATAGGTCGCTATGAGTAAACAAATCAATGTAGCGCTTATTGGAAATCCCAACACCGGAAAAACCTCTGTGTTCAATCAATTGACCGGTCTCAACCAAAAAGTTGGTAATTATCCGGGCATTACCGTTGAAAAAAAGGAAGGAATCTGTAAGCTTCCAAGGGGTGTAAGGGCACACATCATTGACTTACCTGGTACGTACAGCTTAAACACGACCTCCTTGGACGAGAGCGTTGCCGTTGAACTTCTATTGAACAAGAATGACAAAGACCATCCGGATGTTGCACTTGTAATTTCGGATGTTGAGAATCTAAAGCGAAACCTGCTTCTTTTTACCCAAATCAAGGATTTAAAGATTCCTGCCATTTTGGTCATTAATATGGCCGATCGCATGACTCGAAAAGGTATTAGCATCGATATATCCCTTTTAGAAGAAAAACTCAATGCCAAAATAGCATTGGTAAGTACCCGAAAAGGTACGGGAATAGAACGGTTAAAAGATCTTATCGCAGACTATAAAAGCCTTTCAAAAGCTCCTAATGTAGACACTACGGTCATTGATCCTGAATATTTTGATAAACTTAAAAAGACGTTTCCAAAGGAGGACATCTATAAATTATGGTTGGTCATTACGCAGGATGTCAACTTCATGCCTATAGAAAAAAACCTGATCAAAGATGCTTCCTCTTTTAGCACCAAAACGAAATCAGAATTAAAAAGACTTCAACAAAAGGAAACTATACTAAGGTATCAGTTTATCAATGGTATTTTAAAGGAGACGTATAAGGTAGATATAAACGCGGCCAAAGGTTTTAGGGCGACCCTGGATAAAGTGTTGACCCATAAAATTTTAGGCTATCTTATTTTCTTTATTATTCTTCTCACCATATTTCAAGCAATTTATGGTTGGAGTGAATATCCCATGGATATGATAGATGGGTTTTTCGCCTCTGCCACGGAATGGGTAAAGGACACCTTACCGCCCGGCGTATTTACCAATCTTATAGCGGAAGGTGTATTGGCCGGTATTGGTGGCATCGTCATTTTTATACCCCAAATTGCCTTTCTTTTCCTGTTCATCTCCCTCTTGGAGGAAACCGGATATATGAGTAGAGTGGTCTTCTTAATGGACCGGATTATGAGGCCCTTTGGTCTTAGCGGTAAAAGTGTGGTGCCATTGATTTCAGGGACCGCTTGTGCCATTCCGGCGGTTATGGCAACCTGAACTATAGAAAATTGGAAAGAGCGGTTGATTACTATTCTCGTTACACCCTTTACGACCTGTTCCGCTAGATTACCAGTGTACCTGATCATCATAGCCTTGGTTATTCCGGAAGGGCATTTTACGGGACTCAGCTTTAAGGCCCTGACCTTAATGCTCCTTTATCTTCTAGGATTTGCCGCCGCTATCTTATCTGCGATGGTATTGAACAAGATCCTGAAAATAAAAAGCAGATCCTTCTTTGTCATTGAACTCCCTAACTATAAATTACCCTTATTGAAAAATGTGGGATATACCGTTTTGGAAAAGACAAAGAGTTTCGTGTTTGGGGCAGGAAAAATTATTTTGGCGATTTCTATTATCCTTTGGTTCTTAGGTTCCAACGGCTTTTCCGAAGATTTCAAAAATGCGGAATCCATTGTCGAAAAAAGGGTGGAGAAAGATGGATTTTCTACCTACAGCAAAACGTACATCAACAATAACCTAGGACAATATCAAGAAGACTTGGCGAATAGGGATATGCAGCCTACCATTCTACAGGATTCCGTTCAAAGGATGAACAAGGTGTTGGAACAGCGAGCTTTGAATCAGGAGATTGCTAGCTATAAATTGGAGCACTCATATATGGGCTACATGGGCAAGGCTATTGAACCCATAGTGGAACCTTTGGGTTATGACTGGAAAATTGGGATTGCAGTATTGACTTCCTTCGCTGCTAGGGAGGTTTTTGTCGGAACTTTGGCCACTATCTATAGCGTTGGTAATGATGAGGAAGAGACCATAAAAAATAGAATGGCCGCAGAGGTGAACCCCGTAACCAAGAGACCTTTGTTCAATTTGGCCTCGGGTATTTCCTTATTGCTTTTTTATGCATTTGCCATGCAGTGCATGAGCACTTTGGCGATTGTTAAAAGGGAAACCAACTCTTGGAAATGGCCGACCTTTCAATTGGTTTTTATGAGTCTATTTGCCTATATTATAGCCTTAATCGCTTATCAAATGTTAAAATAAATGGAGATACTACAACACATATTGGTCTATATTACTTTGGCAATTTCTGTGGGCTATCCGGCATATAAATTTATTTTACCAAAACATTTGTTCTCCAATGGCAAAAAAGCCAATAAAGCTTGTGGGCAAGATGATTGTGGTTGTCATTAGCACCTCTTTATGTACTCCTTATATATTCGCATTGTTAATAGAACAATAAAAATTTCACAATAATATCCAAAAGGGCATGGTTTTATACATTTGGATACTTTAGTTTGTAATCCTATCAAACTTTTATGAACAGAACACTAGCCATTATCTTTTGGGGTCTTTCAGTATTTTTTGGTCATTTCTTGTTCGCCCAAAACGTATCATCTACTATTGTAGATAGTACAACACAACAACCTGTGCCTTATGCCACCGTTATTCTGAACAATAAGGGGGTTATTACCAATGAGGAAGGTAAATTCAGTTTTTTGTTAGAGGATACTATTGAAGAAACGGATTCTCTCTTCATTTCCTGTATTGGTTATGAATCTATTGGGAAACCCCTACGGGAGTTTACAGGCAATACCATACTATTGAGCCCAAAGGCTATAGAGCTAAGGGAGGTAATCGTTTCGAACAAGAATTACTCCCCTGAGGAAATTCCGGAATTGGTAGAGGATAACCTTGAAAAAAATTACAAGAATGGCTTTACTAAAAAGCGATTGTTCCTGCGCGAATCTTATTCCAATTATATCGAAAAATCGGATTATCGAATTAAAGAATCTACGATTCCTGCACTGAACAGGCAATTCTTGGATAGCGTATTACAATCCATTCCTGCCAACGACACCTATTATACCGAGGTACTTGGGGACCTATACGGGATCGATGATGAGGACGAACAGAAACTGGACCTTATAAAAGCTTCGGAACTATATGATAAGAGAAGCCGACTAGATCTTGAAAACCTGGAAGACAGGTTTAATGATATCATTAAAAATAATGTAAAAACCGATTCCTATTTCAAAGTGAAGTCGGGCTTATTTGGAACCAAGTTGGATGCAGAGGAACTTTTTGAACAAGAGGTCGACTCAAATGAAGTGGAATCGCTCAATAAGAAATTGGAGGAAACCACGGAACGTATGAAGTTTTTCTCCAACTACAAAAGAAGGACGCTTGCCAATCTATATACAAATCTTCCCATCTTTGAAGATTCTGACTATAATGTATTGTGGAAACCCAACAGGTACGAACTTATCCTTGAAGAGTTTACCTATATTGGGGATAAGCCTTTATATGTCATTGATTTTAAACCAAAGCGCTCTGAAGATTTTCAAGGAAAGCTCTACATAGACGCCAATGATTTTGCCCTTGTGAAAATGGACTTTGAAAACGTGGAACCGCTGAGAAAGTTCAGTCTCTTGGGAGTTTCACTAAATGAATACCTCGCCAAGGGAAGCATTCTATTTGGCAAGGATGCTGATGGCAGGTATAGTCTACGCTATTATGAAATCACCAAAGGAAATAGGGTAGGTTTTAAAAGGCCCGTAAAGATTATTGAAAAGAACAAAAATGTGAAAGGACGTAGGAAGCAGAACGAACTACATTTAAAAATTGATGCTGCTTTTAACGGTAGGAACAAATATGAAGTGGTGGTATTTGAAACTGAACCCATAACCGAAGGTTCTTTCAACTCCTTTACCGAAAAGAAAGATGTACTGCCCCAATATATGCCCAAGTACGACCCTGAATTTTGGAAAGGGTATACCATCATGGAACCCAATATGGCCATAAAGGAATTCACATCGGAGGTAAAAAAAGAGAATTAAACAATTCCTATATCTACTAGAAAAAATCGCTTTTACACTGTGAGAGCGATTTTTTTTATGTCCAAGTGTAACCTTTTGTAATTTCCGGACTATATAAGACAAAGGATCAACTAAAGAACACCTTTTGAAAGCACTAACCAACGAAGAATTAATGACATCGGTAGCCAATGGCGAACTGGACACTTTAAAGATTCTCTTTGAAAGGCACCATGTTCATGTCTTTAACTTCTTGTATAAGATGTGCGGAGATAGAATGTTAAGTGAGGATTTGACCCAAGAGGTCTTTTATAAGGTCATGAAATACAGGTCAACCTATAATAATGGAAGTTTTGTTTCTTGGCTATTCACCATCGCACGCAACTGTTTAAAGACCCATTTTAAAAAGAGTAGGATACATGATGATATTGAAAATGTTGCTTTTAAACTGGTGACCGAGAATGATAATAAATCAGAGGAATACTCCCAATTGCAAATAGCACTTTCCAGGTTGAACGAATCTGATAGGGAACTTCGGTTTTAAACAGGTTTCAAGAAATAAAATATAAGGAATTGGCAGAAATCACCGGAAGTACCCCAGGTGCCATAAAAACAAAAGTTAGCAGAGCTTTAAAGAAATTAAAGTCTATTTATTTGAATGAATTATGAAAGCATTGCACGAAAAAATCGAACCACTATTACCCCTGTACCTTGAAGGAAGCCTAGACTCCGAGGAAATTAAATTGGTGGAAGGACATATCGAGGTTTGTGAAGATTGCAAAAGGGAACTCCAAGAATTTGAAAGTCTATCCAAAGCCTTTGAGGAGGAGAAAATTATAGAACCTTCGAAGAACGTGGAAATTGAATTTCTAAAAGCCTTGGAAGAAGAAAAAAGGAAACAAAATCCTGTAGTTCAGTTCAATGAAAAAACTACTGAAACCCTTTCTTTCAAGACCATATACCGAATAGCTGCCGGGGTAGCATTGCTCATTGGAGCATTTATGATGGGAAGATTACAGGAATCAAGAAAGTCAGAGCTGGAATACGCTCTATTACAAAATGAAACGTTACGAATAAAGGAAACTGCCATGCTCTCTTTGATGGATAATCAATCTGCTAGCAAGCGTATTCAGGGTGTCAATTATATTGAGGAGTTTTCAGAACCCGATGAGGATATTCTAAGAGCTTTGACAGATCGAATGCTTTTGGACGAAAACACCAACGTACGCATGGCAGCCGTAGAAGCGCTATCCAATTTTACCACCTCAGAGCTCGTAAAAATGGCATTCGTAGATGCTTTGGAAAAAGAAAAAAATCCAAGCGTTCAAATAGCCATAATTAAAAATTTGGTCAGGATTCAGGAAAAAATGGCCTCTGAACCCATGAAAAAACTTTTGGAAAAAGAGGATACACAACCATTTATCAAAGAAGAGATCAAAAAAGGATTACCACAAATTATATAAACATCAAAAAACGAAAATCATGAAAAAATTCACATTATTTCTATTAATAGGCTTTCTCTCATGGGGCCTACAGGCTCAATCAGAATTTAGTAAACCCTTAAGCGGAATCGATTGGGTAAAGATTGAAACAAAATCCAATATCATGGTCAAGACCCATGACAAGAATGAAATGCTTATTAAGATAAGTGATCCAAAACCTAAGCGAGAAAAAGCCCAAGGCCTTAAACTTTTAGGAGCTTCAGGTACGGACAATACCAATATTGGATTCAATGTGGCCCAAGCAGGCAACAATTTAATCGTGGAGAATATTCGCAAAAACCAAGAAGCGGAAATCTACTTGCCCAAATCCCGAACATTGCCGTTACCAACTCTTGGGGAGGGCTAATTACCGTCTCGGGCTTTTCGGGGGAAGTAGAGGCCAACTCTAACCTCAATGGGCAATTGGTATTGGAAAATCTATCGGGTCCTGTTACGGCTTACTCTTTAAACCATGGAATTCAGATTACGTTTGACGATGTTAGGCCGAATGCGCCCATCGTTTTAAGCACCACCAATGGTGAAATTGATGTTACCATACCAGCGACCGCCAAGGCAAACCTTGAACTGAGCACCTGGAACGGGGACATATACTCCAATTTCGATATTTCAAGACCTGACAAGGACGGACTTAAATCCATATCCAGCAAAAATATTAAAGGAGCCATCAATGGAGGAGGAGCTACTTTAAAGCTTAATTCTACCAACGGAAATATCTATTTAAGAAAAAAGTAAACCAATCGAGAAATAAAATAACGGCCATTCGTTGGCCAAAAAATTAAAATTCAGAGGCAATCACTTAGGGTACGATACCCTTTGGCGGTGCCAATAAAACAATCATTAAAAAACGAACAGTTATGAAAAAATTAGTAAGTATCCTAATCTTTGGCCTAATCAGCCTTAGCCTATCCGCGCAAAAAACAATTGAAGAAAATATATCCTATACAAATCAATACATAGATATTGAAATGAAATTTGCTTCGGACATCAATATTAAAACATGGGAAAAGTCATCAGTATATATTAAGGCCGATATACAGATGAAGGATGAACAATATTTAGATCTTTTTAAATTGGACATCGAGAACAATGCCAATAAAATCAAGGTCACCTCCAATTCAGAATCCGTATTCAAAAAAATGTGGGAGGACTACGAAAAGAAATACGGCAAGAAAAAATATTACTTTTCTGGTGAGAATGAATATGAATTCAATTATACGGTGTATGTACCCAAAAATGCTAGGTTTAAGGTGAGTAGTATAAACGGGGATATGCGATCGGACATTATTGAAGGAGACTTTACGGCAGAACTAATCAATGGAAATATTGACATTACAAAATTTACCGGAAACTTGGACCTCAGCACCATTAATGGGGAAATAGACCTTAAAATGACCGATGTAAGCTTAGTAGCGGAAACCATTCATGGGGATATCTATGCCGATGAAAAATTGAAGTTTGAATATGCCGACAGACATGTGGGATCTAAAATATCGGGCAAAACGGCCAATGGTACCAACAAATTGAAATTGAACACCATTAATGGCAATATGTACCTTAGATATTAAAAAAGGTTTCTGATCAGGTTATAAAATAATAAACTCCAACCAACAACCAACAAAAGTCCTCCGAGGGGAGTAACTGGACCTAAAAATTTCAGTTTCTTCCCTTTTGATGCGCTTACACATAAACCATAAATGCTAAAGGAAAAAAGCAATGTGCCCAAAATAAAACTGAACACCATATAGTGCTCTAACTTAGTTTCCAAATTGAAATTAAACCCTATCATCAATAGTACCAAAGCATGGTACATTTGATATTTGACGCCCGTCTCAAAACTGTTCATTTGGTCTTGGGTAAAGGACTTTTTTAATCTGTGGGCCCCGAAAGCTCCCAAGATAATCCCTAACAAGCCAAAAAGTGCCCCTATAACTTGGGAAAGTAAAACCATAAAAGTCAGTGAAAAGTTAAAAACAACTGCAATTTACAAAGCAATAGTTTTAGTTGGGTACCATTCCCTTCGTTAATTTCTCCTGTAACCCATTGAACATGACAACGGTCTCCATGGAATCTTTGAGATTAAAGTACAGTTTTATAGAATCATTGTAGACAAGCTTAATTTTAGGTTGGGAGATGTTGTCCACAAAAACATAGATTTTTTTATCAGTTAGGGAATCCTTGAATTCCTGAAAAATCCCCTTTTCCTTTTCGAGTGCGGAGAAACCATTCAATCGAATCATAGGAGGAATTCTTTCCACAAGCACAACACTGTCCAAATCCGAGTAAGACACCTTCTCTATGTAAAAACCCGACACTAATTGGATATGATCTGGAGCGGTTTTAATCCAGTTTCTATAATGCATGGTCAATACCGAGACACAAACTATTACAGTTATGACCAACAATAAATTCCAAAACCAGTGCCTCTTTTTAGAAACCATCTATTTTTTATTCCGTTAGCATCATTCATTAATTTCCATCCTTTTTGGACGGAACGGATATATATTCAATAAGTATAACTACGGATTCCCGGAAAAATTATTTGAGCTTCTCCTTGGAAATTGTCCCTACCCCAAACCAACGTCCAAAGTCATCATAATAATAAAGCCCCCTATAAAGCCCATGGTAGCAATATCTGTGTATTTGTCCTGTTGTGTTTCCGGAATTACTTCTTCCACTACCACAAAAATCATTGCCCCTGCGGCAAAAGAAAGGGCATAAGGTAGAATGGGTTGAAATGTGAGTACGGCCCACGCACCCGTAACCCCTGCGATGGGTTCCACAATGGCTGAGGCCTGTCCAAATAAAAAGCTCTTTTTTCTACTAAGACCATGCCTTCTTAAGGGCATGGCTACAGCAAAACCCTCCGGGAAATTTTGTAAGCCAATGCCCAGGGCCAAGGCCACCGCTCCCCCAATGGAAGCTCCATCAAAACCAGCGGCAACACCACCAAATAGCACACCTACCGCAAGTCCTTCCGGAATGTTGTGTAAGGTAATGGCCGGAGTCAACAAGGTAGTTCTGTGCCAAGGAGTATTGACACCTTCTGCCTCGCTTTCCTTAAAATTAATATGTAAGTGAGGAAGAATTTTATCCAGCCCAAAAATAAAACCTGCTCCCAACAAAAAGCCCACAGCGGCGGGAATCACCTTAACAAAACCCTCTCCGGGGCTCATTTCAATCCCTGGGGCCAGCAAACTCCAAAAACTGGCGGCGACCATTACTCCACCCGTAAAACCTAACATACCATCCAAAACGGCCCTATTCATGGTTTTAAAGAAAAACACCAGTGCCGCTCCCGCTGCCGTAAGTCCCCAAGTAAAAAGGGTAGCATATAAAGCTGCTAAAACAGGATTTATTGATTCAAAATAAGTTATTACCGAATCCATACTATGATTATTTATTTTCTAAAATTTCTAAAAACAGGTTGGAAGCAATTTGATCGGATATTCTCATTTCCCTGTCATTGATGACAATGCTCACCGAACCATCAAAATCCTCACGTTCTATTATTCTTAGACTATCCCCCAAAGAGATTTTGTTTTTGTCCAAAAACTTTAAAAATGCTACGGAAGAATCATTGACCCCAACGCAAACACCTTTGGAACCAACAGGAAGTTCACTTATTAATTTTTTGACCGATTTTTTAAAGACTCCCTCCTTCGATGGAATGGGATCTCCATGTGGATTCACCCTTGGATTTCCTAGATAAGTATCCAATTTATCGATGAGCTTATCGCTTTTAATGTGCTCCAGTTGCTCAGCGACCTCATGAACCTCATCCCAAGCAAAATCCAATTTATCCACCAAGAAAACCTCCCATAATCGGTGCTTTCGAACTATGGAAAGCGCAGTAAGCCTACCTTTTTCGGTTAAGGATACTCCCTTGTACTTCTTGTAGTTTACCATATTCTTTTCGGACAGTTTCTTCACCATATCCGTTACGGAGGAGGGTTTGGTTGCCATTTGATCCGCAATGGCATTTGTGGATATAGATTCCTCTTGTCCACTACTTAAATGGTAAATGGTCTTTATATAATCTTCTTCAGAGAGCGTCATATCATTTTTATGTAAAGCTAAATTACATTTTTATATCTAAAAACAAATATTTAGTTTTGTCTAAATTAAATTTTAGTAAAATTAAAATATAATTTTAGATAATGCTTTTTAGAATCCTATTTATACTCCTGTTCGTTCTCAGTGCCATTAGGGCCATGGGGCAGTATGCAAGCATATCCGGAACAGTTACCTCGGAGAATCAGACACTACCTTTTGTAAACATTTATCTTAAAAATACCCCAATGGGTACCTCATCTGATGAATTGGGTTCGTATTCCATGAAGGAGATAGCACCTGGATTCTATACACTTATCGCATCAGTAATGGGGTATACCCCTTACACACAAAGGATTACCCTAGAGGAAAACCGGAAACTGGTTCTGAATATTGATTTGGAAGCTACTACGGAAAGCTTGGACGAAATGGTCGTTACCGGGACCCTTAAAGCGGTCAGTCGCTCCGAAAGCCCCGTACCGGTTGAGGTGTATAGCCCCACATTCCTTAAAAAAATCCCACTGCCAGTATTTTTGAGGCCTTACAAAACGTAAATGGCGTACGGCCCCAAATCAACTGTAACGTCTGCAATACTGGGGATATTCACATCAATGGCCTAGAAGGACCCTATACATTGGTACTTATTGATGGGATGCCTATCGTGAGCGGTTTGGGAACAGTTTATGGATTATCGAGTATTCCAAATTCTCTCATTGAACAGGTGGAAATCGTAAAAGGGCCAGCTTCCAGTTTGTACGGGAGCGAGGCCGTTGGAGGTTTGATCAATATTATCACCAAGAATAATCTGGAGGCTCCCGATTTTGCTGCCGACGCCTTTTTGACAGGTTGGGGAGAATACAATTTAGATCTTGGTGCCAAAATAGATGTTGGGCAAAAATCCAATGTCCTATTGGGCATCAACTACTTCAATTTTGATCAATTAGTAGACAACAACGGGGATAATTTTACGGATTTAACCCTACAGGATCGTGTATCGGTCTTTCAAAAGTGGAGCTTTCAGCGTAATGAAAACCGGATATTCTCCTTGGCGGGACGCTATTTTTATGAGGACCGATGGGGCGGAGAATTGCAATGGACCCCGAATACCGTGGCGGAGACGAGATATATGGTGAAAGCATTTACACCAGTCGATGGGAAATCTTGGGAAAATACCAACTTCCGCTCAAGGAAAAACTGCTGTTTTCCTTTTCATATAATGATCACAGTCAAAATTCGGTATATGGTGATACCCCGTATTTGGCCGACCAACGCATCGGATTTTCCCAGTTGACCTGGGATAAGAAATTGGGGGTTCATGATCTGTTGTTGGGTACATCGCTTAGATATAATTATTACAACGATAATACCCCTGCCACCAATCTAGCGGACGAAGTATGGATTCCCAGTGTATTTCTCCAGGATGAAATCGTCCTGGCCCGTAAACACTCCTTGTTGTTAGGCCTTAGGTACGATTATGACAGAAGACATGGGGCTATTTATACACCCGAACAGCCTATCGATTTAAGGTAGCGGAAAATGACATCCTTCGCTTAAACGCAGGAACAGGTTTTAGAGTGGTAAACCTATTTACAGAAGAACATGCCGCCTTAACCGGTGCTAGGGAGGTCATTGTCACTGAGGCATTGGAACCGGAGCGTTCATTTAATGTGAATCTTAATTACCTTAAAAAAATGTATGGCTCCAACGGTACTTTTGCCAGCATAGATGCATCTCTCTTTTACACTCGGTTCAGCAATGCCATTTTACCAGATTATGATACCAACCCCAATCAGATAATCTACGATAATTTAGATGGCTTCTCAGAATCTAAAGGCATAAGCGCCAATTTGGATATAGTATTCCAAAATGGATTCAAATTTCTATTGGGTGCCACATTACAGGATGTGAGTCAGACTGAAAATGGAATCAAGACACGACAAATACTTACCGAAAGCTACACGGGCACCTGGAATTTGGGATACACCTTTCAAAGTATAGATTTAATGGTAGATTATACCGGAAATCTATATGGCCCTATGCGATTGCCCACCTTAGGGGATTCCGACCCTAGAAGCGATTACTCCCCGCTTTGGAGCATCCGTAATATCCAGTTCACTTACAAGGGACTAACAGGTTTTGAAATTTATGGAGGTATTAAAAACTTATTGGATTGGACACCAAATCGAGGCAATCCTTTTATCATAGCCGAGCCAACGACCCCTTTGACAGAGAAGTAGTGTTTGATGCCAATGGCAATCCCACCGCTACTCCTAATAATCCAAATGCACTGACTTTTGACCCTTCCTATGTGTATGGATCCAATCAAGGAATACGAGGATTTTTAGGTTTACGCTATAGGCTCAATTAATACCTTTTGGAATTTAAGAAGGTCATTAGGTAAATCCCTATTTTTGGCTATGGCCAAATTGGACTACGATTACATCATCATAGGGGCGGGTGCTGCCGGACTATTATTGGCCGATGCTTTGGGCAAAGACTCGTTTTTTTATCAAAAAAATATCCTTATTCTCGATAAGGACGCCAAAAAGAACAACGATAGAACATGGTGCTTACGGGAAAAAGGAAAGGGTCAATTTGACAACCTCCTATACAAAACATGGAACCATATTGCCTTTAAGGGGAAGGATTTTTCCGAAAGCTATGCTATAGCACCGTATACCTATAAAATGATACGGGGTATAGATTTTTATGAGCACTATTTTGAAAAATTCAAGGACTATTCCAACATCCTTTTTCAACAGGAGGCCGTCAAGGAAATTGAAGAATCTATGGGAACTGTTGTCGTCCATACGGACGGAAACCAATATATCTGTAAAAAGGTTTTTGATAGTCGGTTCAACTATGATATGATTGAGGCGGATGGCCCATATCCTGTAATTCAACAACACTTCATAGGTTGGATTATTAAAACACCAAAGCCCGTTTTTGAAGTGGATCAGGCCACCTACATGGATTTCTCCATTCCACAGAAAGACAATACCCGTTTTATGTATGTCCTTCCTTTTCAAAAAGATACAGCCTTGGTGGAATACACTCTTTTTTCAGAGGACTCTATTATCAAAAACCGAATATGAGGAAGCCATTAAGGACTACATCCATAACCGATTACATTGTGAAACGTATGAAATCCTGGATCGGGAACAAGGAAGTATTCCAATGACCAGTTTTGACTTCACCAAAAATAACACGGAGCTAATAACCCATATTGGAACGGCGGGAGGATGGGCCAAACCTAGTACTGGATACACCTTTTTGAGTACCTCAAAAAAAATTCCCCTATTGATCTCTAATTTAAAGGCAAAAGGCAAAAAACAAAACCTAAAGCAAGAAAAGCGATTTTGGTTTTATGACCTTCTTTTTTTAGATGTGCTTTATAGGACGAACCAAAAAGGTCATGCAATATTTACCAACTTGTTCCGCAACAGAAAACCACAATTGATTTTTAAATTCCTGGATGAAGAAACAAACCTATGGGAAGATATTTATTATATCCTAGGCTGCCCCAAATGGCCCTTTATCAAAGCTTTTTTTAGAAGACTCTTTTAGACGGTACGTTTCATTAAATTCTCTCCAAATAACCGAAGTACCCCTTTCTTTTCTTCACTAATGTCTAACTCGTTCAAAATTAAAAAAGCTTTTTGAGTAAAGGATTCGATAGCGTTTTGGGTAGATGCGGCCGCTCCGCTTTCCATAAAGATGGCCTTAACGGCCTCAATCTTATCGGCCGGTTCCTTTGGTTGAATGGAATATAAATCCAGTAGTTCCTTTTTATATGTTGCTGAACCAGACTCAATGGCCTTTATAAAAAGGATAGTTTTCTTGTTCTCAATGATATCCCCTCCTACTTGCTTCCCAAAAGTCTTGGGATCACCAAATACGTCCAGATAGTCATCCTGAAGCTGAAAAGCGATGCCAAGGTTCAATCCGAAATTATAAATAAGCTCTTGATTCTCGGAACTTGTATTGGCTACAATGCCACCCATTTTCATAGCAGCCGCCACCGGAACGGCCGTCTTGAATTCAATCATTTTCAAATACTCCGGGAGAGTAACGTCTTCCCTGGATTCAAAATCCACGTCGTACTGTTGCCCTTCACATACCTGTAAAGCCGTTTTACTGAACAACTTGGCCAAATTCCTAAAAGTGGTGGGCTCGTAATTTTCAAAAAGTTGGTAGGCACAGATTAACATGGCATCTCCGGACAAAATTCCAGTATTGGTATCCCATTTTTCATGAACGGTCGCCTGGCCCCTTCGTACCGGAGCAGCATCCATGATATCATCATGCACCAAAGAAAAGTTATGAAAGACTTCTATAGCCAATGCAGCATCAAGGGCTTCCTTATAGTTTCCATCGAAAATCTCGGTGGTCAACAAAGCCAGTACAGGCCTCAAACGCTTTCCTCCTAATCTTAAAATATAATTGATGGGCTCATATAGGTTGACAGGCTCTTGTAGGACAAATTTGGATTCCATATAGGAAACAAATTCTGATCTGTAAACATCAATGGATTGCATGCACTTTTTTTTCAAAAATAGGACAATCCAAAGAATAATTTCAAAGTATAGCCATGCTGGCTATCCATTTCCTATGCAGTTCACAAAACACTGAATCTCTCGATCATTAGGAATATGACAAAATAACGAAGTCTTGTGTGAAAATAACACGAAAAAAAAGGTAGGAATTTTATGATTAACATAAATTTTTGATAAATTCGCCCTACAACCTAATTTCACACGTATGAGAATATTTTTAAATTACGTAGCCTATTGTCTCAGAAAACCAATAGGTTACTTAGCGATTATCATGATTATTTGTACAGCATCCAGTACGGTTATGACAGCCCAAACCACGGTTTCCGGTACGGTAACCTCCGCAGCGGATGGAATGCCATTGCCTGGCGTCTCCATTATCGATGCCAACAATCCTACAAGAGGGGTTCAGGCAGATTTTGATGGAAATTACTCCATTACCTTGGATGACGGAAATACTAGTTTGAGGTTTAGCTACATTGGCTTTAAGACCGTAGTTGTTCCTCTTAACAACCAAACTACACTGAATGTTTCTCTTGAAGAGGATGTAGCTAATCTTGAAGAGGTAGTTGTAGTAGGTTATGGTACCCGGAAAAAGGCGACCGTAACAGGTGCGGTGACCGCAGTTCAAGACCCGTATTGGAAAGCTCACCCGCAATTAGTGTTTCCAACTCATTAGCTGGTAGATTACCAGGGGTTGTTATCATTCAAACCAGTGGTGAACCAGGTAATGACCAGTCAAACATCAGCATTCGTGGAACCAACACCTTAGGTAATAATCAACCTTTAATCGTTATAGATGGTATTCCCGATAGAGATGGTGGAATAGGAAGGTTGAATCCTGATGATATTGCAAATATTTCAGTTCTTAAGGATGCTTCCGCGGCAATATATGGGGCAAGAGCGGCCAATGGAGCCATTATAGTTACCACAAAACAAGGTAATGCCGGGAAACCTGTAATTACTTATAAGGGGGATTTTGGCATCACAAGACCTACCAAGGTACCTGAAATGTCCAATGCGGTGGAATATCTAACCATAATGAACGAGTTGGCCATCTATAACAGTAACATTCCGGTTAGTGAGTGGGGTGCTGCCAATACGGCATTTCAAAACGCAGGTAGCTATACCATTCCTGGAAGTGGTGAAACCGTAAATGCCGCTTTTAGCCCGGAAACTGTTAATGGACATAGAGCAGGAAATGACCCATGGCTATATCCAGATTCGGATTGGTTCGGAGCTACTTTTCAAGATTGGGCAGAACAACAAAGGCACAACCTTTCCATAAGCGGTGGAAGTGAAAATATTAAATATTATTCCTCATTGGGATATGCAGATCAAGGGGCAATCTACAAGAATTCAGCCAACAGGTATCAACAATATAATTTTAGAATTAATACCGACGCAAAAATCAACGACTATTTCTCAACAAAATTAGGTTTTACCTACAGAAAGGAATATCGGACATTTCCAACTGAGGGTGCTGGTGCCATTTTTAGAATGCTAATGCGTGGTAGGCCCAATGAAGCTGCGGTATGGCCAAATGGCCTTCCCGGCCCCGATATTGAAAACGGGCAACAACCAGTAGTTGTAACTACCAATGCCACAGGTTATGACAAACAGCCTACGGACTATTTGCAGTTTACAGGTTCTGTGGACATAAAAAACCCTTGGGTCGAGGGATTAACCTTGACCTTGTTGGCAGGTGTTGACCAAAGTCAACAGAGGAGAAAACTTTGGCAAACTCCTTGGGAACTTTACTTTTTAGACCGAGAGAGATATATTTCCACAGGTGAACCCGTTCTTAACGCAGCGGTAAGGTCTAATTTTACTGATCCAAGATTAACTCAGTCATCTTTAAATGTAATCAACACAAACTTAACCGCTTTGTTGAATTATGATAAAACCTTTGGGAATGATCACACCATCAATGTATTGGCGGGTGTAACTCGAGAAAATTTTCAAGGAGAATTCCTTTCCGCATTCAGGCGAAACTTCTTGTCTGCTGCAGTGGATCAATTAGGAGTTGGAGGCGAAGTTGGCCAGGAAACAGATGGTTTTGGATACAATAGAACGAGACTAGGATATTATGGCCGTGCCCAATACAATTTTAAGGAAAAATATCTAGCGGAGTTTATTTGGAGATATGACGGTTCCTATATATTCCCAGGTAATGATCGTTTTGGATTTTTCCCAGGTTTCTTGGCCGGTTGGAATATCAATAATGAAGATTGGTTCAATGTGAAAGGAATCGATTATTTAAAACTAAGGGCCTCTTACGGTCAAATGGGTAATGACCAAGTATTCTTTAACCAAGCTTTACAGGAATATGCTTATTTATCCATTTATGATTTTGGTCAATACCCTATCGACGGAGTTGTTCAAACTACACTTACTGAGCCTCTTTTGGCCAACCCGAGTTTCACTTGGGAACGAGCCAATAACTTTAACTTAGGTTTGGATGGTATCATATTGGATGGCAATCTTAGTTTTACATTCGAGTATTTCTTGAACAAACGAGATCAAATCTTGATTCAACAGACTGGTTCAACTCCAGGTTCTTCAGGAATCGCAGACTTATTGCCTCCGGTAAATGCCGGTAAAGTTGATAATGAAGGATTCGAATTTGCATTGAATTATTATGGCGGAGATCCGGACGGACTAAAATGGGATGCAGGTATCAATGGTGGTTTTGCTAAAAATACCGTGGTCTTTCTTGATGAAATCCCAGGTGCTCCTGAATATCAGTTACAGGAAGGAAAACCTATTGGGGCCTATTTGGTTTATCAATATGACGGTGTATTCAGGGATGAGGCTGCTATAGCCAGCAATACATTGGACTACAGTGCCGTTAAACCACAATTGGAGCCAGGTGACATGAAATTCAAAGATGTGAATAATGATGGGATTATCAATGACTTGGATCAAGTTAGAATAGATAATAACTTAATTCCTACCTTCAATTTTGGAGCCACTCTAAATGCGAGCTATAAAAACTTTGACCTTTCCATATTATTTCAAGGAGCTACGGGAGCCAAGCTGCCAATACAAACTGAATCTGGTGATATTGGTAACTTCTTGAAATATAGTTTTGACAATAGGTGGAGCCCGGATAATCCTAGTAGTGTACATCCAAGACTTGCCAGTAGGGGAGACACCTATTATTCGGAGGGGATTATGGTAATAATACCTACTATTTGTTTAGTAAAGATTATATTAGATTAAAAAACGTATCCTTAGGATATAATTTCCCTGAAAAATTCATAGGTCAGTTTGGGCTTACGGGATTCAGGGTATACATGAGTGGCTTAAATTTGGCGACTTGGGCAAAACAGGACATTTACGATCCTGAATCTACTACCTCAAGTGGTCAGTTTTACCCTCAACAAACTATTATTAATACTGGTTTTAGTTTAACATTTTAAAAATTAGTTATGAAAAAAAGAAGAATTCTAATCCTTTTAGGGCTTGCGGCCAGTTTACTGCCGATGTCCTGTAATGAGGATTTTTTGGAAACGCAGCCGCTGGATTCTATTTCTGCGGATGCCACATGGTCTGATGGTGCTTTATCGCAAGCCTTTGTTTTCAACGTGTATTCCTTTTTGGGGTATGGTGGTTTTGAAGAAGAAGGATTGGCATCATTAACTGATGAAGCTATGTTTACCCACTCTGGTAGGGGCATCAACGTAATTACTGAGGGATCTTTATCACCTGCAGGAACTGGGAATGATCGTATCGTTCCACAATGGGATGAATTGTATTTGGCTATTAGGCAAGCAAATATCGCCATTCAGGAGCTACCAAATTCTACCTTTGAGGATGACGGCCTTAGAGACAGGCTTTTGGGGGAATCCCATTTTCTTAGAGCCTATTACTACCATCAATTGATGAGATATTATGGAGGGGCGCCATTAATAGATAGACCATACGGTTTAAACGAGGATTACTCCATTGCACGAAGCACTTATGCCGAAAACGTAGATTTTGTCACAAGTGATTTGGACAAGGCCATTACCCTATTGGATGGAAAGGAATACACTCCCGGTAGGGCTTCTAAATTAAGTGCCATGGGGCTCAAGTCGCGAGTTCTATTGTATGCAGCCAGTGATTTGCGCGATGGCCCAACCGCAAGTGCAAAATCTTCCGTATTATCAAGTTATCCTAACCTAGAATTAGTTGCCTATACTTCAGGTGATAGAATGTCTCGATGGAACGCTGCTAAAGATGCTGCAAAAGCAGTGTTGGATGAGACTATGGGATATAAATTGGATTTGAACGCACCTGTTTCCGAAGAGGAAGCTGTTCAAAATCATATATCTATCAGTATGGGAGGAGGTTCGGCAATTGGTGACCCTGCCGCTCGTTCAGAATTACTTTTTGAAAGAACGCACACACCTTTGTTCACGGTCGAAAGTAACTGGCCGTTGGGTGGAATACATCAAGGTATTAACAACGATCCAAACGGATATCATAACTGGGCAGGTAATACACCTATACAGCAATTAGTGGACGACTATCAAATGATGGATGGTTCTGACTTTGATTGGAACAATCCGAGAACATGCTGCAGCTCCCTATACCAATAGGGACCCAAGATTAAAGGCAACTATTCTCTATGATGGTGCTGATTGGAAGCCAAGACCAAGTGATGTTGCAGGAATTGACCCTTATGACCAAATTCAATCAGGTTCATATGCAGATGGTAGTGGAGGCATTATTGCAGGTGTTGATACAAGGGATTCCCCAATTGAAAACTGGAACGGAAGTAGGTCTCGGTTATTATGTAAGGAAGTTTATCGACCCGGATCCAGCCGTTGTAGATAACCAATCCAGTGCTCAAGTTGTACCTTGGCCATTTATTAGATATACCGAGATTGTATTGAATTATGTGGAAGCTTCCATAGCTACTGGGGATGAAGGTGAAGCCTTAAATTGGCTGAATAAAATCCGTTACAGGGCTGGAATGCCCGCTTTAACCGTTTCGGAAGTGACTTGCTGGATGCCTATATCAATGAGAGACGAATTGAATTGGCCTATGAAGAACATCGTTATCATGATGCCGAGAAGATGGATGATCGCTGAGGAAACTTTAGGTAGGGGCATTAAAGTGATGAAGGCTACCGCCACTTTAAAAGCTGGTGCCACACCACACGTGCCATATCGATATGACCCAGCAGTATATGATTATACATATAATGTTGTTGATAATAATGACAATGAAACCAGGTCTTGGGACGACAAAATGTACTTTATGCCCATTAGCAGGAATGAGATAAACCGTAACAATTTACTTATTCAGAATCCTGGATATTAATAATACTGAAATCCGATAAAAATCTATCCCTTTAGGGGGATAGATTTTTTTATTTTAGGGGTATGCTTCAAAAGAAAATTGTACCATTTTTTTTGCTTTTTGTTTCTTTATTGGGTTGTAACCCATCAGAGGAACAAAAAACCAACGCGGATGAATCTAGAGAGGTCTTAACGGTGGAAACTTCTCTCTTCAATCTGCTACCTGAGGATCGTACGAATATTCATTTTCAAAATACCCTAAAAGAAGGACTCAATGCCAATGTACTTGTCTATGAGTATCTCTATAATGGTGGTGGCGTTGCGGTAGGTGACTTTAATGATGATGGTTTGGAAGATATTTATTTTACTTCAAACATGGGGGACAATAAATTTTATCTCAACCAAGGCGATTTAACCTTTAAGGAAGTCTCGCAAATTTCAAACGTAGAAGGTAGACCCGGATCTTGGAAAACAGGAATCAGCGCGGCAGATGTGAACGGTGATGGCAGGCTTGATCTTTACCTATGCTACTCAGGTGCCCTACCTGATGAGAAAAGAAAAAATCAACTTTTTATCAATCAAGGAAATAACGAGGATAACATTCCAGTCTTTAAAGAAGAAGCAAACGCTTTTGGCCTTGATAGTCCCGCATATAGCAACCAAGGTTATTTTCTCGGATTACGACAAAGATGGTGATTTGGACATGTTGTTATTGAATCACAGTCCTAAATCCCTACCTGTGCTTAATGAGTCCCTCACTAAGGAAATTTTGAAAAAAGATGACCCTTTACAAGGATTAAGGGTTTATAGACAGGATAACGGAATATTTAAAGATGTTACACTTACCAGTGGAGTAAATGGATCTGGACTTAGTTATGGACTAGGTATTGGTATAAGTGACATAAATGATGATGGTTGGTTGGATTTTTATGTTTCGAACGATTACACCATTCCGGATTATCTCTATATAAATAATAAGGACGGTACATTTTCTGATGAGCTCGGGAAACAAATGGGACATACAAGCCATTTTTCCATGGGTAACAATATTGCAGATGTTAATAATGATGGCTTACAGGACATATATACCCTGGATATGTTACCGGAGGACAATAGAAGGCAAAAATTGCTGCTTTCCCCTGATAATTACGAAAAGTTTGATCTAAATCTCCGAAGTGGATTCCACCATCAATATATGCGCAATATGCTGCAACTCAATAATGGCAACAATAGCTTTAGCGAGGTAGGACAATTATCCGGCACTTCCAATACGGATTGGAGCTGGGCCCCTTTATTGGCCGATTTTAATAATGATGGTTTCAAAGATCTTTTTATTACAAACGGTTATTACAGAGACTATACCAATTTGGATTTTATAAATTATATGGAAGATTTTGTACAATCCAAGGGGCGTTTAAAAAGACAAGATGTTTTGGAGCTAATTGAGCAAATGCCTTCATCAGACCTTACCAATTATTATTTTTCCAATAATAATGGAATTTCCTTTACCAATAATACCAAGAACGCGGGTATTCTTCATCCTTCGAATAGTAATGGGGCATCCTATGCCGATTTGGACAATGATGGTGATTTAGAATTGATAGTCAACAACATCAATAAAACCGCCTTTGTTTATGAAAATATTTCTGAAAAAACAGAAAACACCTTTCTGCGAGTAAAGTTGAAAGGGGAAGATAAAAACACTCAAGGTATCGGTTCAAAAGTTAGCGTTTATTCTAATGGCCTTGTGCAGGTTCTTGAACAAATACCCAACCGTGGTTATCTTTCAACAGTATCCCAAGTACTGCATTTTGGGATTGGCGATTCGACTACTATCGACTCCTTAATTGTACGTTGGAATTCCGGTAAAGTTGAAACCCAATATGATGTAAAGGGCAATTCAACAATCCTTTTAAATGAGGCGGATGCCGAAATTCAAAAAACATCCAAAAGAAAAACCGTCAATTTTTTCAGAAAACCTCAAGCTTGGTTGATTACTCCAACAAAGCCTCAAACATAAACGACTTTAAAAGACAATCTTTGCTTCCCAAGCAACTATCACATAGAAGTCCGGCCATGGAGATGGGAGATTTTAACAATGATGGTTTGGAAGACCTTATAATAGGTGGTGGCGTGGGACAGCAAACTTCGTTATTCCTACAACAAAAAAATGGGAATATGATAGGGAAAAAGATTCCCGATTTTTCATTGGACACTCAAAGTCTAGACACCGACATTTCCGTCTCGGATTTTGACAAGGATGGCAATTTGGATATTTACATTGCCAGCGGCGGATATCACAACTTCAATCCAAATGACATACATTTTCAAGATAGAATTTACCTTGGTGATGGAATGGGAGGATTTAAAAAGGATAATCAGGCTCTCCCCCAACTATTAGAAAATACTAGTACCATTGCTATAGGTGATATCAATAATGATTCCCATCCGGATATTTTCGTTGGAGGAGGTATTATTCCAGGGAGATACCCCGAGACTTCGCCAAATTATATATTAGTAAATGATGGAAATGGAAAATTCCAAATTGGGGATAACGCTAACAATGAGATTTTAAAAATTCCAGGCTTGGTAACAGATGCTAAGTTCGCGGATATAAATGGAGATGGTGCCCTTGATCTCTTTGTTGTTGGAGAATGGATGCCCATAAGTATTTTCATAAACCATAACGGAAACTTTAAGAACGAAACCTCATCATACTTCAATAAAGAATATAAGGGTTTATGGACTACCATTGAAATTCAAGATATTAATGATGATGGCCGTTTAGATATTGTCGCTGGTAATTTAGGAACCAATATCCAATTCAAAATAGATGAGAAACATCCTGCGACCCTTGTATATGATGATTTTGACAAAAACGGTGCCATTGATCCTATTCTAAATTTTTATGTAGGTGAAACCAGTTACCCATATCTTACCGAGAGATGAGCTTTTAGGGCAACTTGCCTACTTAAAA
Source organism: Maribacter litopenaei (assembly GCF_025244665.1). Taxonomy (GTDB): domain Bacteria; phylum Bacteroidota; class Bacteroidia; order Flavobacteriales; family Flavobacteriaceae; genus Maribacter; species Maribacter litopenaei. The sequence continues at coordinate 110,615 of NZ_CP104205.1, read as the reverse complement.
CAAAAATATACCAGCTACGAAGACTATTCAGGGGCTAAGCTCACAGATATATTTTCAGAAGAAGTAGTGTCAAGTGCACATAAATTAAACGTAAATTTTACGGAAAATTCGCTCTTTATAAATACTAGTACTGGGCAATTCGAGAAGTCACAGTTACCTATTCAGGCCCAGTTTTCACCTATCTCAAAAATCTTGATCCATGATTTTGACCAAAATGGTAGAAAGGATTTCCTATTACTAGGAAATGATGATTATTATAAGTTAAGAATTGGAAAATTTGATGCTAATTACGGAACCTTACTTCTTCAAGATACTCAGGGTGGGTTTAAGTATATCTCTCAAAACCAGTCCGGCCTGGACATTAGGGGTAGTCAAGTAAACGGTGTACTTATGAATGACAATCTTTTGATCCAAGCCTATGGAAAACCATTGGAGACCTATAAACTAGTGAATTAACCATGTTTCGAAAAAGATACTACAGGCATCTAATAATCTTACTGGTGGGAATTACTTTTTTTGCCATTATAGGGTGCGAAAATCAACCGAAACCGGCACCAATTAAACCAAATGAAGTAGCGATAGCCTGGGCAAAATTAACCTTGTTCATAACCCAACATACACCATCCAACTCACCAACTTTTGCCTCACGAGCCTTTGGTTACATTGGTCTTACAATGTATGAAAGTGTTGTTCACGGATACGAGGATTATCATAGTCTAGAAGGACAACTAAACGAATTGGATAGTTTACCCAAACCAGATACCGAAAAGCAATACGATTGGGTACTTTCCCTAAATGCTGCTCAAGCATCCATATTAAGGGATATTTATATACAAACTTCGGAGGAAAATGTCCTAAAAATTGATTCTCCGGAGCGCCGAATTTATGAACAATATTCCAAAAACCTAAAGGAGGATATGGTTACCAATTCCATCTCTTTTGGAAAGGAGGTAGCCCAAGCTATCTTTGAATGGTCCAAGACAGATGGTGGACACCGAGGTTATCTGCATAATTTCGATAAAGAAATTATACATCCGGATTTTCCTGGTTCATGGAAGCCTCCTCTCTTTGCACAATCATTCAGCCATCATCCCTTACATCCGCATTGGGGAGAAAATAGAACTTTTGTAGCGGTAAATGCAGAAGTTGAGGACCCTGAATTTTTACCATATGACACAGTCCCTGGCTCTCCTTATTACAAGCAGTTTGAGGCCGTTTATAAAAAGGAACGCGAACTTACCAGGGCGGAAAAAGAATCAGCCATCCGGTGGGGAGATGACCCGGATGTTTCTTTTACCCCTCCAGGTCATTCCTATTACATTGCTACACTAGCTGCGGAATCCAGCGGGGCCGATTTGATCACAGTGGCAAAAGCCTATGCACAAACAGGTATTTCGGTGGCGGATGCGTTTATTGAATGTTGGAAGTGGAAATATGCCTTCTTTACAGAAAGACCCAATACGTTCGTCCCTAAATATATAGATGAGGAGTGGGAGTCCTTTTGGCGGGACCCTCCTTTTCCTGCATTCCCCTCTCCGGGCATGCCATACAGGCGGCGGCGGCTGCCACGGCCCTAGAAAACAATTATGGGACAAATTTCAAATTTACGGATAGGGCCCATGAAGGAAGGGAAAGGGATAAGGTGAGGGATACTGATTTTACCATTCGGAGCTTTGACTCTTTCGGGAAGCTGCCCAAGAAACGGCAGATTCGCGTTTTTATGGGGGCATACACACTCCTATTGACAATGAAGTTGGACTTGCCAAAGGTGCAGAAATTGCAACCAATGTGAACAATCTAAAATGGAAAAATTAAGAATACACTTTGTATTGATACTTCGAATTCTCATACTATGCATCTTTGTCTTTCCTTATGCCAACACTAAGGGGCAAAACGTTTTTAAGGATGTGACCGATTCCGCCGGTATTGACCACAAATATAAAGTGTACGAAGGTACCTTTGGTGGGGGCGCCACAGTGTTTGACTTCAACAACGATGGTTACGAAGACGTCTTTATAACAGGTGGTATGAATTCAGATGCATTGTACCTGAACCTAGGAAATGGAAAATTTAAGGATATATACGCATCATCTGGTTTGGGAAAATCCAATCTATATGTTACACAAGGGGCTGCCAGTGCGGATGTGAATCGGGACGGGTTTAGAGACCTTTTTATAACCACTATTACCACCACAGATGGTTCCAATAAAATCCCAAGAGCGGAAAATCTTCTTTTTATAAATAATGGGGATTCAACTTTTAGGGATGCTACCAAAGACTATGGTTTGGAAGACCTCAATTCCTTTAGCACCGGTGTTAGTTTTGGGGATATCAATGCGGATGGCTTTCCGAGATGTTTTCATAGGCAACTATTTTCAAGAATTCAAGGGAAAACTAGGTATTATAAAGGATGCAACTATTGTAAGTGCCAATCAAACGGCTAAAAGTTACCTACTGCTAAACAAAAATGGAGAAAAATTTGAGGATGTTTACGAGTCTTATGGCCTAGGTCATAAAGGATTTGGATTTGGTGGTGTATTTACAGATTTTGATAATGATCAAGACCAAGACCTACTGGTCAATCAAGATTTTGGATATAAGGCAGTACCCAATTTTCTATATGAAAATGAGTACCCTTGGCAATCCTTCCGTGATGCCAGTGCAGAAACCGGAATGGATTTAACCATAAACGCCATGGGATCTGCTGTTGGGGATTATAATGGGGATGGTTGGATGGACTATTATGTCACCAATATCAAATTCAATTGGTTAATGGAAAACCAAGGTAAGGGAAAGCCCTTTGTAGATAGGGCAAAGGAATTGGGACCTATAATCCGGCAATAAGCTGGGGTGCCAATTTCGCGGATTTTGATCACGATATGGATTTGGACCTTTTCGTATCCAATGGTGACTTGAACCCTAATTGTACCCCCATGGGAAACTTCTACTTTGAGAACCAGGAAAATAAGTTCGTTGAGCGCGGACGGGAACTTGAGGTGAATGATTATGGCATTGGAAGGGGCTCTGTACTTTTTGATATGGATAATGATGGAGATCAAGATTTATTGGTAGTGAACCAAATCCCCATTTTAGATTATCCCATAGAATCGGCTACAAAATTGTTCAGAAATGATATTTCAAATGGCAATTGGTTAAAGGTAGCATTAAAAGGGATGTCCTCCGAAACTTCAGGTATAGGTTCTAGAGTAACTGTGATTGCAAATGGCAAAAAATTGATTAGGGAAATAGACGGAGGAGGGTCCAGTCATCTATCCCGTAATTCCGTTATAAGTCATTTCGGATTGGGAAATAGCACAAAAGTAGATTCCATTATAGTAGATTGGACAGGGGGTAATCGACAAATACTCCTAAATCAAAATGTGAATCAATCACTAACCATAACTGAAACCGAGCAAAGTAGTTTCAAATGGTATGTTGCAATTTTTATAACGATTGTAGCTTTAATGGCTTGGTACATCCTAGCTAAAAGGAAAAACCCGCTTTAATCCAACTTTCTGTAAAAATACCCTAATCCATCAGCTGGGATCCCATCTGAGACCAACCAGCCATCACAAATTATGGCTGATTCAGTTAAACTTGAAAAATATATATAGGATTCTCCTTCAATCTCAATAATTGTCCAATCATTAGTTTCTTTTATTCGCCATAAACCTCGGTCGACTTCGATGCCATCTTCGACAACCGAAAAAGTCCCCTCTTTCGCAAATGATGCAACTATGGTTTTTTCTTTCACCCAGTCAAAGCTTGTATTAGGAGCGCAGTTTCCGCAAGCGGCATCGGTCAATCTCCAATTACCGATCAATAATTCATTCAACTCTTTAGATTCCCGTACTAAGTTGGACTCATCGCATCCCTGATAGGCCTGTTGGTTTTCACGCTCACTATCTTTATCACATGAAATCACCAACAACATAAGTATTGAAAGGTGGGTTATTAGATTCTTCATTGCATTTTTTAGCAAATAGATACAAAATTGTCCCTAGGTTGCGCTAAACGAATCCATTATTTCCGTCAATCCCCCCCACCGTCACTTAAAAATAAATAATGTGCTTTTGCTCCAGTTACTGACTAAAATTGTTGGTATAGATTTCATAAACATTACCTCCTAACTCTAAATTTCCACTGGGTCTATTGTTACAAAACCGGAACTTTCACGTCCATTTAAAAAGAAAGTTGAAAAAAATGCAATACTTTCTAAAATCATCGTCTCTATAAGTGAAGACCAAAAGAAAAACCACGAGTGGTTTCAAAAAAACAACAGAATAACAACCTAACCGAGTTCTTTGAAGAGGAGTATAGTTCTCTTAAGGGATATGTGCGCTCCAAAATAAAGCATACGGCCGAAAGTGATGCCGAGGATATTATACAGGATGTGGCACTTCGGATTTTCTCTAGGCCCTTGGATGCATTGCCCATTCAAAATATTGGGGGGTTTGTTTACAATGCCATAAGGAATAGGATCATTGATATCATGCGTACCAAAAAGGAAAGAATCGATGAGGAGGAAACCTTGGAAGTGTTATGGACGGAATTCGCAACAATGTTCCATGATGATTTTCAAGAAGCATATCCGAGACCAACTTAAAGAAAAACTGAAAGAAGCTATTTCATCTTTAAAAGCAGACTACAGGGATATAATAATCGCTGTAGACTTCGAAGGCTATACCTATAAGGAAATCGCAAACCAAACAGGTATATCACCGGGTACATTGATGTCTAGAAGACACAGGGCAATGTCCCTTCTATTGAAAAAATTAAAAACTGAAAAAAAATAAAAACAATGAATTATGGAAACGACTAAAAACATTGAAAAACAGGTGGAAAATACTGTGAAGAAATCGGTAAAAAAAGGAGTGAAGATCTTCTTCTTTACACTCTTGGGAATAGCGGTCGCCTTCCTCTTTGGATATATCGTAATGCACTTATGGAATTGGTTGATGCCCGAATTATTTGGATTACCAAAGGTGGGCTACTGGCAAGCCATAGGTATTCTTCTATTATCCAAAATAATCTTTGGATTTGGAGGTGGCGGTGGAGGTCATGATAAAACAAAGAAATCCCATAAAAAGAAGTTTTTTGAAAATCGATGTAAAACAATGCGAAGGGATTTTTCTGAATGGGCCCATTACGATGAGTTTTGGAAAGAAGAAGGTGAACAGGCCTATAAAAACTATGTTGAAAGGATTAAACAGAATCAAGATGGAGAAGGAAATCAGGGCTAAAAAAAGATATCACTTTTTAAACAAGGCCTTCTTTTGGAGCCTGAACATTACCCCTTCCAAAAAAGAAGACACAGGTGGAACGCTTCAGTTTCCAATCGTCACCAATGAGGGAAATGGCTAAATCCATGTCGTTTGTTAACAAATTGTAAAACTTTGGAAACTTTTTATGTTTTTAAAGTTTCCTGGACTATATTTGTCGCCCATTATGAAAAATAAGATACGAGAAAAGGCGACAGATATGTTCTTAAACTTCGGTTTTAAGAGCGTTACCATGGATGATATTGCGAACACCATGGGAATATCCAAAAAAACCATTTATTCAGAATACAGTAACAAAACCGCTTTGGTGGAAGACTGTGTTATGGGCAAATTCTGTACGATGAGTGATGGCATCAATCAAATTACGGCTCCGGAAAAAGACCCCATCGAGGAACTTTTTGAAATAAAAAAATATGTCCTGAGCCATTTAAAGGACGAAAAGTCCTCTCCGCAGTATCAATTAATGAAATATTATCCCAAAATACACGGTAAACTAAAGGATATGCAATTTGACATGATGCAGCTTTGTGTCACTTCCAATATTGAGCGTGGTATGGAATTGGGGCTCTACAGACCGAATTTAGATGTTGAATTTATCTCACGCATCTACTTTGCCGGAATGAACAGTATCAAGGACCAAAACATGTTTCCATTGGATCGTTTTTCCCCCATCTTTTTAATGGAAACCTATTTGGAGTATCACCTAAGGGGCATTGTATCTCCCGAAGGCCGTCAAAAGTTAAACGAAATCATCAATTCAAATCAACAATAAATGCGCAATCAACTAATCACTTTATGTATGTTCATGGCAGTTCTATTTGGCCATGCGCAGGAAGAAACCTATAGCTTTACATTAGACGAGGCCATTGCCTTCGCACTGGAAAATAATTATAGTGCTATCAATGCGGATAGGGACCTTATCGATGCCCGAAAACAAAAATGGGAGACCATTGCGGACGGGCTACCTCAGATTTCAGGGGCCGTTAGCTATCAAAATCAATTGATCCAACAGGTGATCCAGTTACCAGGTGAAATAGCAGGGGGTGAACCTGGGACTTTCGTAGAAGTGGTTTTTGGGCAACCCCAACAGGTCAATGCCTCTGCTACCCTACGTCAGAAAATTTTTGATGGATCTTATATAGTTGGAGTCCAAGCCACTAAGGCTTTTCTTCGATATAGTGCCAACAATAATGAAAAAACCTCGCAGGATGTAAGGAAAGCAGTGGTTGAATCGTATGGAAATGTCCTTCGGCAAAAGAAAGCGTTGCAATTTTAAATAGAAACAAGGTAACCTTGGACAAAAACCTTTATGAGACTACCAAGCTTTTTGAAAACGGACTTAGTGACGAAGAAAGTGTAGACCAGTTAAAGATTACCCTTTCTTCCATAGAAAACCAGCTTAAGAACGCCATTCGCTTAGAGGAAATAACACTTCAAATGCTGAACGTGGTCATGGGATTGGATTTGGATGCCCCAACCCAACTAAAAGATAATTTGGAAAACCTTACCCAAGAACAAATCGACCTTGAAATCATGGAATCCGATTTGAATCTTGAAAACAACGTGGACTACAAAATCGCCCTCAACCTTAATGAGCAGCGTTATTTTGAATGGAAATTGGCCAAGAGCAGGGCCCTTCCAACCCTAAATGGTTTTGTAAGCTATGGAGCTCTTTCTTTTGGGAACGAGTTTACATTTTTTGACCGTGGACAGGATTATTTTGAGTTTTCTTCCTTTGGTGCTGGACCTTAGTATTCCCATTTTCAGCTCATTGAAAAGAAGTGCCAGTACCCAAAGGGCCAAAATCGCCATGGAAAAGGCAAAGACCCAATTGACCGAAGCGGAGCAACAGATACGCTTGCAATTGGAAAACGCCAAAAGCAATTATGTTTTGGCCATTGAACAATACCGGACCTCCAAGGAGAATCGGCACTTGCCGAGCGCATAGAGAACAAAAATCAAATAAAGTATACGGAAGGTCTCGCCAGTAGTTTTGAACTACGACAGGCACAGACACAATTGTATACCGCACAACAAGAATATCTACAATACATGGTAGATGTCATTAACAAAAAAACAGAACTGGAAATCATTTTAAACGAACAATCCTAAGCAATCAATCAATTAAATATACAATTATGAGAAAATTACTATTCTTAGCCATTCCTTTGGGTCTCCTATCCTGCGTAGGTGATAATCAATCCGTTTACGGGTTGATCGAAAGTGGGGATGTAGAGGCACTAAGAGCGAAGAAGAACGAAATAGTCAGCCAGCAAAAAGAGTTGGAAAGTCAATTGTCCCAATTGGATTCCGCCATTTCAAAATTCGGTACGGCAGAAAAACTTCCGCTGGTCAATACGATTACCGTAAATCCCCGGATATTTAACCACTATTTGGAACTTCAAGGCGACGTAAGTACCAAACAAAATGTACTGATTTACCCTGAGATGTCCGGAACTTTACAAAAGGTATATGTCAAAGAAGGACAACGGGTCACCAAAGGACAACTTTTGGCAACTATAGATGATGGTGGTATGGGAAGTCAACTTTCCCAGCTAAAAACGCAGGCGGAACTAGCCGAAACTACCTTTGAAAGAAGAAAAAGACTTTGGGAGCAACAAATAGGTTCGGAAATCGAGTACCTCTCCGCAAAGGCAGAGTTCGAAGCTAGACAAGATGCCGTAAAACAGGCCCGCAGCCAACTGGGAAAAACCAACATCAGAGCCCCTTTTTCCGGTATCATAGATGATGTCATTAAAGATCAGGGAACAGTGGTTTCCCCAGGTCCCGGTTCCGAGGTGTTCAGGATTGTAAACCTATCCGATATGTACATTGAAGTAGATGTACCTGAAACCTATCCGGGCTCTATTTCTAAAGGAAAAGAGGCCTTGGTATATTTCCCTGTGTTGGGCGATAGCATCCAAACAAAAATTAGGGAAACCGGAAACTTCATCAATCCGGCCAATAGATCTTTTAGCGTAGAAATACCGGTTCCCAACAAGGACGGACAAATAAAACCGAACCTCACCGCTAAAGTAAATCTTAACGATTACACAAGCGAAGATGCCATCTTGATTCCATCGAGTATCATTTCCGAAAATGCGGAAGGTGAGCAATATGTATTTGTGGCCGGGGAACCCGATCCTGAAAATGAAGCCGTAGTAGAAAGAACCATAATCACCATTGGTAAAACACAAGGGGCCCTGGTAGAGGTTTTATCCGGTCCGGAAGCAGGCAACCAGGTAATCAAGGAAGGTGCCCGTAGCGTGAAGGATGGTCAAAAAGTAAAAATTCAAAAGTAAATTTCCATGAGCGATAAAGTAAAGAAAAACGCCGACAAGGAGTTTAAGCTATCCTCGTGGGCCATTGACAATCCATCGGTCATCTATGTAATGATTGCCATATTCCTATGGTTGGGCTTTTCTGCCTATATGGCCATGCCAAGGGAGGACTTTCCGAGAGATTGTGGAAACCAAAGTATACATCAGTACCCCCTACCCCGGAAATACCGCTGAGGATATTGAACGATTGATAACGGACCCACTGGAGGACCGTCTCAGAAACGTGAGTAATGTCGTCGAAATTATTTCCACCTCCCAAGAGGACTATGCCATCATTACGGTAGAGTTTGACGAGGAGATTACCGTAGAGCAGGCCAAACAGAACGTAAAGGATGAAGTAGATTCTGAAAAGGCCAGTGAGGATTGGCCAACCTTTAACGGGGCCAAAGTGGAACCCAATGTGTTCGACCTGAACTTTTCCGAGGAAGTACCCATCATGAACATCAACTTTACAGGGGATTATCCAGTAGAGCGGTTAAAGGAATTCGCGGAATACCTGCAGGATGAAATAGAGGACCTTCCGTGAAATCAAAAAAGCGGACATCCGTGGCGCCCAGGAAAAAGAAGTGGAGGTTGCCGTGGATATTTATAAAATGATGGCCGCCAAGATTAGCTTTCAAGATGTGTTGAACGCTATCGGAAACGGTAATATGACCATTTCTGCTGGAAACTTAAAGGCTAGCGGACAGCGGAGAACTATTAGGGTCTTGGGTGAAATTGAAAACCCTAGCGACCTCAACAATTTCGTGGTAAAATCCGAAAATGGAGCAGTCTACCTGAAGGATATTGCCGAAGTCACTTTTGAGGAGAAGGACAAAACTACGTATGCAAGGGAATTTGGTGACAATGTGGTGATGTTGGACGTGAAGAAACGTGCTGGTAGAAATGCCATTTCCGCAGCGGACAAGATCAAGGAAATCGTAAAACAGGAGCAGGCCAACTACTTTCCTGCCGATTTGCACATATCCATCGCCAACGACTCTTCTACGAGAACCTTAAATCAAGTGGACGATTTGGTAAACAATATCATCTTCGGGATTATCCTGGTAGTAACGGTATTGATGTTTTTCCTAGGATTTAGGAATGCTCTTTTTGTTGGATTTGCCATCCCTATGTCCATGTTCATGTCCTTTATGATTCTTTCTACATTGGGATATACGCTCAATACCATGATCCTGTTTGGTATGATCATGGGTCTTGGTATGTTGGTGGATAACGGTATTGTAGTTGTGGAAAACGTGTACCGCCTTATGGACGAGGGCATGCCCAAAATAGAAGCGGCCAAAAAGGGTATTGGAGAAATAGCGTATCCTATTATCATTTCTACGGCTACCACCGTAGCGGCCTTTGTTCCTCCGGGCTTATGGCCGGGTATCTTTGGGCAGTTTATGAAATATTTCCCTATTACGCTTTCCGTTGTATTGGGGTCTTCCCTATTGGTGGCCATTTTCATGAACTCCATGTTGGTTTCCCAATTCATGAATACCAGCGAAAAGGAGCTTACAAGGAAGCAATTGATCCGCCTGAGCATCATTTTGGGAGGCCTTGGTGCCTTAATATTGATTTTTGGTGGAGCCATGCGCGGGTTGGGATCTGTGATGATTCTTACTGCTATCATGTTTTGGGTATACAAATATGTCATTAAGGGAGCGGCGATACGTTTTCAAAAGAGGACCATGTCCCGTTTTGAGGATTGGTATGAAAGACGCTTGGTGCATGCCTTAAAAGGTAGAAACGTATATTGGTATTTTGGTTTGACTTTTCTTTTATTGATTGCCGTATTCATGCTCTTTGGGGCGTCCTTGGGTACCGGACGAACCAAAGTAGAGTTCTTCCCGGACAATATCCCGAACGAGATTTATGTCTATATAGAATATCCGGAAGGTACCGCTATTGAAAAGACCAATGAGATTACCAAGGAGGTAGAAAAACAGGTATACGGACTCATGGACGACCCGGCCTATAAAAAGAACGGGGAGAACTTCATTGTTACCTCGGCCGTATCGGTGGTGGGTGAAGGTGCCGGAAATCCATTGACCGACGGTGGTTCATCTGCAGAAATGCCACACAAGGGAAAAGTGACCGTAAACTTTGCGGAGTTCAAATACCGTGACGGAGTGAATACCGAGGACATACGTGCCAGGGTACAGGAGGCCGTGGCCGGAATCTATCCCGGGGTAGCCATATCCGTTGAAAAAGAGGCGAACGGACCGCCAGCAGGTCCACCTATCAATATTGAATTGGAAGGAAGGGATTATGACCAACTGATAAATACGGCAGAGGACATACGCAACTTCTTAAATACCAAGAACATTGAGGGCATCGAGGAATTGAAAATAGATGTCAACAAAAGTAAACCTGCCATGCGGGTAAATGTAGACCGCGAAAAAGCGGGAGAATTGGGTGTGGCCGTAGGTCAGGTTGGTAACCAATTACGTCGTTCCCTTTTCGGCGAAAAAGCAGGGGTTTTTAAAGAGGATGGGGAGGATTATGACATCAACGTACGGTTTAATGAGGATTTGAGGTATAATAAAAGTGCCTTGTTCAACCAGAATATCATTTTTAGAGATCCAGCCAGTGGCCGGATCAAAGAGATCCCCATATCTGCCGTGGCTAAGGAAACCAATACCTCCGGATTCAGTGCCATAAAACACCGGGATGGAAACCGAGTAGTAACTGTATACTCGGATTAAAGGCCGGAGGCAATGCAGCGGCCATCGTGGCCCAGATCCAAGACGAAATGAAGCAGTTTGAAGGTATGCCGGATAACATAAAGGTGGACTATACGGGTGAAATCGAGGAACAGAACAAGCAGCAAATGTTCTTGATCGGGGCCTTTTTCTCCGGTTTAGGCCTTATTATGTTGATTCTTATCTTTCAATTTGGCGGAATTTCCAAACCCTTGATCATTATGATCGCTATTTTCCTAAGCTTTATCGGGGTATTTGGTGGATTGATGATTACCGGGTAGTCCTTTGTGATTATGATGACGATGATGGGAATTATTTCCCTGGCGGGTATCGTGGTGAACAATGGGGTGGTGCTGCTGGATTATACCCAGATTTTGGTAGACCGAAAAAAGGTGAAATTGGGAATGGATGATAAAGATTTATTGACCCTATCTGAGGCCACAGAGGCCATTGTAAGAGGTGGAAAGGCTCGATTGCGTCCGGTAATCCTAACGGCCATTACAACCGTGTTAGGTTTAATTCCATTGGCCATAGGATTGAATATTGATTTCTTTGCCCTTTTCTCAGAGTTTAACCCACATATCTATATTGGGGGGGACAACGTAGTGTTCGCGATTCCTTGGCTTGGACGGTAATATTTGGACTATTGGTCGCTACCTTCTTGACCTTGATCATTGTACCGGTGTTGTTCAACATCGTATATAGAATCAAGATCAAGCTAAGGGGACTTCGTTCCGCAGAAGTTAAAAACGAAAGTGCATTGATTTCGCAATAGTGCTACAAATAGCACACAACAAAAAAAGCCCGATACAGTTGTATCGGGCTTTATATTTTTTAGAAGAAATCACTAGTTCGTCACGACGGATTCCTTTGCATCCATTTTTTCTACGCTGGCAATCCTGTTATTATCAAAATTGACCTCTTTTACGATATCGCCTTCCCGAACAACCATTTACCGGTTTTAACACCTTTATCATAGTTACCCATGGCAATCTTTTCACCCTTGGTATCGAACATAGTCCACTCTCCCTGTAATTTTTCATTTAGGAAAAAACCTTGTTGCGAAATTTCTCCATTGGCATGAAAATAGGTCGCTTTCACCTTTTCCCCTACTTTTTCAAACTTGGGAGCTATCTGTTGTGCATTTACACCAAAGGAAAATGCTAAAATTGCGATTATCAGTAAACGTTTCATAGTATATACTTTTTAATTAAGTACCTTCGACATAACATTAACGTTACAAATATAGAATTATCTTACCATAAATCAATATTTAGGTAACGTTTACTTAACATTAAATTTACATTGAAAGCTTAATTAACTGTTTTTTAGTATTTTACATTGTTAACTTTAACAATTATACCTTCCCTTACATTTTGAAAAAGGTATTCTATAAATAGATTTCTAATCGAACGATACTTCTTAAATTTGCCCTTTCTTTTTATAATATAAGTACTATGTATAGAAGCCATACCTGCGGGGAATTAAGGGATTCACATATTAATACCGATATCGTTCTGTCCGGATGGGTACACAAGACGCGCGACAAGGGATTTGTGGTTTGGGTAGATTTACGTGACCGATACGGGATTACCCAATTGGTATTTGATGAGGATCGCACTTCTTCCGAACTTTTGGAAAATGCGCGAAACCTTGGCAGGGAGTTCGTTATTCAGGTGAAGGGCACCGTAATAGAAAGAGCTTCAAAAAACGATAAAATACCTACGGGGTCCATTGAAGTATTGGTAAAAGAGCTTGTAGTGCTAAATACGTCCAAAACTCCCCCGTTTACCATTGAGAACGACACCGATGGTGGTGAGGACCTACGTATGAAATACCGATACCTGGACATTCGCCGAAATCCCGTAAAAAACAACCTTATCTTTAGGAGTAAAGTAACCATGGAGGTGAGGAATTATTTGTCGAAACAAGGTTTCATAGAGGTAGAGACCCCTTATTTGATCAAATCTACCCCGAGAAGGTGCCCGCGATTTTGTGCGTCCCTAGCCGAATGAACGAAGGCCAGTTCTACGCCCTTCCCCAATCCCCCCAAACCTTTAAGCAATTGCTGATGGTGGGTGGTATGGATAAGTATTTCCGGATCGTAAAGTGTTTTAGGGACGAAGATCTAAGGGCCGATAGACAACCGTGAATTCACCCAAATAGATTGTGAAATGGCCTTTGTGGAGCAGGAAGATATTTTGAATGTCTTTGAAGGGCTGACGATGTATCTTTTAAAGGAAATCAACGGGGTGGAAGTTGACAAATTCCCTAGGATGACCTTTGACGAGGCCATGAAGAAATATGGTAATGATAAGCCGGATATCCGTTTTGGAATGGAATTCGGGGAATTGAACGAGGTCGCCCAACATAAAGACTTTAATGTATTCAATAATGCAGAATTGGTGGTGGGTATCGCGGTACCCGGTGGAAACGCCTATACCGGAAAGGAAGTAGACCAACTCATTGACTGGGTCAAACGACCACAAGTGGGTGCCCTGGGCATGGTGTACAGCCGTTGCAATGAGGATGGTAGCTACAAATCCTCTGTAGATAAGTTTTACGACCAGGAGGACCTTGCCAAATGGGCCGAAGTGACCGGCGCCAAACCAGGGGATTTGATTTGCGTACTTTCCGGGGAAACCAATAGGGTAAGGGCCCAATTGAGTGCCTTGCGTATGGAACTGGCCCAACGTTTGGGACTACGGAAACCGGACGAATTTGCACCGTTGTGGGTAGTCGATTTCCCGCTATTGGAATTGGATGAGGAAACTGGACATTATCATGCCATGCACCACCCGTTTACCTCACCTAAACCCGGTCAATTAGAATTGTTGGATACTGATCCGGGAGCGGTTCGTGCCAATGCCTATGATTTGGTGTTGAACGGGAACGAAATAGGTGGAGGCTCGATTCGTATCCATGACAAGGAGACGCAATCCATCATGTTCAAGCATTTAGGATTTACCCCGAGAGGAGGCCAAGGCCCAGTTCGGGTTCCTGATGGATGCCTTCCAGTACGGTGCTCCGCCCCATGGCGGAATTGCCTTTGGCTTGGACCGATTGGTAGCCATCTTGGGCGGGCAGGAAACGATTCGCGATTTTATCGCATTTCCCAAAAACAATAGCGGTAGGGATGTTATGATAGATGCCCCCGCCCCTATCGATGCGGAACAGTTGGAGGAACTTCATTTGAAACTCGATATTTAGGAAATAAAAAATCCCGCTTTTAGAAGCGGGATTTTTATATACCTTTAAATGAAGTTTTTCAGGAATGCCAACCCAAAACAAATCATTCTTAAAGCGTTTGCTCATTTGGAGGTACAAAAATATTTCCGAGAAAACGTTCATCTATATCCTTAGTGTAATTGTCGGTCTGCTGGCAGGTCCGGCGTCGGTAACCCTTAAAAACATTACCTATTTTATTGAGGCCTCCCTGGAACGCGGTATCATTTTCTCCAGTAACCAATTGTATTTTATACTGCCCATCATCGGGTTGACCTTGGTCTACCTGTATGTAAAGTTTGTACATAAGGAACGCTTGAAACATGCCGTATCCTCCATCCTCTTCTCCCTTTCCAAAAAGAAGGGGATTATTGACCGAAAACAGATTTTGACGCAACTGGTGGCCGCCCCGTTGACCGTCGGTTTTGGGGGTTCGGTTGGGCTATTGGGGCCAGCCGTAGCTTCGGGGGCCGCCATAAGTTCCAACTTGGGCCGTTTGTTCCACATCAGTGCCAAAACACGCTCCCTTTTGATTGCCTGTGCCTCGGCAGGCGCCATTGCCTCGATCTTTCAATCGCCCATCGCGGCCATCATTTTCGCCGTGGAAGTCTTTAGCATGGATCTCACCATGATTTCCATGTTGCCCCTTTTGTTGGCCTCTATTTCGGGGTGCTTACCTCCTACTTCTTTTTGGGCAACGAGGTCTTGTTCACTTTTAATATTTCACGTGCCTTTGAGGTCAAGGACACGTTGTTCTACATCGTTTTGGGTGTAGGAACGGCGGTAGCTTCCATTTACTTTACCAAAATGTATTTTGGTATCCTGAACTTGTTCAAACCCCTTAAAAGCCCCAAATACCGACTTCGGTGGGTGGGTTGGCCATAGGCATCATGCTATATATGATTCCCCCGCTCTATGGGGAAGGTTTTAGCTTTATCAACAGCCTGCTCATAGGGGATCATATCCAGGCTTTGGGAAAAACCCCGTTCGATGCCTTTATGGACAATATCCGGGTGGTCATCGCCCTATTGTTCGGCATTACGATATTCAAGGCAGTGGCCATGACCACGACCTTGGCGGCCGGTGGGGCAGGTGGAATCTTCATCCCTACCATGGTCATGGGCAGTGCTTTGGGCAATGTAGTGGCCAAGGTCATCAATAATCCGGGATTGGGCTTCTCCGTCTCCGAAAGTAATTTTACGCTGATCGGTATGGCAGGGTTGATTTCCGGGGTGTTACACGCCCCTTTAACGGCTATATTCCTTATCGCGGAGATTACAGGTGGCTATGGCCTTTTTGTGCCCTTGATGATTACCGCCTCCATTTCCTATCTGATTACCAAAAACACCATCGACTACAACATTTATACCCGGGAACTGGCCGAACGAGGCGACTTGCTTACCCATAACAAGGACAAGGCCGTACTTACCCTTATGCAACTGGACGACCTCATCGAAATGAATTTTAAAACGGTCAACCAGCACATGACCTTGGGCGAAATGTTGCATGAATCCGTGGCGAAATCCACCCGAAATATCTTTCCTGTAGTGGATGCCCATGAAGCTCTGGTGGGCATTATTCTTTTGGACGATATACGGGAGTTTATGTTCGATACGGCGCTTTATAAAAGCACCAAGGCCATCACCTTTATGCAAAAGCCCCCTGAAATCATTTTTTATGACCAGGACAATATGCAGGCCATCATGCAAAAATTTCAGGATAGTGGGGCGTGGAACCTTCCGGTGGTCAAGGACGGGAAGTACATGGGCTTTGTGTCCAAATCCAAATTATTGACCGCCTACCGTAGGGAGCTGATCAACTTTACGGGGAATTAGTTTATATTACAGATATAAAAGAAATATGTGTAATTGTACACATATACAATTGTTGTACAGCATTTAACAAAATGATTCGAAAAGTAAAATATGGAATAGCGGAACTGAAAAATTCGACCGACCAAGAGTTAGTTGAACTGATTTATGATAAAGCCTGTGAACTATATTTTGGCACTTTCGGAGAAAGTCTTGACATAGCGGATAAAGCACTTTCTGATTTTTTGGTTATTTGGACATTAGATTCGGAAGTAAAAAATGGTGGATTCGACCAATTCTTTCTGAACAACGGACTTGAATACGGAAAAGAAGCTGTCAACGGATTTACAAGAATTGGCGCAAAAAATTTCGCAACTCTGACTGAAAAGGCGATTGAGATTTTCAAAAAACAGGATTCGGAATTTAAAAATAAACGGAATCCCGATTTTGACAATTTGGACGTAGAATATTATGATTTTGAAAGTTGGGAAAGTTTACAAATCGAATATATCCGCGAAAATTATGAGAAGTTTATTGTGGAATAAAATAAAAACGCTGTACAACACTGGATATAATTCATTTCTTTATTCTAACTAAATTTAAACCAATCAACCATTAACAGGGCCCGATTTCTCCCGGACATTTTCCTGGCTTCGGCTTCGCTCAGCTAGCATGAAAAGTCCGCAATTAATGGTACAAAACCTTAGGCATTTATTTAAAATCATGAACTATAATGAAATTAGCTAAATATTTATGGACAATTGCCTCCTTCTATTTATTAGTAATAGGCTTTTTCTACATCGTCATCTTAAAAGATGCACCAACTGGTGGACAAGAGAGATTTGATTTTATTATAAAAAACTGGGGAATCTATGATTATCAATGGAAAGCCGAATTAATGATGACAACCTTGTTATCAATTTCATCATTTCTTTTTTCCAAATACTCAAAAAATCCAGGATTTATAATTATTGGTGTAGGTCAATTGTTTTTTGCCATGGCCATGCCAGTTAGTATTGGCATCACGCCAAATGCTACTTATGAATTTAGTTCATTAATTGGTAAGGGCGCGCATCAAATGGTAAATTTCGGGATGATGGTAAGCTTAGCAGGATTTATAATCTTGCATTGGAACTCTCGTGTTTTAAATAATTGGTTAAAGGTTTCTGCCTTGATATTAGCAACACTAGCCTTTCTCTCTTTTACAGCTGGATTTTTGAATATAATTGATCCAGCAACAGCTCAAAAAGCAATGCTGCTTGTAATGTTCCTTTATGTAATTAATGGATATTTCGGGATAAAAATAAATGAAACAAATGCCAACAAGGTATAAAAACCATTAAAACGGATTTTATACAAAGCCGTCATGCTTAATTTCAGAAAATGGGAAAAATTACCCCAAGCAAATTATCATGTTGAATTTTTAATAATAGAACCAAAGAAGATAATTATGAAAGAAATACTTGAAGAATATGCTTTGATTGCTGAAATCATATCAGCCCTTGCTGTTATTATTTCATTGATCTTTGTTGGGTTACAAATAAGAAGTAATACGAAAGCAACACAAGCTTCAACTTTTCATGAGATTGCGGCCCTAGATATTCATATACTTCTAAGTTTAGGTTCTTCAAAGGAATCATCTAGAATAATTTCAACTTTCCGAACGAATCCAGATGCCTTGACCGAAGAAGAACATAATTATGGTTTTCACTTGTTTGCTGCGGAAATAAGGCACGTTGAAAATCTATTTTTACAGAACGAAAACAAAATGTTGAGTAAAAAAAGTTGGGAATCTAGAAAATCATTAGTTGATGGAATGGTACTAACTCCTGGCTTTGGAGCACTTTTAAAAAGTCCTAATAAACAATTTTTTGACGGCTCTTTTATTCAATACGCAGAAAGTTTAAGAAAAAAACACTTAGAAAAGGATGGCGATTTTGAAAATAAAAATTAAGTACAACAATGGCCATCAATAATTGCTTGTTCTTGCCTATTTTGGAAATTCCTGCAATCAATTATCTTTAGGGTCAGACGGACATTTCCCTGGCTTCGGCTACGCTCAGCCTAAAAGAAAAGTCCGCAACTAATCATAGCGAACCCGTAACGCCATCGGCATCAATTAAAATTCTATAAAATACCATGAACCCATCCTCCGATCTAGAAATTTTTAGTTCAAGAATTTTAAATTTTCCCGTAGCCAAAGTATATAATGCATTCGCGGAGCCGTCAATCCTAAAAAATTGGTGGGGATCCCATAGGTTTACCAACACCATTCATGAATTTGACCTAAAACCTGGCGGTAATTGGATTCTGACCATGCACGGCCCCGAAAAAGGTAACTATGAGAATGCCTCTGTCTTTGAAATTATAAAGCCGAATGAACTTGTGAGATGGAAAAGGATTTCCCAACCCTTGTTCGATATGGAATTGGGGTTTAAAGAAATCTCCGATTCAAAAAGCGAGATATCATTTCGGATGATTTTTAAAACTGTTGAGGAATGCGATAAAATACGGCCCTTTGCCGAGCCCAAAAATGAAGAAAATTTTGATAGGCTGGAACGTGTTCTCCTAAATTTTTAATCTACAATACACTTCGAATTTCACATATGCTTTATCTCATTTGATAAATAGGATTAAAGTAACAAATGGTTTTATCTGTTTGCTAACGAAAAAGTCAAATAAAATCTTTTTGCCTAAAACCTTCTACCCTAAATTTTAATAATCATATCATAATCAGCTGCAGTAGCCATGACCTTATTGATGATTTCAGGCGCAACCGACTTTTCAACTGCATTTTCTTCATTTTCAGGAACTCCCAATTGTTCAAAAAAATCCCTAAAGCCTTTAGGGCTATGTATGTTTATCCATTTACAGGTATTCTCACTTCTGTTGGCGAAAGTGTGCAACGTATTTGGCGGAATATCAACAGAACTTCCCGCCTTCACATTCATAACTTCACCATTGACCATAAACTCCATTTCGCCCTCAATGATTAGAAATGATTCTTTAAAAGAATTGTGCACATGGGGAGGTGACCTTGCACACCAGCAGGTGTTTCTGCAAACATTAGGTCATAATTCCCGGTAGTGTCATGGGGCGTCACCTTGTGGCCTAGCACCCATTTTGTGTTGGTTGTTTTCATTTTATGAGATTTTTGTCTCACAAACATAAGGGTATATTTTATTTTACCAAATTTTATGAGATATTTGTCTTATGAAACAGGAATACATCAACAAGGGTAGAACCAATCAAAAGATGGAGACTAGGGCTAAAATCCTAAAAAGTGCCCGAATTTTTTGAACAAGGGATTGGAATTCAATTTGGAAGACATTGCAAAAAAAACAGGTATTTCCGAGCCACCATTTATAGATATTTTTCAAATGCGGATGTATTGGCGGCAGAAGCAGCCCTTGATGTAAGCACCAAAAGTCCGAGAAATGATTTATGATAATCTTCAAGGCAAAACTTTAGATGATAAAATTTTTGGTGTTCAGGACTACTACAACACCCTTGCGGTAGATCATGAAAAGTTATTTCGTAAATACATTAGCACCTTTTTGGACTCTAGCACCTCAACTCCCAAAAGAGGTGCCAGGAGGAAAAAAACCTTGCAAATGGTCCTGGAGGACACGGATTTCTCACCCAAGCTGAAAAAGGACCTTTCAAATCTACTTACCGTCTTAATGGGTATTGAACCCCTTATCGTTACCAAGGATGTTTGCGGATTGGATAATACCGAATCGACAGAGCTTTTAAAATGGGGGATGGAACTATTACTAAGAGGTTTAAAAAATTCAAAAGAATCGGCTACTTCAGAATAGGTCTAGGTTCAAATCAACATTTTTCAAGCCAATTTAAGCCCATAAACTTGCCTATGGTGCACCCCAATAATTGTTAGAATCCCAATTAAAATTGCTTACTTTTAAAAAGGCCAAACTAGTTATCCTTAATAAACCAACCCTATGAAAAAAATACTTTTGATTTTGCTGCTCGTGCTACTGGTTGTAGTGGGCATTTTGGTGTTCAATACCTTTCAACTTAGTTCCAAACAAGTTGCCCCTTTATCCGTTGAAAATGTTGAACTTCCTGATGATATTTATCAGAACCTATCCAAAGGTTTGCAATACAAGACTATTTCCTATAGTGAGGACGCTATACCCGATTCCACGGCCTTTTTCGGCTTTCATCAGTTTTTGGAAGAAACCTTTCCTAGGGTACACGAAAAGCTTTACTTGGAAAAAATAAACACGTATAGCTTATTATATACATGGCAAGGTTCAGATCTTTCCAAAAAACCCCTCATTTTAATGTCGCACCAAGATGTGGTCCTGTAGACCAGCCAACGTTGGAAGATTGGGAAGCAGGACCGTTTGAAGGTACGATTACGGATAGCCATATCATTGGCAGGGGTACCTTGGACGATAAAGGCACCCTGATAGGCCTCATGGAGGCGGTGGAAAAATTATTGGAGGAATCCTTCGTTCCTTCACAAACCATTTATCTTGCCTTTGGACACGATGAAGAGGTTGGTGGCGGTAAAGGTGCCGCTGAAATAGCAAAATATTTAAAATCAAAAGGTATACATGCCACTATGGCCTTGGACGAAGGGGGATTTCTAGCTGAAAACCTGGTACCAGGTATAGAGAATCCCGTCGCTATGGTAAATTTGGCTGAAAAGGGATTCGCTTCCTTTAGATTGATTGTTGAAACAAACGGAGGCCATAGTTCGCAACCGCCCAAGGAAAACACCATTGGAATGCTTGCAAAGGCCATTGTGGACCTGGAAAACAATCAACTACCTTATAAATTGGTCAAACCTATTGACTATCAGCTAGAATATATGGGAGCAGAACTACCCTTCTTCAAGAGAATGGCATTTGCCAATCCCTGGTTATTTAAAGACCCAATCCTTGAGGCATTGAACGCCCATACCACAACAGCTCCCACAATTATTGGCGGAGGGGTCAAGAATAACGTAATACCTACCGTAGCCGAAGCGACCATTAACTTTAGAATTCTACCGGGCGAATCCATTGAATCCGTGCAGGACCATATAGAAAGTATCATTTCCGATAAAATTAGGGTGGAACCCGTGGGGTTTTTGACAAACCCTTCAAAAGTTTCAAGTATAGATTCCGATGCCTATAAAACATTAGAACAGACAATTCGCAATCAATTTTCAAATAGTGTGGTAGTACCAGGTTTGGTAGGTGGCGGCACCGATGGACGTTATTTTTATGAGGTTGCAGACGATGTCTTCCGTTTTTACCCAATACGCTTAGGCCCGGATAGTATGACTCGCTTTCACGGAATAGACGAAAAAATAAGTAAGGAAAACTACAAGGAAATTGTTCAGTTCTCCTATCAACTTATCAAGAATTTCAATTAGGCTTTCCAGTTTTTGATATACCGATCTTATTCCATTTATTAATGAGGTAATTCCTAACTTTGTCCCATGAAGTATCTTATAACACTGATTGTCCTCGCCTCATTTGGATGCATCATCTATGGTTTTAACATGGATGATTCAAAACAAGCCACCGCACATAAATTTATAGGGGGTGGAACTGTAGGACTTTTTTTGGTGGCCATGCCCTTGTTCTTGATTAAGGAAAGCCGCGGTAAAAAAATGAACGATTATATGCTCACCGAGGAAAACATTCGTAAAATGCAGGGGAAATCGATAAAAAACACTGAAAATCAAGCTATTCCGAAAGACAAAAATTAATATTTTCTCCCAATTTGACCCAAAAATGATTATTTTAGGGTATTAATTATTTAATTTTTTATTTGAATGACTGGCACAGTAAAATTTTTTAATGAATCCAAAGGTTATGGATTTATTACCAATGACGACACGGGAAAGGACATATTTGTCCATGCGACCGCTCTTAACGGAACGGAGATCAGGGAAGGAGACAAAGTAGAATACGTTGAACAAGAAGGTAGAAAAGGCATAGTTGCAGGGCAGGTAACTGTTCTTTGATTATAAGTATTACATTTTGGAAGAATTGGAACCACGCATTGCGTGGTTTTTTTATGAATACCCCCTTATTTATCGACGTTTTTTCTCAAAAAATCTATTCAAAAGATCCGATGCCTCATGTTCAAGTATACCACTTACCACTTCCGTCTTTGGATGCAAATGGGTGCCCATGGCATTAAAACCACGATGGGGATCCGCCGCGGCATATACAATTTTCGAAATTTGGCTCCGGAATAGGGCGCCGGCGCACATTTGGCAAGGCTCCAAAGTTACATATAGGGTACAATCCCTTAGGTACTTACCTCCTAAAAAATTGGCTGCCGCCGTTATGGCCTGCATTTCTGCATGCGCCGTAACATCGTTCAGTTTTTCAGTGAGGTTATGTGCTCGAGCAATAATTCTGTCCTTGATAACAATGACAGCCCCCACAGGGATTTCATCTTGTTCAAAAGCATGCTCGGCCTCTTGTAGGGCCTTCTTCATGAAATACGAATCATCGAAGGGTGTTATCATACTTCAAAAATACAATAAGATGAACTGGGCCACTAGCTTTTAAAAACAATTGTTTTGGTGCGTAAAAGAAGTATTTTTGCCACGAATTATATTCCAGTGGCTTCATTATTAGCACATATAGACAATCCCGGGATCTAAAAGAGTTATCTGTGGATCAATTACCTCAATTGGTACAGGAGCTACGAGTTTTTATCATTGACATTGTAGCTACAAAGGAAGGACATCTAGGAGCTAGTTTAGGGGTAGTTGAACTCACAGTGGCCCTACATTATGTTTTTAACGCCCCTGAGGACAAACTCATTTGGGATGTGGGACATCAGGCCTATGGGCATAAGATTCTTACGGGCAGGAAGGAAATATTCGAAACCAATAGACAGCTTAACGGCATCAGTGGTTTTCCAAAAATGGCGGAAAGCGAGTATGATGCCTTTGGTACCGGCCACAGCTCCACTTCCATATCGGCCATATTGGGTATGGCACTGGCTTCAAAATTAAAAGGAGAAAAAGATAGACAACATATTGCCATCATAGGGGATGCCTCCATTGCCAGCGGAATGGCCTTTGAAGGGCTTAACCACGCCGGTGTTACAGATACCAACATCCTCATTATCCTAAATGATAATGCCATAGGAATCGACCCCAGTGTTGGCGCATTAAAAAAATACCTTACCAATGTAAAAAAGGGTACCGCGAAGGATGAGAATATCTTTGAATGTCTCAACTTTAATTATTCCGGTCCTGTGGATGGGCATGACCTTCATATGCTAATAAACGAACTGGAGCGCTTAAAATCAGTTTCCGGGCCTAAATTATTGCATGTCATCACCACCAAGGGGAGAGGCCTTAAAAAAGCCGAAGAAAATCAGGTAACCTATCATGCCCCAGGCAAATTTGATAAAAGAACTGGGGAGCTTATTAAAAAAAGTGACCAACCCCAACCCCTAAAATTTCAGGATGTTTTTGGATATACCTTGGTAGAACTAGCCCAAAAAAATGAAAAAATCGTGGGTATTACCCCTGCTATGCCCACCGGTAGTTCCCTAAAGTATATGATGGAGACTATCCCGAACGTGCCTTCGATGTGGGAATTGCTGAGCAACATGCTGTAACCATGGCTGCTGGGATGGCCGCGGCGGGGTTGATTCCTTTTTGCAATATTTACTCCACTTTCCTGCAACGTGCCTATGATCAGGTCATCCACGATGTGGCCTTACAAAATATACCGGTCGTTTTTTGTTTGGATAGAGCGGGATTAGTGGGGCAAGATGGACCCACGCATCATGGAGTTTTTGATATTGCCTATCTACGGTGTATTCCAAATCTCATGCTTTGCTCGCCAATGAACGAGGTAGAGCTTAGGAATATCATGTACACGGCCCAATTGGGATTACAACATCCTATCGCTATTCGCTATCCAAGAGGTAGGGGCGTCTTATTGGATTGGAAACGACCTTTTGAAAAAATGACAATTGGGACTTCTATTGAAATCAAAAAAGGAACAAAAATCGCCATTCTTAGTACCGATCCCATTGGAAATGAGGTCACAGAATTTACGGGAAATATTGAACAAGGTAAAACTGTGGGGCATTACCACTTTCCGTTTATCAAACCTCTTGACAAAAAACGCATACAACAGGTATTACATAATTATGAACATATTATTACCATAGAGGATGGTTCGGCCATTGGTGGGTTTGGAAGCGGCATTTTGGAAGTGGCCAATGGTTTAGGTATCCAAAAAACGATAAAGGTGTTTGGAATTCCCGATGAATTTATCCCTCATGGTACTCAAGAAGAATTGTACCGTTTGGTACACATTGACAATCAATCCATAAAATCATATATAGAAAACCTTTTATGAAAATTTCAATTAAAGGCAATTCACTACTAACATTCTGCCTACTATTTATTTTTTCGACTATGGCCTTGTCACAGGATACGATACCCTCTCCCATAGTCCCGGATACCGTTATCATCGATACTACAGTTGTGGATACCATTGTCATTAGAAAAACCCAGGAAAAAATAAAACATATTCCCAGGGGAGTGAACCTAACGAACCCCGTCATCTCTTTTAAACGTACGAGACCCTTAAAAGACAAATACGATCCATTTCGCGTACCCTCCTTTTGGATCAAGGAAAATATGCTGGGAATCAACTTAAGCGAGGTAGCCTTTGTCAATTGGAACGCGGGGGGTGACAATGCGGTCAGCGGACTGGGATTTCTAAAATTTGTTCGGGACTATAAGTTTAGATATTTCAAATGGGATAATAATATTGAACTTAGGTACGGACTCAATGCCCAGGAAGGTAGAAAAATAAGAAAGACAGAAGATGTGATACGTTTAAGTTCCAACGTAGGCTATAGAAGGGATACGATCAGTAATTGGTATTATTCCGTTCAATTAAACTTTAACACACAATTCTCCAATGGTTATAAATATCCCGATAGGGATAACCCGATCTCAAGGTTCATGGCCCCGGGATATCTCTTCTTTGGTGCGGGTACGGCCTACATCAGTAAAAATCAAAAGTTCAACTTATACATGTCCCCTTTGACCCAAAAATCCACCTTTGTCCTGGATCAAGATTTGGCGGATAAAGGAGCGTTTGGTGTAGAGAAAGCCATATTGGATGCGAATGGAAATGTAATTACACCAGGGGAAAACCATCGGCTAGAGCTAGGTATCTTGGTTACCCATAAATGGGAAGTCAATATTGCAGAGAATATTGATATCAATAGCCGCCTAAATTTATATACAGATTATCTTAAAAGTTTCGGAAATGTGGATGTTGACTGGGAATTAAATGTAAAAATGCGTGTCAATAAATACATATTAACCACCTTGGGTACCCATGTAATCTATGATGACGATATCCTTTTTGACGAAGTACAAAACGATGCGGGCATCGTTACCGATCCAGGTATCCCTAAAATACAATTTAAACAAGTTTTGGGAGTAGGTGTCGCCGTTGATTTTTAAAGTTGCTTGCCCGTAATTTTATTATGAATATGCACGGCTGAACTATCGGATAGACTTGCCACATAACAACAGGTATTCAATAAGGTTTCATATAGCGACAAATTCGTTCTTCGATAAAATTCCGGTAACGTCTGCAGAACCAAATGATGATAATTGGACGCGGTGCTCTGCATTTTTTTAACAAGGGCATCTGTATATACCTCCAAAATGTCCGCTATTATCTTATACCCTGCAATCTCCTTTTCAATAACTTCTTGATCCTTGTACACCTTTTCCACGCTTAAGCTTATAATATCCCGTATTTGGGCATCATACTTGCTTTTGTCCATTAGGGACACATCGAATGTACCATCTAGTATATTTTCTTCATTGTCCATAAAAATGGATACTGCATCTTGAATAAGGGTGTTTATGGCCAAGGCCCGTAAATAACTGATACGATCCTCCTTATACTCAAGTGTATTATACTTTTTGGTATTTATAGAGTCCTTTACCAAATTTATAAGGTATTCCAAGGCGTAATCCTCTGAAATTAAACCGAGATTTATGCCATCCTCAAAGTCGATGATGGTATAACAAATATCATCTGCAGCCTCTACCAAATAGGTCAATGGATGCCTAGCGAAAGATATCTCTTCACCATTACGGGTTTGTAATAATCCTAGATCCTTGGCGACTTCAAAAAAAGCATCCTTTTCTGACTGAAAAAATCCAAACTTCTTATCGGAAATATGCTTCGTAGGCTTTTTAGGTAGTGATTCCTTCGGGTATTTCATAAAGGCACCAAGGGTGGCATAACTTAAACGTAAGCCTCCGGAGACTCCCGCCCTATCCTGTGTCAATAGTTTGAAACCATTGGCATTGCCCTCAAAATCTATGATGTCCTGGTATTCCTTAGGTGTCAATTGTTCCTTGAACATCCTTCCCTTTCCATTCTTGAAAAACTCGCCTATGGCTTTTTCACCGCTATGGCCAAAAGGAGGATTGCCAATGTCATGTGCCAAGGCCGCCGCAGCTACGATAGCTCCAAAATCATTGAATTTGTAGCCATGTATCTCTTTTAAATGAGGGTGTTTATCCAGGATTTTTTGGCCGGCCAACCTACCCGGACTTCTTCCCACTACGGAAACCTCCAAACTATGGGTCAGTCTAGTATGAACAAAATCAGTTTTAGAAAGAGGTATTACCTGAGTTTTGTCCTGTAGGCTTCTAAAGGCCGCAGAGAATATGATTCGGTCGTAATCCACATCAAAACCCAAACGGGTCTCGTTCTGCTCGTTCCTTATCCTTTTATTGACATCGCCCTTTCTTCGCAATGATAGTAATTGCTCCCAATTCATGTTACTCATTTAATCCTTGCAAGATACATTTTTTGTGCTGTAGAAGTACTTAAGAATTGAGCAAAGACACCAATACCTTAACCTTTTAAAAATAAAGAGATAACCAGTACGTAACCTTAATTTAACCTTGTTGAAGTTATTTTGTCAATAAATAAATCAAATTAATATGAAAGTAATGATTATTGGCATTTTCTTTATGATTCCATTTCTTTCAATAGCCCAAAATACGGGAGTCTTAAAAGGTAAGGTTTTAGATGCTGAAGTTTTTAACGAGCCACTAATGATGGCCAACTTACAGCTAAAGAATACTGAATGGCAAACGAGAACCAATTTTAATGGCAATTTTGAATTTGAAGCTATTGAACCTGGTAAATATATCCTTCAAATAAGCTTCCCTGGCTATGAAACCCTGGAACAAATGGTAGAAATAAACGCCGACCAGAGCATTTACTTACAAAAGGCCTTGTATGGTAAATCTATCAATCCAGTTGATTTGATGATGGATGATAGCGCCAAAATGGATAAATAAAACAATCGCACTTTTCGCGCAATAAAACAAGCTTTTAGTTCGGTTAACAAAAACTTAACATTCAAAAAAATCATGTTAAGTTAGGTTCGATGGATTCTCGAAAATGCTAAAAACATAAGGATTTCTTAGGGATAATGGTTTTTGTCGACTTTTTCCTAGAATTCCGAGGCTACCTTCTTCAAGGTAGCTTTTTTTGTTTTTGAAGCAAACATATAACAATCAAGCAACTTTAACTTAACATTGGATATAGTTCTTTGCAGCGACAAAAATCATTACCCGCATTCATGAAATTCAAATTTATATCCCTAGGGATTCTTACACTTTGTCTTAATTTTTCCAATGCCCAGGAAACAAATGCACCAGCATTTGGAAAGGGTCTTTTCGATCTAGTTGGAAAAGACAGTACTTGGAGCATGAAGATTGGCACTAGAATGCAATTCCTTACAATCGCCACCTGGGACGACGATACCGAAAATGGCTTGGTAGACCCCGAACAAAGTTTCTTGGTCCGTAGGGCACGTCTAAAATTCGATGGTTTTGCCTACTCCCCTAAATTAAAATACAAAATTGAACTTGGACTTTCCAATAGGGACATTGGTGGAGCTTCTGAATTTACCAATAATGCCCCCCGCTACATATTGGATGCTGTTATTATGTGGAATTTCTATGGGAATTTTGAATTTTGGATGGGACAGACCAAGTTACCGGGTAATATTGAACGCGTTATCTCTTCCGGCAACCTCCAACAAGTAGACCGCTCATTGCTGAACAGTCGTTTTAACATTGATCGAGACCTTGGCATACAGTTAAGATATCATTTTAATCTTACGGATACCTTTTTGGTTCGTGAAAAATTAGCAGTTTCCATGGGTGAAGGAAGGAATGTTACTACTGGAAATTTAGGTGGTTACCAACATACGGCAAGATTGGAACTGCTCCCTTTTGGGGCCTTTAAAAGCAAGGGAGACTACTTTGGAAGCGATCTAAAGAGGGAAGAAACACCCAAACTAATGTTGGCCGCTACCTTTGATACAAACCAGGACGCTGTAAAGACCAGGAGCAATCTAGGATCCTATATGGTCAATGATACTGGTTTTTACCGGACGGACATCAATACCATTTTCATTGACGCCATGTTCAAGTATAGGGGGTTTTCACTGATGGGCGAATATGCTAATAGAACTGCAGAAGATCCCATCGCAAAAAATTCTGATGGTACTCCTACAGGTGACGAGGTTCAAGTAGGAACCGGTCTTAACCTGCAGAGCGGTTATCTTTTCAAAAATAATTGGGAGGTTTCCGGAAGGTTTACAAATATTCATTTGGATGAAATAGTCACGGGTAAAAATCCGGAAAATCAATACACTTTGGGATTATCCAAGTATATTGCTGGTCATAAACTAAAAGTACAGACGGACGTAAGCTATTTATCTGTTGAAAATGACACTAACAGACTCATGGGTAGACTTCAGTTTGATATTCACTTTTAGTTTAAAAATAACATTTTGGTAACATTGCCAGTAGTACTCTTATAGATATTTGTAAAATTATTTTTTGAATTATGGATAACATTTACTTATTGATTGTCATTGCTTTAGCAGCGTTGGCTGTTGCAGATTTGGTGGTAGGGGTTAGCAACGATGCGGTTAATTTTTTGAACTCCGCCATTGGCTCTAAAGCCATTTCATTCAAGACCATTATGATCGTAGCTAGTTTGGGGATAATTTGTGGTACCGTATTCTCGAGTGGTTTAATGGAAGTGGCCGGAAAAGGTATATTCAATCCTGGAGAATTTTATTTTGACGAAATCATGTTCATTTTTATGGCTGTGATGATTACTGATATTCTACTATTAGATTTTTTCAATACTTTGGGAATGCCTACCTCTACAACGGTCTCCATCGTTTTTAACTTATTGGGAGCTGCTGTTGCCATGGGTCTTATAAAAATAGCAGCGAGCAGTGGAAGCATAGCAGAAGTAGTAAAATATATCAATAACGAAAAGGCTTTTCAAATAATATCGGGAATATTATTATCCGTGGTGGTGGCTTTTACCATTGGTGCCCTAGTTCAGTTTATATCCGAGACTTCTGCTGTCGTATGATTATCAAAAAAAGTCAGCTTGGGTAGGCGCTATTTTTGGAGGTATTGCACTATCTTCCATTACTTATTTCATTTTACTCAAGGGCATCAAAGGAACACCTTATGCGGATCAGAGTTTTGATTTGATTGGTGGTGTTACCATAAAGGACTTTTTAGAACAAAAATGGATTTCAGTCATATCTGCAAACTTTGTGATATGGTCAATCATATCCTACTTTTTAATGACATTTGCCAAAACCAACATCTACAAATTGATTATTGGAGTTGGAACATTCGCCTTGGCTTTAGCCTTCGCCGGTAACGACCTTGTGAACTTTATAGGAGTACCTATAGCTGCTTGGCAATCGTATATTGAATGGGAATCCTCAGGAATTCCTGCAACCGAATTCAGTATGGAAATTTTAAGTAATACAGTAGCTACCCCCACCCTTCTTTTATTCTTATCAGGCATCATTATGGTGGTGACCCTATGGTTATCCAAAAAAGCCAGGTATGTAGCAGATACGGAAATAAATCTATCCAGGGAAGGTGAGGCAAAAGAAAGATTTCAACCTAACTTTTTATCAAGAAGTATTGTTCGATTTTCTATGGGCCTTTCGGAAGTAACCACAAATCTTCTACCTAAAAGTTGGCAAGCAAAGATAGAGGAACGATTTAAGAAGCCAGTAATTCCTCTTTCAAAAAATAAATTTCATGAGTTGCCAGCTTTTGATATGGTACGAGCAGCAGTGAACCTAATGGTGGCGGGTATTTTGATTTCCATTGCTACATCCTATAAACTACCATTATCCACTACTTATGTAACCTTCATGGTAGCCATGGGTACCTCGCTCGCGGATAGGGCTTGGGGGGCAGAAAGTGCCGTTTATAGGGTTGCCGGGGTTTTAAATGTAATTGGAGGATGGTTTGGAACCGCACTAATCGCATTTATTGCCTCAGGAACCATCTTGGCCCTTATTAGTTTTGGAAAAGGTGCTGCAATTGCAATTCTATTATTCGCGGCAATCCTACTGTTGGCAAGAAATTACATTTCGCACAAGAAAAAATCTAAGGAAATAAAGGCGGAATATTCCTTGAACAAAGCAGAAAGTAGCTCAATACAAGGAGTCATTGAAGAAAGCGCCCACAATATCTCCAATGTTCTTAAAAGAACTAATAAAATCTATACTAACACCATTAACGGTTTGGCGGTTCAAGACTTGGATTTATTGAAGAAAAACAAAAAACAAGGTGCAAAACTAAGCAATGAAATAGATTCCCTAAGGGACAACATTTTCTTTTTCATTAAAAACTTGGATGAAAACAGTGTAGGCGCAAGTAACTTTTATATAACCGTTCTTGGCCATCTTACGGATATTGCCCAATCATTGGAGTATATAGGTAAGGTAAGCCACAAACATGTGAACAATAACCACAAGAAATTAAAATACAATCAGATAAAGGAACTTAAACAAATCGACTCTAAATTGGACGAAGTACTGAGTCTTACCCAAAAATCATTTGATAATAAATCTTTTGAAGAGATTGGGGACGTATTGCTTAAGAAACAGGAGTTGTTTGATCTGGTATCCGAAAAAATACAGCGACAAGTAGAACGTACGCGAACAGAGGAGTCTAGCCCAAAAAATACAACTTTATATTTCTCATTATTGTTGGAAACAAAAGATTTAATGACTGCCACAATGGAATTGTTGGAGCAATATTACAATGAACATGACAGCACAGTGGCCCCTGCAAAAATGGTAGAAACCATCAATTAAAAACAAATACTAATATATTTGGGATAACTTGCATAGTAAGAATTTACATAACTATTATGTTTAAACTTAGGATTCTTGTAATTATGCTTATGCTAGTTCTTGGAATACAAGCTCAGGGACAATTAACCGGTTCCCAACTTCGGAGAAAGCCATTGCCTATCATGACCCAAATGGTCATTGGAAATCTTTTAAAGGCAAAATGGCAATAATAATGACTACTCCGGATAATGTACCTAGAAGAACACACTTAGATTTAAATCTTTCTGCAAGTTATTTTAAGTCTTCGGTTAGAAAGGGAAATCATACCGTAGATTATATTATAGACAAAGGTAATTGTAAGCTATTACTTAATAATAGTCCTGATATTGCTGACCATTATAGGGACAGTCTACAGATTACCTGTAACCGAGCCAATAGGATGAAAGATTATTATACGTATCTCTATGGCCTTCCAATGAAACTAAAAGATCCTGGTACCCAAATAGACCCCAAGGTTCGTAAAAAATCCTTCAAGGGGAAGGAGTATTTGGTACTAAAGGTCACGTACGATGAAAAGGTAGGAAGCGACACTTGGTACTTTTATTTTGACCCATCAAATTACAACATGGAAGTATATCAATTTTACCATGACGAATCTAAAAACGATGGCGAATACATACTGCTTTCCGAAGAAATCACGGTAAATGATATAAAAATGCCCAAAATTAGGGCCTGGTATTACAATAAGGATGACAAGTATTTAGGCACGGACGATCTTGTAAAGGCCAACACATTGAATTAATCTTTATCGGTAAAAATTCATTTCATCCATGTATTTCCATACGGCTTGTGGTAGCATTGGCCTAATATTTTTACCTTTTTTATGTTCCCTTCGGATGAAGGTGGAAGAAATTTCCATAATAGGTGCCGCTACCCTATGGATTCTAGGATGCTCCTTGAATTGACTTTCAATTGTACCCTCAGAGACCCTGGGATATACATACAAGTCATATCCTTCCAATATCTCCTCATAGTTCTTCCACTTATGAAAACCTTTTAGGTTATCCTCCCCCATAATCAAACAGAATCGATGCCCATTTGGATACTTTTCAGTCAAATGGACCAGTGTATTAATGGTGTAATTGGGCTGTGGAAGGTCAAATTCAATTTTGGATGGTTTTAATCTTGGATACTCCTCCGTAGCTTCCAGTACCATCTGATATCTATGGTGATTGTCCAAAAGGGATTTCTTGACTTTAAACGGGCTTTGGGGGGTTACTACGAACCAAACCTCATCAAGATCGGAAAACTCCACCATGTGGTTCGCAATGACCATATGGCCAATATGAATCGGGTTGAAAGTACCAAAATAGAGACCTACCTTTTTCATGACCTATATGAGCTTTGCTGATACGATTTTAAAATAGAAGGACATCTGAAAGTACTATTCCTTTTTTTTGGCACCTACAAAATCTGCAACCAGTTCTTCTGCCTCTTTTAATGCCACTTTTAAATCGTAGTTTTTGATGATTTTGTCAAACTGCGGTGCGGTCGCTAATTCCACGGAAGCCTTAGCTATTCGCATATTGATTTTATCGTCACTTTCCGTACTGCGCTTTTTCAATCGAATTTTAAGCTCATCCACACTTGGCGGCTTTACGAAAACGGCCAAGGTACGCTCTGAAATTTCTTTTTTATGCGAAGCCCCCCAACAACATCGATATCAAAAATTACATTCTTGCCTTGGGCCCATAAACGCTCCACCTCGCTCTTTAAGGTTCCATAAAAGTTGTCCCTATACACTTCCTCCCATTCCAAAAAATCGTCATTTTTGATATGGTTCTTGAACTCGGAAACTGTCATAAAATAATAGTGCTCCTTGTTTTTCTCCTTTCCTCTTCTAGGTCCGGAGGTAGCAGACACAGAAAATGCCAAATTGAGTTCGGACACCCCAATAAATGACGGACAATGGTCGTTTTTCCACTTCCGGACGGGGCAGAGAATATGATGAGTTTTCCACCTTCCATTATAACACGTTTAGCATTTGTTCCTTTATCTTCTCCAATTCATCCTTCATTTGCACCACCAATTGCTGCATTGGGGCGTAATTGGCCTTGGATCCAATGGTATTGATTTCACGTCCCATTTCCTGTGAGATAAAGCCCAGTTTTTTACCATTGCTATCATTGGACTTCAAGGTCTTTTCAAAATATTCCAAGTGATTGGCCAAACGAACCTTTTCCTCTGTAATATCGTATTTTTCCAAATAATAAATAAGCTCCTGCTCAAAACGATTCTCATCTACTTCGGCTTTGATATCCTGTACGGCCTTTTCCAGTCGCTCCCTAACGTTCGACTGCCTTTCACGGATCCATCGAAACAACTTTGTCCAACAAAACCTTCAATGCGCTTATTCTTTCTAAAAAGTCCTTTTCCAATACGCTACCCTCTTCGGATATAAATGAATTTATTTCGGCAAGTGCCCCATTCAAAGCATTCAAGATAGCTGTATACTCTTCATCAGCTATATCATCCCTATCGGTTCGCATGGCATCCGGCAATCTCAAGGCCATTTCCAACAGTTCGATATCCTTTCCGTCTGCTATGGCCCTTAATTGCTTCATGTATTGCTTTACCACACTTTCGTTTACTTGTCCGGAAGCATCATCCCCCGTGATTTCCACATATAAATTAAAATCAACTTTTCCACGTTGCAAGGAGTTAGCAATCATTTTTCTAAGTTCCAACTCCTTTTCTCGATAAGCGGAAGGCATCCGAGCATTCAAATCAATGCTCTTGCTGTTCAATGATTTTATTTCTACGGTGATTTTCTTTGTTGGAAGCTGTACCACATGCTTTCCAAATCCAGTCATGGATTGAATCATAGATCAAATTTAATTTGCGGTAAAGGTAACTTATTTGAACGGGTATATAGTTTCTATAGCTCCCTGACCCAAATATTGCGATAACTTACACGACTATCGTCTCCATGATCCTGTAAAATTAAAGGACCTTTGCCATGTGCGGGATTTTTGGGCCACCCTATATAAGGTGTGGTGCCTTTAATTTCAATATGGTCCTGTACCGAACACCATTATGGATAACCGTTATGGTACCTGATTTAATTTTACCACCCTCTTCATTGAACTCAGGGGCATGATAAATAATATCGTAGGTATTCCATTCTCCAGTTGGTACTGAGGCCATGGCCAAAGGCACATGTTGCTTATAAATAGAAGCCACCTGACCATTGACATAGGTTGGGTTGTTGTTTTGGTCCAATACCTGAACTTCATACAGTCCATTAAGGAAAATACCGCTATTGCCCCTATTCTGACCTTCCCTTTGCACTGGAAGAGGCGATTTCCATTCAATGTGCAATTGAATGTCCCCAAAATTTTGTTTTGTTTGGATGTCGCCCGTTTTGTCGTTTACGGTCATACTGCCATCATCATTCAAATGCCATTTGGCCGCAGTACTATCCTTGGCGGAGATCCAGTTGTCCAAGCTGCTGCCATCGAACAAGATTATGGCATCACTTGGAGCGCCGCTTTGAGAAGTTGGGTTTACTACTGGAACCTTTGGCTCATAAAACTCGGTTTCTTCCGGAGTGGTCGGTTCGGTTCCACTATATTCCTCATATACAATCACCTCATCCTTGGACTGTGTTTCAGGATTCTTTGTTTCCTCTTTGGCCTTTTCCTGACATGAGGTAAATAAAACTGAAAATAGCAGTCCGCTAATACATAATCTCTTCATAATTTATCCGGTTGATTAAAGCTCCTTTATTTTGATGTTTTTGAAAGCAACCTGGTTTCCATGATCTTGTAGGGCAATTTTACCGGTAGGGTGTTTGCCAAAATGCTCCCAATCCGCAAATTTCGATTTTGAAACCATGTCCTGCCATTCCTGACCTTGCACTGGAAAACTAACAACCTCTACTCCATTGAGAACAACGTTTCCCTCGTTCGTCTTATGGTTGATGGTAATTACCATGTTATTCCATTCCCCAATAGGTTTGGTAACATCATCTGAAGGCGACACCATATCATACAACGCCCCCGATTGGTGGCTAGTCCCATTTTTACCATCCGGATGGCCCTCATTGTCCAAGACCTGAACTTCAGGGCCTGTTAGATAAGGTTGTCCCAAATCTTCCATTTCCATTACACCCCACATGACACCACTATTACCACCCTCGGATATCTTCCAATCCATAGATAAAACAAAATCGGTATAGTCAGTATCAGAAACTAGGTTAAATTGACTTCCGTTCTCGCGTGTCTCCGGCGGATACAACACCATGGCGCCATCCTCAATTTTCCAATTTTCGGAAACACCTTCCTTCAAATATTCATGCCAACCGTTGAAGGATTCCCCATCAAAAATCATAGTCCATTCATTGTCTGATGTCATTTCCACCGCTTCTTCCATTTCCTCAACGGCCTCCGTGGTTTCCTTTTTTGCCTCCTTACAGCCCATAATCAAAAGGGCGAGAAAAGCTGTACTTAGTATATTTTTCATGTGTTTATAGTTTTAATGATTAAAGTCCCAATATATTTTTTAGCATTTGCTCATCAATTTCTGCACCTGCAAAATCATCAAATGTTTTTTCGGTAGCCTCAATAATGTGGTCTTTGATGAAGATAGCACCTTCCCTCGCTCCCTGCTCAGGACTTTTAATACAGCATTCCCATTCCATCACGGCCCAAACATCACACCCATATTGGGTCAATTTGGAAAAAATAGTTTTAAAATCTATCTGCCCATCGCCCAAGGAACGATATCTTCCCGCACGGTTGCCCCAATCGTTATACCCACCAAAGGCACCTTTCTTTCCGGTAGGATTAAACTCCGAGTCCTTTACATGAAAGGATTTTATAAACTCGTGATAGAAATCTATGTATTCTATATAATCTAGCTGTTGTAATACAAAATGACTTGGGTCGTAAAGGATATTCACTCTTTTGTGATTATTGGTCGCCTCCAAAAATCGTTCAAAAGTATCCCCATCGTGCAAATCTTCGCCAGGGTGGATTTCGTAACATACATCAACCCCTTCCTTATCGAAATGATTTAATATGGGCATCCATCTCTTCGCCAACTCTTCGAAGCCCATTTCTACCAAACCAGCAGGTCGTTGCGGCCATGGGTGCATGGTATGCCATAAAAGGGAACCTGAAAACGTTGCGTGGGATGTAAGGCCCAACCTTCTACTGGCAGTGGCCGCTTTTTTTACCGTTTCTATGGCCCATTCCGTTCTAGCCTTGGGATTATTATGTACATTTTTAGGAGCAAAGGAATCGAACATCAAATCATAAGCAGGATGCACAGCAACCAATTGGCCTTGCAAATGGGTAGAAAGTTCGGTAATCTCCAGTCCGTAGGAATTTATTTTACCTTTTAGGTCGTCACAGTAGGTCCGGCTTTCTGCCGCTTTGTCCAAATCTATGAGAAAGCTCTCCCATGTTGGTATTTGAATTCCTTTATACCCTAAATCCGCCGCCCATTTGCATATCCCGTCCAAGGTGTTGAACGGTGCCTCGCTATCTACAAACTGTGCTAAAAATACTCCTGGCCCTTTAATTGTTTTCATGTTTAATCTTTGATTCTGTTGTTTAATTCGTTGTTAATCTTGCCAATATAAATATGTGAATTAATCTTATATTTAAGAATTAATTACACAATTTGCTATTTATCAATAGTCAATCTATAAATATAGGAAATACCAATAGAAAAAGATAAAAATACAAGGATGAATCAAGACGAAACGTACGATGCCATTGTCGTAGGTACAGGAATAAGTGGTGGTTGGGCGGCCAAAGAACTTACGGAAAATGGACTAAAGACCTTGATCCTGGAACGGGGGCGCATGGTAGAACATATAAAGGATTATCCCACCATGAACGATGACCCTTGGGACTTTCCATACAAAGGAGAGCTTTCCTCAGACGACAAAAAAAAGTACCATGTTCAAAGCAGGGTCAATTGGGCCCCGAAAGATGACAACAAGCATTTTTTCGTAAACGACTTGGAACACCCTTATGTGGAAACCAAACGGTTCGATTGGATTCGTGGATATCAAGTAGGTGGCAGATCCCTCACCTGGGGAAGGCAAAGTTATAGGTGGAGCGATATTGATTTTGAGGCGAACAAAAAAGAGAATATAGGGGTGGATTGGCCAGTAAGGTATAAGGATATTGCTCCCTGGTATGACAAGGTGGAGGAATACATTGGGGTGAGCGGACAAAACTTAGGATTGAAACAACTACCCGATGGTAAATATCAGCCAGCCATGAAATTGAATTGTGTAGAAGAGGCTTTTCAAAAGGCAACTTCCGAAAAATTTGATGACGGGCGACTGGTCACCATCGGAAGAGCGGCGCATATCACTGACCCGGATGCCAAATTTGAAGGTCGAAACACTTGTCAAAACCGAAATCGTTGCTCACGGGGCTGCCCTTTCGGTGGATACTTCAGTAGCAACTCTTCCACATTGCCTGCTGCCGAAAGGACTGAAAATATGACCTTACGGCCCAATTCTATTGTTTATGAGGTTATTTATGACGATGCAACGAAATTGGCAACGGGTGTTAAGGTGATTGATGCTGAAACCCATGAAAAACTGGAATTCAATGCCAAGGTTATCTTTTTATGCGCCTCAGCCATGGCATCCGTAGGTATTTTGCTTCAGTCCAAATCCGAGCGTTTTCCAAACGGGCTTGGAAACGACTCGGATGCCCTGGGTAGGGGTATCATGCACCATCATTATAAATTAGGGGCCACCGCAAAAGTGGACGGCTATCTCGGATAAATATTATAAAGGTAGAAGGGCCAACGGATTCTACATTCCAAGGTTTGTAAACTTGGATGAAAAAACCAAAACCGAAAATTACCTAAGAGGCTTTGGTTTTCAAGGTACGGCAAGTAGAGGTGATTGGATCGAAGAAATAGGCGAATTGAGTTATGGAAAAGAGCTGAAAAATGCCCTCGTAAAACCAGGGAATTGGACAATTGGAGCCACAGGATTTGGCGAATTTCTGCCTTACGATGACAATAGGGTTACTTTGAGTCCCACTGAAAAGGATAAATGGGGATTGCCCCAATTGGCCTTTGATGTAGAATTCAAGGAAAACGAATATAATATGCGGGAGGATATTAAAAAACAGATCGTAGCCATGTTCGAGGCGGCTGGCTTTAAGGATGTGAGTGCCTATGACGAAGAAACAGGACCAGGTTTGGGAATACATGAAATGGGAGGTGCAAGAATGGGGCATAGTCCAAAGGAATCTATCGTAAACAAGAACAACCAGGTGCACTTGGTACCCAACGTCTATGTGACCGATGGAGCCTTTATGTCTTCCTCCAGCTGTGTTAATCCCTCATTGACTTATATGGCCTTTACGGCAAGGGCGGCAAATCACGCAGCCAAGGAATTTAAGTCGGGCTCATTTTCATAGGAAGAACCATATATCGGGAAACCTGGAAAATGTACCGATTTAATTACTGATTTTATTTTAATACCTGTTCTTTAGTAACTGTATTCTAACTAACCATTAGCCAAAAGATTATGGAAAATACCTCTGCCGAGAAATATGTGGGGAGATTATTTGGACAAGCATCTAGAGGATGCCTTTCACGAAGCACCGGAAGTCATACATTTTTGCGATAACGAGGTCGATGCCAACATCTGTGCAGATTTGGTTAAGAAAGGGGTTAAAAAAGCCACGACAGATTCTCTTTTAGGACTTCAATACAGAAATGAACCCTTACCGAAAATCGGTGATTTTAAGGTAGTTACCAATTGGGAGGGCGAGGCTCAATGTATTATAAAATTAATTTCTGTAAAGTTAAAACCCTTTTTTAGTATTGATACCGCTTATGCACAAAAGGAAGGTGAAGGTGACAAAAGTCTAGAATATTGGAAAAAAACACATTGGGATTACTATACAAGGGAACTTGAGCCGTTTGGGCGAGTACCTAGGGAAAGTATGATTGTGGTATGCCAAGAATTCGAAAAAATATTTTAAGCAAAAAGGATCGGCAAATGCCGGTCCTTTTTTAAATGGGTTTATTAATTAATCCTCTAAATTCACCCAAGTATTTCCATTTTTGTTGGATTCCACGGTAGAAACAATAAAGTCCATACCTCTCACGCCATCTATAATCGTTGGGAATTCTCCATCATTATATTTTTCACCTCTGATAGCTCTTGCCGCACCTAAATAGATATTCGCCATAGAGTCAAAAATACCTTCGGGGTGTCCTGCCGGTAATTTTGTGCCATCCAAAGATAATTCGGTATTATAGGCATGTCCAGGCTTATAAATCTGAACTGGTTCTGTGTCGCTCATTTTGTAGAGGAAGTTGGGTTTTTCCTGTTCCCAAACAAAAGCACCTTTCTCTCCATAAATACGTATTGCCAGCCCGTTTTCCTCACCAGTAGCTACCTGACTACCCCGAATTACTCCTTTAACATGGTCACCCATTCTAATAAGAACAGTACCATCTACATCCATTTGGTTATCATCGTATAAGTAGTTGAAGTCGCACAATACGGATTTCACTTTAAGACCTGTAGTGTATTCCACCATATTGAAGGCATGTACCCCAATATCTCCCATACAAGAACTGATTCCAGCTTTTTTAGGATCCAATCTCCAAACTGAATTTCGTTTTTCCTTATCATGGATGATTTCATTGATCCATCCTTGATAGTATCTCGGCATCGACCTTATGGATTTTACCTAAAGCGCCTGCTTTGATCATCTCCCTCATTTGGCGCACCATAGGATACCCGGTATAGGTATGGGTCAACGCAAATACTGCTCCCGATTTTTGTTGGGCCTCCAACAGTATTTTCGCCTCTTCCAAAGTGGTGGTCATAGGCTTTTCACAGATTACGTGAAACCCATTGTCCAACAATTTTTTGGCCATTGGAAAGTGGAGAAAGTTAGGGGTAAGAATAGAACATACTTGAATACGCTCATCTTCCGGTAATTTCATTTCCTCTTCTACCAAGGTATCAAAGTCCTTATAGATTCTGTCCAAAGGAACATCTATTTCCTTAGCAAAAGCCATGTTGGCATCATAGTCCGGGTTGAATACCGCCCCCGTAATCTGATAGTTATCATTGATATGGGATGCTACCCTATGTAATACTCCAATAAGAGAATCTCCTCCTCCTCCTAATATTCCTAATCTAATTTTCTTTGGCATGTTGTAATCGTATTTTAAGTTAAAAGGGTTTCAATTTATGTAAAAAATCTAAGACTGATAATCGATTTTTTCTCTTTTAAACAAAAGAGCAAATAAAATCGACACAACTAGGGCAAAGCTCGCTGGATATAACCAAATAGTGTCCCAAATATGCATACCATCACTTAAAAGGTAGGTGTTGGATATCTCACCTGCAATCCAAAATCCTATTAACATCCCAACACCGTAGGTGGCTAATGTAATCAATCCTTGAGCTGAGCTTTTGTACTTGGGACCTGCTTTGCTATCTGTATAAATTTGACCTGAAACAAAGAAGAAATCATAACAGATTCCATGTAACGCTATGCCTATTAACAGCATGAACTCCAATTCTCCCACATCCCCATAAGCGAATAAAAGATAGCGTACTACCCAGGCCAACATGGCCACTAATATGGTTTTTTTAAATCCAAACCGTGTAAAGAAATATGGCAACAACAACAGAAAAAGAATCTCCGATAGTTGCCCTAAAGTCATTTTTCCAGTGGGGCTCTCCATCCCAACCTCCACTAAAAACGGATTCGCATTTTGATAGTAAAAAGCAAGCGGGATACAAATTAAAATGGAGGATATGAAAAAAATCAGGAAATTCCTGTCCTTAAAAAGTCCTAATGCATCTAGACCCGTAATATCTCGCGCAGTTAGCTTTGTACCACTATCCTTTGCCTTAGGAGGCGTTTTCGGCAATGTAAAACTAAACGCCCCTAGAATCACCGAAGCTATGGAGGTCATTAAAAAAGTATTCTTTAGAAGTCCTTGAGCAATTCCAGTATTGGTATCCCACCTAAAAAAATAACTAATAAGAACTCCGGCAATAATCCACCCAAGGGTACCAAAAACCCTAATTAACGAAAACTCCTTGGCTGGATTTGCCATTTGGTTAAATGAGACTGAATTTACCAACGCCAGGGTAGGCATATACAAAATCATATAGCCCAATACATAGGGATAAAAAACATCGAAAGATGTAGTTTTATACATTAAGAACAGAAGGCCAGCTCCTATTAAATGAAGCACTCCTAATATTCGTTCGGCATTAAAATATCTATCGGCAATCAATCCTATAACAAAAGGAGCTATAATAGCCCCCCAAGATTGCGTGGAAAAGGCCAAAGCAATTTCCCCATCCGACGCATTAATATTGTTACCTAGAAAAGTACCAAGGGTAACGAACCACCCACCCCAAATAAAAAATTCAAGGAACATCATTAGACAAAGTTGCATTCTAACACCTAGGCTCATGACAACTTATCTTTTATAAAAAACATAATCCAAAACAAGGGGTTCTAAATTATTGTTCCTAAAATCTACCGCAATTTGGCCCCTATGATTCGTTGAATGGTTAATAATATGAAAAAGAATGTCCTTTATATTATTCGTGAACAATCTCCCCTCAGAATTTTCATAATCGATGCGTTTATCAAAACCGTCCGCATTGGTTATAATTTCAAAAGAGTCCCTTTGATTCTCATAATGAATATCTGACCAATCTTTTATATCATGAATTTGCCGTGACATTAAACTTTGAAGAATTCCCCGTAATACGGGCATTCCAAATATGATGGGCATTTAGAATATGACTAAACAATTCTAGGGTCTTATTTGGAACATCGTGTATCTCTATACATTCACTGATTATCTTTTTATTACAATAAAAATTATAATCGAACAGTTCGTTAAAAAATGCTTTCATACTGAAAAAGACCCCATAATTATACTACTTCCTTTGCCGCTTTCAACAACAAGTCCCTAGTAGCAATGATTCCTTCTTCCTCACTTAGGTCCTGACCTTCGTATTCCACCCCTACAAAGCCAGTGTAACCATTGTCCTTGACCATTTGTAGCATTTTCACATAGTCAATATTTTCTTCATTACCCTCGGCATCGAATACATTGGATTTTGCACTTACCGCCTTAGCATATGGCATTAATTCCTTAACGCCTTTATACTTGTCATACATGACCTCACATTCCCAACTATCCGGTTTTCTCGGTCATACAGAAATTACCAAAGTCCGGCAACGTCCCTACGTTGTCCATATTCACTTTTTCCATGACTTGGGCATGTAACTCACCATTCGATGAGAGCCCACCATGATTTTCCACTAAAATATTTATGTTTTTGTCCTTGGCATAGGTGGCCAATTTGGTTAATCCATCTACGGAATTCTCAATCCATTCCTCCTGGTTCGTTGCTGCCATTTAAGTTTACGCGAATTGCGTGGCAACCCATAGCTGCAGCAGCATCCACCCATTTCTTATGCTTTTCTACCGTTTCGTTACGTTCCGCTTCGTCGTTTACGGCTAGATTTCCTTGACCGTCAATCATAATCAGCACATTTTTCATCCCATGCTTTTGTGCCTCGGCGTTGCTTTTTTCAACAAAGGCAGCCATTGCCTCTTCGGAGTAATCAGCGTCGGACAATTCAGGATTGTATAATTGACTTACGTATTCCAAGCCCTTGAATCCCCAGTTTTTTGCCTTTTCCGCAAAAGTGTATGGATCAACCCCATTTTCCCTAATCATTCTATGAATGGACCATTGTGCCAAGGAAAGCTCAAAAAAAGGTTTGGCCTCATTTGAAGATTCCTCCACTTCCGATGCTGTTTTTTCATCCTTCTTAGCTTCCTTGCAGGCATAGGCTCCCAAAAAGGTTACACCAACACCAGCGGCTGTCGTCTTGGTAATAAAATTTCTTCTTCTCATAAATCAAATGGATGTTTTTGGTTATATAATTGATTTTAATCCGGTTCTCGGCTTTGAGTCATAGAATTTTTAAACTTTCTACAACGATAGAGTATTAGATTCTCAATAAGTTTAAGGATTAAATGTATAGAATTAATTTTATATTTAATAAATTTAGAGAATAAACAATTTCTATGAGTAAATTTTATTATAACGAGGAACAAGAATCGTACGATGCGATTGTTGTTGGAACTGGTATTAGCGGTGGTTGGGCTGCTAAAGAGCTTTGTGAAAATGGTTTAAAGACATTGATCCTTGAAAGAGGAAGAATGGTAAAACACATTGAGGATTACGAAACTGCTAACAAAGACCCCTGGGATTTTCCTAATGGAGGTGTTGCCACCAAAGAAATTATCGAGCAACAACCAAAACAGCACAGAACTGGCTATACTACCAGTCAGGCTAGCCATATGTGGTTTGTTAACGACCTAGAACATCCTTACAATGAAACTAAAAGGTTCGATTGGATGCGCGGATATCATGTAGGAGGACGTTCCCTTCAATGGGGCAG
Organism: Maribacter litopenaei; assembly: GCF_025244665.1. GTDB lineage: Bacteria > Bacteroidota > Bacteroidia > Flavobacteriales > Flavobacteriaceae > Maribacter > Maribacter litopenaei. The sequence continues at coordinate 66,556 of NZ_CP104205.1, read as the reverse complement.
ACAGAGTTATCGCTGGAGCGATATTGACTTCACCGCGAACCAAAGGGATGGCATTGCTGTCGATTGGCCTGTACGCTACAAGGATATCGCCCCATGGTATTCGAAGGTGGAGAATTACATCGGAGTCAGTGGCGAGGCACTTAACCTTCCCCAATTACCGGATAGTGATTTCCTTCCTATGATGGAATTGAACTGTGTGGAACAGCATGTAAGGGAAAAGGTAGCGGAAAATTTTGATGGTCGTGTAATTACAGCTGGTAGAACTGCCCACATTACCGGAGACAAAAAATTTGATGGCAGAACCAAATGTCAATTCAGAAATAGATGTATCAGAGGATGTCCTTTTGGAGGCTACTTTAGTAGTTTATCCTCAACATTACCGGCTGCAGAGGCAACTGGGAATATGACCCTAAGACCGGACTCCATTGTTCATGAGGTCATGTACGACCCGGATACAAAAAGAGCCACTGGAGTCAAAGTAATCGATAGGGTTACCAAAGAGGCCCATGAATTTAAGGCGAAAGTAATTTTCCTTTGTGCTTCGGCCATAGCCTCTACTTCTATTTTGATGCAATCCAAATCCGATAGATTTCCAAATGGAATGGGTAATGACTCCGACCAATTAGGTCGCAATATCATGAACCACCATTTAGGAGTTGGTGCATCCGGTAAATTCGATGGCTTTGAGGATAAGTATTATAAAGGAAGAAAGCCTAGCGGTGTCTACATCCCAAGGTTCAGAAACCTAGGTGGTGATTCTGATAGAAAAGATTACAAACGTGGGTTTGGGTATCAAGGTGGTGCCAGCCGTGGCAACTGGGAAGATATGATAGCAGAAATGTCCCATGGCAAGAGCTTGAAAGAAGCGATTACGAAGCCAGGTGGGTGGACCTTTGGAATTGGTGGGTTTGGTGAAATTTTACCCTATGAGGAAAATAGGTTTACCTTGGATTATGATAAAAAGGACCAGTGGGGACTTCCAACGGTAACTTTTGATGCCGAATTCAAGGAAAACGAATACAATATGCGTAAGGATATGCAGGATTCTGCTGTTGAGATGTTGGAGAAAGCAGGGCTTAGGGATGTTGTTGGGTATGACAACACAGCTTCCCACGCTATTGGACTTGGTATTCACGAAATGGGTACCGCCAGGATGGGTAAAGATCGGAAAACTTCCGTACTCAACGCAAACAATGCTTTACATGACGTGCCAAACGTCTATGTAACGGATGGCTCTTTTATGACCTCCGCAAGTTGTGTGAACCCATCGTTGACCTATATGGCATTTACAGCGAGAGCCGCGAATCATGCCGTTGAAGAACTTAAAAAAGGAAATATATAATGGATAGAAGAAAAGCACTCAAAAATATGGGGCTGGCTATGGGATATACTGTGGCCACTCCAACCCTTATAAGTATTATGCAAAGTTGTAAGGGGGAACCAGTAGTGACATGGACACCGGAATTTCTCACTTCTTCTGAAGGAGCGGTACTGACCAAGGTAGTTGATGTAATTCTTCCAAAGACAGATACACCATCTGCGTCCGAGCTACAGGTAGACATTTTCATAGATAAGTTTGCCAAGGACGTTTTGGAAAAAGACCAGCAGGATTTTCTTAGAATGGCAATGGGCAAATTCACGGACAAGGCATTACAAGATTCGGAAAATCAAAAGTAGAGGATCTTACAACGGAGGATTTAGAACCCGTATTGGCTAGTTCACTCAAGTACAGTAAAGAAGATGAAGCCAAAATGTTCGAGTCCATTACCTCCTATACAGAAGCGGTGGCCGAAGGCAAAGAAGCTACTCTAGACGATGAAACATCTCGATTTGCATTCGCCAACAACGTACGTGGGCTTACCATTTGGGGATATAAGACTTCCGAATATATAGGCGAGGAGGTTATGGCCTACCTTCCTGTACCTGGAGAATATATTGCCTGTGCGGATACTCAGGAGTTAACAGGTGGTAAAGCTTGGTCCTTATAATATGAATCGAAGAAGTTTTGTAAAAAATACAGCCCTTTCCAGTGGAGTCATTTCATTGGGAGGGGCTTTTTCCTATGCATCGCAAAAAAAAGGCCTTGAAACAGCGGAAACATTCAATCTTAAATATGCTCCCCATCTAGGTATGTTTAAACATCATGCCGGTGATGACCCCATCGACCAAATAAACTTCATGGCCGATCAAGGATTTATGGCTTTTGAAGATAATGGCCTCATGAACAGGGAGGTATCCATGCAAACCAAAATTGGTGAGACCCTTGCCCAAAGAGGAATGACCATGGGCGTTTTTGTTGTGGATAAGGGTGGTAATATGGCCAATACCTTGGCCGCTGGCAAACAAGAACATGTAGATATCTTCTTGGATGGATGCAAGCGGGCCGTTGAGGTGGCCAAAAGAGTCAATGCCAAATGGATGACCGTAGTTCCCGGTGGCTTCGAAAGAAAACTTCCCATAGGAGTACAGGATGGTAACGTGATAGAAGCATTAAAACGCGGAGCAGAGATTCCGGAGCCCCATGGCTTAGTAATGGTCTTAGAGCCATTATCGGATTCTCCAGACCTGTATTTACAAAACTCAGATCAGACCTATATGATTTGCAAAGGAGTGGACAGCCCCACTTGTAAAATTCTCTTCGATATCTATCACATGCAAAAAACAGAAGGGAACTTAATACATAATATGGATCTTACTTGGGACGAAATCGCTTATATCCAAATTGGGGACAACCCTGGCAGAAATGAACCCACTACTGGTGAAATCAATTATAAAAACGTCTTTAAATTTATCCATGATAAGGGATTTGATGGTGTTCTAGGTATGGAACATGGAAATTCGGAATCCGGTAAAGAAGGAGAAACGGCCGTAATCAACGCATACAAAGAGGTGGACAGTTTTATTTGAACCAGCTGAGAATATACCTGTATTTCCCCCAATTATTTAGTTGTATTGAACATTTAGAAGTTGAGAATATCAATTCAATTAGCCCCATCGTTGAAAAACAATATAGAAATTGGGGTATTATAGGTTTACTAAAGGATCAAACTTCAACTAAAGGCTTTTCCATTATATAGAATCCAATTCCCGAAATCCAAAAAGTTTACATAAACCAATTGTTTTTGGGTTATTTACATGATTCAAATAATATTTCTTCCTTTTCCAATTCTAAGTCAATTTCAATAAGATTCAACAAAGACTGAACTTGTTCTTCACTAAGCTCATCATTATTTAGTATATCTTGCCTTTCACTTTCAGCAAAATCTTCAGCTTTCCTAATATCTGCATCCTTTTGGGCCAGGCATTCTTCATCCAATAAGTCTTCAGGCTCGCAGCCGCCACAAGAATCCAAGGCTAAGAAAACCATGGCAATTTTAAAAAAAAGATATACTCTCATAATTTAGTTGTTTAGGTTATTATTACTTCTTGTCCAAAACTAAAAAAGTACAGAAACAGACAATATCAATTATGTTTCAAAGTATCCCAGTTATGTAACAGGACTACTTTATAAAAAAAGAAGACCAAGGAGTTTTGCTGCTTGGTCTCCTAAATACAGAACTAAATCTAAAAATACGACCCTCAATGCTCCATTATATGAAAATGCCCACCAAGTGCTAATCTAGGTAGTTCCCCCGAAACCTATTCTTAGACTTGTAACGCAATGCTCCGTGCATTACGGTTACCTTTGGCGCTCAAAACATTGACCGGAATAAAGATATTCCTAGGGTCGTATATTGCTAAAAATTTCGAAATGTATCCGAAATCCTAATTGTTCTTCCATAGTCGTTTACCAATGTTATATCCATTTGACCTTGGATATGATTATTGTCTAAACGAGATATCTTTACAAAACCGCTATTTGCAAAAAATGGTTTCTCTCCAAAGTCTTTATGTGTAAAGTACCCAAACACACCTTCAAAACCATTCAAGAAACCGTCTATCTTTTGTACGATAAAGTCACCTTCACTAAAATCGGTATTCCCATTTTTAGCACTTACAACTAGTTCAATCGTACCATGGTTCTCTTCATCACTAAATAGAAGCCTCAACTTTTTAGATTTGACCACATTTTCTGTTTCCGCCAAATCCATTTCAAAATCGATATAGGCGGGAATCAAATTTTCGTTTATAGCCTGATTAAGGATCAAATCCATTTTATTTCCCGAACTGGAAATCAATAGTAAAGGCATAATACCCAAGAAAACAAACTTGCTAATTTTAATGCCAAGACCGTACATCATTATCTAGTTATTTGGGTTTATTACGATTTTTGGCCCATTTTGTCCCATAGCCAAGTTTTCATTTAAAATCTGCTCTGAGTTTTTTTGTTCCAGTATAGATGCCACAATTACTACAATCAACAAAATCCCGAACATTAGCAAACATCTTTTCATAATCATATTCTTTACACTACTAAATTAGTAGCAAGAACGAATTTAAGACAAGTTTAACGCCACTAAGGTCAACTTGTATAATCTGCATTCTTTTTTGTATAATCGGGAAGAGGTTTATCTCTATAATTGCAAAAACGTAAAATTTTGTAGTTATTTTCTTATATTTTGATGGTTTTCACTAGTATAAACAGCTAATTTTATATTTTATACCAGTTATACTCAAATAAGTTCCATTGATACAAATTAGCCCTACGGTTATATTCTAAGTGCTATTTTTGATTAACTTCCCCTAAGTGTAAAGAGTACATATGTTAGAAGCCGTTATCGTTGACGATGAAATAAAAGCACTTCAAAGTCTTTCTTGGGAACTCACAAATTTCAGCGAAGAAATTCATGTGATGGCCTCCTTTACAAATCCTTTTGAAGCTTTGGAATATTTGGGAAAAAATACTCCAGACTGCCTATTTTTAGATATTGAAATGCCGACAATGGATGGTTTTCAATTTATTCAAAAACTTACCAATAAAAACTTTCCCGTAGTAATTACCACAGCCTATAACCAATATGCCATTAAGGCCCTCAAAAACGAGGCAATAGACTATTTATTGAAACCTATTGATTCCGATGATTTGGAAGACACCATCTCAAAAATCAAAAAATTTAATTCAAAGAACTTTACCGCTGAAAAACTGGAGCAGATATTGATTAATTTCAATTCCAGATCTACCAATAAAAGGATTACCCTAAACACGGACGGTAAATTACTTTTTCTCGGAAAGTGATGAAATATTATATGCCGAATCCGATGGAAACTATAGTACCATTTTTTTGGTAGATGGTCAAAAAATAGTCCTCACCAAAAAACTTAAGGAGGTGAACCAGTTGTTGCCTGAAGAATGTTTCTTCAGAATTCACAATTCATATATCATCAACTTAAACAAGATCAAGGAATTCCTGAAAACTGATGGATATGTGGTTTTAAAATCCAATCACAAGATTCCTGTTTCCGAGACAAAAGAAATCGGACTTTTTGGATTTATTATAAGTACATATGGTTTTGAACCAGTCTAAAAATCATTGGAATTTGCCGTACCTAAAACCTTCGCTTTTTTTAAGAAGGTTTTTCACATTTTGCTTGGTTTTACTTTTCTTTTATTCCGCTCGATCACAAAAAATTTCAGATCAATTCAAAAATGAGGTTGCAGCATTGATAGATGAGGCTCCCCGAACCTATGAAAGGATTGACAGTTTTCTTAGAAGTTCACGCAAGGATACCGTCCTAATGAAGTTTGTAATAGAGCAAGCCAAAAAAAACCAATATCCAGATGCAGAAATATATGCACTTAATCATCTAGGTAGGGCCTATAGGGATATTTCAAACTATCCAAAGGCGCTTGATCTTTTTCAAGAAGCACTAAGATTGTCTATTGAAGCCGATAACCTCGAGTTTAGGATATACAGTCTTAACATGATAAGTGTAGTTTACAGAAGGACCGAGGCAGTTAAATCGGCACTGGATTATAGCCAGGAGGCCCTGGAATTGGCAGAAACGATAAAGCCGGAAGATCGTTCCAAAGGTTTGAAAAGAAGTATCAACGTATCCTTAAACTCTATTGGAAACATCTATCAGCTATTGGAACAGTATGACCTAGCTATAGAAAAGTTCAACGAGTCCATGAAATTGGAAGAAGAACTGGACAATAAATTGGGCCTTGCCATTAACCACCAAAATGTAGGTGAATGTTATGAAGCTACGGGCAAGTTGGAACCCGCTTTGGAAAGTTTTCAAAAATCGCTCTCCTACAATGAAGAAATAAATTCAGAGAAAGGGAAAGTAATCTGCAACTACAGTATTGCCCATGTTTATGTCCATCAAAAAAGAATGGACGAGGCCTTGACAATGCTTACATCATCTTTAGAAAGAGCCAAAGCATTGGGAGATCAAGAAATTATTGCTACTATTTTAAACAATCTTGGTTGGGCCAATCTAAATATAGGAGACTTTTCAAAAGCAGAGGCTTATTTACAAGAGGGCCTTAAAACTGCAAAAATGTATAACTACCCATCGGAAATTTCAGAGGCCAATAAATTTCTGTCCGAATTATGGATGAAAAAAGATGACTTTAAAAAGGCGATGGACTTCTACATGGAATTCAAAAAATACGAAGAACAGGTTACCAATAATTTAAACGTTAGGTATGTAAACGATATGATCGTTAGGTATGAGGCCGAAAAGCAAAGTGACCAGCTTAAATCACTGGAGGAGGAAGTAAAGAACCAGGCCATTACCTTACGAAAGAACAAGACCATGTTGCTTGTGACATTTATAGGACTAGCCTTAGCAGCCGGGATTTTGTATATCCTGTATAGACAATATCAGCTAAGCAGCGAAAAGAAACTACTTACATTGGAACAGACCATGTTACGTAGCCAAATGAATCCGCATTTTCTTTTCAATTCCTTGAATTCAATCAAACTTTACATCATAAACAACGAAAAGAAAAATGCAGTCCATTATCTGAACAAGTTTTCCAAACTGGTGCGAAAGATTTTGGAAGCCTCTTCCCAACGTGAAATTTCATTGGCCGAGGAATTGGAGACCGTAGAACTTTACATGAACATAGAGAACATTCGTTTCTCAAACGAAATTAGTTTCAAAATAAATATTGCCGATGATATCGATGTCCATAGCATAAAAATTCCATCCTTAATTCTTCAACCATTCTTGGAAAATGCCCTTTGGCATGGTCTCTCCTCTAAAGAAGGGGAAAAAAATATACATCCGGACGTCACAAAGGGACAGGAAGGCTTTATCAATATCGCCATTACGGATGATGGGGTGGGCCGTGATGCAGCTGAAAAAATTAAGGAAAGAAAGGTTCTTAAAAGAAAATCGGTAGGAATAAATATTACAAAAGAGCGACTGGCAAATTTCTCAAAGGACTATCAAAACTCTTTCCATGTTGAAATTATCGATATCTATGACGATGACAATAAACCATCGGGTACCAAGATACTATTACGTATTCCTACTATTTAAGATGTTCTGTCGCTACCTGTTCCAATTCATCATACCAATCCTTTCCAAATTTTCGAATCAAAGCTTCCCTAACAAATTTGTAAATAGGAACCTTTAGTTCCTCCCCCAAGGCACAGGCAGGGTCACAGATTTGCCATTTGTGATAATTTACGGCAGTAAGCTCTGTATACTCTCTAATCCTTACTGGATAAAGGTGACAGGAAATTGGCTTCTTCCACTTAATTTTTCCTTGGTTATAGGCTTCCTCTATACCACATTTTGCGATATTATTTTGATCAAAGGTCACATAAGCACATTCACTCCCATTAATCAAAGGAGTTTCCCATTCACCATCTTCCCCTTTTACAAAAGCTCCTTCATTTTCAATGACCGAGATACCTTCTGGTCTTAAAAAGGGTTTTACTCTTGCATAAATATCTACCAAAATCTCTGTTTCCCTTTCCTCCAACGGAGCACCGGCATCACCATCCACACAACAAGCACCCTTACAGGCATTAAGGTTACAGACAAAGTCATTTTCAATGATTTCTTCTGACACAATTGTTTTCCCTAACTGAAACATGTGAAAAATTTAGGCCCGAAAGATACACCATTTACTTTGCCTCCCTTATTATTATCCATTTAATAACATCCAAAAATCTTTTATAAACGTAGATTTGCATAAATTTTTAAGAATGACATTTCATTTCAACTTAAGGGAGATTGCAACTGCAAGTATGGTGTTGTTTGCCGTTATCGATATTTTGGGAAGCATCCCTATTATCATTGGCCTGCGAAAAAAAGTGGGGCATATTCAATCTGAAAAGGCCTCGATAGTAGCTGCCTGTATCATGGTAGCCTTTTTATTCCTAGGTGAAGAAATCTTAAACCTCATCGGTATCGATGTGAATTCTTTTGCCGTGGCCGGTGCTTTTATTATATTCTTTCTAGCCATTGAAATGATATTAGGCATTACCATTTATAAGGACGATGAGCCGGAAAGTGCCTCCATTGTACCTATTGCCTTTCCCTTGATTGCAGGTGCAGGCACCTTGACTTCCTTGCTCTCTTTAAGAGCAGAATATTACGTTGAGAATATCATCGTATCCATCATTATTAATATAATCTTCGTATATCTTGTCCTAAAATCCTCCGTAAAACTTGAAAAAATTCTTGGTAAGGGAGGTGTGAACGTTATACGTAAAGTTTTTGGTGTAATCTTAATGGCCATCGCCGTTAAGCTATTCGCTGCCAATATAAACGAGCTTTTCAATCAATAAAAAAGATTTTATTTTTATCACTTAAAGTAATTGAAATGAACAAGACTTTATCAATTATATTGGTGGTTTGTGCCGTTGCCCTTATCGCCTATAATGTAACACTAATAGACTATGAAAATCCTTTTGAAGGGAATAGTATCGTAGCTATCATTGGGGTCATGGCCTCCTTATGTGCCATTGTTTTGATTCTTATTTTTTATACCAGTAAGAAAATACAGAAAAACCTTGAAGAAGATTAGTTTTGTGATTCTATCGTTGCTGCCTCGCCTTGTTTTATGATAGGATTGTCTAATTCCAAGACTTTTAATAGCATAGGGTCTTCTACACTTTTTATTTTGGCATGCATGTTGGCATCGAACAATTGCTCAGCTAAGGAAGCTTTTAGATAAAGCTTGATGCTGTCCTCAAAATCATAAAAATTCATTTTCAGGTTCCTGTCCAAAGAATAATCCACAAATTTTTCAAATAGGATATCATCCACCCTAAAATATCTAAAGAATTCTTCCGCAGTATATTCTGAGTATAGTTCCCTATTTTCGTCAAGATGCTCAAACACAAAGAAGGACAAAAATCCCAAACTATCCATACTTTCTACTGCTTCCTCCTCGTTTGAACCAATAGGAACAAATTCATCCGGGATAATTCCTCCTCCTCCATAAACAACTTTCCCCTTGGGAGTAGTGAATTTTAAGGAGTCTGCAACCTTTATACTATCTACGGAAACCATCTCTCCACTATGGTATCTTTCCGTAAACCTTTCATAGTAATCCTTGTTACCATTGGCATAGCTTTTTTGGATGCTTCTTCCCGTCGGGGTGTAATATCTCGATACTGTCAATCGAACGGCGGACCCATCGCCCAAAGCCATTTCCCTTTGCACCAAGCCTTTTCCAAATGATCTTCTACCAACAATAGTACCTATGTCATTATCTTGGAGGGCTCCTGCAACAATTTCACTGGCGGAAGCTGAACGTTCATTGATAAGCACATATACAGGTTTATCTTCAAAACTTCCCCTGCCTGTGGCATAGGTCTTTTCTATTTTTCCCTTTTTGTTCTTGGTGAATAATATAAGTTTATTGTCTTCGAGGAACTCATCCGCCATTTGCTCCGCAATATTAAGGTACCCCCCCGGATTATCCCGTAAGTCTAAGACCAACTTTTTTGCACCCTCCTTTTGAAGCTGTCTAAGGGCAGATTTAAATTCATTATAGGTAGACTCTGCAAACCTGGTGACCTTTATATATCCTATGTCATCCGAAAGCATGTAGAAGGATTCAACGCTTTTAATGGGCACGACGCCCCTGGTCACCGTTACGGTAAACATTTTATCTTCGGACTTTCTATAAACCTTTAGTTGGACTGGAGATCCTTCTTGGCCTTTCAGTTTTTGCACGATGACATCACTTGGCATATTCTTTCCATATAGTGTGTCATTGTCTGCCATTAGTATACGATCACCAGGCTTTATTCCTTTGGCAAAGCTAGGTCCATCCTTGACTGCGCGAATAACGGATATCGTGTCCTTATACGGATAAAAATTGATGCCTATACCCACAAAATCGCCCTTCATATTCTCCGAAACCCTGGTCATTTCCTTTTACGGGATATAAACGGAGTGGGGATCCAGTTTTTCAAGAATACTATTTACCGTAACATCTACGATGCTATCTGTATTCACATCGTCCACATACTCATAGTCAATATAATCTATAAGTCTATTAAGCTTGTCCTTTTTTGAATTCGTTGTAAATAATTTTTCCGGAGTATCATTGAAGTTGAGTTTACCGCCAACAAAAATCCCTATGGCCAATGCTAAGGCAATTATGGTAGGCAAAAGATATGTATACTTGTTCTTCATTATGGTCAATCCTCTATTTGCGGCATAAATTCCAGCTCCACACCGGCTCTTTTTAAAAAACTGAGCCCTGAGTCATCCTTATAGGCAATTTGATATACCACACGTTTTATGCCAGATTGATGTATCAATTTACTGCATTCCCTGCAAGGTGAAAGTGTTATATATAAGGTTGCTCCCTGACAACTTTGAGTAGAGGAAGCTACCTTTAAAATAGCGTTTGCCTCGGCATGGAGTACATACCATTTAGTATACCCCCCTTCGTCCTCACAAAAATTCTCAAAACCGGTAGGAGTTCCATTATACCCATCGGAAATGATCATGCGATCTTTTACGATGATGGCGCCAACCTGTTTTCTTTTGCAGTATGACAATTTACCCCACTCCTTGGCCATTCTTAAATAGGCCTTATCATATTTTTCCTGTTTCGATTTGTTCATGTAATCGGAAGCAAAAATGCTTGGATTGTCTAAGATACCCGCTTTAAAAACCTTTACAAAAGTATAAGGACAATTTTAACTTTTACTAGATCATCTGGATTTTATTAAGTATATGCCCACAATTTGGCAGGATATAGAATAAGCTTCCAACAACCACATTAGCAATCCTTACCAGGGAAACGTATTGTATAACATAGGTATTGTAATCAACAATACAATAATACTGGCCACCGAACAAATATGGATTGTTTTATTTTTAAGAAGGTCTGGAAAACATATGCCAGTAAAAGTACCGTCATAACAATAATAACTTGTGAAATCTCGATACCCGTAGCAAAACCTAATAAAGGTGTCCATTTTTCATCTTCACCGAGAAATCAACATTTTAAAATAGTTTGAAAAGCCAAAACCATGAATTAGACCAAAGAAAGCCGTGGACACTACATGTAATAAGATACTCTTATATCCTTGTAAGCTTTTTAGATACACTATATTAAAAATAGCAGTTAAAAAAATAGTCACCGGTATTAAAAATTCTATTAATGAAACATCCATGACAACTATTTCAAATACCGAAAGCATTAGGGATAGACAATGTGTGATCGTAAATACCGTAGCCAGCAGCAATACCTTTTTCCAATTCTTGAATGTAAAGGGAATGGCCAAGGCGGATAAAAATAAAATATGGTCATAGGCACTAAGATCTAGAACATGATTGAGACCCATATTTATATAGAACCAAAAATTCTCCATTTCCTTTTATAATTTAGTTGATTCCCCTTTCTTTTTGAATGGTTTCATAAGCAAGCTGAACTTGTTTGAACTTTTCCTCCGCACCCCTTTTTATGGCCTCATCCTGTGTATTCACTCGGTCTCGGATGGTATTTTTTTGCCATTGCCCTATAGGCCTTTTTTACCTCCTCGTTGGATGCCGATTTATCTATTTCAAGGATTTTATAGGAGTTGTCAGCCGATTTAATGAACATGGCCATAATACTTTCAAAATCTCGATGGGATACTCGTAAATAGCCGAGAAATTTCTCGGATTTTATTTATTTCAGGTGTACTAACGTTTCCATCGGCCTGAGCTATACCGAACAGAAAATGTAGTAATTGAAGCCGTACTTCGTAACGTGTTCTTTGTGCCAAAAAACTACTTATCCGCTGGGCTGAAATCTCCCTTTTTTTGGTAATGTCGTTGAAGGTCCTAAAAATGGCATTTGCCTTCTCCTTGCCATAGGTTCCCACAAAATACTGCCTAACATAATCCATTTCCTGTTGGCTTACTTGTCCATCGGCCTTTATGACAATGGAACATAGGGATAATAGGTTCAGTTCAAAATCGGCCGGTGAAACATTTGGTCTTGTATAATCCCTGAAAATGGTCTGTGCTTGACCGGTTTTAGAGCCAAAAAGACTGTCAAGGGCACTACCTACAAAAAAACCCAAAATAGCGCCTGCAAACCCTCTTATAAAAAAGCCTACAAAGGCCCCGATCCATTTAATCATTGCTATGATTTGATAATTGCCAAAGATATGATATTAGGTAGAAAATGGAAGACTAAGGAAAAGTTAAGGTCTCCAAGAAAATAGGTCAAATTAATTATCTTTGTTGTTCAGATTAATAAAAAAATAATACTATGTATCCTGCGGAATTAGTAAAACCTATGAGAGATGACTTGGCTTCTGCCGGGTTTGAAGAATTATATACGGCCGAAGCGGTCGAAAATGCCATCAAGCAGCAAGGAACCACGCTAGTGGTTGTTAATTCAGTATGTGGATGTGCTGCTGCTAATGCGAGACCTGCGGCAAAAATGAGTTTACAGAATGACAAAACCCCTGACCATACAGTAACCGTTTTTGCTGGTGTGGACACTGAAGCTGTCAATGCTGCCGAAATTTGATGATCCCATTTCCACCTTCCTCCCCTTCAATGGCTTTGTTCAAAGATGGTGAATTGGTGCATATGATAGAACGTCATCATATAGAAGGGAGGCCTGCAGAAATGATTGCAGAAAACCTGGTTCAGGCCTATAACGAATTCTGTTAGTATAATTATTACTAACGATTACTTATTTTAATTGTGAATCACCGCTCTTACCAGAGCGGTTTTTTATTTTTGTAGCATGCAAAAGACGCTATCCTATATTGTAACCCCGTTTTTCTTTATTGCCTTTGGGTTGACATTGGTCGTTTTTCATCCAATCCTCTCGGTTGGGTTTAAAGCTTTTTGGATATCCTGGTATTAAAAAAACCGTCAGTTTGCTCAATTGGTCGCTTATGCGTTCCACTAATATCCTAGGAACAACCTATAGGTTCACGAACCCCTATTCTATTCCTACGGACAGACCGCTGATTATCGTTACCAACCATCAAAGTATGTACGATATTCCACCTATTATATGGTATATGAGAAAGCATCACCCAAAGTTTGTGAGCAAAAAAGAGCTGGGCAAGGGCATTCCCAGCGTCTCCTTCAACTTAAGGCATGGTGGTTCCGTTTTAATAGATAGAAAGGATGCAAAAGCTTCCTTAATGGAAATTGGCAAACTTGGGGCGTACATAGAGAAATATAAAAGGACCGCCGTTATTTTTCCCGAAGGAACCGGAAGCAGGGACGGCCACCCGAAACCATTTAAGCCTATGGGACTAAAGATGCTTATGAAAAAGGCACCATCGGCATTGATTGTCCCTATAAGTATTAATAATTCATGGAAATTGGTTCAGTTTGGTAAATTCCCTATGGGGCTGGGAGCAAAGGTGTCTTTTGATGTCCATGAACCTTTTGAAAATGATGGAGACTTTGATGGATTGCTCGCCAGGGCGGAAGCTGCCGTAGTTTCGGAATAAATTCCTTTAAATGAGCAACACCGAAATAGTAGAGGAAACCATTATTTTCGTGAAGGAAGCTTTGCAAAATGCCGAGGGTGGACATGATTGGTTCCACATAAAAAGAGTCTTCCAAAATGCCATGTTCATTGCCAAAGACGAAGAAGTAGATATTCTAGTGGTGAGTTTAGGGGCACTATTGCATGATATTGCCGATGCCAAATTTCATGATGGAGATGAAAGTATTGGGCCACAAATGGCCGCTGACTTTCTTCAATCATTAAGGGTCAAAAAAAAGGTAATAACCCATGTTGTTAAAATAATAAAGCACATTTCCTTTAAAAACAGTTTAGGGACATCCAAAAAGAAATCATTCAACTCCAAGGAACTTCAAGTGGTTCAGGATGCCGACCGTTTAGATGCCATAGGTGCAATCGGTATAGCAAGAGCATTTAATTATGGAGGGTTTAAAAATAGGGAACTGTATAATCCGGAGATTGCCCCTAATTTGAAATTGAGCAAAGAGGCCTATAAAAAATCTACCTCACCCACCATCAATCATTTCTATGAAAAATTGTTACTTCTTAAAGATAAAATGAATACGCAAACCGGCAAAAAACTGGCCGAAGAAAGGCATCAGTTCATGTTGGATTATTTAGAGCAGTTTTACAAAGAATGGAATCCTTTAACAGTGAAGTCCAAACAATAAAAAAAGGAGCCGGTTTTGACAACCGGCTCCTTTTTTATGTATTTACGTTTAAAATGGTTCTTTCCAGTCTATCCCCTAGTTAACCAACCTCTTCTATTGGCAGTGGCAATAGCATACGGAGTAATCCGGAACAAACCAAACGTATACATGATACTGTAAGAATATGCCCGTAAAGATTCTATAAAATTATATCGCTTCGCATAGAATATTACGGGAAATGTGGATAAAACCAAGATGCTGAACAAAGTAGAACTAACAAATAATAATGGATGGGTTACCACAAAGTACAGCATGAATAACAAGAATGGATAACTCATCACAATCTTGGTCGCCTGACTAAAGAACAGCAATCTTGTCCCTGCCTTAGTACCCTCACGAAAGTTTTTGAAGACATATTTGGACATTTCTATATTCTCTCTTACGTTGCTTCTTCCCCAACGGATGAACATCTTATAAAGCCCCTTATATTTTTCAGGAACATTGGTATAGGCATAGGCATTTCTTTGAAACAAAACGTGATAGCCTTGTTTTAAAATCATATTGGTCATAGCTCTGTCCTCACCAATATCCGAAGGTTGTCCCATAAACGTCCGGTTAATCCAATCGTTCAAACAACCAAACACAGCCGTTCTCCTGTAGGCTGCAAGTGCACCTGGTGTACACAGTACAGAGTTTAAACTACTTTCTGCAGACCTTACAAATTCAAAACTCAACGTAAAACTAACGTCCAACATCTTTGGAATCAGGGCATTTTTATTGTTAAGCACCCTAATATTACCAGCAACGGCACCGCATTTTTCGTTGGTCACAAATGGGCTCACCAAATTTCTTAGCGTGTCCCTATCAACTATGGAATCACTATCTACCGTAACAAACACATCCCCTGTACCTTCATTAAAACCGCGGTACAAAGCATGTCTTTTGCCCATATTTTTTGGCTGCTGACATATGGACACACGGTCTCCTAGGACCTTTTTTGCCTCTTGCATCCAATACCAAGTATCATCTTTGCTACCATCATCAATGGATAGTAGTTGTAATTTTCCTTCTGGATAATCACTTGCCGCCAAACTTTTTAAAGTGGCATACACTTGTTTTCCTTCATTATAAGCAGGAACGATTACCGTACAGGTTGGTAATTCCTCATCGGATACTGAATCAATCGCCTTGTAACGGAAATATCGATATAATGTGTAAACAAAAAATCCAGCTTTAAAGGCAAAAAGACCTGCGGCGATGAACATAAAAATCATCCCGAAGGTAGTACTCATTCGGTCTTGATTGAATTGGTCATAATCCGTCTGCAAGACATACATCACGTAAATGGAAGCTATCATTAAAACAAAAGTACTCCCCATTACAAAAACGCCCCATGCATTTGCGTTTTGAATAAAAGATTGTATTCTAGTTTTGATTAAAAATCCATTCTTAAAACTAGGGGTAGCGTCACTACGATTGGTACGATGTAATTCAGGTGTAATAGTATTTTCAGATTTCATTTGTGTTTTCGATTTGTTCTAGGGGTTATACGGTCACAAATCGCATTCTGGATTACCCTTTAAGATTTATTTATGTAAAAAGGCATTCTTTAACTTTTAGGTAAGAATTTGTGATAGATTAAGATCCGTCAATCCCTTATGTGCTATATGAAGATTTCCTCCGTTCTATTGCGGAAATCCAAAATTTTAGCTGTTCATTTTATGGGTTTAATAAAAACCACAAGGCTTACATAAAAAGTCAATTTTTTGTACCTTCCAAGCTCAGTTAAATTTTAGTATAACATGCAAAGAAGAAAATTTATAAAAAATACGGTTGCCGCCTCCACGGCATTTAGTATAGTACCCAGTTTTGTAATGGGTAAAAACCATGTTCCACCAAG
Source organism: Maribacter litopenaei (assembly GCF_025244665.1). Classification (GTDB taxonomy): domain Bacteria; phylum Bacteroidota; class Bacteroidia; order Flavobacteriales; family Flavobacteriaceae; genus Maribacter; species Maribacter litopenaei. The sequence goes on along the minus strand of NZ_CP104205.1, from coordinate 50,148 downwards.
CGACACATTGTACATTGGCGCTTTTGGTGTAGGGGGTAGAGGTGCCAGTGTAATCCAAGGCCTTAACGAAACCCAAAAAGTGAAATTCGTATCCTTTTGCGATGTAGATGACAGAAGGGCCGCAGAAACCTATGCCAATTTCCCGGATGTCAAAAAATACAAGGACTTCAGAAAAGTCTATGACAAACATTTAAATGATATGGACGCCATTATGGTGGCCACTCCAGATCACATGCATGCTACAATAGCTTTGCCGTTCATGAGGGCAAAAAAACATGCCTATGTGGAAAAACCGCTGACGCATAATATTAATGAAGCGAGAATGATGACCCAAGTCGCCAAGGAAAATGGTATCGTTACCCAAATGGGTAACCAAGGAGCATCCAGTGATGGAAGCCGAGAAGCCAAAGAGTGGATAGATTCGGGCATTATAGGAAAAGTATACAAAGTAGATTGTTGGATCAATAGACCTGTTTGGCCACAAGGTGTACCTGTACCTCAAGGCAAAGACCGTATTCCAAAAGGCCTGGATTGGGACCTATGGTTGGGGGTTGCGGAAATGAGAGATTACAATGATGCCTACCTGCCCTTTAAGTGGAGAGGTTTACGGGATTTTGGAACAGGAGCTTTAGGCGATATGGGTTGCCATATTATGGAAACTCCATTTAGTGTTTTGGAACTAGGATATCCTACCGAAGCGGAGGCAAGTTGCACAACGAACTGGGTGGGTGATTTTGTAGAGGCAGATTACAGCCAATCTTGCCCAGCTTCGTCCATTGTACGATTAAAATTCAACACACCGGAACATGGCGATATCGCATTAAATTGGTATGACGGCGGATTGCTGCCCGACCTTCCGAGATGAATTGAAGGACGGCGAAACTATAGGAGATGGTGGAGGAGGAAGTATTTTCTATGGAACCGGAGGTATTCGGTGTGTGATACCTATTCCAGGAATGCACGATTATTACCCTCTACTACGATGGAATTGATGACACCACCTAAACCATATTTAACACGAATTGAGGGTGATACAGGAGGTCATCAAAGGAACTTTGTAGAAGGTTGTCTACAGGGTGTTGAAACTTCATCGAGATTTGAACGCTCCGGGCCCTTGACCGAAGCCGTATTGATGGGTAATTTGGCCATTAAGGCTTTCCAGTATAAAAAATTGAAAGAAGGAAAACAACTGGGTGACTGGGACCCATTTGAATATCCGGGCAGACGCAAAATCCTTTGGGACGGTGATAATATGCGGGTTACCAATTGGGATAAAGCAAATGAATGGGTAAAAGGTAGTTACCGTAAAGGATGGGAGCTTAGTTAACCTATTTCTTTTTCATAAATAACAAAAGCCGTGACACGCGTCATGGCTTTTGTTACATTTAGAATAATTTGGAATGTTCCAAATAGTAATAAACATCATCTTAAAAACCTTGTATTCATGCTAGCTTGGTTGGGGCTACTCACAATTATAGGATTATTATTTTTGGTAATGAGCAAGAAGATGGCCGCCGTGGTTGCCTTAATTATCGTTCCCATCATAACGGCTCTTTTGGGTGGCTTTACTACTGAAATTATCACCTTTGTTACGGAAGGTTTAAAATCAATTGCTCCTACAGGGGTCATGTTCATTTTTGCCATTTTGTTTTTTGGAATCTTAACCGATGCAGGAACGTTTAAGCCATTAATAAAAGCTTTATTAAAATTCGCAGGAAATAACCCTTCACGAGTTGCGGTGGCAACGGCGCTTTTGGCAATGGCGGTGCATTTGGATGGTTCGGGAGCAGTTACTTTTTTAGTCACGATTCCTGCACTTCTTCCATTATACGATACCCTACAGATGAAAAGAACAACCTTGGCTACCATTGCGGCTTTGGCTGCGGGCACCATGAATATACTACCTTGGGGTGGATCCACCATACGTGCGGCAACTGCTTCGGAAGTAAATGTCACCGAATTATTCAACCCCTTATTGATCCCAGTTATTGGTGGACTTTTAACCGTGCTGATTATATCTTATTTCCTCGGGAAAAAAGAACGTGTTGTGAAATCGATACAGACTGATGAAGCAACATCCGTACCCGAAGTCGATACTGGGTTGGAACGGCCCCGGTTATACTATTTCAATATTGCACTGGTGTTATTGGCCGTGGCGATTTTGATCAGTGGCATAGCTCCGCCACATATCATCTTCATGGTAGCTTTTGCCATTTCATTGATCATTAATTATCCAAATCCAAAGGAACAAGGCGAGCGAATTAATGCACATGCCAAGGCCGCCCTCTTGATGGCTAGTATTTTATTTGCCGCTGGATGTTTTACGGGAATATTAAAAGGATCAGGAATGATAAATGCTATGGCAGAAAGTGCCGTAACTTATATTCCGAGATGTCATCGGTAGTCATTTAGCAGTTATTACGGGAGTACTTTCCATGCCCGCTAGCCTATTATTTGATCCTGATTCCTATTATTTTGGTATTTTACCCCTGTTATCAACTACGGCCTCCCATTTTGGAGTTGAGGCCATTGAAGTGGGGAGAGCTTCAATTATTGGGCAAATGACCACGGGATTTCCTGTGAGTCCTTTAACAGGTTCCACCTATCTTCTCATCGGACTTACCGGTATTGAATTAGGGGACCATCAAAAAAAGACAATTCCATTGGCTTTTTTGGTCACTATTGTAATATTAATTTTATCATTACTAATCGGAGCAATAAGCTGGTGAAAAATGAAGAGAATTAGAATCGGTAGTGGAGCTGGTTATGCGGGAGATCGTTTAGAACCCGCCCTGGACCTAATGAAATATGGGAATCTTGATTACATCTGTTTTGAAGGTCTTGCTGAAAGAACCATCGCCTTGGCGCAAAAGGCCAAAAAAGCCAATCCCGAAAAAGGCTATAACGACTTGCTACTATATCGGATGGAAAAAGTACTCCCATTGGCCCATAAACATTCTATTAAGGTCATTACGAATATGGGGGCTGCCAATCCAAAAACGGCTATGGAGAAGGTTGCGAAATTGGCCACTCAACTGGGTCTTAAAAACTTAAAAATAGCCGCTGTCCTAGGGGATGATATATCCGATAGAATTCAAGATTACGATAAAAATAGTGTTATCGAAACCGGAGAGCCACTATCGAAAATTGAAAAAGACCTATTTTCCGCTAATGCTTATCTTGGCCATGAGGGTATCGTAGAAGCACTAGAAAATGATGCCGATATCATCATTACAGGAAGAGTGGCCGACCCTTCCCTATTTTTAGCGCCAATGATGTATGAGTTTGAATGGGGAACATCCGATTGGAAAAAAATGGGTGTAGGAACCATGATAGGCCATTTGTTGGAATGTGCTGGACAAGTTACCGGGGGATATTTTGCAGATCCGGGGGTCAAGGAGGTGCCAAATCTCTCGGAATTTAGGTTTTCCCTTAGTAGAGATTAATGAATCCGGGGAAGGTTTTATCACCAAATTGGAAAACAGTGGCGGTATGGTCACAAGGGCCACCTGTACAGAACAGTTGCTCTATGAAATTCATGATCCTGCAAATTATATTACTCCAGATTGTACCGCTGATTTTTCAAAGGTGGACTTTAAAGAAATTGAAAAAGATAAAATTGCTTTTTCCGGAGCCTCAGGAAAAACTGCCACGACTACTTACAAAACAAGTGTTGGCTATTTGAATGGGTTTATTGGGGAAGGACAAATCAGTTATGGCGGATCCAACTGCATAGCCCGTGCTCTATTGGCACAAGAAATAGTGGAAAAAAGGCTGAAAAAAGTGACATACCCCATTTCCGGATTACGATGTGATCTCATCGGCATAAATTCCTTGTTCGACGATGGAAAAATCCCAAATGAAATCAATGAGGTTCGACTACGGATATCGGCAAAAACAGATACAAAAGAGCACGCTCAACTAATTGCAAATGAAGTAGAGACGTTATATACCAATGGACCCTATGGTGGAGGTGGTGCAACCAAGAAAGTAGATGAAATTATTTCCATTGCGTCCATTTTAATTCCTAAAGATGATTTTACTATTACTATACTTTACAAAAATACGTAGCCATGAAGTTATGGGAAATTGCACATGTTAGGATCGGGGACAAAGGAAATATCAGCAATGTTTCCGTAACAGTCTATGATACGAAGGATTTTGAAAAAGTATCGGAAAAATTAACTCCCGAATTTGTAAAGCAGTGGTTTGGGAATCAGGTTTTGGGTGAGGTAAAGCGCTATGACCTTCCACATCTTGGAGCATTAAATTTTGTAATGTATGATGCCCTTGGAGGTGGGGTTACCTCCTCCACTACCCTGGACAAACACGGAAAAACACTTGGGGCCTATTTATTGGACGTAACTTTTTAAAACCATAAAAATGAAAAAGGTATTTTTTCTACTCTTCCTAACCATATCAGGTATTCTTGTTTCACAGGAAGGAATAAAGGGCACCGTAGTTATTGATTCTATCTACTCCAAAAACTTGGAAAATGATTTTGGTGAAAACCCTACAAGGGCGGTATCGATTTATTTGCCCCCAAATTATGAGTCTTCTGAAACCCAATACCCCGTCATATATTTTCTTCATGGATTCCTCAATGATCATACGCTTATGGATTACATGAAAGACCTCTTGGACTATAGTATTGTTGCCGATAAAATCGATCCTTTTATTTTGGTAATCCCGGATGAGAAAACTACCTACGATGGTAGCTTTTATTCCAATACGGGTGTTTTTGGCAACTGGGAGGATTTTACAGCTTTCGATTTGGTGTCCCATATGGACAAGAACTACAGGACCTTGGCCAAACCGGGGAGTCGCGGAATTACAGGACATAGTATGGGAGGATACGGTGCTTTAAAAATTGCCATGAAACACCCGGATATTTTTGAAACCGTTTATGCATTAAGTCCAGGAGCACTAACTATAGTACGAGAATATGGTCCCAATAGCGATACGTATGTGGAGTTTTCAAAAATGAAAACGATACCAGATCTCTCAAAATCTTATTTCGGAAAGGTCATTTTGGCCTTTGGCAGGTCTTGGTCTCCTAACCCAAACAAACCTCCCTTTTATTTTGATCCGCCTTTTGAATATATAAATGAGGAAATAGTGGCAAATCCTGAAGCGCTCGAAAAATGGTATTCGCACATGCCCGTTCACATGATCGATGAGTATCTTGAAAATCTAAAAAAGCTTAGGGCCATTAAACTCGATTGGGGGCGCAATGCAGGGGAACGCTTTACCATACAATGTAAAATGTTTAGTCAACGATTGGAGAATGTAGGAGTAAAACATTTTGCAGAAGAATATATTGGTACACATACCAATAATATATACACCAAAGATGGTCGTATTCCCCAACAAATGTTACCTTTCTTTGATTATTACCTTGATTTCGAATAAAACAATTCGGATGTTAACATCATTCTAGTCAACCAAATAACTAAACTATATGAGAATCTTACATATGAATGCCTTTCAAAAGCTGCTACTGATTTCTTGCCATGTATTCCTTGGTCTCGTTATACTATCATGTTCAAGTGAAAAGAAGCAGGTGGGTACCCTATTAATTCACGGTGGCCCCATTTATACTATGGATTCCCTAAATCCTGTGGTTGAAGCTGTGGTAACTTTAGACAACAGGATTCTATATTCCGGAAGTTTGGAAAATGCCGAAAAACTACGAGGCCCGGAGACCCAGGAAATAAATCTTGAAGGTAAGACCATGACTCCCGGACTGATTGAGGGGCATGGGCATTTTATGGGTCTCGGTTATAATGAACTCAACCTGGACCTTATCAATACCAAAAGCTTTCAGGAAATTATAGATGCCGTTGCCGATGCTGTCGACAAGGCAAAGCCCGGTGAGTGGATTACAGGACGGGGTTGGCACCGCGAGCAAATGGGATCAACTGCCTGAAAACAGCGTTTTAGGTTTCCCCACCCATGAAGCACTCAGTGCCGTTTCCCCGCACAACCCGGTGTACCTAAGACATGCCAGTGGACACGCTGGTTTCGCCAATGCCAAGGCGATGGAATTGGCCGGACTTCAATTGATGGGTACAGAAAACATGGATGCCCTCTCCGTGGAAGGAGGCGAAGTAATCGTGGATGACTTAGGCCTCCCAACAGGGGTTTTCAACGAACGTGCCATGACCCTTATCACCCAACACATCCCGGAGAACACCCCGGAGAAGGACATCCAAGCCTTTGAATTGGCCGTGGCTGCTTGTCACCGGAACGGTATCACAGGTTTCCACGATGCCGGTATTGGGAGGGAAACCATCGCACTCTATGATACCATGAAGGCCGAAGGCAAAATGGGCATACGCATGTACGCCATGCTGACGGGATGGGACAAAGAACTCCTCAACGAATGGTATGAAAAGGGACCCAGCGTAGATCCGGAACATCTTTTTACGATACGTTCCATTAAACTGAATTGTGATGGGGCTTTGGGATCTAGAGGTGCCTGGTTGTTGGAACCCTACTCCGATCGGCCCGATCATTATGGCCATGAGACCTTACCGATGGAATTTGTAAAGGAAACATCCTTGAACGGATTGGAACATGGCTTTCAGGTGTGTTCCCACGCCATTGGTGATCGCGCCAATCGTGAGATCTTGGACCGCTATGAAGCGGCCTTCAAGGAAAAACCACAGATGGTCAATGACAACAGGTTTCGGATCGAGCATGCCCAACATTTACACCCGGACGATATTCCTAGGTTTGCAGAGCTTGGGGTCATACCCGCTATGCAGGCCGTTCACTTGTCCTCTGATCGACCTTGGGCGATAGACCGTTTGGGAGAAAAGCGTATCAAGGAAGGTGCCTATATGTGGCAGGCCCTTTTACAAAGTGGGATTCCGGTGGTTAACGGTACCGATGTTCCCGTGGAACCCTTGAACCCCATTGCGAGCTATTATGCGAGCGTTACACGGAAAACCCTTGAAGGGAATCCTGAAGGGGGTTATGAACCTGGACAGAAAATGACCCGGGAACAAGCATTACGATCCTATACCCTCGATGCCGCCTATGGCGCCTTTGAAGAAGGCATTAAAGGTTCCATAACCGAAGGAAAATTGGCCGACTTTACCATTTTTGACCAAGACCTAATGACCGTACCGGAGGATACATTATTGGACACCCAGGTGGAAATGACCATTTTCAATGGGCAAGTGGTTTACACAAAAGATGCCGAGATAACTGAACCATCGTTACAGGTTTTCACTATATTTCCATAAAATTCGCCACTAGCGCATCAACTCGCCCACTTCTAACGCAGGTGGCGTACATAGCACGGCGTTCTGATTAAGCCAAAGCGGTAATATGAGTCAATCTGAGCGTATTTTATTCTTAATTAAATTCGGACAAAAGAAATATTTGGAATCTCTTCGTAATAAAGGCGAGCTTTATTTCAAAGCAGCCAAAGCATTCAATCAAATTAAAAAGCTTAACGAGGCACAAGGAGACAGTAATGAAGGAGCTATATGGATTGAAAATCTAAAAAATATTCAAACAACCCTTAATCATCCAAAGCACGGGGAATTTAAATTTAGAAGCGTTCCTGGCACCTTGACTAAGCTAACCCAGTTTAATCATAACTATTTGACATGTAGTTTTTATGCTGTCACGAATAAGGATTTTGAACGCTCAGACATTTTTGAGGTAGACGAAAGAATGTCAAATTTTGGAGGACACGCCCTAGTAATATCAAACCCCAAAATGTTTATAGATAGTGTATTTGAGTATGCTGAAAAAGACAATATTCAATTATCCGCTAAAACAGTTACTTATGAAGATTTAAATAGAGAAGGCAGAATTGAATTGAATCCTTTTGTAAAAAAAGACATTCACAAGTATCAAAAGGAATACAGGATGGTAATAAAGAATTCACTTGACGATTCAAAAATTCTATATTCTCATATTCTAGGTGAAAATGGAAAAATCATAGCGACAAAAACACATGAGAAACTACAATTCAAAATTGAATGAAAAGGTCAGCTAACAACAAAGAACTGAGTTAAAAACAAGTTCTTTTCATTCAATTTAGACATAGAATACCCATTGCTTCATTCTCCATAATCCTTAGAAAAGGCTCAATTGTCCTGTCTTATATTGCGCATGCAATTCATTATTTAATGTTGGGAACGTTTTGTCCGTAAAGTATTTCTGCTTGGCGAGCCTGACCATATCGTGGATTTGGGTGGCTATCTTCCCTTCGCCCTTACTTCGTATGCCAAAACGGCTATCGTTTAAGGTGCCTCCATGGCATTCCTTGATTTGGTTGAGCACCTTGTCCGCCCTATCAGGTAGGGTCTTACGGATCCAATCGGTAAAGATACCACCAATGGCACCATTCAATCGCACCACCGTAAAGGCAAAGGATACCGCCCCATTTTCCGAGACCGCTTTGGCCAAATCCATGATTTCATGGCTATTGATTCCCGGAATGATGGGTGCCAACATCGCATTCACCGGTATGCCGTTATCGGACAATACTTTTATAGCCTTCAGCCTTTTTGAAATAGAGGCGGTTCTAGGTTCCAAAATCCGCCGAGTTTCTTCCTGCAAAGATGTCACCGAAATGTTTACCCCTATCAAACCGTAGTTGTTCAATTCATTTAAAAGGTCCAAATCCCTTAATAGCAATCCATTTTTGGTGATAATCCCCACCGGATGTCTGTACTTCAAAAAAACCTCAAGACAGGCCCTTGTGATCTTAAATTTCTGTTCCGCGGGTTGATAGCAATCCGTATTGCCTGAAAGTACAATGGTACAGGCTTTCCAAGATTTACTTTTAAGTTTGGCCTCCAACAATTTTGGGGCATCTTTCTTAACCAATATTTTTCGCTCAAAATCCAATCCGGCACTATAGCCCCAATATTCATGGGTATTTCTTGCGTAGCAATACACACAACCGTGTTCACAGCCTTGATAGGGGTTCATGGAATACATCATCCCCACATCGGGACTCGTTACTTCATTGACTATTGTCTTTGGAAAAATAGGAATGTACTGGGTTTTGTTTTTATCGGCCGCTTCACCTTCCAATCGGCAAAACTCCGTAAAATCATCCCGAGTCTCGTAAATATGTTGAAGAAATTTATTGGGTGTATTTAGCTGTGCTCCCCTTCCCTTTATAGCATCTTGATTCATTAATTGGATTTATTCCAAAAATATGGAATATATCCATTAATAAAGATTATTTAACAGCTACTTGGATCAATTGTTTCTTTGAGCCGCGCTTTGCATAGAACTTAAGTTGATCATGAAGATTATCTATGTAAGGCTTGGAAACCATTAGGGGCAAGCGGGCGTCGGTATCGTCAATAACCTTTTCATAGTTCATGCGGCCATTTTCATCCAACTTGATCAAAAACACGTTCCTGTTCCTGCTCAAACCTTGTTTGAACATGATGCGTTCGTCACTTAACTGCTGTGGGTTTTCGGCCGAGGTACTAATGAAAAAGTAGGTAGTATCGTCCTTGGTGAGGGAACTGTACGAGGCGTAGGCCCCATCGCCTTGGGTAACTTCGGTCTTGTTGATATTTCGGCCCAGATCAAGTCGCCCTCCCCGCTCAGTTTGGCACTAACGATGTCGTTGTGGTGATATCTAGTTACCAACACCCTGCCACCACTGCTGTTTGCCTGGGTACTGGTACTGGTGAAATACTCTTCGGCATTGAAAAGTATATTTCCCTTGGACGTAATGTTCATTCCCTTAAATACCAAGTTTTTCAACGTTTTGTCATCTTCCCTACCAAATTTGTCCATCATGAACTGTTCAGAAAACGGATTGAACTTTTGACTTTCGATTTCCAAGGTATTCGGATTCAATTTAAAGTAGGAGATGCCGTTGTATCGGTTATCCTTTCTATCGGCATAGAAACCTAGACACAATAATTCCTTGCCCTTAAAAATAGGTTTTAGGGCCTCTCGGAAACTTGCCCGGCGTGTAAAATGACTGCGTTGTACCACCCATACTGGAAACGCGTACCATTTCATACTGGAATTTGCGCTCCGTGGCATTGAAACGCTTTTTCTTGAAATAGGCCTTCCCTACCAAGTATACATTTCTAAGGTCTTCCGAGAAGGTGATTGTCTCAAAGGCATAATTTTTTTCCTCAACTTCTGCCGAAAAATCATGTTCCATCAATTTGTTCAGTCCGGCATCAAAAACATGGATAAAATGTTGGTTGTTCTTCCCCTTTTTAAAATGGGTAGTGATGGCAAAGGCCGATTTCTCATCGTTAAATAGCACCGAAGTGGTGAATCCTGATGAAAAATTCCTATTGTAGTAATTCCAGTCCAGCGGCTCCGCCACGGGATCCGATGGGATGGTCAAAATAGTCTCCCTAGTGAATTGATAATCTGTGTAGGGACTTCTGTGAATCTGGTATTCATAGGCCATATTATCATAGTTGTATTCCAAGAATAGTAAATATGCTTGGCCATTCTTTATATAGGCATCCACAAAATTGGCATTTTTCAACTTATAGTTAAATTCGGACAATAGCTCAAGGTCCTTATTATAGTGTTCAATGAAGTATCCTTTCGGCTTTAAAACAATTCCCGTATAGTAGGCCCTTACAATGACCGTTCCCCCTTCACCATCTTCCGCAATGGCCAATAGGTTGGAATATTTGTATTTATCATTGTATTTTTCACCAATACTATAGGCAACGTCCGTTTGTTGGGCAACTGTAGATTGTATGGTTGCCAAAATGAACAATAGCAATATTTTTCTTAACATGGTCGGTTCGTTTATCTACGAACCCGGAAAATCAGCTTTTCTTTTTTCTAAAAATGCCGTGGTCCCTTCAGCGAAATCATCGGTTCCAAAACACGCCCCGAAAGCTTCGATTTCCTGCTCGTAGCCATTAACAGTATTCATAAAACCCGCATTTACAGCTTTTATTGCATAGGATATGGCGACGGAGGAATTATTACATATTTTATCGGCTATTTTTAAGCATAATGGCAGTAATTCCTCTTGGTTCACAACATGGTTTACCAATCCATAGTTTTTAGCTTGTTCGGCCGATATCATACCGGCGGTCATGATCATTTCCAAGGCCCTTCCTTTACCTACGAGTTGAGGAAGACGTTGAGTACCCCCATAACCAGGAATGACCCCAAGAGATACCTCGGGAAGACCCATTTTTGCATTATCACTCGCCACTCTAAAATGACAGGCCATGGCCAGTTCCAATCCACCGCCCAAAGCGAAACCATTGACGGCAGCTATGACAGGCTTGGAAAGGTTTTCCACAAAATCGAATAATAATTCCTGTCCTTTAGCGGCCAGCTTTTTTCCCTTTTTTACTGAAAAATCCGCAAACTCTGAAATATCGGCACCTGCCACAAAGGCCTTTTTCGCCACTGCCTGTGATGATTATTACCTTAATATCAGAATCCTCCTCTAGTTCGGAAATAGCCTCATGTAATTCTTGAATGGTCTCCCTGTTAAGGGCATTTAATTTTTTTGGGCGATTGATGGTAATAATGCCAATCGCATCTTCAATCCCTACAAGTATGGTTTCGTAAGACATGTCGTTGTTGTTTATTTTATGGATATCATATTTCCTACCCTAGGGAATTTAACACAAAAAACAGTTCCCTTTCCCGGTTGTGATGTAAAATTGATGGTACCTTTATACGTTTCTACGATATTCTTCACCATTCCCAGGCCTAGTCCCATTCCACTAGTCTTTGTGGTAAATTTGGGTTCAAAAATCTTATCCTCCACTTCCTTTTCTATTCCTATCCCATTATCCGCCACGGAGATTTTTACCATTTCCCCATCTATTGCAACCGAAACTAAAATTCTTGGTGAGGGATTGTCATCAGGTATGGCCTGAATGGCATTTTTTACCAAGTTGGTAACAACACGAATCAATTGGGTTCGGTCCAATTTCGCGATAATTTCCTCTTCCTCCGCAATGAAGTGGATGTACTCCTCATTGAATATATCGAGGGCCAGTTTCACGATTTTCACAACATTAAGAGTCTCATTCTGCTGGGCCGGCATTTCGGCGAAACTTGAGAACGCCGAGGCTATGCTGCTCATCGTATCTATTTGCTGAATAAGTGTCTTTGAGTATTCAGCTACTTTTTCGGTAATATTAGGATCATCAGGGTCGAACTTGCGCTCAAAACTTTGTACGCTTAGGCGCATGGGGGTCAACGGGTTTTTAATTTCATGGGCCACTTGCTTGGCCATTTCTCTCCAGGCCTGCTCCCTTTCACTCTTCGCCAACTTCGCGGCACTTAGGCTAAGCTCATCGATCATGGCATTGTATGAGGAAATGAGTTTTTCTATTTCCTCACCCGGCTTTTCCAAATGGATTTTTTCGTTCCTGCGGGTAAGATCCGTTCGTTCCATCATATCACTAATGGTCTCCAAAGATCTTGTGATATACTTGGAAATGAAATATGCCAACCCTATGGCTAAAAGGAACATTAGAAAATAGACTCCTCCCAATCGAGTCAAAAACTCGTTTAACTCTTTGTCATTGAACGAATTATCCTCAAAATAGGGGAGGTTTAATATCCCGATAGGCTTAAATTGTCGATCCGAAATATAGGTATATGATGCTTGGTACTGATCCCCAGCGGCCTTGTTCCGCTCCACATACCTTTTGTCAACACTAGCTTCCAACTGGTTGAGCACCTCAGGGTCAAGACACAGGGATATCGGGTCATTTTCAAATTTAGGCCGGGAGCTTTTGATCAATTCACCCTCTAGGCTATAAATGTTGAAATTCATGTTTTGCACCACGGCAATCTCATAAATTTCCTCCTTGAAGATAAGCCCTAGATTTTCCGTTGTAACGGGGTATGTGGTCTTTTGAATGGTAAGATCAATACTTTGCCTAATCTGCTCCTCTTTTCGCTCCATTCTATTCTCGTGGTAATCAATATTGATTTCCCGAAACTGATAGATGGTAACGCCCAGTATAAGGACCGAAGCTATAAGTACCAACAAGATCATCGATACAAAAATGCGCGACCGTAAGGAGAATCTACTTATCAAAAGCTGCGTGTTTCGTTCAAAGTTAGCAAATATCGCACCAAAGCAGGTTTCTAGAAGGGAGTCATTATAACTCAACCAATGAATAATATAAAGCCTATTGCTATAGCCCCTAAATAAACTTTGGAGTTACTTCCGAAGATTTACATTTCATTTTAAGTACAGAATGTCCTAATCACTAAATAAGATTATCAACCAAATAAGTAGTAAAGTATTATACCTGTAATAACACCGTAAATGACACCAATTAATACACCTTGGAGAAAACCATCCTTATAACTCTTTTCATTATTAACCGTATTATTATTACCTGATATTATAGGTGATATGTCGCCTTTTGTTTTTTGCTTTTTTATTGTCATTTTAACTCATTTTTATCTCCACTTATTATTGGAGAATTACTGCCTACGGTTTTTTGAATTATTTTAGTTCCGAGTTTTTAAAACTATCCCTAAGCTCATCTTTATCTATCAATTTTATTTCTTCTTTTGAGATTATCTCTCTGAATTCTAAATAGTCTGTTTTTGATTCACAGGTTAAATTTCTATCGAATGTACTTGAAGAAACTGAAATCATTAATCTAGTATATTCGTCATTATTAATCTCCACTTCCATACTTACTACCTCATAATTGCTACTCTTCATTGTTAAAAATTTTAACCAAGTGTTTAAATTTTCTTTATTTCTGACTTTTTTCCTATAAGCTTCGATTACGCAGTCTTTTTCATCAAAAGCTATTTTTCGCCCGTTGGTTTGACAAAAGCTTAATAAAATATCGACAAAATCATCATTATCTTCACAACTATGATTGACGTAATTAGGACATAAAGTATAAATGGGCATATTCTATTCTATCTTTGCAGGTTGATTCTTTATAAAGGCAATTGTGTCATCCAATTCGTCATCATAAAATTCAGAAGGCCAATCAAAAGCTCCTGATTCTGAAACATCCACCTCATCTATAGTGCTTTTCTTTTTTTCTTTTTTTATAAAATAAATTGCAACATCCCTATTTGATATTTTACCCTCGGAAATTCTTCTTCTAAGTCTTCTCAATAAATATTCACTATGAGTTTCGATTAAAAGTGCTCTATCGGGTTGGCTATCATTTTTTACCATGTCAATAAATAAATCCGCTAGTTCAGCCTGCATTTTCGGATGCAAATGTATTTCCGGCTGCTCAATTAGAGTTAATGATTTAGACCTTGAGAGAAACCCTTGTACTATAACAGGAAGAATTTGAGAGATTCCAAAGCCAACATCAGTAATGTCAAGTTTTAATCCTGATTGGTTAACTTTAAGATGATGTATGACATCTTGAAGCTTGTCAACATTTACTTCAAAACCAAAATTACTCAACCAGTTATTGACCTTCTTTTTTACAGAATTATTCTGTTTTAATATTTCTGCTAGGTTTTCACCTATAATTGTATTAAATGATGAACCAATATTTGCTTCATCCAAAAAATAATATCTCTTAGGATAAGCTCTTAATGGGCTAACATAATTAATAAAACTCTCATCAAGACTTATGATTAGAGGTTCTAATATTCCCGATAAAATTTGAATAAAAGTACTTTCAAAAATTTTTCTATCTAATCTAATTGACCTATCTCGATTTTCGACCTCAGTATTAAATGTTAAAAGTTTGAATTTCAAATTTTTACCAACTTCAATTCTATATTTGTTTAAGACCTTATCTTCTATTAAATCAGAATATATTTTATGGACGTCCTTTCCATTTTTACTCTTGGCTGTCGAATAACCGATAATCACTTTGTCATCATTAATTACTTTAAGTGAATTCGCTATTAAACTATTGTTCCTCTTGTTAAAGCCAATCTCATAAACATAAGTCAAATTCTTTAATTCGATTTTGTTATAGGCCTCCAAGAATTTGATTGTATGCTCTAAGGATTTAATATCTATGTTTTCTATTAATTCATTGATATTTTTCTTGTTCTTTAATACATTGGATTTTAAATGCCTGGAATTTTCATTTTCAATATCTCCTAAATCCCTTTTGTACTTTTTATATCCCTTAATTATTTCTTTTGCTTTTTCAATTAAAGTCAAATCTTTAGTTTCGAAATCCGCATAAATTCTATTTAGTTTTCTTACACTTACTGACTTTAAATCCTTTTCCTTTACAAGCTTTGTCTGTATATACGCTTCGTTATATACAAATTCTCTTTGAATGGCTTTAAGCTTCCAAGCAATTTCATCCAAAAACAGACTTTGATCTATAAATCCATAATCATCTGATACTGAAATTTTAAATGTTATAGCTTTATCGGTATTGAAATTATTAAATATATTTTCAGGCTCACCTAGATTTAAATATTTTCCATTAAGCTTTAATGCTGAATTATATAAACCTTTGAAGTTAAATGTTTGTTTCAATAGCAGTATTAGTTGCATCAAACTGCTTTTTCCAATACTATTGGCTCCTAAAAGTATAGTAATTGGTTTTATCTTTAGTTTTCCGTTTTCGAATGCTTTGTAGTTTTCAAACTCTATTCCTTTAAGCATATAAAAAGATTTAGTTTTAAGATAAACTTAAATATAAAGAAATTTATTAGGCCCTTAATTTCTAGAAGTATTAGAATCTTAAATACAATACATTTAGCTCAGATTTTTATGCACTAAAACATTCTAATTGTCAGAAGTTTTGTCATCCAGTTTTATACTAAAGCCTCCTACAAATCGTATTGAGAATAAAAATTGGGTATCGGTAAGTCCTTGAATATCATTTCTTCCCTCTCCGCCAATCATCGGCATTGAAAACTCTGCTATAATATTATTAAGCCTAAAACCGAATGAAGGTTCAATTCCACTAAAGCTTGTATCGGTAGTTCCTAAATATTGATTTCTGATTATGTCATTGGTTGGTGATGAAATATCCCCTGTTAGTTCCCTAAAAGTATAATTAAAACCAATTCTTACACTATACTTTCTGCGATTATTCCCATCTCGAATCTTATCATTTGGAAGAAATTCATGGAAGAGACCAAACCTTAAGTTTAATGCTCCTGCATATCTACTTTTGTCCACATCATCTTCCACTAGGTTCCAAAGAACATTAGAAGCATTAATTCTAAAATTAGCACCACTCACCCATTTTGTTATCCATCCTCCACGCAACCATAGGAGCTCCGGGTTAAAATAGACGTCAGAATTTATAAAAACAGATTGTTTGGAACTAACAGGATTTAAAACATAATTACCGAATAGTCTCGGTATTGGTTACTGTGGATCCACTTAGTTCAGCCTCAAGCGAATCAACACTTGAAGCTACATTAATGTAAGCCTCCATATCCAAGCTTTCAAAAAATCTCTTATGTTCCTTTTTTATAGATTTATTTTCTGTTTGACTACTTATTTTATTCTTCTGCTTTTCAAATTCTAGCTTCTCCTTTTTTAATTCCCTTTTTTTCTCCACTAAAATGGAAGAATCATTTTCAGTTTTTAATAATTCGTTTATATCCTCAATTTTTTTCGATAGTCTTTTTATTTTCTTATCTAATTTCATTTCTGACCTTAAAGCATAAAATAGAATTTTATCCTCGTCAAATAGCTCCATTTGCTTTTTGCTTTTTGATAAAAAATATCTTTCAAAGATGACACCTAAGCCCGCAGCACCTTGTACTTGGTCACTTGCTTGACTTAAATTTGCTTGCAAATTGGCTGTGCCAACAAAATCGATATAGAATTGGTTAGGGCCATCTGTTGGTATCGAATTCTTGCTTGAATTTGAACTCTCTGTGTTAAGTGAATCTTTAGAAGATTCTTGAAAAAATGCATAGGTGTGCCTAGAAGAAATAAAAATCATCAAAAGCACTAGTGTAATTTTACTTTTCATAATTCAAGTATTGGTTGGTAAAAAATCTATTTCAACAACAAAATATGCCATACCCATTTGTGGGTATTTAATGTCGGGGGAAGTAACTAGCAGGTGTTCTTATTATTTGGAGTACTTCAATATAAAAAATGGATGGATATGATCCATACTAGAAAAACCTTATAATTTTGGAGGTAATTGTATTATTTTATAAGTTTTTTCTTATTAAAAATGTAGTTTATTAAAACAAAAATGTAAGGTGTGCAAAAAAGAGGTTAAATGACGAAAGATTTTTAGTGTCATTTTAGAACAGGAAATTTCTCGTGAAAATTTGGACTGATTAGGAAGTATCTACAGTTTAAGCTTCGGGATTTTTGTTTCGGAGGCGTTTGTAAAGCTTGATGCCAAGCATCAAAAGTATTCCAAGCACCACTATTCCTACGACGCCAAATATCCAATTGAAGGCACTTTTCAGAATAACCAAAAACACCACAGCAAATAATATAAGGGTAGCCCCCTCGTTCCGAGATACGCATGTAGTTCGATGTATAGCGTATATCGTCTTGCTGGAATCTTTTAAAAATAAAGTGGTTCTTTAGATGGTAGGCAAACAACAACAACACAAAACCCAATTTCACGTGCATCCAAGGTTGTTGAAGCCATTGGGGCATCAAAACCAATAACCAAATAGCAAAAACGGTTGCCAAGATAGCCGAGGGCCAAGTGATTATATACCACAACCGCTTTTCCATGAGCTTAAACTGGTTGCTGAGAATGTTGCGTTCGGCTTCCGGTTTCTCTTGTGCCTCAATATGGTAGATGAATAATCTAGGGATATAAAAAAGCCCTGCAAACCACGTGATCACGAAAATTAAATGCAAGGCCTTTATATAATTGTAGTACTCTGTCATGCAGCTATACTTCTATGATTTAAATATCAAAGGTAGTATAATAAGCATTTTCAATGTCTTAGGGATTTCATTAAATGATAATTATAATCTTAATGCCCCAATACCTGCATCCCAAAGCGCTTTATTATAGGCAGGAATATCGGTCTTTGTCAATGCCTCTCCCCTAGCTCTTAATTGGATCCATTGTTGGTCCAATTCTTGCTTTCGTTCCTTATTTGATTTGTTCACTCGGGGAATACTTCCACTAGTCTGATTTAACAGAAATAGGTATTCCGCCGTAAACTTGTTGGGGAAATTTTCCACATCATCATAAGCCTGTGATTTACGCTGTACCATATCGCCATCCCAAGCCTTCATTTTATCCAACAAGGCCTCCCCTTTGGTTTTTAAAGTTTCATCCGCTATATCCGAAAGTAGCTCTTTTAAGTCCTTTTGCACTTTAAAAAGGGAATTGACCATCGTATGCATCTCGGTAATCTTCTGCTCCATGTCGGTCATCATTTCATCATACTCTTCAAATTGACCAAGCTTCATGTCTATGGTTGGAATGCCTTTGATTTCTCCTTGAGTAGTTATAGATTCTCCATCAACCTTGAGCGTAATGGTATACATTCCGGGAATGGCCTGGTGTCCCCTAAAATTTGCCTCAATGTACACCCCTGGAATTCCTGGAACTATCGAATGGCCCATATCCCATACAAACCGATTCAAGCCCTCTTTTTTGGGTAAAACTGGTGCCGGAGGTGCCCCTCCACCATTGTGTGGAACATAGTCGGTATCTTTTTCTGAACTAAATTTTCTTACAACTTTCCCGTTGGCATCTTTAATTTCCAAAGAAACCTTAGTGGAATCTGTCAATTTGGGTAATTCATAATACAACACCATTCCATTAGCAGGGTTCACCCCATCAAAGGCATCCGTTGCATTAAGCTCCTTGGAATTTCTACTCAAGGGGCTTCCCCAGGAACCGGCATAGGCCCCACTTGGTTTCAATAATTTTAAGCCCTTTTTGGTTGGTTCATACTGGCTAAGGGCATTGATATTGTCCAAAATCCAAAAAGATCGACCCGAGGTCGCCACTATCAAATCGCCCCTATGAACCTTTAGATCCAACACTGGAGTTACCGGTAAATTCAATTGAAAAGGCTCCCATGCTTTGCCACCGTTCCAAGAAACATACATACCAAGTTCCGTACCCGCATACAGCAAATCCTTTTTATTCACATCTTCCCTAACCACCCTTGTAAAGGCTCCGTACGGAATGCCTGAACTAATATTGGCCCAGGTTTTTCCATAGTCCGTAGTTTTGTATAGGGCCGGGGTATAGTCGTTGAATTTGTAACGAGTAGTAGCAACATAGGCAGTTGCCGGATCATGCGGTGATACTTCAATGGCATTAATCAGGGATTCTTTAATAACATTGGGTGTCACATTTTCCCACGTCTCGCCTCCATTTTTTGTGATATGAACCAATCCATCGTCACTCCCTGTCCGGAATACTCCCTTTTCATGTGGTGATTCTATCATATAGGCCAAAGTGCCATAGTTTTCAGCCCCCACCGCTTCGTTGGTGTAAGGCCCTCCACCATTCCCTTGCTTGGCATCTATATCCCTCGTCAAATCTGGAGAAATTTCTTCCCAAGTAACTCCCATATCACGGGTTCTTAATACCAATTGTGCGCCATGGTAATACGTGCCCGGTTCATGGATGGAACCAATGATCGGGGCATTCCAATTGTAAAGATATTTCATGTTTCTCGCCTCGCGCCCTAAATATTGAATGGGTGCCGCCATGATATTGGTGGAGCTTTTGGTATCCATATCCAATACTTCAATGGTTCCCAAGTAACTACCCCCTAGTACATATCTTGGATTATCCGGGTCAAAGGCCAAAAAAGCACTTTCACCCCCAGCAGTATAAGTCCAATCCTGTTCGGATATGCCTCCCCTTCCAAGGGAAAGGCTGGCAATACGTACCGACGTATTATCCTGCTGTCCACCATAGATATTGTATGGAAAAAGATTGTCTACGCTAATTCTATAAAATTGTGCCGTAGGCATATTGTCCTGGGAAGACCACGTTTTTCCGTAATCAAAGGTAATGGTAGCACCCCCGTCGTCCGCCAACACCATATTTTTAGAATTCTCCGGGTTTATCCATAAATTATGCGTGTCTCCATGTGGCACATCTATGGTCTCCCATGTTTTTCCACCATCTTCAGAACGAAACATAGAGGCACTTAATACATACACTGTTTCGGCATCGTTCGGATCTGGAAAAACCTCAATATAATACCAAGCCCTTTGGACCAATCTATTATCACCACTGACCATGGACTAGGATTCACCGGCGTCATTGGAAACAAAAAGACCTCCTTTGTCTTCATTGGAATCACTTTCGATCACTGCGTATACCTTATTGGAGTTTGCCGGACTCACGGCAATGGCCATTTTTCCCTTTTTCCTCGGGAAGGCCTTCATGGATTTTTTTCCAGGTCTCTCCGGCATCGGTAGATTTATAAAGTCCACTGCCTTCACCACCACTGATCACCATATTGGGTTTTCTCTGATGTTCCCACATGGCCGCATACATGATTTCAGGATAATTGGCATCCATGGATAGTTCGGCCGCCCCTGTCAAATTATTCACAAAAAGGGTGTTTTTCCAAGTCTTACCCCCATCCACTGATTTGTATATTCCCCTTTCAGGATTCCCTTCAAACAGGGCTCCTTGGGCTGCCACGTATACAATATCAGGATTGGTTGGGTGTATGATAACACGGGAAATGTGCTGGGTTTTTTCCAATCCTAAATGCTGCCATGTTTTACCGGCATCGGTCGATTTATACACGCCATCACCATAAGATGTCATAACCCCCCTTGGGGCATGCTCTCCCATGCCACAATATAGAATGTTAGGGTTCGAAGCCGAAACCGCTATGGCACCCACTGAACCTGTTTTGAAATACCCATCAGAGATGTTTTCCCATTTCTGACCCGCGGTTTCGGTCTTCCAAAGTCCGCCGCCCGTGGTACCCATGTAATAGGTCATTGGATCATTTATAACCCCGGAAGCCGTTACCGACCTACCCCCCTGAAAGGACCAATATTCCGATATTTCATCGGTTTAAAATACTCATTGGCCGTTTGGCAAAAAGTTGCTGAAGCAACCAGTGAAAGGACAAGAGTAATAAAAAACTTTGCTTTGTTCATTAATATACTTTTTTGATTATTCAACGAACAAATAGTTCAAGTTCAACTCGTTAAATGAGGAATTAAATTCCTTTAGCTCATTGGACATTACGGCATCAAACTTATCAAGCTCCGTATTAATGAGTGCCGTGAGTTCATTTTTAACCTCGATATCCTGATCTGTGGGAGGAAAATCGTCTATGGCCACCAGACTGTTTAAATGCCCTAATTTATTGGTCAACTTTATCGGGAAATTGAGAGGGTCTTGCCTACTTCTATTTTTTGTTTGGTATAGGGCTTTCTCCACCTCCCCCAAGCTTTCCTTCATCTTCTTGGCCTTTTCGATAAGTTCTTTAGTGGACTCATTATCTGCGTATTGTTTAGTGAATGCATCCAATTGCCCCGTAACGTTCCTAATCTTTTCAATGGATTTGTGGGCTTTGTCTACCGTGGTATTGATATCGGTGATAAAATCATATTGCTTTTGCATATCTGCTATCGATGCCTCCGCTCTTGGGTCCGGAACTATTTTGAACTCTTGGGAACTCGAATCTCCATTGACATTCAAATGCACCTTATAACTACCTGGAACTGCTTTTGATCCATCCAAATTGGCCCACCAAAGAATCATACCATCGAGCAATTTTGCTCCTTTACCACGAGTATCCCAAACAAAGGTATTCCCACCTTTTTTAACCTCAAGCTTTTGATCTTTTTCCTTGGTATAAGTATTATACGTGGCCAACGTATCCCCGGCCATTGAAGTGTATGTGAGATGTACGCTATCCTTTTCACTTAGATTTTTTAAATAGAAATGGGTTACTACACCATTGGGGTGGTTTTGTCCGGACGTTTTTGAAGACCTAGTTGAAGCCCTGCCTTTGGTGCGATAGGAATCCTTCGGCTTATAAAGAATATGTTCCGATGATTTTTTGCTATCATCCAATTGGTGCAGCACCGTTAAATCATCTATAATCCAAAGACTTCTTCCCTGGGTAGCGACAATAAGGTTATCATCCTTGATAGTCAAATCTGTAATGGGCACTATGGGTAAGTTCATCTGAAAGGAATTCCAGTTGGCTCCATCATCAAAGGAGATATACATTCCGGTTTCCGTACCGGCATATAACAAACCTTTTCTTTTAGGATCTTCCCTTACCACACGCGTAAAATGTTCGTCTTTGATCCCATTGGTAATCTTGATCCAGGTTTGACCATAATCCGTGGTTTTATATAAATACGGTTGAAAATCACCCAATTTATATCGCGTAGCGGCTACATAACAAGTGCCTTCATCAAAATAAGAAGGCTCAATACTGTTGATCATGTTCCACTCCGGCATACTTGGAGGCGTTACATTTTCCCAAGTTTCACCACCATTTTTAGAAACATGTATCAAGCCGTCATCACTACCTACCCGGAGAAGTCCCTCTTTCAAAGGACTTTCGTTGGCCGTAAAAATGGTACAATAATATTCAACACTTGTATTATCCTGTGTAATAGGTCCTCCACTAGAACCTAATTTTGTAGGGTCGTTCCTGGTCAAATCCCCGCTCAATAACTCCCAACTTTGACCTTCATTGGTAGTCATATGTACGTGGTTTGAAAAGGTGTATAATTTATTGGGATCATGTCTGCTGAACAAAATGGGGAAATTCCACTGAAAGCGATATTTCATAGCTTCCGCACCCGCTCCCATGGGATTGTCAGGCCAAACATTAATACCCCTCACCGTGCCATTTTCATGGTTTACGCGAGTTAGAAACCCGTCATAACTACCCCCATAAACAATATCATCGTTTTCTGGATCAACGGCTATCCATGCAGACTCGCCTCCGGCAGTTTCTTCCCAATCATCCTCGGTAATGGCTGAACCATCACTTCTATGATTGACACGCAGTGTAGAATTGTCCTGTTGTGCTACATAAATGCGATATGGGAAATGATTGTCCGTGGTCACCCGATAATATTGTGCCGTGGGCTGGTTGTAATAGGTGCTCCAAGTCTCTCCACCATCATAGGATATTTGGGCACCCCCATCATCCCCAATGATCATTCGTTGACCGTTCTCTCGGAGAAATCCAAAGGTCATGATGATCTCCATGTGGTGCGTTAAAGGATTTAAAGGTCTTTCCACCATCCATAGATTTGTGGTAGCTAACGTTTAACACATATACCACATCCTCATCTTGGGTGTCGGCATACACTCGGGTATAATACCAGGCACGTTGTCTTAAACTCCTGTCACTATTTACCAGCGTCCATTTTTTACCTCCATCTTCAGAACGATATAGACCTCCCTTTTCCTTGTTTTCTACAATGGCCCAAACCCTTTCGGAGTTTTTTGGTGAGACAGCCACTCCGATGATTCCTAAGGTATCCTTTGGAAAACCTTCATTTTTGGAAATTTCCATCCACGTTTCTCCACTATCTGTACTTTTCCACAATGCAGAGCCTTCTCCACCGCTACTTAAACTATAAGGAGTTCTTTGAGCACGCCAGGTGGAAGCATACAAAATCCTTGGATTGTTTGGGTCAAAGGTCAAATCCACGGCCCCCGCCTGTTCGTTTACGAAAAGAACCTGATTCCAAGACTTTCCTCCATCGGTACTTTTATAGATACCCCGTTCTTTGGTTGGTTTATATATATCTCCCAAAACCGCTGCATACACCGTATTGTAATCCGTGGGATGCACCCTGATTCTTGGCACATGTCTGCTCTTATCCAAACCGGCCCTTTCCCAAGTCTTTCCCGCATCCACGGTTTTCCAAATACCATAGCCGGAAGAAACGTTGCCTCTTAAAGTTTTTTCCCCTCCTCCAACATAAATCACATTAGGATCGCTTTTTGCTACTTCTACGGCACCGATACTTCCTCCGAAGTATCCGTCTGAGATATTTTCCCAGGTACGACCTCCATCCAAGGTCTTCCACACACCACCACCTGTAGCTCCAAAATAAAATAGATTGGGTTCACCAGGCACCCCAGTCACGGCAGCAGAACGGCCACCTCTGTAAGGACCAATACTACGATAATCTAGGCTGGAGTACAATTCCTCCGGATAGGAGACAGTTGTGCTATTTGATTTGTTTCTTCGTTGTCCTTCTAGTCCGTTAGGCAACAATAATAGGAAAAGGGCCACAAGGCCCATAAAAGAGTAATTGGATTTCATTTTGTATTCTTTGAATTAGTCCCTTTAAAAATAGGAAAAAGCAGTCAAAGAATTTCAGTTTTATACAGACTTATCAGCATAAAGTTTAGTACTTGATTTACCAGTACCAAAAAATTACTCCAAAAACTCCAAGCAAACAGGGTTAGGCAAGGCCATTTCCTCTAAAAACTCAAGAGTGCCTTGTTCTTGGTTCCTTTTAAACACCACAATGTTGCTGCTTTTTTGGTTCGCCACCAATAAGTACTTACCGCTAGGGTCTATAGTAAAATTACGGGGCCAATCCCCACGTACGGATTCCCTGCCAACCAAATTCAAGGAGCCTGACGTTGTATCTACTTCAAAAATTACAATGGTCTGCTCCCCTCTATTGGATCCGTATAAGAATCGTCCATCGGATGATAAATGGATGTCGGCACAATAGCTTTCACCGGAAAAACCCTCTTCCAATGTAGAATGGGCTTCCTTATTGATGTAGTTTGAACCCTTTCTTTCAAACACCGAAATGGTTGAATTCAATTCGTTTATGGTATACAGAAATTTACCGTCCTGGCCAAATGTAAAATGTCTTGGGCCTGCACCTTCAGGTAAATCAAGGGAAGGTTGTTCATTTGGTTCAATTTTGCCATCCATTAAAGAAAAACGTTTTACTGCGTCCAAACCTAAATCTGCGATAAACAAACCATCCTTGGTAAAGGCCGCGGAGTGCGCGTGAGAAGTCTTTACGGTATCCAAGCCTTGAAGATCTATGACCTGGGGATCATTCGTCAACCCACCGAGAATCGTCTAAGCTGAAAATGGTGGCATTGCCACCTGTATAGCTTGAAGCAGCCAAGTACTGTCCATCATCAGAAACAGCGATATGGCAAGGATGGGCCCCTACCGTAGCCATAGCCCCTTTTTCAATAAGCTTACCATCCAAAAGTTCATAGGCCATTACGCCACCCGAAGTATCCTCAAAGGAATCTGTCTCCAGTACCGAATAGAGCATAGAATTATCCGGAGAGAATTTTATGTAGGAAGGGTTTTCAATGGTAGCCGCCAATTGCTTGTCGGTCAGGGCTCCAGTATTCGCATTGAATTTAAGTTGATAAATTCCATTACTGTCCCCATCTGTATAGGTTCCTACATATAAATCGTACATTTCGTGTTCTACATTCGAATTACATCCCATTAATAATAATATGCCAAGGCATACTGAAGTGGCTATCCTACTTTTCACTAGTTTGCTTAATTTCCCTAAATGTAATCACTTCTTTCGAAATAGGATAGTCTGCTCTTTTTAAGAATCAATTTCGGAATCCTGTTTCCGGTCTTTGTAGTTACGGTATTCGCGAGATGTTTTTTTCAAGTCGATAATGGTAATGATCAAAACTATCAATAATACAAAGGAAACCACAGCCAATAAAAAATACATCATGGAGGGACTTTTATCTTTAGAAACCATAATTTGATAAAAGTCACTTCTTGTCTGAAGATATTCTATGATCTTCTTTTTCTCACAATGTATTGAATACTTACACCAAGGTCCGTTTAATTTCCTTTCTCAAGAAAAGCCCGGTCACTACGGTTGCCAAAACATCGGCGATGGGAAAAGAAATCCACACACCCAGTTCCCCATACAAATTTGGCAAAATCAAAATGAGAGGGATAAAGAAAAAACCCTGTCTCGGAAAGGGTTAGCAACAATGCCGGAACAGCCTTCCCTATGGCCTGGAAATAGGCAGCGCCTATAAGTTGTAATGCAATAATTGGGGTCGCTGCAAAAACCCAACGCATTGCATTCGGTGCATTTTCCAATACAAAGGCATTTGTTTCCAAATCATGTGCGGACATACCAGGTTTGTCACTTAAGAAAAGAGCCGTAATAGCCTCCGGAAATATCATCAATCCAATAAATACCAAGGTAGCCGAAGGGATGCATAGGATATTGCCGTGTTAATCGTTTTTCGTACCCTTTGGTATTTTTTGGCTCCATAATTAAATCCGGCAATGGGCAAAAAGGCTTGGGTTACACCAAAAACTGGAAACAAGGCAAACATTAACATTCTACCTATGATTGCATATACCGCCACCATGGCCTCTCCCCCCAAGGTGAATAGGATATTATTCATAATTAAGTAAATAACACTGACAACGGCCTGTCTTGCCAGTGTCACAAAACCTAAAGATCCCATTTCCCTTACCACGGGAATATCAAGTCCCAAATGCTTCCATTGGATCTTCATTTCGGAATGCTGGGAAAAGAAAAAGTAGCTTACGTAGGAGAAACACAATACATAGCCAATCGTGGTGGCCCAGGCGGCACCTGTCATTCCCCAATCAAAAACATAAATAAATAGGTAATCCATTAATAGGTTACCCACAGAGGGAATAATCATGGCTATCATCGCAAATTTAGGTTTCCCTTCTGCCCGTATAACCGTGTTCCCCATCATACAGAGTGCCAAAAAAGGAACTCCATAAAGTACAATGGTATAATAAATCCTTGCGGGATCATATATGGCCCCTTTCCCGCCAAAGGCCGGTATGATCGATTCTATAAAAGTGAGCCCGACTATAACCATGGATATCGTTATAATCAGTGTTAGGGTAATCTGGTTCCCAAAGGTGATAAAAGCCTTCTGTTTATTGTTGGCGCCAAGTGCCCTGGAAATAATACTGGACCCACCTACTCCAATGGACATTCCCAGTGCACCGATAAAAAATGAAACCGGAAGTACAACATTAATGGCCGCAATGGCAATGGATCCGATCCAATTTCCAACAAATATGGAATCGACCAGCACATTCAAGGACATCACAAGAATTCCAATACTGGCCGGTACCGCCTGTCCTACCAATAATTTTCCGATGGGTTGTTTACCCAATTCCTCCGATGTGAATTTGGCCATAGGCCTACTTTGAAATTTCTTTAATTAGGATTATACCAAGATGGGAGTGGTTTGTTTTTGCCTTATTATTACCTCCGTTATATAATCCCATAAATGAATTCTATGTTGAAGTGCCCTTTTTGAAATATTCAGAACCTCGTTCCATCTATCCTCATCATCCCCACAAAGTTCCGTTATCATTTTTAAGGATAGTGGGCCATGCTCATCTCCATCCAACTCTATATGTCTTCGCAAATAATAATCCAACTTGGGATATAATGGAGCCTTTCCCTCATTATCGATTATCCTCAGGAACATATCCGGAATCAGCTCTTCCCTTCCAAAGGTAAAAGCTGCCGCAACTTCATGGGGTTTGCCCCCCTCAATTACCTCGAAGGTAAATTGCATAAATTTCTTGATGGCATCCGGAAGTAGCGACTCCTCAATACTTTCTTGAACATTTGCCTTGGCTATCACTGAACCAATGAAGTGTTGCACTGTGTCTACATCCGCGCCCACTTCTTCCATGGCATTGAGGTACATTTGAAAATGACTCATAAAGTTACCTGCCTCGTCCCGATCTGTCTCCTCCTCCAAAACAATTTCATTGATAAAACGTGCAGTATTGGTATTTTGTGAAGGTATCCAGGGGGTGGTGACGCACGTAAGCTGTAATTGCAGGGCTTTTAAAAGTGACATAAAATCCCAAACCGCGTATACATGTCCTTCCATAAATAGACGTACATCCTCTATGGAAGACAATTGGTTATATAACTGATGATTTTTTAATTGGGACCTTAGGGGAGCTAAGGCCTTTTCAATATTTTCAATATTCTCTTTGCTCATACCTTTTTTTTAATGATGTGGCAGCGCCCCTTCCTTTTCCCAAGTGTCTATCCATTGAGCCATTAAGGAAACCCAAGCCTCATCATCATTTAAACAGGGGATGTGCTTATAGCTTTCCCCACCTGCTTCCATAAATTGATGTTTGCCTTCCATTGCAATTTCTTCCAAGGTTTCCAGGCAATCCGCTATAAAAGCAGGGGTGACCACAGCCAATTTCTTCTTTCCTTCCTTGGGAAATCGTTCAAACTCAAAATCCGTATAGGGTTTTAACCAGGGATCATTGGGCAAGCGCGATTGAAAAGATACGCTTACGGTATCTTCCGTAAGATTCATGTGCGTTCGAACCAGCTCTGTCATTTTATAACACTGATGTCTGTAGCATGTATGATGGGCTACCGAGTTTGTGCTACAACAGGAACCGTCAATTTTACAATGAAACTTGGTCGGATCAGATTTTCGAATATGCCGCTCTGGTATCCCATGATAAGAAAATAGAATATGATCGTACTCAAAATCCTTCAAGCCAGCCTTAATGGAATCTGACAACACTCTTATGTAATCGTTGTTCTTATAAAAAGCGGGCAAAGTGGTGACTTTTATTTCAGGAAAGAATTCGTCCTTAACTTCCAAGGTCTTAACCACCACAGTTTCATAGGAAGACATGGCGTAATGTGGATACAGGGGTACTAAGAGCACCTCATCCACTCCTTTTCCCTTAAGCTCTTCAAGGGCCTTTTTAATCGTCATACTTCCATATCGCATGCCCAGGGCTACCGGAATTTCACTTTGCTTACGAACCTTTTCCGTGAACCTTTCCGAAAGAATAATCAAGGGAGAACCCTCTTCCCACCAAATTTTGGAATAGGCCTCGGCTGATTTTTTAGGCCTTGTTTGCAAAATGATACCTCGCACTATGATGTTTCGCAACCATTTGGGAACGTCTATAACACGTTCATCCATAAGAAACTCATCCAAATACGGTTTTACGTCTTTAGGGGTTGGACTATCAGGGGAACCTAGGTTGACCAATAAAACTCCTTTCATTCTGTAAAGTTGATTTTTGAATTGCAAAAATAAGACTTGATAACCGATGATATTTTAATTTTTGGCATTAGTTTTCTATACTACCATAAAGCCAATCAATTTGTAGCCTATAAATTCTTTGGGCCATTAAATTTTAGTATGTTGTACCCAAACTAAGAACACATGGATACACTTTTTAAGGATATTCCTAGGGAGGCGGTCATTTACTTGGGCGTTTCAGTTGCCATCTTTTTAGTCCTTTACTGGATTACCCTTTTTGTTTTGAGAAGATTGGGAAAAGACCCTAAGTATCTTTTGCCTGAAGGTGTCATGAAACGTGTGGCCCTTCCAATTTTCCTCATATTTATTTCTATCGTGATACGGATGCAATCCCTTCGCCAATTATTAGGCCTGTCAGATCAGGAATATTGGTTCAAGAAGGCTAGCACCTTGTTGTTCATCTTTGCGATGACCTGGTTGATCATAGGGATTTTGAAGGTGATCAAGCAACTGATCATACACAATTGTGATGTAAATACCACCAACAACCTTAAGGCACGAAAAATTTATACCCAGTTTAATATTCTCGAGCGAATCATCATCTTTATTGTGGTAATTCGGCCATTGGGGCGGCGCTAATGAGTTTTCAGGAAATAAGGGAATTGGGCGTTAGCATATTTGCCTCAGCTGGGGTGGCCGGTATCATCATTGGATTTTCCGCCCAAAAATTGATAGGTACCGTCCTGGCAGGGATTCAGATAGCCATAGCGCAACCAATAAAATTGGACGATGTGGTCATTGTAGAAGGAGAATGGGGACGTATTGAAGAGATTACTTTAACCTACGTAGTAGTAAAAATGCGGGACAAAAGAAGATTGATCGTTCCAACTCCGTATTTTATTGAAAAGCCCTTCCAAAACTGGACCAAAACCTCATCAGATATTTTGGGAACCGTATTTTTATACACCGATTATAATGTTCCTTTTGATGAATTACGAGCTGAGCTTACCCGGATTTTGGAAAATACAGATTTGTGGGACAAGGAAGTAAATGTGCTACAAGTGACCGATAGCAAGGCAAACTACGTAGAAATAAGAGCGTTGATGAGTGCCAAGGATTCACCTACGGCATGGGATTTGAGAGTACATGTACGGGAAAAATTAATATCTTTCCTTCAGGAGAATTATCCCAAGAGTATTGTGCATCATAGAATTTTGATGGACAATGGTGATGGGGACGCTTCAATTGAAAAAGATTAACAATGAAACAGTACTTGATGTTGGGCCTTCTATTGTTATGCCATTATATGGAGGCACAAACCATTACCTGCTCGCCATTGGACAAAGAAGCCGTGGTTTCCAAAATTGGACAGGTTCAAGATTTGGAAAAACCCGATTTTGGACAGACTATGGTAGCTGTGGGCAAAACATTTCTTAAAACACCCTACGTAGCCAAAACCCTTGAAATTGGGGAAACGGAAACCTTGGTAGTCAACTTACAGGGGCTGGATTGCACCACTTTTGTGGAAAATGTGCTTGCATTTTCCTTGATGCTTAAGGAGGATAAAACTTCCTTTGATGATTTTACTTCAAATCTAGAAACCATTCGGTATAAAGATGGAGATTTAGATGGCTACGCTTCACGATTACACTACTTTTCCGAGTGGATTGCCAACAATGCCGAAAAAGGTTTGCTACAGGATATCACTGGGGAAGTTGGAGGCGCCGAAATCACCAAGGACATCAATTTTATGAGCGAACACAGAGATCTGTATCCCTTTTTGGCAGATGATACCAACTTTGAAAAGATAAAGGCCTCAGAAAAATACTTGAACAGTCAACCCATTTGTGTATTGGCTCAGGGTAATATCGCAAAAAACGAACATTTGATTCAATCAGGAGATATCATTGCCTTAGCCACGTCAATCAATGGGCTCGATGTGACCCATACTGGAATAGCCACTCGGGAAGCCGATGGCAGGATTCATCTACTGCATGCCTCAACGGGTTCTATGGAAGTAGAAGTTTCGGAAAAACCGCTGGCGGAATACCTAAAAAAAATTAAGGGGAATACTGGCATTATGGTGGCGAGACCCAATTAAGTACTAGAAGCTAAAACCAACTAATGAGCTGGTCTTAGTTTGAAAGAAAACAATTAAACTCCTTTATTTTTCGAAGTCGATAGTATTAATATCGATAAACAACGCCAAAGTCTATACATTTCTGTCCCTTCTTTTAAAAATCAAACCAGGTAGTCTAAAAACTGCTAACTAGTTGCCAACGCCATCACATATTTTTTTGGTGTGATTCCATACTTTTTCTTAAATGCAGCGATAAAATGGCTGGAGGTACTGTACCCTATTTTTAACCCTATTTCGTTTACATTGTACTGACCGGATTCCAGTAGTTTTCGGGCATGTTCCATTTTATAATCAAATAGAAAACTGTATACGGAATCCCCATATATTTGTTTAAATCCTTCCTTTAACCTTTTTAGGCTCAACCCTATTTCCTTGGAAAGTTCATTCAAGGTAGGAGGTTCGGCCATGTTTGAAATGATGATTTCCTTTGCCCTTCGAATGCGCTTTACGTTGTCCTCATCCACTAAAAATGGACACTGCTCCACATCGGCATCCGTATTTTTGTTGAAATAAAGCGCAATCAATTCATAAATCTTCCCCTTTAAATAAAGACCTTTTATGGTGGGGTGTAGGTTATAGTTGATTATTTGGCTCAGTACTACCGCTATGGCAGGGGATACCGGTTCTTGGGCATAATACTTCTTTTCTTTGTTTTCCTCGCTAAGGAAGGGGATATAGCTTGCCTCATTGGAAAACAGGGAGTGAAATTTACGGATACTCATCACCACGGAAACCATCCAAGAATTTGGTGATAACATAAGATTTAAAGGTAAATCCAATTGTGTATTATATAACAAAAGCGAGTTTTCTTCGGAAACTTCCAAAGCATAGTTCCCCTGATTAAAAATAAACTTCCCGCCACCTTTCAAACAGAAATGGAATTGAATGTAGCTGCGATTGATCTCCCGTGTAACATTCTTGATATCAGAGGTATTGTTTTGAATCTTAAGCACATAAAAGCCATTTTCTATCAATAGCTCCTCAAATGAACCTTTGGCGATGTTTTTACTCTCCATACTATCCTTTTTTAAATTTCTTTATTTAGAATCTATCTAAACAATGTCGTTGGAAGATTTGCGTTAAACATTGTAAAAATAAGGGTTTTGAGCAGATTTATACTATATTTTGTCTAAAATCACTTCTTCCGTTGCTTATAGTTCCTCTAGCGTTATTTTTATTGCATCGATGGTTCTATTTTTGTCGCCGCAACTATGAAGGCATATCATATTTCTAAACATAGCTCCTTCTATACTATCGGTCTTAACTATAAAAAGGCCGATGCCGAAGTAAGGGGAAAATTCAGTTTGGACGAGGCGTCCATGACTGCGTTATTGAATAAAGCCAAACAGGAAGGTATTGATGGTCTGTTAGCAACTTCTACCTGCAACAGAACGGAACTTCATGGATTTGCCCAGCACCCTTTCCAATTGATCAAATTATTATGTGACTTTTCCCAAGGTAGCGTGGAGGAGTTCCAGGAAGTGGCCTATGTATACAAAAACAAGGAAGCTATCTCTCATTTGTTCAGGGTAGGACTGGATTGGATAGTCAGATTTTGGGGGATTTTGAGATTATAAGCCAATTAAAGCAAAGTTTTTTTAGATCCAAAAAGGAGGAAATTGCCAATCCGTTTATAGAGCGCTTGGTGAATGCGGTTATTCAAGCCAGCAAACGCATCAAAAATGAAACGGAAATTTCCACAGGGGCCACATCCGTGGCTTTCGCATCGGTACAATACATTCTTAATAATGTAGAGAACATTTCCGAAAAGAACATCTTGCTTTTTGGTACGGGTAAAATTGGACGTAACACTTGTGAAAATCTTATTAAGCACACCAAAAACCCACATATCACCTTAATCAACAGGACCAAGGAAAAAGCGGACAAAGTGGGTGGCAAGTTCAACCTTACCGTCAAGGATTATGGAGATCTGCAGGCCGAAATTAGAAATACCGATGTCTTGGTCGTTGCCACGGGCGCTCAAAAACCCACGGTTTGTAAGGAGCTTATCTACACCAAAAATTCTCTGTTAATACTTGATTTATCCGTTCCCAAAAACGTGGACGACAATGTGTTGGAATTGGAAAACGTATCCTTGGTGCATTTAGATCATCTTTCACAAATGACCGACGAGACCTTGGAGAAGCGTAAACAGTTCATTCCACAGGCCGAAGCCATCATCGAAGATGTAAAGGACGATTTCATCCAATGGTTGGAGACCCGTAAATTTGCCCCGGTCATAAAGGCGCTCAAAATGAAATTGAAGACGATGAAGGATGAAGAGCTTGACTACCAATCCAAAAAGACACTTAATTTTGATGCCAAACAGGCAGATATAATCTCCAATAGGATAATTCAGAAAATCACCAAGCAGTTCGCCAATCACCTTAAAGACGATACTATTGATTCCGATTCTAGCCTAGAGCTTATCCAAAAAGTGTTTCAATTAGAGCTAGAGACTAAATGAGTAAAATGATTCGCATAGGTACACGCGATAGTGAATTGGCACTATGGCAGGCCAACACCGTCAAAAAACAATTGGAGGAATTGGGACATTCCGTGAAATTGATCCCGTAAAATCCACAGGTGACCTCGTACTGGATAAGCCTCTATATGAATTGGGCATCACAGGGATCTTTACCAAGACTTTGGATGTTGCCATGTTGAATGGCGATATTGACATTGCGGTACATTCCATGAAGGATGTACCCACCAAGCTTCCAAAAGGAATAGTACAGGCTGCCGTTCTCAAAAGGGCCAACTTTATGGACATTTTGGCCTTTAAAAACAATGAAGAATTTTTAGGCGCTCCGAGAGGGCATTATCGCAACCGGAAGTCTGAGAAGAAAAGCACAATGGTTGAACCGTTATCCAACCCATACCGTAGTGACCTAAGGGGGAATGTAAACAGCCGTTTGGAAAAGCTAAAGAAGAACGATTGGAACGGAGCGATTTTTGCAGCTGCCGGTCCGGAACGCATCGGATTGGAACCTGAAAACACCATTGGCCTTACATGGATGGTACCGGCCCCCGCACAGGGGGCCATTATGGTCGTAGCCACGGAAAACGATACCGAAACAAGGGAAATATGTGCCGAGCTCAATCATAGGGAGACAGAAATCTGTACCAAATTGGAACGGGATTTCCTTCGGGAATTGGAAGGTGGCTGTTCCGCACCAATTGGCGCTTTGGCCTATATCGATAAAGAGGAAAAAGTAAACCTAAAAGGGGTTCTTTTGACCGTTGACGGCTCCCAAAAACTGGAAGCTGCCTTAACGGCACCGCTAGGAAAGCATGAAAGTTTGGGTTTGGATGCCGCCAAAAGTATTTTGAGCCGCGGAGGGAAGCGTTTAATGAACGAATTGCAGGGTACCGACCTTAAAACAAACGTGTTCTCTACCAAGAAATTGACGGATGCACAATTGCAGAAATTCAATATAGGTATTCGAGTGGATTCCGAAGATTTCATTAAAATAAGTCCTAACAGAATATCGCCGATTGTTCTAAAAAAGAATCTTGGAAATATCGTATTTACCAGTAAGAATGCTGTTGAGAGCCTACTCACAAATTGCAGTCCGGCTGAACTTCAGTTTGATTCCATTTACTGCGTAGGAAGAAAGACCAAAAGGTTGATTCAGAAAAAAATCGGACCCGTAACCCATTTTGAGAACAGTGCAACCGACTTGGGCAACTACCTTGTTGAATATATGGAAGGCACCCAAGTGACCTATTTTCATGGGAACCTTAGCTTGGAGGACCTGCCTACTATTTTAGAAGAAAACAATATCACGGTGACCAAGGTGGAAGCCTATAGAACCAAGCTCTCTCGGAAAATCTGTGCCTGAGACCGTAGAAGGAATTCTATTTTATAGCCCCTCCACCATAGAAAGTTATTTATTAAAAAACAAACCAAATCAAGTTGCATATTGTATCGGGGAAACCACGGCAAAAGAGGCTAGAAAACATTTTAAGGAAGTTAAAGTGGCTAACATCCCGGATATGGAAAGTGTCATTGATTTGGTGAATGAATCTTATAAATAAAGAATGAGCTTAAAAAACGACCTATTTCTTAGGGGCCTAAAGGGAGAAACGGTAGAAAGACCGCCTGTTTGGATGATGCGCCAAGCAGGAAGATACTTACCGGAATTTATGGAAATCAAGGAAAAATACGATTTTTTCACCCGATGCCAAACCCCGGAACTGGCTTCCGAAATTACCGTACAACCTATTAGACGTTTTGGGATGGATGCCGCTATTCTTTTCAGCGATATATTGGTCATTCCGCAGGCAATGAACATCGAAGTTCAGATGAAGCCCAATTTTGGACCTTATCTGCCTAATCCTATCAGAAGTCAAAAGGATGTTAATAACGTTATTGTACCCGATGTGGAAGAGGCATTGGATTATGTAATGCAAGCCATTACGGCTACAAAGGAGAAGTTGAACAATGAGGTACCTTTGATCGGTTTTGCGGGTTCTCCATGAATCATTCTCTGTTATTGTGTTCAGGGCCAAGGCAGCAAAACCTTTGATAAAGCAAAGGAGTTCTGTTTTACCCAACCAATAGCCGCCCATGAGTTGCTTCAAAAGATAACGGATACCACCATTGCCTATTTAAAGGCCAAAGTGAAGGCCGGTGTAAATGCCGTACAGGTATTCGATTCATGGGGAGGTATGCTTTCCCCAACGGACTATCAGGAGTTTTCATGGAAGTACATTCAACAAATTGTCGATGCGCTTAAAGAAGAGGCTCCGGTAATCGTATTTGGAAAGGGATGTTGGTTTGCACTTAAGGAAATGTCGCAATCGGGTGCATCCGCACTTGGGGTGGACTGGATCTGTTCCGCGCAGAATGCCCGGTATCTGACTGGTGGAAAAATTACCCTTCAGGGTAATTTCGACCCTGCGAGGTTGTTATCCCCACCTTCGGAAATCAAAAAAATGGTCACTCAAATGATCAATGAATTTGGTAAGGATAGGTATGTGGTGAATTTGGGACACGGAATTCTACCAAACGTTCCGGTGGAAAATGCAAAGGCATTCATTGATGCGGTGAAGGAATACAAATAGTAACACTGAACTAAATAATTTTTCCAAACGTTGCGCTTTACCTTTTCAAAGGGCCAAAGACTTCGTACTTTTAGGGAATGATTCCCATAGCTAACGGTACTTTTGAAATTGCGCCCATCCATGAAAAATACGCATGGAGAATTTGTGATTTTGTAACCGTTAATACCTCAAGACTTAAAACCTATTTCCCCAAAACCCTGACCGAAAATTTGACCCCGGACCTTTCCACACTTTTTGTTGATCGGAAAATTAAAGATTTTAATAGCAAGACAGAATTTGTGTTTGTCATAAAAAACACCATCGATAGAACCGTGGCAGGATTGGTCTTTGTCAAAAACCTCGATTATTCCAAAAAGGAAGCGGAGCTTGCCTATTGCATCGGGTATCAACATGAAGGTATTGGCATCACCACCATGGCAGTTAAAGAGATAACGGATTGGTCATTTAGGGAACAAGGCCTAAAAAGCTTACGGATCATCGTACACAAAACAAATCCGGCGAGTATACGTATCGCAGAGAAATGTGGATACAGCTGGAAGGAAACCTTACCCAAAGAGCATCAACCGCCGTAAATGCCGCCTATGGATATGGAATTATATGTGAAAACTTATGAAGGATAAATTTTTCGACTATATACACCAACTACAAGATACCATAACCGATGCCTTGGAATCCATTGATGGGAAGGCACGGTTTCATGAGGATAACTGGGAAAGGCGAAGGAGGTGGTGGTAGGACCCGTGTTATTGAAAATGGCCATGTGTTTGAAAAAGGTGGAGTCAATATTTCGGGTGTTCATGGCGATTTGCCTAAAAGCATGCAAACGTATTTTGGTGTCAACGATGCCGATTTTTTCGCCTGCGGACTTAGTCTCGTATTACATCCTAAAAATCCCATGGTACCAACAGTTCATGCCAATTGGCGCTACTTTGAGATGTACGACAAAAAAGGGGAGATCGTAGATCAATGGTTTGGCGGCGGTCAGGATTTAACTCCCTATTATGTGTTCGAAGAGGATGTGGTACATTTTCATAGGGTCTGCAAAATGGCGTGTGACAGGCACGATGCCACTTTCTACCCAACCTATAAAAAGAAATGCGACGAATATTTTTGGAACACCCATAGAAATGAGGCACGTGGTGTAGGGGGGTTGTTTTTTGACTATTGTAAGAAGACCGAAAATAGATTCATGGAAGACTGGTACAATTTTGTTACTGAAGTTGGAAATAGTTTTCTGAACGGTTATATACCGATTGTTACAAAACGTAAAGACCTACCCTACACCCAAGAACAAAGGGATTGGCAGGAAATTAGAAGAGGTCGATATGTGGAATTCAATTTGATCCATGATAAAGGAACCCTGTTTGGATTACGCACCAATGGGCGTATTGAAAGTATTCTGATGAGCCTCCCGCCATATGTGCAATGGCGGTACGACCATCATCCCGAAGCGGAGAGTGAAGAAGAAAAATTGATCAAAGTTTTGCAACAACCAAAAGATTGGGTTTAGAAAGATGAGACAGAAAATCTATCAGATAGATGCCTTTACCAATAAACTGTTTGGGGGAAATCCTGCGGCCGTATGCATTTTGGAAAAATGGTTGCCCGATGAAACCATGCAAAATATTGCTGCAGAAAACAATCTCGCCGAAACCGCTTTTGCTGTTCCCATAGAAAAAGGATATGAATTACGTTGGTTTACCCCCGAATTGGAAGTAGACCTTTGCGGGCACGCCACATTGGCAACTGCTTTTGTGCTTTTTAATTTTTATGATCATAATGAAAATACCATTCGGTTTGTATCTCCTAGAAGTGGCGAACTAACCGTGGTCAAAGGCGTTGATGGTTGGATGACGATGGACTTTCCAACGGATGACCTAGATTCAGTATCTAACATTCCCGCTATAAATGAAGCGATTGGAAGAGTACCCTTGGAAACCTTTAAAGGTAAGACGGACTATTTATTGATTTATGAAACCCGGAAAGACATCGAGGACTTAAAACCCAACTTCCATTTATTGGACCAATTGGATTGCCGGGGAGTCATTGCGTCGGCCAAAGGTGATTCGGTAGATTTTGTGTCACGCGCCTTTTTTCCGCAATGCGGTATACCTGAAGATCCCGTCACAGGATCGGCGCATACAACTCTTACACCCTATTGGTCGCCACGATTAGGAAAAACATCGATGACGGCAAAACAGCTTTCTGCCCGCGGTGGGAATTTGACCTGTGAATTCTTGGGCGACAGGGTTAAAATTTCAGGTCAGGCGGTATGCTATCTAATCGGTGAAATCACCATTTAATTTATATTTATCACAACAAAAAATAGAGCATGTACCCACTCATCAGAAACAGAAGATTACGCACGAATGAAGCTATCCGAAGATTGGTCAGGGAGACCATTATTAGTCCGGATGATTTTTTGATCCCGCTATTTGTAGTGGAAGGAAACGGGATTAAAGAGGAAATTCCATCGATGCCCAATTACTATCGGTTGAGTTTGGATAACCTTGAAAAAGAGGTGAAGGAACTTTGGAATCTAGGACTTTGTTCCGTGTTATTGTTTGTAAAGGTTCCTGATAATCTCAAGGATAATGCCGGGTCTGAAGCGGTAAATGACAATGGCCTCATGCAATTGGCCATTAAAACTGTCAAAAATGCCTGTCCGGATATGTTGGTCATGACCGATGTGGCCTTGGATCCATACTCCGTCTTTGGACACGATGGTGTTGTTGCGGAAGGGAAGATTTTGAACGACGAAACCGTGGAAGTGCTAGCAGAAATGAGCGTTTCACACGCCAAGGCCGGTGCCGATTTTGTAGCTCCTAGCGATATGATGGATGGAAGGATTTTGAGCATCCGGGAAGCTTTGGACGACGAAGGGTATATCAACACGGGCATCATGAGCTATAGCGCCAAATACGCCAGTGCTTTTTACGGTCCTTTTAGGGATGCCTTGGATTCGGCACCTGTGGACATCAAAAATGTGCCCAAGGACAAAAAAACCTATCAGATGGACTTTGCCAATCGGTTTGAAGCCATCAAGGAAACACAGCAGGATATTGATGAAGGTGCAGATATCGTTATGGTAAAGCCTGGGCTTTGCTATTTGGACATTGTACGTGAAATAAAAAACGAAGTGGAGGTACCCGTCGCCGTATATCAGGTCTCAGGCGAATATGCCATGGTAAAGGCTGCCTCTGAAAAAGGGTGGCTTGACCACGATGCCGTGATGATGGAACAATTGACCGCCATTAAACGTGCCGGTGCCAACATCATTGCCAGTTATTTCGCGAAAGATGCGGTAAGGCTATTAAATAAATAATTACCTTTTGCCCTATGCTAGTCGAAAGGTCCACAAATATGAGATATAGCTACCTAAATACACTAATGCAGTTCCTCGCATAAGAATCCGTGCTTTTGCAATAAACCGGATACATCCATGGCATTAGTATTTTTGGTCTCGACCCGAAGGATATTATCGCAATCCTCCAAATCAAAGTTCCATCGTCCGTGCCCATTAATCAAATTGTTCAGGTAAGGAGCAAGGTAACGAACCTTGCCCCTCTTCCGTACCGAAGTCTTAAAAACTAAAACTGTTCTCATTCCTAACTTCTATCATAAAACATAGGTGGTTCAATACCTAAGGAACGCAAATACACGTACCCTTGACCCCTGTGGTGCATTTCGTTATCAATAAAATAGAACAAAGAGGATTGCACGGTTCCCGGGTATTGTCCAAAAGAAACAATTTCCTTTTGAAAGTCCATTTCTTTCATTTTGGCCCACAATGTATTGATGTCATCTGTGGCCTTGTCCCACGCTTCCAATAATCTTTCCTTGCTGTTATTATGCTCAAAATGCTCATTTAGTTGTGCAGGTACGCCCGTGACCATTTCTCGTAAGCCTGGTTCTGCAATACCCAAAAGCTCCATGACCATATCGGCAAAAGGGCGCATCCCACCTATACTATGATTAAAGAATTCATTTTCCGGAAAGGCTTCGATTACCTTGCGAGTAAGTCTTCTGTGTCCTTGCCAATGTTCCAACAATTGATCTGGAGTAATAACTTGCGATGTTTTTTCCATAATGTTTTCCATACTAGTTGATTTTTAATAATTATTGATATTGACAACAAATGTAAATGGGGGTATGACAACCCTTTGTCAGTAGTAATTTCGAAAAGGGAAAATTATTTTACTGCTGACAATCCGCTGTCACTCCTTGATCCTAACTTCGATTCCAAAGAATGCTGAAAATGGACAATAAATGGCTTTTGACAATAAAATCTTGTCCTATATTTGGAGGAAAGGCCCCTTACTAATGGGAATGGACACCGTAAAACGATTTGATAGAATTGTGGCGATATTTATTCAGCTGCAATCCAAACGCATTGTAAGGGCACAGGATCTTGCAGACCGATTTCAAGTAAGCCAACGGATCATCTACAGGGACATCCGTACCTTGGAAGCTTCAGGAGTGCCTATTTCAAGCGAAGCAGGTGTAGGCTATTCCATCATGGAAGGCTATAGCTTGCCCCCTGTTATGTTTACACGAGAGGAGGCTGGTAGTTTTGTGGCTGCGGAAAAGTTGATGCAACAGTTTACCGATAAATCCCTGGGCGCCTATTACGAATCTGCCATGTTCAAGGTAAAATCAGTCCTTCGGGGGCGAGAAAAAAAGTGGGTGGAAGCCTTGGAATCGCAAGTGTCCATATTTCCGAATCAACCCTTGTTCAATGCTAACATACCGGATGCCCTTGAAATTCTTTTTGAAAGTATCGCCGAAAAGAAACAAGTCTTTTTAAAATATACAGCCTTGGAAGCTGACATGCCGTCGGAGCGCACCATAGAACCAATAGGTGTCTTCAATGAAAATACTTATTGGTATGTTATGGGCTATTGTCATCTTCGAAAAGACTACAGGCAGTTTAGAACCGATAGGATTCTAAAAATCACCGGAACTCAAAATCCCTTTGTACAAGACCATAAAACGCTGGATGAGTTGCGAAAACAAAATGAGGTCAGGGACAAAACCAAGGTGCGGATATTGGTCGATAGAAAAATAAGTAAATACTTGGGTGGTAGTAAAAGACATCAAGGTTTTGTCTCGGAAACAATCAAAGGAAATCAAGTGGAGATGACTTTTATGGTGGACGATGTTCAGAACTATTTTTCTAGATGGTTTCTGTCCTTTGGAGACTATGCACAAATATTGGAACCGGAATCCTTGAAAAAAAGAGTCTCGGAGATTTTGTTGCAAACACAGGAAGGCCTAAAATAAATTCCTACCTACATGTATCCTATGGACTCCAAAGTTTATATTTGAATTTGAAACAGCAAAAAACTGTGATGTCTAAAACCATCTTCTATCTTTTTATGGGACTTTGTTCACAGCTGGTTTTGGGACAGAAACAGCATGATGACACCAGCAAAGAAGATTCCGTTACTTCCGATTATCAAATAGTATATGACCAAGTCGATTCGATAATAACAAATGGTATAAAAAATAACGCTTTCCCGGGTGCACAGGTGTTGGTCGCCAAAAATGACTCCATCCTATTTCATGAAGCCTATGGATTTCACACTTATGACAGTCTTCAACCTGTGGCTTTGGACGATTTGTACGATCTGGCCTCGGTTACCAAAATAACCGGCCCACTTCCGGCCATTATGAAATTGGTAGGGGAAGGAAAATTGAATTTGGATGAACCTTTTAGCACGTATTGGAAACCCTGGAAGCGACGAAAAGATAAGAAGGATATCACCCTTAGGGAAATATTGGCCCATCAAGCGGGATTGCAACCCTACATCGTTTTTTTAAACGAAACCTTGAAAAAGAACGGTCGGTTTAAAAATAGATTTTTGCGAAAATCTAAAAGCAATCGTTTTGAAAAACAAGCCTTTGAGAACATCTATGTTAAAAGTAGGTTCAATCGAAAAATGTATCGCATGATCAACCGCTCCAAGGTGTCAGAAGATAAGACCTATCGGTATTCTGGTCTCACATTCCTATTATTTCCAAAAATAATTACAGATATTACAGGGACCCCTATGAGAAATACGTAGCACAAAACTTCTATCGTCCCATCGGTGCTAACACATTGGGATTTTTGCCTTCCTCCAAAAATCTTCCAAATCGTATTGTTCCTACCGAGATGGATACTTTATACAGACATACATTGACCCAAGGATGGGTACATGATGAAAATGCCTCCCTCCTTGGTGGTATTTCCGGAAATGCCGGGTTGTTTGGAACGGCCATGGACTTGGCCAAAATAATGCAGCTTTATATGAACTTGGGCGAATTTAAAGGAACCCGATTTTGCCCGAAGCCGCAGTCAAAGAATTTATCAAGGTACAGTATCCTGAAAACAAAAACCGCAGAGGTTTAGGGTTTGACAAACCCTTACTAGGTAATGATTCACTGGCGTTAAAGGATGCCTATCCCGCCCCGGAGGTGAGTCCTGAAAGCTTTGGACATAGCGGTTTTACAGGGACTTTTGTTTGGGCGGACCCTAAAAACCAACTGGTATATATTTTTCTTTCAAATAGGGTCTATCCCAGCAGGGAACATAGGGCACTGTACGACCTACAT
The DNA here is from genome assembly GCF_025244665.1 of Maribacter litopenaei. Taxonomy (GTDB): domain Bacteria; phylum Bacteroidota; class Bacteroidia; order Flavobacteriales; family Flavobacteriaceae; genus Maribacter; species Maribacter litopenaei. The sequence continues at coordinate 7,440 of NZ_CP104205.1, read as the reverse complement.
ATTCGTTCCGCCGTCCAACAAGTATTTTATAAGGCTTTGGTTACAGAGTAAAAGTAGTGTCCACCCCATATACATCTATATTATTTCTTTTTTGACCCCATAAAAAATTCTGTGCCCCTAAGACTAGATGCTTATGGCGTAAAACGATTTAATTGGTATCTTAGGCACCCAAAACACTTTTATGGGATTACTCATTTTTTACGCCCTTATTTCCATTTTTTTTTCTTTCCTATGTTCCATTTTAGAGGCGGTACTGTTGAGTATTACCCCAACCTTTGTGAACGTAAAAAAGAGGGAAGGGAAGGCCTATGCATTAACCCTTGAGGAGTTAAAACAGGATGTGGACAAACCACTCATTGCTATACTCACGTTAAATACCATCGCCCACACCGTTGGTGCCATTTTGGTGGGGGTACAGGCAAAGGCAGCCTATGCGGAGCTTTATGGAAGTACGCAACGTTCCATCTTAGGAATGGAATTTACCGAAGACCTGATGGTGGGCCTAGTTTCCACCATTATGACCATCCTGATTTTAGTCGCATCAGAAATAATACCTAAAACTATTGGGGCCACCTATTGGAAGCAATTGGCTAATTTCACAGCCAAAGCCCTAAAGGCAATGGTATTAGCCTTGAAATATACCGGATTGTTGTGGTTGTTACAGCTCTTTACCAAATTGGTAGGAGGTAAGGGACATCATGGAAGCGTATTAAGCCGTGAAGATTTTACAGCCATGACAGATATGGCGCATGAAGAGGGGGTATTTCAAAAATCGGAATCTACCATTATTAAAAATCTTCTGCGGTTTGATGAGGTCTTGGTAAAGGACATCATGACGCCCAGGGCGGTCATGAAAATCGCCTCTTCCGACAAAACGATACAAGCATTTTTCGAGGACAACCCAAAGTTGCGATTTTCTAGAATACCAATTTTCGATGACAAAGTGGACAATATCACCGGATTTGTGCTAAAGGATAACGTTTATGAGGAAATCATCAATGAAAATGGGGACTTACCTTTGGAAGAAATTAGACGCGAGATTTTATTGACGAAACGGGATACCCCCATTCCGAAACTTTTCGATACGTTTGTCAACAAAAGAGAGCATATTGCCTTGGTGATGGACGAATATGGGTCTGTAAGTGGCCTTGTAACCATGGAGGATGTCATAGAGACGCTTCTAGGGCTCGAAATCATGGACGAGAGTGATAATGTAGCGGACTTGCAACTTTTGGCCCGTAGAAATTGGGAAAATAGGGCCAAAAAGAGCGGTGTCATTGAGAAGAATCCTGTGGAGGAGGAGAAAACAAAAGAAAAAGAAGAAGAGTAACTTCAATGGAAACAGCCTTTGTCCAAACACCCTTAGGAATGGCTAAGTTGGAAGGTGACGAAAATGGTCTAGCCTCCATAACCGTTTTGGATTCCGATGAAACACCTACCGATATACTGCCTTCTGAACTAGAGGAGGCGGCCTACCAATTGAAAGAATACTTTGAAGGTACCGGAACGTATTTCGATTTACTGCTAAATCCGTCGGGAATCGATTTTCAAAAATCGGTATGGGCAGCCCTGCAGGACATTCCCTATGGAAAAACAGTTTCTTATCTTGATCTGAGCAAAACTTTGGGTGACGTAAAAGCCATTAGGGCCGTGGCCTCCGCCAATGGTAAAAATCCTTTGTGGATTGTGGTGCCCTGCCACAGGGTAATCGGTAGTGATGGTTCCCTTACGGGCTACGCCGGCGGGCTGCACCGGAAAAAATGGCTTCCGGATCATGAAAATCCAGTAAAACAGCAGACTCTTTTCTAAATGGTACAGACCAACCAGTCTAAAAATTGCTTTCATTTAATTAATAGGTGCTATTTTACGTAATATATCGATTGAAATGGATGCAGGTCTATCATTATCATATCGATTGAATTTTTTCAAGACCTAAAAAAGACTGCTTGGTCGGTTCCCTGAATTTGACCTATTCAGAGAGATTAATCCCATTGGAATTAAAATATTATCCTAAATTGAAAGGGCTAACCATAACAATTGGGTATGTTACACAAACTAAATTTGGAACACATCCTATTTTTGGATATTGAAACCGTTCCGGAAAAAGAACAGTTTCAGGAACTGGACGATGTGAAACAGGAACTTTGGGAACAAAAATCCAAATACCAAAGAAAAGAGGATTTTACCGCCGAGGAATTTTATGATCGAGCCGGGATTTGGGCAGAGTTTGGTAAAATTATCTGTATTTCTGTAGGGTACTTTAAAATGCAGGGAGAAACCCTCCATTTTAGGGTTACGAGTTTTCACGGGGATGAACCCAAACTTTTAAAGGACTTTAAAAACCTATTGAACGGACATTTCAGTGAAGCCAAACACCTCCTTTGTGCCCACAATGGAAAGGAGTTCGATTTTCCCTATATCGCCCGCCGGATGATCATTAATCGAATCTCCCTGCCTTGGAAACTGGACCTTTTCGGAAAAAAACCATGGGAAGTTCCCCATTTGGATACGATGGACCTATGGAAATTCGGGGATTACAAACATTACACATCTTTAAAACTAATGGCTAATATTTTGGGAATTCCCTCCCCTAAGGAAGACATTGACGGCAGCATGGTACGGGACGTGTATTACGAAGAACAGAACCTAGATCGTATTATTGATTATTGCGAATTGGATGTGGTCACCACCGCACAGGCCTTTCTACGATTACGTAATGAACCTTTATTGGAGGACCATCAAATAAAAAAGGTGTAACATATTATCTTGATAAAGTAAAAAGGGCAGCTCAATGAGCTGCCCTTTTGCCTAAAAGCATATAGTTAGTCTGGTTACTATTTCAAATCAAACCTGTCCAAGTTCATTACTTTGATCCACGCCTTTACAAAGTCCTTTACAAACTTTTCCTTGGCATCGGAGGTAGCATATACCTCAGCCAGGGCCCTTAATTCAGAGTTAGAACCAAAAATCAAGTCCACACGGGTTCCGGTCCATTTCTTTTCACCGGTCTTACGGTCTGTTCCTTCAAAAAGGGTGTCATCATCCGAAATCGACTTCCAAGTAGTTCCCATATTCAAAAGGTTTACAAAGAAATCATTGGTCAACTGATCCTTCTTATCGGTAAAAATACCGTGATTGGAACCATCGGCATTTGCTCCTAATGAACGCATACCCCCTACCAAAACCGTCATTTCGGGTGGCGTCAAGGTCAATAAATTGGCTCTGTCCACCAACAACTCTTCTCCTTTAACGGAGTACTTGTCCTTGGTAAAGTTTCTAAAGCCATCTGCCAAAGGCTCCAAGGCCTCAAATGCCTCTACATCGGTGTTTTCTTGTGTGGCATCGGTTCTTCCTGGCGAGAATGGCACCGTTACTTCATGACCTGCATTATGCGCCGCTTTTTCTACTGCAACGGTTCCTGCCAAGACTACCAGATCCGCAAAGGAAACCTTTTTGTTTCCGGATTGGGCATCGTTGAATTCTTTTTGGATACGCTCGAGGGTATCAATGACTTCTGCCAATTGTTTTGGATTGTTCGCTTTCCAGTTCTTTTGTGGAGCCAAACGAATACGTCCGCCGTTGGCACCACCTCGTTTATCAGAATCCCTGTAGATGGAAGCTGCACCCCATGCTGCAGATACCATACTTGGTAAAGAAAGTCCGGAAGCCAAAATGTTCTTTTTCAATTCAGCGATATCGGAGTCGTTTATCAACTCATGGTCTACTGCAGGAACTGGATCTTGCCATAACAATACTTCCTCAGGAACTTCAGGTCCAAGGTATCTATCTACAGGTCCCATATCCCTATGCGTCAATTTAAACCAGGCCCTTGCATAAGCATCGGCAAATTCATCAGGGTTTTCCAAGAAATGTCCGGATATCTTTTCGTACGCTGGATCTACACGTAAAGACATGTCAGTGACCAGCATGAAAGGTTGATGTGCTTTCCCTTCAATGTGTGCATCTCGGTACAGTTCCTGCACCTGCATCACCTACAGGCTTATACTGCCATGCTCCAGCGGGACTTTTTGTTAATTCCCACTCGAAACCAAACAAGTTTTTAAAGTAATTATGGCTCCACTTCGTTGGGGTTTGGCTCCATGCCCCTTCTAAACCACTCGTAATGGTATCGGCACCTACGCCGCTATTAAAATTGTTTTTCCATCCCATACTCTGCATGGTGATGTCCGCGCCGGCTGGTTCAGGCTCCAAATACTCAGTATCCTTGGCCGCACCGTGCGTTTTTCCAAATGTGTGTCCTCCGGCAATCAAGGCTACCGTCTCATAATCGTCCATCGCCATTCTACCAAAGGTTTCACGAATATAATGTGCCGCTTCCGCTGGATCCGGATTGGCATTATGCCCTTCAGGATTTACATAAATCAATCCCATGTGAGCGGCCCCTAATGGATTTTCCAGTTTATTTCCTTCGGAATCATATCGTTCTTTGTTTCCAAGCCATTCCGTTTCGGAACCCCAGTACACATCCTCTTCGGCTGCCGGATATCTTCACGGCCACCGCCAAAGCCGAACATTTTCAATCCCATTGATTCATGGGCCACATTACCAGCCAAGATCAATAAGTCTGCCCAAGATATTTGCTTCCCATATTTCTGTTTGATAGGCCATAACAATAACCGAGCCTTGTCCAAGTTGGCGTTATCTCGGCCAACTGTTCAATGGAGCAAAACGTTGGTTTCCGGTACTTCCTCCACCTCGTCCATCTGAAATTCTGTAGGTACCTGCCGCATGCCACGCCATTCTAATGAAAAATGGCCCATAGTGCCCATAATCCGCCGGCCACCAATCTTGACTATCGGTCATTAGTTCTGTTAAATCTTTTTTGATGGCTGCCAAATCCAATTTTTTGAATTCCTCAGCATAATTGAAATCGCAATTCATCGGATCAGATTTAGACGAATGCAACCTTAAAATATTAAGGTTCAACATATTAGGCCACCAATCGCGGTTAGTGGTTCCTCCACCCGCGGTTTGGGTCATTTGCCCGTTTAAAAATGGGCAGCCCGCTGCTTCTGAATCGTTTACGTCCCATGCTTCGCCATGGGGATTTTTGCTAGTATCCATTGTGTCTAAGTTTTTAAGTTCCAGTAAATGTAAATGTACCAAATTAGACGCTGAAATGAATAGTTTTTGTCTTGTTTTGACTTATTATTATATCGATTTTGTCTATGAATAGCTATCTTCAAAAAGGAAATCAAAAAGACCCGACTCGCTTTAAACAAGTCAGATCCTATGAAAGGAGAAATAAAAAGGTTCCGGGGGAATAAGGGCGAATTACGTTTTAATTTTTATAGAATTTGGTGCTTCTATAGGAATCCCCATCCTTGACTTGAAGAATGTACATTCCGGTAGCCAAATCAGCTACCTGGATAGGTTCCGTTCCTACCTGACCTACTTTTAACTCTATCCCGGAAGCAGAAATAATACGGTACATGGCAGATTCTCCTACTTCGGTCAGCAGACTTATTTGGTTTGCGGCGGGATTAGGATATACTGAAAAGTTAATGCTGTTATCCACGCCTAAAGTTTGAAATATATCCAAAACCCCAACTTCAGTATTGATACCCTCGAAGGTGAACTTGTATTCCATACTAAACTCGGAAGCCATATTTTGGGAACAAAATGTTCTTACACGAACGATGTAGTTCTCACTTAGAACTAAATCTGATAAGGTTGCGGAACCATTTGCGGTAAAATTGGAAATCCATGTTTCTTCCTTTTCATTTTTGTACTGTACCTCGTAGAGCCCATCCGTAATCTCATCCCATTCCAACGAAATTCCGCTTACAAATGCATTTGCAAATGCCAAACCGCTAGGAGCATTCAGTCTACATTCCGTAAAGGAAGCTCCCGAAACTATCAAAGAATAGTCTTGTGTATCCTGCAACAAGTTTCCTTTGTGGGATACAATAATTGTATAATTGCCTTGGGCATTAGGAATTTCAATCTTTTCAAAAGGATCCACTAGATTATCGCCTTTCTCCGCTGCAGCATTTGGATTTTTAGGATTTAACTTCCATGGGAGGAATGTTTTTCCATCTTGGGTAATTCTAATGTCCAAATCGTTCACGAGTGCGGGAGTACTATTGTTCAACTCACCTCTATTAATATATTCCGATGCAGGATCTGTCCAAGATATGGAGGCTACCAAGGTTTCCCCCTCTTTTGCCTTCACCGAAAATTCAAAGGTCTCTCCTGAGGAAATGGAAGACTCCCCAATATGACTGTTAAAATCCTTTTGATACAACACCTCGGCAGCCCTTTTTGCGTTCATGACCCCCCAACCCATCTTATAGTCCGGTCCAGGGGCATCCACATCATCGGCTGTATGTAAGGCAAGGCCTTTTAAGGTCGCTGCCTTTAAATAAGACCCATATAGTTGTTCGTTATACTGTTGCAATAGCAATAAGGCCCCTGTTACACCGGGAGTGGCCATAGAGGTTCCAGCGGAAACGTCATAACTGGTATCACTGTTGGCGTCCGTGGATAAAATAGAGGATCCATCTCCAGCCAAGTCGGGTTTAATTCTACCATCGTCCACCGGATCGTAACTACTATAAGCAGATACAGAAGCTTCTTTTAGGTTGCCATATCTATCAATTTTAGAATTGGAACCTGCAACGGTCAGTCCATTTTTCGCAATGGTGAACCCCAAAAGTAAATCGAACCCATCCATATTGGCACCAAAAATTGGGGATTCATTATCTCCACTATGCCTAGCGTTTCCCGCTGCAGTTACCATAAGATAATAGGGAGCATTGTACATGATATTGTCCCAGTCTTGAGCTACCTTTATATAGGAGCCGAAATACCAATCCGGCACCCGGTCGGGCATGATACCATAAGAATGATTGGAAAGCAATAGACCGTTTGCTGCGGCATCGGCAACTTCTATTTTATCCCGTGTCCAATCATGGGAAAGAACGTTGGCCCTGTAGGCAACCCCTTGGGCGTCCCTTTTTATTCCGGAAGAAATTAAACTCCCAGTAACCAAGGTGGCATGTGCGTCTACCTCTGTACTACCATCACCTATCATTGCCCTTACATCATATTCTTGGTGTGTGGTAAGTGCTACCCCGGCATCCCAAACACCCACTTGCATGCCGAGACCGTCCAAGTCCAAATTTAATAGACCATTGCTATGCAGGGCAGAGGCTCTAGAAGTCTGACTTGCATTGTCTGCATAGGTCTCATAATAAATAGGGCTACCATCCTGACCAATTTCCTGTAACTCGACTTTTTTACCGTTCGGTAGGACCTCCTTTAATTTTAGATTATTTGCTTTGGCAACTGCCAAGGTCTTGGCCCTATTTTTTTCGTAATCAAATTCCAAGTCCACTTGCATGGAACCAATTTTTGAAAAATCATATTCCTCCTTAATTAAAGACTTGAGTTCTTGCGATTGTGAGCGCAAAATTT